>CAMAXI010000001.1 GCA_945862165.1 Chryseobacterium gleum
CATCCGAAAGATGCCGATTCTATTTTAATTCAAAATTATGTTTACCCAAATGCATTATCTAAATTTAAAAATCAAATAGATAATACCGCTGATTTTATTGATTATTTCTCCGATATATATTCCCTCTACCCTTTTCACAAAGAAAAATATGGACATTGCATGGCGCCAATTAGTGGAGGAATGGAACACCAAACTATGACCACTTTAGGTTATTTTGACGATGAATTAGTAGCGCACGAACTTGCGCATCAATGGTGGGGAAATCACGTAACATGCGGTTCATGGTCAGATATTTGGTTGAATGAAGGTTTTGCAACCTATTCAGAATATTTAATGTTAGCCAAACTATTTCCTGGCAGCGAAAAAGCGAAACTTAACAACATACATAGTTCAGTACTCTCCGTCTCTAATGGAAGTACTTGGGTTAAAGATAGCTTGAATGAGAATAGTATTTTTTCAAGAGAATTAGTTTATAATAAAGGTGCTGCTATTATTCACACCTTACGTTATATTATTCAAAACGACGAACTATTCTTCCAAGCTTTACGAAACTTTCAATCAGAATTTGCATTTAAAACAGCAACTGCTATTGACTTTAAAAAGAGTATCGAAAAAACTACTGGTATAGACCTGACAAATTATTTTAACGAATGGTATTATGGAGAAGGATATCCTACGTACTCGGCGAAAATATACCAAAAATCAGATAATTCAAGCGAATTAATTATTACGCAAAAAACATCTGCACCTACCGTAACTCCTTTATTTACAAATCCTATAGATATTCGTATCCGAAGAACAAATAATACAGATACGATTATTCGAATAGCGATTAATTCTAATTTCCAAAAAAACTATTTTTCCAAAGAACTTGGATTGAAAGAAGTTGTAGACATCGATCCGATTAACTATCTCGTTAATCGCGTAGAACAATTCACAAATAATATAGATACCCTACCTGAAAACATTTTAATTTTTCCAAATCCGACGCAAGATTATATTTCCATCGAACTAAAAAATTCAGTTGATGCAGTAGCTAAAATTCTAGATATGAATGGGAAAATCATCACAGAAAAATCATTTTCCAAAGAAATTCAATTAGACTTAAAAAACCAAAGTAATGGAAATTATCTGCTTATTATTGAAAGCGATGGGACTATTTTAAAACACAAAATCACAAAAAATTAAAGGAAAAGAATTGTTAATTAATTCTGAATATTAAATAGCCAAACAATCCTTTTTTCTTGATTTTACCCTTAAATTTGCACATAAATATTTTTAAATGGAAACAAAAGAATTACAAAACATAGCGTCTCAAGTACGTAGAGACATCGTAAGAATGGTAGCTCAAGTTAGTTCAGGGCACCCAGGTGGATCGCTAGGCTGCGCGGATTTCTTAACCGTTTTGTATTTTGATTCCATGAAACATTCCAATGCACCATTCTCTATAGATGGTAAAGGAGAAGATTTATTTTTCTTATCGAATGGTCATATTTCTCCAGTTTGGTATAGTGTACTAGCGCGCGCTGGATATTTCCCAGTGGCTGACCTAGGAACCTTCCGTCGTTTAGGATCCAAACTACAAGGACATCCAAGTACCGATAAAAAACTTCCTGGAATTCGTATTGCATCCGGTTCCTTAGGACAAGGTTTATCAGTTGCAATCGGTGCTGCAGAAACAAAAAAATTAAACGGAGACGATTCGTTTGTTTACACATTACATGGAGATGGAGAGTTGCAAGAAGGTCAAATTTGGGAAGCTGCTATTTATGCTGCTGCTAAAAAAGTAGACAAACTTATTGCTACTATCGATTATAATGGGAGACAAATTGATGGAGACGTTGACGATGTAATGGCTCTTGGAAATTTACCTGCTAAATTCGCTGCTTTTGGTTGGATTGTTTATGAAATGGATGGACATAACATCGATGAAATAAAAGCAACATTAGCGAAAGCAAAAACTGGAGCAGGACAAGGAAAACCATCTGTCATTATTATGAAAACAGAAATGGGGAAAGGCGTTGATTTTATGGAAGGAACACATAAATGGCATGGTTCCGCTCCGAATCCAGAACAACTTGCATCTGCTTTAACACAATTAGAAGAAACACTAGGAGATTATTAATTGAAAAAGGTACTTTTCATACTTTGTTTTAGTTTTTCACTTGTTTCTTTTGGACAAGAGAAATTAACGCGTATCCTATTTATATTGGATGCATCCAACAGTATGAATGCCACTTGGACGGATAATCAAACACGTATTGAAGCTGCAAAAGAATTACTTGCACAAGCTGTTGACAGCCTTGTTGGAAGTGAAAATTTAGAAATTGCACTACGTGTCTATGGTCATCAATCTCCTATCACTGCTACCTTTCAAGATTGTAACGACACCAAATTAGAAGTTCCTTTTGCAAAAGATAATTATGGTCGCGTAAAAGGAATGATTAAAACAATAAAAGCGAAGGGAACTACACCAATTGCTCGATCACTAGAAGCAGCAGCCGAGGATTTCCCGGATATGAATTCACGTAACATCATCATCTTAATTACGGATGGATTAGAAGCCTGTGACAATGATCCTTGCGTAATCGCAAAGAAATTACACGATAAAGGAGTAGTAGTTACCCCTTTTGTTATTGGACTCGGACTTGATCTTTCTTATTTAGAACAATTTAAATGTATAGGTAGTTACTCGGAAGCAGAATCTAAAAGTGCATTTAAAAACGCCTTAAAAAGTGTGGTAAACAAAGCATTGGTTAATACAACCGTAGAAGTAGATTTAAATGATATTACTGGAAAACCTTCTGAAACAGATGTTACCATGTTTTTTTACAAGTCTGGTACAAACCAGTTAAAATATACCATGCAACATACCATTAATCGTTATGGGAATCCTGATACATTAATTTTAGACCCTTCCATTAAATACGATTTGGTAGTCAACACCTTACCTCGTAGGGAAGTAAATGATATTACTATCAAAAAAAATACCCACAACACAATTCCAGTAGATGCACCACAAGGTTTCATTCGTTGCAGATTAAATAATGCTTCAAGAACGTATGATATCGAAAGTCGTGTAATGTTGGCGAACGACCCTACCACGCTAAATGTGCAGGATTTGAATGAATTAGAAAAATACATCGTGGGTAAATATACGGTTGAAGTTCTTACACTTCCTCGTCTATACTATACGGTACAAGTGAATCAAAGTAGCACGACAAACATCGAATTTGAAGCGCCTGGATTATTTACGTACAAATGTAACAACCCTACCATTGGTCAAATTTTCGGATTGAATACACAAGGAAAATGGGATTGGATTTGTAACCTAGATGGACAATCTTTATCCGGACAATGGAACTTACAACCAGGACAATACAAAATTTCGTACCGTATGAAAAGTATCAAATCATCGATTTATTCCTACGAACAAGATTTTAGAATACTATCCAATAAAACAACCTCTTTAAATTTATAAGCATGATTGAATTTGAAATTTTCGGAAACAAAGATACCCGCTCTGGTTTTGGCGAAGGATTACATGAACTTGGAAAAAGTAACAACGAAGTGGTAGCACTTTGTGCGGATCTAATCGGTTCGTTAAAAATGGATGCTTTTGTAAAAGATTTCCCAGAACGTTTCTTTCAAGCAGGTATTTCGGAAGCAAACATGATTGGTATGGCTGCTGGTATGACTATCGGTGGTAAAATTCCTTTCACAGGAACATTTGCAGCGTTTTCAACAGGACGTGTGTATGATCAAATTCGTCAATCGGTTGCTTATTCCAATAAAAATGTTAAAATCTGTGCTTCACATGCTGGTTTAACACTGGGTGAAGATGGTGCTACACACCAAATTTTAGAGGATATCGGAATGATGAAAATGTTACCAAACATGACTGTTGTTGTTCCATGTGATTTCAATCAAACAAAACAAGCTACTTTAGCGATTGCAGAACACGAAGGTCCAGTATACTTACGTTTTGGTCGTCCGGTAATGCCGATTTTCATTAGACAGGATGCTGATTTCAAAATCGGTAAAGCAGATGTGTTAATCGAAGGAACAGATGTAACAATCGTTGCGTGTGGACACTTAGTGTGGAAATCCATTGAAGCTGCAAAAGTATTGGAAGCACAAGGGGTTAGCGTAGAATTAATCAACATGCATACTATCAAACCTTTAGATAAAGAAACTTTATTAAAATCGTTGGCTAAAACGAAATGTGTTGTAACAGCCGAAGAACACATGCGTGCTGGTGGATTAGGTGACTCTGTAGCACAAGTAATTACAACAGAATTCTTAGTACCGCAAGAATATGTGGCTGTCAACGACTCTTTCGGAGAAAGTGGAACACCTATGGAATTGATGACGAAATACCATATTGATTCACAAGATGTGGTGGATGCTTGCTTGAAAGTAATTAGTAGAAAATAATTTATAAATTAGATATCTCTTCGTTCGACTTCAAAATTAATTTCCTCATGTACTAATGTACACTGCGGAATTAATTTTTTGTCTGCCTCAATCTATATAATTTATCGAATTATTTTGATTCAATTATTATTAATAATATGCCGAAATCAGAATCAGCTTTCTTAAAACTTCAAGGTCAAACCAACCCTTTCCCCTACTTAATCGATGTAGCGTCTGCTGATGGAATCTACATCTACGATAAATCCGGAAAAGCATATATGGATATGATTGCCGGCGTTGCTGTAAGTAACGTTGGACATTCCCATCCTACAATCAAACAAGCGATTAAAGACCAGGTCGACAAGCACATGCACGTGATGGTCTATGGCGAATACATACAAGACAGCACCTTGGCCTTGTGTCAAAAATTGACTTCCCTCCTACCTGCAAATTTAAACTGTGTGTATCCAGTAAATTCAGGTACGGAAGCCAACGAAGCGGCTATCAAACTTGTGAAACGTGTCACTGGTAGAACCGAAATCGTTTCTTTTCGTGGTTCGTACCATGGAAGCACCAACGGTTCTTTGAGTATTTCTGGGAATGAAGTCAAAAAACAAGCGTTTCGACCTTTATTACCAGATGTACGTTTTTTAAGACATAATCAACTTACAGATCTAGACCAAATCACAAAAAAAACTGCTGGAGTAATTCTAGAAACCATTCAAGGAGATGCGGGAGTTCGTGAATCTTCCCTCGAATTTTTAACTGCACTTAGAAATAAATGCAACGAAGTTGGTGCTTTACTCATCTTCGATGAAATTCAATGTGGCATGGGCCGCGCAGGACGCACCTTCGCTTTCGAACGTACAGGTATTGTTCCGGATGTACTTACCTTAGGTAAAGCACTTGGCGGTGGATTACCAATCGGTGTCTTAGTTTCTTCGCATGAAAATTTAAACGAATTCACCTACAACCCAATGTTGGGACACATAACTACCTTTGGAGGTAATCCAGTCATTGCAGCGAGTGCCAATGCTTTTTTAGAAGTATTAACATCCGAAGTGGATTACCAAGAAGTGGATCGCCTTGGACAATTATTGGTCGATATACTCGCCCCTGAACAAGAAATCAAAGAAATCCGTCGTGTAGGCATGATGTTCGCCTTCGACATGGAATCCTTTGAACGCGTAGAGAAAGTCGTGAAACGTTGTCTAGAATTGGGATTGATTAGCTTCTGGTTTTTATCGCATCCGTATAGTTTCCGTTTGTCTCCACCGCTAACAATTACGGAACAAGAAATGAAAAAAGCTGGGGAGATTATTTTGAAAGCGATCAGAGAAACGAGGTGATTAGAAGATTGCAAATTAGAAGATTGTAGATTAGAAGATTGTAGATTGCAGATTAGAAGATTGCAGATTAGAAGATTAGAAGATTAGCAGATTAGAAGATATTTAAATATATTAAAAATCGTTTTTGCAACGATTAAACCGCTTATTCGCAGCAAATATTGCAACGATTATATAGTTTGCAACGAATAATGCGTATATTTAACGCATATTATGCAACGAATAAAATCATATATCTATCAAAAAACAGATTGGCCCTATTTTACTTGGCGAAGTGATGTATTAATTCCGCTATTGAGTGAAGTACGGAATTTGCAAGGTCGTTTAATGGGTAAAATGGAATCTTTGGGTTTTCAGTTCAAAAACGACGCGATGTTAGATACATTAACTCTTGATGTATTAAAAACTTCTGAAATTGAAGGGGAAATATTAAATACCGAGGAAGTTCGTTCTTCGATTGCACGTCGGCTTGGAATTGAATTAGCAGGAGCCGTTGATTCGGAGCGAAATGTGGACGGAGTTGTAGAAATGATGCTGGATGCGACCCAAAATTGTTTTCAAGCACTCACAAAAGAACGATTGTTTAACTGGCATGCAGCACTTTTTCCAACAGGAAGGAGTGGGATGTATCCGATACTGGTAGCCGATTGGCGCCAAGATATTTCCGGACCAATGCAGGTTATTTCGGGTGGTATAGGAAAAGAGCGCGTTCATTTTCAAGCACCAGATTCCGTTACAATTGAACAAGAAATGCAGCGTTTTTTAGATTGGTATAACCAGGAAAATCAGTTAGATTTAGTACTTAAAGCATCCATTGCTCACCTTTGGTTTATAACGATACATCCATTTGATGATGGAAATGGTCGAATTGCGCGTGCCTTGACAGATACATTATTAGCACGTTCCGATAAAAGCAATCAACGGTTTTACAGTATGTCTGCGCAAATAAGAATCGAACGTAAATACTACTATGAAATACTAGAAAGTACCCAAGAAGGTTCTTTAGACATTACGCGATGGATACTTTGGTTTTTAGAGTGCTTGACACGTTCTTTGAAAAATTCGGAGGAACTATTAAGTCGTATTTTAGCAAAGGCACACTTTTGGAATATCCATAGCGAAATCGATTTGAATGCGCGACAAAAAATCATGCTAAACAAATTACTCGATGGTTTTGATGGAAACCTCAATTCTTCAAAGTGGTCAAAAATTACAAAATGTTCCAAAGACTCTGCCATTCGTGATATCAACGAATTAATTCAACATGGTATTTTAGAGAAAGCAGAAGCAGGAGGAAGAAGTGTAAGTTATCGTTTGCTAGTATTCAGTTAGAATAAGCCAAACCAGCGTTGATCAAGTTTTTATTTTTAACGCCACTTTGTAACAAATATGTTTGTAGCTTTGAGTTAAAATTTTTCGAATGCGTTTTTTCTTTTTACTTTTCCTCCTTTGTTCTACTGCCCTTTATTCCTTCGATTATAAAAAGGCAATACGCACAGAATTGTCCAAACAATTTGGGAATGCTGCGAACGAGCAATCTATCCTGTTTGATTATAATCATTTTGTGCAAATCAAAGGGGATACTTTCGTCGTTCCAAATGGGTATCATTATGTCTTCCAATTAAAAAATGGAGCGATACAACGCATCGATGAGAGTACTTTTCATGGTGGTAATTTTGGACGTTTTTTATTTACGTGGAATAATACCATCTATGCATTGGGTGGTTATGGATTTTTTAACACCAATAATAACCTTGCTTATTTTAATGCCAAATTAAAAGGTTGGGCGGTTGAAAAAACGAAAGGGAACAAACCCCCATTTATCTATGGTGTAAGCTATCAATTAGGAGATAAAATTATTTCATTTAATAATTATAAAATTGGGAATTACATTGACAAAGATGTGTTAGATTCTAATTTATATGTGTTGGATTTAAAGCATAAACAATGGATTAAGAAACAGTTAAATCCAAAAGTTTGTTTTATCGGGCGCGTATTTTGTTTAAAAGATTATGTGCTAACAGTAGGAAATAACCATTCGGTATTAGTACATCGTAAAGGACTGCAATTTGTATTTGTTGACAATGAGAAAGTAGGGTTGAATGTTAAGTACGATCAGATTAATCAAATTAGTGGTAATACTATGGGGATATTATCCTATGGAAATCACCGAAAAGAAGCATTGCAGGTTCTTATATCCATGGATGAATTGTGGAAAAAATCGCCAAAACAAGCATTAATAGTTGCTACCAATTTATCGAAGCATTCTTCCAGTAATAGCACTTGGATGTTTATAATAATCAGTGTATTGCTTGTAGTAATTAGTATTTATTTCTTTAGAAAGAAGAAAACTCAAAAAGTAGTGCTAGATTACAATGTACTAGAACAGAAATTAATCTCCGAAAAAAGGATGCTAAATACGGAAGAATTGGATGCACTATTCGGCATAGAGCACATGGACGTAGACAGTAAAAAGTTTAAACGTAATCGTATGATTAATGAGATGAACCAACGTCATCCAGATTTTATTACCCGTCAGAAAGACGATACCGATAAACGCCGTTTTTTATATCAAATTAAATTCTAATTCCGCTCTTTTAGGGATTGCAAGATGGTTTAAAACCGGTGCGCAACGGAAATGAAACTAAAAAGCAACTGAAATTATCCCCTTATCCTTCAAATCATCGGTTTATTTGCCTGTAATTCAGTGCAAATTAATTCACTATGCAACGAAGTATCATTCGTTTTTTTCTTTTTTCCTGCATACTAACTGTTTCGTTACCGATTTATGGGTCGAACAAAAACACCATGGAAACCATTCAACTAAAAGATTATGTTGTTCATTACAAGCAACATAAAATGTTAGTGATTGATAAGAACACCTTGGAGACACATCTCTTGGATGAAAAATATAACAAGCTTGGTAACATTATAAGCAGTACTGGAAATCGATTAATTTTCACATCGCATAAGCATAGGACGGAATTAGATATTGTTAAAAAGCTCCAAAAAATAAAGCAGCAGCAAGTGCAAATGATAGGGGTGATTTTTTTGCTACTTATTATAACTATTCTTATCGTTTATACCTATAAATCAAGACAAAAGCGTTTCATAACAACCCCTTTACCTATTTTGGAAAAACATAATTATTTTGATAAAGTTGCTGCTTCTGCAGGAAATACGCTCCGAACACATGAAATTGACGAATTGTTTGACATTGAAAAACTATCCTACGACAGCAGAAAACTAAAACGTCACCGTCTCATCCAAGAAATAAATAAAAAACATCCCGATTTAATTCAACGCGTGAAAGACAAAGAGGATCAACGCAAGTATCTGTATATCATCAATAAGTAAAAATAACAAACCGGTTAGAAACCGAAATGAAACCAAATAATACCATTATTTTGAGGAGGAAAGGGGTTATTTGTAAGGTATTTAAAATTATAGAATTATGAAAATTAAAATGTGTATCGTAGTATTAATCGGGATGATTGTTACTACAAATAGTTTTTCGCAAAACATACCTAGTTATGTTCCAAAAAATGGTTTGATTGGCTGGTGGCCTTTTAACGGAAATGCGAATGATGAAAGTGGAAATGGAAATAATGGAACAGTTAATGGAGCTACATTGACTAGTGATAAAAACGGTAAAATAAATAGTGCTTATAGTTTTAATGGTTTAAATAATTACATTTCAACTTCAAGAACATCATTGAGTAATTTCTCTTTTTCAATTTGGTTTAATACAGCTCAAATTGAACCTTATTCTAGTTTAATAGATGCCTATAAAGAAAATTGGGAGATTTATTTAAGTAGTTTGAAACCTACATTTACAACCTTTACATCGCCAAGCAAATATGCTGAATACATATCCGATCAATCAATAATTAAAAACCAATGGAATCATTTAGTATGTACTTTCTCTTCTGGTACAGTTAAAATGTATTTAAATAATTTATTGATTTCAACATTTCAAAATGTTAATATTACTTCAAATACAAACGGAAATTATTATTTCGGAGCTAGTATTTCAGGTACTCCACAGTTTTATAATGGTATACTCGATGATATAGCTTATTATAATCGTGCTTTAAGTGAACAAGAAGTCAATCAGCTTTATGCACAATGTTCAAAAGAAACAGCTACATCAACAGATTTTAAAACACCAGTCTACACATCTAGTGCTTCATTTTTATTGACTGCACAGCCAATTGGTGGTGTATTCAAAGGGAATGCAGTTGTTAATAATAAATTTGAGCCAACTAAAGCTAAATTAGGAACTAATTATGTTGACTATTTATTTAAAAACACAAGCGCTTGTAATGATAGTACACGTTTCGCATTAATTGTTTCAGATACATTAGGTCAAATTTGCACTAAAACAATTTTTGACACAATAACAACACATCTAACCGTTACAGATACTTTGAAAATTAAAGTTGGTATTACAACCGGGCTATATGCGAATCAATTCAATTTGATTAAGATTTTCCCAAATCCAACAGCATCTGATTTAGTAATTGATTTTGGTAATCAAGAAATGATCAAAGGATATAGTTTAACGATAAATGATTTGTCTGGAAAACAAGTGTATAAAGAAAATATACAAACACAAAAATCTATTGTTAAGTTGAATTCTTTGGGAGGAAAAGGACTTTATTTTGTCAATATTATTGATGCAAATAGTAAGGTGTTGATTGTTAAACAAATAATATTAGAGTAGTATGAAAGCGAAAACATATAGAAGTTCTGATTTTTTAGGTCCACAAAATTTAAGTTCTTTTGGGATTGAAATAGCACCAAAACTAACTCTTGGTTTAGAAGAGTTTAATTTCATTGATATTTTGAAAGAAAACAAATTAGCCTTTATACCTGCTTTTAGCACTTGTATTCGTTCAAAAGTAGATTTAGTAGAGTTGTTTTACTATGATAAACAAAATAAAATAAATGTAAAATATGCTGAATTAAAAGGTGTTCAACAAATTGCAAATGAGGAAGTAATATCTATTCGTGCAATGTTAGGGGACGATTTTGTGAACAAAGTTTTGGCAAATGAAAGATGGGATCTTGTTTTTGGAGAGGAGTCTATAAACGCGAAGGAACGATGTAAAAAATACTACCAAACAAATTCTGTTTTTCCGAAAAGAAGGGATGAGTTAAGGTTTGTATTGAATGTTAAGTATGAAGAAATAAATTTGGATTTTCCAGCTGAAAATTTTGCTAATCTAAACTTTGCTAGGAATTTATATAATTAGAGTTATGAAAAAACTATTTATAGGATTGGTATATGTATGTGTGTTGATTTCTTGTACAAAGGAAACAACAACATCTACTAATTCAAGCAACCAAGCAACTCAATGGTGTTATAGAACTGAACCATGTTGGGTAATAAAAAATGGTTATTGTACAAATGATCCAAATTGTGTACCAAATACTAAATCACTTCAAAAAATTGAGGAAATTAAAGACCAAACAACAGAAAATAATATAAAAAGAGGCGAGTGCTGTAGTGGATGTAGTGTTGGTGGAACAAAAAATGTTAAGTATGAATGTGGTAAATAATAACATAAATAAATCTTAAATACTACAACTATGAAAAAACTATTTTTTGGGTTGGTAATTATATTTGTACTGATTTCATGTAAAAAGGAAACTACGACTCCAATTTCTGTAAATGAAGTATTGATAACAGGTTTTGATTGTTCTGGAATTAAGATCTTTGGTACGCTTAAAAAACAAAAGTCTGCAAGTAATATTAAAGTATTAATTGCTTATTCAGGCGGAAATGGGAAAACGTATTTATCAAAATCACATAATTCTACTGGTGTTTTTGGATTAACAGCAAAACTAGATGCAGGTACTTTAGCGAATGGTGAAGGGTTGTTAACTTACACGATTTCGGGAACGCCATCATCTGCAGGTTCAGCAAGTTTTACTATCAGTTTAGGAGGTAAAAGTTGTATAGTTAATTTAAAAGTAGAAGATTATAAAGATCTTATATCAAATTTTAATTGTGGAGGTGTCAAAATATCAGGTAAACTTAAAAAACACCAATTTGCAAATAATGTAAGTGCTACTATAACTTATTCTGGAGGGAATGGTGAAGAATATTTACAAAGATATCATAACTCCATTGGCGTATTAGGATTATCCGCAAATCTAAAAGCAGGATCTCTAGCAAATGGTGAAGGTTTAGTAAATTACACTATTTCTGGAGTTCCTGATACGGCAGGTATTGCAAGTTTTACAATCAGTTTGGGTGGTCAAAATTGTACAATAAATGTTCAAGTAGAAGATTACAACGAAAATAAAGGATTACCAGGACCCAACATTACAGACATTGAGGGTAATTCTTATAAAACAGTGATTATTGGTACTCAACAATGGATGGCAGAAAACTTAAAAGTTAGTAAATTAAATGATGGAACAAATTTAACACATCTTACAAACCCTTCAGATTGGGGAGATATAATTAAATATCTTGCATGGACTAATTATAATCATGACCCTTCAAATAATGAAAAATATGGTAAGTTATATAATTGGTTTGCGGTAAGTCCAAAAATGAATGGAAATAGAAATATTTGTCCTGTAGGATGGCATTTACCTACGCTTTCAGAATGGTCTGTTTTAACTGAATATTTAGGAGGTGATTCTATAGCTGGTGGTAAAATGAAAGAAAAAGGAACAACAAGCTGGAAAAGCCCAAATATAGATGCTTCAAATATGTCACTTTTTAATGGATTACCTGGTGGTGCTTTAAATACTGGTGATATTGGTAGCAAAGGATATTGGTGGAGTGCTACTGAAGGTACAGGTCCAACTGGAACAAGTTCTGCCGGCTTCATTTATTTATTAGCGAATTCTGGTATTGTTTATAAAGACATGCGAAATAAGTGGAGTGCATTTTCTGTCCGTTGTGTGAAAGATTAAAATAATTATAAGTTTTCATTTTTGTCCTATAAAATTTAGAGCGGGATTTCCTTGACGGTTTTCCCGCTCTTTTTTATTTGTATTCAGAGGATCTTTCCCCACCGTATTTCTACGCGAAATTAATTGTACGCTTTTTATTTTTCAAGCTTTACCTTAATTTTGTGAAACTAAAAATTAGTTAAAACCTATTAAACGTACCGTTATTTGTATTTTTGGTACTTAAATTAAATTAAATACATAGGACAAATTGCAGCTTTTTATCGTTGGATAAATTACCCCCGCTCCTCTGGATTTGTAATCCGGAGCTTCTTTTCGTCACCGTATTTCTACGCGAAATTCCTTTCCTACTTGTTTTACGTTTCTAGCAGTTTTAATTTTAACTAGTGAAAGTGAACTAAATTTATTTCTCGATGGGGTATGTAAATTCAGTAAAATTTGTAGGATTTTGTAGTCTAATTAGGTAACTTTGTATAAATTAAATGGAACGAGTATTATTATTTTATAAGGACTACTTCTTTGATTTTTTTGATAAACAAACTGAAAATGTAAAAAAGAAAATAGATTGGACTTTATTGTTAGTGAAAGAATTACCAATTATACCTGACAAGTTTTTCAAACATATAGCAGGTACTGAAGGTCTATATGAAATACGTGTAAAAGTAGGAAATAATATTTACCGAATTTTTTCCTTTTTTGATAAAGGTAATTTAGTGGTAATCGCAAATGGTTTTCAGAAGAAAACACAAAAAACCCCACTAAATGAAATAGAAAGAGCGTTAAGAATTAAAAAAGAATACGAAGATGAAAACAACGAATTCAAAATCCAGCACAACGTTTGAAGATCATTTAGACAAACGATATGGCAAAAAAGGTACTTCTTCAAGAGATGTTTTCACTACCGAGTATGAAGCATTTAAACTTGGTGTTCTTATTCAAGAAGAACGAAAAAAGAAACAAATTACCCAAGAGGAATTAGCATTGCGTTGTGGTACCAACAAGGCATACATTTCGCGTATTGAAAATGATGCGAGTGATATTCGTTTATCGACCTTATTACGTATTATTGAAAAAGGCTTGGGAGGTCATTTAAAACTTTCTATTGAGTTTTAGGAGAAGAGAATCCAGCTGTGTAGGATTTTTATCCGCCGCAGTGGATGTTTCTTTTGTTGTTATTGAGTTTGTAGAAATATCAATACAAAAGAAAAATTTGATTTCAAATACTATTGATTTTTCAATTAAAAATGTAAATGATTCGTAAAATCTGTAACATGCTTCGGAAATCTACCGAAGCATTTTTTATAAGAATCACTCTTATTATATTTTTTAATCTATTTTTAAAATAAGATTCGTTCTTATTATAGTTTTTGGTCTATTTTTAAAATAAGAAGTATCTTTAATTTAAATTTAATCGTAAAATCTTCTGTAAGATTCGGATATCTCGCTCCTCTGGATTTGTAATCCAGAGCTTCTTTTCTCTATTGTATTCCCTACTCCTCTGGAATTACTGAACTGCTGATTACATTTAAATTTTACAGTTAAATATGAAAAAAGAGAGCGGTATTACATTGTATCATTTCTTACAAACTCTCTAAAATTTTCTTTGTCAATAATTTTGCCAATTGCATTGTACTGATTTAAAAATACTGCTGGAATTTTAGCTTTTCCTTTGCTATTCCATTTAAATTCGTAAGCAGTAACTTGTCCGTTTGTTTCCTCTACAAAATCAATTTCTTGTTTTTGAACTGTTCGCCAGAAATAGTTGTTAGTATACAGTTGATTGTATTGTTGTAGTTTTATCCGTTCAGAGATTAAAAAGTTTTCCCAGAGTGCTCCTTTGTCTGTTCTCAATTCTAAAGGGTTAAGGTTGTTGATTATCATATTTCGTATCCCATTATCATAAAAATAGATTTTACGATTGTTTTTGATTTCATTGCGTTGGTTGCTGCTATAACTGTTTAGTCGGAACACAATGTAAGTTTTCTCCAATAAATCGATGTATTTAGAAACAGTCGTTTTGTCTATCTGTAAGAGATTAGCTAATTCATTGTAGGATACTTCACTTCCGATTTGTAAGGCTAAAGCTTTTAAAAGTTTATCCAATAATTCCGGTTTTTTGATACCTGTAATGGATAGTACATCTTTATATAAATAACTTGTAGTAAGTTGTTTTAAAATTTCTCCTGCCTCAGATCTGTTATTTAACACATCCGGATACATTCCGTATATGAGGCGTTCTTCCAGTTGTGTGTTTGCTTCTAAATATCCTACATGATTTTCAAATTCTTCCCAACTGATCGGAAATAACTGGTATTCAAACTTTCTTCCTGTTAAAGGTTCTTGGGTGGATTGATTGATTTCTAATGCAGAAGAGCCACTTACTATTAATTGTACTTCTTTAAATTGATCAATAATCATTTTAGCAATAAGACCGATGTCTTTTATTCTTTGAGCTTCATCGATGAAAACGAGTGTGTTTTTCCCGATAATTAAACGTAATTTAGAAACCCCAGTATTTTCTAATAAATTTCGTATTTCTGGATCATCTCCATTTAGAAATAAAAAATCTTGTCCTTCTAAACATGTGTTTATTAACGTAGTTTTTCCTACTTGTCTTGGACCTAATAAGACAATCGCTTTGCCTTTATTAAACTTTTCGTTTAGTTTTTGAAATAACGCTCTTTTAATCATAATCACCAAATATACTATATTTTTAGTGATTGTAATCACCAATTATATATATATTTTAGTGATTTTATAATAATTTACTTTTTTAATCACATACTTTCACAAGCGAAACACATCAATGAGTTCCCCCTCACTCCTCTGGACTTGTAATCCAGAGCTTCTTACCCCTACCGTATTTCTACGTGAAATGCCTTTCCTCTTCTTTTAAGTTCCTATCAGTTTTAACCAAAGTAATAAACACACAAAATTCCATTTCGTTTGAACCACAAATATTCTGGAAATTAACTTCCATTAATTGAAAATATAACGTATATTTAGTTCAATTCACCGTACTAATCTTTTGGAATCATGGCTACGAATTTTTTAACTGCACGCTGGGAAAAATTAGTAATGGCCAATTATGAAATTGACCCAAATCTGCTTCAAAAATACCTCCCATACGGAACCGAACTAGACCTTTGTGAAGGTAAATGTATTGTTTCCTTAATTGGGTTCATGTTTTTACATACGAAATTAAAAGGCATAAAAGTCCCATTCCATGCTAATTTCGAAGAAGTCAACTTACGATTTTATGTGAAAAAATTAGAGAATGGCGAATGGAAACGAGGAGTTGTATTTATCAAAGAAATTGTCCCAAAGCCCGCTATCACACTCATCGCAAACACATTCTACCAAGAGCATTACCATACGATGCGTATGAATCACCATTGGGAAATTACAGCTACCACACTCCAAATCGAATACGCATTCTTCTATAAAAAACAATGGCATTCCTTTAGCATTACTGCAGATACAAAACCTTATGCCTTTTCACCCGGAAGTGAAGAAGAATTTATTACCGAACATTATTGGGGCTACACCCGTATTTCCGATACAAAAACATCTGAATACGAGGTCTCCCACCCTACTTGGAATGTTTATCCTACCATTGACTTCACCTGCCATGTTGATTTTCAGAAAGTATATGGTCCCGATTTCGCATGTTTAAATGATACATCCCCAAGATCTACATTTCTTGCAGAAGGATCCGATGTGGCTGTTAAAGGAAAGTCTAAAAAGTGAAAAAACAGTAGCTTTTTCTCCTTTTAACAACTTGTTCAAAAATATTCCCACTTTCACTCGTTCCTTCCTTTGAATCTATTAACTTTGTTCCCCGTAGTTACAAAATTTATAAAATGTCAAATTCAACTAAATACATCTTTGTAACTGGGGGGGTTACTTCTTCTCTAGGGAAAGGAATTATTGCAGCATCTTTAGCGAAATTACTTCAAGCGCGCGGGTATTCAACTACCATTCAAAAATTAGATCCTTACATCAATATCGATCCAGGAACATTGAATCCATACGAACATGGAGAATGTTTTGTAACAAATGATGGCGCTGAAACAGATTTGGACCTAGGGCATTACGAACGTTTTTTAAATGTTCCAACTTCGCAAGCAAACAACGTAACTACTGGTAAAATCTACCAATCTGTTATTGAGAAAGAAAGAAAAGGAGAATTTTTAGGGAAAACTGTTCAGGTAATTCCACATATCACAGACGAAATCAAAGAACGTATTCAAATTCTTGGAAAAAAAGGGACGTTTGACATCGTAATCACTGAAATTGGTGGAACTGTTGGGGATATTGAGTCACTTCCATACGTAGAGGCAGTTCGTCAAATGTTGTGGGAACACGAAAATGATTGCTTAGTTATTCACCTTACGCTTATTCCTTATTTAGCAGCTGCTGGCGAATTAAAAACAAAACCTACACAACACTCCGTAAAACAATTATTAGAATTAGGTGTACAACCAGATATTTTATGTTGTCGTACCGAACATCCTTTAGATTTAAATTTACGTCAAAAAATAGCGAAATTCTGTAATGTTAGTGTGAATGCGGTGATCGAATCACGCGATGCAGAAACTATTTACGATGTTCCGTTATTAATGCAACAAGAGGAATTGGATAAAGTAGTATTAGAAAAACTGCAACTTTCTTCTAAAACTACGCCAAACTTAGATGCTTGGAAAGAATTTTTACAAACACTTAAAAACCCTAAACACGAAGTAAATATTGGTTTAGTAGGTAAATATGTAGAGTTAAAAGATTCGTATAAATCTATCAGCGAAGGATTTATTCACGCAGGAGTTTCGAATGAGTGTCGTGTGAATGTAAAATGGATTCATTCTGAGAAATTATCCAAAGAAAATATTGAAAAAGAATTGGGTGGTTTAGACGGAATTTTAGTAGCTCCAGGATTTGGATCCAGAGGAATTTCCGGAAAAATAGATGCTGTTCGATATGCACGTGAAAACAATGTGCCTTTTTTCGGAATATGTTTAGGGATGCAATGTGCTGTAATAGAGTATGCGCGTAATGTCATTGGACTAAAAGATGCAAATACTACCGAGATTTCAGAAGATACAAAAGATCCTGTTATCGACATGATGGAAGAGCAAAAAACAATTTCAGACAAAGGAGGAACGATGCGTTTAGGAGCATATACGTGTGAACTAAAACCAGACTCTTACTCTGCAATCGCATACAATACAGAGAAAATTTCAGAACGTCACAGACACCGTTACGAATTCAATAATAAATACTTACCTATTTTCGAAGAAAAAGGTATGCTAGCAACTGGTAAAAATCCTGAGACTGGATTAGTAGAAATTGTAGAGATTCCAGGACATCCTTGGTTTGTCGGTGCTCAATTTCACCCAGAATACAAAAGTACCGTTGCAAAACCTCACCCACTTTTTGTAGCGTTTATAAAAGCTGCATTAGAAAACAAAAAATAAGAACATGGATAAAAATCAAGTCATTGGATTTAGTTTATTAGGCGTATTGTTAGTTGCGTTTATGTATTTAAACAAACCCTCAGAAGCTGAATTAAAAGCAAAGGAAGCAAAACACCAAAAAGAATTAGCACGCGAACAAGCAAAGGCTGAAAATCAAGCGGATCAAAAGAAAGTAGAAAAACAAAAAACAATTGTTGCGCAAAAATCAGGTAAAAAAATTGCTACTCCAGTTATTAAAGATGAAATTATCTCTTTAGAAAGTGATAAATTAAAAGTGGACATAAACACGAAAGGTGCGAATGTTTCTCAGGTTAATTTGAAAGAGTACAAAACCTATTTTCAAAAATATGTTTCGAAGGATAAAAAGAATTCTTTAGCACTTTTTAAAGAAAATGATTCAAAAAACAATCTTCATTTTAAGTTAAACGGAAAAGAATATGCTACCGCAAACGAACATTTTGACATTGTTTCTAAAACTAAAAAAAGTATTGTATTAGAAACTTCTCCTGAAGAAGGTAAAACGATCCAATTTATCTATACCCTACTACCAAACCATTTTGATTTGGATTTTGAAGTGCGTTTTTCTGGATTTAAAGGAAATGAAATTCAAGCGAATTCAGTAATGTTAGATTGGACATCTTCTTTGGCTAAAACAGAACGTTTATTGAGTGAACAACGTCGTGTTTCTACGGTTTGTTTCAAATACAAAGGCGAAGAATACGACTACCTTTCCGAAGTTTCCGACGATGAAGAAAAAATGGAACAAGACATTGAGTGGGTTGCATTCAAACAAAGTTATTTCTCTTCTATTTTAAAACCAATCACTGGTTTTAGTAAGGAAAATTCGGAAGTAAAAGTTACGAATTTCAAAGAAGGTCATCCTAAGTACCATACAAACATTAAAAAATACACTGCCGCTTTAAATCTTGCATTGACAAATACAAGCAATGGAAGCGCACGTATGAATTGGTATTTTGGTCCAAATGATTACGAAATATTGAAATCGTACGACTCTAACTACGAAGACATTATCAACTACGGTTGGGGATTATTCCGTTGGATCAATATCTATGCGATTCAACCAATGTTTAACACTTTTGCAGGTTGGGGAATCGGTTTAGGAATTGTTATTTTATTGATAACGATTATTTTAAAACTATTCTTAACACCAATTCAGTGGAAAATGTATGTTTCTTCTGCTAAGATGAAAATCTTAAAACCAGAAATTGATGCATTAAATGCTAAATATCCAAACAAAGAAGATGCTATGAAAAAGCAAATGGATATGATGGCACTTTACAGAGAAAGCGGAGCCTCTCCCCTTGCTGGTTGTATTCCAATGTTAATTCAAATGCCGATTTTATTAGCGATCTTCCGCTTCTTCCCTGCAGCATTTGAATTACGTCAAAAACCATTCTTGTGGGCAGAAGATTTATCTTCCTATGATTCTATTTATGATTTTGGAACATACCTTCCATTGTATGGTAACCACGTTTCTTTGTTTACATTGTTAATGTCGGTAACTACCTTGGTATATACATACATCAATAGTTCGAATGTGACGCAGCCTCAACAACCTGGTATGCCAAACATGAAAGTGATTATGTACATCTTCCCATTCATGATGATATTCTTCTTCAACAACTATTCTTCTGGTTTAAGTTATTACTACTTCATCTCTACATTGATTTCAATTATCATTATGTTGGCAATTAAACAATTCTTTGTGGATGAAGAAAAATTAAAACAAAAGATGGTTGCTAAGAAAATGGCAGCATCGGCAACACCAAAGAAAAAATCAGGTTTTCAAGAGCGTTTAGAGCAAATGCAAAAAACACAACAAGAAAGACTAAAGAAAAAATAATAATTTAATAAAAACAATGAAAAGGAATTAGTGATAATTCCTTTTCGCATTTATACTAAAAAATGAAAAATATTGCAGTTATAGGTTCAGGAACTATGGGTAATGGAATTGCGCATACGTTTGCTTTACAAGGATTTTCAGTGAATTTAGTTGATATTTCAGAAACTTCTTTACAAAAAGGTATTGCTACAATAACTAAAAATTTAGACCGTCAGGTAGCAAAGGAAACGATTACTGAACAACAAAAATCAGCTACTTTAGCTAACATCACTACTTTTACTTCCTTGGAAGAAGGTGTGAAATCTGTAGAATTGGTAGTAGAAGCAGCTACTGAAAATCTAGAACTAAAACTAGCGATTTTCCGAGATTTAGATAAATATACATCTGCAGATACCTTATTAGCTAGTAATACATCTTCGATTTCGATTACAAAAATCGCATCTGTTACTTCAAGACCGGATAAAGTGATAGGTATGCACTTCATGAATCCAGTTCCCTTAATGAAATTAGTGGAAATTATTCGCGGTTATTCCACTTCCGATGTAGTAACAAAAACAATTATTGATTTATCGATAGCATTACAGAAAGTACCTGTTGAAGTAAATGATTACCCTGGATTTATTGCAAATCGTATTTTGATGCCAATGATCAATGAAGCTATCTCTTCTCTTTATGAAGGTGTAGCAGGTGTTTCAGAAATCGATACTGTAATGAAATTAGGTATGGCTCATCCAATGGGACCTTTACAACTAGCTGATTTTATAGGTTTGGATGTTTGCTTATCTATTTTACGTGTACTTCAGGATGGTTTTGGTAATCCAAAATACGCTCCATGTCCTTTATTAGTAAACATGGTTACAGCTGGAAAATTAGGCGTAAAATCTGGTGAAGGTTTCTATTCTTGGACACATGGAACAAAAGAATTAGTGATTTCTGAACGTTTTTCAAAGTAACTATTTTAAAATAAAGTGGCTACATCGAAATCAAATCCAATGCATGCAGTAAAACGTAAACCAGCAACGGTCAAACGTACCCCTGTCAAACGTACCTTTTCAAAAAAGAAGAAGAAAACAAACAAACCTCTTTACATCGTTCTAGGAGCAATACTCATAGGAGCAATTGGAATTATTATATATACACAAGAAGAGGTAAAAGAAGAAAAAGAATCTGTTCAAGAGATACTTATTAATTTACCAAAAGGCTTCAAAAGTTCTGGTTTAGATGTTTCCCATCACCAGGGAGAAATAGATTGGAATAAAATTGTTAATACGACACCATTTGACACACTCATTGATTTTGTGTATTGTAAAGCCACGGAAGGAAGTACCTATATCGATAGCGAATGGAAATCCAATAGAGTTCAATTAAATCAATTAGGAATTAGAAATGGTGCCTATCATTTTCTGAATACAAATACTTCATCGATACCACAAGCAAAACATTTTTTAAACACTTGGAAACATCGAGAGATAGATTTACCTCCTGTATTAGATGTTGAAAAAGAGGCTGCTACCGATAAAATATTAATTAATAATATGTACGATTGGTTGGAATACGTAGAAAAGAAATCAGGTTTCCGACCAATTATCTATACCTCTTATTCGTTCTACACAAAAAAATTCAAAAATGAATTTAAAGACTACCAATTTTGGATAGCATCCTATGATAAAGATCCAAGAGCACTTTCCGACAAACGAATTGTGCATTGGCAATTTACAGACAATATTGATCTCCCAGGTATAAATGAAAAGGTAGATTTTAATGTCTCAAAAAGAAGATTTTAATCTAAAATGGATAACCTATTCCAAGCCGGACTGTATTAATAAATTCGGATAACGACCTAGGTAAAAAAGGACTGGAATAATTATCCGGTTGTTTTGAAATAATTTCATACACTTGCGAATCTTTGGGTTGGAAGAACCAACGGTGGCCTTCTAGAAGCGCTGGATTACGAAGTTTTAACCCTACATCTAAACGAATAACGACAAAATCTAAATCATAGCGCACACCAAAACCAGATGCTACAGCTAATTCTTTATGCCAATTTTTAGTGAATTGACTTCCTGGCCGTAAAGAATCATATTTAACAGTCCAAATATTTCCAGCATCTATGAATAAGGCACCACGAAGTTTATCGGTCATTTTAAAACGTAATTCCCCAGAAATGGTAAGTCGAACATCTCCAATTTGAGGTTGATTAATTTTATTTACTAAATAGGCATTGAATGTACCTGGTGTAAGTGATCCATATCTCCATCCTCGAATATCATTTGCTCCTCCACCGATAAAACTATAATCAAAAGGCATAGCAAATTTAGAATTCCCATAGGGTAAGCCCCCACCTGCTAGAGTACGAAAATTAAAGGAGGTGAATTTATTAAAGTTATGTGCAAAGATGAATTCATTATCTAAACGCGCAAACTGTGAATAGGGTATTCCTAATACAGTTCGTTGATTTAATATATTAGCTTTCTCAAATCGACCAAGAACTGATAGTAAATTTCCAGCAAGGTCGAAAGAGGATTTAAAAGAATAAATACCAGCTAACAATGGTTTATTGTATACTTGAAATGCAAATTTAAAATCAGACCAATTGACTTGACTCGTAAATTGATTAAGCGTATATAAGTCATTTCGTTTACGAATACTATCAATAAAACTAGAGGAAATCTGGGTAAAATTGACTAAATTAACTGCTGAAAAGCCCGGGAAACCAAAAGAAAAATCAGAATTATCTCCAGTAGAAATAGAGAATAATACATTCGCATTAAAAGATTGTTTTTTGAATACATCCCGAATTTGATACATGTAAGAACTTGAAATAGTTGTTTTCGGTCTTTTTTGTTTAGAAACAGAATTACGTAAACCTAAAAAATAAGGGATTTCGACTTTTAAGGAAGGAATTATTTGGAAGGTCCAAAAACGCGAAGATTCCTTAAGGTTACCAATAGCATTTGTATTGGTTGAAGTGCTAATTGTTTGATATTTTAAGTTTGGCATAGCCTGTAAACCTCCTGAAATATTGAACGTTATTTTTTCAGCGCGTTTTAATAAATTAATATTCGTATACGACGGAGCAAAACTTGCGCCGAAAAAAGTACCTGAAGTAGTTAATTTAATTGGTGTTGAAAATTGATTTTTCTTTTTCAATATCAAATAATAATGAATCTCCACATTATTTGTATCTTCAATTTCCACAATTTCAGGTTTAACCAAATTGAATAACCCTAACTCAATTAAATTTCTTTGCGTTTTTACAACTAAATTTTCATTAAATAGACGCGTATTTTCAGTTACATTCTTAAGTTCAAGTAAATCTGGGTATATTGAAAATCCGCCATTATATGTTAAAATAATAGAATGTTTTTGTTTAAGTGAATCTATATTTGTGGCTTGAATTCCATGAATCACTTCTTCATTTATGAAATTAAGCGTATCCATCGTACGTAAGAAACCATTATATTCAAGTGATAATCCTTTCTCTTTCAATGAATTTGCAAAGCGATAGGAAACAAAAGCAGTATCTACAATATGAAAAAATACTTTTGAAATATAGGTATATCTATGCGGTTCTGTAATTAACGAATCATTTCCGATACTTTTGATAACACGATCTGAAAATTGAAGCGTCAAATTGACTGTATGGTGTTGCTGTAAGGTATCCGCTAAATAATTGATATTACTCGCTGAAAAACCATACATACCTGCGTTTTTTATATATTGACTTAAAGATTCTCGGTAAGATTCTAACTTGTCAGTATCAAAAATTTGATTAGAAAAATCTTGTTTATCTGGATATCTTTCCAGGAGACTAAGAATTTCTTTATTGTCACAATCAATTGAAAACGTATCAATAGAAAACACAGTACCTGTCTCAATTACATAAATCGCTTTTACTTTTTTAGTATGTGTAATATACACTAGTTCACCCCGAACCTTTGCATTATAAAAACCTTTTTTTCGAAGAAATAAGTTTGTTTGCTCAATGGATTTATTAAAGTAAAGTGAATCGAGAATAATTGGTGGCTCTCCTATTTTAAATTTCAACCATTCTTTCAGTGTTTTTCTAGGACTAACAGTATCTCGTAAATCAAAAATTCTCTCTTTGTAGTCGCTACTTCCTTTGCGTATTGCTTTTTGAATACGTTTATTGTTCATTCTTTGTTGTTTCGTAATTTTCTGATGATTAATACGATGCAATTTATTTAAATGGTCTTGCGCTTCACAAATTATTTTAGCAGAATCAATTTGATTATAAACGATTAAAGAAAATGGTATACCGAGTATTTTATTATTTGGTTTTTGCTTAATTATACGTTCGATTTCTAACTTATGGGATTGATCTCCGGTAATTATAATTTCATTTTTGGTCAACAAAAATTCATTTTTAGATAAATATTTTGTTTGACTACAGGAAGCCATTAAAAAAAGTAGGTAAAAAGGAAGATAATATGTAAGTTTGGATTTCTTCAAGTAACGCATATTGAGTAACAAAAATAACAAAAACTGATGATTTCAAAGAACAGAATTCGTTTTATTAACGCCCTTTCCCAAAAAAAGCAACGTATTGAAAACAATCGTTTTATCATTGAAGGTGAAAAGATGGTAAACGAAGCAATTCAATGGATTCCAGCTCAAATAGAAAACATCTATGCTACTTCTGATTTTGAATCAAATACATTAGTTGACTCGATTTTACTCGAAGAGATAAGCACAAAAGAATTAAAAGAAATTTCAACGCTAACGACTCCTAACAAAGCATTAGCAGTGTGTAAAATCCCTGAAAATAAAACCATCGATTCCCCACTAATAATTTGTTTAGATGGCGTTCAAGACCCTGGTAACATGGGGACTATACTTCGTTTGGCAGATTGGTTTGGAATAAAAGATATTGTTTGTTCTAAAAACACCGTTGATTGCTATAATCCAAAAGTACTTCAAGCAACTATGGGAGCAATTTTCAGAGTCCATGTACATTATGTAGAATTAACTGAATTTCTATCCACTACGGAACTTCCAGTTTTTGGCGCTTTATTAGACGGAGAAAATATCTTAGAGAATAATTACGAACGTAAAGGGATACTCCTTTTAGGAAATGAAGGAAATGGTATCTCCGAAGAAATTAAAAAGTATGTTCAGAAAGCAATAACCATACCCCGTTTTGGAGAAGCAGAATCTTTAAATGTCGCAACAGCTGGAGCAATTATCTTAGGAGCTTTTTATAGGTAGGAAATTAGTTTTTCCCAACTACTTCTAAAAAGTTTGAATTTTTGATTGTATCTTCAAAACTTTTCATTTTCTCTTGAATTATTGCACTCTCCAACGTAAGAAAACGATCTAAAGATGGATCGATAGTTACATCCTTCCAAGCATCAAGAGTCCGATTTTTTTGTGGTTCCATTATATTAGTTTTTTAATCAAATTTAACTTATTTTGATTTAATAACAAAAGAATTATAATCGATATTTGGTTTAAATTCTTCCCAAATATCATTTCGTTCACCAAAAACTTGAAAGTCATCTTCTATTTCTTGAATATATTTTGAAATCCCCATTCGATAGAGCCTTGTTCTAGATTTTGTACTCCCTTTTGCGTAAATCAAGGCATTCGGGTTTTCATCAAAAAATAGAAACAAAGCATTTACAATCGTTGCTAATACTTTTTCGCTATCTAAATTTCCAGAAACAGTTCTATCATTAAATACACCTGTTTGTAAATCTATATCTCCAAAAGCTAGATTAAACATATTATTCCGTGGTAATTTAGAGAAAATGATGATTTTTGGTATTTCTCCTTTTGGACCTTGACTTGTAAATTCAAAAATGGAAGATGAGATTCCTGTTGTTAATTTATAATGAGGTAAATGCATTGTTTTTCATTTCTCCTTAAAAGGATTACAAAATTAATGCATTTTAGTAGTTAAAAAACAGTCAATAAGAAGATAGCGTATAATTACGATGTTTTGATTTAAGTAAACAACAAAAATAGATAAAAATTAAACGTTTGATTTTTAATATTTTACATAATTCAATTATTTCACGAATATCAAAATATTTCAACTTGATAAAATTCCAAGATATAGCTATTTTGATTTTTAATTATCGTAATTATTTATCAATCCTTCACTTCCTTCCATCTCTTAACTTTTCCCGTCACTCATCACTTCCGTTGCTCGTCACTCTCTTTATCGCACTCACACACTGCATCCCGTCAATTGCTGCTGAAATAATACCACCTGCATATCCTGCACCTTCGGCACATGGAAATAAACCATAAACATCTGGATGCATCCATGTTTCTTTATCACGTGGTATCTGAACTGGTGAACTTGTTCGTGATTCTGGCGCATGTAAAACGGCATCATTTGTTAAATAACCTGGCATTTTTTTACCAAAATCGATAAATGCTAGTTGTAAACGTTTCGCAACAAATTTGGGAAGTACATCATGGAGATTCACAGAAACAATACCGGGCTGATACGAAGACCTTGGGAATTCTTTTGTTAATTTATCATCTACAAAATCTTTCATACATTGTGCGGGAACGCGCTGTGTTTTTCCAGCTGCCTCCCAACACGCTTTCTCCACCGATTTCTGAAAATCCAAACAAACAAAAGGATCGTTTTCTTTCCCTGGAAAATCTTCTGGAGAAATACTTACAACAATTCCTGAATTAGAGTAGGGATTATTTCGTTTAGAAGGCGACCAACCATTGGTTACCACTTCTTCTTGATTGGTGGCACAAGGTGCTACAATTCCACCAGGACACATGCAAAACGAATATACTCCCCGACCATCTACTTGAGTTACTAGAGAATATGAGGCAGGAGGAATAAAGTCATCATTAAGTCTTCCATGATACTGAATTGAATCGATTAAATCTTGTGTATGTTCAATACGAACACCTAATGCAAATGGTTTTGCTTGTACTTTTACGCCACGTTTGTGTAACAAATAAAAAATATCGCGTGCAGAGTGCCCAGTTGCTAAAATAACATATTCCGAAGCAACTTTTTGCGTTTCATTGATTGTTAAACCAACAATCTTTTTGTTTTCAATATGAATATCGGTCAATTTGGATTCAAAATGTACCTCTCCACCACAAGATCGAATAAATTCACGAATGTTTTCAATCAATTTCGGTAATTTATTTGTCCCAATATGTGGATGTGCATCTACCAAAATATCTTTATCCGCACCAAAATACACCAGCCACTCCATCGCTTGCTGAACATCTCCACGTTTTTTGGAACGCGTATATAGCTTTCCATCCGAATATGTACCAGCACCTCCTTCCCCGAAGCAATAATTCGACTCCGGATTCACGATTTGTTCTTTATTTAATTTTGCTAGATCACGTCTGCGCGACTTTACATCTTTACCACGTTCATAAATAACCGGTTTAAACCCTAACTCAATTGCTTTTAAAGCAGCATATAATCCAGCTGGACCTGCACCAATGATATGTACAATTTGTCCTTGTGAAACATTGTTCTTTGGAAAATGGATTTCTTGATCCGGGATTTCTTCTCCTATTTCATAAATCTCAAATGTTCCGTTAATTTTTATAGCTCGCTTACGTGCATCAATCGAACGTTTTCTCCAAAAAAAAGTAAATGCATCTTCAGCTAAACCAATATGTTTACTAATGGAAGCACGAATTATTTCTTCCGAATTAACTTCTTCAGGTTTTAATTGTATTTGTATTTTTTGACTCATAATAAAGTGCCTAGTATAGCTTCATAGTGATTAATAATCACAAAAGTGGATATCGAATTTAACAAAAAAACGCGATAGATAAACTACCGCGTTTTTGATTCGTGCAATTAATAATTACTTAGTGAAAAGCATTTCTCTGAATTTAGCTAATGGCCATAATTCATCATCTACTAATAATTCTAATTTATCCGCATGGTAACGAATTTCGTCAAAATAAACTTTTACTTTATCACAATAAGCCACTGCTTTTTCTTCAATATTATCGATTTTATTCACTTTTTTTCTTTCTTCCAACATTGTATCACACAATGATTTTAAAGCATTTAAGTGTTTTGAAATTTTAGTAATCAATTCTATTTGCGATTTCGTAGCAGCTTTTGCATCCGCACCTAAAATAGAATTTAATCCTTGAACATTTTGAATCAAACGATTTTGGTATTCAATTACCGAAGGAATAATTTGATTTTGTGATAACTCACCAATTAAACGTGCTTCAATTTGAATTTTATGAATGTAGTTTTCAAAATCAATTTCTTTACGCGCCTCAATTTCTCTTTCCGTTAAGATATTTAATTTCTCAAACATTTCAACTGTTTTCTTTTCGGACCAAACACCTAATGCACGTGGTGTATCTTTAAAGTTATTTAAACCTCTTTTTTCTGCTTCTTTCACCCACTCATCGCCATATCCATTTCCTTCAAAACGAATTTTTTTGGAGTGTGTAATTAACTTTTGTAATTCTTTCAAAATCGCTTCATCTTTCGCGTCGCCGTCATTGATTCTAGCATCCACATCTTTTTTGAATTGAATCAATTGGTCTGCCATAATCGTATTTAAAACAATCATTGCAGAAGCACAGTTTGCAGAAGAACCTACGGCTCTGAACTCAAATTTATTTCCTGTAAAAGCAAAAGGAGAAGTTCTATTTCTATCCGTATTATCCAACATAATTTGTGGAATCTTACCAATATTTAATTTCAATTCTGTTTTATCTTGTGGCGTCATTTTTCCTGACTTCACGTTTTTTTCTAATTCATCTAACATAGAAGATAAATGTGAACCGATAAACGTAGATATAATAGCAGGAGGAGCTTCATTTGCGCCTAGACGGTGGTCATTACTCGCAGAAACGATACATGCTCTCAATAAATCTGCATTATTATGAATCGCTGCAATCGTATTTACAAAGAATGTTAAGAATTGTAAGTTAGATTTAGGATTTTTACCTGGTGCTAATAAGTTTACTCCTGTATTGGTAGACAAAGACCAGTTATTATGTTTTCCAGATCCATTTACTCCAGAAAACGGTTTTTCATGCAACAACACATGGAAATTATGGTTGATTGCAATTTTCTCTAGTATATCCATCAACAATAAGTTGTGGTCGTTTGCTAAATTACACTCTTCAAAAATTGGAGCACATTCGTATTGGTTTGGAGCAACCTCATTATGACGCGTAGTAACTGGTATTCCTAAACGAACCGCCTCTTGTTCGAAGTCACGCATAAACGCCTCTACTCTTTCTGGGATTGAACCAAAATAATGATCTTCCAATTGTTGTCCTTTTGCGGATGCATGACCAAATAATGCTCTACCAGTCATCATAATATCCGGACGTGCATTGTAGAACGCTTTATCAATTAGGAAATATTCTTGTTCCCAACCTAATGTTGCGTTTACCTTAACAACGTTTTTATCAAAATATTGACACACTTCAACAGCAGCAGCATCTACCGCATGAAGCGCTTTAATTAAAGGCATTTTAAAATCTAAAGATTCACCAGTATAAGAAATAAAAATCGTAGGTACACACAATGTTTTACCAATAACAAACGCTGGAGAAGATGGATCCCAAGCTGTATACCCTCTCGCTTCAAACGTATTACGAATACCGCCATTTGGGAAGGAAGATGCATCTGGCTCTTGTTGCACCAATAAATCACCATCAAATTTTTCGATTGCTCTACCTGGACCAACAGGCTTAAAGAATGCATCGTGTTTTTCCGCTGTAGAACCAGTTAATGGTTGAAACCAGTGTGTATAATGTGTTGCACCTTTTGTTAAAGCCCAATCTTTCATTGCTGAAGCAACTTGATCTGCCATTTTACGATCTAAACGAACACCATTTCCACTATTGATTGCATCCACCATGCTTTTATAAGCATCACCAGGCAAAAATTCACGCATTACATCTAAATGAAATACATTTTCACCAAATAAAGAAGAGATTTTACCATTGTAATCCGAATGATTCGCCTTACGGTTCAAAACATCTTGATACGCTTTCTGTCTAATTGTAGCCATAAAATTAAATTTTTCGCTACAAAGGTATTTTTTTTAGGGGGTATTTCAAAAAAAACAATATTTATTTTTCAAACACCCCCTGTTAATTTAATACAAGTTGATTAATTTTTGATTTTTTAACTGAATATAACCTTAATTTGAATTTTTCATAAAAATTGGATTAACTCCTAATTTTATCCAATAAATTACTTAACAATTCGGATTCTTCTTCTGAAAGGTTATTGACAAACACTAATTCTTTTTCAAAATCAATATCAATTAAATCTAACAAGTCTAGTCCCTTTTTAGTAATTATAACCTCAATAATTCGTTTGTCTTTTTCATTACGTAAACGTTCGATTAATTTTTTATCACACAATTTATCCATTAATCGGGTAGTATTGGGTGACTTTTCAATCATTCGATCTTTAACTGTATTTACGTTTAGCTTTTTTTTGGCACCTCGTAAAATTCGCAGTATATTGAATTGCGGCATACTTAGATCATGCCGCGACATGTATTTATTTTGCAGACTCGCCATCCAATTATTCGTATACCGAATATTTACAAGCGCTTTAATGTTTGAAGAGGCAAATGTCGTATTGATTTCTTTACCAATTTCCATAGAATAGGGTTTATTAGTTTCGCATCAATACATTTTTGATTTCAGAAACTTCTTTTTGCAAATCTACCAAAGATTTGCGTAATTGATTGTCATCGAAACGTAAATCTGGTAAATCCGAAGCAATGTAATTTACAAACTTCCAAACTTCTATGACTTTATTTACATGAATAAAATACGGCTTATAGAATGGATTTGTAGAACAAAGTTGTAAGGATTGATTATCATTAATATGGTTGTAGACAATTTTAAAAACGATTCCATCATCTTTTGTCACAATGATACATGGTGTTCCATTTTTTATAGATGTCCAGTTTTGAATAAATTCAGCTACCACATGCGACCCTTCGCTAACCGGCGGCATACTATCCCCTTGAATTGGAAAAGAACGGTATTTTTTCTCTTTCGAAAGGAAAGGTAAATTAAATGTAGGTAAGGCTTTTAAGTAATCCGCATCTGCATATCCAGAAGTATATCCAGCACTTGCTTTCACAGGAATCATTTCTATTAATTCATTATTATCAGAATCTACAACCGTAGTTAACACTCTCAAGTTTGCACCTTTAATATCCTTTGTAATACCTTTATCTATCTCTTCCCATTCACGTTCGTTCAATTTACTAAAATCTTTACGTAATAAAACATCCAGACTTATCATAAAATAATCGCAAATCAAAATCAATGTTTCTACACTTGGTTCTGCAACCCCATTCTCATAACCACTATAACTAGAACGAGTTAATCCTAATTCACTAGATACCTCTTCCTGTGATTTCCCTTTTCTTTTGCGAAGCATTTTTACATTAAGACCAATCATTTGATTATTATTTAAACGTTATTGACGTAAATTTAATCAAAATATCCAATCCACAAAAAAAAACCAAAAAAAATCAGAAAAAAATTCCGTAAATTTACATCACAAATTATACAAAATGACTAAAGCACTGAATACCATAGAAGAAGCAATTGAAGATATTAAGGCTGGAAAAGTAATTATTGTTGTGGATGATGAAGACAGAGAAAATGAAGGAGATTTTTTAACTGCTGCAAGAAATGCTACACCTGAGTTAATCAACTTTATGGCTACGCATGGTCGTGGATTAATTTGTGCTCCTTTGGTAGAAGATCGTTGCGATGAAATTGGTCTAAACTTAATGGTACAATCCAATTCAGCTGCATACGAAACACCATTTACGGTTTCTGTAGATTTAAATGGACATGGTTGTACTACAGGAATTTCCGCGCAGGATAGAGCAAAAACAATCCTTGCTTTAATCGATCCAAAACTGGACCCAAACGATTTAGGAAAACCAGGACATATCTTCCCATTACGTGCAAAAAAAGAAGGCGTTTTACGTCGTGCTGGTCATACAGAAGCAGCGATTGATCTTGCGAAATTAGCAGGATTTGAACCAGCTGGAATTATCGTCGAAATCTTAAATGAAGATGGTACCATGGCGCGTTTGCCAGAATTACTTGTAATCGCAGAAAAATTTGACCTTAAAATAATATCTATTGCAGATTTGATCGAGTATCGTTTAAAACACGATACACTTATCGATGAAGTAGTTTCCGTAGAAATGCCTACAGAAGCAGGTGACTTTAGACTACATGCTTTTCAAGTGAAAAACTCCAACCAAGAACATTTGGCTTTGGTAAAAGGAACTTGGAAAGAAGATGAGGCTATTCTTGTACGTGTTCACTCTTCTTGTATTACTGGAGACGTTTTCGGTTCTTGCCGATGTGATTGCGGTCCACAACTAGAAAAAGCAATGGAATTAATCGAAAAAGAAGGAAAAGGTGTCATTGTATATATGAATCAAGAAGGTCGTGGCATTGGTTTAATCAATAAATTGAAAGCATACAAACTGCAAGAAGAAGGTTTAGATACGGTGGAAGCAAATTTACAATTAGGCTTCAAAGGAGATGAACGTGACTATGGAATCGGCGCACAAATACTACGTCAGTTAGGCGTTAATAAAATGCGTTTGCTATCCAATAATCCTACAAAACGTACTGGATTAGTAGGTTACGGACTAGAAATCGTTGAAAATGTAGCGATAGAAATTGAAAGTAACATTCACAATGAATCCTATTTAAGAACAAAAAGAGATAAAATGGGACATTCTTTAATAATGCGTGGTAAATAATGTTAGTTGCTAAAGGAATTTCACACCACTATGGTGATTTACGTGTTTTAAATGGTGTTGACCTAACTGTAAAACAAGGGGAAATAGTTTCCATTGTTGGTTCTTCAGGTGCTGGAAAAACGACACTTTTACAGATATTGGGAACTTTAGAAACGCCACAATCTGGAATTTTAACCATCGACGGTATCAATCCATTTGAACTTTCTCAAAAGAAATTAGCCGCTTTTCGTAACCAACACATTGGATTTATTTTTCAATTTCATCAATTATTACCGGAATTTACAGCTATTGAAAATGCGATATTACCAGCATTAATAAAAGGTACATCTGTTGCTGAAGCAAAAAAAAACGCGTTAGAAATTTTTGAATTATTGGGAGTTCAACACCGAGCAGAACACAAACCATCCGAACTTTCCGGTGGTGAACAACAGCGCGTTGCAGTTGCTCGTTCTCTGATAAATCGACCAAAAGTAATTTTTGCAGATGAACCATCCGGAAATTTAGATTCTAAAAATTCCGAAGAGCTACATCGATTATTCTTTGATCTACGCGATCGATTCAATCAAACGTTTGTCATTGTAACGCATAATGAACTATTAGCGAATATGACAGATCGGAAGTTGGTAATGAAAGATGGGGCTTTTGAATTATAATTTATGATTTAGCTTTATTGATCAAAGCGAACTAAATGTATCTTTTACAAAACTTTAGAATCTCAACTTCTATATTTCTCAATGGTTAAAAAATCAATTAATACTTTAGACTTAATCGAATTAAAAGACTTTTTAGATTTAAAAGTTACCGAATTCAACACTTCTAATTTCATTGCAGACGATCCCATTTCAATTGTACATCAATTTACCCAAAAAGAGGATATCGAAATTGTTGGTTTTTTAGTAGCTACCATTGCATGGGGAAATCGAAGATCCATTATCACCAGTGCGAAAAAACTCGTTCAAATCATGGGAAATGACCCCTATGAGTTCGTAATGAATTATAATTCGGATAAATTAGAGGCTATCAACTTTGTTCACAGAACATTTAACAACATTGACTTAGATTTTTTCTTTCGTGGACTTCAAAACATCTACCAAAACGAGGGGATGGAAAAAGCATTCTCCACACATCCAAGCGTATTTGGAACTACAGGGAGAATTATTCAATTTAGAAAACGATTTTTAGAAGCTCCTCACGAATCTCGTTCGGAGAAACATCTTTCCAATCCAGAAAAAGGATCCGCGGCGAAACGCTTACAAATGTACCTTCGCTGGATGATCCGAAAAGATGCAAACAATGTTGATTTTGGGATCTGGAAAAATATTCCTACTAGTGAATTATCTATTCCACTAGATGTACATACAGCAAACATTTCCAGAAAGTTAGGGTTGATTACTAGAACACAAACGGATGGTAAAGCCTTAGAAGAATTAATGGGGTATTTACGAAGTTTTGATCCTCTTGATCCAGCAAAATATGATTATGCACTGTTTGGTTTGGGAGCGATTGAGAAGTTTTAATTGGCATAATTGCCTAAAGTGCGTAACTAGGAAAGGTAATAGACTAATTTATCTACCAAACCAACTTTATTGAAAATCTGATTGGTAAAATTAGAAAATAAACTAAAAATATATTTTTCAAACCCAACGGATGAGGATATTTTTAAGTAGATATTTTCAGCATTAAATGAAGCTACAAAAAATAGACCCTTACAATCAGAAATTAGTGTATAATGCATAATCAATTTTCCAACTTACACACTTAATGAAATACTACCAAATTAGAGTACATTTAACGGATATGTAACTATGTTAAATTCGATAATTTTATTATTAATAATTGTTATATAAAAATACATTGTTCTGATATTATTATTATACACCGTAAATAAAATATTATCATAATTCGTTGTTCCGGTTATTCCTCCAATTTGTTTATAAGTTTTAACTCGAGAATCTATATCAATATCAATTTGATCAAATTGTTTATTATATAAAAATTTATTAAATATTGAATCGTTTTGTGTATAATATGTATTACAAATTATAGAATCTATATTACTTGACATTTTAGTAACTGACTGAAATAACGAATCTTTATTTGCGGTAAACATCCACAAATGCTCAACCATTATATTAAACTGAGCACTATCAATATTTTTATCAGTTAATAATTTAACTACTTCGATAGTGTGATTTACTAAACTTTTATTTGCATTAGTTTGTGAAATTGAAACTAAACTAACAAATAATCCTATTGCTAAAACTAACTTTTTCATGGGGCGTAATTTTAAGGGAATGGTAGTTAAAATAATAACGCTGATGATTGGTGGAATATTACAGTTAAAGAAAAAATAATTTTGTAATAGATTGAACAATAAATTAATATATCCACTCTTGTCTTTAATGTAGTTGAATAAATAATTCTTTCAAGGCAGTATCCTCTACTTCCCCATTACAAAGCGATAAATCGAATTATCAATACCACTAGACGTACACACAGCAAACATTTCCAGAAAGTTAGGATTGATTACTAGAACCCAAACCGATGGTAAAGCACTTGAAGAATTAATGGGGTATTTGCGTAATTTCGACCCAAATGACCCCGCTAAATATGATTATGCACTGTTTGGATTAGGTGCGATTGAGAAGTTTTAATTATAAATTCTTTTTTATCTCCTCTTTTTCCACAAATCCCTTCTGTTCCAAAGTAATCTTTCCTTGCTTATATACTCTAAGAATAGGTATCTCTTGAATTCCAAACGAGTTCACTAAATCGGAATGTTTATCAACATCAATACGTATAACTTTCACGTTTGTCATTTCTCGTTCGATAGCTTCAATAGACGGTTTCATTTTTTTACATGGTCCACACCATTCAGCGTAAAAATCGACTAATACAACCTTATCTGTTTGAAGTAGTTTCTCGAATTCCGAAGTTGTCATCCCTGTACTTTTAACTACTTTTGAATCTGTTGTTTCAGATAAACCAGCACTTCTCCAAGCCATCATACCTCCGTCTAATTCTAACACATTTTTGAATCCATTGGAACGTAATTGGCTTGCTGCTGAACCACTTCTACCTCCACTTAAACAATACACAAAAACAGTTGTATTTTTATCTAATTTTGAAACTTGCGCATCAAAACTTGAACCATTCCAATCAAAATTTAACGCGTTTTGAATATGTCCTTCCCCAAATTCACCAGGCGTTCGCACATCCAAAATCGTTGGATTTTCTGTTTCCTTTAATTGTTTTGAAAATTCCGTTGGACTCAAATCTGTTTTTGTTGAGCCTTGTCCGATCGAACAACTCACTAACAGGAAAGCTGCTAAAAAAAATGTACTTATTACTTTTAACATGCTTACATGATTTTTTTACCTAATGAAAACCAAGAACCGCCATTATGCACATCCGTATACCCTTTTCCTTTCAACATCATTTTCGCTGAACCGCTTCGCATTCCGGAAGCACAACACGTGATAATCGTCTGATTTTTATTGTTCAATTTATTCAAATTCCCCATCAAACTTTCTACGGGAATATTTACAGAACCTGGAATATGACCTCCAGCATATTCGCCTTTGGATCTAACATCCACTATGATTGCTCCGTTTTTTAAGGCTTGTTTATAATCTAACTTTGGTCCTAAACCAAGTGCATTTTTAATTGCTTTCAACATGCTGATTAATTTGATTTATGAAAATTAACATCCAACCAACTCCCTCCATTGTAGCAAGTCATGCCCAATTGAGATAAATAACGTTCCGCTTGACCACTTCTATTTCCAGAAGCACAGCATAAAATTAATGGTTGTTCCAAAGCTTTTAATTCCTCTACACGTTCCGGAATTTCTTGTAATGGAATATTTAATGATCCTACTACATGACCACCACGATACTCTTCTATCGAACGTACATCTACGATAGTTCCTTTGTTTTCTTTAAGCAAATTTTTAATTTCCATGATTTTATTTTTTATGATTTGTATTTATTTTGAAAGGTAGATAAAGCGGACATGTTCCAACAACACTCGTTAGTAAAAACACACCTGCTAAAATTACTAGAATAACTCCCATTACTCCTGTAACCAAATGATTTAAAAACAAAACAGTAAAGAGTACTGCAATTAGTACACGAACAATTTTGTCTGCTTTTCCCATATTTTTCATAAACCTATGATTTAATTATAGGACAAAGTTGAGGTAATAAATCTAGAAGTTAAGCAACGTTAGTTACACAAGGTAATTTTATTTCTACCTAATTCAACAATACCTTCTGATTCAAGTTGTTTTAATAAACGGGAAACTACAACACGCGCAGAACCTAACTCATTCGCAATCTGTTCATGGGTAAGATTAATCACCTTTGAATTCGAAAGTTTCGCTTTATTTTTAACAAAATCTAAAATTCGTTCGTCTAATTTTTTAAACGCAATTGCATCTACTACATCCAATAATTCCTCGAAACGTTTGTGATACAATTTAAATATATAGTCCAACCATTCTGGGAAATCTTTTACTAACAAGGAAATTTTATCAATCGGAATCAATAATAATTCCGTTTTTTCTTCAGCAACTGCATTGATTTTACTCGTATCATCATGTATTCCACCAAGAAATGACATGATACAACTTTCACCTGCTTTGATGTAGTATAACAGTAACTCACGGCCATCTTCCTCTGTGCGCATCACACGTAAACTACCTTGCAAAACAATTGGAATCGCTTTTATATAGGAACTTTCACGCAAGATTACCTCATTTTCTTCAAAAGTTTTTTGAAAACCTAATTCAGAAAGTTTGGCTTTTAGTTCGGGGGAGATTTGAAGGGTATTAGTAGTGTTCATTTTAAGGTAATTAGGATTTAATTTTTCATCCGTTTAATTCTTAAACCCAAATTTAGCATATTAAACTAATCCTGCATCCAATTAGATTTTTTCATCAAGGTGTTAACTCCAATATTATATGCATAAACGGAAGCTGGTAGAAAGGTTAAATGTATATCCCCTACAGTAGCGTTTCCTTGCTTATCTATGGTCGTAACTAAGGAAGCAGACAATTTATTTTGCGTACAAAAATGCGCAAGACTTGTCAACTCTTTAGGTTTGTCAAAATAACGATTACTCCATTTAACTTCTACACACCAACTTGGCTTAAATAACTTCTTATCAATCAACACGATATCAACTTCACCTTCCGATCGTCCCATTTTCCAACTCGCATATTTTAAATCCAATTTTTCGCGATGCATCCACTGCGAAAAAATAGCTGTTTCTACCAAATTACCCGTCTCCTGATCAATTTCTTGGATAGGTGAAAAAAGTGCTGTACGAAGTGATGGATTGGTTAAATACACTTTAAAAGTTGTTACACGTTTGAATTTCTTAGCATTATCATCCACTTTATTAATCACTTTTATTAAAAAAGCAGCCTCTAAATAGGTTAGGTATTTTTTCAATATTTCTTTGATAATTCCACTGTCTTTTGAAAGTTTATCAAACGAAAATTCATTCCCCGAATTATAGGCCAAATAACTAAAAAAACTATTTAATTCTTGTACATCTTTTATCCCATACAAACTTGGCAAGTCCCTTAATAATACTTTGTCTACAATATCGCTTTTCACATACCGACCCATATCACTCTGTATTTTTTCCGAAAAAACAACTTCGGGATACCCACCAAAATTTAAATATGTAAAAAATTCTTTGTTTAAGGTTTTAATATCGTGGGTACCTTTAATCTCAATATCTTTTTCATTGTATATTATAATCTGATTATCAATTAAATGATTCAACCCTTTAAGATGTATATATTCTTGAAAAGTCAACGGAGGTAACATAAAATCGGTAAATCTACCTGCACCACTCTCCGAACTTTGTAATTTCAACGCTGCCGCAGCTGAACCCGAAACAATAAACTTAGTACTAGGATATAAGTCCACCAAGACTTTTAAATGTCGCTCCCAATCTTTTAAATATTGAATTTCATCTAAAAAAATAAAACATCCTTCTAAACTTGAAATACCAACTGCTTGTTTTGCTAGAAGTATAATATCTTCCAAACCTAAGTGCATATAGATTGGATTATCAATTCCAACAAAAAAAATTTGCTTTTTAGATACCTTTTCTACTAACAATTGTTCAATCGCATGAAACATCATCACAGTTTTCCCTACACGTCTTGGGCCCATTAATACCAATGCTCTTTTTATTTCCGTTTCTTTCACGAAAGGATAAAACACATCAAAATACAAACGTTTATTCATACTTTTATAAGTAGATTGTATTTCTCCAGTATTCCACCAAGGATTTTCATAATGCAATCGTTCGATGCGTTTTTCTATAGGAATAGTATAGTTGTATTTCATAATAAAATCTTATTTCAACCAAATTTATAAAATAAACATAAAAAAATCATCTTATTTTTACAAAAATGTATTATTAAGAATATTTTTAAAAAAAAATAAGTTTAAATATACACACCTTTATTCGAATTGCTTTCATTGAATAGAAACATTTTCATACAAGCATTTTCCAATCTTTTTTCTTACATTCGTAACACAAGATTAATGTATGGCAACACTTCATTCCTTTCGTGCAATTAGACCTAGCCGAGACAAAGCACATCTAGTTGTAACGCGACCAGTATCCACGTATTCTAAATCTGTTTTAAAAGCGAAATTGGAATCCAATCCCTATTCTTTCATACGAATCATCCATCCCGAATTTGATAAACAAGTACCACAAACAAATCCGAATTCCAAAGAGCGTTTTGATTTAGTTCGTAGTAAATACTTGGAATTTATTGCGGAAGGAATCGTTTTTCAAGATGCACAAGCACATTTATATCTCTATAAACAATCCACACCTTCCCATGAATTTTTAGGGATCATTGGTGGTGCAAGTGTGGAAGAATACAAACAAGATAAAATTAAAAAACACGAAGCAACATTAACTTCTAGAGAGGCAATGTTTGTGGACTATTTAGATATTGTAGGCTATAATGCAGAACCTGTACTTCTCTCCTACCCAAGTAATACTAATTTGGAAGAAGAATACGCTAGAATTTCTGCAAAGCGACCTGAATATGAGTTTTCTACTACCGATAGAACCAAGCACGAACTTTGGGTGTTATCACCCGAAGAGGAAGCAATCGTCAAAGCGGAATTTGCAAAGATTGACGCAAGTTATATTGCAGACGGGCATCACCGTAGTGCTTCTAGCGCTGGTTTATCGGAACGCCGTAAACAATTAGGATTCAACAATATATCCAGTGACTATTTCCTTGCATTTTTTATGGATGAAAAACGTCTTAACATCCGTGAATTCAACCGTTTGGTGGACAATTTAAATGGTTTAAGCGAACATGCTTTTATCGAAAAATTGAAAGAAAATTTTAGTGTAACGCATTTGGAAAAAGGTTCTAAACCAGAACAAGAACATCATATTACCATGAATTTAAGTGGGACTTGGTATTTATTAATTTGTAACCCAGAATTATATAACACCAATGACCCAGTTGCTTGTTTAGATCCGGAAATTTTAACACAAAACATCTTGACACCAATTTTAGGAATTGAAGACTTAAAAACAAGTTCCGCAATTCAATTTATTCCCGGAAATATTGGGTTAGAAGCAATCTCCACACCGATTGAACAAGGAAAAGCGAAAGTTGGTTTTATACTATTTCCAGTTACGATAGATCAAGTGAAAAAAGTTGCTGACCATCAATTAATTATGCCTCCAAAATCCACTTGGGTAGAACCAAAATTACGCAGTGGATTAACCATTTATGAAATTGAAAAATGATCGTTAAAAACTTAGTAAACGTCCAAGATTCCTTAATAGAGAATGTTTCACTCATTGCTGTTTCCAAAACAAAACCTGCGAGTGATATTCAAACCTTATACGATGCTGGACAACGTGCTTTTGGAGAAAATAAAGTGCAAGAACTTGTTGAAAAATATGAAGTATTACCAAAAGATATCGAATGGCATTTAATCGGTCATTTGCAATCCAACAAAGTAAAATATATTGCTCCTTTTGTTCATTTGATTCATGGAGTAGATAGTTTCAAACTATTGAAAGAAATCAATAAAGAAGGAGGAAAATGTAAACGAATTATTCCTTGCCTACTACAGTTTCATATCGCACAGGAGGAAACTAAATTTGGTTTTTCTTTTGAAGAAGCACAAGAAATGCTAGAATCCAACGAATTTGTAGAACTTCAAAATGTTGCCATATACGGCGTCATGGGAATGGCCTCCTTTACGGAAAATGAAAATCAAATTCATGAAGAATTTCAAACGCTACACAATTACTTCCAACTAATTAAAAGTCATTACTTTAAATTCAATCCTGAGTTCAAAGAATTATCCATGGGGATGAGTGGTGATTATAAAATAGCGATGGAAGAAGGAAGTACATTGGTTCGCGTGGGAAGTACCATTTTCGGTTCACGATAAATGCTTAAGAAACAGAATTTATCTTTTTTTATTTTAATGCTAATTAGCATTATTACCCCTTTTTTTTCTTTTGCACAAACGTATTATACACTTACTGGTACAGTGCAAGACAAAGAAAATAGCACTACACTACCGAATGTTAAATTGTTTGTTAATCCAAATAAAATATCTGAATTAACAGATTCAAGCGGTTACTTTTTATTTTCCCTTCCTCCAGGAGAATATACCCTTGAAATTCAAACAAATGGATATAAATCGTTACGTAAAACAATTGTTTTACAAGAGAATACTAATCTAGAAATAGAATTAATCGAAAACACCAAACAATTAGCAGCAGCAGAGGTTCACGTCAAAAAGAAAAACCAAGTCAATGATCCTTCCATGGGACAAATTGAGTTGGAAATGAAAAAAATCAAGACTTTACCTGCCTTCATGGGGGAAGTAGACATTTTGAAAACCATTCAATTATTACCAGGTGTATCCTCTGTAAGCGAAGGAGGTCAAGGATTTTACGTGCGCGGCGGCGGTCCAGATCAAAATTTAGTTTTAGTAGATGATGTCCCTGTATACAACGCCTCTCACCTATTTGGATTTTTCTCTGTTTTTAATTCGGATGCAGTAAAAAGCGGGAATTTAATCAAAGGAGGAATGCCTGCAAATTATGGCGGGAGAATGTCCTCTGTACTAGAAATTAAAACCAACGATGGAGATCAACAAAAAATAAATGTAAAAGGTGGAATTGGGTTAATATCTTCTCGATTAACGATCGATGGGCCATTAAAAAAAGGAAAAGGTGCGTTTATGCTAGCAGCGCGAAGAACCTACATCGATGTATTACTAAAACCTTTTATCCCAGCTACCTCTCCATTCAATGGTTCTGCCTATTTCTTTTATGATTTAAATTTTAAAGCAAATTACACCTTAGGTTCTAAAGACAAACTATTTTTTAGTTCTTATATGGGAATCGATAAATTCACTTTTAACAATAAAACAGAAGGATTTAATGTGGAGATCCCTTGGGGAAATAAACTGGCTGCTGTACGATGGAATCATCAATTTTCCGATAATTTAACCCTGAATGCGACGAGTTACACTACCAATTACACTTTTGGATTTGGCTCCAAACAAGATGTTTTTTCCATAGCCTTAAATTCTGAAATTCATGATTTAGGAGAAAAAATTGAATTCACTTCGACTAAATTCACGAAACACAAAATCAAATACGGAATAGATTACATTTTTCATACATTTTTACCGTCTAGTTTATCGGTAGAACAAGATACCACGCAATTTAATATTCCTTCTCCACAAACACTGCGAAGCCATGAAAGTGCATTTTTCGTCCAAGATGAATTGGAAATAACCGAAAAATGGAAAGTTAACCTTGGCCTTCGTTATTCCTTGTATCAATTTGTTGGACCATTTTCGCGACACCTGCAAAATACATTGCCTGGTCAAGCAACAAGTTTGGAATATGGGAATGGGAGAAACATTAAAACCTATGGTGGGTTTGAACCAAGAATTGCGAGTCGGTTTTTATTGAAGGATAAAAGTTCTATCAAAATTGGTTACTCCTTTAACTATCAATATATTCACCTAACATCTTTGAGTACATTATCCCTACCTACCGATATCTGGTTACCAAGTACCGATATTGCTAAACCACAACAAGGATATCAAGTTTCGTTGGGTTACTATAAAAATATCCTACAGGATAAAGTTGAAATTTCGGTGGAAGCCTATTATAAGGGAATTAAAAACTTAATAGAATATAAACCTGGCGCACTTCCGCAAGATAATTTCACAGATAATATCGACAATTTATTAGTGTTTGGAACTGGTAAATGTTATGGAATTGAATTTTTTATTCGAAAAAATGTTGGGAAATTTACCGGCTGGATTGGATATACATTAGCAAAAACAGAACGCTACTTTCCAGAAATTCAAAAAACACCCTTCCCAGCAAAATATGACCGTAGACATGATTTATCCATGGTAGGTTCCTACGAATTAAATGATCGATGGACATTTGGTGCAGTATTCGTGTATGCGACAGGAAATACACTAACACTTCCTTCGTCGTGGTATATCCATGATCAAAATTTATTATTTGACTATAATTCCAGAAACTCCACACGAATACCCTCTTACCACCGATTGGATCTCAGTGCAACACGTTTCGATTCACCAACTAAAAAAGTATATAATTTGGAAAAAGATGAATTTATAGAGGTAAAAAAACAATTTAGAAGTAATTGGAGTTTCTCAATCTATAATGTATACAATCAAGCGAATCCATTCTTTTTGTATCTTCAAGGAATTGGCAAAGTGGTACAAGGAAACTTTAATTTGAAAGTAAAACAAGTTTCCCTTTTCCCAATAATACCAAGTGTCACCTGGAATTTTTCTTTTTAATATGAAATACTACCACTTTATATTTTATATACTATTAATAAGCATTGGTTTAATCAGTGCTTGTCAAAAAGATGTTTCTGTCAAATTGCCTAATTATGATGAAAAAATAGTAGTAGATGGTAAAATCGAAACCGGTTTACCTCCCTTTATTATCCTGAGCACCACCAAAGATATTTTCTCAAATAATAGTCAAGATGCTATTTTTGGAGATTACATTTCAGATGCGGTGATTATCATTTCAGATGGTACGATATCAGATACTTTACAAACTATTTGTTCGGATGAAATTCCTAAAGAATACCAAGATATCGGATATGCATTATTTGGAATACCGCCGAGTTTAATGTCAAAATACCATATTTGTGCATACTCTACTACTAATCCTGCATTTTTCGGACAAACAGGAAAATCCTATTCCATTGAAATTCAATATAAGGGTAAAAAATATACTGCTTCCACTTCCATTGTGGAACCAACATTTTTAGATTCCGTTTATTGGAAACCAGAAAAAAACACAGATATGTATGGCTACGCTTATGCCCACTTGACAGATCCTACGGATAAATACAATGCCTATTTTTGGGAGGTATTGCGTTCCAATATTGGAAAAGATGGTAAATCACAAGATTTAAAATTCCATAAAACAGGAATTCCTGTTTTCGACGACCAATTTATAAATGGTGTAAGTTTTGAGTTTTTTTATGAAAACCCAAGAACATGGCGAGATACTTCAATACCACAGCAATTTAGAGGTTTATACAAAAAAAATGACACTGTAATTGTTAAATTCTCTAGTTTGGATAAGTCTACTTTTAATTTTCTAGAAAAAAAATATGTGCAGGTGAATAATGGCACCAACCCATTTTCGATCCCAATCAACATTCCAACAAATATTACAGGGGGTGCACTCGGATATTTTGGGGGTTATTCTACAACCTATTATACCCTAATTTGTAAATAATTAATAAAGCGAATTTAAAACCTCTTCATTCATTTCATGTTTTCCATCAAATCGAATGATCTCAAATTTTAAATTCTCATATGTTTTTAAAGTTTCTTTTTCGGTTTCAACATCAAAATAAGGATCATGCGTACCTAGGACAAAAAAGCAATTTGTAGTAGGACGAGAAGAAAAATCCATGTGCACATCCTCCGGAAAAACAGAAGCCCAAAGCACTAAAGAACGAAAAGAAAATTTACTATGTTCAAACCAGCGCGTCGTGGTGGCAGCTCCTTGCGAAAAACCTAACACATTCACACTTAAGGAAGAATATTGATAGGTAAACTTACCTACTAGCCCTTCTAAATAATTAAAATTATCCTGAATATCATCCAATCGTGCTTCTCGTGTCATCCAAGATGCTCCAACCCTACCACTTGTTCCTTCTAAATAAAAGCGATGTATTCCTTCCGGTGCAACAATAAAGTAACCTTTGGCTACTAAAAACTCAAATTTCTTCAAGAAAAAAAATGCAGATTGTCCATAACCATGTAAAACGACTAATAGCCTTGTTGCTTTCGAAATATCACCACAAGTATAATATCTAGTTGTTTTTTGAATTGAAAATGAATGTTCTTCCACCACGTGTTTTTTCTGTAAATATAAAACTTACGTTACGAATCAAATCATTTTATAGACTTCTTTTAATTTATCCAATGCTCTAAAACACCTAACTTTTGCTGTGTTTTCCGTAATACCCAAATGCAATCCAATTTCACGAAAAGCTAAATTTTCAAAATAGCGTAATTCCAGTATTTCTAAATGTTTCTTTTTCATTTTTTTTAACGCGAGCTCCAACATTTGAAGACGTTCTTCTTTATCATTGCTATCTTCTAGCGTATCTATTAAATTTAACTGATTGATTTCCAAATCAACTACCTTACTTTTTTTAACATCTCTAAACTCTTGACATAAAGCATTATGCGCAATTCTAAACAACCAAGAACCAAAAGAATATCCTTTATCTTCATAACTATGAATGCGTTGAATTGCTTGGATAAAAACTTGGGATGTTATATCGGAAGCCAAATCTTTATTTTGTATTCTTCGGTCGATATAGGTGAATATTTTCGCATAATATTTTCGATAAATCGGTTCGAATTTTTTCGGATTTAATTTAGCTTCTAGTACCCATTGGTATTCAACATGTATGTTTGCAGGGGATAAAATCAAGGTATGCATAGCGAAGAATTTAAGGTTATTAGAAAATAACGCAAGATTTCAGGAAAAATTATAGTACTACAGGCAACCATCTCTTAAAAACGACGTTTTAGAACTATTTTCCAGCATAAACCCATATTTTTTCATAAATTCGTATTCATGCATCTTTTTTCAGAATATAGTCTTTGGTGGATCTTACCCATACTGTTATTCAGTTTTTTTACGTCTATTTTCTTTTATAGAAAAATAGAGTGGTTATCAAGTGCTCCTACTTGGGTAAAAAAAACAGTAATTAGTTTACGATTTTCATCCCTGTTTTTGATTTTAGTACTATTACTCGGAATCTTACTGGAAACGATTTCATACCAGACAGAAAGACCAATTTTATTGACACTCATTGACACAAGTTCGTCCATGAAAAACTATAAGGATAGTGCAACAATTACCAAGGGTATTGAAAATTTAACATCTGCAATCGCTTCTAAATTCTCGGATAAATATGCTATAAGCACGCATACCATAGGAGAAAAATTCGGGAAACAAAAAGGAGCATTATTTAAAGAAAATCAGAGTAATTTACAACTTGGCTTTGAAGCAATTGCTAGTCAATATTATAACCGAAACATCGGTGCTGTACTTTTTATTTCAGATGGTAATTATAACCAAGGAGTAAATCCAATCTATGCTGCAAAAAATATTCCATTAGCACCTATTTTTACTATTGGCGTTGGTGATACACTTCCTAAAAAAGACCAGGCAATACAAAATGTTTCCAGTAATGACTTTGCTTTTCTTCATGCTAAATTCCCAGTGGAAATTGACTTAGAAGCTGTTAAATTTCAAAATCAAAGCAGTACTGTTCGTTTATTGCATCAAGGGAAAATGATTGCGTCCAAACAAATCAATTATTCTGCAAAAACAATTGATCACAAAAATATTACTTTCGAAGTGGATGCAAATCAAATTGGATTTCAACACTATACGATTCAAATATCCGCGTTAGACAAAGAATACACGTATAAAAATAATGAATATTCATTTTATATTGAAATAGTAGACAATCGAAACAAAGTACTTTTAATCGCCGGTGCTCCACATCCAGATTTGACTGCACTGAAAGCTACGCTTGAAAAAGATGAAAATATACAAGTTCAACTAGCAAACTCTACACAATGGAAAGAAGAATATGCAAGTGCTGATTTGGTGATTTGGCATGAACCAGGCGTTGATTTTTCTCAAACAACCCTAGAAAAATTAAAAAATTTAAAAAAACCAATATTCTATTTTATAGGACCTAACACACAATCCAACATATTAAATCAGTTAAATTTAGGGTTTACCTCTACTCCAAATAAACAAACAGAAGAAGTTCAAGCATCCGTTGCTCAAAATGTAAATGTCTTTGAAATGCCAACGGATATAACGCGTGAAATTGGTTTCTTTCCACCGGTTTTTGTGAAATATGGCGATTTAAATTTCACCAAAGATATGGATATACTTCTCTATCAAAAACTTGGAACTATTGTCAAAAACGATCCTCTCTTATTTTTTGGTAAGAGAACCCAAGGAAATTTCGGTGTTTTTTATGGAGAAGGAATTTGGAAGTGGAAATTTCACGAATATTCTAAAACTAAAGACACAAAAGTCGTAGATCAACTTTTTCAAAAAGCATTTGCTTACCTCTTGGTTAAACAAAATAAATCTGCGCTCCATATTACACTTCCAAGAAAATTTTCTACAAAAGAAGAAGTTCGAATCAAAGCTGAATTCTATAATCCTTCGATGGAATTAATTACAACACCAAGTATCGAATTTGAATTAACCAACGACAATAAGAAGAAATCGAACTATCAATTTGGAGTTACCTCAAATTTCTACACATTGCCATTAGGAACGCTTAAAGCAGGTTCCTACACATGGAAAGCTTCCACAGTATTCAATGGAAAAAAACACCAAAAGCAAGGAACATTTATTATTGAAAATCAATTAATAGAACAATTAGACACCAAGGCAAATCATTTACTATTGAGACAAATTGCCGCTAATTCAAATGCGAAATTCTTCCAGCTAAAAGATGCACAAGCATTACTACCAGTAATAGAAGCACGTGAGGATATCGCTTCTGTTTCTTTCGAACAAAAAACAACCCATAATCTACTGGACTATGTTTGGATTTTGATTGTAATTCTTGGATTACTAGGAACAGAATGGTTTATAAAAAAATGGTTCGGCGGCTATTAATAAATTCCATTTTCTGGAAATTTTCCTTTGTATTGACCTAATACTTTTTTTATTGCTTTTATGTCAGCATCTATGTCTCCTGTAGGTTGAAAAAGAGAATGAAAACCACCTGTTTTAGTAGCAAAATCGATGTAAGCAATGTAAATCGGTACATTCGCTTTTTGCGCGATATAATAAAATCCTTTTTTCCAATTTGGATTATATTTTCGTGTACCTTCTGGTGTAAAAACCATAAACATGGTGTCATTCGAATCAAAAAATTCCACAGCCTGTTCCGTAAAACGATTGTTTTTATTACGATCCACAGGTATTCCTCCTAGTTTCTTTAAAAAATAACCGAATGGAAAGAAAAATAATTCTTTTTTAATTAAAAATCGACCTTGTATTCCATATTGCATAAACGCAATTTTACCAATAATAAAATCCCAATTAGAGGTATGTGGACCAACAACAATCACCGCTTTTTTTATACCTTCCGGTGCATTCGCATCAATTTTCCAACCAAATAAACGTGCGATAAAAAACAAAAATTTTCCCATAATCTTCTTTAATTATTTGCAAAGATACTATCTTTACGTATGCAAATTCAATCACGCTTTAAAGGACTTTTAGCGATACTTATTTCATTACTCTTTATTTGGGGATTATTTTATATATCTTCCTTATTTTTAAAAAGTTCCGTTAACACAAATTTAAAATACTTTCCTAAAGACGCTGAAATCACCATTCGTTTGGATGGAAAAAAACTAGTTGAAAATGTTGCCTATGACTTATTATGTATATCAAAAGATCAACCTGTTATAGATAAATTAATTAATTATGTTACACAAGAATCAAAAGATGGTAATGTAAAAAAGATTGGAATTGATTTTCTTTCTGAAATCGGTGTATTTGTAAAACCAGTAAAAAATGGTAAAATAATTGGTGTATTGGTAAATATAAATGACCCAAATGAATTTATAGAAAATGCTCCATCCATCACAAATGCAATTGTAGCCATTTCTTCGAAAGATAATGTAGGAGTATTATTAAGTTATTTATCGCCAAATGAACTACTTTCCGAGAAAGAATTACAAGATATCGCTAATGAAATCATTACTAAAAAAACAGAAAATCCTTTTAAAAGCACTATAAATCAAAATGTTTTAGCAGAAATCAAGGCCGATAACCCAATTTTCGGGAAAGGTACAATTGCCATTTCGGAAGCAAATAATACGTTTACATTTGAATCAACATTACACGCTGAAAAAAGCATTCCGAATAATTCAACTTATTGCTTGAAGCCAGTTGGGTTACATGTTTCTTGTGCCATGATTCCAGATAATTATTTAAGTGTTTTTGAACAATTGTTTCCACTAATTAACAAAGAACAACTTCCAAAAATCAAAGCTATTTCATGGAATTATCAAGGTTTAAACATTCAAGAAGGTGGAGCACACAACCTTGGATTTTTTGTACAACCATTGACGGATATGTTAATTGAATTTAAAAAACCATTTCATTTAAATAAACATATCCAATACACTGAAAATTTTGATAAATGGGGGATTAAAACAAGTTTAAAAGGTCTAACAATTGGAAATCAAAAATATATCGTAGATTCTTTATCTCCTACCTCCTACTTCATCGGTATTCATGCAAACAATCTTGTAAAACGCGAAAATCCATACTTATTAAATATTGAAGGGGATATGGGTGATCTATTGAAAATAAATGGTTCCGAGAGTATTTCTACATTTATAGAAATGATTTTTCCTGCATTTACTTCCAGTCAAGACTTTTTTAAATCCATCGAAAACACTTCTATCCAAATAAAACAAAAAGGAAATCAAATAAAAATAAAAGGTAAGTTAAAATTCAAAAAGAATAAATATTCTTACACCGAATGTTTACGATTTATGCTTGCATTAAAAGGTTATTAAAATCCAATGAGTGATATAATTCGATTATTACCTGATCACATTGCAAATCAGATTGCTGCCGGTGAAGTAATTCAACGACCAGCTTCTGTTGTTAAGGAATTAGTAGAAAATGCAATCGATGCAAAAGCTACTGCTATTGATGTGTTTATCAAACATGCTGGACGTACTTTAATTCAAGTGATTGATAATGGTGCAGGTATGACTGAACAAGATGCGCGTATGGCATTTGAACGTCACGCAACAAGTAAAGTAAGTGTAATAGACGATTTATTTGCGCTTAAAACCAAAGGATTTCGTGGCGAAGCACTTGCTTCGATTGCTGCAATTGCACATGTGGAATTAAAAACACGAAAAGTAGAAAATGAAATCGGTATTTCCATTGAGATTGAAGGAAGTAAGTTAGTTAATCATACACAAACAACTTGTAAATCAGGATCATCTTTCGCTATAAAAAACCTGTTTTTTAATGTGCCAGCACGAAGAAATTTTCTTAAAACGGATGCAATCGAATTTAAACATATCGAAGAGGAATTTATACGAGTTGCAATGGCACATCCTGAAATTCGTTTTTCACTCCAGCATAATGATGCAACTTGCTACATTTTACCAGAAGGAAATCTACGAAAACGAATCGTGGATATTTTCGGCAAATCCTTTAATGATAAATTAGTACCTGTTGAAGAAACTACAGGAATAGTAAAAATTTCAGGTTTTATTGGAAAACCAGAAGCTGCAAAAAAAACACGCGGGGAACAATATTTCTTTGTGAACAACCGATTTTTCAAAGACTTTTATTTTAATCATGCGATTACACAAGCATTTGAAAATTTATTAGCCCAAAAAACTTTTGCTTCCTATTTTTTATTTTTTGAGGTCGATCCCGCTTCGATTGATGTGAATGTTCATCCGACAAAAACAGAAATTAAGTTTGAAGAAGACAAAGAAATATATGCAATTTTAAAAAGTTCCGTAAAACAAACACTTGGTAAATATAACATCGCTCCAAGTCTAGATTTTGAACAAGAAATGGGTTTTAATCTACCATACGACATGATCGACAGGCCTGTTGTAGAACCTAAAATCACCATTAACCCAAATTACAATCCATTTAATACCTCAAGTGCCCCAAGCACAAAATCGATTGCATCAGGAATGAGTAATGCAATTAAGAGTAGTGGATTTGGTGGAACAAATTATAAATCAGAAGATTGGGATAACTTTTATAATATCGAGGAAATTAAAGAAAGTAAAGACGAATTTCCTTCATTAGCTATCGAAATTGAAGAAGTTAAAAAAGAGTTTATCGTTAAAGGAAATCTTATGCTCTTTCCTACTAAAAGCGGATTTTTAGTAATTCACACTACAAGAGCCCAAGAAAGAGTTTTGTATGATGAAATCATGCAAACTTTTGTAATTAAAGCCTTAAACTCTCAACAGATATTATTTCCAATGCAAGTGGATTGTACTTCATCCACAAAATTACTTTGGGAAGAAAATAAAACTACCCTGGAACGCATGGGCTATAACTGGACAATCAATGAGGATGGATTGGAGATAAATGGAGCGCCTGCTGAACTAAATGATGATTCAATTCTATATACCGTTCAAGTTATTTCCGAGAAATTAGCGATGGAAACAATCGATAAATCAGAGATTGCCCACGAAATAGCCGTAGGGATAGCAGTTGCAAATGCAACTAAAAATGTATCTTGGAACAAAGAAACTGCAAATAATCTATTTGACAAACTCTTTCAATGCCCAGAACATCAATTTACACCACAAGGAAAACGAATTTTATATACATTAACAACCGAAGAAATTTTAAAAAACTTTTAATATGTTTTCAAACATCCCACAAGTCACAAAAAACATCTTAATCCTTAACGGACTTTTTTTTCTAGCAACTTTTGTGCTTCAAAATCAAGGAATAGATCTTATTGCATTATTCGGAGCGCACTATGTGAATTCACCACTTTTCAAACCATATCAAATCATCACCTATTTCTTTATGCACTCGAACACAGATATTTTACATATCGTTTTTAACATGCTTTTATTAGTAATGTTCGGATCGAACCTAGAAAGAATATGGGGACCAAAACGTTTTTTTATTTTTTATATCGCTTCCGCAATCGGTGCATTTGCATTGTACAACATCATTGGTGTGTATGAAATAAATCAGCTAAAAAATGCATTAGCAAGTGCCATTGATATTGAAACCATTAATAACATTATAAAAGATAGTAATTCTACAGGTGATCTTCATTTAAGACTCAATAACTATTTAGCGCAATTACCAGCTGATACGCAATTAAATGTAAATCAATTAAGTGACTACATACTAAACTCTTACACTCCAATGGTAGGTGCGTCTGGTGCGATTTTTGGAATTATGGCTGCTTATGCATTCTTATTTCCAAATACAGAGTTAATGCTACTATTTCCTCCGATTCCTGTAAAAGCAAAATATTTGATTTCTGTATATTTCTTGTACGAATTATTTAATAGCTATAACGCTCCAGGTGATAACGTTGCACATTTAGCGCATGTAGGTGGCGCTATTACCGGATTCATATTAGTTTTTATATGGAATAAAAATCGAAAAAATTTCTATTAATGGACGATAAAAATATTTTTCAAGATTTAAAATACCGATTTCAATTCGGTGGTATGCACGTAAAACTATTATTTGTAAATGCGATTGTATTTATTTTTATCGGCTTTTTACATGTCTTTACTCGCTTACTTGGAGATGTGGAAATACAACAATCTACCGCTATTCTTTTACACGATATTTTTGCACTACAAGCAGATTTTTTAGGTTTAATTACAAAACCATGGGGACTAATCACTAGTATTTTTTCGCATTTTGAATTTATGCATTTCTTGTTTAATATGCTTTTCTTGTTTTTTGCAGGACAACTATATGAACAATTATTTGGAGGAAAGAAACTGCTAAACATTTATATTCTAGGTGGAATAGCTGGAGGAATACTAGAAATTGTCGCACACGAGCTATTTCCTGCACTATCCAATTCACAATCTATTGTAGTTGGTGCTTCAGGTTCTATTATGGCAATCTTTATTGCAGCTGCAATGTATCGTCCTAATACAAAAATTATGCTTTTTGGTATTTTACCAATACGAATAATTGTTTTAGCAGGTATTTATTTTATATATGACTTATTAAGTCTCGGAATGCCAGATGGAACTGCGCACTTTGCCCATATTGGAGGAGGAATTATTGGTGTAATTAGCGTTAAAACAATGGATAAACCCAACAATATACTTACACGATTTGCACGTTTTACGGATAAAATTTTCGCGATTTTTAAACGCGACTTTTTTAAAAAGAATAATACACTAAACGTAGAACGTGGAGGTAGACCTTTGACGGATGAAGAATATATCGCACGTAAAAAAGAAAACCAAGTAAAAACAGATGCCATATTAGATAAAATTTCAAAGTCTGGTTATGAATCTTTAACCTCTAAAGAAAAAGAATTTTTATTCAAGCAAAGTAATAAAAATGGGTAAACTAATTTCCTACATAACTCGATTATCTTCCTTCATGAAGGTACTAACATTTATCTGTTTAGGATGTATGTTATTAACCTACCTCTGCCCTTTCGTTCATCCATCCGATTTATGGATTATACCATTTTTTGGTTTAGCTTATCCGGTTATTCTTTTATTTACCTTGTTATTTCTTGTTTACTGGATTTTCATGAAATCAAGAATGGCAATACTTATTGCACTTGTTCTATTTTTTGGCGGTAAGCTACATTTTAGAACAGTTTCCATGCCATTCGGTACAGAGGAATACATAGAAAACGACTCTCTTCCGGTTTTAAAAATAACGAGTTACAACGTGCGTTTGTTTGATTTGTATGAATGGAGTGATGCCGGTAAATACGTAAATAGAAACTTGATTTTTAAATATTTACAAAACCAAAACTCGGACATTGTTTGTTTTCAAGAATTTTACCACCAAGATCGACCTACAAAATTCCCTACACGCGATACGCTAAAAGGATTATTACAGACTCCTTTTTGTCACGAGAAATATAGCCACAAATTAGAAGGACGACAAAATTTTGGAATTGCAATGCTCTCCAAGTACCCAATGATTTCACGTGGTGATATTGTTTTTGAAGATCCATTAAATATCGATAACAACTATTGTATTTTTGCAGACATCGTTAAAGGAAAAGACACATTTAGAGTGTACAACGTTCACCTACAATCAATTAAATTCAAAAAAGACGAATACCAAGTATTCAGCGATTCAGTACACAAAATCAAAGAAAAAAAATCAACCGCACAGTTGTTACTCGAAAAATTAAGAATTGCTTATCCTAAAAGATCTGAACAAGCACGTTTAGTAGTAGAACACATGCAACAATCGCCATTTCCAATTATTATATGTGGAGATTTTAACGATACACCAATGTCCTACACCTACAATATTTTCAATGGTTTATATACCGATGCTTTCCGTAATTCTTCGAGTGGTTTAGGAGTTACATATGCTGGAAAAGTTCCTGCAGGAAGAATTGACTACATATTTCACACTAAAAACTTACACTCTGGTAATTTTGAAATTCAACGAGAAGTATATTCAGACCACAGAGCAATTACGTGTAAAATTTGGAAATAAAGATAAAATTATGATACTAGAAATAAACCCAGATAACATAGATATACGATCAATAAATCAAGTAGTTGAAGTATTAAAAAAAGGTGGTCTTGTAATATTTCCGACAGACAGTGTATATGCAATCGGTTGCGATTTATACAATAAGAAAGCACTTGAAAAATTAGCAAAACTGAAAGATATAAAATTAAATAAGGCAAATTTTTCGATTATTTGTACTGGAATGAGCGATTTATCCAAATACGTCAAACAAATTGATCGACCAATTTTCAAATTATTAAACACTACACTTCCTGGACCATTCACATTTATTCTTCCTGCGACTAGTGAAATCCCTAAATTATTTGATTCTAACCGAAAAGATATCGGTATTCGAATTCCAAATAATCCAATTATCATTGCTATTGCAGAAAAATTAGGAAATCCAATTGCAACAACCTCCTTAAAAGACGACTCCTCTATTTTTGAATACCACAACGACCCGGATGAAATCGTAGAACATTATAATGACAAAGTAGATTTAATTATCGATGGTGGATTTGGGAAATTAGATGGAACAACCGTTGTAGATTGTACTTCAGGAGCACCCGAAATTATCAGACAAGGTTTAGGTATTTTAGATTAATGCAACCTAAAATCAATATAAAGTATTTAACAAAAGACCAAGAACTTAAATCAAAAGTTCTAGCGTTTATCGATGAATGGTATTCGGAGAAATTATATATAGAATCGAATACTTCTGGTTCTACAGGGAAACCAAAAAAAATTAAACTACTTAAAAAACACCTAAAAGCTTCTGCTCAAATGACAGGAGAATATTTTAAGTTTAAGCAAGGACAAAACATATTACTATCACTTTCAGTGGATACGATTGGTGGTAAAATGATTATAATTAGAGCTTTAGAATTCAATATGAATTTAATCGTTTCTGACGTAGTCAAAAATCCAATTAAAAATTTACAAGAAAACATATTTTTCAGTGCATTCGTTCCATACCAATTAATCGCTATAATAGAAGAATCTCCCGATAAATTGAAGTTGATTGATAACGTACTTCTCGGTGGTGCTCCAGTACCAAAATCACTAGTGGAAAAAATTCAATCCTACACGCCAAATTTTCACGAAAGTTATGGCATGACAGAAACGATGTCACATATAGCGATAAAAAATTTAAAAAAACCAATCTCAAATTTTATTGCGTTAGGAAATATAACTTTTACAACTTCTAATGACTCACTTATTATTCATGCGCCACATCTCGGGATTGAAGCCTTGGAAACAAATGATCAAGTTGAATTAATAAGTTACACTGAATTTAAATGGTTAGGTAGAAAAGATTTTGTTATCATTTCAGGCGGGAAAAAATTCCATCCAGAACTGCTAGAAAAGAAAATAGAAAATAAATTAACGAATCGATTTTTTATCACAAAAGAATCAGATGAAAAACTAGGGGAAAAACTAGTTCTTTTCATTGAAAACAATTATTCATCAACGCATTATGCTGAAATTATTAAAATCTTAATTAGCAAACTAGATAAACACGAAGTGCCTAAAAATATACATTTCTATTCTCCTTTTGTAGAAACAGATTCTGGGAAAATAAATCGTATTTCAACCTACCAAAAATGGAAAAATGAGCACTAGAAGAAAATATTTAGAATTGCTCAATCTCCCAATAAGTGCTAACAAAGATGAAATCAGAAAACAATTCAGAAAATTAGCAAAAGAGTTTCATCCGGATAAAAACAAGGCGGAAAATGCAACCGAAATTTTTCAATTAATCAAGGAAGCATATGATTTCTTAATGGAAGATAAACCGGAACCAAAATTTATACCTACTGAATCCAATCCCGCGGAAGAAATGAAACGAATGGAGCGCATTCGTAAAGCAAAAGAAAGACTTCGAGAAAGAAGGATTCAAGAAGAAAAAAAACTACAAGAATCTTATCGAAAAATAACTTCTGGATTTCAATGGAAAATCTTTAGTATAATTAGTATCCTAGCATTATTTTCTAGCATATTACTACTTATTGAACCACTACTTCCAAACCACATGGAAAAACAAATTGTAACCCATTACTCTAAACCATACAATGGTTTATTCCAAGAAGAAGTCTTCCTGATTCAAACAAATCAAAAATTAAAAATTTTCATACAACAAAACTTACAAGAAAAATTACGTTTAGAGGATACTATTTATGTTTCAAGATCATTTATATTTCACAATCCTACAAAAATATTTCATAAAACTAAATTAGAAATCAGTAAACACAAAATAGACTTTTCAATAGTAAATTTCTACCCTTTCACCGCCCTGTTTTTCGCCATCCCCTTCTTTGTTCGCAGAAAAAAAGAATTAAATGCTGGATACATTTTTCTTTTCAAACTTTCTTTCTATGTTATTGAAGGACTTTTTCTACTTTTTCTTCTTACTCAAGATCGTTGGTTTCATTTACTTGTTTTTGGATTTCTATAACGCAATAAAACACGTCTTTTGTATAAAATATTTCCAAAATATGAAGAATTTTTATTAATTTAGCGAATTGTTATTTTTGAATTATATTCATTATTATTTAAGCATAACACGATGATAATTAAAATATTAACAATAATTAAATGAAAACAGCTTTTATTACCGGTGTAACAGGACAAGATGGAGCCTATTTAAGTGAGTTCTTACTTAAAAAAGGATACATCGTACATGGTTTGAAAAGAAGATCTTCTTTATTCAATACAGATAGAATTGATCATTTATACCAAGATCCACATACAGAAAATAAAAATTTTATTTTACACTACGGTGATATGACCGATAGTACGAATCTAATACGATTGATTCAAGAAATACAACCGGATGAAATTTATAATTTAGCTGCAATGAGTCACGTTGCTGTTTCTTTTGAAACACCTGAATATACAGGAAATGCAGATGGATTAGGTACTTTAAGAATTTTAGATGCTGTTCGATTATTAGGACTAGAAAAAAAGACTAGAATATATCAAGCTTCAACTTCTGAATTATACGGAAAAGTACAAGAAGTTCCGCAAACTGAAAAAACACCTTTCTACCCAAGAAGCCCTTATGCTGTAGCAAAAATGTATGCTTTTTGGATTACAGTTAACTACCGTGAAGCCTATGGTATGTATGCTTGTAATGGGATATTATTCAACCACGAATCTCCAATCAGAGGAGAGACTTTTGTTACACGTAAAATTACACGTGCAGCTTCCAGAATTGCATTAGGACATCAAGATAAATTCTATTTAGGTAACCTAGATGCACAACGTGATTGGGGGCACGCAAAAGATTACGTTAGAATGATGTGGATGATTCTTCAAGCAGATGAACCGGAAGATTGGGTAATTGCAACAAATAAAACAACACCAGTTCGTGAATTTGTTCGTATGGCTTTTAAGGAAGTTGGTATCGAATTAGAATTTAAAGGTACTGGAGTGGATGAAAAAGCATATATTGTCTCTTGCTCTAACCCTCAATTCCAAGTAGAAATTGGAAAAGAAGTTTTAGCAGTGGATCCTAAATATTTTAGACCTACAGAAGTTGATTTATTGATTGGCGATGCTTCAAAAGCAAGAGAAAAACTAGGTTGGGTTCCTGAATTTGATTTGAAAGATTTAGTTAAAGACATGATGCAAAGTGATGTCAAACTAATGCAAAAAGACCAATACCTAAAAGAAGGTAATTTTAAAACTTTCAACTATTTTGAATAGTAGTTATGCAAAAAGATAGTAAAATATACATCGCTGGTCACAATGGAATGGTTGGTTCTGCAATTTGGAGAAATCTAACCTCCAAAGGATATACGAATATCATTGGTAAATCTTCAAGTGAATTAGATTTACGTGACCAAAAAGCTGTTAATGATTTCTTTTTAACTGAAAAACCACAAATCGTAATCGATGCAGCAGCGCGTGTAGGTGGGATTTTAGCAAATAATGATTTTCCGTACCAGTTCTTAATGGAAAACATGCAAATTCAAAATAATTTATTGGATGCCTCTTTAAAAGTAAATGTGGATAAATTCATCTTTCTGGGTAGTTCTTGCATTTATCCAAAATTAGCACCACAACCATTAAAAGAAGAATACTTACTTACGGATTCACTTGAACCAACAAATGAATGGTATGCAATAGCCAAAATAACAGGTGTAAAAGCATGTGAAGCAATTCGTAAACAATATAATAAAGATTATTTTAGTTTAATGCCAACCAATTTGTATGGTAGTAACGATAATTTTGACTTACATACTTCCCACGTATTACCTGCCATGATTCGTAAATTTCACGAAGCAAAATTGAATGGTAATATTCCCGTAACTTTATGGGGCTCAGGAACACCAAAAAGAGAATTTTTACACGTAGAAGACTTAGCAGATGCTGTTGTATATTCTATAGAAAACAAATTAAAAGATAACTTATTTAATGTTGGTACTGGGGTTGATTTGACTATTAAAGAACTTGCAGAAATCATTCAACATACCGTTGGACATACAGGAGAAATTATTTGGGATGCATCAAAACCAGATGGAACACCAAGAAAATTAATGGATGTATCCAAACTTTCAAATGCTGGATGGAACGCTAAAATTAAACTAGAAGACGGAATTCGTCAAACATATACATGGTTTCTTGAAAATGTAAATACATTTAAGGAAGTCAAAATATAATAGTATAACATGATTACTAATAAAACAGTATTAGTCACAGGTGGCGCAGGATTTATAGGATCTAATCTATGTGAATCGTTATTAGATAATAATAATACAGTACGTTGTTTAGATAATCTATCCACAGGAAAAAAAGAAAATATTATACCCTTTTTAGAAAATAAAAACTTCACTTTTTTAGAAGGAGATATCCGAAATTTAGAGACTTGTATAAACGCAGCTGAAGGTGTTGATATTATTTTACACCAGGCTGCATTAGGTTCAGTACCCAGATCTATCAATGATCCAATTACAACGAATGATGTAAATATCAACGGATTTTTAAATATGCTTGTAGCAGCAAGAGATGCTAAAGTGAAACGCTTTGTATTTGCAGCAAGTTCTTCTACCTATGGGGATTCTAAAGCTTTACCGAAAGTTGAAGATGTAATTGGAAAGCCACTATCGCCTTATGCAATTACAAAATATGTAAATGAATTATATGCGGATGTTTTTTATAAAACATACGGATTAGAAACCATAGGTTTACGCTATTTCAATGTATACGGGAGAAGACAAGATCCTAATGGCGCTTATGCTGCAGTAATTCCAAAATTCACGCAATTATTCATGGAATTAAAATCACCAACTATCAATGGAGACGGAACAAATTCAAGAGATTTCACCTACATTGATAATGTGATACAAATGAACCATTTAGCTGCAACGACTGAAAATAAAGTGGCAATCGGTGAGGTATTTAACACCGCTGTAGGTGAAAGAGCAAATTTACTTGAAATGACATCCTTACTTAAAAAATATTTAAGCGAATATAAAAAAGAAATTAGCCAAGTAGAAATTATTCATGGACCTGAACGTTTGGGGGATATCCCCCACTCGCATGCATCTATTGATAAGGCGAAAAATATACTTGGCTATAAACCAACACACAATTTACAAGTAGGTTTAAAAGAAGCAGTTGATTGGTATTGGGGAAATATGAGATAGATAAAATTTAAATTAAAAAAAACACAAAACAATAAATACAAATTAACACACAACCTACGATGAATCATAAGTTACAAAGAACTAGAATCTCATTGAAATTATAAAGTACAATTAAGTGTATATTTATCAAAAGACACATTAATGCAAGCAGCGAATAGAGTTATTTATAATACATTTTTGTTATACGGAAAAACTGCTATTACATTGGTAATATCTTTATATACAACAAGAATAATTTTGGAAGCATTAGGAGCTGAAGATTTTGGTTTGTTTAATCTTATAGCTGGATTGGTAGCGATGTTTTCATTTTTAAATGCAACTATGGCTACAGCAACCCAGCGATTTATTTCATTTAATAAGGGAACTAATGATTTAATAAGACAAAAAAAGATTTTTGCAAATAGTGTGATTTTGCACATAGTAGTTTCTTTAGTAGTAGTTTTTGTTCTTGAGGTTGGAGGCCTTTATTTCTTAAATAACGAACTTAAAATACCTAACAACAAAGCGTTTGAGGCGAATTTACTATTTCATTTTGTTGTAGCTACAGCTTTCATAACAATAAATTCTGTGCCATATGATGCAGTATTAAATGCGAATGAAAATATCTTTTTTTTGGTTATTACAAATATTATTGAAAGTGTTTTAAAATTATTGGCTGCATTTTATATTGCTTTTATAAATAATGATAAATTATTTGTGTACGGTCTTTCTTTGTTGATAATCAATTTTTCCATATTAGTTATCAAGAAAATTTATGTCAAAAATAATTATTATGAAGCTAAGGTAGTGTATGCGCAGGAATATGATAAACCTACAATTAAAGAGCTTACTTCTTTTGCTTCATGGAATTTATTTGGTATATTTAGTTACTTAGGAAGAACTCAAGGTTTATCAATATTATTTAATTTATTTTTTGGAATTTTTATAAATGCAGCTTATGCAATTTCTAATCAAGTGGCTACTCAGATTAATTTTTTTAGTGTAATGATGTTGCAAGCATTAAACCCCCAGATTATGAAAAATGAAGGGGCTGATAATCGAGAAAACATGTTGAAATTAGCATTTGTGGCATCAAAATTTGGATTTTTACTCCTCTCAATTATTTCTTTACCAATAATTTTTGAAATGAAACCTATACTTTCGTTGTGGTTAGTTGAAGTTCCATATCGTACATCAGAGATATGCATCTATTCACTTTTAGCCTTAATGGTGAATCAGCTTACAATCGGAATAGATAGTGCTATTCATGCTAGTGGTAATATCAGAAAGTATATGTTCGTTGTTGGTTCTCTAAAATTAGGGGTACTTCCTGCAGCATATATCTTACTTAAATTTAATTGTTCGTTAAATTTAGTTTTTTATGCTTACATAATATTTGAAGCCTTAGGAAGTATTTCTAGATTGTTTATTTTAAAATTGCAGATGGGTGTTCCTGTAAAAAGTTATTTAAATAAAGTTGTGTTTAAAGTAATTCCTGTAATTTTAATTGTTGCAATATTAGATTTTTTTATTATTACTATTTTAGATTTTAAATTTAGATTTGTACTAACAACAATTGCATCGATTATTGTTTTTTGTATTTCTACTTATTATTTGGCTCTTAGTAATGAAGAAAAAAGCTTTAGTAAAAAATTGATTTTTCAATTTAAATCAAAATTTGTTGGATATTTAAACTTATGATAAATAAATTATTGAAAATTTCGAAAGTATTATGTGAACTAAATTTTAAATTTTTAATATTTAATTCCATAGTACGCAATCAAAAGCATTCTAAAATATTAATAGCTAAAAACGTTAAAATTTCAAATTCAAATATCTTTGTGACTAAGGGGTCTACTTTATTTATTGATAAGGGTTGTAATATAAAAAATTTAAATTTATTTGTTAATGGAAATGTAAGTATTGGAAAAAATAATATTATAGATAATGGTTATTGCATATCAAAGTCGAGCATTTCAGTTAACGGAACACTTATTATAGGTGATTATAATCGTATAAGATCTACAATATGGATTAGGTTTAATGGGAAATTAGTAATTGGTAGTCATAATAATATAAATGAAGAATCAGAAATAAGATGTGATGAAAGTGTAACTATGGGTAGTTATAATCAAATTTCATATAAGTGTATGATTTGGGACACAAATACTCATAACATTTATTCAGATGAAAAAAGGAGAGAACTCACAGATAAGTTTTATCCTATATTTGGTTATGAATATGAAAAACCAAAAACCAAAGCTATCAAAATTGGTGATGATTGTTGGATAGGTAGAGAAGCTGCTTTATTAAAAGGAGTTGAATTAAAAAATTCTTCAATAGTAGGGTTTCGTACTACTTTGTCAAATTGTTTAATTGAAAAAAATAAAATTGTAGTATCAAAAAAAGAGAACCTCGTTATGGAGAGAGAAAAAAAATAAAATATTAAGAAATGGATGTCAATAAGGAATTTGGAATTGTTGCGATTGCATACAATAGAACTGAAAGTCTCAGCAGGTTGTTAGACTCTTTAATTAAAGCTGAGTATTTTGGCGAAATTATTGACTTAGTTATTAGTATTGACTATTCTGGGAATAATTCTGTTTATAATATGGCTACCGAATTTGAATGGCCATTTGGGAATAAAAGAATCATTCACCACTCTGAAAACTTAGGATTAAAGAATCATGTGTTGTTTTGTGGTAGCTTAACTAAAGAATATAAAAATATTTGTGTTTTTGAAGATGATATTTTTGTATCCCCTGCATTTTATAATTTTGCAAAACAGGCTGTTAAATTTTATGAAAAAGATGAAAGTGTTGCAGGTATTTCTTTATATACACATAGGTGGAATTATATTGCAAATAGACCGTTTACTTGTGTTTCAAATGAGTACGATGTGTTTTTAATGCAGCAAGCACAATCTTGGGGGCAAATTTGGACGCAATCAAAGTGGTGCGAATTTATTAAATGGTATGAGTTAAATAAAGACAATAATTTAGAAGAAGTTAATTTCCCTCAAGTCATTTCCAATTGGCCTAAATCATCTTGGCTGAAATATCACATGAAATATTTGGTTGAAAAAAAAAAATATTTTGTCTATCCTAAACAATCGTTAACTTCCAATTTTTCTGAAATCGGCACTCATGCAGTTGTTGTATCGAATTGTTATCAAGTTCCCCTAGAAATGGGAAATTCTAGAATATATAACCTTCAAAAAACGATAGATAATAAATACATTTATGATGTGTTTTTTGAAAATAAAATCATACATGACATATTAGGTTTTGATGAAAGTGAATTGACAATTGATTTATATGGTCAGAAGAAGTGTTTTAAGAAATTTCTTTTAACATCCAAGCAGTTAAATTTTGAAATAATTAAATCTTATGCTTTACGATTGCGGCCTCATGAACTAAATGTTATTTTAAATCTTAATGGAGAAGCTATTTTTTTATATAATACTAGTAATCGGCATTCAAATTCCAAAAAGAAATTCTATTTACTAAACCAATTTATATATGATATAAAAAGTAGTGCAAAAAAAGATTTAATGAAGGCATCTTTTTATTTTTATTACGAAGCATTGAAAATTAAAATTAAACAGATTTTTAACAAAAAATAGTTGTATGTCTTTTATGATTCATTTAAAACGAATTATTAGGTACCTTTCAATGGTCTTTTATTCTAAAATTATATATTTTAAATTGAGAGTAAAGATTCATCCAACGGTCTATATTTCAAAAAAGACTATTTTTGCAGGGAATAATGTAATTCATAATAATGCGAATATTGTTAATAGTAGTTTAGGTTATGCAACTTATGTCGGCAAAAATTGTATAATGCCAAATGTTGTTCTTGGGTCATATTGTTCCATAGCTGGAAATGTTGAGGTTTTACCTTACACTCATCCTACTTCTATTCATGTTTCAACTCACCCTGCTTTTTTCTCTCTATTAAAACAAGCTGGATTTACTTTTACAAAAAAACAATTATTTCAAGAACAATTATTTTTTGATAAAGAAAAAGGAATAAATGTAAAGATAGGAAATGATGTATGGATTGGAACAAACGTTTTAATTATGGGGGGAATCGAAATTGGCGACGGGGCTATAGTGGCGGCAGGAACTATTTTATTAAAAAACGTACCCCCTTATGCTATAGTAGGCGGTATTCCAGCAAAAGTGATACGGTATCGTTTTAATGAAGAACAAATCAGATTTTTGACAAAAATAAAATGGTGGGAGAAAACTCCAAATTGGTTGAGTGAACATGTCGAATTATTTTCAGACATAGAAAAATTTTGTTTTACAGTAAATATTGATAATGAATAATAGCAGCATTATTAAAATAAAAGAATTTTTAAGTTAAAAAAAATAAAAAATGTTTGATTTTTACTTTGTTTGTAGACAGAGTTTAGTGAAGTAAAAGCATTCAATTAGATTTAATTAAAACAGTTAATATCAAAGTAGAAGCACTTAAAAAAAAAACCAAAAAGACCATAAATATCAAACTTATATTTTTAGAAAATCAAGAAAAAGAATCTAAATATTATATTTGCAATTATTAGAATAGTTCAGAATTTTAAGTAGATATGCTAAAACTTTTGAAGGTTTTAAAACAAGAAATTTAGAAAAAATAATACCATAAACATTGGTTCTGTAAATCCAATAAATTAATTTTGATTGAACAATAAATAACCACAAAAGTACGAATATTAAAGAGTCGAATAAAAACAAATTTAGCGGTTTAAATAGATGATCATAATAATAATTTTAATTTTTACTTTGCTCTTGCTTTTTAGTAAAATTTTACTAAAAAATGAACTGTCAAAGAAAATGCTTAACATATATTTAATTTGGTGGGGATTACTTTTAGTAATTTCAACTACAAATCCTTTTGGGATTTATCCAGTTTCTGAAAAAATTTATTTCATGTTAATTATCAGTATTTTCATGTTTACTTTCGGTTTCTTTTTTAATAATTTAAGCAATAAAACTAAAACTTATAATCTTAATAAACATGATGTAATAAGTGAAATTTTAGGAGGATTTGAAAAAGTATCGAAAAGTAAATTGGTTTTTATATTTATGATTTTATTGATTATATTATTATTTAGGTATAATTGGATATACCAACAAAAAGTTTTAATTTTTGGAACTGAAGATACCAGAAACATGAGATTTTATGTAGGAGATGTTTTTAAGAGTACAATAGAAATTTATTTTTACACTTTTTTTATTGAAGCTATTTCGATTTTTGTTTCACTCTATCTTTCATTTTCTTTAGCTTGGAACAGGTTTAACAGGATTTCTTGGTTATCAGTGGTTTATGTTTATTTGTATTCTTCATTTGGTGCTGGTCGTCTTTATCTTATTGAATTAGGTTTTTATATCATATTTTTTTATATCATTAAAAAGTTATTACTAAATATTAAAGAAAATTTTGATAGTAAAGAAGTTAAAGAATTGAATAAATCGAATCGAAAAGTTTTGGCAGTTCTAATTCCTGTTTTTTTCTTGTTATATTCATTTTCAATTTATTTATCAAATTTCAGAAGAGGTCGTTTCGACTTAACTTATGAAAACTTTAAAGAAGGGAATACGATTTTTTTAGAACAAATTGTAATTTATTGTGTTGGCTCCTTTAGAGCTTTGGAATATGGAATTAAAATTTATAGTGATACTATAGGGAATACTTTTGGGAGAATATCTTTTGGAGGTTTAGATGAAATTTTCGGAGTTTTAATAACCGGTTTGGGGGGGAATTACGAATATGCAAATTTAATTTATGGTAAAAAAACAGCAACTGAAATAAATATCGGATTGGATCAAACGTACAATGCTCTATTTACTAATATATTTGGATTATATTTGGATTTTGGAATGTTAGGTGTTGTATGTATATCTTTCTTGTGGGGATTCTTGTTTAGTAAGATTATATTTTATTTTCAAAATAAAACAAATTTTTATTCTATATGTGTTGTTGTTTTTACATCAGTAGTTATCATGTTAACGGTGTTAAAATGGAAAATGCAATCACCTAGTGCGTGGATTTTTATAATAGGAGCAATAATTTTATCACAAAACAGAAAATTGGTTAAATATTAAATAAACTTTATGTTAAAAGTTATTTTTCTTACCGGACTTTTCCCTTCTCAATCTAGAAAAGAAATAGAAGCTAAAAGTATTGGGGTTATTCAATATGCTGCTGATGCTCTTCAATGGTCAATTGTTGACGGTCTAGATTATCATACAGATAAGCTAAAAATCATTAATTTACCATATATAGGTTCTTACCCTTTGCGTTATAAAGATTTTAAAATAAAATCGTTCTTTTTTTCTCATAAATTGGGCGCTAGTGATATTAATGTTGGTTTTTTTAATCTCCCACTTTTTAAGATATATTCAAGATATTTTAATTCTAAAAGAATATTAAAGAAATTATTGCATAATAATAATGAGATTGCTTTAATTTATGCTGTTCATACTCCTTTTATTAAGGCTGCTGTAGAGCTAAAAGATAGAAACCCTTCTTTGAAAATTTGCTTAGTTGTGCCTGACCTTCCAGAATTTATGAGTGAAGATGAAGGTTTTTTATATAGATTCTTAAAAGCAAAAGAAAAAAACATTTTGAACAAATTAATTAAAAAAGTTGATTCTTTTGTATTATTAACAGATTATATGCATAAATCTTTAAATATTGGCGATAGACCTTGGGTTAGAGTAGAAGGTATTTTCAGTGGTAAGGAGGATACTGTTGTTCTAGAAAAGGAACAATTTAAAACTATTTTATATTCGGGTACCTTAGCTAGAAGATATGGTATAATAAACTTGTTAGATGCATTTGCATTGATAAAGGATCAAGATTATCGTCTCTGGATATGTGGAGATGGGGATGCGAAAGACGAACTGAATGAAAAAGCTAAGATTGATAATAGAATTATTAATTTTGGGCAAATTCCTCGTGAACAAGTGTTGGAATTGCAAAAAAGAGCTACTGTATTAGTAAACCCTAGAACATCAGAAGGCGAGTTTACAAAATATTCTTTTCCTTCTAAAACTATGGAATACTTAGCATCTGGAACACCTTGTATTATGAATAAATTAAAAGGTATTCCGCAAGAATATTTTAAATTTATATTTTTTCCAGAAAATGAATCAGTATTTGAATTATCTCAAATAATTATTGAAATTTGTAAAAAAGAACAGTCAGAATTAAATAAAATAGGAGAATTAGCTAAGCGCTTTATATTTGAAAATAAAACACCTGACAAGCAGTGTGAAAAAATATATAATATGTTAAAAAAACTTTAATTATGATAAAAAACAAAACCCTCCTGATAACTGGTGGTACAGGTTCTTTCGGTTCTGCGGTTCTTAACCGCTTTTTACATACCGATCACTTTTCTGAAATACGCATTTTTTCACGAGACGAAAAAAAGCAAGACGATATGCGTAATTTGTATAAAAATGAAAAAATTAAATACTACATAGGTGACGTAAGGGATTTTAATAGCGTAGAACCTGCAACTCGAGGAGTAGACTATATTTTTCATGCTGCCGCATTAAAACAAGTTCCATCGTGTGAATTTTTCCCTATGCAAGCCGTAAAGACAAATGTAGAAGGTACGCAAAACGTTATTCGTGCTGCAGCTTCTAATGGTGTTAAAAAAGTTATTTGCTTGTCAACAGATAAAGCCGCCTACCCTATTAATGCTATGGGTATATCCAAAGCAATGATGGAAAAAGTAGCAATAGCTGAAGCGCGAAATTTAACAGAGACTGTAGTGTGTTTAACTCGTTATGGGAATGTGATGGCTTCACGAGGTTCTGTTATTCCGTTGTTTTTAAATCAAATTCAAAAGGGAGAGCCTATTACAATTACAGATCCTAATATGTCTCGTTTTTTCATGTCTTTAGAAGATGCGGTTGATTTGGTTTTATTTGCTTTTGAACACGGAAATCCAGGTGACTTATTTGTTAATAAAGCTCCTGCAGGAACCATTGGGGATTTAGCACAGGCATTAATTGATTTAACAGGTAAAAATGTACCTGTAAAAATTATTGGTACTCGCCATGGTGAGAAATTATATGAAACGTTGTGTACCCGAGAAGAAATGATTAAATCAGAAGATATGGGTGATTTCTATCGAGTACCTGCTGATAATCGCGACCTAAATTACGCAAAATATTTTTCTGAAGGTGAACAAGATATCTCTTTAATAGAAGATTACCATTCACACAATACAAATCAGAAATCTATTGAAGGACTAAAGGAATTAATATCAAAACTTCCGCTCATACGAAAAGAAATATTTGGTGAAGATATAAATTTATCGATTTTATAATTAAATGATACCAGCAATAATCAAAGGAGATGCTTATGAAGATAGTAGAGGAAAACTAACATACAATAATGTGTTTAATGCTTCTACTGTTAAAAGAATTTACTCAATTGAAAATTATGGCTTAGATTCGGAAAGAGGTTGGCAAGGACATAAAATTGAACAACGTTGGATAATAGCAACAAATGGTTCTTTTATAATTCGTGTTATCAATATCGACTTCTTTGAAAAATCAAGTTTAGATATTCAACCTTTTGAATTTATTATTGAATCAAATAGAATGGATGTGCTACATATACCGTCAGGTTATTTAACTTCAATTAAAGCTTTAGAGTTAAATTCTAAATTACTGTTGATGTCGGACTATATGTTAAATGAAATTAACGATGAGATTAGATATCCCATTATTTAAAAATAGTATCAAATGAAAAAAATTGGAATAACTGGTCAAAATGGTTTTGTAGGTAAACATTTGTATAACACGTTAAACCTAACTCCTGATCTATATACTATTATAGAGTTTAAAAAAGATTATTTTAATGATGAATTAAAATTAGATGCATTCGTTGTTCAATGTGATACTATAGTACATTTAGCAGCAATGAATCGTCATGAAAGCCAAGAATTTATTTATGAAACTAATATAAAATTAGTAAACCAACTAATAGATTCGTTGGAGCGTACTAATTCAAAAGCCCACATTTTATTTTCTTCAAGTTCCCAAGAAGAAAAAGATAACTTATATGGTAAGTCTAAAAAAGAAGGTCGCGAAAAATTAGTGCAATGGGCAGAAAAATCAGGTGGAAAAGTAAATGGAATAGTAATTCCAAATGTTTTTGGACCGTTTGGAAAACCATTTTACAATTCATTTATAGCCACTTTTTGTTATCAACTAACTCATAAAGAAACTCCTTCAATTGCAGTTGATGGTGAAGTACAATTAATTTTTGTTTCAGAATTAGTAAAAGAAATAATTGAAATAATTAACAAAGAAGAACATAATGAATTCCTTATAATTAATTCTACATCAAAAGTCAAAGTGTCTGATGTGTTAAATTTGTTACAGAATTTTAAATCAAATTATTTTGAACGGGGAGAAATTCCTGCATTGAATAATACTTTTGATTTGAATTTATTTAATACTTTTCGATCGTATATCGATCACACGAACTTTTTCCCAGTTAAATTTACACAACACATAGACCCAAGAGGCGCATTTGTAGAAGTGATACGACTTGGGATTGGTGGACAAGTTTCTTTTTCAACTACCGTACCAGGAATAACTAGAGGGAATCATTTTCATACGCGTAAAATAGAACGATTCTCAGTGATTAAAGGAAAGGCATTAATTCAATTACGGAAAATAGACAGTGATGAAGTAATAGATTTATTTTTAGATGGATCTGAGCCAGCATATGTTGATATGCCTATTTGGTACACGCATAACATTAAAAACATTGGTGAGGAAGAATTATATACTATATTTTGGATTAATGAGTTTTATAATCCAGAAGATGCAGATACTTATTTTGTAGAAGTTTAAATCAAATGTAATAAAATGAAAAAATTAAAAGTAATGACGGTTGTTGGAACCCGTCCAGAAATAATAAGGTTATCCTGTGTTCTAAAAGCATTAGATGCATCAGAAGCAATAGAACATATAATTGTTCATACAGGTCAGAATTATGATTATGAATTAAATCAAATATTTTTTGAAGATTTAGAATTACGTAAACCAGACTTTTTTCTTGATGCTGCAGGTAAAACTGCTACGGAAACAATTGGGAATATATTGATAAAAATCGATCCTTTATTGGAAGATTTAAAGCCAGATGCTTTTTTGGTCTTGGGAGATACCAATTCGTGTTTGTGTGCGATACCTGCAAAAAAACGTCAAATTCCTATTTTTCACATGGAAGCTGGTAATAGATGTTTTGATCAACGAGTTCCGGAAGAAACTAATCGCAAAATTGTTGACCATATTTCTGATATCAATTTAACTTATAGTGATATTGCAAGAGAATATTTATTGCGTGAAGGCTTATCTGCAGATAGAGTGATTAAAACAGGTTCACCCATGTTTGAGGTGTTAAACCATTATTTACCAAAAATTGAAGCTTCTAATGTCCTAGAAAAATTACAACTAGTGGAAGGTGAGTTTTTTGTTGTTTCTTCGCATAGAGAGGAAAATATAAATTCTGAAAAGAATTTTAGGGGATTAATAGAAAGTTTGAATGCAATTGCAGAAGAATATAAAATGCCTATCATTGTTTCTACACATCCCCGAACACGTAACATGATTGAAAAAATGAAACTTGAGGTGAATGAAAAAGTTCAATTTTTAAAACCTTTAGGCTTTCATGATTATAATGCGCTACAGATGCGTTCATTTGCTGTATTATCAGACAGTGGTACTATCTCTGAAGAATCATCTATTTTGAATTTTAGGGCTTTAAATATCAGACAAGCTCACGAAAGACCTGAAGCTATGGAAGAAGCTTCTGTTATGATGGTTGGTTTAAGTCCAGAAAGAATTATGCAAGGTTTAACTGAACTTCAAACTCAAAAAATTGGTATAGAACGAAATTTCAGACCGGTATCAGATTATTCGATGCCAAATGTATCTGAAAAAATTACAAGAATAATAATTAGTTATACAGATTATATCAATCGCGTTATTTGGAGCAAGTAAATGAAAATACTTTTTTTGACTTTAGTAAAAATTAATTCCCTAGATGAAAGAGGTTTATACTCCGATTTGTTACGAGAGTTTAAAAATAATGGACATCAAATTTTTGTAGTCAATCCTACTGAACGAAAACACAAAAAATCTACATACTTAGTAGAGCAAGATGAAGTTAAAATATTACATGTTAAAACTTTCAATATTCAAAAAACAAATGTTTTAGAAAAAGGTCTTGCTACTTTAGCAATAGAAAATCAATTCTTAAAAGGGATTAAAAAATATTTTAACAATCATAAATTTGACATAATTATATATTCTACACCACCAATCACTTTCACTAAAATAATTCAATTTATAAAAAAAAGAGATAATGCTTTTGCATACCTATTATTAAAAGACATTTTCCCTCAAAATGCTGTTGATATGAAGATGATTAATTCAGGTAGTTTAATACATTCATTTTTTTTGAGAAAAGAAAAAAAATTATATCAAATCTCTGACAAAATCGGCTGTATGTCACCAGCTAATGTTGATTATATTTTGAGACATAATGTTTATTTAAAAAAAGAAATGATTGAGGTTAATCCTAATTCTATAGATCCCCAATTTAAAGAAATTTCGAAAGAAGAAATAATTAGCTTAAGAAATCTATATAATTTACCTAAAGAAAAGAAAATTTTTGTTTACGGAGGTAACCTAGGAAAACCACAAGGTATTGATTTTATGATAGAAACAATTGAAAAAAGTAATAATAAAAACGCTTTTTTTCTAATTGTAGGTGCTGGAACAAAATTTAAGGAAATTAAAAATTGGTTTAATAAAAATAATCCTTCAAATGCAAAATTAATAAATCTACTACCAAAAAAAGATTTTGATAATTTATTATTAGCATGCGATGTCGGTATGATTTTTTTGCACAAAGACTTTACTATACCAAATTTTCCGTCAAGATTATTATCTTACTTGGATTCGGGTCTGCCGATTATAGCAGCAACTGATATAAATTCAGATGTTGGAAAATCTATTATAGAAGCTGAATGTGGATTTTGGATTCAAAGTGGCGAAACAGAAAAAATGTTAGATATTATTGATAATATATCTTCAGATAAGTTAAATTTATCTATTTTGAAAACAAATTCAAGATTACATATTAATACTAACTTCAATGTTAAGAAATCTTATCAATTAATTATGAATGCTCTCTCCGATAACCGATCAAAATATCAACATGAAAAATAATGTCTTAATTATCGCTGTTCACCCTGACGACGAAACTATTGGTTGTGGTGGTACAATTTTTCACCACAAAGAAAAGGGGGATGTAGTAAATTGCTTATTCATTACGGAAGGAAATGAAATTCAAAAAAAAACTATATCTAAATTAAAAGACTTTTATCAATTTGATAATACTTATTCTTTAGGTCTGCCGGAAATTATTTTAGATGACATATCACTAAGTGAAATAATACCACTCATTAGTAAAGTATTTAAAGAATCAAATGCTAATATTATTTATTTACCAAATAGGTCTGACCCTCACTCCGATCATAGAAAAACTTTTGATGCTTGCCAAGCATGTATAAAATCCTTTAGATATCCCTCAGTAAAAAAAGTAATGATGATTGATGTAATTTCAGAAACAGATTTTGCTCCAGCATTACCCGAAAATATTTTTATACCGCATGTTTTTGTGGACATAAGTAATTATATGGATAAAAAGATTCATGCATTAAATTTTTTTAAATCTGAATTATTTGAAGCTCCTTTTACAAGAAGCATTGATACAATGAAAGCTTATAATCGTTATAGAGGAAGCCAAATAAATGTTATGTATGCTGAATCTTTTATGTTACTCAAAGAAATTATTAATTAATGGAAAATATTAATGTAATTTTTATAGGTGGACTTACAAATGGTAAAATTGTGTTTGATTATCTAAACACAAATAAATTTGTTAATCTTTCGCTTGTAATCACTTATCCGAATGATTCAGATAAACCAAGACATATAAATTTTCCTGATGAAAATTATATAATTAAAGATGAAAATGCTAACAACTATATTGAAACAATTCTAAAATTAAAACCTAATCTTATTATTGTGGCTGGATGGTCCGAATTATTAGATAATAAAATTTTATCATCACCTAATATGGGAGTAATTGGTTTTCATCCTTCAAAATTACCATCAGACAGAGGGAGGTCAGTCATTGCTTGGCAAATCGAAGATGGATACACTGAAACAGCCTTAACTATGTTTTATTATAACGACATTCCTGATGGCGGAGAAATAATTGGACAAAGTTTAATAACAATTGAAGATAATGATTATGTAAATGACATACTTGATAAAGTAGATAAAGCAACCACTAACTTAATTAAAGCTTATTTTCCATTGATTAGGTTGGGAAAAGCTCCAAAAATGCCACAATCTATTAATGAAGGAAACTTTAGAAGGTTAAGAACAGAAGAAGATTCATTTATTTTTTGGAATTCAAATATGGATATTATATACAATAAAATTAGAGCAATTTCATATCCATATCCAGGAGCAATTACTTATGTAAATGACAGAAAAATAAAAATATTCGAAGCAAAAAAAATAAAAGATTTTCCATTTGGAAATGAATTAAAAACTGGTCAAACAGTATGCAAACTATATGATGGAAGCTTCATTCTAAGATGTAAAGATGGTTTCATCAATATAACTAAATATTCAAATTATGAATAAAAATTCTTTAGTAGTAATTGGTGGTGGTGGACATGCATTAAGTATAATTTCTATGGTTAATGAAGATGAGGAAAATAAAATAATTGGATACACAGATTTGGAAAACAAAGGTATTATACTAGGTGCAAACTACTTAGGTAATGAACATATTCTTAATCCAAATAATTACCCCCATTTACTGATGGGAATTTCATATACTAAATCACCAGTAGACAGAGAACTAAGAAATAACTTAACAAATTCACTTCTAAATAAAGGATTTAAATTTCCTTCGATTATTTCTAAAGACTCAATTCTATCGCATGATATTAGAATAAAACAAGGAACAATTGTATTTAAAGGTGTCATTATCAATACCTCAACAGAAATCGGTGAACATGCAATAATTAATACGGGGTCAGTAATTGAACATGGATGTAAAATAGGTAACCAATTTTTTCTTGGACCAAAAGCAGTAATATGTGGTGATGTAAGTATAGGAGACAATGTATTCATAGGAGCCGGAGCTATAATAAAAGATTCTGTTAAAATTTGTGACAACGTTGTTATTGGTATGGGAGCTATTGTTTTAAAAAATATTAATGCTCCAGGAGTATATTTTGGAAATCCAATAAAAAAAATTTAATAAAATTAAAATATGATTCCTTTATCAGTTCCATACCTTAATGGTAATGAATGGAAATATGTCAAAGATTGTTTAGATACCGGATGGATATCCTCTGCCGGTTCTTATGTCAATCAATTTGAAGAACAAATAGCCGATTTTGTAGGTGCTAAGTATGGTATTGCATGTATGAATGGAACTGTAGGACTTCACATAGCTCAAATTCTTGCAGGAGTGACAAGCGAAGATTATGTTATTGCTCCTAACGTAACTTTCATAGCAACCTTAAATGCAATAAAATATACTTGTGCAACTCCTATATTAATAGATATTGATCCTAAAAGTTGGCAAATGGATTTAGATTTATTGGAATCTTTTTTAAAGCATAATACTATCATCAAAGAATCAGAAGGTATTCTTCACTCCTACCATAAAACAACAAACAAACGTATCAAAGCAATTATGCCAGTACATGTACTAGGAAATATAGGAGATATGAAGAAGTTGATGCAAATTGCTGCCAAATTTCATTTAGATGTTATTGAAGATAGTACAGAAGCTTTAGGATCCTATTTTCAGAAAAAACATGCTGGTAGTTTTGGGAAATTTGGGGTTTTTAGTTTTAATGGAAATAAAATTATTTCTACCGGCGGTGGAGGTGTAATTGTTACGGATGATGAAGAATTAGCAAAAAAAGCCAAGCATTTAACAACGCAAGCAAAAATTAGTGTGATGGAATATATCCATGACGAAGTTGGTTACAATTATCGTTTAGTTAATGTATTAGCAGCTATCGGTGTAGCTCAAATGGAGGAATTCCCTACCCTTTTAGCGAATAAACGTAGAATGGATAACTTTTACAGAAAGCAACTTACTGGTGTTGGTGATATTGAATTTCAAGCTGTTTCTGAAGATGTAACTGCGAATTGTTGGTTATTTACTTTTAAAACAAAGTTAATGCGACAATTAATAAGTTTTTTAAACGAAAACGGTGTACAGTCACGACCATTTTGGATGCCTATGAATCAGTTAGAGATGTTTAAAAACGAAATTTTTGTTTCAAATGGAAATCAATCAGATAAAGTATATGCAACTTCAATAAGTATTCCTAGTTCTGCTGGAATAACGTTGGAAGAAATGGAAACTGTAGTAAACAAAATTAAATTATTTTATTCATCAAATTAATTCTTATGAACATTATTGATATACCTAAATTCATTAACGAATACATCACTAAAAGATCGATTAGTTTATTTGCATCAGATATTGAAAAGTATTCATCGCAATTAACTGAAAAAATAGAAGGTAAAAACGTGCTAGTAATTGGAGGTGCTGGAACAATAGGCAGTTCATATATAAAAGCTGTTCTAAAGTTTAAACCTGCAAAATTAGTGGTTGTTGATATCAACGAAAATGGTTTAACAGAACTTACACGCGATTTAAGAAGTACTCCAAATCAATACGTACCGGAAGAATATATTACCTATCCAATGAGTTTTGGAGATCCCGTTTTCGAGAAAATGTTTCTAGCTAACGGGCCTTTTGAAATTGTCGCAAATTTTGCTGCTCACAAGCATGTAAGAAGTGAAAAAGATCAGTTTTCAATTGAAGCAATGATAGAAAACAATGTATTTAAAGCAAAAACATTTCTAGATTTATTACTTAAAAACAAACCTGAACATTTTTTCTGTGTTTCTACAGATAAAGCTGCAAATCCAGTTAATGTGATGGGAGCTTCTAAGAAGTTAATGGAAGAAGTAATTATGGCCTACAGTTCAGAAATACAAATAACAACTGCTCGATTTGCAAATGTTGCTTTTTCGAATGGATCTTTATTAGCAGGTTATGTGGAACGTTTGTTTAAAAATCAACCAATATCATGTCCTTCAGATGTAAAACGTTTTTTTGTTTCTCCTGAAGAAAGTGGACAAATTTGCATGTTAGCATGTATGCTAGGTAAAAGTGGAGAAATATTTTTCCCGAAGCTTGAGGAGGAAGAACAAGTTTATTTTAAAGCAATTACAGAAGATTTTTTTAAAGTTTCTAATAGAAAAATTACACTTTGTAACTCAGAAGAGGAAGCAAGAAATTTGGCGTATAAATTAATGGAAAATGATTCGTATCCGGTCTATTTTTTCGATTCAGATACCTCTGGTGAAAAATTGTACGAAGAATTTTACACAGATATTGACGAAGTTGATTTAAACCAGTTTGAAAGTTTAGGAGTTATTAAAAATGCACGTAAACTTCCATTGAATCAAATTGAAAATTGTATTTTTGATTTAAAAAATTTGATGCACTCAGGCGATTATGATAAACAATTAATCGTCGATAGTTTACAAAAATACATTCCAGATTTTCAGCATATTGAAACAGGAAAGAGTTTAGACCAAAAAATGTAATTTTTATGTATTTAATATTTAAAAGATTTTGTGATATTTTACTTTCATCCATCCTATTAATTATTTTATCTCCTTTATTGATTCCTATCATAATTGGTTTAAAGTTAACTGGAGAAGGTTATATTTTCTACAAGCAAGAACGAATAGGATATCAAAATAAAAAATTTAATATTCTTAAGTTTGCTACTATGCTCAAAGACAGTCCGAACATGGCTGGAGGTGTTATTACAACAAAAAAAGACCCTCGTATAACACCAATGGGTGGATTTTTAAGAAAAAGTAAAATAAATGAGTTACCACAACTATTCAATATTTTTTTGGGAGATATGAGTTTTGTTGGACCAAGACCAGTAATGGCTATCAGTTTTAATGCGTATCCTTCTGAAGTCCAATCTGTAATTTACAAGATAAAACCTGGTTTAACAGGAATTGGTTCTATTATTTTTCGTGATGAAGAGGAATTGATAACGAGTATAAAAAATAAAGGAGAAGATACTTGGGGATTTTACACTAATAAAATTTACCCTTTTAAAGGTGAGGTTGAACAATGGTACCAAGCTAATTTTAGTTTTATAGTAGATTTTAAAATAATCTTTATAACTGCTTTTGTAATAGTTTTTCCAACTAGCACTATTGTTTATGAGAGTTTTAAAACATTACCTAAAAGAAAATTCTAATTTAAATTTATAATTAATCAAAATATTAATTCAAATTAAAGATATATATTTGCACTCAAAATAACTAGAGTGAAATATTCAACAGGAATTATAGTTAAGTTAACTAAGTATAATAAGAATGTTATATTTATTTCTGATTTTCTTATTTTAAATTTTTGTTTTTTTTTAGCTAAAATCATTACAGTAGATTTTTTCGGGACTTCCTATCAAATACCAGACAATTTATTTCCTTTTATATTATATTCAAATCTAATTTGGCTATTGTTATCAAGAGTATTTGGCACATATTCAATCATGAGATTTGATAATGCTGCAAAAACACTTTCTAGAACATTCAAAATAATTATTGTATACCTCCTTATTTTATATCTAGATATATTTTTTCTACGATATGTTAAAATTTCTCCTTTTTATATTATAAATTACTCCATATGTTTTACACTTATCTACATATTAATTAGAGTATTACAGATTTATTCTCTTAAGTCCCTACGAAAAAAAGGAGTCAATAATAAGAAAGTAATTATTATTGGTCTTAATAAAAACACATTAGATCTTTATACTACTTTAAATAGCGAATTATCATTTGGATATAAAATACTAGGTTTTTTTGCTGATTCAGATGAAAAATATCCACAGGATAAACAAATAATTAATATTTTGGGTACATATGATGATATTTTTACCTATTGTGAATTAAATCATGTAGATGAAATGTATTTTTCAACTGAAAAGCATGAACAATCAGCAATTAAAAAAATAATTAAATTTTGTGACTCAAACTTTATTCGTTTCAAAATTGTACCAAATTTTGAAAAAGAAAATATTTTCAATAGTAAATTATCAATCGACTTTTACGGAGATAATCCAATTTTAGTCTTAAGAAAAGAACCATTAGAAAAACAAACAAATATTATACTTAAAAGAGTGTTTGACTTATTCTTTTCTCTTTTTGTTATTTTAATTTTATATCCTATAATTTTTCCAGCCGTTATAATAATACAAAAATTAACGTCTAAAGGACCAGTTTTTTTTATTCAAAAGAGATCCGGTCAAGACAATAGGGTTTTTAACTGTATTAAGTTTAGAACTATGTTCATTGATGAATCAAATAATATAATTGGCACTCAAAAAAATGATCCAAGAATAACGCCGTTTGGTAAATTTTTAAGAAAATCTAGAATAGATGAATTACCTCAATTTATAAACGTTTTCAAAGGAGATATGTCTGTTGTAGGTCCAAGACCTCACATGTTAAAACATACAGAAGAATATTCAAAGATTGTAGACGAATTTTTGGTGCGTCATTTTGTAAAACCTGGAATCACTGGTTGGGCTCAAGCTACTGGCTATATAGATGAAAGTAAAAAGTTACAGGAAATGAAAGACAAAGTAAAAAAAGATATTTGGTATATTGAAAATTGGTCGTTTGTTTTAGATATAAAAATAATAATGCTTACTGTATTTAAAATCTGCTCAAAAGATAAAAATGCCTATTAAATAATTAATTTTAGAATACTAAATCTATTTTTGTGTAATACAATCTAATATTTAATTACTAATTTTGCAAATCAATAAATCAAATTATAAAAAACAATAAATATGAAAATTTTATACAATTTATTTTTTGTTTTCACTTCATTACTTTTATTTACTAATTGCGCATCCAGAAAACAATTTGTATACTTTCAAGATAATATTGATAAAAAAATAAATGCGGAATATCCATTAAAACTTAAAGAAGGAGATATATTAAACATTAAAGTTTTTGGATGCGATGAAGAAAGCATTAAAATTTTCAATATTCCAACGACAAACAATCAAAATGTAGTTAGAAATTATTTTTCTGGAGGTTCTCCATCCAATGGTTATTTAATAAATAAAATTGGAGAGATAGATTTCCCTTTAATTGGAAAAATTAAATTAACTGGATTATCTATTGAAGAAGCTACAGATTTAATAAAATTAAAACTGAGTACCTATTTAAAAGATCCTAAAGTAAGCATACAAATTCAAAACTTTAAAATTACGATTCTAGGAGATGTTAAAAATCCTGGAACTATTGAAGTACCTAACGAAAAAATAACATTAATTGAAGCGATAGGTATCGTGGGTGATTTAAATATTACTGCAAAAAGAAAGAACATACTTTTATTGAGAGATGAAAACGGCATTAAAAAACAGTATCGCATAGATTTAACCAATAATAATTTCATCAATTCTTCTGCATATTATTTAACTCAAAACGATGTAATTTATATAGAAGCGAATCAAGCAAAAATTAATTCCTCCAATGTTACTGGATCATCTTCTATTTTAGTAGCAATAGCATCTTTAGTAATTACAACTGTCAATATTTTAACTAAATAATTTATATGTCTGAAAATTCATCTAGAGAAAATGAGAATATTAAAATAATTTTCTATAAATATTTACCCCATTGGAAATACATTCTAATCTCTCTCGTTTTATCTTTCTCATTTGCAGTAATTTATTTGAAATTCACACAACAATCTTTCAAAACAACCGCTAGTTTAATTGTAAAAGATGGATCGAAAAATGAAATTTCAGATCAGCTTTCTGCTTTTGAAGGGTTGGGTCTGAATTTAGGAAACTCATCTAGTTCCGTTGAAAATGAAATACAATTACTTAAATCGAGATCATTAATTTCTAAAGTAGTACAAGTACTAAAATTAAATGTAAATTATTTCGATTTAAACACCGTAAATAACAAGGAATTATTTTCTGAAAAACCGATAAACATCACTTTTTTAAATGGAGACTCTACCGCCTATCAAAAGTCAGGAGTAATTGAAATTAAAAGTATTGACAAATCATCTTTCGAAATATTAGATAATAACAGAAAACGTAACTGTAGATTTGGTTCAACGATACAATCATCCTTTGGAGATATAATTATAACACCAAACGAAAACTTTTTAAAAACTTTTTATTTAAAAATCACATTAACTAAATTCAATCAAACTGTAGATCTATTGAATCAAAAATTAGTTATTGAAAAACAAAATAAAGAGAATAGTATTATTTTATTATCAATTGTTACAAGTAACACAAGTGAAGGCAAGGCATTCTTGCAGGAATTAATTAATCAACATACCAAAGATGCCATTATAGACAAGAATGAAATATCAAAAAATACCTTAGATTTTATTAATGAACGTATAACATATATTACAAGAGAACTTACAGATGTAGAACAAGATGTCTCTTCTTTTAAATCTTCGAATAAAATTTTTGATTTAGCATTAAATACTTCTTCATTTTTAGAAAGTGAAAAACAAAATCAAAAGTTACTTTCTGAAAATAACATTCAATTAAAATTAACTGAATTTATATCCGATCATTTAAAAGATGCTAAGTCAAATGAATTATTACCGTATAATATCGGTATATCAAATACAGCTATTGATAATCTTATAAGTAACATTAACAATATTATATTAGAGAGAAATAAACTTTTAATTCGCTCAAGTATTAATAACCCTATCGTATCTAATCTTGAAGAACAAATATCAAACTTGAAGTCTAATCTAAAAGAAAGTCTTATTAGTCAAAAGAATTCACTAAAAATAAAAAACAAAGAGCTTACTAGAGAACAAAATATTCTACAAACAAAATTAACATCTGCACCAAGTCAGGAAAAAGATTTTAGGGAATTTGCGCGTCAACAACAAATTAAAGAAACACTCTATTTATTTTTACTGCAAAAAAGAGAAGAAACTGCAATATCTGAAGCAGTTACTATTTCCAATATCAAAATAATCGATCCTCCCTACTCCGATGAAAAAGCAACATCTCCTAAAAAGCAATTGATTTATATAATTGCATTTATGTTAGGTTTAATTATACCAATAGGTATAATTTATATTATTAATTTGTTTGATACTAAAATTCATAATAACTCTGAAATTTCAAATCTTGGTATACCTTATATAGGCGACATACCAATCACAGATAGTAAAAACAAATTAGTTGTAGGATTAGCAGAAAGATCAAGTGTTGCAGAGGCCTTCCGTTTATTGAGGACTAATGTTAACTTTTTGATTCCATCGATTAAAAATAGTGCTAAATCAATCTTTATAACTTCTACAATCAGTAACGAAGGAAAATCATTTATTGCACTAAATCTAGCTGCCACACTTGGATTATCTGGTAAAAAAGTAGCATTATTGGGTCTAGATCTAAGAGCGCCGAAAATTCTTCAATATATAAACGAGAAAAAAACGATTGGTATTACAAGTTTTATTGTAGACTCAAGTATTTCTGTGAATGACATTTCCATAAAAATTCCTGAGATTGAAAATTTAACGATAATCCCATCTGGACCAATACCTCCTAATCCAGCAGAATTATTGATGTCTGATCGATTAAGTGATTTATTTACTGAAGTAAAGGAACAATTTGACTATATAGTAGTAGATACAGCTCCAGTTGGTTTGGTAGCAGACTCATTATTATTAAATAAATATGCCGATATGTTTATTTATGTAGCACGCGCTAACTTTTTAGACAAAAGATTATTAAATATTGCGGAAAGTTTATATGATGAAAGTAAGCTTAAAAATATGTCAATACTCTTAAACTGTTCTGATTATAGACGAAATTATGGATATGGATATAGTTATGGATATGGCGATGATTCTAGCTATGTAGCAAAAAAAGAAAAAACATGGTTCCAAAAATTGTTGAAAAAATAAATTATTACTAAATATATAATAACCATTCTTTTTCAGAACTTTCTAATATCCCTAAATGATTAAACGCTATTAAATCTTGAATAAATAATAATTCAGGATATTGATTCGCTTCAATTAATTGATGTCTTCTTTTTTTACCGATAATTTGAATTTCTTCAAAGTTTTTTGAGTCAACAACTTTATAAAAACTTCGATTGTTACTTAATTTTCGATAGATCGGATAGTCGATTTTAATTTCCATACCATAAAATTAAATCTTTATTTATGACTAAAAAAGATAAAGCATATTATATACTTGAAGAGTTAGAAAAATTATATCCAACGACTCCAGTTCCACTAGACCATACAAGTAAATATACCTTACTTATTGCAGTTTTATTATCTGCACAATGTACAGATGAACGTGTAAATAAGATTACACCCTTATTATTTTCAAAAGCAGATAATCCTTTTGAGATGGTCAAAATAAAAATAGAAGAAATTCAACAAATAATAAGACCGTGTGGACTCTCTCCTAAAAAAGCGTATGCAATCTTTACCTTATCCCAAATACTAATTGATAAATATAATGGTGAAGTACCTGAAAACATTGAATTATTAGAAGAACTTCCTGGTGTAGGACACAAAACTGCTTCTGTAGTAATGTCTCAAGGTTTTGGGCATCCAATGTTCCCTGTAGATACCCACATACATCGATTATTGACGCGCTGGGGTATAACTAGTGGTAAAAACGTAATCGAAACTGAAAAAGATGCAAAAAAAATATTCCCAAAACAAAGTTGGAATAAATTGCATTTACAAATCATTTTTTATGGAAGAGAATACTCTCCCGCAAGAAGTCCTAAATTAGCAAAAGATTTTATCACAAAAACAATCGGTACAAAAAAAGCAATCTCTGAATTAATATAACGATTAATCTTAAAACTATCCTTGAGTCAATTACATTAAACAATAGTTTTAATCAGTATACAACTCTAAATCAAACTACTAATCACTCTTTAATACCTTTGTTTTTTCGCATTTTAATATTGATAAACTCTACAACTAATGCGTAAACCATCGCAAAATAGATATATCCTTTTGGTACATGTTGACCAAATGCCTCAGCGATAAGTACCATACCGATTGTAACTAAAAACGCCAAAGCAATCATTTTTACTGTAGGGCGTTTATTAATAAAATCGGAGATCGACTTTGCAAACACCAACATAATTAACATAGAAATAATAACCGCCCCAAAAATTATAACCATTGGATTACCAGATCCCTCCCTACTTATTTCATTCGTCATTCCAATAGCTGTAATAACAGAATCAAAACTAAAAACAATATCAATCATCACGATTTGAAAAATTACAGCAGATAATGAGGTTTTAACCTTAAGCTCTCCATCATGATTGCCTTTGATACTACTATGCATTTCGCTAGTACTTTTGTAGATTAGAAATAATCCACCTATCAATAAAACCAAACTTTGACCTGTAAAATTTGTGCCAAAAACAGTAAATAATGGTTCAGTCATTCCCATAATCCAACTTACTATTGACAATAAAAAAAGCCTAACAATTAAGGCTAAGAATAATCCAATATTTCGTGCTTTACGTTTTTTTTGTGCTGGTAATTTATCGGTTACAATCGAGATAAATATGATATTATCAATACCAAGTACTATCTCCAATAACGAAAGTACAACCAAATAAAAAACTCCTGTTCCAGTAAAAAGTATAGAAAAATAATCACTCATAAATTAAATATTAAGGTCAAAATTAAGATATTGCTGTAAAATAGTGTTTTAAAACGCTATCATTTAAAGAAGAATCTGTGAAAATCTCCATTAATTTCGGTTTTGAATTTGAAGAAAAAGCGAAAAATTCTTCTATCTGATTTTCAATATCGCTTATATTATTTGCTTGAAAGTAATTAACTCCGAAAGCTTTACAAATAAATTCTGCAGAATACCCATGATTATAAACAAAGAAATTATTCAATTCGTCTGTAGTATCTGGACCTGGAATAATTTTAAAAATTCCACCACCATCATTATTAATTAAAAAAATACGGAGATTGCCTAAATCTAAACGATTAAATAAAGCATTACTATCATAGAAAAATGAAATATCCCCAGTAATCAAGGTGTTACATTTGTCTTTTTGAATATAAGCAGCTCCACCTGCAGTACTTGTACTTCCGTCAATTCCACTAGTGCCTCGATTACAAAATGTAGTAATTGTTCGAACAGGATCAAATAATTGGGCATAGCGAACAACGGAACTATTACCTAGGTGTAAAACAGAATTTTCAGGTAAATAATCTAAAATAATATGATTAGCTATCAAATCTGTAAATGCATCTTGCTTTTCAATGAAATCTAAGGCTTTATCTTTATTAATATAATCTATTTGTTTCCATTTATTTCGATAGTTTGCATTACTACTATACTCCACTTTAATCAATTCTTTCACAAAAAAAGTAGCTTCAACATTTAATGAATATGTCAAATTTTGATACGTATCCATAAACGGGAAATCAGCGCCAATTTTCCAAATTTCTTTAGGAGAGTATTTTCGTAAGTAAGCTTTTATTTTTTTAGATACAACTGCCCCACCTAGAATAATTAATAAATCTGGTGAAAAATCATCCAGTTCATCTTCTTTTATTCCTTCCAATGTTCGATCGATACAATGGACAAAATGAGGATGTATTAGGTTGGATGTGTTTTCAACCAAAATAAGAACGGATGGATCATCGGATAAAAATTTTAAGACATTCTCCAATCCTTCATTTGGTAACATTTGACCACAAAGAATCATTTTTTTTGAATACTTACTCCATGATTTCTTTAGAATTGAAAATTGATTATCAGATAATTTCTCATTAGACTCTAAAACTGTAATCGGTAAATTTTCATTTGTTTCTTCTATTTCTACTTGTTGATATAATGGTTCAGAAAATGGTAAATTTATATGTATCGGTCCTTTAACAATTCCATTTGCATGATAAAAAGCTTCTGAAATTTGACGTTTCACAAACCAAACATGCTCTTTATCCCAATTATTTTCTGAAATGGTAGTAGAAAAACGTATGTGATTTTTAAACACTTCATGTTGCACAATTGTTTGCCCATCTCCTTGATCTACCCATGCTTTTGGACGATCTGCAGTAAAAACAATTAATGGTATTTGTTGATAGTACGCTTCCGCAATTGCCGGGTAATAGTTTAATGCTGCAGAACCAGAAGTACAGCAAACTCCAACTAATTTATTGGTTTGTTGTGCCATTCCCAAGGCATAAAAAGCAGCTGAACGCTCGTCCGGAACAACAACACATTCAATTTCAGGATGTTGATTAAAAGCAATGATTAATGGAGCGTTACGAGAACCTGGTGAACAAACAATATATTTCAAACCTAAAGCAATTGCTTGTTGCACTAAAAATTGAACCTGTGTTTTTGCACTTGACTTCACCTGTAATAATAACTTTATTCTAAGGTTACAAATTTACCAATTTTATTGATTTTCCCTTGGTTTTTCTTCTTGTTTTCAGATATAAGACGTATATTCGCGCATATAAAGTGCTGTTAACCTTAATATCAGACAGCTACTATTCATACTTTCGTTTGTATTAGGGTTCATGCGAAATACAATTTTAAGCCAAATGGCAGAAACAAAAATTACAGGGCAGGGAACTGCTGATTTTGACTGGGATGCTTTAGCATTAGACGGTTACACACAAATTCAACGTTCAGAATTAGCTGACACGTACGAAAAAACATTAAGTTCAATCAATGAAAAAGAAGTTATTGAAGGAACTGTTGTTGTTTTAACAAAACGTGAAGCAGTTATCAATGTTGGTTACAAATCTGAAGGGGTTATTCCAGTAAGTGAATTCCGTTACAACCCAGATTTAAAAGTTGGTGACAAAGTAGATGTTTATGTTGAATGTCAAGAAGACAAATCAGGTCAACTAGTGATCTCTCACCGTACTGCACGTATGCACAAAGCATGGATTCGTGTGAATGATGTATTACGTACAGGTGAAATCATTACTGGTTTTGTTAAGTGTCGTACAAAAGGTGGTCTTATCGTTGATGTATTTGGTATTGAAGCATTCTTACCAGGTTCTCAAATCGATGTTAAACCAATCCGTGATTACGATATCTACGTTGGTAAAAACATGGAATTCAAAGTGGTTAAAATTAACCAAGAATTCCGTAACGTTGTTGTTTCTCATAAAGCGCTTATTGAGGCTGAATTAGAAGAACAGAAAAAACAAATCATCTCTGGTCTTGAAAAAGGTCAAGTTCTTGAAGGTACTGTTAAGAATATTACTTCTTATGGTGTATTCATTGACTTAGGAGGTGTTGATGGATTAATTCACATTACTGACCTTTCTTGGGGTCGTGTAAATCACCCAGAAGAAATCGTTGAGTTAGATCAAAAATTGAATGTAGTAATTCTTGACTTTGATGATGACAAAAAACGTATTGCTTTAGGATTGAAACAATTGAGTGCTCACCCATGGGATGCTTTAGATGCTAATATCCAAGTTGGAGATAAAGTATCTGGTAAAGTAGTTGTTATGGCTGATTACGGTGCTTTCGTTGAAATTACTACTGGTGTTGAAGGTTTAATTCACGTTTCTGAAATGAGTTGGTCACAACATTTACGTTCTGCACAAGACTTTATGTCTGTTGGAGATACAGTAGAAGCAGTTGTATTAACTTTAGACAGAGAAGAAAGAAAAATGTCTTTAGGTATCAAACAATTGATGCCAGATCCATGGACAGCAATCGAAGCTAAATATGCAGTTGCAACTAAGCACGATGCTAAAGTTCGTAATTTTACAAACTTTGGAGTATTCGTTGAATTAGAAGAAGGTGTTGACGGATTGATTCATATTTCTGACCTTTCTTGGCAGAAAAAAATCAAACATCCATCTGAATTCTGCAAAGTAGGTGACGAAATGAAAGTTGTTGTGTTAGAAATCGATCGTGAAAACCGTCGTATTTCTTTAGGTCACAAACAATTGGAAGAGAATCCATGGGATGTATTTGAAACAATCTTCGGAGAAGGAACAATTCACCAAGGTACTATCGTTGAAACGAAAGACAAATCTGGTATCGTTGCTCTTCCTTATGGTGTTGAAGGAATTTGTCCTGCAAAACACTTGAAAAAAGAAGACGGATCAAATGCTAAAATTGACGAAACTTTAGATTTCAAAGTGATTGAATTCAATAAAGAATCTAAAAAAATCGTTGTATCTCACACACGTTTATTCGAAGAAGGAGAAGATCGTCCAACTGCAGCTTCTAAATCTACAGAAGTTAAAGGAGGTAAAAAAGCTGGTGCTGGTAGTTCAACTGCTCAAGCAGTAAAAGCAATCAACTCTAACTCTGAAAAATCTACGTTAGGTGATTTAGATGCATTATCTGCATTGAAAGACAAAATGGAAGGTAAATAATATTACCTAACAACAATATGGAAGCCCTGCTGATTTATCAGTGGGGCTTTTTATTTATCACAAATAATCATATATTTATTGAAAATAAAATATGAAAACAATATTACTTATTACAATATTTATAATTTCAAATTATGCCTATTCTCAAAAAAAAGATGATGGTGGAATTTTAATGAAATTAATTAATTCAAAAAATGAACATATTGTAATTGATACAATTAAAGTCACTTCATTCAATCAGAAAAATAAAAATATTAGATTCGATACTACTTATTTCTATTCAGATAATATATATAAATTTCTATCACCCGGTATTTATACAATAGAGATTCACATAAAGAATTTCCCTATAATATTGATAAAAAACATTAAAGTAAGAAGTGATATATTAACAGTTATCGATGAGTTAAACATCGAAAGTATAAATAAAAAACGAAGAAGGTATTTACTTAAATACAAAGAACCTAAGTCTATTTGTAAAGGATAATCTCATAAAAAAAGCCACAATCACTTGTGGCTTTTTTTGTATAATATGAATTTCTTACGAATTAATTGCTTTGATTCCTGGTAATTCGATCCCTTCTAAGTACTCCAACATAGCACCTCCGCCTGTAGAAACATAACTCACCTTATCCGATAAGTTAAATTTATTAATCGCTGCAACTGAATCTCCACCACCTATTAATGAAAACGCTCCATTTGCAGTCGCTTCCACAATTGCATTCGCAACATCTTTTGTTCCTTGTTGAAAGTTTTCCATTTCAAAAACACCCATAGGACCATTCCATAAAATCAATTTAGAATTTTTAATTATCTCTGCACAATCCAACGAAGTTTGTGGTCCGGAATCCAATCCCATCCATCCTGTTTCTATTTCTCCGGAAAGAACTGTTTTTCTATTTGCATCATTTGAAAAAGTATCTGCAACAACAGCGTCCACTGGAACATAAATGTTTACACCTTTTTCTTTTGCTTCAATAATAATTTTACGCGCAACATCTAAATAGTCGTCTTCTACTAACGAGCCACCAACATTACCTCCTTTAGCTTTCACAAAGGTGAATGCCATTCCTCCACCAACGATAAGGTTATCTACTTTATCTAATAAACGTTCGATGATAGTAATTTTCGAAGAAACTTTTGCACCACCAACAATCGCAGTTAATGGTTTATCATTACTGTTTAATACGCGATCAACACTTTTAATTTCAGCCTCTAACAAATACCCAAACATTTTAGCGTTTGGAAAGAACTTTGCGATAATAGCGGTGCTCGCATGTGCTCTATGTGCAGTTCCGAATGCATCATTTACATATACATCTCCGTGTTTTGCTAATTCTTGCGCAAAACTTTCCGTTCCTGTTGTTTCTTGTTTGTAAAAACGTAAATTTTCTAACAATAACACCTCCCCTGCTTTTAGGTTTGAACTCAAGGCCAAAGCATTTTCACCAATACAATCTGATGCGAACTTCACGTCAACACCTAATAACTTACTCGTATGTGCTACGATATGTTTTAAAGAGTATTTATCTTCAAACCCTTCTTTCGGTCTTCCTAAATGCGACATTAAAACGACACTACCTCCTGTTTTAAGAATGTGTTGAATCGTAGGTAAAGCAGCACGAATTCGAGTGTCATCTGTAATTTCTAGTGTTTCTTTATCTAAAGGAACATTAAAATCAACTCGGATTAACGCACGTTTTCCGTCGAAATTATAAGTATGAATATCAGCCATTTTAAATTATTTTTATGAAAATGCAAAAGTATAAAAGTTGTTTAATTAAATAGATTAAACCCATTTAAAATTTCATATTCTATTTAAAAACATCGTATTTTTTATTTCTTCAAATTTTGAAATTTTGAAATTAATTAATTGTTTTATCTTTGTGTAAAATCGAACAAAAATGATTGAAATTCCAAAAACATACGAACCTACAAAAGCTGAAAATAAATGGTATCCATATTGGTTAAACAAAGGATATTTTCATTCTACACCTGATGAAAGAGAAGCATATACAGTTGTAATTCCACCGCCAAATGTTACCGGTGTTTTACACATGGGACATATGTTAAACAATACCATACAAGATGTATTGGTACGTAAAGCTCGTATGGAAGGTAAAAACGTTTGTTGGGTTCCTGGAACGGATCATGCATCCATCGCCACAGAAGCGAAAGTGGTTCAAAAATTACGTAAAGAAGGAATTAAAAAATCAGACTTAACACGGAATGAATTTATGGTTCATGCCTACGAATGGAAAGATAAACACGGTGGAATTATTCTTGAACAATTAAAAAAATTAGGCGCATCCTGTGATTGGGAACGTACCTCTTTTACGATGGATAAAGAATATTCGGAATCGGTTTTTGATACATTTATCGATTTATATAAAAAAGGGAAAATTTACCGTGGTGTTCGAATGGTCAATTGGGATCCAGAAGCTCAAACAGCACTTTCAGATGAAGAAGTAATTTATAAGGAAGTAAATTCAAAATTATTTCATATCCGATATAAAGTTGCAGATTCAGAAGATAAATGGGTTACGATTGCAACAACAAGACCAGAAACGATTTTAGGAGATACCGCAATTTGTGTAAATCCGAATGATGCACGCTATTATTTGTTGCATGGGAAGGAAGTGATAGTTCCTTTGACAAACCGTCGTATTCCAATTATTGCAGATGAATATGTAGAAATGGATTTTGGTACTGGATGTTTAAAAGTAACACCTGCCCATGATATTAATGACTACGAATTAGGTAAAAAGTACAAACTAGAAACGATTGATATTTTCACGGATAATGGGAAACTAAATGTAAATGGTTTACATTATGCAGGAAAAGATCGTTTTGAGGTTCGTAAAGAAATTGCAAAAGAATTAGACGAAAAGGGATACATGGTCAAAGTAGAAGACCATATCAATAAAATTGGTTACTCAGAACGAACGGATGCAGTTATTGAACCAAAATTATCTTTACAGTGGTTTGTTTCGATGAAAGAATTGTCACAACCTGCCTTAGACAATGTAATGAATGGAAACATTGCGTTTCATCCTGAAAAATTTAAAAACACCTACCGACATTGGTTAGAAAATGTAAAAGATTGGTGTATTTCTCGACAATTATGGTGGGGACATCGTATACCAGCTTGGTATTTTGGATCTAATCCGGAAGATTATGTGGTTGCAAAAACAGAAGCGGAGGCAATAACTTTAGCAACTGAAAAAACTGGAAGAGCAATTTTAGCTTCCGATTTAAAACAAGATGAAGATGTATTAGACACTTGGTTTTCTAGTTGGTTATGGCCAATTTCTGTATTTAATGGAATTACCCAACCAAACAATGAAGAAATTAAGTACTACTACCCTACCAATGATTTAGTTACTGCTCCAGAAATTATGTTTTTCTGGGTTGCACGTATGATTATTGCTGGATACGAATACATGGGTGATTTGCCATTTAAAAATGTTTATTACACTGGTATTGTACGCGATAAATTAGGTCGTAAAATGTCAAAATCTTTAGGTAATTCCCCTGACCCTTTAGACTTAATCGAAAAATTTGGAGCAGATGGAGTTCGTGTTGGTATTTTAATATCCTCTCCAGCAGGAAATGATTTGCCTTTTGACACGAGTCAATGCGAACAAGGGAGAAATTTTGCAAATAAAATCTGGAATGCTTTCCGCTTGATAACATCGTGGGAAGTGATGGATTTAGAGCAACCAAAAGCATCTATTAAAGGAATAGAATGGTTTGACGCGAAATTAAATCAAGAATTGGCTGAAATTGACATCTTATTTAAGAAGTTTAAAATTTCAGAAGCCTTAATGGCAACATACAAATTAGTTTGGGACGATTTCTGTTCTTGGTATTTAGAAATCATTAAACCAGGCTACCAACAACCAATTGATCGTATCACTTTAGAAGCTACACTTGGTTTCTTTGAGAAAATATTAAAAATTATTCAACCATTTACGCCTTTTATTGCAGAAGAAATTTGGCATATAATTCGTGAAAGAAAAGAAGGGGATGATATAGTAATTGCTAATTGGCCAGAAGTAACAGAATATAATCCAGAAGTATTAGCGCAATTTAAAGTTGCAGAAGAAGTAATTACAAATATTCGGAACATTCGCAAAGAAAATAATATTGCAACTAAGGTAAAAATGGATTTGTTTATGAAGCAAAATCAAGAAATATGGTCTGATTTTGATTCAGTTATTGTTAAAATGGGAAATTTAAGTCAATTGGAATATACTAAAGAAAAGATAGCAAACGCTTATTCCTTTTTAGTTAATTCCAATGAATTTTTCATACCATTCGGAGATTCAGTGGATGTTGAAAGTGAACGTAAAAAAATTGAAGAAGAATTACAATACACAAAAGGTTTTTTACAAATCGTTCAAAACAAACTTACGAATGAAAAATTTGTTTCAGGTGCACCAGATGCAGTTGTAGCGAATGAAAAAAAGAAAGAAGCTGATGCTTTGCATAAGATTACTATTTTAGAAGATAAATTAGCTAGTTTTGTTGAATAATACTGTTAGTCATATCATTATGTTTAAAAATATCCTAATTATCGTTTGTGTTCTTTTTTCATTTTCGTCGAAAGCTATCACTATTGATTATTCGCTAAAAATGCCTAAACCTCAAAATCATTATTTTGAAGTTGAAATGAAAATAAACAAAGTTTCAGGGAAGTTTATAGAAGTTAAAATGCCAGTTTGGGCTCCAGGTTCCTACATGGTTCGTGAATTTTCTAAAAACGTAAACCTAGTTGTTGCGAAAGATGAACAAGGTAAAAATTTAAATATTACCAAAGTTTCTAAAAACACTTGGAAAATTTATGTTAAAGGAGTAAACGAAGTCAAGATTAATTATGAAGTGTACGCTTTTGAATTATCTGCGAGATCCAGTTTTTTAGACCAAAGTCATGGCTTTGTTAGTGGCTCTTCTATTTTTATGTATGTTGAAGGTGAAAAAGAAACCGGTGGGAAGTTAGACATTTACCCACATGAAGATTTTAATGTTATTTCAACAGCTTTGCCAAAAGCAAAAGATTCTATTCGATTTGAAAATGCAAAAACATATGCTTTTTCAAATTTTGATCATCTGGTAGATTGTCCTATTGAAATTGGGAATCAAGATGTGTTTGAATTTATGGCTGCTGGAGTAAAACATAGTGTAGCAATTTATGGCGTTGGAAATTATGAAGTTGAGAAACTAAAAAAAGACATGAAACAGGTCATCGAAACAACTTCTGCTGTTATTGGTGAAAATCCTAATAAAAATTATACGTTTATCATTCATAATGTAACGGATGGTCAAGGAGGCTTGGAGCATATGAATTCTGCGACATTAAGTGTTGATCGATGGAGTTATCAAGGCAAACAATATTTTGATTTTTTATCCCTAGTTGCACATGAATATTTTCATCTTTGGAACGTAAAAAGACTTCGACCAATCGAACTAGGTCCTTTTAACTACGACCAAGAAAATTACACGACTTTATTATGGGTAATGGAGGGATTTACGAGTTACTATGATGAATTATTAATGCGTAGAGCTGGTTATTTGACTGAACAAGAATATATTCAAAAAATAAATTCCATCTTAAATTATGTAGAGGGTTCTGAAGGCGCACGTGTTCAACCTGTTGCGCACGCAAGCTTTGATGCTTGGATAAAAGGATATCGACCAAATGAAAACTCTGGTAATACAACGATGACGTATTATTCTAGAGGACAATTAATTGGTTCAGTTTTAGATGCGAAAATCATTGCAAAATTTGATGGTGCAAAATGTCTAGATGATTTCATGCGAACATTATATTTTAAATTTTACAAAAATAAAGGTCGTGGTTTTACAGAAGAAGAATTTGAAGAAACCCTTACCGACTTTATGGGAGAAGATATGCATGCTTTTTTAATGAATTATATTTACGACACTAAGGTTCCTAATTACAAAGAAATATTCAATGGAATTGGTGTGAATGTTGATTATATAGGTGCTAAAAAAGCATATTTTGGAATGAGTTTTTCCAAAGAAGGTATTCCATTTGTAAAAACAATTCGAACGAATTCAGAGGCAGAAAATGCTGGTTTGAGTGTAAATGACGAAATACTTGGATTTAATGGATTTAGAATTGATGGACCTTCTTTAGAAGCAAGTTTAGCCGCATTAAAAACAGGTGATTTATTCAATTTGCTCGTTTCTAGGGATCAAATTATTATGGAAATATCCTGTAAAATGGGAGAAATAGAAATTCCTACCTTCAAAATGTCGATCAATAGTACTAGTACAAATTCGCAACTAGGTAGTTATTGGTTACGTACGATTTTAAAATAAGTATGAAGAAGTTTTATAAATTTTTATTGAATTCCTTACCACGACCTATCTTAATAAGATTGAGTTATGTGTTTCGTTTATTTGCACCATTGCTATACAAAGGGAATAAAGTGGAGTGTCCGGTTTGTCAGAAAGAATTTAGTAAATTTTTGTCTTATGGATCTGATATTGCTCATCGAGACAATGTTTTATGTCCATACGATTTGACACTAGAGCGTCATCGTTTAATGTGGTTGTATTTAAAAAATGAAACAAACTTCTTTACAACGCAAAAATTAAAAGTATTGCACATTGCTCCAGAACAATGTTTTCATTCTATCTTCAAAAAACAATCCAATTTAAATTATTTAACAGGTGATTTACTTTCTCCAATAGCAGATATCCATTTTGATTTACATGATATTCCTCTAGAAGAAAATCGATTTGATGTGGTTATTTGTAACCATGTACTAGAACATGTGGAGGATGCTAAACAATGTATATCTGAATTATACCGTGTTTTAAAACCTGGAGGTTTTGGAATTATGCAAGTACCTCAAGACAGAACTCGAACTGTAACATATGAAGACCCAACAATTACTAGTCCTGAAGAGCGTGAAAAACATTTTTGGCAATATGATCACGTTCGATTGTTTGGACTAGATTATCCAGATTGGTTACGAAGTGTTGGATTTGAAGTTACCGAGTATGATCCAAAACAATATTTTTCGAATGAAACTATTGCGCGATATCGATTAATTCCGGAAGAAGTTTTATATGTAGCAAAAAAGACTTCGACAGGCTCAGTCTGAAGAATAGGGTTTCGAATCACTCTGTTTAAACTGATAGATTAAACTTAATAATTAATAGTATGAAATATTACAAGAACATTTTAGAGACAATTGGAAACACACCACTTGTTAAACTAAACGTGCTAACAAAAGATGTAAAAGCATTAGTTTTAGCTAAAGTAGAAACTACGAATCCTGGAAACTCGGTTAAAGACCGTATGGCGGTTAAAATGATAGAAGATGCCGAAAAATCAGGACTTCTTAAACCAGGAGGAACTATTATTGAAGGTACATCGGGAAACACTGGGATGGGTTTAGCATTAGGCGCAATTATTAAAGGATATAAATTAATTTGTGTATTGAATGATAAACAATCTAAAGAAAAAATGGATATCCTTCGTGCGGTTGGCGCGGAAGTAGTTGTTTGTCCAACAGCTGTAGAACCAGAAGATCCACGTTCTTATTACCAAGTTTCTAGAAGATTGGCAAAAGAAATACCAAACTCATGGTATGTAAATCAATACGATAATTTATCCAATAGAACAGCGCATTACGAGCAAACAGCACCTGAAATATGGGAACAAACAGCTGGTAAAATCACACATTTTGTAGTAGGTGTTGGAACTGGTGGAACAATTTCTGGAATTGGGAAGTATTTAAAAGAAAAAAATCCAAATATTAAAATTTGGGGAATAGATACCTATGGTTCTGTATTTAAAAAATACCATGAAACAGGAATTTTTGATAAAAATGAGATTTATCCTTACATCACGGAAGGAATTGGAGAAGATATATTACCTGCAAACGTAGATTTCTCCGTAATTGATCATTTTGAGAAAGTAACGGATAAAGACGCAGCGGTTTATACGCGTCGCTTGGCACGTGAAGAAGGAATTTTTGTAGGTAACTCAGCTGGTTCTGCTATTAAAGGAGTACTTCAGATGTCAGGTGAATTGAAGGAAGATGATGTTGTGGTTGTATTATTCCACGACCATGGATCCCGTTACGTAGGAAAAATATTTAACGATGATTGGATGCGTGAACGTGGATTCTTAGATGAAAAACTTACGACTGCAGGTGATTTAATTCAAGAACATGCAGATAAATCATTAGTTTCAGTTTATGCGGAAGAATTAGTATCGCATGCGGTTGCTAAAATGCGTAAATTCTCAATTTCTCAAATTCCAGTTATGAAAGATGATATGTTTGTTGGTTCATTAAATGATTCCCATACCTACCAATTCTTAATTGAAAATCCGGATATGATTAACGCCCCTATTTCTTCTATCATGCAAAAACCATTTCCGATTGTAAATGAAAAAACCACAATCGAAGAAGTTTCTAAATTGATTAATAAAGATACCCCTGCTGTTTTAGTTGAATTAGCGAATGGCGGACATCATATTGTTACACGCCAAGATGTGATTAATTCATTTGCTTAAATGCATTTTGTAGATCAACTTAATTCAACAATCCTTTTAGATTCAAAACCTAAAAGGATTGTTTCGTTAGTACCCTCCCAAACGGAGTTTTTATTTGATATTGGATTGGAGAAAGAAGTAATTGGAATTACTAAATTTTGCATATATCCTTCTCATTGGTTAAAAACAAAAACGATAATAGGAGGAACTAAAAATGTGGCTATTGAAAAAGTCCGAAGTTTAAAACCAGACCTTATCATCGGGAACAAAGAAGAAAACACCAAAGAAGATATCGAAGCTTTACGAGAAATCGCCCCAGTATGGATGAGTGATATTTTCAACTTGGAAGATGCGCTCGAAATGATGAGTTCAATCGGCGAAATCGTTGGAAAACAAGAAGAAACACAAGAATTAGTTGATAATATCAAAGGACAATTTGATTCATTTAAACCTGAAAACTTAAAACTTTCAGTACTATATTTGATTTGGCGTAAACCATATATTGGAGTTGCTAACGATACGTTCATTGATGATATGCTAAAACGATGTGGATTTAAGAACATACTTGCAGATCAAACACGTTATCCCGTTCTAGAAAATTTAAGCGAACTCAATCCAGATGTACTATTTTTAAGTTCTGAACCGTACCCATTTAAAGAAAAACATATTCAGGAATTATATGAAATTTTTCAAAATGCAAAAATAATATTAGTAGATGGTGAAATGTTCTCATGGTATGGGTCTCGCTTAAGTAAAAGTGTGGATTATTTTAAATGGTTATGTACTGAAATATGAAGCAAACACTCAAATCGACCATTTACGATCATTTTTCGTTGACTCCTACTGAGCAACAAGTAAAAACAATTGTCAATTTGGTGAATTTCACTTTAGAGGAGGCACGATTTCCGACTTTTATTTTGAGTGGTTATGCTGGTACAGGAAAAACAACCTTGGTGGGTGCATATATACAAGCAATGACCGAATTGAAATTGAAAACCTTTTTAATGGCTCCAACGGGTCGTGCTGCAAAGGTATTATCGTCACGTGCTAAAAAACAAGTGCTTACCATTCACAAAAAAATATACCGAAAACAAACGCAAGCAGGTGGGATTATTCAATTAGTAGTGAGTCCAAATTTACATAAACACACTGTTTTTATAGTCGATGAAGCCTCGATGATCGGAGAACATAGTTTAAGTAATGATGGTGGTGGAGTGACTCGAAATTTACTTTCAGACTTAATGGAATTCGTCTTTTCGGGAGAAGGTTGTAAACTTATTTTTGTTGGGGATGAAGGTCAGTTGCCCCCTGTTGGTAGTGACTACTCCCCCGCTTTAGATAAACGTTATATAAAAGCCAATTTCATTTCCATACAACTTACTGAATCTCGGTTAACAGAAGTTGTACGTCAATCACTTGAATCAGACATCCTATTAAATGCAAGTAAACTAAGGAATTATCAGGGGGAGAAATTTCCTGTAATCGAAATTACGGGACAAAAAGATGTCGTTCGTTTACAAGGAGAAGAATTACAAGATGAATTAGAACGTGCATACTCAGAGTATAGTTTTGATGATGTAATGATAATTACTAAGTCGAATAAACGTGCGAATTTGTATAACCAAAACGTGCGAAATCGCATTTTGTATCGGGAAGAAGAGTTGAGTGGTGGCGACAGATTAATGGTTGTTCGTAACAATTATTTTTGGCTGGAGGAAAGTTCAGAAGCTGGATTCATTGCGAATGGTGAAATGTTAAAGTTAAATCGAATATTACGTCAAGAAACATTATATGGTTTTACGTTTATTACTGCGCGCGTAGAATTGATTGATTATCCAAATATTGGTGATTTTGAAGTTGTTTTACTGCTAGAAACATTGAATATCGAAACGCCAAATTTACCGCGTGCTGAAATGAAGAAGTTATTCTTTGCACTCGAACAAGAATATGCTTATGAACGTAATCAAAAAAAACGTTATGAATTAATCACTAAAAACCCATATTTTAACGCGTTACAAATAAAGTATGCGTATGCGGTTACCTGTCATAAATCACAGGGTGGACAATGGCCGGTTGTGTTTTTAGACCATGATTATCTGACGGAAGAAATGTTGGATCAACCATTTTTCCGATGGCTATACACCGGATTTACAAGAGCAAGTGAAAAGTTGTTTTTAGTGAATTTTCATAAAGAATTTTTTGGGGAGTCTTAATTTATTTACGGCAATAAATCTTTTAATTTAAAACTTGTTTTTCCAACATAAATCTTTGCCTTATCCACTTCTGAATTCAAACGATCTAATACAATTTTAGCTGTTTGTTGGTCTAAATATTCACCTGCCAAAACATTTAATTCTTGACGCATTTTCTTTAAGATAAACGCAGTACGATAAGCACTTAGTATATCATTCTTCGTGAAATCATTTTTATCCATCGCAGCAAGTATTGCTGGATTCTTTATTTCTAAATTACTTGCTACTGGATCTGTAAAAGAATTCACTTCAAACGTAATATTATTCTTCGTTTTAATAATTAATTCTGTTTTACGTAAACGAACAAATGAAGTATCCATACGTGAATCACGTCGTGCTTCCGGCGTACTACCTGGATAGGTATTCAACTCCCCTACTTTTGGAGATTTTACCGTTTTCAAACCATTCCACATACCAACACCATTTCCTTTTGCTTGAATATATATAGGTAGTTTTTTATTCAACATCGATTCAAAAAATTGTTTGACAGCAACACTATCTTCTTTTAAAATCAATTGTTTATCTAGTGTAAATTTATCCGATTCAAATGCATCTTCTAATTTAATTTGTAATCTAGCATCATAGGAAGGTTCAGCGTCAGTCAAATGTATATGCAACATAACTTCATCCGCTTGTTTTGACAAACAGGAATATGGTATTGACAATAGACGAACTTCAAACGTATCTGAAACCTCACTTTCTGGAAATTGAAACTCTTGTGTTAACATATCAAATGTGGTGGAATCACTGAACGTATATATCCCATTTTTATAGGTGAACTTTGCCCAATTTGTCCCCATCAAACTATTGTAATAATTCAATTTCAATTGGTATTCAGCAAGTATTTTCTGCGCATTTACTTTTTCGTATTTTAAATTTTTAATATTCGCTACGTACGATTTATACTTTTCATTTTCACTAATTAATTCTTCCTGAATAATAGATCTTTTATCTCTTTGTGAATCGGTTTTCGGTTTAATATTTGCAGACTTTTTTGGATCTATTTGTTCATTTGGTCTTTCCGTTCGAGATTTCTTAAGTTCCTTCATTCCTTTTCGGGACATTTTATTTTTTGTAATAATAGATGTATTACCAAAATCGTTATATTCTAATTCTAGTTTACGAATATCTTTAGCGCTTTGTGTTTTTTTCTTTTCATAATTTCCAATCCAGTAATCAAAACCTCTTTTACCAGAAATCATTTCATTTAATTTCTTAATCTTTATAAATTCCAATTCATGAATTACACTTTGAAAAGTTGCTCCATCCGCAAAAGAAGAGTCCGGGGATAAAAAGCGTGTACTACCTGATCCAAATAAATGGTATGACAGTCCTTTTTTTTCAATTACCACAGTTGTTTGTTTTTTGGAATTGTATCCCCACACATCAAAATGTAAATTTGTCATTTTATGATTCCCAACCGTTTGAAGATAATTTACGGTAAAACGTTTAGGGTAAATAATATTTTCACCTTTTTCTCCTGATTTTAATTCTAACTGGTAGGGAAATAATCCGACAGCCTTGGGCATTCCTTTATTCCAACGACCTTGCTCATCCCGTTCTCTTTCGTCTAGCAAACCTGTAGTGTTACTTCCATCTCCAGCTGCTACTAAAATATTTGTAAAAAACTCTGCTTCTCCGCCAAGAGCCTTATAAATATAATAAGCACGGTTTTCAACATATTTATTGACTGCAAAATTAATAGCATCTAACGCATTCAATTGATCACTTTTAGTCAAGAAATAAAACGAACTCATCATCTCTCTTTTTTCCTCTAAACTTAATACCGGATCCAAAACCGTATAGATTTTTTTATGCGGAGATTCATTTCCTTTTGCATCTTCTTTGATTGCTGATCGCGGAAGTTTTTTAATCAGCAAATCATCAAAATTTTGAAGTTTACTTTGATACAGAGCAATATCCTCCTCATTTTCAAAACGTTTAGCTAATAATATTTTATTTAACTCCATTAAAGCCATTTTATTCGCAGCCTCTGCAATTAGCCCCTTTGGCGATTTTGCAATTTCAGAAGAACGAATAAATAATAAACTGGGATTATTGATGATAATGGATTCGATGGAATCATAATTTAAATCTCCACTCGCAAAACTTATTTGAGGACCTTTATATTCTATGTAACGACCAATATTCTTTTCTAGAATTGGACTTTTACGTACAATGTGGAAAAAATAAGCTTTTTCCTCAGCTGTTAACTTGCTGTTTTCTTGCGAAAAAGAAAAGATATATAGAAATAAGATGGATACAACGGATACAATTCTGTTCATATTTTTGTTTTAAAAGAAATAACAAACAAAAATAGAGATTATTGCACGGTCAAAAATTCAATATTCAATTACATTTAAACAATGAAATCTGAATAATTACCTGCACTTGGAAATTAAAACAGGTTGTTTTTTAATCCGTATACGCGGAAATAATGATTCCACATATTTTTTTTGTTTTTTAGCGATACTAACATAACTATAGGTGTCATAAATATCTATCATCCCTAATTCCTCTTTTTGTATCTCTGTTTCTTGTAAAAAGAAACCAACAACATCCAATTTTCGGATTTTATGTTTTCTTCCTGCAGACAAATAATACGTAACCCATTGTGCTTCATTAAATTCACCAATAACTTCTGGCGCCTTAATTAATTCAATGGAAAAAGTATTTACATACGGTGGTAAAGGCTCTTCTTCAGACTGAATTAAATATACACTTCCATCTTTTTTCATTCGCGCAGTCCTACCGTTGCGGTGCGTAAAATCTTGAATGGTATGTGGATACTGATAATGAAAAACGGCCTCAATTTCTGGGATATCAATCCCTCTTGCTGCTAAATCTGTACAAACCAAACAATTCGCTGAACCATTTCTGAATTTAACCAAAGCCCTTTCGCGATCTATTTGTTCCATTCCTCCATGAAAAAGAACATTGGATTTACCATATTCGTTTAAATGTTGGGAAATTCGTTCCGCAGCTTCTCGGAAAGAACAAAAAATTAATACGGGACCAAAATTTTTAGATGCTAAAAAAGAAACCAAAGCAAATAATTTATCATGTCCAACGGCTTCAACACAGTAGTAACTTAAATTTGGTCGTTCTTCTTGTATAAAGTTATTAATAGAAAAATTAAATTCTTTTAAAAAATCTGGTAAACTTTCAATTTCTGTCGCACTAATTAATTGAATAGATTTTAACGTGTTCGTATAGGCATAAATCTGACTTATTTCATTTAAAAAACCCATTTCCAAGGTTTTATCGTATTCGTCTATTACTAAATGTGAAAAACCTGCTAAACCAATTGTTCCTCTTTTTAAATGATCTAATATTCTACCCGGTGTTGCAATCACCACTTGCGGAAATTCTTGTAATTGTAGACTTTCGTTTTTAACAGAATGACCTCCATAACATAAGACGGTTTTTCTACCAGTCTTTAAAGAAGCATAATTTTTCGCTACCTGTCCGGCTAATTCACGGGTTGGACAAAGAATTAAAACCTGTCCATTAAACACATCTTTTTGCAATTGAACTTCTAATTGAACACAAAAGGCTAATGTTTTACCACTACCAGTATTTGCTAACAATATCGAAAAAGGAGCATCATTTTCCCAATAAGAAGTCTGCATATTAGTAGGTTTTTCTAACCCTGTCTTTGAGAAAATAGTGTTTACAAGCATCTTTGATAATTCTATTGTATAAATTTATTTATTCCCTTTTTCAAAATCAGAAATAAATTGAGCTAAACCACTGTCTGTTAATGGATGTTTTGTTAATGCTTTCAATGCAGACAAAGGAACAGTTACTAAATCTGCTCCGATTTCAGCGCACGAAATAATATGCATTGGATTTCGAATCGAAGCCGCTAATATTTGCGTTTCAAAACCGTAATTATCAAAAATCATTCTTATTTGAGCTACTAACGCAATACCATCGGAAGAGATATCATCTAAACGTCCAACAAATGGTGAAACATACGTTGCACCAACTTTAGCTGCAAGTATCGCTTGACCTGCGGAAAAAATTAAGGTGCAATTTGTTTTGATTCCTTTTTCTGATAGGTATTTAATCGCTTTAATTCCTTCGGGAATCATCGGGATTTTAACAACAATATTTGGATGTAATTCCGCCAGTATTTCTGCTTCTGCAAGCATAGACTTAAAATCTAGCCCCATCACTTCAGCACTTACATCTCCTTCTACAAGGTTGCAAATATCTACGTAATGCTTTAGTATATTGTTTTTTCCAGTGATTCCTTCTTTAGCCATTAAAGTAGGATTTGTTGTTACTCCATCTAAAATTCCAAGTTCATTTGCTTCTTGAATCTCTTTTAGATTTGCAGTGTCGATAAAAAATTTCATAGATTAAAATAGAAGGCACAAAAAAAGGGTAAGCTACTTTTATCGCACCGCTCAACCTCTTACCTTTGCTACGTTCCCGTCCTGGAGGAGTCAGAAGGAGCTAGTCGTAAAAGACTTACCCATGGCAAATATACATATTTTTTTTGTTCGATACACAAAAAAATTAAGGTAAATAAACAAGATGTTAAATAGGTATGAGATAGGACTTAACATTCCTTAACAAGATCTAAAAAACAATTTTCACGAAACTTCGTTATTTTTGTTTTGAAATCTAAAAGAATAATATAATGAAGACAAATTTTAAATTTTTAGGATTAGGTTTACTTGGTGGTATGTTACCATTGGGTTTGTTTTTGTGTTTTAATAATCCCTCAAAATCATTGAGTGATGAAGTATTAGATGGAAATCGTTATCACCAAGCACGATTCGCTTCCTTAGGTGCAAATCCAATGATGACCGAAAATTTTGTGGATGCTGCTGAAAACACGATAAATTCAGTTGTTCATGTTACTACCAAAGTGGTTAAAACATCCGTTCAACAAGATCCGTTTTTTGAATTTTTCTATGGACCTGGTTCCGGAAATCGTGAATTTAAACAATATGGATCAGGTTCAGGTTCGGGGGTAATTGTTTCTTCGGAAGGGTATATTGTCACCAATAACCACGTGATTGATAATGCAAGCGAAATCGAAGTTATATTAAATGACAACTCAAAATATAGTGCAACTGTTGTTGGTGCAGACCCATCTACGGATGTAGCTATTTTAAAAATAAATGCTCCAAACTTAAAACCAATCGCACTAGGAAATAGTGACGATTTAAGAGTTGGTGAATGGGTATTAGCAGTTGGGAATCCGTTCAACCTTACCTCTACAGTAACAGCGGGTATTGTTAGTGCTAAAGCACGTAATATTAATATATTATCCGACAGAACGAACAATAATGTTGTGCCTATCGAGTCATTTATTCAAACAGATGCTGCTGTAAACCCGGGGAATAGTGGTGGTGCATTAGTAAATACCAAAGGAGAATTAATTGGAATTAACTCTGCAATATCTTCTCCTACAGGAAGTTATTCTGGTTATTCATTCGCTATTCCAATTAATCTTGTTCAAAAAGTGATGCGTGACTTAATCGACTTTGGTGTTGTACAACGTGGGTTTTTAGGTGTTCAAATTGCAGATATTAATCAAGAAATAAAAGAGAAAAATGATTTGCCATCCTTAAAGGGTGTTTATATTTCCAAAGTTACAGAGGATGGATGCGCTGATAAAGCTGGCATAAAAGATGGATCTGTTATATTAAAAGTTGGTATGAAGGAAGTGAATTCTTCTGCTGAATTACAAGAAGAAATTGGTAAACGTCGTCCTGGGGATAATGTAACCTTAACCATTCGGTCCAAGAAAGGAATTACTGAAACTGTGGATGTCATTTTAAGAAATAGCGAAGGAAACACATCTTTAATGAATAAAAACGAAGTTTCTAAAACAAGTGCATTAGGAGCAATTTTTGTAAACTTAACCGAAAAAGAGAAGAAAGAATTAAATATTGCTTATGGTGTAAAAATTAAAACCTTAAACGCTGGTAAATTAAAAGGACTTGGAGTTGAAGAAGGTATGATTATTACTAAAATTAACAACGATCCTGTAGAATCTGTAGAGCAATTAACGGCTAAATTGAGCTCTGGAAATAGAGGTATATTATTGGAAGTTATGACCAAAAGTGGTAAAAAAGATTATATTGGATTTGGATTATAATATTCAAAATCAATTAAATAATAAAAGAGGTTGCAATTGTAACCTCTTTTTTTTGTAGTAGTAAAAACAAAAAAACGCCTAGATAAATCTAGACGTTACTTATTTATAATTATAAATTACTTAATGACCTTTTGCTGACAAATAACGTTCAGCATCTAATGCAGCCATACAACCTGTTCCAGCAGCTGTAATTGCTTGACGGTAATTTTTATCTGCAGCATCACCAGCTACAAATACACCAGCAACATTTGTTTTCGAAGTTCCAGGTTGTGCATATTTGATATACCCTGTTTCATCTAAATCAATATAATCTGCGAAAATATCTGTATTTGGTTTATGACCAATTGCTACAAAGAATCCTGTACATGGAATAATTTGCTCCTCACCTGTTACTGTATTTTTAACTTTTGCTCCAGTAACTAAATCACCTTCTCCTAGCACTTCGACAGTTTCTGTATTATATAGAATATTAATATTTGGCGTTTTCTTTACACGTTCCGCCATGATTTTGGAAGCTCTAAAATCTTCTTTACGCACTAGCATGGTAACTTTTGTACATAATTTAGATAAGTAATGCGCTTCTTCACAAGCAGAATCTCCAGCACCAACAATTACTGTTTCATGTCCTCTGTAAAAGAAACCATCACATACAGCGCAAGCAGAAACACCACCACCTAACTCGAGGTATTTTTGTTCAGAAGGCAGACCTAAATATTTAGCAGATGCACCTGTAGAAATAATAACGGTTTCCGCATGAATTTCATTTCCAGTTTCTGTCCAACATTTATGTACTTCTCCTGAAAAATCCACTTTCGTAATAAATCCAAATCGAATGTCTGTATCAAAACGTTTTGCTTGCGCCTCTAATTCTAACATCATTGCAGGACCTGTAATTCCTTGTGGGTATCCTGGAAAATTTTCAACTTCATTTGTTGTTGTTAATTGTCCACCTGGTTGCATACCTTGGTACATCACAGGATGCATATCCGCTCTTGCAGCATAAATTGCAGCAGTATACCCTGCAGGACCTGAACCAATTATCAAACACTTTACTTTTTCTATTTCTGTAGTACTCATATTCATTTTTTTTAAACCCAAAAATAAGGATATTTTCTTTTTAATATTCCTCAATATTTTATTTTAACACTCCATTAATTATCCTAAAACTTACCTAGACTGAAATTCAAGCGGATAGGTTTTAAACAAACTTAATCTCTTTTTTTAGGTGCAAATCGTCTTTTTTCTTGTGGTTTGCTTCCTCCAGCACTTTTTGGTTTATTTCCATTCCCTTGTGGACGCTTACCGGAAGCATTTGCATTTCTAGTATTATTAAATGTGCGTTTTTCCTCTTTTTCAACGACAAATATTTTAGCTGGAAATGGATGATCTTCTACCACTGGAATTTGCATAGAAATCAACTTTTGGATATCTTTCAAATAGGCACGTTCCTCATATTCACAAAAAGAAACAGCCTTTCCAGAAGCACCTGCCCTACCTGTTCTCCCGATACGATGTACATAAGTTTCAGGGACATTAGGCAATTCAAAATTTACCACAAATGCCAATGCATCAATATCAATACCGCGAGCTGCAATATCTGTAGCAACCAAAACACGCGTGGTATAATCTTTAAAATTAGTTAATGCACGTTGTCTAGCATTTTGCGATTTATTTCCATGAATTGCTTCTGCTTTAATTTTTGCTTTATCTAGGATTTTAACCACTTTATCTGCACCATGTTTCGTACGCGTAAACACCAACGCCGATTTTATGGATGGATTATCTAATAGATGCACCAATAATGCATTTTTATTTCCTTTATCCACATAATAAACCTCTTGTTGAATTGTCTCTGCCGTAGAAGAAACAGGAGTAACCTCTACCTTTTCAGGATTTGTCAATATGTTGCCTGCTAATACTTTAATCGTATCTGGCATGGTTGCCGAGAAAAACAAGGATTGACGTTTTTCTGGTATAACCTTTAAAATTTTCTTCACATCATTTACGAATCCCATGTCTAACATACGATCCGCTTCATCCAAAACAAACAATTGAATATCATTTAAACGGATTACTCCCTGGCCAATTAAATCTAGTAAACGTCCTGGAGTAGCTACTAAAATATCTACACCTGCTTTGATCGCATTTACTTGGGAACTTTGTGTAACCCCTCCAAAAATTACAGTATGTCTTAATTTAGTATAACGACCATAACTTGCGAAACTTTCGCCAATTTGTATTGCTAACTCCCTAGTTGGGGTAACAATTAACGCATGGATTTTATTATTTCGTTCTCCAGCTTCTTTACGGTTATAAAGTAATTGAATAATTGGAATTGCAAATGCAGCTGTTTTACCTGTTCCGGTTTGTGCACACCCTAATAAATCAGTTCCTTCTAATAGAATTGGTATCGATTGTTCTTGGATTGGTGTTGGATTGGTGTAACCTTCTTCGTTTAAAGCCTTAAGAATAGGCTCAATTAAATTTAAATCTTCAAATTTCATAGGAAAATGTTCATCGATTTTCCTACTCTGTTCTGAATTAAACCCTAGGAATACGAGTTACAAATATACGGAAAATTAGTTGTTGGTCGTTAGAAATAGTATTACAAGGAAAATTAGAAATTATTTAACCGCTATTTTAAAATTATTTAAAAACCCATTTTCATTGTTTTTAATTTCTAACACATATACTCCTGCTACTACATTTGGTAAATGAACTTCATAGTAATTGTTTCCAGCTATAACATCGTAATTATCTGTGAATATTTGTTGCCCAATTTCGTTAATTATTCGTATGATATACGTAGCATTGTTTTTTGCTTTTAAATCAATATGTATCAATTGACTTGTAACTGGGTTAGGATATACATTCACATCTATTTCAGTATCCATTTGCTCTCCAACTACTTTCGCTGATACAATGTCGGAATAGGCAAACTTCCCATCAAAATCGGTTTGTTTTAAGCGGTAATACGAAACTCCTGTGTATGGACTTGCATCGTAGCCAAAGTAATACAAATTCGTTTTACTAACACCAGCACCATCTTTAGTAAATACTTTCTCAAAGGTTTTACCATCTAATGAACGTTCGATCGTAAAGTAATCGTTATTTTCTTCCGAACCTGTTTCCCAATCCAAACGTACTTTCTTCCCTTCTGCTTTCGCAGTGAAGTCAATTAACGTGATTGGTAATGCTTGAGGATCCTCTACGCTGAATGGGGAGAAGGAAGTGATGCCACTTCTTGAAATCGTATATGGTCCACTTCCGGATGCTGCACTACCGGTTTGTCTATCCCATGCACCATTTGTATAATGTGAGATGAAACAATTCAAACGATTAAATGCATTGGCTTGCGTTGGTGCTAACTCTTCCCCGGCATTCCATTGGATAGTCATTTCAATATTCGATCCAGAAGGTATTGCTTCTTCTACAAACCAGGTTCTATCTACGGCGTGCATAATAGAAGCTCCACCAGAAGTTCCATTAGCTAAACGATTTGCAGCAACACGAACGGAGAAGTCATCTATGGTACCTATATTTTCCAATGTAATTGGTGTATATGACGAAGCGATTCCTACTGGGAAGATGATTTGCCCAGTAGCTCCACCAACACCTATATCACTTCGTTTAAGTTTACCAGTGGAGTTTGTAACGATATAATTCGATGCACTATAGCCTGTAATACTTCCTGAAGAACCAATGGTAAGGTTGTTTGCTCCTAGGATGATTTTGTTTCCTAAGGTTAAACTATTATTCACCACATGCGAGGATGCAAAAGTAAGCGCAGCATTGGCAATTAAATTATGGAAGGTAGTTGCCCCCGTAATAGTTGCTGCACTTGTAAATGAAGTTGTACCTGTACCAGCATTAAATGTACCGTTGTTCGTGAAATCCCCGTTGATAGTAGTAGTATAAGTAGACTGGTTTAACGTTGCACCTGCTTCGATAATTAAACTACCAACACATATATCTGCAGCTAATGTCGGGTGAGCACTTGCACAATTATTAATTGCGGAAATGATTATACGATTACTCGAAGTAGGTGTTGAACCAGCTACAGTATATTTAGTTCCGTCGTAGTACAGCCAATTTCCTAGAGTAGACCATGTGTTGGTGTTTCCTTTCCATACATAATCCCCTGTTGCTGGTATTGTATTTTTTGGCGCGATAAAACTAATGGTAACTTCATCTGTTGACGAAGCACACGATGCATTACTGATAGTCCAACGCAATACATACGTTTGTCCTAATTTTCCATTGAAAGTAGTGTTATAGGTAGATGCGGATGTTAAACTACCCAATGAGCCAGATTGTATCGTCCAAGTTCCAGAACCGATGGTTGGGTTATTACCAGCAAGAGTAACTTCCGAGATACCACAAATTACGGGACTCGTTTGGTTAGCACCTGCATCTGCAGGAGTTGGTGTTGCTTTCAAGGTTTGCGTACCACCAGCAGATGTTGTACCTGCGGTGTTACTTGTGGTCGTTAAATTGAAAGTAGTGATTGCATCTACTGCGATGGTATGATCGTTTGTTACACCCGATGCTATGTCTGCCGTAATCCAGAAATAATACGTTGAACCGCTACTTAAAGTAGGGGAAGAAAATGCAGTAAAAGTTTCAGTCGTCCCATTTCCACCTGTAGGTGTTAAGGTTGCCAATGGAGAAGCAACTAATGAAAGATCATTCGTAGTACCGCCATACCATATTTTGAAATTCGTAACATCTGATTGAGCATATGTTCCGCCACTCGTTGTAAAACTTACATTAGTTAAATTACCCGTACCAACTGTGACAGCTAAACTAAAACTTTGAATGGGTACCTTCAAAGAAGATGTACAATTATTTGCAGCAGTAACAGTATTTGATGCTAGTGTAATTGTTGAAGCTGAAATTACTTCATAACAGCCCACATCAGGGTTTCCAGACCTAGTAGTGCCGTCAAAATCATCAGAAGGAGCAGTTAAAGAAATAGGTGAAGAAATGGAAGAAGTACCATAATTCAAACAAGGTGAAGATCCAGTAATACTATAATTACCTCCTGCTGAGTTTGTAAATCCAAAATCTGTTGTTGTAGTACAATTTGTTTTAGTATTACCCCATACATTACCTGTGTACCCGATACAATTTACTGAGGTTATAGTTCCTGAAGATTGATCTACAATATCATAACCTCCATGTGAACCATATAAAATGGAATTTAGAATAGTTACACTTGAAGTGTTGTCCATATATAAAGGCACATTACAATTATTACTGTATTTTATTGTTGAATTAACAATCTCACCTGATCCACTATTTTTAAAAGCAATATCTCCATCATATTGATTATCTTGACATCTTAAATTATCATGAAATAAACAATTCTCTATTAAAACGTTTCCGTTATTACATATTGATGCGCCATCTTGAGAACCATTAGCTCTAGCATTTTCATTATTTGTAAATTTTGATTTGTAAATATTTACAGTTGATGAAGATCCGATATAAATTGCACCTCCACCTCCAGAACCACCACTTGTACTACACTTACATTTATAAAAATAAACAGACGTTACATTAACAGTACCTGATGCCGTAATATATAATCCACCTCCTGAATAAGTCGTATGCACCGAAAGCTCATCCATTTCCATTATTTTCATGTTAGAAATAGAAATGTTACTAGAAGTGCCAGATATAGCCATAAATCGGTTTCCAAAATCTCCATCAAAAATGGTTGATGAAATACCTGCACCAATTATGGTAATATTTGATTTATTATTAATTGTTATATCATCTTGTATATATGTTCCAGCGGCAATATGAATTGTTGTTGACGAACAACTAACCATATCGATTGCTTTTTGGAGTGTTAAAAATGGTGTACCAGAAGTTGTTCCATTATTTGAGTCTGAACCTGTTGTTGCAACGTAGTAGGTATCGGCACCAGAACTTATTGTTACAGAAGCTACTGTACTATATGATGTCCCTGAGCAACCTGAAGGCCCTCCTGTTATTGCAGCTCGATAGTATTTAGCACTTGTTATATTTGCCGTAGTGTAGGTTGCTGATGTTCCATTGCTTCCACCCACCGCTGTAGACCAAGCATCGGAAGCTCCATTATCATCTGACTCTTGCCATTGAATAGTTGCTCCTACAGAATATCCAGAAACACTTATTGTTGTATTGCTTCCAGAACAAACACTACTTAATGTTGCAGTTGCTGTTCCTGGTTTTGACTTGGTAGAACCAAATGCAAAACGAAGTTTTGAACCAGATTGGGTAGTAGCTGGTAATGATGTACTGTTTTTTAAAGAATACGTTGCAATGGAGGCTCCTCCTCTAGAAACATATGCAGTATTATATGCTGAACCTGATGTAACAGCGCTTGTACTTGTTAAAATATTTAAATCACCCAAAGCCTCAGGTCGTTGTACAGTTACAACAATACTATTAGGGTTAGTAGTGGTTGATGAAGAATAAATCATATCCCAATATTCCGTAGTACTCAAATAACAAAAATCAGTACTTGAAATAGTGCCAGCAACATCAGTACTATAAGCCTCAATAGTGATTTTAGGATCAGTTGTTGAGGTAATACTATTTATAGTAACGGGTAAATATCTTCCGCCTTTACCTACATGAAAAGTAGGATAAGGTGTTAATACCAAAGAAGTTCTAGCAATTGAAAATGGTCCGTTTACATAGGATGATGCAGCACCACCAGAAATAGAACCAGTAGAAGATAGTGTTAATGAATTTGTTGATGTTGTGGTTACAACTCCAGCCGAAAGGGTTAAGGTCCCACTTATTGTTGTAGCTTGTGAAAGCGAAACTCCTGTATTTGAAGCATTGATTGCTTGTGTGTTATTGATTACTAAAGATCCTGAGATGGTAGAAGGTGAAGAAGGTAAACCATTTCCAGTTACTTGTGCTACAACTCCATTATATTCATAATGGCCTCCTGTATTATACGTTTTTGTACCTGTGACTTGTACACTACCTGTTGAAGCTGATGTACTAATTCCTTGCGTATGCGCAGTTTTTAATGTTGCACCGGATGAATTAGTAAAAGTTGGTGTAGTTGCAGAGGTTACATCTTTAATAATGTTGGTACCCATTATTAAAGTACCATTATTTATAAAGCTGCAAGCATTTGCGGTTGATCCACCTAATTCTATATCAGATTGTAAAGTAACTGTTCTACCAGACGAAATAGTCCAATTCCAATAAGCACCACCTCGATACGTTAAACCTGTTGGTAGTTTTATATCATTACTTCCAGTACCTGTTAAATTTATTGTTGCTATAGCTGCAGATGTATTCCCTGCATTTCCGGAAGTAAACATGGGACCTGTTGACCAGTCTATACTTCCTTTGATGTTATAAGTAATTCTATGACCAGAAAATATACCTGCTAAATAATAAGCAACACCATTAGATGGGGTACCTGAAGAAGTAAAATTTCCATCTATATTAATCGTTGATGTGGTATTAGCAGTGCCAGATGAAAGGGTATAATTCCCTCCATCTACTGTAACATTACCAGTTACAGTTATAGTTGAAGTACCTGTTGATGAAGCAATATCAAATGTTCCACTATTGATATCTAAATTACCTGTAGGTCTAAAATTTGTGGTTCCTGTTGACGAACCTACATAAAAGGTACCACTGTTAATCGTAACGTCATTAACATTGAAAGTTGCAGTACCTGATGAGTTGTTTAAATATACTGAACCTGTACTCAATGTTAAGTCTGCAATAATATTTGTTGTTGAGTTATAGGAAGCTTTATGAAAATAAACTGTTCCACCAGAAATAGTTACATTCCCGCCAATATCACAAGTATATGTATTAGCATATGACGAAGCTTGATTTCCACCATTAAAAGTACCACCAGTAACAATAAAATCACCAGATATATTAATATCAACAGTTGATGTAGCGGTTTGACCAGCGTCAAAACAATTAATAGTTCCTGAATTTAAAATAAGCGTACCTATATTCATTGTAAAGTTTCCGTTATTCTTTGCTAATATAAGAGAGCCTGTTATATCTACATTAAGACTATCGGTTACATTCATAGTTACAGTACTACTTCTTCCAATCTCCATATCGTTTCCAGATGATGTCATTCCACTAATATACAAATCTTGACAATTTAGATTTACACCTGAAAAATCAATATCATTTGAGTATGTAACCCCTAGCCTCAACCTTCCAAATGTTTGAGAAAGTCCCCCAGGCACGGTTGTTATGGAATACCCCGATAATTTACAGGTTGAGCTTGAATTCCAACTTGCAGTTGGGATAGTCGCATCAACTGTTTGATTATAGTATCCTGTTGCACCAAAAATAAGTGTTCCTGTTGTAGTAATATCTGAACTAACTGCACGATTATATAACCCATTCACAATAACATTTGCTCCAGACGAAATAGTTAGTGTATATGTACCACCTGAATTTTGCGTAAATGTACCACCTGAATTAATTGTAAAATCTTCACCCGTGCCATTTACAATAGTAAGCGCTCGAGATATCCCAGAATAATTTAAAACACCGCCGCTTTCAATTGTTAACTGATCTACAGATAAAGCACTAATATTCATAGAAATAGTATGTCCATTTCGAATTGTTATTGTATTGTTATCTGATGTAGGTGTTGCTGTAGCAGCAGACCATGTAGTTCCATCCGTGCTGGATTGCCAGGAACTGGTTGCATTCCAATTTCCTGTTGCCACTGATCTGTATCGAATTGCTGATAATGGTGTCGTTGCTCCAGTAATAGAAGCTGCTTCTATTGTACCTGTAGCTGTAATAGTACCTGATGTTACAGTTAGACTCCCTTCAACATCTAAAGTTCCACTAACTGTAATAGTTGCACCACTTCCTGCTGATAAGCTCCCTCCAACGCTCAAGTCTCCTCCGGCTGCAACGGTAATAGCAGATGAATTACCTGTTGTCACATTTCCAGTGACTGCTAATGTTCCACTTCCTTGAACTTGCATAGTACTCCCATTGTCCAATTCAACAGACCCTATCGAAACAGACCCATTTGAGATAAGTTGAAACGTATTTGCTAAATCTAACTTGCCTGTAATAATTAATGTTCCACCGCTATTTACGGTTATCCCATCCCCATTTTGTCCAGTCCAATCACCACAAATTGTTAGAGTTACACCCGACTGAATGGTGACGAGTGTGTGGTTATCCATTGAGGCACCAGTATAACATGCATTTGATGAAATAATAATATCAGATCCAAAATGTATAGCACCACCAGGAGTACAAGGCGAACATTGTGCCAAAAGATTAGATGTTACATTAAAATGTAAAAAGATTAAAACAATAAAAAAAATTAATCTTTTCATTTTATTTTAATTTTTAATGTATTATAAAGATATAACAAATTTTAGCTTTTTTTACATAAAATTGATGTAATGAACATTTTAATGATTTTTCACAGAATATTATAATTCGCACAAATTTGATCTATCAACAAAAAAGTCCAGACAAAACTGCCTGGACTTTCATTATTCATTTAAGAATTATGCTTCTTTTGTTTCTGTAGAAACTTCTTCTTCTTTTCTTTCTGGTTTTGGAAGTAAGACCTTACGAGAAAGTTTCCATTTCTTCGTTTTAAGGTCTTTCCCCATCACTTTGAAACGAACTACATCTCCTTCTTTGCAAACATCTTCCATTTTAGCGATTTTCTCCCAGTTAAATTCAGAAATATGGATCAATCCATCTGTACCTGGTAAAATCTCTACGAAACATCCGTATGCTTGTAATGATTTGATTTTTCCTTCGTATTCAGCACCTTCTTCCACGATTGGAGGGAAAGCGATTTGACGAATTTTAGTCACGGCTGCTTTCATATCGTCACCATTGTTAGACATTACTTGCACACGTCCTTGACCACCCTCGATTTCTTCGATTGTGATTACAGTATTTGTTTCTTTTTGTAACGCTTGGATGATTTTACCTCCAGGCCCGATGATAGCACCAATAACTTCGTTAGGAACGTTGAACGCTTCAATACGAGGAGTTTGTGGTTTCAATTCAGGATTTGGAACAGCAATTGTTTCCAAAATTTTATCTAAGATATGTAATCTACCTGCTCGTGCTTGCTCCAATGCTTGGATCAATACTTCGTAAGGTAAACCATCTACTTTAATATCCATTTGACAAGCAGTAATACCTGCAGCTGTACCCGTTACTTTGAAGTCCATATCCCCTAGGTGATCTTCATCTCCTAAGATATCCGAAAGAACCACGAATTTACCACCTTCTGCAACTAGTCCCATTGCGATACCGGATACTGGCGCTTTGATTTGCACACCACCATCCATCAATGCTAAAGTACCAGCACAAACAGTTGCCATGGAAGAAGAACCATTGGATTCTAAAATTTCAGAAACTAAACGAATTGTATATGGATTATCGTCTGGAAGTACATTTTTCAATGCTCTTAACGCTAAATTACCATGTCCAACTTCTCTTCTAGAAGTACCACGTAATGGTTTTGCTTCACCAGTAGAGAATGGAGGGAAGTTATAGTGTAACATGAATTTTTCAGTTCCACGGAAAGTAACCCCGTCTAACAATTGTTCATCCATTTTACCACCTAACGTTAACGTAGTCAATGATTGCGTTTCTCCACGCGTAAATACTGCAGAACCATGAACGATAGGCAAGTAATCCACTTCTGCCCAGATTGGACGAATTTCGTCGAATTTACGTCCATCTAAACGTTTACCTTCTTCCACCATTACTGTTCTCACTGCTTTTTTCTTCACTTCAGAGAAGTAAACAGAAATGAATCCACCGATTTCAGCTAATTCTTCTTCTGTATACTGTGCTTTGAATTCAGCTTTTACAGCATCAAACAATTCTGTTCTTTTCACTTTAGACGCTAAACCTTGACGGGCAACTTCTTTACATTTTTCAAAACAGAAATCGAAAACGTTTTTCTTAACTTCTTCGTTATGTGTTTCGTGATTGTATTCTCTTTTTACTGCAGCAACTGGAATTAATTTAGCTAATTCTAATTGGAAGTTACATTGTTCTATAATTGCTTGGTGAGCCAATTTGATGATATCTACCATTTCCAATTCGGAAATTTCTTTCATTTCACCTTCCAACATCACGATATCTTTCACTGTACCAGCAATCATAATATCGATATCCGAATTTTTCATTTCAGATACTGTAGGATTGATAACATATTCACCATTCACTCTACCTACTCTAACTTCAGACATTGGTCCGTTGAAAGGGATGTCAGAAACTGCGATAGCAGCAGAAGCAGCCAAACCACATAAAGCATCTGGTTGGTGTTCTCCATCATACGATAACAATTGGATCATTAACTGAACTTCCGCATGGTAGTCATCTGGGAATAATGGACGTAATGCACGATCCACTAAACGCATAATTAATACTTCACCATCCGAAGGTCTTGCTTCTCTACGGAAGAAACCACCAGGGATTTTACCAGCCGCAGCGAATTTTTCTTTGTAGTCTACCGTTAACGGTAAAAAATCTACTCCATCTTTAGCTGTAGGTGCTGCAACAACAGTTGCTAACATTACAGTTTCGCCCATTTGTAACACTACGGAGCCATCAGCTTGTTTTGCCAATTTTCCTGTCTCGATGGAGATACTTTTCCCTCCAATAGTGATGGACTTTTTAACTATATTCATATTTGATTAATTTACAATTTAATTTGCGAAACGAAATTACGACATTTTTTAAGATTAATTATTTATAATGACCTTTTAATGAAAAAACAATGATTTTATCGCTTTCAACTTTATATACTATTCGATGTTCTAAATTAATTCGTCTTGACCAATATCCGCTATAATTTGCTTTTAATGCTTCTGGTTGACCAATTCCTTCAAATGGAGATTTACTTGTATTCTCTAATACTTGATAAATTTTCTTGACTAATTTAATATCATTTTTTACCCACCAACCTAAATCTCTCCACGCTGAAGGCATAAAAAGAATTTCAAGCATGAATCATTTTTTTTAACTCTTCTATACTCATTGGTGTTGGTTGCGTTTTTTTTGTCTCATACTCTTCAATACTTGAAAGAATTTTTGGATTTGTTATTTCATTATGTTCAAAGACCTTCACTTTTTTTACAAATGAAATACTTTTAAAAAACTCTAATAAAAATGATAATTTATTGGAAGAAACCTCTAATTGAACAACATGTTTCATACTTTTTGTTTTGATTGAATAACAAATATACAAAGGAATAGAATAATTAACAAGGCATAAAAAAAGGCATTTGAATATTCAAATGCCTTTTCTTTATAAAGATAACTGTGTTATTAACGACGTAATCCTAATTCTTTCACGATAGCACGGTAACGAGAAATTTCTTTCTTTTTCAAGTAATCCAAAAGACTTCTTCTTTTACCAACTAATAATTGCAAAGAACGTTGTGTTCCATAATCTTTTCTATTTTTCTTTAAGTGCTCTGTCAAGTGAGAGATTCTGTAAGAAAATAAAGCGATTTGACCTTCTGCAGATCCTGTGTTTGTTTCAGATCCCGCGTACTTTGCGAAGATTTCTGTTTTCTTTTCTGGTGCTAAATACATTCCAATATTATTTAATGATTCTTATGTATGTCTACTTTAGACGGTTGCAAATATAGACATAATTTTTGTTTAACCAAACCTTTTTTCAATTTAGCACTTCTTATCTCCAATTCAATATAAAATCTTCTTTAACAGGAACATCCCCTTTATAACTAATTTGAATTAGATGTTCACCTGGCAAGATTGAAATAAAATTTCGCTCATATTTCACCCCTAATTTCAAGGAAGAAAACCAAAGGTCTTGAAGTAATTTGGAAGTATTTATAGAAATAACTGCTGTTTTTTGGATAGAATCTACAACTTTTATCTCCCATTGAAAATCATTTGATTTTGCCTTTTGATATCCTGCATTATTTTTCACATGTACAAACAATCGCTCTTGAGAAACATGTAATGCATTGTTCCATATAAATTTCAATACATAATTTAAAGGTAAAGAGGCATCATAATTTTCTCCTAGATTTAATTTTAATCCATTATAAACTGAAACTTTCTTTGATTTTTTATGCAATAAATTTCCTGCTACAGAATAAATCTCGTAGTTAAATTCCGTCTCAAATTTATCCGGTGCATCCGAAGTAAAATAATACTCCTCCTCCCCTAACTTCTCTGTCTTTTCAAGTACTGTAACATCTTCAAAATCTTGTTTCACGCGGTATTGTAAGGCTTTCCAATTCCCATAATAATCGATACTCGACCAAGTTGGAGCAGGCCAACAATCGTTTAATTGCCAAAAAATAGTTCCCATACAGGTTGGTGCACTTAACCGATGTGCTGAAATAGCAATGGAAACTGCTTTGGCTTGAGTTAATTGGGAAAAATAGACAAACTCTTGAAAATCATCTGTCTTACCAAATAGTATATCCGAGTGTTTTTTAATCATTCCATTTCCTACATAACTTTTCTGGTGATTTTTCATCACGGAGGAATTCAAATCCCAATCCGATTTGTTACTAAAGCTTAATAAGGTACTATACTCGGGAAATGATTGAAATCCATATTCCGCATTAAAGCGACCTGATTTTTTGCCGAAATCTTCTATTGGGTCTTTTCCATGCCATACTCCCCAATAATGTTGGGTTCCATGTGGAAAGTCTTCTTTTTCTGTCCAGTGACCTAAAGGAGAAGTGTGTATGTATGGAATAAACGTATTTTCATCTATAATTTTAGGAATTAACTTTTTAAACAATGCATCATATCCTTCTTCCATAATTGCTGCCTGCTTATTTGTTATCAGATATTTTGGTTTAAATCCCCAATATTTCCAGGCGACTTCTACTTCATTATTTCCATTAAATTGAATTACCGAAGGGTGCGAGGCAATTCTTGGTATTTGATACTTTAATTCCGATTCTACATTTTTCAAAAAACTGGAATCCCCCGGATACATGGCACAAGCAAACATGACATCTTGCCAAACCATTATTCCTTGTCGATCGCACTCTTGGTAAAAAACCTCATCCGGATAATATCCTCCTCCCCAAACACGCACAATATTAAAGTTCGCCTCTTTCATTTGTTGTACCATCGTACGAATTGACTCATCGGAAACTCGAGCAGGAAATACATCTTGTGGAATATAATTCGCTCCTTTACAAAAAACAGGTCTACCATTGATTTGAAAAAAATAAGAAGTACCGACAGAATCTTTTTCTTGTATTAATCGTGATGTACGTACGCCAAAAGTAATTGGTAAAGAATCAATTAAAACATTATCTAAATTATAAATTTTCCAAAAATCGTGGTACAAATAAGCTTCACCTTGTCCTCTCGGCCACCATAACTTTGGATGTTTCAACGATACATCTACCTGTGTTTTACCATTTGTAACCAACAAAGCAGGAAACGAACCGAAGATTTCACTTTCTAGTCGAATAGAGGTTGTATTTGGAATAACAAACGCAAGAGAAACCTTTAATTTTGCTGAATTTTCACCAATTTCTTTCGTTTCAATTTTCGCATTTTCAAGCTTGTTCACTGTGTACGATCGAATTTCCACAGGTTTCATAAAACCGATGGTATTCATTCGTAAGGCCCAATCCCAACCAAATTGATATTGCGGTTTTCTGGCTAAAGGAGCAATTGGGATTTCCCCTAAATCATTCGGTGCTGGATAGGTAACTTCTCGCTGAGCATAATTGCCCTTGTGGTACAAAACAGGAGGAGTAAAAACAACTTTAAAACGATTTTTACCAACCTTTAAATACGGTTTGATTTGCAAATGATAAGGTCTAAAAGCATTATCCGTATAAGCGATTAAACTATCGTTAATATAAATGGCGGCATAGGTATCTAGATAAGGTAAAAATAATTCAACGAATGTTTTTTGCAATTCTTCTTGCGTGCAAAAATAAGTTGCTTTGAATTGCCAGGTTTGATTTTCAATCCAAGAAAATTTATTTTCGTTTTCTCCCACAAAAGGATTAGGAAGTTCTCCTTGATTTATCAATATTTCCTGTACAGACTTATGACTTCCTGCATTGATCCATACTTTTTTTATTGGATGAAATAGTTCCCAAGTCAACACGGATTGTGCAGTTACATTTGGTAGTATCATAAAAATAAACACAATTAGAATGAATTTCATAGTAATTTGAATTTACATAAAAATTATAGAAAATAGTATAAATACTAATAAAAATCAGTTTTCAAACGCAAAGTATTCTACAATTTTGAATAAAAAAAGATTATGAATTTCTTTACACGAAAAACTACTTGGACAAATTTGGAGTTGATTCCTTTAAAACTTGCTATTGGATCTGTATATTTATTATTAGGTGCAATATTTTGGCAAGACGTCAAAACTTATGCTGAAATAATTGGAATAATTTTCGTGATAACCATATTTATAACCCACTATTTATGGCGAAAGAAAATGAAAGAAAAAAGCTAATTATTTTACTCCAAATTTAATTCTTAAATTTTCTTCGCGTTCCATCATATCCGAAAGACTTGTTTTAGAAAGAATACGAATTGTAGCTTCACGCACTTCTAACATCACGTCATGTAATCCACACGTAGCTTCATTTACACATTCTTCGCACGTTTCATAAAAATTCAAACTTACACAAGGTAACATTGCGATTGGCCCACCAGAAATACGAATAATCTGACTTAACACTATCTCTTGTGGATGTTTGGCCAAATAATATCCGCCACTAGCCCCCATTTTACTGTGCACTAGTCCATTATTTCTTAATTCAACCAATATAGCTTCTAAAAATTTTCTAGGAATTTTTTCTTCTTCCGAAATCGTTGAAATTCTTAATGGTGATGAATTACCGTAATTTTTAGCTAAAGCAATCAATGCTTTAATAGCATATTTGGATTTTTTAGAAAGCATTGTTTTTTTTTAAACAAATATAAAAAAGAACTAGCAATAAGGTAGAATTAGAGGAAATTAAATTCATAAAATAGATTGATTGTATATTGATTTATTTAAATATATTTGCATCATCAAATGTCACACAGTGATTCTTGATTTATAAAGAAGAGGTGAGAGACTGGCTCAGTGATCCTCTGGCAACCAACTGTAAGTCTATCTCGATAGATTGGAAAATCGGTGCCAAATCCAGATTTCAATGCATAGTGTATTGGAAGAATATAAATGTAAAGAAAATGAAACACTTTAACACTTTTCACTTTCCTAGTGAATTTCTTTTAGAATCAGGTAAAACATTACCTAGTCTTTCCATTAGTTATCATACATTTGGCACCCTCACTCCTACTTCAAAAGTTATATGGGTATGTCATGCTCTAACAGCTAATTCCGATGTTTCCGATTGGTGGAATGGATTATTTGGTGCGGGTGATTTATTTGATAAACCAGAATATTTTATTGTTTGTGCAAATATAATTGGCTCTTGTTACGGAAGTACAGGTCCATTATCCGAACACCTTCCTAGTTCACATGCATATTTAAAATTTCCTGCAATTACGCCAAGAGACATGGCACATGCGCATCAACTTTTAAAACAAAAACTCGGAATTGATCAAATCTATTTGTTAATTGGTTCATCCTTGGGAGGACATCAGGCGCAAGAATTTTCTTATCTACTGAAAGAAAAACTGGAGAAATTAGTTTTGATTGCAACTAACGCAAGACACTCCCCTTTTGGAATAGCATTTAACGAATCGCAGCGTTTAACATTATTAGCAGATGAGACTTTTACGAAAGAAATTCCAGAAGGAGGTCTCAAGGGACTCAAAGCCGCTCGGAGTATTGCGATGTTAAGTTATCGTTCCTATGAAGGGTATTTAAAAACACAAGCAGAAACTTCCAACGAACCTACCGACAACTTCAAAGCAATTTCTTACCAAGCGTATCAAGGACAAAAACTAGTGAATCGTTTTAATGCTTATTCCTACTGGTATTTAAGTAAAGCGATGGATAGTCACAACATCGGAAGAAATCGTTCTTCGATGGAAGAAGCACTTGCCGCCATTTCAGCCAAAACGTTGGTCATTGGAATTTCAAGTGATTTACTTTTTCCTGTTAATGAACAAGCATTTTTAGCAGAACATATTCCACATGCCCATTTGGAAATTATTGATTCCATATTTGGTCATGATGGATTTTTAGTAGAAACAAAAACATTAGAAAACTTATTAATAAACTTTTTACATAACGAAAATGAGAAATAAATTAAACATTGGTCTTTTTGGATTTGGGTGCGTAGGAAACGGATTATACGACGTTTTAAATAAGTCCAACCTATTAGATGCAAGTATAGCTAAGATAGTAGTTAAAAGTGCAGGAAAAAAACGTAGTATCAGTGAAGATCATTTTTCGTATGATAAAAACGATATTTTGACAGACGATACGATTAATGTTGTAGTAGAATTAATCGACGATTCAAAGGCTGCATTTGAAATAGTATCTGAGGCATTATCCCGCAAAAAACATGTGGTAACAGCAAATAAAAAGATGTTAGCTGAAAACCTGGATACATTATTAGCATTAGCGAAAGAAAATAAAGTTTCCTTGTTATACGAAGCATCTGTTGGAGGTTCTATTCCAATTATCCGAAATTTAGAGGAATATTACAACAACGATTCACTTTCTGGTGTATTGGGAATTGTTAACGGTACAACTAATTATATTTTGACACAGACGAATTACGGTAAAGATTATGAAACTGCATTGGCAGAAGCTACCGAATTAGGTTTTGCAGAATCAGATCCAACATTGGATGTGGATGCGTACGATTCTAAATTTAAATTGTTGCTCTTAATCAAACACGCTTTTGGTTTGACTTTGGAACCAACACAAATTTTCAATTATGGTATTCGTAATATCAAACCTCAGGATGTAAAATATGCTTCTGAAAAAGGATATCGTTTAAAGTTATTCTCCCGTGGAGAAAAAATTGAAAACCGAATTTATGGTTTTGTGTCTCCTCATTTTATAACAGAAGATAATGTTGCATATAACGTAAATAATGAATTTAACTCTGTAACTGTAGAAGCATTATTTTCGGATAAACAACTTTTCCAAGGGAAAGGTGCAGGTGCTTATCCAACAGCAAGTGCGGTTTTGTCTGATATTTCAGCGCTTCAATTTGATTATTCCTACGAATATAAAAAATCTCATACAGTTGATTCGCTTGAATTCAGCGATGATCTTGCATTGAAAATATATGCCGGTTCGTCTTCAATTGAAAATTTAGAGATTTTTAATTGGTTAGAAAAAGAAGAAACCTTTCAAGGGAAAGATTATGCTTACATTACTGGTAAAATAAACTTGAAAAATATTATTGAAATTGACTTCAACAAAAAGCACGATGTGTTTTTTGCTGTGTTACCTGAGTAAGGATGTTGCAATGCAACTACCATTTTTGAATAAAATGAAAAATCTATGAAAAACGAACCATTAGCTTGGTACATTGCAGGTCCATTAATTGGATTAATTGTACCATTATTATTGCTTTTAAAAGAAAAACAATTTGGAATTTCTTCCACCTATCGTTTTTTAATTTCTGGTTTTACCAAAAAACTAGGGTATTTTAATTACAACCGCGAACAAGATACTTGGCAATTTTATTTTGCGATTGGCTTGGTATTGACAGGATTGTTTTATAATTGGAATGGATATGATATGAATGCATTGAATACCACTAAAACCAACGTTGTTGGTTTTAGTGGTGGAGACGTAATGCATTACGTCTCTACGAGTGGTTTTTATGATGTATCCAATTGGGCTATCTTTCTGTTTGGTGGTGTATTGATTGGATTTGGATCTCGTTATTCCAATGGCTGTACAGCAGGACATTGTATCATGGGGATGTCCCAATTTTCGTTAACATCCTTTATTGCAACGATTGGATTTTTTATTGGTGGTTTAATCGCAACTTACTTTATCATTCCTTATTTATTCTAAAATGAAAAAACTACTTAACATACTATCATTTATTCTTTTAGGAATCTACTTTGCTACGGCATTAACCGAAGCGCAAGCAATTTCGTGGTACCGTATACAAGAAATGTTTTATTTTAAATCATTCCATATGTATGGATTACTTGGTTCAGCAATTGCAACCGGTGCATTAAGTCTTTGGATTATTAAAAAATTTAACATTAAAAGTGTAAATCATAACCCAATCGAAGTCAAGGATAAACCTTTTCAATGGAAAGCAAATTTCGGCGGGGGGATAATTTTCGGTTTAGGCTGGGGACTTACAGGTGCTTGTTCTGCGCCTTTATTTATATCTTTAGGTATAAATTGGAAAATCGGGATTCTTTTATTAATTGGAGCTCTGGTTGGAACTTATTTATACGGAATATTAAAAGACAAATTACCACATTAATATGGCTTTAACACTTACACGACTAAACGATAAAATGGCATTCGAAGCTAAGAGCGACGATGGTGTTAAAATTCAATTTGATTGTAATCCTGCAATTGGCGGCGAAGGTTTAGGAATTAGACCAATGGATGGATTAGCTTCTTGTGTTGCCGCTTGTGCAAGTATTGATATCGTTTTGATTTTAAAGAAAAAACGTATTGAACTTAAAAAATACGAGGTAGAAATCAATACTGTAAAGAAAGACACCGTTCCTTCTCCATTTACTGAAATCCACTTAATTTTTCACATTTCACCAGAAGATCCAATTGACCAAGTATCCAAAGCAGTTGCATTGGGAGTAGAAAAATATTGTTCTGTTTCTGCGAGTTTAGATCCTACGATTCAGATTACACATACAGTTGTTCAAGATTAATCAATTAAAGAATCACCCTCTTTTATCCTCCCTACGGGACGGAAGTTTAAAATTTGTCAGATGAAAAAAGATTATTTAAAAACGGCTCAAAAAGAAACAATTGCGATTCGTAAACACATTGACCGTACGTATCAAAAAGAACATTCCAATCCACTTTATTTAACAAGTAGTTTCACGTTTGATTCTGCTGAAGAAATGGCAGCAGTTTTTGCAGATGAGCAAGAAGGTAACATATACTCACGCTATTCAAATCCAAATGTTCAGGAATTAATTGACAAGGTTGCTATTTTAGAAAATGCAGAAAGTGGATGGGCAACTTCTTCTGGTATGGCTGCAGTTTTCACTACTTTCGCTGCATTACTTCAAGCTGGCGACCACATTGTTTCGAGTCGCTCTGTCTTTGGTTCTACCCATCGTCTATTTACCGAGATTTTTCCAAAATGGGGAATTACAACTACCTATGTGGATGCATTAGATTACGAAGGATATAAAAATGCCATTCAAGAAAATACGAAAATTTTATATTTAGAAACACCTTCCAATCCTGCATTAGAAATTATTGATTTGGAACTAGTTGGTGATATATGTAAAAATGCAAATATACTTTTTGCAGTAGATAATTGTTTTGCAACACCTGTTTTACAAAGACCAATTGACTTAGGAGCACATATCTCTATTCATTCTACAACAAAATTTATGGATGGACAAGGTCGTACATTGGGAGGTTTGATTCTAGGTACTAAAGAAATCATCGCAAAAATTGAAGCCTTTGCTAGACATACTGGACCTGCTTTAAGTCCTTTTAATGCATGGGTAATTTCGAAATCGATTGAAACGCTATACTTACGTGTGAACCACATGAGTAATACTGCCTATGAAATCGCTAAAAAATTGGAAAATCATGCTGCAATCTCCTTTGTAAAATATCCTTTTTTAGAAAGTCATCCAAATTATGTAACTGCCAAAAAACAAATGTTTGGTGGTGGTGGAATAGTTACTTTTGAAATTAAGGGAGGTTTAGAAGCAGGAAGAAATTTCTTAAATAAATTACAATTATTTTCATTGACGCCTAACTTAGGAGATGCGAAAAGTATTGCAACGCACCCAGCTTCCACTACCCATTCTAAACTAAAACCAGAAGAGCGAATCGCTGTTGGAATTACAGATGGATTGGTTAGACTTTCTATTGGTTTAGAACATATAGATGATATTTGGGAAGATATCCAACAAGCGTTATCTTAGATGATTAAAGTTAATTTAATTCAAAAATTAAAGAAAGCTATGCTCATTCTAGTAGGAATTGTGCTGATTTTGTTTATCAGTGGTTGTATTTTTATGAATCAAGCTAAATTTGGTAAACACCCTTCCGGCAAACGTTTAGAGTTAGTAAAACAATCTCCAAACTGGCGAGATGGCGCATTTCAAAATTTAAGTCCTACCCCTGCCTTAACGGAGGGTGTTTCATTTTTTAAAGTTTTTACCCAATTCTTTTTTGGAAAGAAAATAGATGTAAAGCCAACAAAACCACTTCCAAGTGAAAAGGTAGATTTATTACATTTAGATCCGTCAAAAGATGTATTAGTTTGGTTTGGACATTCCTCCTACTTTCTTCAATTAGATGGTATTACATTTTTGGTTGACCCAGTATTAAGTGGAGCAGCATCTCCCGTTTCTTTTACAACAAATGCCTTTGCAGGGACGGATCGTTACAAAGTAGAAGATCTACCTAAAATAGATTTCTTATTAATTACCCACGACCATTGGGATCATTTAGATTATGAAACTGTCCTTCAATTAAAATCAAAAGTAGATCAAATTGTTTGTTCCCTTGGAACAGGGGAACATTTAGAATATTGGGGATTTGATACTGCGAAAATTTCAGAAAAAGATTGGAATGAAACCGTAAAATTTCCAAAAAATGTTACGATACATACTGCACCAGCGCGCCATTTTTCAGGAAGAGGTTTCAAACGAAATCAAGCCTTATGGACTTCCTATATATTAGAAGTCAACGACAAACGTATTTTCATTGGTGGTGATAGTGGATACGATACCCATTTCAAGCAGATTGGAGAAAAATTCAAGTCGTTTGATTTAGCAATCTTAGAAAATGGTCAATACAATAAAAACTGGAAATACATTCACATGATGCCGGATGAGGTTTTGAAAGCAGCAAAAGAATTAAATACTAAAATCTTGTTTCCAGTGCATTCGAGTAAATTTGCACTTGCAACTCATCCTTGGTACGAACCATTAGAAACAATCACTTCATTACCAAAAGATTCATCATTTATCATTATCACTCCAAAAATTGGATCAATTGCTTCACCAACAGATAGCACTCAAGTATTTGATAGTTGGTGGAGGTGAAAAAATAAAACAAGATATTTTAACACAAAGACTCAAAGGCAAGTTTGAAATGCTTTCGATTTGGAATTCGCAGAGATTTTTGACTGTGTTAATACTTAAAACAATTCCAATAAATCCTCTTGACTTAAAGATTTTAGTATTGATGCTTCCGTTTGAATAATATCTGAAGCGATTTCTTTTTTGGTCGCTTGTAGGTTGATAATCTTTTCTTCGATCGTTCCAGGTGTAATTAATCGAACTGCGACTACATGTTTATCCTGACCAATTCGGTAACAACGATCTATTGCTTGATTTTCCACAGCTGGATTCCACCATGGATCCACTAGGTACACATAATCTGCTTCCGTCAAATTTAATCCTGTCCCACCAGCTTTCAAACTAATGAGGAAAACTCGGATATCATCATTATCTTGAAAGTCATCCACGATTTCTTCCCGTTTTTTGGATTGACCTGTAAGGTAAGCAAACGGAATCGCTTCTTGTTCTAACTCTGTTTTAATTAAGTCGAGCATACCAACAAACTGACTGAATACTAAAATCTTATGGTAGCGGTGTTTTTCTTTGATTTCTTGCATGAGAACACGGATTTTAGCCGATTCATTCCCATAATATTCTTCCTCATTTAACAATGCAGGTGAGTTACAAATTTGGCGCAATTTCGTTAAAGCAGCTAGGACATACATCGAATCCATGAATTTCTTTTTCGCTGTCGATGCTTGCAAATAATCGCGCATTTCTTTTTTATAACTTTCGTAAACATCCCTTTGCTCCTTCCCCATTTCACAATACAATACCATTTCCGTTTTATCTGGAAGTTCAGTCGCTACTTGTGCTTTTGTTCTTCGAAGTACGAAAGGATTGATTTTACGTTGTAATTCCTGTGCGCGTTCTATGTCTTTGTATTTATCAATTGGTGTAGAAAACTCTTCTCTAAAATGGATTTGTGTTCCTAGTAAACCTGGACAAGCAAAGGATAATTGTGCATATAAGTCAAACGTATTATTTTCAATCGGTGTTCCAGTCATCACAATTTTGTTGCGCGATTTTAATAAACGTACCGATTTATAGCGTTGCGAATCTGGATTTTTTATTGCTTGAGATTCATCCAAGAAAATGTAGTTAAACATAAATTCTTTTAGATGATAAACATCCGATAATAGAGTTCCATAAGAAGTAATCACCACTTCGTATTTTGCTAAATCATGGATGTTTTTCTCCCGATCTGCACCATAAATAGTGTGTACTTTTAAACTAGGAGCAAATTTTAGCAGCTCTTGTTGCCAGTTAAAAATTAAGGAAGTAGGAACGACAACTAAATTTGTATTCTTGTCTTTGTGTTTTCTTTGGGTTAGAATAAAAGCAATTATTTGAATGGTTTTACCTAAGCCCATATCATCCGCCAAACAACCACCAAAATTAAATTCATCTAAGAAATTTAGCCAATTCAAACCATCTTTTTGGTAGGAACGTAATTCTGCATTTAATTCTTTAGGTACTTTAACTTCTTTAATTGATTTAAAAGAAGTTACCTTGTCTTTTAAACTCTGAATTTCCGTCTGTGCTTCTAGGGATAAGACTTCTTTATCATACACTTCATCGATGTAGGTGAAATTTATTTTAGAAGTTCGAATATGGTCTTTAACCACCTCTCCAGCACGAAGATATTTGGAGAATTTTTCGATCCATTCTTGCGGTAAAATTCCTATGGTACCATCGCTTAGAGGGATAAACTTCGTCTTATTTTTTACTGCCTTTTGTAGTTGCTTAAGTGGGACTAACTGATTTCCGAAACTCAATTCAATAGATGTATCAAACCAATCGATTCCACTTGTAACCGTTACTCCTACTTTCGCTTTGTGTTGGTTATACTTATTTTCTTTAATCTCATTAAAACCAAGAATCGTATACCCTAAATCACGCCAATCTTCAAATACATTTAAAAACCAACCTTCCTCTAAAAATATACGTTTGGGAATATAGAAAAATTCTTGTCCCTCTTGCTCAGCGAAGGAATAATGCTGGCGTTGCAAAACAGAAATCATGCGGTATTCTTCCTCTAACTCTCGTGCAAGTTGGTATTCATCTCCATAACTATCTTTCAGGTAAACCTGCTTTTTGGATAGAATAGGAATTTCATGGATCCCATATTTAAATGCAGGAGTTAGTAATATATGCGCTTCTTCTTCCGAAATATAGATGATTTTTTCCAAAGTATTATCGATGATAAACTCTTTCTGCATCGCAGGCGGAGCCTTTCTAACGAAGGTATATTCGATTCGGACAGACTTTTCAATGGAATCTAATATTTCATGTTGAAATTCAGGAAATTTAGAAGTGTGAATTAATAACTTGGAACCTTGTTTTTTAAAATAATGTAGGAAATTTAAGAGTGCTAATGAATCCACTAAATAATAGCACCCATTTTCGACTAAAAAATATTCCATTTTCAAAGTCAACTGCGCTATTGGTAGTCGTCGACCTCGAATATACACCTGGGGTTTGATTTCATAAAAAGCATCTTTCAAATCTACTTTCAATGAAAAATCGATTGGTGCATTTTCTAGATATATTTGTTCAATCGAAGACGATGTAATGTTATCTGATTTTTTTCGATTATGACGATAAATACTTAATTTCAAAGGATTGCGAATAATCTCTTTGATTGCTTTTAATTCTTTCCGTTGTTGAACATCTCGCGAAACACGGTAAGAAGACATCTGTTTTATTGCCGCATGAAACTTTACCTTTTTTATACTTTCTGCATCTAATAATCTGTCATCCGCATCTAATGGAGTTATTGGATTTTTCACTTTTCCTTCTTTGGAAAGCTGTGCTGAATGTACTTGAATTTGCAAAGAATCTTGGTATGAATTATAACTCAACACAATGAATTCACTTGTGATTATTTGATTTTCAGAAGCTTGTTTAAAATTTAATGTAGGTGAAAATATCGTTTTAAAGCGATCAAATGCACTTCGATTAATTGGAATTAATCCTTTCTTTTTAAGTTTTATTTCTATGGATTGTTCACGAATGGTAAATGGTACTTCAAAATAATCATCTAGATTAGGTTCATTTTCAAGTCCGTATTCTTTGGCAATAACTTCCAATTCTTTTTTACGGTAATCAATATCGAAGTAGATGCGAAAATTTCTAAATTCCTTTATTAGATACAATGCTTGTGCTTGATGTTCGCACATTTTTGTTTTGACTTTCGCACAGCGACACGTAAGTTTGAGTGTATTTGAATCCGTATTTAAATCAGCACAAACCGGTGAAAGCTTTGTTTGGTAATCAAACGCAAGCTCTAAATGATTAAGGTAGCAGGTTAAGTGGTAAAATGATAAATTATAAGGTGTTTTATATTCTTGTAGCCCAAACGAGTTACGGTAAAAAAAATCGTAATCTAGTTTATAGACTTCAAAATCGTGGATAAAATAATCAAAAGGATGTGCTTCGTCGGGATTTGTAAGAATTTCCATGTAGGATTACATTCCAGGTAAACCTTTCATCCCCATACCTTTCAATTTACTCATCATCCCCATCATATTTTTTGGATTACTCATCATTTTCATCATCTTGCGTGTATCTTCAAATTGTTTTAATAATTTGTTGACTTCAACCACATTAAGACCTGAACCTTTCGCGATACGATTTTTACGTTGACCATTTAGAATAGCAGGATTTGTTCGTTCTTGCGGTGTCATCGAAAGAATAATTGCTTCGATGTGTTTGAATGCATCCTCTTTAATATCTACATCCTTCATTGCTTTCCCCATTCCAGGAACCATTCCCATCAAATCTTTTACATTCCCCATTTTTTTGATTTGTTGTAATTGACCAAGGAAGTCGTTCAAATCAAATTGGTTCTTTTCAATCTTACGTTGTAATTTACGTGCTTCTTCTTCACTGAAATTTTCCTGTGCTTTCTCCACTAAAGAGACAACATCCCCCATTCCAAGAATACGATCCGCCATTCGCGCTGGATAGAATACATCTATTGCATCCATTTTCTCTCCAGTACCTACGAATTTAATTGGTTTATTTACAACCGCTTTAATAGAAATCGCTGCTCCACCACGTGTATCTCCGTCTAATTTCGTCAAAACAACCCCGTCGAAATTGATTTTATCATTGAAGGCTTTTGCTGTATTAACCGCATCTTGACCTGTCATGGAATCCACCACAAAAAGTGTTTCCGTAGGATTAATCGCCAATTTAACTTGCTCGATTTCATCCATCATTTTTTCATCGACCGCCAAACGTCCAGCAGTATCGACGATTACTACATTGAATCCATTGCTGCGCGCATGAATAATAGCGTTTTTAGCAATCGTAACCGGATTTTTTTCTTCTTTATTGGAAAAAACTTCTATGCCAAGTTGTTCACCTAACACATGTAATTGATCAATCGCAGCAGGACGATAAACGTCACAAGCAACTAATAAAGGTTTCTTTCCTTTTTTTGTTTTTAGGTAATTTGCTAATTTTCCAGAAAAGGTAGTTTTACCAGAACCTTGTAAACCAGACATTAAGATTATGCCAGGATTCCCTTGAAACTTAATTTCTTCTTCGTTTCCACCCATTAACTCAATCAACTCCTCATGACAAATTTTAGTCATTAATTGTCCTGGAGAAATAGCGGTTAATACGTTTCTTCCTAGTGCTTTTTCTTTTACTTTAACCGTAAAATCTTTCGCTGTTTTAAAATTAACATCGGCGTCTAATAGGGCTCTACGTACTTCTTTTAATGTTTCAGCAACGTTAATTTCAGTAATTTGTCCTTGTCCTTTTAATACTTTAAAGGCTCTCTCAAACTTATCCGTTAAATTTTCAAACATAGCGTGGTAATTTTAGAGTGCAAAGGTAATGAAAGAATTTGAAAATTTGAAAATTAGCTAATTTGAAAATTAGAGAAGTGTTGATAGATTTTGAACAGTTGTTGATTTACCTATTCAACTACCTTAAACGTTTGATTTTAAAAAGTGTATGCGAATAAGTATTTAATTCCTTACTCCAAATTCCTTGATTATCCAATTTATCGATTTTTACGCGTCCACTTGCATGGATAATTTTATCTTTTGAAAGCAGTATTCCAACATGAATTACACGACCAGCATCATTTGTAAAAAAAGCAACATCACCTGCTTTAGAACTTGAATGTTTAATTTCTTCTCCCAAAAAAACTTGCTTGGAAGCATCTCTTGGTAATTCAATTCCTTGGGAACGAAAAACAATTTGCGTAAATCCAGAACAATCTATACCAAAATTAGATTTTCCTCCCCATAAATAAGGAGTGTTCAAGTACGATTTTGCTAAAGAAAGTAGTTTGATTTTAGCGAATTTGTAATTTGTTTCGAACACATCATTACCGATGTTAAACTTAGAAGGATTCGTCGCTGAAATAAACGCACCAACCGGTAGTAGTACTTTTCCTACAGGCGTATTTATTTTAATGGATTTCGAGCAAATTTTCTGGTCATTACGCCATTTCTGCATTTCGGATTCATTCAGATAGGCAATTTGTTTTTCATCGATCCAACCTTCATACCCATCTAATAACGTTTTAATTTTAATCCAATTGTTGTTTTTATCTTGCACACAAATTAATTCACCAAACAATAATTGAGTCACTTGTTCGGCACTGTCTTTCATTTCACCTCTAACTGGAGAAATAGAAACGCGACAATATGCAAATATAGGGTTCATTAATTTTTAGGGAAAGCGCGATGGTTCATCAAATTCGTTGCTTGTTGCATATGGCGTTGATTATGATAAATAACAAATAAAAAAGCATCTCCTAATCGTAATCGAACAAATTTAGAAATAGAGGTTGATACTTTAGCACGTTGAATATTTACATTTTTTGCACTTTCTAAAATTTGTAATAATTCATTTTGAAATGCTTCAAAAATTGAAATATCATCTCCTTTTACTAACTCTTTTTGAAAAATAGGATTATAGGCTCTAGCAGCATTAAATTTGCGCTTTACATTTTTCAATTGTCCCAACTGCATCGATTTCCATGCAGATTTTCCTAAAGGAGAAGAAATAAAATTAATTCTTGACTCACGAAAACGTGTAGACGCTATTTTTTTTGAGAATGCAGGATGATAAAAGGCTGCATATTCGTTCAAATGCGCAAAAATCTCATTGATAGACCAAATGGATTCGGAAGGTTTCCATGTCAACTGAATATCAGAAAGTTTACTTAATTGTTTTTTAACAAAATCAAGGTTTGATTTCGTAATAGTTTCACTTTCTTGAAATAATTCAGCAGTTGTCATAGACTAATATTTACACCTCAAAAGTAATCTATTTTGATGAAAAAACGGTATTTTTCTAGCACATTCTATTGTCCGACATAGACTTTTGTACTCGGATTTTTCATTCTAAAAACAAAGGAGGTATTTGGATCCCTAATAATTTCCATTGTCCCTTCAATTTGTTTTATTAACGCTTCAATTAATTCCAAGCCAAAAGAATTTTTATTCGTCATTTCAACCCATGTACCATTATCGGAATATATAAAAACTAATGTATCGTCCTCTGTATTTTTCATGGAAAAATGGATTACTAATTCCTCGTTAGTACGCTTCCCATGCTTCAAGGAATTAGATAATAACTCATTAAATATCATAGCAATAGGAACAATAGGCTTTAATTTTGTTTTTTCAATATTAAAATCTAAAAGTAGCTGAATTTGATCATTTTCAATGTGACTATGAATAATATCACGTCCCAAACTACTGAAATACTCTTGTAAATTCAAGCGCGATAAATCTTCTGCTTGATACATTTTTTCATGCACTAACGAAATGGTAAGAATGCGATTTATAGCATCCTCAAATTGTACAATGGTATCTGGATTCGATAACTCCCTAGATTGTAGGCGTAATAAACTAATAATCAATTGTAAATTATTTTTTACCCGGTGATGAATTTCTTTTAACATTACCGTTTTCTCTTCATTCTGCTTAGAAATTGTTTGAAATTGTTCTTTCAAAATATCAGAAGAAACTTCAATTTTACGAGCCGCTAATAAATTCGTAGAAAATGCTACCCAATTAATCTGTATAAACGTTAAAAATGCGATAATCATACTAATACACACCTCTATAATTTCTTCGGTTTTTAAAGGGTGATAAAATACATAATCTACTTGATTTTCAATATTTAAAATATAAAAAACCTCCAAATTCAAGGCATGAAATAACGTAAAAAGAATTCCGTATTTTTTTCCTAATGTCAAAAAAGCAAATAGGGAACTATTGATCATCCATAAACCCTCCACAATATGCGGATTTTTAGGATTTAAATACAAAGAAATAACCAACATTAATGAACAAATTACATTACTTAGAACTGAAGAATAATAATATTGTCCTGTTTTTTTAATGTATGAATAGGAAATAAAACAAGCTATCGTAGCTACACCTGTCACGATAAATTTAGGTGGGGAATAATTAATTAAATTAATAATACAGAGAAAAAACACTGTTAACGTTATGTAGCTAGATAATTTAGACGTTAGTATGTATTTAGACTCTTCATAAATATCTTCTTTATGAAATGTAGGTATGTAAAAATAATTACGAATAGATTTATTTATAAAGGTCAGTATCATAAAGTAAAATTACAAAGTATTTACGTAAAAATCTTTTTTTGAAGATCGAAGTAATTAACTTATCTTTGCAGGCGTTAAGAAAGCATTTTTCTTATTCACTTTAAACTTTTATACTATGATTACAATGGAAAGCAAGGCAGCTATGGAATTAATCCAATTAGAAGATAAATATGGTGCACATAATTATCATCCATTACCTGTTGTGCTATCTCGCGGAGAAGGTGTTCACGTTTGGGATGTAGATGGTAAAAAATATTACGATTTTCTTTCTGCATACTCCGCTGTAAATCAAGGACATTGCCACCCAACAATCATCAACGCAATGATTGAACAAGCAAAGACATTAACATTAACTTCTCGTGCATTTTACAACGATGTATTAGGAGAATACGAACAATATGTTACTAATTACTTTGGATTTGATAAAGTCCTACCAATGAATACTGGTGCTGAAGCGGTTGAAACTGCTATCAAACTTTGTCGTAAATGGGCGTATGAAAAACGTGGTGTTGCGGAAAATCAAGCGAAAATTGTAGTTTGTGAAAACAACTTCCACGGACGTACAACTACAATAGTATCTTTTTCTAATGATCCAGATGCTCAAAAGAATTTTGGACCTTTTACACCTGGTTTTATTCGTATACCATACAATGATACAGTAGCATTAGAAGAAGTATTGAAACAAGATAACGTGGTAGGTTTTTTAGTTGAACCAATTCAAGGGGAAGCTGGGGTATATGTTCCTGATAACGATTATTTAAGTAAATGTCGTGCTATTTGCACGAAATACAACGCATTATTTATTGCGGACGAAGTACAAACAGGTATTGCACGAACTGGAAGTTTGTTAGCAGTATGTGGCAATTGTTCTTGTGAGAAAAAATGTGAGAAACAAGCTACATACGCACAACCTGATATTTTAATTTTAGGAAAAGCGTTATCTGGTGGTGTTTATCCAGTTTCTGCAGTACTTGCGAACGATGAAATTATGATGGTTATCAAACCAGGGCAACATGGTTCTACATTTGGTGGAAATCCAATTGCTGCTAAAGTTGCAATGGCAGCATTAAGTGTAGTTGATGATGAACAATTAGCATTAAATGCACGTGTGCTTGGCGACCTTTTCCGCGCGGAAATGAATCGAATTATTGCGAATACGGATTTAGTATTGAAAGTTAGAGGAAAAGGATTGTTAAATGCTATTATTGTAAATGACACAGAAGATAGTTTGACTGCTTGGAATCTTTGTGTAGCATTAAAAGACAATGGTTTATTAGCGAAACCAACACATGGAAATATCATTCGTTTTGCACCACCTTTGGTTATCACGAAAGAAGAATTATTGGAGTGTGTTGCAATTATTGAAAAAACAATTACAGAATTTAAAAAATAAGATTCATGACAAAGATAAAATTTGGAACTGACGGATGGAGAGCCATCATTGCAGAAGATTTTACAGTAGATAATGTAGCACGTGTTGCGCAAGCAACTGCTGTTTGGGTAAAAAAGAATAGTGATAACCCAACAATTATCGTTGGTCATGACTGTCGTTTTGCTGGAGCTTTATTCGTAGATACATGTGTTAAAGTTTTCCTTCACGAAGGCGTTAAAGTAAAAATGTCTAAAGGATTTGTTTCTACCCCTATGATTTCTTTAGGAGCAAACAAATTAAATTGCGCATTGGGTGTTATCATCACCGCTAGTCACAACCCTCCTGCTTATAATGGTTATAAGTTAAAAGCAGATTTTGGCGGACCGCTTGCACCAGAACATGTTCAAGAAGTTGAAGACATGATTCAAGATACTATTTCGAACGATTATAAAGCTATTTCCATCGAAGCTGCAATTTTGGCTGGTAAAGTTGAAATTGTAGATTTAGAAACAATGTATGTAAAACATGTTGAAGCTAATTTCGACTTGGATGCTATTCGTAATTCAGGACTTAAATTTGTATATGATGCAATGTATGGTGCAGGACAAAATGTAATGCGTCGTATATTACCAAACACTGAATTATTACATTGCGAAGCAAATCCTTCTTTTTACGGACAAGCACCAGAACCAATTGCGAAAAATTTAAAAGAATTAGAAGCGTTTATTAAAAACAACCAAGGTATCGCTTGTGGTTTAGCTACAGATGGCGATGCAGATAGAATTGGATTATATGATTCTAATGGTGAATTTGTTGATTCGCATCATATCATTCTATTGTTGATTCATTATTTAGTAAAACACAAAGGAATGACAGGTAAAGTAGTTACCGCTTTCAGTGTTACGCCACGTGTTGAAAAATTAGCTGCTTTATATAATTTACCGCAAGAAACAACTAAAGTTGGATTCAAAGAAATCGCTTCAAAAATGGTTGTGGAGGATGTATTAATCGGTGGTGAAGAATCTGGAGGAATTGCTGTAAAAGGTCATATTCCAGAACGCGATGGTATTTGGATGGGATTAATCATCTGGGAATACATGGCAAAATCTGGTAAGTCATTAGAAGCATTAATTGAAGAAGTATATGCTTTAGTTGGTGAATTCAAGTTTGAGCGAAACGATTTACATATCACAGAAGAATTGAAACAAAAAATTATTGCTAACTGCAAAGGCGATGCTTTCAAAACTTTTGGTGATTACGAAGTACGTGAAGTAAAAACAACCGATGGCTGGAAATATTTCTTTGATAATGAAAAATGGATGATGATTCGTGCATCTGGAACGGAACCAGTTTTACGTACGTATGCAGAAGCACCAACTTTGAAAGAAGTAAGAAAAATATTGAGCCTAACAGAACAAACAATTTGTAATTAATGGCTGGTTCTAGTTACGGAACACTCTTTAAACTAACAACCTTCGGGGAATCTCACGGACCTGCCATTGGCGGCGTTATCGAGGGGTTCCCCGCTGGATTTTTGGTCGATTTCGATGCAATACAAAACGAACTAGACCGCAGAAAACCTGGACAATCAAAACTAGTAACCCAACGCAAAGAGTCTGACAAAATACAATTTTTATCTGGTATCTTTGAAGGCAAGACTACCGGTACTCCTATTGGTTTTTTGATTCCAAATGAAGATCAAAAATCGAAGGATTACGATCACTTAAAAAACACTTTTCGACCTTCTCATGCAGATTACACCTATGAGACGAAATACGGTCACCGCGATTACACCGGTGGAGGTAGATCAAGTGCACGTGAAACAGCTTCTCGGGTAGTTGCAGGAGCTTTAGCAAAACAATTCCTTACCCAACAAGGTATTCAAATTACTGCCTTTGTAGACCAAATTGGAGATGTAAAATTATCTAAAAAAGAGCTTGAAAACGCAGATTTTTCAATCATTGAACAAAATCTTGTTCGTTGTCCTGACTTGGTTAAGGCCCAAGAAATGGAGGAGCTAATCACGCATATCAAAAAACAAGGTAATTCGATTGGTGGTAGTATCGCTTGTTCAATAAACGGAGTCCCTGCAGGTCTTGGAGAACCTGTTTTTGATAAATTACATGCGGAACTGGGTAAAGCGATGTTATCCATTAATGCAGTAAAAGGATTTGAAATCGGTTCAGGATTTGGAAGTATTTCGATGTTTGGATCCGAACATAATGATGAATTTATTGGATTAGGAAAAACAACAACGAATCATAGTGGTGGGATACAGGGTGGGATTTCCAATGGAATGCCCATTTATTTCCGTACAGCATTCAAGCCAGTAGCAACGATCTTAACACCACAAAATTCAGTAGACACTCATGGAAATTCAGTAATTATTGAAGGAAAAGGAAGACATGATGCTTGTGTAGTTCCAAGAGCAGTGGTAATCGTAGAAGCAATGGCAGCAATCGTTTTGTTAGATTTCTACCTACGTCAAAAAGCGGTTAGATAACTATTGCAATCTATTCTTATACACCAAATATTTTACAGGAAAATAAGATGCAATAATCGATAATATCGAAACAAGTGTTAACACAAACAATCCATCAGTAACTGTCAGTTCAATTGGAAAAGGTTGATTATTAGTATTTGGTAAGACCAATAAATGTCCATATATCTGCATCAAACATACAGTTACACCAATTAAAATTCCATAAATCACTCCTTTAAAAGCAATTAATAAGCCTTCATAAAAAAAGATGCGGAAAATAAAAGATTCATTCGCACCAAAACTTTGAAGTGTCCAAATGTTTTTCTTTTTTTCAATGTATAACATGGTTAACGAAGCAACTAAATTAAAAGCAGCAAGAATAAACACAAACACCAAGATTGCTATGACAATCAATTTTTCGGATTTACTGGTTTTGTAGATTAACTCATTTTTCTCCAAATGGGTTTTGACTTCAAATTTATCCCCTACCTTGTTTTGAATTTCTTCCTTTACTTTTTCTAAATCTGCATTTGACTTTACTGAAACATAAACAGCAGTGATGTCTTTTTCATATCCCAACATCGAAGTTGCCAAATCCAGTGGTAAAACGATATAAGATTCGTTCACTTCCTTATTATAATTTACCCTACCCGCAACATTCAAATTTTCGGTTCGGAATGGGTTGGAACTAACACTTACGCGCGCATCACGTTTAGGAAAATAACACAATAAAGTTTCATGCCCTGCATTTGTTGGAATAAAACCACCTAATTTTTGGAGTAGTAATGCGCCTACAAGTGCAGTTGGAATATTGTTTTCAGTTAAATGCGGAAAACCATCGACCATGTGTTTTTGCACATGTGCCATTTGTAAATAAGTATCTTCTACCCCAATCATTTTAGCATTCACCCATTTTTTCTCATGGCGAAGTACAACAATTTCCTCTACTGCTTTACATGTTAAACTAACCCCAGAAACGGATTTAATAGCCCGCAAATCAAGTGTGTTTTCATCAAATGTTTTGCGCTGTTTGGATCGTATAATAATATCTGCGTCGAATTCGGAATATAGATCTTCCACCATGGACTCGATACCATTGAAAGCAGCTATAAGAATTACAAGAGCAGCAGTAGTTACAGCTATACCAATAACAGAGATACGCGTAATTAAATGAATTACGTTTTTCTTCTTTTTCGAAGACAGGTATCTACGCGCTATGAAGAATGGAACGTTAATAAGGAAGGGATATTATTTTTGGTTCAATAAATTTTGAATTTCCATTGCATAATCTAATGAATCATCAATTTTAAAGATTAATTCTGGGATTTTACGCATATTTTTCAAACGCTTACCTACCTCACCACGAATCTTTTTCGCGTTTTCATTAATCGAAGCCAATACTTCTTCTTTGGCTGGTCCACCGAAAACACTTACAAACACTCGCGACAAAGACAAATCGGAAGTTACACGAACTACAGTAACGGAAACCATTGCTCCCAAACATATTTCACGTGCATTTCGTTGAAAAAAAACAGATAATTCCTCTTGAATTACCCCTTCAATTTTATTTTGTCTTACTGATCCCATGGTGCAAAGATAATGATTATTTAGTGTAACCGTAGATTTGAAAATTTGAAAATGAGCTAATTTGAAATTGTGCGAAAATGATTAATTATCTAATTTTATGTCTTCTAAGGATAAACCTTTGTATTCTACCGAATAATCAGGTCGTTGTGCTACTAATTTTTCAGCCTTACGTTTGAGTAGTTCTAAATTTATCTTTTTCGGATTCATTTTAACTTCTACAATAACCATTCTTTTCTCCATATCATTCACGGCAACGATGTCAATTTCATTTTGATTGCCACGTTCCCAATATCTTCCAACTTGATTAAAATTTTGTGTTTTGAATTCATTTAAAAAATAGCGTTCCAATAGTGTACCAGCATACACAGAAAATTCATTTTCAATTATCGATTTTACATAAGCAAAATTTCCTATTTCGATAGCTGCGCGTTGTTTATAAAAATAGCGAAACCAAAAATTCAAGAAGTTATCTTTGATAAAATATTTAACTAACCTTCCACCCTCTTTTGCGAAAATTGGTTTTACTTTTTCGATAATATTATATACATTTTCCAAACGATCTAAATATCCACCAACTTCCCTTTCTAGGATAGATTCTATCTCTGGACGAGAAGTTTTAGAACTTGCAATTAAGGATAAAATTGAGAAATAGGTGCCATACTCTTTTCCAAATTCCTCAATCAATGCATTTTTACCTTCTTCCAAAAAATAGGAATTAGGAGAAAGCATCACATTTAGCATGCCTTCTTTCGTAAATGCTTTTTCTTGTACAAACAACTCAACATACTTTGCAACTCCTCCTGTATACATGTAAAAACTTAACAAATCTTCAGGAGAATAGTCACTTGTGTTATCTTGGTATATTTCCCTTAACGTTTTAACTGTAAATGGTTGCAAACGAATCATATTGGTAGCACGACCAAAAAGTGGTTCTTTGGAGTTTTCAAAGATTTTATACATCATACTGAATATAGAGCCACAAACAATAAAATTCAATTTACTTTCCATTTTATTGATATCCCAAATTCGTTGAATATCACTCATTATAGAAGGATTGATATTTTGAAACTCCTGAAATTCATCGATAATCAAGGTGAAATTCATTTTTTTTGACCGATGAACTAAAAACTCAAACAAATGAGAAAATTGTGAAAATGAACCATAGATTTTCTCGTCCATTTTACGTTCAAATTCTTCTTTAAAATCTAAACATAAAATTTGCTCATTTTTACGAGATACAAAAAAGTATAAAAACACCGTGTCTGAAACTGACTTTAGTAATAGACTTGTTTTACCAATTCTCCTTCTACCAACTACATATGTAAACTGGGCGTTCTTTTTTGATTTTTCAACGATAGAATTTAACTTTTCTAATTCGTTTTCTCTATTATAAAATTTCATGGCTTTTAAAATGTATACCACAAAGATATAAAAAAAATATAGTAATATAAATTACCGTAATGAAGATTACAGTAATTTATATTACTATAACTACTTTAAGAATTCGGAAATTAAAATAGAAGTTCCCATTAATAGAATAAACCAACCAAATAACGGTTTTAATTTTTCACCAGGAATTTTAGAACTCAATTTAATACCCATAATAATACCGATAATAGCAATTAGGGAAAAAATAGACATATGAATCCAATCGATATGTTTAAGTCCATCATGATCGACTGTAAAACCAATTAACGAATTGATTGTTATAATAATCAAAGAAGTTGCCACAGCTTTTTTAACCGGTAATTTAGCCCAATTAGACAAAACAGGAATAATCAAAAAACCGCCACCTACTCCAATGATACCAGTAATAAATCCAACGATTAATCCAGCGACAACAATTTGAAAACGATTAATAACCCTATAATTACTATCCATTTCAAAGGCTTTATTTTTTATCATTGAAATGGATGCTAACAGCATCATACAAGCAAAAACAAGTAGTAGAAGTGTGTTTTTTGTTAAACTAAAATTATTCGACTTAACAATAAATTCAGGAATTAAATAAATCAAATAGGTACGACTCAAGATTACAGAAAAAATGGAAGGAAATCCAAAGAGATATACATATTTCCAGGATACATTTCCAAGTTTATATTGTTTATAAGAGCCTATTAAACTGGTAAAACCAACAATAAATAAGGAATATGTAGTTGCTAAAACAGTATCTAATCCAAAAAGATAGACCATAATTGGCACTGTCAATGTTGAACCTCCGGCACCTATTAAACCAAGAGTTACTCCCATTATGAAAGCGAAAAAATAACCAAAAAATTGAAGTAATTCCACTTATTTACGTTTATTTACCACCTTCAAAAGTGACGGTGAAAATCCATGAGTTATTGTATAAACTATTTATTGGTTTAGAAACTGGACTCAAATCTTGTATCAGTACATTTTGTAAACCTTGCGAATATTTAATTTCCAATCCCAATTTAAAAAACTCATTAAAAAACTCAACACCTCCACCAAATTGGGCCATCCAATCTTTTTTTCGAATCTTAATAAATGGATCTATATAATTCTGGGACTTATCTTCCATCGACTGAAGGTCTAACGAAAATTGCATTCCTGTAACCGCAAAAGCAGTGAAATTACCATAGCGTAAGGTTCTAATTTGCAATAAAAGTGGAAAATCGACATTGGATGAATTGACACGCTCCTCGTTAGTAAATTCAGAGGTTTGATTCGGTTTTGGGGCAGAATAATATGTAAGAACGCGTTCTTGAAATGAAAAAGTAGGTATTAATCGTAAACGTAAAATGGGAGTACCTAATTTTAAAGAAGCCAATAATCCAACTTGTGCACCTGGTAAAGATTGGGCTTTAATAGACCGAAATCCATAAGCACTGAAGGCATTTAATGTTGGTGAAAAATTAAAACCTGTATAATTAAACCCCATTTGAACACCGAAGGATATGAGTTCTTTATCAAAATTCTTGTAATTTTCTAATCGTTGATGTTGCGCAGTCAAACAATTGCTAACACTAAAAAAAATAAAAAAAAGAATTGATTTAAGAAAATTCATCCTTTAATAACGAAAGTCAAATGAAATTATTTTGTACCTGCATAAATAGTAGCAATACCTCCAGACACTAACGTTGAAGAAATATCTTTATAGCCAACTTTCGCTAAAATATTTTCAAAGTTTTTTCCTTCAGGAAAAGCAGCAACCGATTCCGGTAAATAGGTATATGCATTACTATCTTTTGAAATAGATTTCCCTAGAATTGGAATGATATTTTTGGAGTAAAATGCAAACAATTGTTTAATCGGGAATTTTTTAGGTTTAGAAAACTCAAGTATAATTAACTTACCTCCTGGTCGAACTACGCGTAACATTTCGCCTAATCCTTTTTCTAAATTTTCAAAATTACGCACACCAAACCCAACGGTTAACCCATCGAAATAATTATTTTCAAACGGAATATCCTCTGAATCCCCTTGTTGCATCGTAATGATATGATCAACACCTTTTTTCTTCATTTTCACACGACCGTGTTCTAACATCCCAGAAGAAATATCTAAACCAACTATTTGTGTTGGTTTTAATACTAAACTCTCCAAAGCAAAATCTCCAGTTCCTGTAGCAATATCTAAAATACGTGTCGGATTAACGGAACGAAGCATTTTAACTGCCTTTTTTCGCCATAATTTATCGATACCTAAGGACAAAAAATGATTTAAAAAATCATATTTTGCAGAGATATTGTTAAACATTTCTGCCACTTCCTCTTTCTTGGATTTAGAAGCATCTCCATATGGTTTTACTTGTTCTGCGCTCATAGTAGTTAGTTCTTCTCGATGATTTGAATTTCTTCTATTAATTGATCTTTTTCAATACTTACAACACCACTCTTCTCACATACCAATCCTCCTGCTAAATTCGCATATGCGGCTACTTTTTCAATCGGTAATCCTATAGCCAAACAAAGTGTAGCAACACTAATTACGGTGTCTCCTGCCCCACTTACATCCGCGATTGTTCGTATATGCGCAGGTATATATATTTTTTCCACAGCGGATTTAATAAATACCCCATGTTCAGAAAGTGTAATAAATGTATTTTCGTTTTGTAATTTTTCCTCTAATTGTAAAACAGCGTTCTCAAATGCTTCTTTGTTAGCGATGTCGAAGTGGACATTCAACCCTTCTTTTAATTCTTTTAAGTTCGGCTTAAACAAGGTAACTCCTTTATATGCAAAGAAATTATCGCGTTTTGGATCGACGGTTGTTGGGACATTAGCTTTTTTACACAACGTTAAAACCGCTGTAATTACCCTTTCTGTCAACACTCCTTTATTGTAATCCTCAAAAATAAGTGCATCAATTCCAGTTTGAATTAAGTCAGCCACTTTTTGAATTAGTTGATTTTCTTCGTCTGTGGAGATCGGATCAATTTGTTCAGAATCTACGCGTAACAACTGTTGATTATTTCCAATAATACGTGTTTTAACCGTTGTTTTTCGGTGTTTACTTCGAACTATTCCAGAAGAATTTACATTTTCTTTATCAAAAATTTGAATTAACTCTTCCCCCTCTGTATCATCACCAACAACCGAACAAATAATTGCCTCTGCCCCTAAGGAAACAATGTTTAATGCCACATTTGCAGCTCCACCCAGGCGATTTTCTTTTTTAGATAAACTTACAATCGGTACTGGAGCTTCAGGACTAATTCGCGTTACCGAACCAATCACATAGGCATCCATCATGACATCACCAAGGATAGCGATACGTTTGAATGCGAATTGAGAAAAAATACTTTGAATATTCATTATGCTAATTTCGCTAAAGCTTCTTTTACACGTGTCATTGCTTTTACTAACGTCTCTTCTGAAGCGGCGTAGGAAATTCGAATACAATTATTTGCACCAAAAGATTCACCACTAACCAATGCAACCATTGCTTCACTTAACAAGTATAAACATAAATCGTGGGCGCTAGTAATCGTTGTATCCTTATATTTTTTTCCAATGAAATAAGAAATATCTGGGAAAATATAAAAAGCACCTTCCGGAGTATTTGCTTTCACTCCTGGCATCTCTTTCAACATTCCAAGTACCAAATCTCGTCTGCTTTTGAACGCTTTTATCATATCTTGTAAGACCGCAGGATCCTCTTTCATGGCAGCAATAGAAGCACGTTGCGCAATCGAACAAGTTGCAGAAGTAAATTGCCCTTGTACTTTATTACATGCGTCAGCAATTAACTTAGAAGCACCAATGTACCCAAGTCTCCAGCCTGTCATCGCCCATGCTTTAGACACGCCATTTACCGTAATTACTTGATCAAAAATTTCAGGGAATTGCGCTAAACTTTGGTGTTTTCCTACAAAGTTAATGTGCTCATAAATCTCATCTGCAATAACAACAACCGATGGATTTTTCACTAACACATCTGCTAAACCTCTTAATTCTTCTTGGTTATACAAGGATCCAGTTGGATTACAAGGCGAAGAGAAAATCATCATCTTCGTTTTTGGCGTAATCGCTTCTTCGAATTGTTTAGCTGTGATTTTAAAATCGGTTTCTATGCCTGCGTGCACAATTACCGGAATTCCTTCTGCAACTTTTACTATTTCAATGTAGGAAACCCAATATGGAGCAGGGATAATTACTTCATCGCCAGGATTGATACAACTTAACACAGCATTTGCAATGGATTGCTTTGCTCCTGTTGAAACCACAATTTGATCTTTCGAATAGTTCAATCCATTGTCGCGCTTGAATTTAAAAGAGATACTTTCTCTTAGATCGTCGTAACCAGCAACTGGTGTGTACATGGTGTAATTTTGATCTAATGCTTCTTTTGCAGCATCTTTGATAAATTCAGGTGTAAAGAAATCAGGTTCACCTAAACTTAAAGAAATTACATCCTTACCAGCAGCTTTTAATTCTCTTGAAATACGAGACATAGCAATAGTTGCAGACTCTTCCATTGCAAGCAAACGATCAGATAATTGTATCATAATTACGTGTTAATTCTTGTATATATACAAAACTAAAAATTATTTGCGTGTAGTGATATAAAATCAAGGAATATCTATTGCTTAATCAATCTTAAAATTCAAATCCGATTCTGCTTTTCTACGTATTTCTAATCCCATTTCATGTGTTTAATCAGCTTTTGAAATTTGGATCCTACTCCTTGGTCAGGCATTGTTTTCAGAGAGTAAAAATATAAATCCTTCAACATTTATGCATTTTCTTAATAATTAATATTTAATTAACCTAACACTCTGTAACAATCTATATATTTAACAATCAACCTTAAAGAATCAATAGTATGAAAATTATAATTTTGTTAATTACCGTATGTTACAGCTCTTTTCTAGGATTTTCTCAAAAAGCGATATCCAAAATTGCTTTCGGATCTTGCGGAAAACAATATCATCCGCTTCCAATATTTGATGTTATAGTAGATCACAAACCTGATTTATTTATCTTTTTAGGAGACAATATCTATGCTGACACAGATAATATGGACACCATGAAAGCTAAATACAATCAATTAGCTTCAAAACCAACATTTCAGAACTTACAAAAAAATGTACCTGTAATTGCAACTTGGGATGATCATGACTATGGACAAAATGATGTTGGTAGACATTATAAACATAAAGAAGAGTCGAAAGCGCTGTTTTTAGATTTTTTTAAGGAACCTAAAGATTCTGAACGAAGAAAACATGCAGGAATTTACACATCCTATCTATTTGATTGCTACGGTAAAAAACTGCAATTTATTTTACTAGACGGTCGAACTTTTCGAGATAATTTAAAACCATACACAAACGAAGTAGAAGGCGACAAACGATTTTTCTTTGAAAAAGATTATGGTAAAACGCTTAATCCTGATTCTACTTTTCTCGGAAATGAACAATGGAATTGGCTTGAAAAAGAATTGACCAAACCAGCAGACATTCGAATTATAGGAAGTGGTTCACAATTTGGAATTGAGTATAATACGTATGAATCTTGGGCAAATTTTCCATTAGAGCAACAAAAAATGATTGATTTAATCAAAAAAACGAAAGCAAATGGATTGTTTTTTATTTCAGGAGATGTTCATTATGCCGAAATCTCTAAAATGAACATATCAGGAATGTATCCAATTTATGATATGACTTCCAGTGGTCTCTCATCCAAATGGCATTATGCGACCCCAAATCAAAATCGTATCGAAGGTCCAATTATGGAGAATCATTTTGGATTAGTAACTATCGATTGGGAACAAAAAATTCCAACGATTAAAATGGAAATATGGGATATTAACAACAACCAACGATTTGAATATGCGATTCGTTTGGATGAGTTAAAATTTAAATAATACTGACAATTTGTCGTCAAATGGTATTTGGCATTTGGTTTGACTAAATGATAGTATATTTATACAAAAATTTAGAAAATGAAAAAATCAAACATTATACTACTTTCTATCGTTGGATTTGTAGTTATTTTATTTATGATGTACCGTTCTACGTACAACACCGCTATTACATTACAAGAAACAGTAGATGAGTCTTGGGGAAATGTTGGAGCTACCTACCAAAGACGTGCAGATTTAATTCCTCAACTAGTTGCGACTGTTAAAGGTGCTGCAAAAAATGAAGGCGACATTTTAAAATCTGTCACACAAGCAAGAGCAGGAATTGTAAACGCAAAAACTCCAGAGGATATGGAATTGATGGGTAAAAAAATCAATACAGCAATCAACTTAGCGTTTGAAGCGTATCCGCAAATTCGTTCTACCGAAAATTTCAGTGCATTACAAGCGCAATTAGAAGGAACAGAAAACAGAATCAATAAAGCACGTCAAGATTACAACGAAACTATTAAATCATACAATTCACATATTCGTGGATTCTTTAATAGTATGTTTTTGAATGCTGCGACTTTCCCTAAGAAAACTCCTTTTGCAGCAGCGGCAGGAACAGAAGTTGCTCCAACAGTTGATTTTTCTAAATAAAAATAAACGATCATTAAAGGCGGTATTAAAAACCGCCTTTTTTTTATTCTTATAATATGGCAGTAAAAGATTTTTTCACTCAAGCTCAGCAACAAGAAATCAGTCACTCAATCGAACATGCAGAACTAAATACTTCTGGAGAAGTTCGTGTACATTTAGAAGAAACTTGTAAAATAGAACCTCTAAATCGAGCGATAGAAGTTTTTGAAAAGTTAGTAATGCATCAAACAGAACAACGTAATGGTGTATTATTTTATGTTGCTGTGAAGGACAAAAAGTTTGCTGTAATAGGTGACCAAGGTATCAATGTTTTGGTGGAAGAAAATTTCTGGGATGATGTGAAAACAGAAATGTTAAATCATTTTAAACTGTCAAAATTCTCAGAAGGCTTGTGTAAAGGAATTGAGATGGCAGGTAAAAAATTAAAATTTCATTTCCCTTACCAAGCAGATGACATCAATGAACTTTCCAATGACATTTCATTCGGAGAGTAATTTTTGTTTTTGAATGATTCTTCATCGTTCGACTGCAAAAAATAGTTTGATTATTTTATTTCATATTTTACCCCCATGTTAAAACACTTATTTCTTTTCCTCTTTTTATTCTTTTCTTTGACTCTATTTAGTCAGAATGGAATTCCAGATGCACCAAATCCACCTCGATTAGTAAATAATTTTTCCGAAGAATTTCCAAATTTTTTAAGTGTAGAAGAGCAAGAAATGTTGGAGAGCAAGTTGGTTTCTTTTGCAGAATCTACCTCGAATCAAATTGTAATTATCATTGTAGACGATTTGGCAGGATATGAACCTGCAGAATACGCATTCGAATTAGGAGATAAATGGGGAATTGGTCACGAAAAAGAGGATAATGGAATTGTTATTTTGATCAAACCTACCGGTGGAGCTGGTGAACGTAAATTTTTCATTGCTACTGGGAAAGGATTAGAAGGTACTATTCCAGATATTACTTGTCGACAAATTGAAGAAGAAGAGTTAATTCCATATTTAAAGACAGGAGAATATTACAAGGCATTAGACAATACAACGGATGTATTAATGAAATTTGCCAAAGGTGAATACAACTCCGCAAAATATGCGAAAAAGAAAGGAAAAGGTGCTAAATCAACAGCTATTATTGTTCTGTTAATCATCGCTTTATTCGTTTATCTATTATCCAAAAAAGGAGGTCGTGGTGGACGTGGCGGTATGACCATGGGTCCCGCAGGATTCCTCTTTATGGGAAGTGGATTTGGAAGTGGTGGCGGATTTGGTGGAGGTAGTAGTTCTGGCGGAGGAGGTTTTGGAGGATTCGGTGGTGGCGGTTTCGGCGGTGGAGGATCAGGAGGAAGTTGGTAAAAAAAATGTAGAGCCGCAATGCGTTGCGGCTCTACATTTTTTTTACCAAGGAGACGCAAAGCATTGCGGCTGTAAAAATGAAAAATTATTTTTGAATTAATTCTATTAATTTCTCTGGAGTTTGTGAAAATCGATCTGCGATAATTTTGGATTTGAGATAGATTTCTCGGCGCTTTTCCATGGTTGATTCGATATATTCTAAAAGTTCTTCATCGGTTTTATGCGCAATCAATGGTCTTGAATTCGTTGCTTGTTTCACCCGTTGAAACAATTCTTTCGGAGTTCGTTCTAAATAAATTGTAGTTCCTAATTGATTTAGATTTTCCATTAAATTATTGAAACAAGGTAAACCTCCACCAGTTGCAATTATTTCATTTTTAGAAGGAATAAGTTCATCTACCAATTGTTTTTCCAAAGCTCTAAAGTATGCTTCTCCCCTTACTTCGAAAATTTCAGAAACTTTCATTCCTTCTTTCTTTTCAATTTCTTGATCAGTATCCAACCAGGTATAAGCTAATTTTTTAGCTAATTTTTTAGCTAATGTAGTTTTACCAGCACCCATAAAACCAACGAGGAAAATGTAAGACATAGTGAGAGACGAGTTACGAGAGAAGAGAGACGAAAGATGTTAATAATCTAATAGAACTAAAATTATTCCTCCACTGGAATAAAATTTGGATCTTTGATGAATTTTGTAATTGATTCGATGTGACTTGTATGCGGGAATTGATCCACTAAACTTAGTTTTTCTAAGATATACCCCATACTTTGTAAGGTTTCTGTATCGCGTGCTTGCGTAGATGGATTACACGAAATATAAACGATACGATCGGCACCTAAATCGATTACTTTACGTAAAGTTTTTGGTGCAATGCCAGCACGAGGAGGGTCTAAGACAATCGTGCCAATCTTCCCTTTGTATTGCGGATATTCCGATAAAAATTTTCCAACATCTGCTGCAAAAAACTGAATACCTTCCACGGAATTTCTAGCTGCATTTTTCTTTGCATCTTCAATCGCTTCTGCTACGATATCAACCCCAATAATTTCTGCCGTATTTGCTCTTTTTGCTAAAATTTGTCCGATAGTACCTGTACCACAAAACAAATCCATCACTACTTTATTTTCTAATTCATTCCCTTCAAAAACATAATCTAAAGCTTTACTGTACAATAATTCAGCGCTTTTAGGATTCGTTTGAAAGAAACTTTCCATGCTAATTTCAAAAAATAAATCACTTAACTTTTCAACCACTTTCCAGTCGCCGCAGAGTAAAGAATTAGTTCCATTTTCGATTTTAGCACGATCTGCAACATTATCATTAATGGTATGTTGTAAGCCCGCTAATCGATTTCCAAGTAATGCTTGTAAAAAAGTGGAAAAAGCTTGGGCATCGAATTGTTCAATATTTTCAGAAGATGTAACCAAATTGATTAACAATTGGTCTTGGTGAAAGGATTTACGAACTACGATATGTCTAAAGAATCCTGTTTTTTTAGGTGGATGCCAAGCGGCTAGTCCTGTTTTTTCTAAATACGTCCGAATTTGAACAAGTTTATTTTCCAATTCTTCGTCAAACAAACCACTTTCTTTATTCAAACTTTCTACTTTCCACCAGGTTCCTCTTCGTTTAAAACCAAGTGCAAAAGCGTCATCTTTTTCTTCGTTTAACACCAAATCGTGCTCAATAGAAGAAAAACTATATTCCATTTTATTACGATAGTTGAACGTTAAGGGAGAAGTAATGTATTCATCAAAAATTGCTTCTATATTTTTAACATTCGCTATTTTACGGAATAAATCAAGTGTAGAAGTTTGTTTGTATTCTTGTTGAATTTCTATCGGAACAAAAACATAGGGAGCTCCAGAAATTTCTTGGTATGGTAATTCTACTTCTTGTGGAGAACGTTTTAGAATCTGTAATAATTTACATTCCACATATTTCTTACGTTTCTTTTCGATTCTTGCTTCTACTAACTGACCCGGAAAAGTATTCTCTACAAAAAACACCAAATCACCATTTTCAGTCGCAACTTTAGCAATTCCTTTTCCACCAAACGCAAAAGCAGAAATTTCTAATTCAATTATTTGTCCTCTACCGTACATCTAACTAGTTATTAAATCATTCCGCGAATAACTCCTTTATCAGAAGCTACAATAAAATCTATGATTTCATCGCGGTATTTCGATGCAGGCATTGTTTCTTTAACACATTCTATCCCTTTGGAGATATTATTATTTTGAACGTAAATTATACGATAAGCGTCTTCTATTTCACGTACTTCTACATCTGTCAATCCTCTTCTACGCAATCCAACAGAATTAACACCCGCAAAAGTCAATGGTTCTCTAGCAGCTTTAATAAAAGGAGGGATGTTTTTTCGAACCAACGAAGCGCCACCGATAAAGGTATGTGCACCGATATGAACGAATTGTTGCACCGCTACTTTACCTTCTAGTATCGCCCAATCATCTATTTGAACATGTCCAGAAATCCCTACGTACGATGCTAAAATTACATTATTGCCGATTTGACAATCGTGTGCAACATGTACATAAGTCATTAATAAACAATTGGAACCAATACGAGTTGCCAATTTATCTTTTGTTCCACGGTGAATAGTTACACACTCTCTAATTTTTGTATTATCTCCAATTTCGACAGTCGTATATTCTCCTTCAAATTTTAAGTCTTGTGGAATCACACCAATTACAGCGCCTGGAAAAATTTCACAGTTTTTACCTATGCGTGTACCCGGATAAATTGTAACATTCGGATGAATACGCGTACCATCACCAATAATCACATCTTGAAAAATTGTTGAAAATGAATCAACAACAACATTTTCTCCCAATTTAGATTCTGGTGATATGCTGGATAATGGACTAATCATATTTATTCTTTTTCTTTAATAACTTGTGCTAACATCGTTGCTTCGGAAGCTACTTGTCCGTTTACATACGCTGTCCCTTTCATATTAACTAAACCACGACGTATTGGAGAAGTCAACACCATTTCGATTACTAATGAATCACCTGGCATAACTTTTCGTTTGAATTTACATTCATCGATTTTCAAAAAGTAGGTCGAATATTTTTCTGGTTCATCCACTTGATTCAAAGCAAAAATACCACCAACTTGTGCCATTGCTTCAATTTGAAGTACCCCAGGCATTACAGGATTTCCTGGGAAATGTCCTTGAAAAAATGGTTCATTCATCGTCACATTTTTCACACCAATCACATTTTCCGGCCCCATTTCGATAACCTTATCCACTAATAAGAAAGGGTATCTATGCGGCAACATTTTTTCAATTGCGTTGATATCAAAAAGTGGTTCTTTCGTTAAATCAAACTTACGCCCTGCAGCAGCTTGTTTTTTTATTTGTTCTTTTAATACTTTCGCAAAACGAACATTTCCGTAATGTCCTGGTCGTGCTGCTAATATATGCGCTTTGATTGGTTTTCCTACCAATGCTAAATCACCAACAATATCTAACAATTTATGTCTAGCAGGCTCATTTTCAACACGTAACTTAGAGCTATTCAAAACTCCAATACCATTATATTGAATTTTCAAACTTTCTTTACCTAGTAATTTTGCTAGACGATCTAAATCTTCTTGTGTTACATCTTCTTTGTCTACTAACACAATTGCGTTGTCTAAATCACCTCCTTTGATTAGGTTATTTTGAGCTAATACTTCTAATTCGCGTAAAAACACAAACGTTCTACAATTTGCAATTTCAGTTCTAAATTGACCAAGGTTGTAAATATTTGCATGTTGCGTTCCCAATAAAGGTGATTTATAATCAACCATTACTGTTAAACGATATTCTTTATCTGGGATAGCTAAAAATTCAATTCCTTTTTCAATATCTTCCCATGGAATATTTTCAGTCAACTCAAAATAATCACGAATTGCATCTTGTTCTTCGAAACCAGTCACTTCAATTGCTTCCACAAATAACAAGGAACTTCCGTCCATGATTGGAATTTCAGGACCATCCACTTTTATTAGCGCGTTATCTACTTGCATTCCATAAAGTGCAGCAAGTATATGTTCGGTAGTGTAAACACGAGCACCATTCGACTCTAACGTTGTGCCTCTATCCGTGGCAACCACTAAATCAACATCTGCTTTTATAATAGGTTGCCCTTCTAAATCTGTACGTTGGAATTTGTATCCGTGGTTTGCAGGTGCAGGACACACTTCAAGTGTCACTAATTTCCCTGTATGTAGCCCTATTCCTTTAAATTGAATAGCGTTTTTTAATGTTCTTTGTTTTTCAGCCATTCGACTAATCTTTACTTATGTTTTTTAATTTTTGATCAAACTCTTGAATTTTCTGTAAAATAAAAGGCAATTTACGGAACCCAAAATAGGATTTTTTAAAATCTTCAATTGGAATTGCAGGTGTTCCCATTAAGACACTTTCTTTTCTCACCGTATTTGGAACGCCAGATTGCGAAACAATTTTAGTTCCATCTGCAATCGTTAAGTGTCCAGAAATACCTGCTTGTCCACCAACCATTACATTTTTACCTATTTTAGCAGAACCAGCAACACCAACTTGTGCTGCCAAGGCTGTGTTTTCACCTAACTCCACATTATGTGCAACTTGTACTAAGTTATCCAATTTCACTCCTTTACGAAGAATTGTAGACCCCATGGTTGCACGATCTATGGTAGAATTCGCTCCAATTTCAACGTTATCTTCTACGATTACATTTCCAATTTGAGGAACTTTTTTAAAAACACCATTTTCATCCGGTGCAAATCCAAAACCATCCGAACCAATAACAGCACCCGCATGAATGATGCAATCTTTTCCTATTGTACAATCGATGTATATTTTAGCCCCTGAATGGATTATCGTATTATCTCCGATAGTAACATTATCTCCGATGTAAGCATTTGGATAAATCTGAACATTATCTCCAATAACTGCCTTATTTCCAATGTATGCAAAAGCACCTAAATAGATGTCTTTTCCAATAGTAGCAGAATCTGAAACAAAACTTGGTTGTTCAATAACCGGTTCTTTCGTTCGCATTTGGTCGTAAAACTCTAACAATTGTGCAAAACAAGCGTATGCATCTTCGACTTTAATCAATGTAAGATTTTCAGGCAATGGTTTACTAGGAGTAAAAGTTGTGTTAACAATACAAATCGAAGAACCAGTAGAATATATGTACTCTTCGTATTTTGTATTTGCTAAAAAAGAAAGTTTACCTTCCGATCCTTCTTCTATTTTTGCTAGGCCGTTTACTTTAACTTGAGAATCACCAATGATTTCACCAAGTATGATTCCAGCAATTTGTTCTGCAGAAAATTCCATAATACAAAATTAAAAAAAGATACAGCGGGTATTAAGTTGTTAACGATGAATTATCAACAAGTATATTTTCATTAAATTAATTACAATCTAATTTTTTCGAAAGATCTAAACGAATAATATCAATACGATCTTTATACCATAATGTATTCGCGCCAATCACTACACCTTGTTGATTTTTAAAACTTAAATAGTGTGTTTTGGGATTTGATAATAAACGTGATTTTTGAAAATCTAATTTTCCGTTCTTTTTAATTGCTTCAAAAAACTGTTTATTTTGAATCATCCCTAAAGCGTTTTGTTGACAAGTCAAGCGCGCATTTGTATCTACATAGACCAAATCTTTCTCTGTTGGAAAAAGTAAAAGCTTACCTAAACCTTCCGTGGTAAGATTTACTTGCATGACATTTTTGGATGCTTTAACAATTTCTGCTACATAACTATCTTTTGGCAAGGCAAAATAAACCGATTTCCCATCTTTCGAAAAATGGTAGATTTTCGGATTCGATTTCGTACTACTTTTATCAAAATTCACTTTTGCATCTGTTATAAATTTTGCTAAAGTGTTGGAATTTAAACCTAATTGCTGAATTGATTTTTTATTTTTCTCCGAAACCACTACTGCACGCTCAATCACGGAACCTTTGACACGATTTGCAGGTAACCAACTGCAACCTCGCGCACCAAAAAAGAAAATAACGATAATTAAACTTGGTATGAAACCAAATGAAAAGTATTTAAGTCTTCGTAAGAAAGTATTCATGGTTATATTTTTAGTCTGGCAAAGTTACTAATTCAAGTGCTTCTAGGTATATTTTTTTTGACAAACCTTGCTCAATAAAAGATTATTATTAATATTGCACCACAGAAACAAATCTCGTTGTTTCTTTTTCAATCCAAATCAACTAAAAATCACCATTATCTTATTCACTCGTTCAATCTATGGATATTAAAGATTTAGAAGGTAAAAAACTTTCTGACTTACGTGTTATTGCAATTGCTGCAGGTCTAGAAAAAGCAGAGACATTAAAAAAATCAGAAATTATTGGTCAATTAACAAAACTAGCAGGTGGTGAAGAAGCTCCTACTTCAGAAAATGTTAAACCAATACCCAAAAGCAAGATTCCTGTAAAGAAAGTTACACCTACCGTTGCTAACGAAGACTTATTTACACAAGAAACGACAATAATTCCTGCTGACACAAACAGTCCTGTCGATACAAACAGTGAAGAAGTAAAACCGATTTTACGTAAAAAAACATATTTAAAAGAAAAACCACGTAATCCAGAGACGGATTCAGTTATTACACCAGATGCGCAGACGGCAACAACAGTTGACAATGCAACTCCAGAAGTGGCAAGACCAATACGCAACAAACCAAATCCACATAGAGATCGTGTAAAACCAACAGCAGAAGGAGATGCACAAACACCAGAAGTAAGAACTGAAAATACGAATTCACCGCGACCACAACATAAAAACCAACAAAATCGCCAAGTTCAAGGAGAAAGACCTAATCCAGGAGATAACACTAATCCAAATCGTAACCGTCCTAATCCCAATCAACGTCCTGCAGAACCTGCAATTTCCAAAGAAGAAGAAATTCGCTATGATTTAGCAGGAATTGTTAGTGCTGAAGGAGTATTAGAAGTAATACAAGAAGGTTTCGGATTTTTACGTTCCTCGGATTACAATTATTTACCTTCTCCGGATGATGTATATGTATCTCAAAGTCAGATTAAGCATTACGGATTAAAAACGGGAGATACTGTATTGGGAACGATTCGTCCACCAAAAGAAGGCGAAAAATTCTTCCCATTGGTTAAAGTAGACTCAATAAATGGAAGACATCCATCGTATATACGTGACCGTGTTCCTTTCCAATATTTAACCCCTTTATTTCCAAACGAGAAATTTATTCTTACAGGACATAAAGATGAAAGCATGTCGACACGTATCATGGACTTATTTGCACCAATTGGTAAAGGACAACGTGGTATGATTGTAGCGCAACCAAAAACGGGTAAAACCATGTTATTGAAAGACGTTGCCAATGCGATTGCTGCAAATCATCCAGAAGTTTACTTAATTGTATTATTGATTGATGAGCGTCCAGAAGAGGTTACAGATATGGCACGTAGTGTTAAAGCGGAAGTAATTGCTTCAACATTTGATGAACCAGCGGAACGTCACGTGAAAGTTGCAAATATCGTATTAGAAAAAGCAAAACGTATGGTAGAATGTGGTCACGATGTGGTAATTTTATTAGATTCTATTACACGTTTAGCGCGAGCATACAATACTGTTTCACCTGCATCTGGAAAAGTTCTTTCTGGAGGTGTGGATGCGAATGCATTACACAAACCAAAACGTTTCTTCGGAGCTGCGCGTAAAATTGAGAATGGAGGTTCTCTTTCCATCTTAGCAACTGCATTAACAGAGACTGGATCTAAAATGGACGAGGTTATCTTCGAAGAATTTAAAGGTACTGGTAACATGGAGTTACAATTGGATCGTAAAATTGCGAACCGTCGTGTCTTCCCTGCCATTGACATAATTTCTTCTAGCACACGTCGCGACGACTTATTAGTTAAGAAAGAAGTATTACAACGCGTGCATGTATTGCGAAGACACATTGCTGATATGAATCCAGTGGAAGCAATGGAATTCTTAAAAGGACAAATGGATCATACTTTGTCTAATGAAGAGTTTTTAGCATCTATGAATAGATAATCAGATGAAGAAAACAATCAAAATTGGTTTATTATTTGCTGCGGTTTGGATGCTGATTAAATTAGTATTTCATGCAACTCTTCCTACGGAATCGACTTTAAAAGTAGCGGTCTTCATCAATATTTTACTTTTATTGACAGCGATTGCTGTAGGATTATTTTACCATAAAAAAGAAGAAGGATTTACCGAAGGAAATACCTTGAGTGACATCAAAGCAGCCATGACTTCTGGTATCCCGTACACTATTTTGGTTTCTATTTTTATTTACTTGTATTACAACAATATCAACCCAGACTTCAATAAACTTCAAATTTCTGCAGCGAAGAAAACGATTGAACTTTCCTTAAATAACCCAGTAGAGTTGGCAAAAATCAAAACGCAAAATGAAGCATTTGAGGTTATGACAAAAGAGAAGATGTACCAAGAATTGGTGAAAGGTCCTGAAAACTTTTACAAAGCTAGTTCTACTGCGTTGATTTCCTTGTTGTCGTTAATAATGTTATCGACGGTGTATTCGATATTGGTGACGATTGTATACCGTAAGGTATTGGTTAGAAAGATATAATATAAATAAAAATTGCTTTTTATTTATATTATTTATTCTTTTAATTAATTCCACCTTTTTTTCATTGCCAAAAAAAGGTGGAGCCAAAAAAGTCTAGGCCTGTATGAAATTTACTTGAAAATTACGTTTCATTTCACTGTCTTCACCCAAACTCACAAACGCCTTTAGCTAATTTTCATACTGAAAATCAGAAGGCTGAGTTCAAACAAGGGTTTGACTACGTTTCATTACACTTATTTTCTACATAAACTTCATAAATGGCCAATTTATGGTTTCATTTTTATTATTGATTTTTTATCAAAACTTGTAAAATTTGCAAGTTTTGATAATTTAAAACGCAAACTATTGATTATCAAACATAAGTTAATTCAATAAATTCTATCCTATATCCCGAAAGCTTTCGGGATATACTCCTTTAAGCTTCCCCAGCAAACAAGAATTTATTCGGACTTACTAATCCTGTTTTTACGGCATACATAACGATTCCAGCGGTGTTTTTCACCCCTAATTTTGCCATGATATTCTTACGGTGGGTGTTGATTGTGTGCGTACTCAAGAATAAAATATCTGCGATTTGTGTATTCGTTTGTCCTTCAGCGATGTACTTTATAATTTCATTTTCACGTTCAGATAACAATACTGGTTCGCATGAAAAAGACTCAAAATCAATATCTTCTACATTAATGTGAGCTCGTTGGATTGTCTCTAAGATTTGTCCACAAAAGAACTTATTTCCGCGTTCTGTTTCTTTAATAGAATTAATGATTTCGGAAACATCACAGTCTTTCTTGACATAACTTTGAACACCACAACGTAATGCATCCACTAAGGTTTGTGCACTTTGTTCCGGAGTAATGGCAACAAATTTAACCGAAGGAAATTTTTGCAGTACGTTTGGAATAATGTCGATGGTAAACCCAGGGGAAGTATAATCAATCAAGACAATATCTGCTCCAAAGTTTTGAATTTCACTGAATAATTCATCGCTATTTCTAGCTTCACTAACAATTTCAAGTGTTTTATCTGTGTTTAAAATCGTTCGGATTCCAACTCGAATTAACTCGTTACTATCTGCAATTATTACCTTCATTATTTAGAATGATTATAAGTAAGACAAATATAGGAAGTCAATTTGGATAAAACTATGACTTAAGTTGTTTTTTGAAGAAAATTAGGGAATAGCTTTTAGGACTTAGGAATTAGTAAATAGCTTTTGGGAGATAGCATTTAGTAAATAGGGAATAGTTTTTAGGAATTAGCTTTTAGGAGATAGGGAATAGCTTTTAGGCAATAGCATTTAGGAAATAGCATTTAGGAAATAGCATTTAGAAATTAGAGAATAGTTTTTAGGAATTAGTAAATAGCTTTTAGGTTATAGAGGCTTTCAACTTTATATTTTTCTTCTTGTAACTAGGAAACTGACAAAAGTCATTATTCCATCTGATTGCAGTCACAATCTTAGGCAAATAGTTTTCTGAACTTTGTAGAAAATGTTTAGATTATGAAAAAAATACTTATACCTACTGATTTATCCCCGAATGCAGGAAATGCAATTCGATATGCCTTAAACTTCTGTAAGAATTTTCCGGCAGAATTAATTTTCTTACATGCAACCCATCCAATGTTGGATTTACCCGACACTTCCTTAGAATTTTATGATCCGATTGTATTTCAAGATGAAAAAGAACAATTAAACTTTGTACGTGCCAATTTAAATAAAATTTTTGAGGAAGAAAAAATAGACCAAGAGAAACTCAACTTCAGCATCGAACTTAGAATTGGATTTGCTGCAGATGAAATTGTGCGTGTTGCTGAAGAATTTAATTGTGATTTAGTAATTATGGGTACGCAAGGCGCAACAGGACTAGGTAAATTATTTTTAGGAAGTATTACTTACTCTGTTATCAAGAAAACCGAAATCCCTGTTTTGGCAATCCCTTCTAATTATTCCTACAAAGCAATTGACAAAATTGTATTTGCTACAGATTACGAAGGTATTTCAAACAAAAAAACACTCACACCTTTATTTGATTTAGCAAATGCTTTCGACGCAAAAGTATTGATGTTTCATGCGATAGAAGCCAAAGAACCAATAGCTGCATATATAGAAGAATTACAAGTTTGGAAAACAGAAAAGAATTTTCACCATGTAAAACACACAAATAGTATCGCGACATGTGAAGATGTAACCCAAGGAATTATGGAATTTGCAGATGAAAACGATGCATCCATCATTGCTATGATTCCACATTCGTATAATTTCTTCACAAACTTAATTCATAAAAGTAAAACGAAAGAAATTGCATTGGAAAGTAAGGTACCGTTGTTGGTGCTTTGCTAGAGGAGTGACGGCCCTTCGAGAGCCTCAGGGACCTTTTTATGAAGAGTGACCCTTCGAAAAGCTCAGGTTAAACTGGGTAATGAGTGATGGGTGACGGTTGATGAATGATACTTTTAACTAACAAAAATGTGAATTATGAAAACAGAAACAATTTATATTGCGAATTTAAAATGTGGGGGATGCGCTACAACAATTACAAAAGAATTAGCTGAAATAGCAGGTGTGTCCAATGTAAAAGTGGATACTATACTGACAGTGTGGATGTAACGTATGCTGAAATAGTGGAAAGATCTGAAATCATTCACAAACTACACCACCTTGGTTATCCAGAGGCTACCGAAGAAAATGGATTATTACTGCAACTTAAGAGTTATGCAAGTTGTATGCTAGGTAGAATAAATAATCTAAAAAACTAATGAGGATTCCTAAACAACAAAGGCTGTTAATTTTCATTGATAGCCTTTGTTTTAGTTATTAGTTTAATTGAATAGATTGAATCGTGTTACATGTTTGTGTAATATCCTCATCCGTAATATCTAGATGTACCACTAAGCGTATCATTCCATCTCCGAAAGAAGAAACAAGTATACCTTGCTCTTTACATTCCTGAATAACAATCTCTTTTTGTTCTTCCATTTTCAAGCATATCACAACAATATTCGTTTCAACCGGAAAAACCTCTGAAACCCATGCTTGTTTCTGAAGCGTATCGCCAATCAATTGAGCGCGTGCATGATCCTGTTTTAATCGGTCCACATTGTTTTTCATGGCAAATAAACCACCTGCAGCTATAATACCCGCTTGTCGCATACCACCACCCATTACTTTTCTAACCCTTCTAGCTTTATGGATAAATTCTTTGGTGCCTAAAAGTAAAGAACCTACCGGAGCGCCTAACCCTTTAGATAAACACAAGGAAATAGAATCAAACTGCGCAGCATATACTTTCGGATCTACCTTATTGACTGTTAAAGCATTCATTAATCGTGCACCATCCAAATGTAGCGGCAAGCCTTTTTCTTTACAAAAGGAAGCAATCTTTTTAATTTCTTCGAAATCATACACAGCACCACCACCGCGATTTGCAGTATCTTCTAAACTCACCAAAGCAGTTACCGGAAAATGAATATCATCCGCATTTACTGCTTTTTGGATTGTTTCTACTGTTAATCTACCACGACTTCCTGGTAATAAGCGTACTGAAGCACCAGAATTCTTTGCAATTCCTCCACCCTCGTATTTGTAAATATGACTTTCCTCGTGACAAATAACTTCGCCACCAGGTTTCACATGTACATTAATTGCAATTTGGTTGGTTTGTGTTCCAGAGCTACAAAAAAGTGCTGCTTCTTTTCCAAAATATGTCGCTACAAAATCTTGCAATTCATTCACTGTAGGGTCTTCTTGAAATACATCATCCCCTACTGGCGCATTAAACATAAACTCCAACATTTCTTTTGTTGGCTTGGTCACAGTATCACTTCGGTAATCAATCATTTACATTATTTTTTAGATTTTAAACAAAAAATCCATTTACCTTACGATAAATGGATTTTACGTGCCCACGACTGGATTCGAACCAGCACACCTATTGGCACCACCCCCTCAAGATGGCATGTCTACCAATTTCACCACGTGGGCATTTTTTTTACAAAAGTAAAATAATTTTTGATTAATCAGAGATAAGAATGAACCACAAATAGGCATTTTTCAAAACGATTAATTCTCTGAAACATTACCGAAAAAAAACCTTTATTTCGTTATATTTGTACTACAAAACAAGACGATGGCAAACGACTCAATACAACTAGAAGAAAACAATGTGGACTTCAACACTTTTAAACAAGAAGTTTTAAACGACTTTAAGTTAGCGTGTTTATCCCGGGAAACTTCCTTACTAGGTAGAAAAGAAGTACTTACAGGAAAAGCGAAATTCGGAATTTTCGGAGACGGAAAGGAACTTGCACAATTAGCATTAGCAAAACAATTCCGTAAGGGAGATTTTAGATCTGGCTATTACCGCGACCAAACCATGGTTTTTGCGTTGGGTGAATTGACAATTAAAGAATATTTTGCAGGATTATACGCACACGCAGATATAGATTTAGAACCAACTTCGGCTGGTCGACAAATGGGGGGACACTTTGCTACTCGTAATATTGACGAGCAAGGGAACTGGGTGGATTTAATGCAACACAACAACATTGCTTCAGACATCTCTCCTACTGCTGGTCAAATGTCACGTATGCTTGGTTTAGCGCAAGCATCCAAAGTATACAAGGAGCATCCAACTTTGAAAAATGATCCTAACTTCAAAAAATTCACAAACGATGGAAATGAAATCGTTTTTGGAACTATTGGAGATGCAAGTACCTCCGAAGGGGTATTTTGGGAATCTATTAATGCTGCAGGTGTACTACAAATTCCAATTTTAATGTCTGTTTGGGATGATGGTTATGGTATATCCGTACCAACAGCAAAACAAACAACGAAAGGAAGTATTTCAGAAGTATTAGCAGGTTTTCAACGAACGGAAGATAAACCAGGATGGGAAATTATGACTACTATTGGTTGGGATTATGCACACATGGTAGAAACTTTTGAAAAAGCAGCGTCTATTGTTCGTGAAGAACGAATTCCTGTTTTTGTGCATGTTAAGGAAGTAAATCAACCGCAAGGTCACTCCTCTTCTGGATCACATGAACACTATAAATCTGCAGAACGTTTACAATGGGAAAAAGATTTTGACTGTATTGCAAAATTCAAAGAATGGATTTTAAATTTCCAAGTAGAAGGTGATATTATTGCGACTTCAGAAGAAATTGAAGCGCTAGAAAAAGGAGCAAAAGAAGAAGTTCGCGACCTGAAGAATGCAGCTTGGAAAGATTTTACAGATGATATTCGTAGAGACATCGACTCCGTATTACCTTTATTGACCCAATTAGCAACAGAAACAAAACATACAACAACGATTTTACAAAACATTGAACGTTTGAACAAAGAGAAAGATTTGTTACGTAAAGATGTTTACGGAATGGTTAGAACTTGTTTGCGCTTGGGAGCAAGTGACCTTTGTCCAACTGCACCTCAAATAGCAACATGGGTAAAAGAAAAATTAGCGATGTGTCACGAACTTTATTCTACGCATATCTATTCACAATCTTCGATGTCTGCATTATTGAAAGAGGAAGTAAAACCTATTTACGATGAAGCAGGAACAATGATCGATGGTCGATTAGTATTAAAAGAAAATTACCATGAAGTTTTTGCGCGTTATCCTGAAACCTTAATTTTTGGGGAAGATGTAGGCGGAATCGGCGGCGTTAACAAAAGTTGCGAAGGATTACAAGCTGCCTACAGCGAACTACGCGTTTTTGATACCGGAATTCGTGAAAACACAATTATCGGTCAAGGTATTGGAATGGCTATGCGTGGATTACGCCCAATTGCCGAAATTCAATATTTAGATTATTTGATCTATGCTTTACAAATCATGTCCGATGATTTAGCTACACTACAATACCGAACAAAAGGTGGTCAAAAGGCACCATTAATTATAAGTACACGTGGTCACCGTTTGGAAGGGATTTGGCATAGTGGCAGTCCGTTAGGAATGATTATTAATGCTGTTCGTGGAATGATTGTTTGCGTACCACGTAACATGACAAAAGCGGCAGGATTTTACAACACCTTACTTGCGAGTGATGATTGTGCTTTGGTAATCGAACCATTAAATGGATATAGAACAAAAGAGAAACGTCCAACCAACATTGGGGACTACCGTACACCAATTGGAATACCTGAAGTTGTGCTAGAAGGAAGTGATCTTACTTTAGTTTCTTATGGATCTACATTCAATATTTGTGAGAAAGCCTGTCATATCCTAAAAGAACACGATATTCATATAGAATTAATTGATGTTCAGACAATTTTACCTTTTGACGTAAACCATCGCATCAAGCAATCTTTGGAAAAAACAAATCGATTATTATTGGTAGACGAAGATGTAAGTGGTGGCGCTTGTGGATTTATGTTAGACAAAATCCTAACCGAACAAAAAGCATATTTCACCTTGGATTCTGCACCGGTTACATTAACTTCTAAAGATCATCGTCCAGCATATGGATCCGATGGAGATTATTTCTCAAAACCAAACTTGGAAGATATTATCGAGAAAGTAATGGAAATTATGCATGAAGTAAACCCAACTAAATACCCTAAATTATATTAATCCTATGAAACACCTATTTTTTATTCTCAGTATGCTTCTAACAGCATCCTTTGGTTTTTCTCAAGTTACTACTATGACGCACGAAAAATCTTATATTGAAGTAGAAGGTTCAGCTGACACATTGGTAGTTCCGGACATGATTTATCTAAAAATAGAAATAGATGAGCGCATGGATGGAAAAACTAAAATCGCCATCGAAGACCAAGAAGAAGAAATGAAAAAAACGCTGATTGCGAATGGGATTAGTTTAGAAGAATTGAGTTTGTCCGATGCTAACACAGACATCGTTCAAGTGAAATGGAAAAAACAAGTTCTTTCTAAATCCAATTATTTACTTAAACTTTCTTCTGCGAAAGAAGTTGCGATGGTATTTGAAAAACTGAATGATATTAAAATAAACAACATTTACATTGAAAAAGTAAACCATACAAAATACAATGCCATTGTAAAAGAAATTGAAATAAAAGCAATTAAAAACGCAAAGCATAAAGCAGATTATTTATTACATGCTATTGGAGAGACAACTGGAAAATCATTAATCATTCGTCAAAATAATAATCCGTACCCATACCCTTTAATGCGAACAATGGCTACTCCAAATCCAATCTTATACGATGAAAACGGCAATACTGAAGTCAAGGTAGAGCGTTTAGACATACAATTTTCCAAGATTAAGATTTCTTCCAACATCTTCGTAAAATTTGAAGTAAAATAAGATGCAAAAACATAGAAAGATAACGATTGCTATCGATGGATTTTCAAGTTGTGGAAAAAGCACTTTAGCAAAAGCTTTAGCATTCGAATTAGGGTATGTTTTTGTAGATACTGGCGCTATGTATCGTGCGGTAACTTTATTTTGTTTTCGCAAAGGTTTTGTTTCAAAAGAATCTGTAAATCAAAATGCTATCATCAATCACTTAAACCAAATTGAAATCCATTTTGAACGAAATAAAGAGACTTTAAAATTGGAAATATTTTTAAATAAGGAAGTGGTAGAGCGTGAAATTAGAAGTTTAGAAATCTCCTCCCTGGTAAGTAAAGTAGCAAGTATTAAAGAGGTTAGACAGAAATTGGTTGTAGAACAAAAAAAGATGGGCGAAAAAGGCGGTGTCGTCATGGACGGTAGAGATATCGGTTCTGTGGTTTTTCCAAATGCAGAATTAAAGTTATTCGTAACTGCTTCACCTGAAATAAGAACAGAGCGTCGATTTAAAGAGTTACTTTCAACTGAACCAAATATAACCCGTGAAGAAATACGTCAAAATCTAGAAGAACGTGATTATTTAGATTCGACAAGAAAAGAAAGTCCACTTATTCAAACAGAAGATGCGGTTGTAATTGATAATAGTGATATCAATCAACAAGAACAATTAGAATTAGCTTTAGAACTTGTAAGAACACGCATGAATGGGTGATAAATACATCCATATAAAAGGAGCCCGTGTTAACAATCTAAAAAATATAGATGTTAAAATACAACACGGGAAAATAACGGTTATTACCGGTTTATCTGGGTCCGGTAAATCTTCCCTTGCTTTTGACACTTTGTATGCGGAAGGGCAAAGACGTTATGTAGAAAGTTTATCCTCGTACGCACGCCAATTTTTGGGAAAATTAGATAAACCTGACACGGATTTCATCAAGGGTATATCGCCTGCGATTGCCATTGAACAAAAAGTAACCTCTACGAATCCTCGTTCTACCGTTGGAACATCTACCGAAATTTACGACTACTTCAAAGTGCTTTTTGCGCGTATTGGAAAGACACACTCGCCAATCTCTGGAAAAGAAGTAAAAAAACATACGGTTACCGATGTGATCGAACACATTAAAGCACAAGAAGAAGGACAAAAAGTGTATTTACTTTCTCCTATTCATACGTTTCAAAAATATGGCATTGAACGTCAAATTTCTTTGTTAAAAGAACAAGGATATGCGCGTATTTTAATTGCAGGAGAAGTAATCGACTTGGATGATGTTACTGTAGAGACCCAAAACATTCAAGAAGCGAAAGTAGTTATTGATCGTTTTAAAACAACCCAAGATGAGGAAGCGTTATTGCGCATCTCCGATTCTACTTCACTAGCATTTTCAGAGGGAAACGGATATTGCGAGTTATTTTTCCCAGATACAAATGAAACGATTTACTTCAACAACCGTTTTGAATTAGACGGAATAGAATTTACAGAGCCAAGTGAACAATTTTTTACATTTAATAATCCATACGGTGCATGTAAAAAGTGTGAAGGTTTTGGTTCGGTAGTAGATATTGACCCAAAATTAGTAATTCCAGATCCATCATTGAGTGTTTATCAAGGTGCTATAGCATGTTGGAAAGGAGAAACGATGGGGGAATATTTACGAGAATTAACCTTAAGTTCTACCAAATTCAATTTCCCGATACATCGACCAATTGACGAATTGACCACAGAAGAATACAATTTGTTGTGGACTGGAAATAAGTATTTCACCGGATTAAATGCATTTTTCGCATTTGTAGAGACACAAACCTATAAAATTCAGTATCGCGTATTACTTTCTAGGTATCGTGGAAAAACCATTTGTCCAGATTGTAAAGGAACACGTTTGCGTAAAGACAGTAATTACGTTACCATACAAGGAAGAACAATCACTGATTTAGTGTTATTACCAATACGTGAATGTTACACGTTTTTTCAGTCGATAGAATTGAACGAATACGATGCACAAGTAGCAAAACGTATTTTACTAGAAATTACGAGTCGATTGAAGTTTTTATGTGAGGTTGGTTTAGAATATCTTACACTGAATAGAACTTCCAACTCCTTGTCTGGGGGAGAATCACAACGGATTAATTTAGCTACCTCTTTAGGAAGTAGTTTGGTTGGTTCGATGTATATATTAGATGAACCAAGTATCGGTTTGCATCCGCGCGACACAAAAAAACTGATTGATGTACTGAAGAATTTACGTGATTTAGGGAATACCGTCATCATTGTAGAGCACGAAGAAGACATCATGAAAGAAGCAGATGAAATTTTGGATATTGGTCCGATGGCTGGAATTTATGGCGGAGAAGTTGTTTTTCAAGGGAATGACAGTCAGTTGCGCAATCAGAAACAAAGTCTAACCGCACAATATTTAACCAAAGAACGTGTCATCCCAATTCCAGCTACCAAACGTAAACCACGCAATTGGATAAAAATCATTGGAGCGCGTGAAAATAATTTGCAAAATGTATCTGTTGACATCCCTTTATTCTCTTTGCTGTGTGTTACAGGCGTTAGTGGTTCTGGTAAATCTACTTTAATCAAAGACATCCTCTACCCTGCTATTCGTAAGCAGTTGGGTGTATTTGGTGATTTCCAAGGCGAAGTAAAATCGGTAGAAGGAGATCTTAAATTTGTCAAAGGAATTGAATTAATTGATCAAAATCCAATAGGAAAATCCTCTCGAAGTAACCCTGTTACCTATGTAAAGGCATTTGATGAAATTAGAGATTTGTATGCGCGATTACCGATTTCCAAAGCGCGTGGGTATAAGCCAGGATTTTTCAGTTTTAATGTCGATGGTGGTCGGTGTGAAATGTGTGAAGGTGAAGGAATTATTACAGTAGGCATGCAATTCATGGCAGATGTACATTTACCTTGTGAATCGTGTGAAGGTCGTCGTTACAAAGCTGAAACGCTGGAGGTAAAATACCACGAAAAAAACATTGCAGACTTACTTGAAATGGACATTTCGGAGGCACTTGCATTTTTCAAGGAACGCAAAGGAACATTAGAAGATAAAATTGTTTCTAAAATTCAACCATTAGAAGATGTTGGGCTTGGTTATATTAAGATGGGGCAATCTTCAAGTACCCTAAGTGGTGGAGAAGCACAACGTATAAAACTAGCCTCCTTTTTAACGAAAAGTGCAGGAGCACAAGGGAATGTTTTCATTTTTGACGAACCAACAACTGGTTTGCATTACTATGATATCGAAAAACTATTAATTGCTTTACAACGCTTAATTGACGCTGGTAATTCAATCATTGTGATTGAACACAATGGCGATGTTATTAAATGTGCGGATTGGGTGATTGATATTGGTCCTGAAGGTGGGGATAAAGGTGGAAAGATAGTTTTTACTGGAACGCCAGAAGAGCTGATTTTGGAGAAGGATAATTATACAGGGAAGTTTTTGAAGGGGAAGTTTGAGTGACACTTCCCTTCGGTAAACTCAAGGTGAACTAGCTCAGTGTAAACTAGCATAGAGATCGAGTAAAGGAGTGATGAGTTACGAAGTGACGCATTTAACATTGATAAGATTTATCTAATGTTCACCTCCCTCGATCCCTCCTCGAGGAGGGAAGAATTATGGTTTAATTTATATAAAATTCAATCCACAAAAAAAGTCGGTTAATTCAAATGAACTAACCGACTTTAGTAACTTGTCTTCGACTAAGCTCAGACTGACGTTATATTTTTTTTAGATAATCGCGTCTAATTTTGTAGCTAATTGCGCTTTTGGCACAGCACCAACAGATTTGTCAACTACTTCACCACCTTTAATGAAAAGGATCGTTGGGATGTTTCTAACTCCGAATTGAGCAGATACACCTGGATTGTTATCTACGTTTACTTTACCGATAATTGCTTTTCCTTCATACTCTTTGTATAATTCTTCCACAACTGGTCCAATCATACGGCAAGGACCGCACCATTCTGCCCAAAAGTCAACCAATACTGGTTTGTCTGATTTCAATACAAGCTCCTCGAAGTTTGCGTCTGTAATTTCTAATGCCATCTTGTTTTATTTTAAAGTTTAAATTTTCACTTATTAACAGGTACAAATTTACTCGTTAGGTTTGTAATGTCAAAGAGTTTGCCAAATCATTTTATTCTGCCAGACTGACAATTAATTTTCGACAATCATTTTTTTCGCCGTCTTTTGATTATCTGTTCTTAATTGATAAAAATACACCCCATTCTCTAAACGAACTGAATCATAGCGCACTATGTGTCCGCCAGCTTTATATTCTTGGTCGGCCAATGTTTCTATTACCTCATTGTTTTCTGCCAAAATTTCGAAAGTAACATGTTTCGTTTCTTCATTTGTAAAGTAAAATTCCAATTCTCCTGTTTGTTGATTTTTTTCCAAACTATAAAGGACACAGTATTTATCTAAGTTCATCTCTCCTTTTCGCATGTTATTCAATATTTTAGAATAAGCTAAAAAAGCAATGATAATCGTAATGGTAACCAGCATAAAAATTACTGCTTTCTCCATGGTGAAAAACGTGTATAATATCATAATGAAATAATTCCTTTAATGGTACCTGCTTGTCGATACTTGTCTAAAATATAATCTACATGTAAAGCTACTTCTTTTATACTAATACTCGCATACTTTCCATTTTTCGACTCATTGATAGTAATGATTGCCTCTTCTTCAAAAAGTGCACGCACAGCTGTCACGTGATCTTGGTGATTCTCCACAATAAATTTATACAAATAGACATTTGGCCAATCTTCTAATTCCAATTGTGCCTTAAGACGTCCTAAAGTTTCCTCCATCATAATGACTGAATTTTGTTGCTAACAAAGATAATCGATTCCTTTCTTTAATTAATACTTCAGGAGGATTGTTTTTATTAAACATCAAATCTTCAAATGTAAAACCACCGTTTTCGTTGTATTCTCGTATGGCCTTTAACACTTCCATCGGATCTGGTTCCTTCGAAACAATTTCTGAAGAATTAACCTCATCGGTAAACCAACAAGAAGCATACATCTTTTCGTAAGCGACTAAATACTGACAAAAGTTCGCTATTTCTTCGTGATAATTGCTTTGGGACAGGAGTTTTTTGAAATTATTTCGAACATCTTGGTAGGCTTTAAAACTTTCCAGTATGTTTTCTGAGGGGCTTACAAGTTCATAGGTAAAGACTGAAATTTCATCGATTTCTCCACCTAATAGTAAGAACGCCTCTTGAAGTTGTTTGATTTTCTTTAATTTGGGGGCAATCAGCTTTTCAATGGGTGCAAGTGCAATCAGTTGTTTTTTGAATTCGAACAGTTGTAGTTCAAATGCATCTTGAAGGTCATCGTAAGGACCGAGAATAGCGGAGGCTTCTTTTGGAGACATATTTAAAAATATTTTAGTAGAGTCGCAACGCATTGCGACTCTACTAAAAATTAAAATCCGTTTACACCGTTAACTGTGGTATATTTCAATACGTTTTTCTTGTCTGGGTGGATGCGTGCGAATGCAGATTGTAAAGCGATTGTACCTTCATGGAAACCACATAAAATCAATTTTAATTTACCTTCGTAGGTATTCACATCGCCAATAGCGTAAATCCCTGGGATATTCGTAGAATAATCTAAGGTATTAACTTTAATTGCATTTTTATCGATTTCTAATCCCCAATTTGCGATAGGACCCAAACTTGGTTTTAAACCGAATAAGGGAATGAAATGATCTGCTTCTTTCACGATTTCTCCGTCTTTTGCATGCGTGATAATCACTTTTTCTAAGTGGTCACCTCCAGCTAAACCAGTTACTTCCGCTTCTGTAACTAAGGTGATTTTACCAGATTCTGCATAATCGATTACTTTTTGTACTGAATCTAAGTGACCACGGAAGGAACTACTTCTGTGTACCAAAATAACTTCTGAAGCGATTTTTTTCTCCGTCAAATAGATAGACCAATCCAATGCAGAGTCACCACCACCAGCGATAACAACACGTTTACCTTGATAGAATTCAGGGTCTTTGATGATGTATTCAATACCTTTATCTTCAAAATCAGTGATATTTGCAATAGGTGGTTTACGTGGTTCGAATACACCTAATCCACCAGCAATCATTACAATTGGTGCATGGTGTTTTGTTCCTCTTACGGTTGTAACAATAAAAGAACCATCTTCTAGTTTTTCAATATCTTGCGCTGCTTCACCTAGTGTAAAACCTGGTTTGAAAGGCGCAGCTTGTTGCATCAAATTATCAATCAATTCACCTGCTAATACCGATGGGAAACCTGGAATGTCGTAGATTGGTTTTTTAGGATAAATCTCTGAACATTGTCCACCTGGTTGTGGTAAAGAGTCAATCAAATGACATTTCAACTTTAATAATCCTGCTTCGAATACTGCAAACAACCCTACTGGTCCTGCTCCAATGATGATGATATCTGTTTCTATCATTTTTTTTGTTTTTTATGTGTGTAAAATTAGTAATTAAAATTTTGTTTCCTCCCTTGAGGGAGGATTAAGGAGGGTGAAATTATTAATCATCATCCCCCTCGATCCCCCTTCAAAGGGGGAAGAGAGATCCTTAATCAAATAAATCTGTCGATAAATATTTATCCCCACGGTCGCAGATGATACATACCACTACCCCACTTTCTAGGTTTGGTATGATTTTCAACGCTGCTGCTACAGAACCTCCACTGCTCATTCCTGCGAAAACACCTTCTTCTCTAGCTAATCGCTTTGTCATTTCTTTCGCCTCGTCTTCTGCGACTTCCACGATTTGATCCACACGACTTCTATCGAATATTTTAGGTAAATATTCTTCCGGCCATTTACGGATGCCTGGAATTTTTGCTCCGTCCGCTGGTTGTGCACCAACAATCGTTACGTTCGGATTTTGTTCTTTTAGGTAACGTGAAACCCCCATGATGGTTCCTGTTGTACCCATCGCCGAAACAAAATGAGTCACTTGTCCATCGGTATCTCTCCAAATTTCAGGTCCCGTTGTTTTGTAATGCATGTTTGGATTATTTTGATTTCCAAATTGATCCAACATGATGTATCCTTCGTTCTCCACTTTATTTCGTGCATAATCAATCGCTGCTTCCATGCTTCCCTCCGCAGAAGTCAATGTAACCACCGCACCAAAAGCCCGTATGCTTAATACACGTTCTCTAGTAGAATTTTCAGGCATCACCAATTCAATATGCAAATTATGCAAACGTGCAATCATTGCTAAAGCAATCCCTGTATTACCACTTGTTGCTTCAATCAATTTACTGTCTGGTTTGATCAATCCGCTTTCTATTCCACCTTGGATCAATCCAAAAGCAGCGCGATCTTTCACACTTCCACCCGGATTGTGTCCTTCCAATTTGGCAAGTAGCTTTACTTTCGGATTCGGATTGATGTGATTCAATTCGACCAGAGGGGTGTTACCGATAAAATCTATAAGTTTCATTTTAGTAATTAGTTGTTAGGAAATAGCTTTTAGGAATTAGGAAATAGCTTATAGGGATTAGTATTTAGCCATTAGTATTTAGTTAAGTAATATTTTTATTTGATTTCTTGATTATTTCTGGTTGGTGATAGACCAAGGTATTTGGTTCGATGCTTTCTGTAATCCAGGTGTTACCACCAATCACCGAGTTCTTACCAATAATTGTTCTTCCACCTAATATTGTTGCTCCCGCATAAATCACCACACCGTCTTCAATGGTTGGGTGACGTTTCGTTTCTGCCATTTCTTTTTTCACGCTCAAAGCACCTAAAGTTACCCCTTGATATACTTTTACATTGTTTCCAATCAACGTCGTTTCACCAATTACAATTCCAGTTCCATGATCAATGAAGAAATATTCACCAATGGTTGCACCTGGATGAATATCAATTCCAGTTTTGCTATGTGCTAATTCAGTTAAAATTCTTGGAATATATGGTATGTTTTGAATAAACAATTGATGTGCAATTCTAAAAATACAAATTGCATAAAAACCAGGATACGATCGCATTACTTCCTCTATTCCTCTTGCTGCTGGGTCTCCTTTTTCAATCGCTTCCGCATCTTTTAACAAAGCAGAATAAATAGAAGGAAGTTCTTGATAAAATTGTTCCAGTTGATTTGAAACTGTTGTACTTAATTCTTTCTCCACATGTAACAACAAAACATCTAAGGATTTTTTGTTTTTTATATACTCTTCTTCCAATTGTTCTTGTGAAACAATCTTTTTATTGTTGTATGCTGGAAAAAGTAAAGCCAATAAAGACTCAATAAAGGTTTCTACCAACAAAGGGGAAGGAAGAGACGTTTTCTCAGCGTGTTTTTTGTAGAGGGTTGTTAGTAGGTTTTGCATGGGTTGATTGTGTCATCCCCCTCGATCCCCCTTCTAAGGGGGAAGTACGAAAGGGCGTCTTTTTATAAATTATATAAATTATGCTATTACTCCAGCGGCAACTGTATTATTCGTGTTTTCATTGATTAAAATAAACGAACCTGTTTTACGGTTGTTTGCATACTCATCAAAACTTAGTGTCTCAGCGGTTTTGATGGTTACTTTGCAGAAATCATTTAAGTGTAAAGATCCATCACTAGGTTCACTTTTGAAATTGTAGATATTGATTTTATTATCGATTTCTTTAATCACTGCTTTCGAACGGAAACTGTTTTGTTGCAACAACAATTTTTGTCCTGGCTGAAATGATTTGTTATCCATCCAACAAACGATTGCTTCGAATGTTTTTTCGGTTTGTAATGAATCAGTCACAGGTACGAACGTTGTGCCGCGCGAAATGTCAATATTGTCTGAAACATGAATAATGATTGGTTCCCCTGCATGTGCTTCTTCTACTTCTTGTCCAAATTTTTCAATTTTTTCGATTGTCGTTGTTAAATCTACTGGATGTACCGCGATTTTATCTCCTTTTTTGAAAGAACCGCTTAAAATACTTCCAGCATATCCACGGTAATCATGTAATTCTTCCGTTTGTGGTCGAATGACATATTGTACTTGAAAACGTGCTTCTTGCGTTTTGAAATCTTGTTCTATCTCCACGGTTTCTAAAAATTCAAACAAGGAAGGACCCTGGTACCATTTTAAATTTTCGGAATGTTTTACAACATTATCGCCTGTCAACGCACTTGTTGGGATAAATGAAACTTTTTTCAAGTTTAACGATTCTGCGAAATGTTCGTAATCTTCTTTTATCTTATTATAAACTTCTTCATCGTAATTGACCAAATCCATTTTATTGATACACACCAAGACGTGTGGGATCCCAACGATGTTTGAAATAATACTATGTCGACGTGTTTGTTCGGTAATACCATGTCGCGCATCCACTAGAACGATCGCTAAATCGGTATTAGAAGCCCCCGTGAACATGTTACGCGTATATTGCACATGACCAGGGGTATCCGCGATTATGAATTTACGTTTGTCCGTCGTAAAATATTTATATGCGACGTCAATTGTGATACCTTGCTCACGCTCCGCACGTAAACCATCCGTTAATAATGCTAAATCGATATCCGCATCTACACCAGTGGATTTACTTTGTTTTGTTAGTGTTTCTAATATATCTGTCGAGATAGATTTGCTATCGTACAGTAATCTTCCGATTAAAGTACTTTTTCCATCATCTACGTTTCCTGCGGTAAAAAATCTTAATAATTCCATTTTATGTAATTTTATTGGAAATGTTGTAGTACAACATCTGTACATTTTTTTGTAGGTATAGGGCATGCCCTATACCTACAAAAAAATCAAAAATATCCTCCTTTTTTTCTATCTTCCATTGCTGCTTCGCTGACACGGTCATCCATACGCGTTGCGCCACGCTCTGAGATTTTCGTGTCTTTTAATTCTGCAATTATGTCATCAACCGTATGTGCTTCACTTTCAACCGCAGCGGTACATGTCATATCTCCAACGGTACGGTAACGTACTTTGACTTTTTCAATTTTATCCGTAGGTTCTACTTGCACGAATTCATTGACATTCATCCACTGACCATGTTCTGTTTTAATACATTCCCGTTCGTGTGTAAAATAGATAGAAGGCAATTGGATGTTTTCGCGTTTGATATAGTTCCAAACATCTAATTCAGTCCAATTGGAAATTGGAAAGACGCGTACATTCTCGCCTTGATCAATTTTACCATTGTAAATATTCCACAATTCTGGACGTTGTTTTTTAGGTTCCCATTGCCCGAACTCATCACGCACAGAAAAAATACGTTCTTTTGCTCTTGCTTTTTCCTCATCCCTTCTAGCACCACCAATACATGCATCAAATTCAAATTCATTGATTACATCTAGCAAGGTGTAGGTTTGTAATCCATTTCTACTAGGAAATTTTCCTTTACCGTCTTGTAAATTCTTTTCTTTAATGGTATCTGCTACGTAACGAACAATCAATTTCTCTTCTAATTCTTTCGCAAGATTGTCCCGGTATTCAATTGCTTCTGGAAAATTATGTCCTGTATCTACATGCACTAATGGAAACGGAAATTTACCTGGACGAAATGCTTTCAACGCCAAATGAACAAGGCAAATACTATCCTTTCCACCACTGAATAATAATGCTGGTCGCTCGAATTGACCTGCTACTTCGCGAAGTATGTAAATTGCTTCTGCTTCTAATTGATCTAAGTAATCCACTTTTTTTGTGTTTTTGGGTTTATTATGGGATGTTGCATTGCAACATCCTTATGATAAATTTGGATGTTGCTGTGCAACATCCTTTTTTTATCGGGGTGTTGCAATGCAACATCCGTGCGTTATGTTTGCATGTTAAGATCCACAATGCGTTGTGGCTCTACGTATGCAAACCGCATTCTTTTTTGTCCGTGTTTTCCCACCACCATCTACCGGCACGAAAATCGTCACCTGGGTTGATTGATCGGGTACATGGTTGACATCCGATACTTACAAATCCTCGATCGTGTAAAATATTGTATGGAATGTTGTGTTTTTTAATTTCTTCTTTTACTTCTTCCGTTGTCCATTTTGTTAATGGATGTACCTTAAGTAGGTTTCTAGCTTCATCCATTTCCACCATTGGCATCGTTTTACGGTTTTCAGAATGTTCTGCACGCAATCCTGTAATCCAACACTCGACACCAGCTAACGCTCGGTTTAACGGTTCCACTTTCCGAATAAAACAGCATTCTTTTCGGTCTTCCAAGGAAGTATAAAAACTACTCGGACCTTTTTCAGTTATTAATTTTTCAACTCCTTCGTGTTTCGGAAAATAAACTTCGATTTTTTTACCATAACGTTCAAGCGTGCTCGCTAATACAGCATACGTTTCTGGGAATAAGCGACCTGTATCCAAGGTGAATACACGAATCGGTAGGTTATTTGCAAAAATATAATGCGTGATTACCTGATCTTCTTCACTTAAACTATTAGAGAAAGCAGCAGTTGTTGGGTATTTTTTAGCAATTTGTTGTAAAATATCCGCTACATGTAAATTTTCAAAATTTAACTCCATTTTACGCATTTAGGGTTTTAGTAATTTCATAGATTGAATGCCAATCTTGGTATGTCAACGGAATGTCACTTGCAGTAGCAGCATTGCGTATACGATCTTTAGATAAACTTCCGATAATTGGAAGCGCACCTAATTTATAAATCCAAGCAACTGCAATTTGTTCGATATTGGAATCATATTTATCAGCAAGTTCATTCAATACAGCTCTAACAGTTTCAGCATGGTAATCATGCCCATGTAAAATTCTACCATCTGCAAGCGGCGCAAAAGCCATTGGTTTACTGTATTGTTCTTTGATGAAATCGATACGACCATCCTCCAACGCAGAAGTATTTAATAGATTTAATTCAAAATGGTTGGTAACCACTTCTTGCGATAAACGCGATGCGATTAATTTATGTTGTTGCACATTGAAATTAGACACCCCAATATGTTTCACTTTTCCACGTAATTGTAACGTAGTTAAAATAGAAGCAACTGCATCTACTTTCATTAATGGATCAAATCCTTCAATCAATACCACATCCAAATAATCGGTATTTAACTGAACAAGTGAAGCATCGATTTGTTGTTGAATACTTTTTTCTGTCAATGGCTGAAAAATAAACGAACCATCTTCTTGCACATGTTTATTTGTGATTTTAGTAAACAAAACAATCTCTTCGCGGTTTACTGCTAATTCTTTTAATGCTTTACCAAACAATGCTTCCAATTTTCCTTTACCATATAATGGAGAAATGTCAAAAGCATTAATACCAAGACTCAAAAGATATTCCGTAATTTCTTTTACGCGATCGACAGTCAAATCGGATTCATTTTCCCACCTCCAAAAGCTGTAGATAGAATCGGATGTTTTTGGTCCTGAATCGCTTAATAATACTCTTTTCATATTTAGTTATTTTTTCTCCCTCCTTGAGGAGGCTGGTGACTTATTGATTAACTATTAAATTCAACAATATCCCTTCCCTTCGAGAGCCTCAGGGTGCGGGGGAAGTTATTTTCATCATTTAAAGATAGACATATAAATAATACGTAAACTCACTATAATTACAACAATTCCAACAAAAATCATCATTGCTTTCACGTTCAACTTTTTAGATAAATGTGCTGCAATAGGAGCTGCACAAACGCCACCTAAGATTAAACCTAAAATTGTTTGCCAGCCAGAACCACCGATAAGTGTAAAAAATGTAAATGAACTTGCAAGGGAAACAAAGAATTCTGCTAAATTGACCGAGCCAATCACTAATCTCGGATTTTTTCCACTAGCAATTAAGGTGGACGAAACTACTGGACCCCAACCACCTCCACCAATAGCATCTAAAAATCCACCAGCAGTTGCTAACCAACCAACATGCTTTATTTTTTTTCTTTTTTGATGTTTACGAACCACTTTATAAATGATAATAAAACCTAAAATCAATGTATATGTGCCTACTACTGGTTTTATATAATTGTTATAATTTTCAAACTCTGTCAATATATATGCACCTAAAATGGAGCCGATTACTCCAGGTAAAACAATGACTTTAAATAATTTGCTGTTTACATTTCCAAACTTCAAATGCATTAGACCGGAGACACCACTAGTGAAAATTTCCGAGGCATGTACACTCATACTTGCAATAGCAGGACTCACGCCGAAAGACAATAGAAAAGTGGTAGCGCTTACACCGTATGCCATTCCAAGTGCTCCATCAATCATTTGCGCAATGAAGCCACCCAACATGAAATATAAAAAACTACTATCTAACTGATTAAAAACTGTATATGTAGAATTCCAAATCGTTTTCGGTGGTAATAAGGTAAATAAGATATGTCCCGAAACTAAGATTGCAAATACACCTAATGTATACAGCACAATTTTATGTAAGTCAACATCGTACCATTTCTTTTGTTTGTTTTGCACTAAAGAAGCGGTAACTTCATTTAATTTATCGACTTTGTGTTGGAAATCTCCTTTCAGATGGGTTCTCAATTTTTGCAGATTATCCAAGGATTCCTCTACATTCTCAGAAATATTTTCATTTAACACTTCCTTTAAACGCTTCGCAAATGTCGGAGATTTTCCATTGGTAGAAATTGCAATTTTAAGACTTCCTTTCGTTACAATAGAACCTAAATAGAAATCACATAAATCTGGTTTATCCGCAACATTTACCAATAAATTAAACTTTTTAGCTTCGATACGAATCGCTTCACTCAAACCAACATCACCAACTGCTACAATCACCCAATCTATACCTTCTAAATCAGAAATTTCAAAATGTCTTTCCATTAGTGTAATATTCTTTCCTAATAGTAGAAAATCTTTGATTTCTTTCTTGATGTGTGGCGCAACTAAACTAACATCTGCTTCTAAACTATTATTCCATAAAGCAGTTAATTTTTCAAGAGCAACATATCCACCACCAATAATTAATACTTTTAATTGATTTGCTTTTAAGAATATAGGAAATAAAGGGTTAGAATTCATGTTATTTAATTATTTGTAATTGAATACCAAACACATGTTGGTTAATTAATTTGTTGTTTATTATTAAAGAAGTTTGTCTATTTATTGCGTAAAACAAATTGATTCGTTGCTGATTTATAGGAAGAAGAATTCCTACTGTATATCTATGCTCCTTAGTATTATCGGATGTTTTTAAATATTCGTATGAAATTCTTGTTTTAAGATCTGAAAACGCATATTCGTGTGCAAATTGAAAGCGATATCTTGCTGTATTTTTTATTCCCGATGCATAAATACGCCATTCATTTCTGTTCCTAAAAAAGAATTCACTTCTTTCATTTTTCCATCTAATTTGCATATTAGTGAACGGTCTATGTTCTAAAAAATAATTATTCTTACTAAACGAAAAATTTTCAAATAAAGCATAACCAGCTCCAACAGAAAAATTATTCTTTATCGATTTTTCTAAAAAGAACCTACCAAAAACATTTCTTCTCTTACTAAGTAAATCAAATGTTCTAAACCCAACATCAACAACCATATTGGTATTATATTTTAATTTATTTTGAAAGATTATACCCAACCAACTATTATTTTTAGGAATTACTACTTGTGCATTTAAATCATTGATTTGCATAAGGATAAAAATTATTATAATTATCTTATTTCTTCTCAAAAGCATATTTATCCAATAAATTAAAGAGATAAAGTAGAATATTTTAGTTTATATTATTTTCAACTAAGAAGTAAGGTTTAACAGTATCTAAGTTTACCACTTCCCCTACCACGATAATCGCTGGAGATGGGACTGGATTTTCCTCAAATTTGAACTGTATGTTTGAGATTGTTCCACGGATAATTTCTTCATTTGGCAACGAACCATTACTGATGATTGCGATACCTGTTTCGAATTTTCCTGCACGTTTGTATAACGAAACGATTTCATCCAATTTGGTTAAACCCATTAGTATAACAGCGGTTCCATTGGATTGTGCAGCATATTTCACATCTGGATTCAACTCACCATTGGATAAACTTGCTGAAATCACAGTAAAACTTGTACTTGTTCCACGATGCGTAACAGGAATTCCCGCCAATGCAGGTACCGCAATTGAACTCGAAATACCAGGAACGACTGTTGTTTCAATACCATATTTCTCAACAAATTCAAGTTCTTCGTATCCTCTTCCAAAAACGAATGAATCTCCACCTTTCAAGCGAACTACATTGCCATGAGAGAATGCGTATTTTACTAATAACAAGTTTATTTCATCTTGCGAATATGCTTTGAAACCTTTACGTTTTCCTACGAAAATTTTCGTTGCTATTGGAGCGAAATCCAACAATTCTTCGTTTACCAATGCATCGTATAAAATGACTTCTGCATGTTTAATGGCGTTCAAACCTTTTACGGTGATTAATTCTAAATCTCCAGGTCCTGCGCCTACTAATGTTACTTTTGGTGTTGTATTAAGGTTTTTCATTTTTAATAATATTATTTTTTTTACCATTGAGAAATTAAGAAGTGGAGAGTTTAAGGAAGACACTTTGTTTAATTGAGAGAATTTAGAACTGTTTTTACTATATCTCTTAATTTCACTCTGCGTTTCACACGCTATACCGTCCTAAATTTCTTAATGGTTAATTAGTTGAATTATGCTCTAATTTCTTTTGCTTTTGCGATGAAACCTTGTACTTCTTGTAAGTATGCTAATACAAATTTTTCATCCGCTTTTTGATTATTGATTTGCATTATAAATCCGGAGAAATTAATGGCCGTTTTGAAACCATAAAAATCTCCAAAATGTGTATCAAAGTCAGCAATGATGCCACTATGTGTGTTACAATGCACTTTGTTTTCTAACAATAATGCCTTCGCGGTATGGATACCTGCAGAATAGGTAAAGTAAGCTGCATCCGCCCAACGAGCTTCATTTATCGCGTGTTGTGCATCCGCTAATTTCTCTTCCGCATCGTATATCAGAGTCGCAACTAAATCGATCATTACGCCAGCACATTCACCTACACCAATTTCTGTCTTAAATTTATCTTCGCTCCCCCAATCGATAAAATCTGAATCTTTAATGGTAGATAAATCTGCCAACGGCTTTAATAAATCATAAAAATATTTGTTTCCTTGGCGGTCGTAATAATCGTTGAACGCTTCTTCGTCGTGTTGGTTTTCTTGGTAGTCATTCAACAAATAACGAATAATATCAAGTACACGTTTACTAGGTAATTTTATTACTTTGTCTGCAATACGCCCTTCACCATTTCCTAGTCGACCACCGCCTAACAACAATTGCAAAGCTGGCAAAGTATTTTTCTCCACTTTCATCGAACTTCCATGGAAACCGATGTGCGCCAAACCATGTTGACCACACGAATTCATACATCCACTAATTTTGATTTTGATTTCGTTGTTGTAAATTAATTCCGGGTATTCTTCACGAATTAAATTTTCGATGATTACCGCTACATCCGTACTGTTGGAGATTCCTAAGTTACATGTATCTGTCCCCGGGCACGCAGTAATATCTGCTAATCCATTGTATCCACTAGCTGCAAGACCAATCGCTTTTAATTCTTCATACAAAAACAACAAGTTTTCAGGAAGAATAAATTTTAACAATACGCTTTGATCAATCGTAAAACGAATGTCTGAACCAGCATATTTATCTACGATATCCGCTAGTTTACGTGCTTGATCCGTATTAAAATTACCTAAGGCAATCTTTAAATACACCCCAACATAACCAGCTTGTTTTTGTTCGAAAACATTGGTACGAACCCATGCATTAAATGTTGGATTTTGAGAATCTGTAAGCACATCCTGTTTGGAAAGAATGGTTGAAGGAACCGCGTAGTCAGCCTGTTGTTCAAACACACTGAAATCAGTTGCATTATCATACTGAACAGCAGCACGTTCAATTTCTACTAATCGTACAAATTCTTCAAAACCAACCTTTGCAATTAAATATTTAAGACGCGCTTTATTTCTACTATTTCGTTCTCCATGTCTATCAAACACACGAATCGAAGCTTCAATAAAGGGAATAATCTCTTCGGCTGGTAAAAATTCGTATGCTGTTTTAGCCAATAGCGGTTGTGCACCTAAACCACCAGCAACAAGTACTTTAAATCCTTTTACCGCATTTTCAATTTTAGGAATAAATCCGAAATCATGGATAAAAGCAAACGCATCGTCGGAGTCATTTCCACTGAATGCAATTTTAATTTTACGTCCTAGTTCTTGACCGAAAGGTTTGCGTAAAAAGTAACGGAAAACCAAATCCGCATAAGGAGAAACATCAAAAGGTTCAGAAGGATCAATACCTGCCGTGGAACTAGCTGTGACATTTCGAACTGTGTTACCACATGCTTCCCGAAGGGTAACGTCGTCTTTTTCCAACGCTTCCCATAAGGCAGGTGTACGATCCAAACTAACATAATGTATTTGTATATCTTGACGGGTAGTTATGTGTAACTTCCCAGTACTAAACTCATCTGAAACATCCGAGATACGACGCAATTGTTTCGTAGTTACTTTACCAAAAGGCAATTTGATACGAATCATTTGTACACCTTGTTGGCGTTGCCCATATACACCACGCGCTAAACGTAACGCTCTGAACTTATCATCAGAAATCTTTCCATCTTTAAACAATTCAATTTTTTCACCAAGTTCGATTATATCCTTTTCTACTATCGATTTAGTATGAATTGAGTTTAAATTTTGTATTCCTTCTCTAAATGTTGCCATTATACTTGTTTTGGTTTTATTTGAATGTTATTTATAAAAACGAATTTTCTAAAAACTGGACAAAAATAGAACCGATATTTTAATTACACAAGAAAAAAACAAATTAATTTCTTAATAACTATAGATTTAATAGGAGTATCAAATTAAATAATTGAAAAACAAATAACTATTAAATATTTATTGTGAATTATTTGTAAAAAAGTTAAATGAAAATGTCATAAATGAAAGAAAAATAGAACAACGCATACAAATACAGTAGAACAAAAGTATAATTAGTGTAATTAGGATTTACTTTGATGGAATAGTTTGTAATTTATACAAACCTCTTATTGCGCTCTATTCTTTCCTTTGCTTCCTTTGATTTTAAAGGAATTAATCTTAAAAAAAGGAATAAAAACTCACTTGAAAAAAACAACAGCATAACTTTATTTTAGGAACAAATATTAATTATTTTCAATACATCGAATAGACATTCCTGCTTTTTTAAAATTTTCAGATTTACTAAACATATCTGAATAATTAATTAAAATAATATGTGCTGCAGTATTTGAAGTCATTTCATTTTGAGCCCACCAATTCCCCATACCTGTTTTACTTCCAAAAGAACCATTATACCAACGCATTCCTCCTGGCAAAGCAGTAAAACCAGAACTATTGGTTGCTTGTGTCGTTGGGTTACTCCAATTGTTGTTATTTAAATATTTTAATTTACCACCTGAAATACTATCCCCGCCTAAAAAAACACTTAACTTCTCCCAATCCTCTAACGTAGGAACTCTCCAACCCGTAGGACACACTTTTCCAGTATTTACTGCATACCAATTATATAGCTTACCATAAATAGAATCGTTTGAACTATTATTATCATAATAACTAAATCCTGCTGTAGTCGCTTGTCCCCATTGATCATTAGGTTTAATTTCCGGGATATTTGTTCCATCATTTAATTTAGACACTTTCAAATTGAACTTCATCCAGTTTTGAGTACCAATTTTTACGGCTGCATATTTATTTCCATCCACGTCTGTAACACTCGTAGAAGAATTACCCGAATTTGTAGTTGTAGTTGGTGTAGTCGTAGTCGGTGTTACCGGATCTTTTTTACAACTTACTAAACTAGATACTATCAGTATTAATACTAAATTCAAGGATGTTAGACTATTTTTTTTCATGTTTATATTTTTTAGATCACAAATATAAAAACATTACAGTAAATGACTGTAATTCAAATAATAACTAATTAACTATTTTATATGAAGATAATTTATTAGTGACTATATTTCACTTTTTTTTCACAATAAAACTAAATGAATAATTATATTAGTTATTTACACAACATAAAAATTTTATCAACGATGAAAAAATCACTTTTTATCTGCTTTTTTTGCCTTTTATCTGCTTTCTCTTTCACCCAAGTGGAAACAGAAGATGCAGACGATGAATACACCGAACGCTCCTACGATGAAGTAGAAGCAGAACGCGGACACAAAAAAGTATGGACAAAACATCCCAACCCAAGTAGTTTTAAAGGGAAGTTATCCTACGAAGAATACGACCAAAATCATATCGCAATTTTAGGAGATGGTAAAATACTTTTGCTTGAAACTATTTCCGAGGATGTACAAATCGTTGGCGAATGGTTCGACTACTATTTAGTATATACGCAATCCACTCGAAAATTAGTTGTTAAAGGAAGAACAGGAAACCCTATTTCATCCATGCTCGTTCCTGCAAACTGCGAAGTTATTGGTCTTCTAAAAGATGGCATGACAGACATAGAAATTATGTATACCACCCATGCGTTCGACATCGAAAATATAGACACTGGCTCGATTAAACGCTATGATAAATTTTGTAAACTGATAGCTTCAAAACAATAATAGTAAACAATTATCTCCACTCATTGGTTTGGATTTTTTAGAAAAACACCCAATTATTGGTTTGGATTTTTTCATTTTTTGATAGATTATTGGTTTGTATTTTTGTAATAAGAAACAAAAAGGCATTCGGATTTCCCTTGAAAACTTCGGAACTATGGAAAAAATAGCTATCTATCCGCTGTATGGGGTTTGGAATTTGGTGAACTAAAAAATGGGTTACAAAAACGCATAATCCATAATGTATAATTTTCTCGTCAGACTGAGCGGAGTCGAACGTCAGACTGAGCGGAGCCGAACGTCAGACTGAGCGGAGTCGAACGTCAGACTGAGCGGAGTCGAAGTCCTATTCAAAGTTTATTATTATTTTTATACACATGACTATTTTCTCTGAAAAAACAAAATACACATGACTATCTTCTCTGAAAAACAAAAAATGAATGGTGTATGGATTGCGATTATCCCAACCTGTTTTATATCTTGTTTAGCTTCCTTTCAAGAAATGAAACCCTTAGCAGACGATTGGAAAAATATTCTTCCGCTTTTAATTACCATGCTTATCATGACTGCCTTATGTGTTTTCATGTTTAAAATTGAACTAAAAACCAACTACACCGACGAATATGTACAAGTGCTTTATACACCTTTTCACTGGAAACCAAAAAACTTCTACTGGAAAGATGTAGCACACATGGAAACACGCACCGCTGATTGCCTGAAAGAATATTGGGGATGGGGAATTAATAAAGGCACCAGAAAAAATCGTTCGTATACAGCTTACGGCGACTATGGATTACAACTAACTTTTAAAGACGGAAAACGCTTGTTTATTGGTTCGCAGAATAAAGCGGAATTGGAGAAGGTGGTGGATGAGTTGAAAGAAAAAAGTATAAAGTAAAAAATATGAAACCTATCATTTTTATCCAATCAAAAACTGTTTTTTAGAATAAACTAAAATTGTTTTTTACAGAAAACATTTTTGTCTTTTAGTCTTTACAAAATACAATTTCTCTACATTTACTAAAATATTCGTTACCCCAAACCATGGAAACAAAATCCTTCACGCAACACGGAAAACTGATGTACCTTATCTTTATTCCACTAATAATAACTAACCTCTATTTATTCGTGCAAGCTTCCAATAATCTAGGTGGACAAACAAAATATTATGCCATTCTAAGTCTTTTATTCTTGCTTTGTCTGGCATGTTTCAATAAAATCACCATTACCATTACGAAAACAACACTCAGTTTCTCGATGGGTATCGGACTAATCAAAAAAACCTACCAACTTTCGAATATCAAAAGTTGTACTCCTATTAAAAACAACATCATTAATGGATGGGGAATTAGACGCATCCTAGGAGGTTGGTTATACAATGTTTCCGGATTTCAGGCAATCGAACTTCAATTCAAAAATGAAAATAAAATTATTCGTATCGGTACAAACAAACCCGACGAAGTAGTGGCAGAAGTGAAAAAATTTATACGGTAATTTTCTTAAGAAATACGCACATCTTACTCGTCACGTCTCTCGTTACATGAATCCTGAGCTTGTCGAAGGACGTCACTCATCACACGTCACTCAATACTTGAAACTAAACTCCTTGCTCTCCCATTCGCCTTCAAACAAATGCGGATAATAATTTTGCATTTCCGACTTCATCAAGGTTAGAGGAACATCTTCAAACGAACCATAATCGTGCACATATTCCATAAATTGAGATTCGCCTGCATACGCTTGAAATAAGGAATCACTTTCTCCATCCCAAACCAAAGGAGGTACACCGGTCATCCGACAAATATTACGATCAAACGAAGGGGTACATTTCACCCAACGATTTTCGAGATAGAGTTCTACATAGCCATGAAAAACAATTTCCGGACGACATAAGTACTGCAACAATCGCTCTACACCGATATGATTCACGACCACTGCATAACCCAAACGTGCAGGTATTCCCAAACGACGTGCACAGGCACATAAAACAATGGCTTTCTCCACGCACCAAGCGCGTTTCTTTGTGAGAATATGACTTCCTTGTAACGCGTTTTCAGTTAGGTGTAAATGATATGGATCATACAAAAATGCATCACGCACTTTCTCATACAAAGCAATAGCCGTTAATTTTGACGTTTCTGAACATGCAAAACCCGCTAAAAATGTCGAAAAATTCGCGTGCGAATAATTTAAAAAAGAAGTTTCTTGTAGAAACGCTTTCATCTTAACGATGTAAACCTGCTAATTTCGTGATTCCAGCTTTATTCAAAATGGTTAATTTACGTGTAGCGATGTCAATCAATCCATCCTCTTTGAATTCTTTTAATAAACGAATTAAGGTTTCTGTAGCCGTACCAACATAATTTGCCATGTCTTCTCGGGAAATATTAATCGGATCTTCTCCGTATACCTCTTTTAAAATCAATAAAATAAACGCCAAACGTTCACGCACTGATTTTTGCGCCATATTCGTAATAAACTCCGCGCGTTCCGCTAATTCTTTCGAAAACTCCTTGAACAATTCATTTCTAAATGCCGCATTCGAATCGATGATACTCAAAAAACTGTCGCGATGAATGAAGCAAATGTTCGCATCTTCTAAAGTGGTAGCACTTACTTTGTATGGTTCACCACTAAAAATGGAACGGAAACCTAAGATTTCTCCATCTCCAGCAATTTGAATGATTTGTTCTTTCCCTTCATCGCCTAGCGCGAAAACTTTTACTTTACCCTTATTTACACAAAAAACACCACGCGGAATACTTCCTTCTAAAAATAAACCTTGATTTTTTTTATAATGACTACACGCTTTGTGTTCATTTAAATCTGCTACTTGTTCGCCATGTAAACCTGCAAACAAGGATTTATTTCGTGCGCCACAATTTTCACAAGAAACAGATTTGTGCGAATGATCAATCATATGTAAAATAATTAGTTGCCCAAATGTAGGAAAAAGACTGTGAATATTTGCTAAAAAACCACGTGGAAATAGAGATTTATTTATAATTCAATCTGCGCAGCAATCGCTTGAATAAAGGAAGTATCGATGTTTTCCGTCAATGGTATACGCACATAGGGAATTTCTGGGAAACGACAAGAAATAATGGATTCTGTAGCGCTATTTTCGTCCCCCACAAATACCACTGCCATTACGGATACCTCCGCAGCAGCAAGCGCAGACAAGGATAATAAGGTATGATTAATACTCCCTAAATAATGCTTAGACACCAATACCACCGGTAATTTCCATTGTTTCAAAAGGTCTAAATACAAATCTCCTTTTTTGTTCAATGGAACCATCAAACCACCTGCTGCTTCTATAATTAAATCCTCGCTAGTAGGTAACGAAAAATCAGATAATTGGATATTAACACCATCGATTTCTGCAGCATAATGCGGTGAAGCTGGTGTATGTAAACGGTAAACCTCCGGATAAATGGTTTGTGCAGCAGGAGCCAAACGAGCTACTTTGTGGCTATCAGAATTATCCAATTCACCTGCCTGAACAGGTTTCCAGTACGAGGTTTTAAATTTTTCTACTAAAATTGCGGAAACGATTGTCTTACCAACATCCGTTCCAATTCCTACCACTACAAATTGCATCAACCTCCTTTTCGTATAACTCCGTAACCTTCTTTCTTCAGTAATTCGATAATTTTATCTCTAAAATTCCCTTGAATGATGATTTCACCATCTTTTACAGTTCCGCCAACACCACATTTAGACTTCAACACCTTGCCTAGTTCTTTCAAATCCTCTTCCAAACCGATAAAGCCTTCAATTAACGTAACCTCTTTACCAGCACGTTGTTTTTTATCGATCGAAATATATAATTTTTGTTGGTTCTTCGAAAGGGTATCTTGTACCTCCTCCTCCTCTTCTTGGTAGGAAAAACTTGGATTGGTAGAATAAACGACATTAATGCGTTCTTTTTTACTTTTAGCCATTGGGAATAATTTTAAAGAATAAAGATATTATATCTTCGGACACTTCTTACAATGAAAGTAATTTTTATAGGATTGTTTTAAGAAAAAAGAGATTTTTTAACACAAAGGCACTAAGTAAACACAATGGACACGGAGATTTTTTGATGGGGTAGAAAAAAACGTATTGGAGGAGTTTATTTTTAGAATTGAGCCGCAGGATTAACTTAGTTGCTGCGGAGCGGTACAAATCCAGCGGAGCGGGGAACGGAACATTATATAATTTAACGATTCGATTACATTTGAAGTACTTTTGTTACTAAAATTGAAGATATTTATACGTATTTTTTATTTTATCTCATTATTTTTTTTTATAACATTCAGGTAATTCAATTTGACGTTCAATTGAGAATTCTTTCAAGGTATTCAGACCGATGTTTAATCTTAGTTCATCTACTTTTTTACATTCGCATAATGTTATAGAAAGTTTACCATCGTGATAGGTTGGCATAACACCATAAATAGCACATTTTTTCTCATCTAAACTGATTCTGTCATATAACCCTGCAAATACGGAAGGATGTACTTCATAATTTACACATGCATCAAAAATTAAATTTGAGCATTCTTCAAAATATTTTTTATAATAAGAAACATGATGTAGAATTAATGAAATATTGTTGATAGCATCTCTTCCTATTTTGTAACGTGGTGGAATTTTATTATTGTACTTAGAAAAAATTTGTTTTAATTCTATAAAATTTATCGAATCAATTTCTTGAATATTTTTACCCCATTGTATTAAGTCTGTTTGTGGTGTTGATCTAATCATTTGCTCAATATTGACCAATTTGTTTATTTGATTTATTGTTGCTGTATCTAATTTTCTTTCATGAATTGTATGGTGAAATAAATAGTTTTGTTTTATGTATTTATTTAAAAAATCTATTGTAAATTCTTTTTGACTTATAAGATTTGTAAATCTTGATCCTTCATCCCAAAACAATCCATTTTCAATACCATTTTTAAGCATATTGACACATTTTATAGTATCATTTAATAATAATGAACTTTTAGAATAATACAAATAATCAAACTCATTATATGGAACTAGTAAATTCTTTTTTTGGATTAATAAATTTATGCATTTATCATATTCTGCATTATTAAATGCATTCTCAATTTTATAACTTAATAAATATGCTTTTTGAACGTCTCTTGGGAATTTTAATTGAGAATTTAGATTATAGTTGATTAAAAAAATAAATAAAAGAACAATTATTTTCATGTTTTTAAATTACTAATATCCTCTCCGCTGGATTTGTACCGCGAAGCAGAAAATCCAGCGGAAAGGTTACAAATTAAGTTTAAAGAAGGTGATTAAAATATTTACACAAAAAAAGTCACTATTAAAGTGACTTTTTCATATCTTTTACTTGGTTACGTTTCATAAATGAAAGAGGCTTTACCAAATATTACAATACAAATTTAGTGAATATTTTATAATTTTAGAATAATGTAAAATAATTTTATTTAATGAAATACGAGAGATTAGAAAATTTTGTCTCCAAACAAAGACTAGACCGATACCTTGTAAGCTGTTCCAACTCGAAGCAGAAAGCTAAGATCCTTTACAAAGAAAATCTTTTAGTCGCTCAGTCATTTTATCCAATTCTTAATTTGTTCGAAATATTTCTAAGAAATTCTATAAACGATAAGTTATCACACTTCTATAATGACGATGCTTGGATAATAAATCAAAAAACCGGTTTTATGAACGACAAATCACTATTTCCAAATTTCTGGATTCAAAAACAGGTGATTAACACTGAAAAGAACACAAGAGGAATTATAACAGCTGGTAAAATCGTTTCTGAACAAACATTTGGATTCTGGACATGTCTATTTGAACCGAGATATTATAAACTTATAAATGGATATGTTATACATTGTTTCCCTGATAAACCTACTCACGTAAATCGAATCTATATTGCAAACATGCTACGTGAAATTAGAATATTTCGCAACCGCATTTATCATAATGAAGCGATTTGTTTTGAAAATATGACAATAGATTTTAGTTATGCATTAAAAATTAAGGAATATATATTCAAACTATTAGAATGGATGGATACAGAACTCAAAGAATATGCGATTCAATTAAATACTATTGATGAAACAATTACAAATAGTTTAAACAACTTAAATATAACATCAAGTCAATCGTCGAAAAAATAAATTAAGTATATACTAAAAAAAAAGCGGTTGAAATACACTCCAAACATAAATCCGCGGACCGAAATTCGTCGCATGGAAAAAGTAAAGCGTGCTTTTATCGGAAAAGGTAGCGTAACAAAAACAAGTGTTTGAGGAGTCCTGCAAGGCGACGACCACGAAGTAGCTCCGAAGGAAGTTTTGTTTTTGTAGCGAACATTCCGAAGTAAAAGCCGATGCTTTTTCAGCGACAAGGCCCTTTTTGCTTACTTTTTTGGCCAGAAAAAAGTAAGAGAAAAAAAATCAATCTTCAGTAACTTCAAATATTAACTCTGAAACCTTACTTTCATCAAAATATTCCGCAGCAATTTCGCGTAACTCTTTCACGGTCAATTTATCAATAGCACTGTATATTTCTTGGATGGAATCTATTTGATTAAACAACAACAAACTTTTCCCAAGTCCTAACATGATACCCGAATTACTATCCAGCGATAAGGCTAAATGCCCTTTCAATTGTTCTTTTGCTTTTTTCAATTGGATTTCAGATAAAGCCTCTTCCCGCATTAACTTAATTTCTTTGTAAACCAACTTGCGGGTTTTTTCTAAATATTTCTGATCCGTACCAAAATAAATGGTCCAATAGCCTATATCCGCGTATGGAGAATAACTCGCCTCGATGTTGTAGGTATACCCGTACTTTTCACGGATAGTTAATATCAAACGGGAATTTAACGCTGGTCCACCCAATACATTGGTCAACAAGGTCATGCCACGACGTTGTTCGTTATTGTATCCCGGAGCAATACCTCCAATAACCGCGTGGGCTTGAAAATTCCCTTCTTGCGAACGAATTTGGAATGGTTTGTAATCCTTAAAAGGCAAAGGTGTTACTTGCAACGCACTTCGTTTTAGGGTAGAAAAATCTTTTTCGATGGTTTGCACCAACTTGGTTAAAGGAACATCCCCCACAAACGAAATCACAATGTTTTCTGCAAAAAAGAAACGTTGAATATAATCCATCAACTCTTTGCGTGTAAAACCAGAAACGGATTCTTTGGTTCCTAATATATTGGTGCCAAGTGGATGATTCTGGAATAATAACTCTTCAAAATCATCAAATATTTTATCGCTTGGAGAATCTAAATAGGAATTTATTTCGTCCAAGACAATCTCTTTCTCTTTTTGAATTTCTTTTTCTGGAAAATTGGAATTCAGCACGATATCCGCCAACAATTCAGAACTTCGTTTGAAATATTCCTTGGTAAACGAAGCATACACGCAAATTTCTTCTTTGGTCGTGTAGGCATTTAATTCACCACCAACAGAATCCAAACGCGACAAGATATGCAAGGAACGTCGTTTGGTTGTCCCTTTAAAAATACAATGCTCTAAAAAGTGTGCTAAACCTGCTTCTTGGGACTTCTCATAACGAGAACCTGCTAACACAGTTACACCCATATGCGCAACTGGAGAAGGCGTATGCATGTACACTAAACGAATTCCATTGCTTAATGGAACGATGATTGGTTCTATTTCTATCATTAAGGATTGATTCTGAATAATTGCCAAGCATCTCCATTTCTTTCATACACGATACGATCGTGTAAGCGCGAAGGTCTTCCTTGCCAAAACTCTACTTTTATTGGTCGCACAAGATACCCTCCCCAATGGGCTGGTCTTGGAACTTCCGTTGGAAATTTAACGGTGAAGTCTGCTACTTTTTGTTCTAATTCTTGACGCGAAGTTAATTTTTCGCTTTGGTTAGAAGCCCAAGCACCGATTTTACTACTATATGGTCTAGAAGCGAAATACGCATCACTCATTGCTTCTGGTACTTTTTCTACCAACCCAGAAATACGTATTTGACGCTCTAATTCCGGCCAATAAAACAACACATGCACTTTATTGTTTTGTGCAATTGCTTGACCTTTATGGCTATGGTAATTCGTATAAAAAACAATTCCCTCTTCTAGTAATTCTTTGATATAAACGACACGTGTTTCCGGAAAACCGTCTAAACCAATGGTAGAAACAGAAATTGCGTTCGGCTCATGCACATTGCGCTCCAAAGCTTCCCGCAACCAACTAGAAATCATACCAAACGGCTGATCTTCATAGTGATCCTCCAATTTCCCTTGATCAAACTGATGATGATCGTTTCTGATTAAATCCAAAAAATCATCCATATTATTCTATTAATCGATTACCAAAACTTTTCGTCTCTCGTAACTTCGTCTCTTCCGTCACTCGTCACTTGCTATTCTTCTTCGCCTGAGAAATCATCTTCTAAAGAACTCTCAAACTCCTCCTCATCGTCAAAATCCGATCCAGATGCTGAAAACACAACCCCTTTCCCAGTAGTTTCTGGCACCTCTTCTTCACTCGTCACTTCAGCCACTGTCTTCTCTTTCGCTGGTTTTCTTTCCAATTCCACGTCTAACTCTTCGTTAAAAGGAAAAATATCTACAATCGGAGTCAAAATAATCGAAGGAATTTGGTAATCCACCATTAACGTCGATAAACTTTCTTGAATACGTTCAAATGCCTCTTTTACAGAAGTAGCAGTTACCAAAAAGTTTTGAGAAACTTTCTTCACTTTTTTAGGATTCAAATCCGATTCAATTTCTAATCCGTCTCCTTCACTTTGGTACGTTATCTTACATTTATACCATAAATCTGCATCTTCGTAATAGAAAATATCGTGGTATTCTGTGCGCGCAATATTGGTTACTGTAAATTCTCCGCGAATAATAGAACCTAATTCTTCATATATTCTTGCCTCTGCATCCGTAAAGGTCATCGCAGCCAATAAATATGGTTCAGAAACACGTTTGAAAGTTCCGTCGTCTAATTGTTTTGTATATTTTACTTTTACGGTAAACCAAGTATTCATAGAATAAATATTTAAAATTGAGTAACAAAAATACAAAATAATCAAGCAAAATACCGAACCTCTTCGACACGATTTATTTCATTCGTAAAAAAATGGTATTTTTACCTATAATAAACAATCTACTAGCAATGAAAAACCTTTTAACAATCGCTTTTTTATGCACTATTTCACTTGTTTCCAAGGGACAAAATCGTGAAATTAAATTTGAAACGAGCACCTTCGAAGAAGTAAAAGCAAAAGCAAAAAAGGAGAATAAATTAATCTTTGTGGATGCATATACTACCTGGTGTGGTCCGTGTAAATGGATGGCTAAGACAGTATTCACCAACGATACGGTGGCAGATTTTTTTAACGCCAATTTTATTTCTACCAAAATCGACATGGAAAAAGGGGAAGGCATTGAGTTTCGTAAAAAATACACTGTATTCTGCTTTCCAAACTTGTTATTTATCGATGCCAATGGCGAAGTGGTGCATCGACGCGGTGGTGGGATGCCGCCTGCTAATTTCATTGCGTTTGCGAAAGAAGCACAAGGAAGTTCAAATACCTACCAGGCTTTCGCAAAAGAATACGAAACCAAAAAATCGGATGCTTTATTTTTGAGCGCGTATCTTGGATACTTAAGTAAAACCTGTGTGCCGTACGAAGAGGTAGTAGCAAATTACTTCAACACACAATCCGAAGACCAATTAACATCACGTGCAAATTGGAACATGTTTTATGCCTATGCAAAAACGTACAATAACAAGGCTTTCAGTCATGTAACAAACAACTTAAACACCTATTACACCCTGTACACTAAAGATTCGGTAGACCTAAAGTTAAAAGAAGTGTTGTACAAAAGTGGACAAAAAGCACTTTTCGCTAAAAAAAATGCAGATTCTACATTTACGGTATTTAAAACAGATATTGCAAAATACCCAGAACAGATTGCAAACAATGTACTTTTTCACCTCGACTTAGATAAATACGCTTCCAAAAAAGAATGGACTTCCTACGGAGAGTTACTGCTAACCAAAGGAGACCTGTACCTTACCGCAAAAGAACACAACGGTATCGCTTGGAAAGTTTTTGAAAATGTAGAGAACCCAAAAGTGTTAGAAAAAGCAAGTCAATGGATGAAAAAATACATTGATGAAAATCAAAACAGTACCAAAACATCGCTGTATGCGGAATACGACACTTATGCATCCCTGTTATTTAAATTGAAATTAAAAAACGAAGCGTTAGCAGCGGCAAATGAAGCCATCAAACAAGCAAAGGCTTTTAATAGTGATTATGAAAGCACCGAAAAATTAATTGAAAATATTAAAAAATTATAGCCATGAAAAAATTAATCGCAATCGCATGCTTATTTATAAGCCTTAGTTCCTTTTCACAAGCGGACACACTGAAATACAAAGGAACGTTCAACGGTATACCAACCATCTTCAAATTTGTCATTACTGTTACAAACAAAGGATGTTTAGTGAGTTTTGACGGAATGTACTTCAGTAAAAAACTTAAAAAAGACATTACGTTTGCAGGTAAATTTGATTCCTGCGAAAGACATGCAGATCCAGACGCTCCTATTCTTATGGATGAAATGAATGGGGATGTTAAGATTGGAGAATTATTATTTTTCAACATCGGAGAAGAAAAATGTATTGGAGAATGGGTAAGTGCAGACAAAAAAAAACATGCGAACCTCAATCTAATCTTACAAAAAGAGAAGAAAAAATAGCGCAGTATGTTCACCAAGATTGATCCTAGTTGGAAATCTTTTTTTGAACAAGAAAAACAAGCACCCTACTTTCAAAAGTTACTGCTTTTATTAGACAAAAAATACGCAACTACATCCGTTTACCCAGCGCAACCTGCTGTTTTCAGAGTGTTTGAAACGCCATTAGACGCAATAAAGGTGGTAATTCTTGGTCAAGACCCATACCCTACCTATGGATATGCAAACGGCTTAAGTTTTTCGGTACAACCAGAAATTTTTCCTTACCCTAAAAGTTTACTCCACATTTTCAGAGAGATAAAACGAGAATATCCAACTTTTGAACCAGAAAACGGGGATTTAACAGCTTGGCAAAACCAAGGTGTATTTCTGTTAAACACCTTATTAACAGTAGAAAAAGGACTTCCACTAAGTCACAAAAACTTGGGTTGGGAAATATTTACATGCAATACAATAAAGCACCTAATGCTACACAATAAAAATGTAGTGTATCTTCTTTGGGGTAAAAATGCGCATTCCATGGAAAAACAGATCGATGCAAGCGAAAATCTCTTACTAAAAACCTCCCACCCTTCTCCCTTGGGGTATACAAAAAGTGGGAAAGATTTTATTGCTTTTAAGGAAAGTGGGCAATTTAATACGTGTAACTCCTATTTAAAAGCGAATAAGCAAGTGCAAATTTCATGGTAGTTTGTTGAATTTCGTATCTTTGCACACGTAAAAATGCAACCATGACAAACACACTACAAAACGATTTAGTACTACGTGCTGCTAAAGGAGAAAATATCGAGCGTTATCCAGTATGGCTAATGCGTCAAGCTGGAAGAATTTTACCAGAATACCGTGCGGTTAGAAGCTCCCTTTCTGGCTTCAAAGAATTGGTAGAAACTCCTCGTTTTGCTGCGGAAGTTACAGTTCAACCAGTAGATATTTTAGGTGTCGATGCTGCAATCATTTTTTCGGACATTCTTGTAGTTCCGGAAGCGATGGGATTGGAATACCAAATGTTGGAAGCTAAAGGTCCATGGTTTGAAAAAACAATCCAAACAGAAGCGGATTTAAAATTTGCAGAAGTGGATTTTGATGTGGAAGACCGTTTAGGGTATGTCTTAGAAGCAATTAAATTAACGAATAAAGAATTAAATGGTCGTGTTCCACTCATCGGTTTCGCGGGTGCGCCTTGGACCATCTTTTGTTATATGGTAGAAGGACATGGTTCCAAAACATTCTCGGAATCGCGTAAAATGCTCTATACAAATCCAGTTTTAGCTCATAAATTACTCGATCGTATTACAAAGGTTACTATTAAATACCTGCAAGCGCAAATTAAAGCAGGTGCCCACATGGTGCAAGTTTTTGATTCTTGGGCTGGCATTTTGGGTACCGAACAATATGCAACCTTCAGTATGCCCTATTTGAAACAAATTGCAGATGCAATCCAAGAAGTGCCGCTAACCATTTTCTCCAAAGGTGCTTTAAGTTCCTTGGAAGATATTGCAAACCTAGCTTGTAATACCGTTGGATTGGATTGGAACATGGATATTTCAGATTTTAGAAATGTAATTGGAGATAAACGAACGATACAAGGAAATTTAGATCCATGTGCATTATACAGTTCTCACGAGGAAGTAGCAAAACTTACGACGAATTTATTGGATTCATTTACGAGTAAAAGACACATTGTAAATCTTGGTCATGGGGTTTATCCAGATGTGGATCCTGCGAAAGTGAAAACATTCATACAAACAGTAAAAGATTACGCAATTAAGTATTAATAGATGAAAGCAACTACCCTCCTACTTTTTATTTTTTTAATTTTCACTACCCAAGCACAGGTTGCAAATCTTGTGGAGAATGGAAGTTTTGAAATTATTAAAGGCAAAGTAAAAGGTTTAGGATGTGTGGAAGCATCCGCAGATTGGAAAAATGTAACATCCGCAAAAGCAGATTTATTTGTCAAAGAAAATAAATTGCCAATATTACTTACCTCTGGAAATACGTACGGCAAAGAAGACCCTAAAGAAGGGGATAATTACGCAGGCTTAGTAGTATATTCCCCGAAGGATAAAATTGCACGGAATTATATCACATCCCCCTTAGCACAACCAATGTTAAAAGGGAAAAAATACTGTGTAAGTATGTACATTTCACTGGCGGAAGGTTCTAAATTCGCAACAAACAATCTTGGTATCAATTTTCATAAAAAACAACCAAAACAAGAAGATAACAAAACGATAGTAGAAAAGACCGCTATCTTACACCACCAATCCAAAATGGTCAATGCAACCTATGGATGGGAAAAAGTATGTGGTACTTACATCGCAGAAGGTGGCGAAGAATTTATTACCATCGGAAATTTTACAGCTACAGATAAAACAAAAACAGAAAAAGCAATCAAAATAAAAGACTACAAAGGGGTGCTTTCTGACTTTGCATATTATTTTATCGACGATATTTCTGTCAGTATGGTAGATACAAAAACATCCTGTGATTGTGGAAATCAAGAAAGTAATAAGGATACGTATTACCACAAAATCATCATGTTAGAAGAAAAAATGACACCAATTCAACGCATCGAAGCGCATACTGCATTTTTTCCGTTTGGTAAATATGAACTACAAGAAACCAATCGTTCTACCATTGATGCGGTTATTCGCGAAATGAAGGCTAACCCTGATTTTATTGTAGAATTATTTGGTCACTTAGACGTTAATGAAGCGGAACTTGCAACTAAGAAACCTTTATTCGCTGATTTAGCAAATCGAAGAATCCGCGAAGTGATGAAATACATGATTGAAAATGGTATCGAGGAGAAACGCTTGATCTCTACTCCAAAAGATGAAAAAGAACCAAACGAGGAAATTTTGCCGGAAGACGACGAAGATTTAAAATTGGCAAAGAATCGTCGTGTCATGTTTATCGTCAAAAAATAAGTAGACTTCCATGTTTAAACTAGGTGAAAAAGTAGGTTTTTTATCGGAGCAAGGAACAGCTAAAATTCTTGAATTTCTTCCAAACCAAAAAATTAGGTTAATTGATAATGAGGGATTTGAGCAAATTCGCTTAAGTTCTGAACTTATTACCTTACATAGTTTAAACTACCAATTAGAAAACACTTCCCTTCCGTTAAATAAAGAACCTATTTCGAAACGAAAAAATATGCAATTTTCGGTGAAAGTAGAAAACAAAAAGAAAACCTCTATTTGGGAAATTGACCTGCATATTGAGAACTTATTGGATAATGCTAAACACCTCACTAATACGGAAATCTTACTGAAACAAATGGGTAATTTTAGAAATACCTTTTTAAAGGCGAAAGATAAACGTATCCAAAAATTGGTCGTGATTCACGGCGTTGGGGAAGGCGTGTTAAAAAATGAAATTCGTTCGTATTTGTCCAAGCAAGAAAACATAGAATATTTCGACGCATCCTACCTGGAATACGGGAAAGGTGCCACAGAAGTTAGATTCAAACATTCATCCTACTGACCATGAAAATTTTACTTTCACCAGCAAAATCATTAGATTATTCCAAATCGATCGAAAAACCATTTGTAAACCAAGCATTCTTTTTAAAAGAAACGGAACAACTGGTGGTAAAACTAAAAAAGATTAAGCCAAAAAAATTCATGGAGATGATGCATATTTCCTCGGATTTAGCACATTTAAATTACGATCGTTACCAAGCATGGACTTCACCAACAGAAGAAAGCGAAGTGGTTAAAACATGTATTGAGGTTTTTAATGGCGAAGTGTATAAGGGTTTGGATCCATTTTCATGGAATGAAACAGAACTTATTCGAGCAAATGAACAAATTCGAATTTTATCTGGTTTATATGGGATGTTAAAGCCATTAGATTTAGTATATCCCTACCGACTAGAAATGGGAACTAAATGGCAAATTACACCAAAAGTGAAAAACCTATATGCTTTTTGGTCAGAAAAATTAACCAAACAGTTAAACACTGAAAAACCGGAAGAAGTCTTAAATCTTGCATCAGCAGAATACAATAAGGTAATCAATTTCAAACAATTAAAAGCAAAAGTAATCACGCCAACGTTCAAAGATTTTAGCAATGGAAGTTATAAAGTGGTGATGATGTACGCCAAACATGCGCGTGGTGCAATGGCGAATTATTGTATTAAAAACAACATAACTTCATTAGAAGAGTTGAAAGTATACGATGTGGATGGATACACCTTCGATGCTAAGACTTCGACAGAAACCGAATGGAATTTTATTCGTTAGTTCGTTTTTTTAATTCTATCCACTTCGACATAAATTTTGTTGCTTGAAACTGTTGGTGTTGTAAGAGATTTCCTAGAAAATTTTGTTTCCTATGTGTTTTTAATTCCACATACAATCTTTCTAGTTTGGTAATAAACGCATTATCACGTTTTGTAAAACGTGTCTCTAAAATTTTGTTCCCATTTTCAACTGCTGCATGCCATTTTTGCGTATCGCCATACAATTCTACAGCTGCATCCGCAAATGCTTCTGCCTCTAACTCAACAGAACCATTCCAAGGTAATTCTCCATGCATGGATTCTGCACCTATCGGGGTGGTTACACTTGGTACACCATGTACCATCGCTTCTATTAATTTCCCTTTAATTCCAGCACCAAAGCGTAACGGAGCCAAAAACACGCGTGTATTTTCGAATACCTGCGTTACGTTTTCTGCACGTCCCTTCACGATAAATCCTTCTTTTGGATTATGTAAATCCAATACTTTTTGAGATGGATAAGCACCAAAAACATGTAATTCTACTTGTGGCAACTGTTTACGAATTCTAGGCCAAATTTCTTTTTTCAGATATAAAACAGCATCCCAATTTGGTTCATGTAAAAAATTACCAATAAACGAAAAGTGTACTTTTTCCGAAATTACAGTATTTACCTCTGGAACTGTTTCTACCCACATTGGCAAATAATCCACTAAAGCTATATCTAGTTTAAAGACATTTTGCAGAATGTCCATTTCATATTCCGAGATAATCCAAGTAAGGTCACATCGTAATATACTTGCTATTTCTCTTTGTGCAGTCTCTTCTACCAACAAATCCTCCAAACAAAAAACACGCTGCTCTTTCACTGCTTGTTGGCGTGCCTTTCGCAAACAATGTAAATCTTCCGAATCTAAAATCCGAAGCGCATTTGGACAATTTTCGCTTACACGCCAACCATAATATTCCTCGGTGATATAACGATCAAATACCACCATTGTTGGTGCTATTTCTTGTATAAAAGAATCAAAACTGGAAGAATTAAGTACAATCGTATAACACTTTACCCCAATATTTTCCAATGGATAACTAAATTCACCGCGTGCAGCAGAACACGCAAAGGATACTGTATAATCTTTTTCTAAAAAAGATTGAATTAATTGAACGATACGAACGCCAGCAGCGGAAGAATTTGGCTCTGGCCAAACAAGTCCTATAAGCAATACGTGGTGTTTCATACCTAAGAAGAAACTATTTGATTTGGTGAAATTTGATTCCCAATTCTTGTTCGATTTTACGAATTCGTTTTATCTCTTTCGATTCAATAAACGCAATTGAAATTCCTTTTTTACCAGCACGCGCAGTACGACCACTTCGGTGTGTGTAATTTTCAATATCATCTGGAAGTTCGTAATGCACCACAAAAGATAAATCTTCCACATCGATTCCACGTGCCGCAATATCGGTTGCAACTAAAAAAGAAAACGTTCCTTTTTTAAACATACGCATCACTTTTTCACGTTCGCGTTGCTCTAAATCGCCATGAATTACACCAACACTGTGTTTACTTTCTTTGAGTTTATCCGAGATAAATTGTGCCGAAGCTTTTGTTCTACAAAAGAAGATTCCAGTTTTATTCGGTTGTGTTTTTAAGAAATGGGTCAAATACCCGAATTTTTGTTTTGGGTCACACACAAAATACTGGTGTTCAATACCCGTGTTCATATTCTTTTGCTTATTTACCTGAATACGTTTCGCATCTTCGGATAAATAATTGGTTATTATCAACTCTAACTCATTCGGTATAGTAGCAGAAAATAACCAAGTAAAACTATTTTTATGCGTTTGTCGCAAAATCGTTTCCACATCTTTTTGGAAACCCATTTTTAACATCTCATCTGCCTCATCTAAAACAACGGTATTTACATCTTTTAAATCGACTACTTTACGGTCTAATAAATCGAGCAAACGACCTGGTGTTGCAACAATTACCTGCGTAGGTCTGGAAAGTGCACGAATTTGCAAATCAATCTTTTCTCCACCATACACCGCTTGCACATACACATTGGTAGTGTACTTAGTCATTTTAAATAACTGTTTGGAAATTTGTTGACACAACTCACGCGTTGGCGCTAAAATTAATGCCTGAACTTTTGGAGAAGTTGCATCTATTTTTTGAATAATTGGGATACCAAAAGTTGCTGTTTTACCTGTACCGGTTTGTGCTTGTCCGACGAAATCCGATTTATACTCTAACAAAAAAGGCAGTGCTTTTTCTTGAATTTCAGTTGGTTCTGTAATATTAATATCATCCAGTGCTTTGATTAGGTATGTTTCAACACCTAAATCTTTAAAATTGGCCACGTGTATTTATTTAATGAAAATGAATTATTCTTCTATTTCTTCTAATTGATTCTCCCAGTAATCATTTAAAAAAGATTGGATTTTTCTACCTAAGGTATTGAAATATCTTTTGGTTCTATAACCACCGACCCAAACGATTCCACGGATTGCATTTGTTAGAAAAATTTCGTCTGCAGCCAATAAATTCTGTGGTAATATGGCACATTCATAGACTTTAATACCATGAGTCAGTGCTATATTTATGACTTGCATACGCATCGTACCCGCTAAACAACCGTCTTCCAAACTAGGGGTGTATAATACACCATTACTAACTACAAATAAATTCGAATTAGAACTTTCGATTACTGCATCTTTTTCATTGATTAGCAAATAATCATCCAACCCTTTTTCTTTTGCAGCAATCGCAGTCATTACATATAATAATCCATTTTTTGTTTTGAAATTGGATAGAAAGTTTTTTTGTTTTTTGAGTTCTCGGTAAATATCTACTTCATACCCTTTGGAATTCAATTCAAAATAATTGGACTCGTACGGATATATTTCAATAAAATAGGAAATTTCATTGGTTTCTGGGATATAGGTTCCTCCTAGAGCTCTATCCAAGGAAATTCTGCATTTCCCTCCTTCTTTTATTCCAGAAAGCGCAATTAATTCTACAACCTTATCTTCAAAAAATTCTACAGTGAAAAAGGAAGGAAATCGCATTTTTATTGCTTTTGCGCCTTCCGCCATACGATTAAAATGGTTAACCATATTAATTGGTTTTCCATTCATAACACGAACGCTTTCAAATAATCCGTCCCCATAGAGATATGAACGGTTACCTGCTGCAATGGTAGCACCTTTATTCGGTAATACCGCTCCATTATTGTTAACAAATAAATCTTGCATACTCTAGGACATTATACTTTGTAAAAACTCTCTTCCTTTATCGGCGTTAATCAATAAAATATATAAAACGCCGAATACTGCACCTCCGATATGCGCATCATGTGCAATGTTTGTTTTTTGTCTTTTAAACATCCAAAATTCAAATGCTAAATACAGTGGTCCAAAAATATAAGCTGGAATCATTATCGGTAAAAATATCAATCCCATTTTCATCGTTGGATTCCACATGATACCTGCAAAAACAACCGCAGAAACAGCACCAGAAGCACCTAGGGATAGGTAATTTACATTTTCTTGATTGCGTATGTATGGCCATAAGGTAGAGAAAAGTCCACCAACAAAATATAAAATCAGAAAATGTATCATCCCATTAGAATTTCCAAAATGAGTATCCAATTCACCTTCAATCATTGCACCAAACATGAAAAAAGAAATCATATTAAACAGTAAATGAGACAAATCTGCATGGATAAACATGTGTGAAATAAATCGCGACAATTCGTTATTATGCTTCACACGATACGGCGAAAACACCCATTTACTGATCAATTGTGGATTTTTAAATCCCATAAATGAAATAATCGCAGTAGCAATAATGATTAAAATAGTCATATAATGGTTGTAATATCGAAGTAAATATAAGGATTGCTGATGAAAAAATGGATATTCTAATTAATCTAAAACATATATGGGTTGCTTCAAATGAACTATTTGATTAAATTAAAGTAGGATTTGTCAAATTATGGTTTAAAATGTCGGAAAAATTTCAAAACAAATACAGAATTCCATCTTCAAGATGGCAACAGTGGGATTACCGTTCTGAAGGAATTTATTTCATTACAATTTGCACTAAAAATAGAATACATTATTTTGGGGAAATAGAAAACGGACAAATGAATTTGAATGAATTAGGGGGAATTGTCAATCGAGAATGGGTAAAAACAATCGAATTGCGTGCTGATATGAATTTAGAAATGGGTGAATTTATTGTGATGCCAAATCATTTTCACGCGGTGATAAGGATCGGTAAAAATAAATATAATGAAAATATTGGGTGGGATGTAACGGGATGCGGAGACAGGGATGATTGTAGGAATGGGGATGGTTGTGTGGACGCGTGCGGGGACGGGGATGGTTGCGCGGATGGTTGCGGGGACGCGGATGGTAGAGACGCAATGCATTGCGTCTCTACGCTAAAACGTCACGCAAATACGTCAAACCATCCAAAAAATCAATTTGGTGTTCAATCCAAAAATTTGGCATCCATAATTCGGGGATTTAAATCTGCTGTAACCACCTATTCAAAAAAACATGATTTTTCCTGTTTTGAATGGCAGGCACGATACCATGATCATGTAATTCGGAATCCATATTCATTTGAACGAATTCAAAATTATATCATAAACAATCCAAGGAATTGGAAAGAAGATACATTTAATAAATGAAAATGAAATAATTGTACATTTGCCAAAAAAATATTTAACTGATAATCAATGAAATTATTCGCATTTTTTATATTTTTTCCAATTTTTCTTTTTTCACAAAAAGAGGAAGAAATACAGTCACCAGACACTAACAAATTAGGGAAAGTTGAAGAACTTAAAGGAAAATTAAAGACAATAGAATTATATAGTAAAAATTTAGAAGAACCTAGAAAAATTACAATCTATGAACCTCCTTTTTATTCAAAAGATTCGACATATGGTGTAGTATTATTAACAGATAACTTTGCGACTAAGATTGCAAATTATATCGAGTATTTAATTCTAACCAAGAAAATAAAACCTATTATTTTGGTTGGAATACATAATCGTGAACCTCAACCAATAGATTCTTTATTCAAGGATTATTTTTATGATTTTAGAACTGAAGAGATGTTAAGAAACAGAATAGAATTTACATCTGAAAAAGCACTTAAAGCATATTCTGATAAACTATTTTCTAAGTTAATAAAAGATCGATACAATAGATTTTCAAAATTTATCACTAAGGAAGTAATATCTTATTTAAAAAAAACATATTCACTTAACCAATCTATAACAAGATGGACTATTGGAGGGTTTTCAAATGGAGGTGCATTTGTATACGGATTAACCACTGATTATCCAGGATTATTTGGAAATTCAATAATAATGTCACCCGCCGGTTTTAATGGATATAACATTGAACAAGCAAAAGGTATTTATTTCTTATGTGCAGGAACTCTCGAACCTGAAAGCTTTATGCAAAACAGCCTAGAGTATTTACCAATATTTAAAGAGAAGAACATAAACTTTATTCATAAATCATATAAAGAAGATCATAATTCAAACATGTGGATTACATTTTGTGTAGAATCAATTTCAAGAATCTATTATAATCCGTAATTTTAACGACAAATCAAAAAAGAGAATTATGAGTGTACTAATTTCCCCATCGATGTTATCCTGTGACTTTGCAAATATGCAACGCGATATTGAAATGATCAATGCAAGCCAAGCTGATTGGTTTCACGTGGATGTGATGGATGGTGTTTTTGTACCAAATATCTCTTTTGGTTTCCCCGTAATTGAAGCAATGAAACGTCATGCAACCAAACCATTGGATGTGCATATTATGATTGAAAATCCAGATGATTATATTGCGGAATTTAAACGTTGTGGTACAGATATTTTAACGGTTCACTATGAAGCATGCAGACATTTACACCGTACCATTCAAGCGATCAAACAAGCTGGAATGAAAGCAGGTGTAGCATTGAATCCACACACACCAGTGAGCGCATTAACAGATGTGATTGCTGATTTAGATTTGGTATTGATTATGTCCGTTAACCCAGGTTTTGGTGGTCAAAAATTTATTGCAAATGCAGTGAATAAAGTGGCTGAAACGAAACAATTAATTCAAGCTAAAGGTTCTTCCGCATTGATTGAAGTTGACGGAGGTGTTAACCTAGAAACAGGAAAACTATTAGTTGACGCTGGAGCAGACGTACTTGTTGCAGGAAGTTTTGTATTCGGTTCTAGTAACCCAAGCGAGACAATAGAGCAATTAAAAAGTTTGTAGGAGCTTACTTAAACACGTGAGGATCATTATTAAAATCCTCAATTTGATCCTTAATTTTCTTGATTGCTACCATTAATATGTAAATATCTACCGATTGGTTGTTTTTCACCCATTGGTAGGAATCGTTGTCTCCATCGATAGCCCTCGCCATATTTAATAACAATTTAAATTTATTCCGATCCAACCAAGCCTCTGCATGTTTATTTCCTTCGGAGGCTTGAATAAATGCTAATAAATGGGGATATCCATTATCCATCAACCAATCGCGTGCTTTTGCATTAAGTTTAATCGCAGAGCATGCAGTGTGCAATTCCAAGAATCCATTAAATTTTAACCATTCCGAAAATTCTTCCTCGCCTTCGATTGCTTTAGCCCATGCCAATAAGATTTTTGGAGGATAGTCCAACGCCTTCATTGGTACTACTTTTTTCTCTTTATCGGAAGGAATGTGTACCTTTTTTTTCTTTTTGAACATGGCAAAAATCTTAGTGAGCATAAAATAAATAAGAAACTAGAACTGCTGTAACTACTCCAACAATATCTGCAATAATACCACCCATAGCAGCATACCGTGTGTGTTTGACTTTGACTGCACCAAAATATACTGCTAGTACATAAAAAGTAGTTTCAGTACTTCCTTGGAAAGTAGCTGCTAATTTCCCGACAAAACTATCCACACCAAAGGTTGTCCAAGATTCCACCATCAAGGCACGCGCTCCACTACCAGAGAATGGTTTCATAAAAGCGACTGGAAGCGCATCTACAAATTCTGTAGCGGTAACTCCTATTGCTACTAAACCTAATTTTATTCCATCAATCAATGCTTCAAGCGCTCCACAGGAACGAAAAACGGCAATCGCTGCTAACATTGCAACTAGGTAAGGAACAATTCCAATAGCCACTTCAAAACCACCTTTTGCACCTTCAATAAACTGATCGTATACATTGACTTTAGAACGAATTGCTAAAACAATAAAGAAGATAATAATGAGAAATAAAAACAAGTTACTTCCCACTGAAGAAATTGGTTGAATGTATTGCGGATGATTATAAAGCAGTACTAATAAACCTACAATTAAAGCGGTCAATGTACCAACATACAACAAAACCACTTTATTCAATAAGTTTATTTTTTGACGAATCCCTACATAAATTAATGCCGCAAGTGTTGCGAAAAAGGTTGCTATTAATATCGGTAGAAAAACTTCTGAAGGAGAAGCAGACCCATTAGCAGCTCTTAAAGACAAAATACTAATCGGAATGATTGTCAATCCAGAAGCATTCAATACCAAAAACATAATTTGCGCATTTGTTGCGGTATCTGGTTTCGGATTTAAAGTTTGTAATTCCTTCATGGCTTTTAACCCCATGGGTGTCGCAGCATTATCTAAACCCAACATATTGGCGGAAATATTCATCATCATCGATCCAATAGCTGGGTGACCTTTCGGTACTTCTGGAAATAATTTAGAAAACAATGGGGATACCAATCTTGTCATAATTCGTATGGCCCCTCCTTCCTCTCCGACTTTCATAAAACCAAGCCATAAACATAAAGCACCCGTAAAATACAAAGAGATTTCAAACCCTGCTTTTGCAGCATCAAACAAGGAAGTAACCATCTTTTCAAAAATGGTCAAGTCATGCCAAAAAAGAAGTTTTGAAAGACCTGTAACCAGTGCAATCAAAAACATTCCTATCCAAAGTCTATTCAATAACATAATGACGAAGTTCGGGAATTAACTAGCAGTGTTTGAACCTTGTTGCAAACAAATATTAACAAAGTTTTCAATAAACAAGGTTCCTTGATTTCCAGATACCTCTGGATGAAACTGCACACCAAACAAAGGTTTTGAAGTATGACACATCGCTTCATTCACACATGCGTCCGAAACGGCTAATAACTTAAAATCTTTTGGTAAGGAAATCGACTCGCAATGATCTTCCATCATTTCAAATTCGACCGGTAATTTATCAAATAAAGGATGGTCTTCCAAGGATTCGATTGTTTGCCAATCGCGGTCTTCTTTTTGTCGTGAAGGTCTGGCACCATGTAATAAACCAATCATTTGGTGACCAAAACAAATACCTAAAACAGGAATTTCAAGTTCTTTAAGAAAAGCTAATTGTGCTAGATGTTTGGTATAATCTATCTCCGTAATTAATATCGGTGCTCCAGAAATAATAACCCCTTTTTTATCGATAGTATGTTCTTTTTCGAGCTCCCATAATCCTATGGTTTGATAATCCATTTGAAGATCAACCGTTTCTTCGATAAAAGGTGTTTTCTGACTACCACAGTCGATAATTAAAATCATAGCGCTTTGTGTTAACGTATTACATTTACGTGCCCCAATTTTGTATGTTCTTGTCCGTTTTGCTTTTCCTTAAAATTTAATTTCCAGATATACGTATTACTTCCTATAAGTTGGTTATTATACGTTCCATCCCAGCCTATTTGCGCATTATGCGATTCAAAAATCAGTTCTCCCCAACGATCGTAAATAAACAAAGTGTAATTATACGGATCTAAACCACTGGAAAAAATCGGTTTAAAGGTATTATTAAACTCATCACCATTTGGCGTAAATGTATTTGGGATATAGTAAATTAATGGTTCTTTGGAAACTATCACTTGCGTGTAGGCATTGGAACAACCTTCTTTCGTATTCGATGCTGTAAGCGTTACGGTATAATATTTACCCTCGTCCGTTGGAAAAAAGTGAATTGCATCTTTCGTGGTGGAAGTAGGTTTTCCATCGCCAAAATTCCATTTAAAATACTTTCCATCCGAATTCGTTTTAAATCGAACCTCTGGATTTAAGATATCAATGGAATCTGGAGTAAAGACGAAAGAAACGTATGGCTTATTTACAACCTCTACATAATTTAACTTTACAATTGAGTCTTGACAACCATAACTATCAATAGCAGTCAAGGATATTGTAAAAAATCCATCTTTACTATACTTATGGTTGGTTTTCGATGATTTTATTCCGTCTCCAAAATCCCACTGATAGGTTTCACAAAGTGGAGAAGTAGTATTTAAAAGACGTAAAGTATCATCGATACAAATTTCTTTGATGGAAGAAAAATTTGCGATAGGTAAACCATACACTTTAAACAATTTCGAGGTTTTACAGCCTTTATTATTTGTAAATGAAACGGAATCTACACCTGCTTTCAAGCCAAACACTTGACCAGAAACTGAATTTATTGTCAAATTATTAGAAGTAGATTTCCACGGATTACTAGATGTGGGTGCTTGGTTGGCTTTTAATATAAGTTGGCTGTTTTCACAAACACCAAGTGGCAAAGTAGTTATCGAGGGTGTAGCATTAACGACAAGTTCTTTAGTTATCTTACAACCTACATTATCCGTAAATGTAATCGTAGATTTTCCTGCGATTAAACCTTGCGCTTCACCAGTACCTGAATCAACGCTAGCTATTGCAATATCTGAAGAAATCCATGCATTTGAAGTCGCTGGTAAATGATTACTTGTCAATACAGTTTTATAACTTTCGCATAAATCTGGAACTGATATAGATGGTAAAGGATTTACAGTAACAAAAACAGAATCGAAATTTTCACACAGATTAACATCTAAACCTTTTACAATATAATTCGCACTTAATTGTGGTTTAAACGAACTATTATCTTGTACATTATTGTCCCAAAAATACGTCAAGGCTCCGGTCCCACTTAATCTTACCTCATCCCCTATGCAAATACTAAAATCTGCAGCAGTTTTCACTTGTGGTAATGGATTAATTGTGATAGTAAACTTTTGTGTTGCCGAACAATTATTTTCATCTGTAACAGTTAATCCATACTCACCATTATGAACTGCAGGAATAGATTTTAATGTAATTGTAGTGTTTGCAACAGAAGGAATAACACCTACCAAAGAAGTTGGTCCTGTCCATACATAACTTAAAACCGTATTAGTAGAAGTGTAATTTGCTTTTAATATCAAAGGTTTGTTTTCGCATGGTACTATATAATTTGGAGAAAAAACAGGCAATTCATTAATTCCTACAAGCACAGTTCGTATATCACTACACGAATTAGCATCTGTTAACTTCAACGTATATAATCCTGTATCTGCAAGTGTAACGGAAGGAATAATCGGATTTTGAGTCGCATTAGAAAAACCATTTTTATGTGTCCAGGCATAGGACTTTACTCCTGGTAAATCACTAGTGAGATTCAAGTCTTGTCCAACACAAGGTGTATTTGCTGTGACATTAAATATTGGCAATGGATTAATTACAACAGATGTCGTTGCGATTACTGAACAACCATTTGCATCCATACCTTTCAATGTAAACACTTCGCCAGAAATAGCATTTTTAATCCTGGGTTGTTGAACTAAAGAATCATTAAAAATAGCAACATTAGAACTTTTCCAACTCCATTTAGCGAGTAAACTTCCACTTTGATTTAATCGTAATGTCGTATCATTCGCACACAAAGGTCCATTATTAGAAACAGTTATAATAGGGCTTGGTTTGACTGTAACCCTCACTTTTTTAGTGTCCGAACATCCGTTAATGTCTGTAACCGTAACATTGTAATCTCCGTCGTGTGTACTGGGATTTGCACTATTGGAAACCAAAACTGTTTCCGTATTTGATAATGTAACTGGTCCGGTCCACAGATAAGTTACAGCATTGGAATAATTTGCTTTTACAGAAAAAGGGGTTGATTCACATGGTGATATTGCGGATGGCGTAAAAATCGGAAGTGGTTTAATTTGAACAAATATTGAATCCACTTTATAACAACCTTTGGAATCAATAAATTTTAAGTAATAGTAACCACTATCTGTTAATTGCGCGGAGGATATGATTGGATTTTGCAACGCACTTATAAACCCATTTTTATGTGTCCAAGTATAGGATTGCGCACTTGCGGTAGAGCAATAAAGGGATAAAGATTCTTTCTCACAAGGACTAGAGGAAGCTAAATTAAAGATAGGTAAAGGACTGATCGTAAAAGTTGTTGTAGCAGAGGCTTTACATCCATTCACATCATACCCAGAAAGCGTGAAAACTTCATTATTAATTGCTTTTTTAACAACAGGTTGCTTTATTAACGAATCGCTGAATAGTGCATTCGCATCACTTTTCCAACTCCATTTTGTTAAAACATCCCCACTTTGAACCAAAGAAAAAACAGTGTCATTCGCACAGATTGGACCTGAATTTGTAACCGTAATACTCGGTAAATTATTTACGTTAACCTTAACACTAGCAAAATTCTTACAACCATTTACATCGATACCGTTTACCTTATAGGTACTTGTACTCGTCGGTGCAAAAGCTATATTATCCTGAATTCCATTATCCCAAGTATAAGAAGCTGCTCCTTTTCCTTTTAGTGTAATCGTAGAACCTTTACAGATACTAGTGTCTAATTTTGTACTTATAGTAGGCAAAGGATTTACAATGATTTTAAAAGTCATAGTTGGACCCTTACACGGATTTTTAAATGCATTTACTTTTATGATACCTATTTCTTGTTGAGTTACTAACGCCGTTTTAAATAAAGTATCCGAAATACCATAAATTGATAAACCAATAGCACTATTCGAATTGGTCCATGAAAAGGATTCTGGCGCATCTGAACTTGTAAATACTGGAATATCTACATTATCCCCTGCACACACAACGATATCCAACAACTGATCTGTTATTGGTGTAACGCAAGTAGTTGAAATACAATTTGCTGTCTCAGGACCTGTACAATACCCTCCAACTGGAGTAAGTGTAAAATTGACCGTCTTACCCATCCCATCAACGGTAATTATAGTATCAATTGTGTTTGCTAAAATAGTACCAGTAACTGCGGGGCCTGTATTATCCACAGTATAACTGAATGCGTAATTCGTTGCGTTTTTAATTTTATCCCATTTAAATTGAACCGAATTATTTGTTCTATTACCACACTGTAAATTCAACACCTGCTTTGGCATTACAGCAATTGTAACTAAATTAGAAGTGTCTGGAGGACAAACTCCAGATTTCACTAGCACACGAAATTTAGTGGTATCATTCAAAACCGGAGTTGCATATGAATTCAAAGGATGAACGATATCATTCCAAAGGATAAACGGCTTAGTAGCACTTTGCCATTTTAAAATGGTGTTACCATTTCCAACCAACGTTAAATTACCCCCTGTTTGTCCTGCACATACAGAAACGGGAGTACCTAAAGTACCAGCGATACTTTTCGGATCCACCGTTACTAATGCTGGTGTTGCATATGCTTCCGGACAAGTACCACTTTTGACAACGGCTCTAAATTTAGTCGACTGATAGATAGGTCCAGATGTAAAAGTAGAAGTTAAAATTGCTGTATCTATCCACGTTGTATATGGAGAAATCGCATATTGCCATTTTGTAATTAAACCTGTTTTTCCAGTTAGTGTGAGTTGATTACTAGGCGAGCCAAAACAAACTGTATGGTTGTTACTCACGACACCTCCAATGCTAGCTGTGTCTATTTTAACAGTAACAGTATCATTTAAAATCGAACGACAATTTATATTGTCTTTTATTTCAATTAGATTGTATTTAAAAACTCCTTCTTTTGATGTATTTACAGAAATCGTTGCATTATTACCATTACTTACTGCTAATTGATTTATCCCTCCATTTATATTATACGTAAAAGTATAATTTGGTGTACCTTTTAAACCAGAAAAAATAATGGAGGTATTTAAATCTCCTTTACACACTTGAACATCGTTACTTATTGTAGCTAAAGGCAAAGGATCATTTATCAGTGTTATTTTAGAAGTTGCAACTGCACAAATTCCCGTTTTTACAGAAACAGCATCTATAAAATTCCCAAAAGTTTTATCCCCACCAAAAGAACTTACGGATTCAAATCGTAAAGAATAATTACCTGTTGTTGTCGCAGTATAGGAGGTTGAATAGACTACCCAAGACGTATTACCCGTGCTATATTGCCCTAATTGTGTATAAGGGCCTCCAACGGGGCCTATAGAAACTTTCATAACATCTACCCCTTTCCTTCCTCTATGTGCAAAAGATATATCTACTTTTGAACCGGATGTTAAAGAAATATCTTGAAATAATACACCATCATTATCAGAATTAATTTCTATAAATTGATTACCAGAAAAAGCAGGTACTCCCAAATGTCCAGCTGACCATACTTCAATGTTTGGATTTGATGAACTCCAACATAGATAATTAGATCTATGAACATTCCCCCAACTTGAACTTGCAATAGTAGGAATTTCAAAATCATCGTTACATAACTTATTCGCAGGTGTAAAAATATTACATATATAATCCCCAGGTGTGGAAGATAAAAAAGAGTTTACATTTCCTGGATTGGTAACTCCATTTGGCACCGTCCAAACATATATATTACCAGTAGAGGGAATAGTTGTTGCTGATATTGTAGTGGAAGAACCGGTACAAACATGCACATTAGTTGAATTAATTATAGTTAGAGGTGAGATGGTTAAAAGTGCAACGGTAGAACTATCACTACAAAAACCTGTAACATCTTTTATTATGCATTTATATTTATACCCATTTACCGTGGAAGTAAGACTTGTTAATGTCAATGTAGCACTTGTAACACCAGAATAAATCCCCGTATTTGTTAGCGTAGAATAAGTCAAACCGCCATCTGTACTTTCTTTCCACTGAAAACTAGTGGCACCAGTAGTTGTAATCGAGAAACTGATCGTACTTCCTGGACAGGTAGATACAGGAGAAGGATTTGTATTGATAACCGGTTTTACACACAAGCAATTTGAAATAGTCACTAATAAGGAATCTTTTGTTCCTGTACAAGTACCTGTAGCCTCAACAATATAGCGTGTTTCTTCAGTTGGACCAGGATTTAAAGACAGATTTGCAGTAGTACCAATATTCGGAGTTAAATTAGAGCCTGCACGCGAAGACCAAGTTAAATTAGATGTACCTATTCCTATAGCTTTTAATTCTAAAGGATTGGTGTTTGGATTACAATAAATTTGATCTGGACCTGCATCCACCATTTGAACACCAGAGTTAGTTGCTATAATGTAGTCACAAGTTGCCCCTGAATTACCATCAAGCATGATATAATACTCATTCCCAACCGTTAAATTAGTTGCTGTAAGCAGATTATTATCCATGTTTGGCGAAGACCAGAAATTAGATTTAGGTACGATAGAAGCACAATTCCCCTCGTAAACACCTGCTTGTATACCTAATACATTACCTGCTTTACCCGCTTTACAATTACTAACATAAATTGTAAACATTGCGGATGTTTCGCTTGCTATAAAAGATAACCAAGAATTATTTTCAATCGTTGCACTTCCATATACCGCATGTTGTTGATAGGTTCCACCAGGTAAATCAATTGTATAGGAACTAGAAGTGTTTCCACAATACCCATTTAAATCACAAATACGTGTTGGAGCAGTACAATTATCCCCAGCTGGAATATGCGAACCACATTCCGGTGGAGTAGAAACACAAATATTAAAAGTTCCTAATAGTGCATTCACATTGGTTGCACAGACACGAATATATACATACGAATTGGGTGTTAAACCAGAACGATCTAATGTTAATGCACCTGAACTGTAATCAGATCCAACTTCGTTTAGTGTTACACCATTATCTGCAGACGTATATAATGCTAAAGCTTCCAAACCATCAACACCAACATTTTGAAGTATAACACTTAATCGACCATTTGCAGGTACTTTTGCTTTAAACCAAACATCCGAAAATTGCCAAGTTGCATTTGTTACTGCTGTGATTAATTTTTCCGGATTTGATTTGGTAGATTTAGAAAGTGTATATAACGAAAAATTACACGTTTGAGAAACAGGCAATTCAATCGCATTACCTACCAAATCATTCACATCTCCAAGATTTTTAAATGTGCAAACAGAAGTATTAAATTCAAATTCTGTTCCTCCACCAGCATTATAAACGCGGTAATAATAAGTTTTACCAATGACCAAACTAGTGTAGGTTCTTTCTATACGATTTTGAGGATTTGGAACACTCCCAACGGTTGTATTATCCAATGGCAAAGAATTAATAACAGAGCCGCCACAAGCATCATACAACTGAAAGTCTGGTTTAAAAACTTTAGCCCCGATGATATCTTTTGTTTTTACTACTCCTACAGCATGTGATGAGGAAGTAGCAACAAAGGAGAACCATACATCATTATTAGTATACCCAGCATCCACTGTAGACTTACTCAATGTAGCGTTTACAGGAATACAATCCGAAGAGGGTGAAACAGGAATAGCATTAGCACATTTATCATTAATAGGCGCTTGAGTAAATGCAAAACCTATTAAAGTAATAAATAAAAAACTAACTATTATCCTACGCATGTATCCTTAAAAAACCGAATAGCTATAAAGATAGTAAAATATTACATTTTCCAGCGAAGTTGAATATTGATTTCCTTTTTTTTTGTTTCCATTAATTGGTTTAAATCTACACTTGTATTGTTAGTAGATACATAATGGGTATCACCAACTTTAACCCAACAATCCAATCTTTTCCAGAAAGTTAAGCGAACAAGTAAATACGCACGAATTCCTTTTCCGTAAAATGCTGGACTACTAAATTGATATGTTGGACTCGATTCAAAACTATAGATCCGCGATGCATAGGAATCCGTATCAAAAAGTATAAATCGAAGTATATAGTCCCTGTTTTTATTCTTTGACGTAATATTTATATCCTGATAAAATAGCATCCCCTTCTCCGTTGATTTATCTTCTCGCGCAATCAAAACACCTTCTAATCGCGCACGAATTTCTAGTAAATCATTCATTTTATAGGATAAATGTCCTCGAAGATTAGAAGAATTCAAATTCGTCAAAACTTTCAAACCATCTGTTAATTCTGAACTATTTTGTTCTTTCCATTGATTTCGATACCGAACATAAAACTCTAGCATTTTAGATGGCTTCCAGGTAATCTGAAGACAATTTTCTATCCCTTTTGAAGGTAAACTAACTTGCTGTTTTAACCATGGAAATTGAAAAAAATCAGAATAGACTTGCAGATTCCATTGTTTAGCAAACATACTTGCAAATGCGACATATAAACCTGTTTCGTTTTGAACCGTACTCCCCTCCGAAAACCCTGCATTATAGGTTGTTTCATATCCTTTATCATAATTTCTAAAAAGCAAACTGAAAGAATTCTTTGCATCAAGCGCCAGGATTAATCCTTGTAACCAAGCGATTTTATTTGTGAAATTTATCGTTGAAACCTCTCCAAAAGCCAATAAATTACGATAGGTAAAAGAATAATCTGCACTTGAACTTTGGTATTGCTTTCCCCTAAAATCAAATTGATTATAGGTAGTTACTTTTGAATTTATACTTGGCGAATAATGCATAAAAACAGAGGCTAATCCAAAGTGTAAAGTACCTAAATCATATCGCAGATAAGCACCTAAAACGGTTTCTTTTAATAGATCTTTTCCTGCCAATTCACTTTTTGTTCGGTGATAACCAGTTGTTAATACAGAAGAAATTTGATTGGAAGAATCAGAGTTAAGCGACGCATCTTTTTGGTTTTTGGAAACGAATAATAAACAAGAAAAATTTTTGTATGCTATTTCTGAGGCACCCCCTCGTAAGAAACGATTTTCTTCCGTAGAAGTATGTGGACGAATTACTTGTGCATTTTTTTTACTCGTTGTAAGTTCCAAAGATTTTCCCATTGCAAAAGAAGTCCAACAATTTAATCCTTGACCAATTTGCACATGATAATCTCCTAAAACGATATTTTTCAACACCTTACCTACTTTTAACTGTAGATGACTCGAATAAAAATCAAACCCATTTTTATTTCCAGATTTAAAAAAGGGTTCACCAACATCTTTTTCTGCAGTAATACCAAAACTAACCCTTTGTTGATAGGTATAGCGAATTCTAGTTAAATAATAATCACCATTTCCTACATAAGATGTACTTGAATTATTGGAATTGATAATAGTTGGACTCCAAGTATTTTCTACAGGATGTTGAAAACGTGATAGTGCTTCTACTTTCCCTTTGCGGGTAAGCTCGAACCAGGTTAAAGGAGGATTATCCGATCGTTCATCAAGGGTTACAAAAGGTAAAATCAGTTGTATAAAAGATGTATCCCAAGAAGGTAGCGTCTGCAATTCATAAACGGTAAGTAAAGAACCAAACTTTATTCGATGATCTAATAAATCCTGAATTTGAATATCACTCCATAAATCTAACGAAGCTAATTCTTCTTTAGGTACATTATTTATGTTTAATGGATTTGCCAAATAATATTCCCAAATTTCTTGAAGTTGCGTTAAATCTGTATTTTCTGATTGATTTCTCTCCATCCAATATTCCAATCGCTTCTGCAATAACGAATTTGTCACTTGAGCAATTAAGGAATAGTTACACATAAAAACCAGGAGAAATAAGAATATATTTCTCACAATGTTATTGTGGTTTATTATTAAAAACAACACCAACTTGTGTCGATAGTCCTACTATTGGTTGCCAACTAGTTCCAATATCTATTCTAACTCTTTTTTTAAGTAAACAGCCCATTCCACCACTAATTTGGTAAGAAGAAGTCATAATACCAGCACGAAAACAAATTATTGGAGAAATAAAATATTCAGTCGCTATTTTCATACGCATTGGAGTAGTTACCGATTTTTCTATTTCAGTGTACATACTCCAAGCAGGTGCTATCGATGTATATTTTACACCAACAAATAGATACGTTGGATTTACTTCTTGGGCCTTTATCCCATTGCCATTTAACGATTTCACGGATATACCGTAGGTTATTTTATCTGTTATTTTCCCTTGAATCGCTAATGCTATATCTAGCGAATTTCTCGAACCATACTGTTGAATCGCAATGTTTTTATCCCCTAAATAAATTCCAAATTTTATATTATCCGATAAACGCATCGCATAAGAAACACCAGCATTTAATATATGATATATTTCATTACCTGTTTTTTGAAGCAACACCCCTACTACTCCTTTTTTTATCGGTAATCCTATAATGGCTTCGTTTTTTTGAAATCCAATGGAGGATATAAAGGAGACATTTTGCAAGCAAATCTGCATCGAATGGTTATCCATTATTACAGATGGATTCATCTGCATTACAGTAATATCATCGAGCGTAGCAACACTAGAAGCTAATGCAATACTACGTGCACTTGTATTCGAAATTGATTGACCTCTAACCATATAAGAAGCAAGAAATACGCAACATATTATTATATCATACTTTACCAATAAGTTTTAGTTTATGTTTAGTGACAAATTTTGCTAATTCCAACATGCTTTTGGTTCCTGTTTTACGCATCAATTTTGATCGATGTGATTCAATAGTTCGCGGACTTAAGAATAAATAATGTGCAATTTCTTTACTTGTCAAACCATTTAATAAATAGGAAAGTATCAATAAATCTTTCTCACTGAATGTTACTTTTTTACTTGATTTCCGATCCTTTTTAGAACCTACAATATCCAATGATTGTTTTGTTTTCTCCGAATAAAATTTCTCGCCAGCATACACCGAGATAATTGCCTCACCTAATAAATTTACATCTTGATTTTTGTGTACAAAAGCTTTAGCTCCTAGATTTATTGTCTGTCTAATGACCGAAATAGAATCCGTAGCAGAAACAATGATTGTTGGAACCTGTAGATTTAGGTTGTTCATAATAGTTAATACAGAAAAACCATCACACATATCGATATAGATATCTAATAAGAATACATCCACTTTATTTTCACGCATGTATGAAATGGCATCTTGACCATTCGAAACCGAATGTAAATCAAATTGGAAAAGGTCTAATAACTCTAGTTTAAACCGAATCCCCAATTGAACCAGTTCATTATCTTCTGCGGATAAAATCTGAATCTTCGTATTAATCATAAAGCAAATTTCAGGAGTTACACTAAAAAATACAAATGATATGTGTTTTTTAACGCCAACAAAAACTAATTAAAAGATTAATAAACAATAATTTAAATCATTAAAAAAAGCGTAGAAATACACAATTACCTATCGAATGAATATACCAAGTCTCCGAATGAATATTCGTAAGGGCACATACGTTATCCATAAAGGATTGTTTGTGATTTTTTATTATTTTTCTTGTAAATCACCCCACAATATCCTACTTTTGATCTACAAAAATTAATAACATAAAAAATCCGTCAAAATGGGTGTACTAGTTAGCAAAGATTCAAGAGTTATCGTTCAAGGTTTTACAGGAAGTGAAGGAACTTTCCATGCTTCTCAAATGATTGAATATGGAACAAACGTAGTTGGAGGTGTTACTCCAGGTAAAGGTGGTTCTACACATTTAGATAAACCAGTATTTAATACAGTTGTTGACGCAGTAATCGCTACAAAAGCGGATGTATCTATTATTTTTGTACCACCAGCATTTGCTGCAGATGCAATTATGGAAGCTGCGAATGCAGGTATCAAAGTAATTGTTTGTATTACAGAAGGTATTCCAGTAAACGATATGGTGAAAGCGAAAGAATACATTAAAGGGTATGACACGCGTTTAATCGGTCCTAACTGTCCAGGCGTAATCACTGCTGGTGAAGCGAAAGTAGGTATCATGCCAGGTTTCGTTTTCAAAAAAGGAAAAATCGGTATTGTTTCTAAATCTGGAACTTTAACGTATGAAGCTGCTGACCAAGTTGCTAAAGCTGGTTTAGGAATTACAACTGCAATCGGTATCGGTGGTGACCCAATCATTGGAACTACTACGAAAGAAGCGGTTGAATTATTAATGAACGATCCAGAAACAGAAGGTATCATCATGATTGGTGAAATCGGTGGTAACTTAGAAGCAATTGCTGCACGTTGGATTAAAGAACATGGTACTAAACCAGTAGTAGGATTCATCGCTGGTGAAACTGCTCCCGCAGGAAGAACAATGGGACACGCTGGTGCAATCGTTGGTGGACATGATGATACTGCTGAAGCTAAAAAACGCATCATGCGAGAATGTGGAATTCACGTAGTGGATTCTCCTGCTGAAATTGGCAAGAAAATGGCAGAAGTAATCGGTGTTCTAGCTTAATGAATATAAAATTCGATTACTCTTCGTTCGACTGCTAAATTTGTTTTATCATGTATTGTTGTACACTCAAAATCAAATTCATTGTCTACCTCGATAAATCAAATTTTAATTATTCATTGTAAAGTCGATAAACAATATCATTAAAATATATTTAAAGCTGTTTCATTTTGAGACAGCTTTTTTTATGCGATAAAAATTATAACTTTATACGTATGAAAATATTCATACTAGCATTTCTACTTTTATTAAGCGATTTTTCATTCTCTCAAAACAAAGAAAAAGCGGTATCTTCCAATGTACAAATTGTACATAATAATCATTCATTTATTGAAAACAAAGGACAATGGGACGAAGATATTTTGTTCAAATCATCTTTTAAAGGAGGAAATCTTTGGATACAGCGCAATAAATTTTTATTTCACCTACAAGATTTTCAAAAACTGCGCAAAAACCATGTAAATTTGGGTAATCCGGACGTAAATGCAATTGATAGGCAACATGTCGTTCATCTTAACTTTAAAAACTCGCGTGAAATTAAACGTGTTACAAAAAAAAATCCTTCTCAATCAAATTACAACTTTTACATTGGTAAAAACGAGAAACAATGGGCTAGCGATGTTCACGCTTATACAGACGCGCAATTATACGATTTATATAACGGGATTGATTTACATTTGATTCAAGAAGATGAACAATTAAAATATGAATTCCTAGTCTATCCGTCTGGCAACCCTAAAGACATTCAATTAGAAATTGCTGGTTCGACCAAGTTGCACATCGATCTTCAAGGAAAACTACACATATCAACACCGCTTGGCGAAATTATCGAAGACAAACCCTATGTTTATCAATTAACAAATGGGAAAAAAGATCCTATTAAGTGTGATTTTAAAATTGAAAATCAAACTGTAACTTTCTCATTAGGAGATTATGATAAAACAAAATTATTAATTATTGACCCTGTATTAATTTTCGCAACCTATAGTGGCTCTGTTACGGATAATTTTGGAATGACAGCAACCTACGGTCACGATGGTACAGCATATTCAGGTGGTACCATTTTTGGTAATTCCTATCCGACACCCGATAATGGTGTATTTAATATTAAATCCAATTTTAATGTCGTTTCTGGAGGGAGTCCTTCCGATGTATTTATCTCTAAATATTCAGCGGATGGATCCAAAATGCTTTGGACTGCTTTTTTAGGGGGACAAAACAACACCAATGGTGCTGAAACAGTACATTCATTGATCTGTGATTCACAAAATAATATCTATGCATTCGGAGCTACCTCAAGTAATGATTTTCCAACTACGAATGGTTGTTTTCAAAATGTACATGGAGGTGGCTCAACATTTAATGCAGTTTTCAACGGTGCTCTTTTTGGTAATTTTGGGGTGGATATATATGCCGTTAAAATAAGTGCTAACGGGCATAATTTAATCGGTTCAACATACATCGGAGGATCTGAAAATGACGGGATTAACACCAATATCACTGGCGTAAATTCAAATTATAATGGCAGCAATTATTATGATAGTTTAACTTCTAATTACGGGGACCAATTTAGGGGAGAAATTATGTTAGATAAATTCAATAATATATGTATCGCTTCCTCTACAAGATCAAAAAATTTTCCTGTAAAAAATGCAGCAAAGGCGACCATCAATGGACAACAAGATGGTGTCATTTTTAAATTGAAAAACGATTTTTCCCAATTATTATTTTCGACGTATATTGGAGGAAAAGACAACGATGCGTTATATTCTGTGAAAATTGATTCTTCCAATAATATTGTATTTTGTGGCGGAACAAGTTCGAATAACTTACCCACAACTTTAACCGCCTATCAAAAAACGTATGGAGGAGGTAAATGCGACGGTTTTATAGGTAAATTATCCCCCGATGGAACACAACTTAAAAATTTAACCTATTTAGGCTTATCGGATTTTGACCAAACCTTTTTATTAGAGATTAACCAACAAAATCATGTATTTGTTGTTGGTCACTCGCTTGGAGGAAATTTTCCAATTATTAATGCAAACTATTCAAACCCGAAGAGCGCCCAATTTATTGCAGAACTTGATTCTACCTTGAGTAATTTATTACATGCTACTGTATATGGAAATGGGAATAAAAACGTTACAAACATCTCTCCTGCTGCATTTTTGGTGGATGATTGTGGAAATATCTATGTTTCAGGATGGGGAGCTAATATTCTTCAAAACAACCTATTAAGCGGTATGCCTGTAACCGATGGATCTTTACCTCCAAATGGTTTTGACTTCCATTTATTCGTATTAGATCGATCGTTTAATAATATTATTTACGGAAGTTATTTAGGAGGAAATCAATCTCAAGAACATGTAGATGGCGGAACTTCCCGATTTGATAAAAATGGGATTGTTTATCAATCTGTTTGTGGAGGTTGTGGAGGTCATAGCGACTTTCCCGTAACAAAAAATGTCTGGTCGTCTACCAATAATAGTGATAATTGTAACAATTTAATTTTCAAATTCGCGTTCGAACTTACTCCCACTGCTAAATTAACGGTAAGTAAAGACACCGCATGTCTTCCTGTACAAGTGATTTATGAAAACAAAAGTATCAATAACGACAATTTCGTTTGGGATTTTGGAAATGGGGTATTAGATTCTACTTCAATGAAAATCACAAAAAAATATACCATAAAGGGAGATTATCCGGTAAAATTATTGGTAAAAAATTCACTTTGTAAATTAACGGATACTGCTGTTTTTACTAGTACGATTTTAGATTCTATTCGCTATGATAAATTAATCGATGTTGAATTTTGTTCTCCAACGAACACGAAGTTTACTGCTAACAGTTACGGTACAGCGACTCAATATACATGGTCAAATGTGAACACCTTTATACCTTCCCTTAAAAAATCAAACGATTCTACTTTTTTATTAAGTGCAGATTCTTCTCAAGTTCTTTTTTATAAAATCACCAATGGGATTTGCGAAAAGGTAGATAGTGTTCGAGTTGCTTTAATTAGTTCTACTTTTAAATTAATGGGAGATTCATCGTTTTGTGTGAAATCTTCTGACTCCTTATTTTGCATTATTAAAAGTTTAAACCAAACGTTTACATTTGATTGGTCACCTAAAAATTTTATCACTTCTTATCCAACCTATAATTCAGCGATTATTCAGCCTGATACTAGTCTAATGGTATATGTTCAAGCAACTGGTTCGGCTGGATGTGTTCTAAAAGACTCCTTGAAAATAAATTTAACCTCATTGAATTTATTCAACACAAAAGCAAGTGCAGACACAACGTATGTAATTAAAGGGGATAATGTAAAACTATTCGCTCAACCAAATGGATATACCTATACTTGGACACCGGAATTAAATGTTATGCAGAGTAATTACCAAAATACGGAAGCGAAAATGTGGGATAATACCATTTTCAAAGTAACTATTTCAGATGGCAATTGTACGGTAAGCGATACGATTTTAATAAAAGTTATCCCTTGGCAATGCGATTTTCCCTATGTGTTTGTTCCAAATGCATTCTCTCCAAATGGAGATGGTGAAAATGATGTACTTTATGTTCGTGGACATCCAATCAAAAAAATAGAATTTAGAATTTTCAATCGTTGGGGAGAAATGGTATTTGAATCTAACGATTTAAACATAGGTTGGGACGGAACCTACAAAGGGAAATTATGTGACCCAGATGTTTTTGACTATTATTTAAATGTGGAATGTGTAGGGGAAGAACGCAATCAGATTCAAGGTAACATTACAATATTAAGGTAGTTATTAAGATTTTTGTATATTTGTTTTAAATCGATGAATGATGAATTCAATAGTTTCAGATAATAAAAAACAGTTAATTCAACTCTGCTCAGAATACAGCGTAAAATCAATGTATGTATTTGGTTCCGTTTGTACTGAAAATTTTACTGAGGAAAGCGATATTGATCTTCTAATTTCTTTTGAAAACCTATCAATTGAACAATACACAGATAATTATTTTGAACTACACTACAAATTAGAAGCTTTATTTGGTAGAAAAATTGATCTATTAACTGAAAAATCTCTTTCAAATCCATATTTCATAAAAAGTTTAGAAAATACAAAACAATTGATTTATGCAGCTTGAAGTCAAAAAATATCTTTATGACATTCAAATTTCAATCAATTCAATCTTTGAATACTTAGGTGAAAAAAGGGACTTTAATGAATATTTAAGCAACAAGTTATTACGAAGAGGAATTGAACGAGAATTAGAAATTATTGGTGAAGCAGCTAACCGAATTTTGAAAATTGATTCAGAAATAAATGTTGAAAACGCACGGAAAATTGTTGATTTAAGAAATTGGGTAATTCATGGTTATGACAAAATTGACGATGTAATTATTTGGGGAATTATTTCCAAACATTTACCGATACTTAAAACGCAAGTAGACGAATTATTGAAATAAATCTATATCATTTTCAAAAAACTTACTATTCCGGCATACATCCTTTCCAACTCTTCGTTGGTTGTACAATATGGAGGGTTTAAAAAGATAACATTTCCAAGTGGTCGAATTAAAAGTCCTATCGACAAAAAGTAATCATAGGCTTGATCCCTAATCGAAGAAAAATAATCTGCATTTTCTTGTAAAATTTCAATCGCTATAATCGTCCCAAGCTGACGAACTTCTTGCACCTTATCGTTATTTTGAATTCTTTCTTTGAACAATGTATGTTGCTCAGAAATTCGGTTTACGTTTCGTTTGAATTCAATTTCATTTACTAAATCTATGTTCGCGCAAGCCACAGCACACACGAGCGCATTTCCGGTAAAAGAGTGTCCGTGTAGTAATGCTTTTGTCTTCTCTTCCGATAAAAACGCCTCATAGATTTGTTGTGTTGCAACAGTTAATCCCAACGGCAAAACTCCACCTGTCAACCCTTTGGAAAGACAAACTATGTCTGGTGTTTCTTGGATGTGATACATCGCAAATAACTCCCCTGTTCTCCCCCAGCCTGTCATTACTTCATCAAAAATCACGAGGACACCATAGGATTTTGCTACTATGACTAATTTCTCTAAAAACTCAGATGAATAGGTACGCATTCCTGCCGAACCTTGAATCAGTGGTTCTAAAATAACTGCTGCAAATTCTTGCGTACAAAAAAGTTTTTCTGCTTCTAATAAAATAGCTTCTTCCCTTTCCTTTGTTGGAAATTCTAAATAATCTACAGAGAAAAACAAATGTTCGAAGGGTTCATTGAAATATCCACGTTGAGATATTGACATAGCACCAAATGTATCCCCGTGGTACGCGCCATCTAAAGCTAACACACGTTTTTTTGGTTCATTCTGATTATGCCAGTATTGAAATGCCATTTTCAGTGCGACTTCAACAGCAGTTGAACCATCGTCTGAAAAGAATACTTTTTGTAAGTTATCAGGTAATAAGTTTGTTACTTTTTCGGCTAACTCCACCGCTTTTGGGTGGGTTACTCCTGCAAAAATAACATGATCAATGGCATCAAATTGATCGATTAACGCTTGTTTTAAGCTCGGGTGACCATGTCCGTGGATATTCACCCACCAGGAAGAATTACAATCCAAGTATTCCGTTCCATCTTCAGCAAACAGACTTGTATTTTTAGCTTTTACAATTGCTAATGGTGTAGGTGCAGTTTTCATTTGCGTGAACGGATGCCATACATGTTTGAAGTCGAAAGGAAGGATGGAGTTTATATTCATAAAACATAACGTTAATTCAATTTCTTAACTATGTCAAAATGGGTTACGAAAATCATAACCCATCATCAATAATTCATAACTAATATCTATTCCTCCTCCGGTGCATCAAACAAACTTGGTTGCACATCTTCGTCGTCATCTTCTTTTTTGTCTAAATCCCACTCTACTGTCAATGCTTCTTCATTACTTTCTCCTCCTTCCACAACAACAGCAGCATCTTCTGGCCAAGGTTCACCTCCATCAATTTCATGATTCAAGGTAATTTCCTTCACTTTGAATTTGGTTACTTGATTGCCTTGCGCTTTCAGCCCTTTCACATCAATCATATCCGCAATATTAAATACATTATCCGGAAGATTTTTCGTCTCTTTCAGTAACTTATTAAAGACTACACGCACTTCAGGACGATAAGAAGTTGAAACAACATCTAAGAACGAACCTTCTGCTTCGGAGATAAAAGATACTTTTTTATCGGAAGTGACCTCACACAAGAAACGTTTTACATAATGCATTTCTTTTTCTGCATCATAATAAACAGCTGAAATCGGTCTACGAGGAATCCATTTTTCGATATGCACCATATCTTCGTCAAAATGGTTCGCTAAATCGAAACTGGTCAATCGGTATTCTCCTGATTTATATAGCGTAAGTATTCTATCTGAACCTTTAAACGAACCTAAGAACTTACCTCTACCATCGTCATTCAAACGTCCAACTATAACATCGTACCATATTTTACGCGCTGCTAAGGTCGAGCCACCCACCTCTTTTTGGGTAATTTTCTGAACAATTTCTTTGGTCACGCGATTCCCTGCGGAAGTTCTGGATTTGATTAACAAATCTCCAAAATCGATATCAAAACGCAAACGTTTTAAGTGTGGACGTGGACGTAACATTACCGTCACCACTTCTTTCTCCCCATTTGGATGAATGGAGAAGTATAACAATTTACTTCCTTTCACACCACGCGTTAAATCATATTCCGTGTCACGTGTAATGGAATTCACGTAAAAACGTTTCATCATCGCTGGTCCACCCAAGCCATCTTGATACATCATGTGGTAAATGGTACGTGTATCTCCACGTTTCCATACATCTGCATGAATGATCCCTTTCCCCACAAATTTCTTATCCGAAACTTTGACAACCAACATTTTACCAGTATTGAAGAAAACAATTATGTCGTCGATTTCCGAACAATCGTTTACTGCTTCTTTTTGTTTTAATCCCCAACCGATAAATCCTTCTTCCGGATCTACATATAATTTACGGTTAGCAATAATCACTTTCGAAGAAACGATGTTGTCAAATATTTTAATTTCCGTTTTACGATCTCTTCCTTCACCAAAACGTTTTTTCAAGTCTTTGAAATAGTCAATCGCGTACTCGGTCAAATGCGCTAATTTATCCTTCACGTGTTCCATCTCCTCTTCCAACTTCACAATCGCTTCATCCGCTTTATCGCTATCGAAACGTGTGATACGAATCATTTGGATTTGCGTCAACTTTTGTAAGTCTTCCTCCACGATTTCGCGCACGAACATTTTTTTGAACGGCTCAAAACATTTAAATAAATACTTAAATAATTCTTCTTTATTTGAATACTTCTTAAAGTCGATATACATCTCTTCACGGATGAAAATCTTCTCTAAAGTCGAGAAATGCCAAGCTTGCATCAATTCTTGCAAACGAATTTCCAATTCCCATTTCAGTAATTGAACCGTATTATCTGTATTAATACGTAAAATTTCACTTACACCAATAAAACGAGGTTTATCCCCATCAATAATCGAAGCATTCGGAGAAATAGAAATTTCACAATCCGTAAATGCATATAAGGCATCTAACGTTCTATCTGGAGAAACGCCAGGTGCTAAATGAATGTTGATTTCTGCGTTTGCAGATGTATTGTCTTCAATTTTACGAACCTTAATTTTTCCTTTATCATTCGCTTTGATGATGGATTCAATCAAGGAACCAGTATTTGTACCAAAAGGAATTTCGGTAATCGTAAGTGTTTTATTGTCTAATTTCTTAATTTTTGCACGTACACGCACTTTACCACCACGCAATCCATCGTTGTAGTTACTGAAGTCCGCCATTCCACCCGTCAAGAAATCCGGGAAAATCTCTACTTTCTTTCCGCGTAAATGAAGAATAGATTGATCAATTAATTCGTTAAAGTTATGTGGCAAAATTTTACACGCCATACCAACTGCAATCCCTTCCGTTCCTTGCGCTAATAACAATGGAAATTTAACAGGTAGTTGATCTGGTTCTTTATTTCGACCATCGTAACTGGAAAGCCAATTCGTCGTTTTTGGATTAAACACCACATGCGAAGCAAATTTGGATAAACGTGCTTCAATGTAACGCGGAGCAGCAGCGCCATCTCCAGTTAGGGTATTTCCCCAGTTTCCTTGGCAATCGATCAAAATATCTTTTTGACCCAATTGCACCAAAGCATCTCCGATAGAAGCATCTCCATGTGGGTGATACTTCATCGTATTACCAATGATATTTGCAACCTTGTTATAACGACCATCATCCAACTCTTTCATGGAGTGCATGATACGACGTTGTACCGGTTTAAGTCCGTCGAATAATGCTGGTACAGCACGTTCCAAGATTACATACGAAGCATAATCTAAGAACCAATTCTCATACAAACCATTCAGTGGGATAATAACATCATCCACCTTTGCTTTTTCAAAAGGATTAAACTCCTCTTCGTTCGCATTTACGTCTTCAATTTCGTCTTCCGCCATAATTATGATGCAATTTCTTCGACTTCGTCGTTACCTTCTAATTTATCTTTCGCAATTTCCTCCTCCAAATCTTTTTCTACACGCAAGTTATCAATGATAAAATCTTGACGTTCTGGTGTATTTTTACCCATGTAATAGGATAAAATTTCATCAATCGATGCTTCTTTGGAAAGGATAACTGGTTCCAAACGGATATCTTCTCCAATAAAGTGCTTGAACTCATCCGGTGAAATCTCTCCTAATCCTTTGAATCTTGTTATCTCTGGATTTTTACCTAATTCATTAATCGCATTTCTACGTTCTTCATCCGAATAACAATAGATTGTTTTCTTCTTATTTCGTACCCTGAACAAAGGCGTTTGCAATACATATACGTGATTACGTTTCACCAAATCTGGGAAGAAACGTAAAAAGAAAGTCAACAACAACAAACGGATGTGCATCCCATCGACATCGGCATCGGTTGCGATTACAATCTTGTTGTAACGCAAATTATCCATGTCCTCCTCGATGTCTAGAGCCGCTTGGATCAAGTTAAACTCTTCATTCTCATACACCACTTTTTTGGTCAACCCAAAACAGTTCAAGGGCTTACCACGTAATGAGAAAACCGCTTGCGTGTTTACGTCTCTGGATTTCGTTATCGATCCACTCGCAGAATCTCCCTCGGTAATAAACAAGGTTGTTTCCTCGCGACGATCATCTTTCAAATCTGGGAAGTGAATTCGACAATCACGTAATTTTTTATTGTGTAAACTCGATTTCTTTGCACGGTCACGCGCTAGTTTACGAATTCCGGTCAACTCCTTACGTTCGCGCTCCGACTGCTTGATTTTCTTCTCAATCGTCTCAGCAACTTCCGGATTACGGTGTAAGTAATTGTCTAATTTATCTTTTAAGAAATCATTGATAAATGAACGCATGGATTGTCCACCCGGTTCAATTTCTTGTGATCCTAATTTGGTTTTTGTTTGGGATTCGAATACAGGTTCCACCACCTTCACCGCTATCGCAGCAACAATCGACTGACGAATATCCGCCGCATCGTAATTCTTGTTGTAAAAATCGCGGATTACCTTCGCAATGGATTCTCTAAAAGCACTTTGATGTGTACCACCTTGGGTAGTATGTTGACCATTCACAAACGAATAATAATCTTCACCATAGGTCTTACCGTGTGTAAACGCCACCTCGATGTCCTCCCCTTCCAAGTGAATAATTGGGTACAATGGATCCCCATCCATGTTGTCTTCCAGCAAATCTTTCAATCCATCTTTCGACTGGAATTTTTCTCCGTTGAAATAAATTGCCAATCCTCTGTTTAGGTAGCAATAATTCCAAAACATCTTAATCAAATAAGGTGCTTTGAAATTGTATTTTTTAAATATTTGTTCATCCGGCCAAAACTCTACATACGTACCGTTTTGTTCATCTGTTTTTTCTAAATCTTTTTCTTCTAGCAATTCACCGCGTTCGAAAGTTGCTTCTTTTTTCTCTCCTTCACGTACAGAATACAACATGAATTTCGAACTTAAGGCATTTACTGCTTTGGTTCCTACCCCATTCAAACCAACCGATTTCTTGAAGGCTTTGGAATCGTATTTACCCCCCGTATTCATTTTGGAAACCACCTCTACTACTTTCCCTAACGGAATTCCACGCCCATAGTCACGCACAGTTACCTTACCATCTTTCACTTTGATGTCAACGCGCTTACCATTTCCCATCACGAATTCATCGATACAGTTATCGACAACCTCTTTCACCAAAATGTAAATTCCATCATCTGCTGCGGCTCCATCTCCCAATTTCCCGATATACATCCCTGGACGCAAACGGATATGTTCTTTCCAATCTAACGATCGTATATTATCCTCTGTATATTGATTTTCAGCCATTACTTTAGTTATAATTTACGCTAACAAACAAAAATACATGTAGAACAGCCATTCAAAACGTTACTTTTCAATACTTTTACACGACTTAACGTTAATTACTACAGGATTTATCACTAATTTTCGGCAAAAATTCACAAGAAAAATATGAAAACAAAAAATACGCCTTCCTTCCAATTTTCACCTTTAGCAAAAACACGTTTTTTCTTGTTTAGTCTATCCGTCTTTTGTCTTTTATCTACTAGTCTTATGTCTTGTACTAAAACTTCAACAGCCGAACAGGACAAAAAAGACGACGATGCGATTACAAGTTATTTGAGTAAAGATTCTATCAACGCAATTAAAACTTCTTCTGGATTGTATTATTCTGTGGATTCAGTTGGAACCGGTATGCAAGTCAGTGCAAACAATACGGTTTACATAAAATACAAAGGGTATTTATTAGATGGGACGGACTTTGACAAGGATACAATTGGAACATACATTACCCTTTCTAAAACTATCAAAGGATGGCAAGAAGGAATTCCAAAATTCAAAGTTGGTGGTAAAGGTAAATTATTTATCCCATCCAAATTAGGTTATGGAACAGAAGCAATAGGAAAGATTCCAGCGAATTCGGTGTTGATTTTTGAAGTTGAAGTGATTGAGATAGAATAGGAGAATCCTAATTTATATAAACTCCTAATAACTATTATTATATATTTTTACATAAATAAAAAAAAACCATGCGCGTACTTGCCGAAATACCTCATCCAAAATATAAAATTCAGATTTTTAATTACAACAGTAAATACTTGGTAAAAGTAGAATTGGATCAATACGAACAAATTTTCAAGATTAACGAAATAGATGTTTTTGGAATCGAAGATGTTCAAGCCATGATTACTGAAGAACTTTTGGACAACTCCTTCAACCGCTTTTTGACCATGCGTGAAGATTGGTCGAAAGCCTTTGCAAATAAAAATAGCCATTCAAAATAAATACTTTCCGATGAAAAAATTAGTTACCATTTGTTTAAGTACTTTACTTCTTACCGCTGCATGTGGTGGAAAAACAGAAACTAAAAAAGAAGAAAATACAAAGCCAACAATCCCTGTGATTCGTACAAACGGATTAAAAATTGCGTATTACGACCAAGACAGTCTAAAATTGCAATATGAATACTTTGTGAAAATGGAGAAGATTTCCATGAAAAAACAACAAACGATTCAAGCACAATTGATTAATAAAGAACGTGACCTTCAAAATTACATCAATACCAACGAACAATTAGTACAGCAAAAACAACTTTCAGACATGCAAATCCAAGAAGCACAAATGGAAGTGCAACGCAGAAACCAAGAGTTGTACCAATTGCAACAAACTCAGGGCGCAAAACTGGAAAGCGAAACGGTGAACCTTTTAAACATGTTAGGGAAGAAAATCGAAGATGCAGGAAAAAAATACTGTGAAGAGCATAAAATTGATATTCTTTTAGTTAAATCACCTGGAAGTCAATACAATTACATCCACCCTTCTATGAATGTTACGAAAGAGTTTATCGCTTTTTTGAATCAGAAATATGGTAAATAGACAAAAGACTTTGAGATAAAAGAACAAAGACTTTTAGTTAAAAGAGCAAAGACTATTAGACAAAGGAACAAAGACTTTTAGTTAACTTAAAAAAACAAATTAAATAGTCTTTTTATCTTTGATCTTTAAACGAAGTGGTCTTTCATCTTTAAACGAAGTGGTCTTTTGTCTTTAAATCTTTAATCTAATCCTATGTTAATCGCTCAACAAAAACTAAAAGAAAATATTGCTGAATACATACTGTACATGTATCAGATTGAGGATGTTATCCGCGCTTACAATTTTGATTTGGAGCGCATCATGGATGAATATGTCCGTCAACAATTGCCAGACACTTCGTTTCATGCGACCTACAGACAGTGGTATAAGGACCTAATTGCGCAAATGCATTCGCAAAAAATTGAGAAAAAAGGCCATTTGTACTTGATTCAAGAGGTAATGATTGAACTTTCCTACTTGCACAATACCTTGTTGAATATGGCAAACGATGTGAAGTACAAAGAATTATATGAACGTGCGATCGATGCCATTGAAGACTTCAAACAAAAATCCAATTTAAAAGACAAAAACCACATCGAATTGGTGTTTCACGCGATGTACATGAAGTTGTTATTGCGTTTACAAAAGAAACAAATCCATACCGAATCCGAAGAAGCCTTTGATTCCATGCGAATTTTGATTGCCTATTTGTGTCGCGCGTACCACCAAATGAAAAACGGGGAGTTGAATTTTTTTAATAATTAACGGTTAGGAAATAGTTATTAGGGAATCGCTGTTAGTAGTTATTTTTTAAAGCCAGCTTAACTCATAAACACAAAAGTCAAAAATTGCACTTTTTTTAGTGCAAAAAATCAATAAATCTGCACTTTTTGTAGTGCGTTATAGTATATTACTTGGATATCAGAACGTTATTACGCTATGGACTTTTGGATTTAATTATTAACAAGGAGTGAAGTCGAAATGGACTCAGCTTGACACAGTATCATAGTGCTTAAATTCACGATTTTAGAACAAACACGAATAGTAGATTGTAATGAAATTATCCTTTTTTCAAGAAAACAAATCTAATATCCTTCCTTACGATGGATACACTTCATACATCCCAAATTTCATCAAGAACACCAATTCATCTTTCCTCCATCAATTACTAAACGAGGTAGCTTGGAAACACGACGAACTCACTTTGTATGGTAAAAAGATCATCACCAAACGTCAAGTTGCTTTTGAAGGAGACGAACATATCGCTTATACGTATTCGAAACAAGAGAAAATTGCAAGTCCTTGGTCGAATATAGTATTGGAACTCAAACAGAAATTAGAAAAGGAATTAAATACCCAATTCAATGGGTGTTTGTTGAACCTATATGCTACTGGAGAAATTGGAATGGCTTGGCACAGCGACAATGAACTGGAATTGGATGCAGAAGGTATCATTGCTTCCCTTAGTTTTGGTGTAACACGAACTTTTCAACTCAAACACAAACAAAGCGGAGAAAAAATCGATATTCAATTAGAAAATGGCTCTTTAGTCGTAATGGATATGCATTCCCAAAAACATTGGATGCACCAACTAAAAAAAGAGACAAAAATTAAAGAATCCCGCGTTAATTTGACGTTTCGGCAATTTAAAGCTTCTTAATATCCTAAAGTTGCCATGGAGATCACATTAATACCATTATTTACAAATAGATATTAATTTCATTTTACACTTTTAGAAGTATTTACTTTACAATTTTAGAGCTTTTCATTTTACATTTTTTGAGTATTTTACTTTACATTTTTTAAAACAAACAGTTTTTTCATCACAAAAAATGGTTATAAAATAAGTTGTTTTCATTTTATGTATTACAATAATTCATTAATTTCATCCTAATTATAATCCATAACTTATAATTCATAATTTCAAACATGTTGCGTCGTAATTTTCTTTCTCGTCTTGGATTAGGGTTTGCCGCGTTAGGACTCCCATCCATTTCATTTAGTCAAAATAAACAAACAGAAACTATTCCACCAATGAATCCAATAAAATCTATAAAAGCCCTCGGTTTCCAATGGGAAACTGCTGATCCATTTTTATTCTGTGTTCACCACGAGGATTTCTTTCCGAAAGGCAATGACCAAATGGGACCAACCACTTCGATGGAAGGACGACACATGGGAAGTGATTTTATCATCAAAGATGGGTTCCGTATGTACCATGGACAGACCGTTCCTGGATTTCCGGGTCACCCACACCGCGGATTTGAAACCATTACAGTAGTGCGTAAAGGCTTGGTGGATCATGCTGATTCTATGGGTGCAGCTGGTCGCTATGGTGATGGCGATGTACAATGGATGACTGCAGGTAAAGGGGTGCAACATTCCGAAATGTTTCCTCTGCTACATAAAGACAAAGAAAATCCGATGGAATTGTTTCAAATTTGGTTGAACCTCCCTAAAAAGAACAAAATGGTGGAACCTCATTTCAAAATGTTATGGAGCGATACCATCCCCACCCTAAAACATACGGATAACAACTCTAAATCGACATTAGTTGAGATTATAGCAGGTTCTACCGGTACAATAAAAGCATCCACTCCACCACCAAATTCTTGGGCTGCAGATCCAGCGAACGAAGTGGCTGTATGGAATATCAAAATCCAAGCTGGAGGTTCATGGACCATCCCTAAAGCATCCGAAGGAATCAATCGTACACTTTATTTTTATGAAGGAGATACACTAACCGTAGCAGGAACGCTCGTGAATCGCTATAATGCAGTAGAAGTTGATCCAACTGTAGAACTTACATTACTAGCTGGAAACCTCGAAGCAAGCATCCTTGTTTTGCAAGGTCGACCAATCAACGAACCAGTCATTCAATATGGACCTTTCGTAATGAACACCAAGGAAGAAATTCAGCAAGCGTTCAATGATTACCACGAAACACAATTTGGCGGCTGGCCTTGGAAACGTTTGGATCAGGTACACGATCGAGAAAAAGGAAGATTTGCGTTACATGCAGATGGAAGGGAAGAGAAACGAAGTTAGGAGTGACGGCCCTTCCTTTCGGCAAGCTCAAGGTAAACTTCACCTCTGGGACCGTGACGAAGAAAAGGGTGACTTAGTGAGGAGGGTTTTTGGTATATTATTTAATGATAATGAACAAAAACACTTTAAACCATTTAATCACAGTAAACAATTTTAAATGATATTATCTATTATTAATAAATAATTCACTTATCCTTTGAATTAATATCCATCAAAATTTTACCTTCTGGCTTGTCATACACCGTCAAGTTTGAATACACTCCTTTTTCAATCATTGAAATCAGGCATTTATCGACTTTCACAGGACAAAAATTCTCGAAAGAAATCATTTCCAATTCTTTGTAAATACACAAGTTCTTGGGTAATTCTTTGAATGAACAAGAATAACTAAACTCATTAATTTTCGGCATGTTTAGAATTGGAAATACAGTCAATAGTGGAGCATCCAAATCTATCAAGCGTAATGCAGAATAAGTCGTTTCCGATTTCCAACTTATTAAATGAGAAGCATTTATTTCTAAATTTTCTAAGTGAGACAATAGAGATTTAGAGATGTCTAATGATTTTAATTCCGTAGCATGTATTTGTAAAAACTCAACGCTTTGGATAACTGGCAAATTCAATGTTGTTCCAGTATAATTTTCAATCACTAAAAAAAACAAGGAATCAAACTTCACATGTCCAAATACATCCAGAACTTCTTGTGAAGAAGCCGTCAGTTTAACCTCGCGTAATTGTGGATTATTCTTCAAAGAAATTTCAATATTTTTAACCGAATTTCCTGCATCAATGATCAAAGCGTGTAAGGAATCATTTCTCGGAATCACCTCATCGTCGTCCATCACCTCAAACTCAAAATCTTCGTTGTATGGGGTTAGGTTTTCTTGGGAGAAGAAGGCGTGGGAGATAAGTAAAGAAATAAAAACTACAACTATTTTCATATAATTACATTATTTTAAAATTCATTCACTATCTCCTCACCACTTCGCGACCATTCACTCCATGAACCAACATATAAACTAGGTATTTCGTATCCAGCATAAGTCATCGCTAATAAGGTCTGACATGCTGTAACACCTGAACCACAATGTACAATCACTTTCTCTTGTGCATATGTATCAAAGATTGTTTCATACTTTTTCCTTAACTGTTCTCTAGTTAAAAAGCATCCATGTTCATCTAGATTACCGATGAATGGTATATTAATCGCATTCGGAATATGTCCAGCGACTAAATCCAAATTTTCAAATTCTCCTAAATAACGCCCAGATTCTCGAACATCAATTATTGCAAAAGATTTATCCATCGAATATTGTTTGACTTCTAGTAAATTCGAAATTGGTAATAGCCACTTTTCAATTATATAAACACCTACCCTTTTTACAGTATTTAAGCTATTATTAGATGGATAATTTTGTTTTAAAGCATTATTAAACCCACCATTTAACACTTGAACTTTTGGATGACCAATAGCTGTTAACATCCACCAAAATCTTGCTGCAGCATTCGATGAATTGGTTTGATCGTAAATAATTACATGACTTTTCTCTGAAATCCCCAACGAAGAAAGTGTATCCTCAAATAAAGAAAAAGAAGGTAATGGATGTCTACCACCTTTTGATAAATCGTCATGAACTTCTGCTAATTGTGAATTCAAATCAACAAACAATGCATTTTCCAAATGAAGTTTATCGAAATTACTTCTAGCATTAACTCCATTACTCGCATCAATAATAACTATATCCGAATTATTTCTAATCTTTAGTAATTCAGCAACTTCTATTAATGGGGAACTATTCATTTTAAAATCATTATTACATTTTCACATTGAAAAATTGAACCATTAATTCATTTTCAAATCAACTAATTTTCAAATTTTCAAATTAGTTACCCTCATTATTTTCATTCAACTCAATTAATTCCAACCATTTCTTTTGTAACACCTCTTTTTTCGGTAATTTTAATTGGTAATCAGCAATCATAGCAGGATTCATACTTCTGCTAAGCGCATATTCAACCACTAAATCATCTTTGCCTTTACAAAGCAAAATACCAATACTTGGATTTTCATTCGGCTTTTTCACATCACGATCCAAGGCCTCCAAATAAAAATTGATTTGCGCTAAACTTTGTGGTGTAAATAGTTCTGTTTTCAATTCAACTGCAACTAAACATTGTAAATCTCGGTGATAAAATAATAAATCAATATAGAAATCTTGCATTCCAACGGAGAGTTTAAATTCTTCACCTACAAATAAAAAATCATTTCCGAGTTCTTTCATAAAAGAACTCAAATTTTTGATTAATGTTTTTCGTAGGGTTTGCTCTGAATGTAAATCAGGAATATTTAAAAATTCAAAAATATAACTATCTCTAAATACGTTTGTAATATCTTGTGGGATGTGTTTTTGAAGTTGTTCTACTTGTTGATTTCCAAGCATCGTACGTTCAAAGGTTGCTGCTTTTATTTGTCTTCTCAAATCACGTACACTCCACCTTTCTTTTCGAGCCATAAGTATGTAATACAGTTTTTCTTCGGCTGTTTTACACGCTACTAATATCTCTAAATGATGCGTCCAAGTAATTTGTGTCATCACTGACGACACAAATATATCTACTTTATTATCAACACCTTCTAATTGTGTCATCACTGTCGACACAATTGACTTTTCAAGTAATTTTAATTGCGGTGAAACAGATTTTAGAAAATCATTACTCGAATACGTTTCATAAAACTGAACCATTCTATAAATACCTCTTTTTGTAAACCCTTTCAAAGTAGGTTCTTGTATTATCAAAAAGTCAGCTAATTGAGCAACTACTCCATCCCCCCATGAAGATGACTTTAATTTGGCACTAACATATTCTCCAACACTCCAATTTAAAAGTATCGACTCCTTATTTACCGCTTGATACGCTTTATTTCTTGCCTGAAAAATCAGGCTTTTAATTTCCAAAAATTGGTTTTCTAGGTTCATAGGACAAATTAAAATATCTTTCCAGGATTCAAAATCCCTTTCGGGTCAAATACCGTTTTGATTGAGCGCATTAAATTCAACTGAACCTCTGAAAACGCTAATGGCATGTATTGTTTTTGTACTAAACCAATTCCATGTTCTCCGGAGATGGTTCCTCCCAAAGCAAGGACTTCGATGAATAACTCTGAAATCGCTTTGGAAAGTTCATTGTCCCAGAAATCATCGGATAAATCGCCTTTGATAATGTTCACATGCAAATTACCGTCCCCCGCGTGACCATAACAAACCGATTTGAATCCATAGTGATTTCCAATGCGTTTTACCGCCGATAATAATTTAGGTAATTCATAGCGTGGAACAACCGTATCTTCTTCTTTATAAATCGAGTGCGACTTTACTGCTTCCCCTGCCTTTCTGCGTAGTTTCCACAATTGGTCTTTTTGTGCTTGACTCTCCGCGAATAATATTTCGTCCGTTTCAAATTTTTCTAATACCTGTGTAATCGCTTCACAAGACACCATCAAAGCATCCAAATCAAACCCGTCAACTTCAATCAATAAATGTGCTGCGTGATTGTCTTTCACTTCCACTACCGACTCCTTTTCGTATTGCATCGTCAATAAAAGTGCATCACGCTCCATAAATTCCAATCCACTTGGCGTGATTCCCGCTCTAAAAATTGCAGCGACTGCTTCACATGCTTTTTCTGCATCGTAAAATGGTACCAACATCAACAAATCTTCCGTTGGATGAGGTATCAAACGCAACACAATTTTCGTAATAATTCCTAACGTTCCTTCACTACCAACCAACAACTGTGTTAGGTTATACCCCGTTGCATTTTTCAATACATTCGCGCCTGTCCAAATGATATCTCCTGTCGGAAGCACCACTTCTAAATTCAACACGTAATCTTTGGTTACTCCGTATTTCACCGCTTTGGGTCCACCCGAATTTTCGGATACATTCCCACCAATAAAGCAACTTCCTTTACTCGCAGGATCAGGCGGATAAAACAAACCAACCTCACGCACCGCATCTTGTAAAACTTGCGTGATGACTCCTGGTTCAACCGTTACTTGGTGATTTTTCTCGTCGATTTCGATGATTTTATTGAAACGTTCCATGGATAATGCTACTCCCCCTTTTATTGGCAAAGCACCACCGCTCAAGCCTGTACGTGCTCCAGATGGAGTCACAGGAATTGTATGTTCATGGCAATAAGCAACGATTTTCGCTACTTCTTCCGTTGTTTCAGGTCTCACCAACACCTCTGGCAAAAAAACCAAATCTTCGGTCTGATCGTGTCCGTATTCAGCTAACAACTCTGCTTTTGTTGTACATCTTTCCCCTACGATGGAAGTGAAAAATGCGATATCTTCTGTATTAATTTTGTTGTATTCCATAATTTAACTATTTTTTTTACCATTGAGAAATTAAGAAGTAAAGCGTTGGATTTAGTCGGCTTTGCCAATATTGAGGGAATTAAAATATTGCGTAAAACTTAATGCATCTTAATCCTATCTATTCACTTTCAACAACTCAACTTCTCAATTTCTTAATGGTCAAACGTCTCTTCGTCACTCGTCACTTTCGTCACTCATCACTCTCTTGTCATGTACTTCAAACTTCTCGGATCATAAAAAAAGCGATAAACTAAACCTCCTGCTTTTTCAATCTCTGGGTTGTAGGTATACACATCCGAGATGGCTGGTGAATAATTTTTAATCTTCCCGGTATAAATCAAAATGTCTTTAAACATACTCATCGAACCTTTGTCGTAGGTAATGAAATTCGCTTCAGGATAAGCGGTTCCTACGTTATCGAATAACTTCCATTGGAACATGATTTGGATGTTTCCATTGTCGATGAGGTAATAATTTCTAAACGCAGAATTTCGGATGCGGTATTCGATGGTAATATCCTTATACACCTCCGACTGGATGTTCTCAAAAATGACTTTCAACGGTGCTTTCGGACTAGAAGGAACCTTAATTGGATTAGAGAATTTCTTCAATTTCCCATCATAATAAATAAAGTAATTGTAGTTGCCGATGTACCCCATTTCCGCGTTTTTGGTAGGATTTGCAGAACGACTCGCTTCCTCCAATGCAAAGTTGTAACGATTAACGGTGATAATAGCATCTTCTTCGTTGTCTGGATTTAAAAACGCTTTGTGTACCTCATAGGTATATTTCTCATTGCGCGGGATGGACAAGCGACCTTCTACTTCACGTACCACTTGTTGCTCAAACGGCAACACCACTTCGTTTTCTTTCTTTTTAAAAAATTCATCCGTCACTTTTTCCTCTTCTTTTTGTTCCGAACACGAACTCAAAAACAAGGCAGTAACTCCAAATATCAGGACAGACAATCGCTTCATACGTATGATTTTAAAACAAAGATAAGGATAAAAATAGGATGTAATTTCTTTGGAAGTATAGGAAAATAATTAATAAATTTACGAATCAACAGTGATCAAAATGGGAAATACAAAAAACAAGAATCAAACTACTTCAACAACAATAGTTCATTCAAATGAAATTAACAGTAAGTTAAACGCTTATCTAACTTCAAAAAAAATTCTCACTATGAAAGAGTTAGATCAAAATAGATTAAGAGCTTACGAACCAATTTTTAAATAGATTTTAGTGTATTATCCACTACATTTAAATTTTTCAAAAGTCTTAGACCAAAACGACCCCATCAATATAGAACTTTATAATGGTGTAGTTAAAATAGATCAATACAAGGTTAAAATACGACTTAGATTAATTAATTTATTTGATAGAAATTCATTATTATGAAAGATTCGCATTTATTAAATTTTACCCTAAAATTTTAGAGAATTCAGAAAATAAATATAAACAAGTTGGAATTGGATTAAAGATTGGAGAAATTAGAAGGTTAATTAGGACTTGTAGCAATTTAATTAAATCACTATTAATCCAAAATTCAAATTATAACTTTGCCTTTTTTGGTCAAGTCTATGATAAGGATGATGTCAAAAAAAGATTAATCTCAAGAAGATTTGAATTATATAAAAAACAAGTTACCTCCGACTTTTATTCAGAAAAAATAAAACATTTAGAATTTGAAATGATGAATTTTTACACCGTTTCTTTAAAGACTGAAATTGAATTTAATGATGATATTACTTCATTTATTGAATATGTTAAATTTCATCAAGATAAATTCCAAGCGTTAATGACAAAAAATGCCTGGGAATCATTAATGAATACCAATTAAACTGAAACAAATCTCATAGGAATACGCGATGGTTTGGATACGATTCATTGGTACACACAAAGAATATGATAAGATTAACGCATCAACTATTTAATTATGAATATTAAACCAATTAAAACGGAACAAGATTACCAAGAAGCGCTTGATCGTTTAGAGGTGATATTTGATGCTAAAAAAGGTTCGCCTGAAGGGGATGAATTGGAAATTTTAGGTCTACTTATTGAAAAATATGAAAGTATTCATTTTCCGATTGACCTACCCGATCCAATTGAAGCAATCAAATTTCGTATGGAACAAATGGGGTACTCACAATCCGATTTGGTTAAAATCATTGGTTTAAAAAGTCGTGTGAGTGAAATTTTAAATAAAAAAAGAAAACTGACACTTGAGATGATTCGAAAAATACATGTAGCGTTAAATATTCCAACTGAAATTTTAGTTCAGTCTTACTAATTATCGCGCAAGAGGCTATTCTTAAAACTTATAATGAATTTACTGCAAAGTTCTGAATTCCAATGTCTCTTACGAGAATCTTTCGACTGAGGCCTTTCATAGTGTTGCGTAGCGTCACCTTATTTTTATATTCCTAAGCTTCAAATCATTAACATGACTTACGCCATAATATAAAACTAAACTAATATTTTTCCCATTTCCAATTTTGAGAGAGTATTTTATATTGTTGTAAATCTGTTTCACTTTTGCTTATCTGGTAACGAATAAGGAAGCATCTTGGATCTTTATTGTTTTTAAGAATCGCTTTATCAATTTCTTTCAAAGCATCCTCGTGTTTTTTTAATTGATTTAATACAGATGCGCGATACATATTGATTCTATAACTTTTCATTTTTAACTCTTCTGCTTTATTAATATCATCAAGAACTTTATAAAAACACTTTTTTGTCTCTTCTCCCATACCTAAATTAAATCCTATTCCAAATTGTTCAATAGCTCGTGAAAGGTATAATTCAGGAGCATTTGGATTTTGCTTAATTATGGAATCAAAATGAATAATTGTACCATTTGAACTTGATTTGTTATATCCAAATTCTTCTGACTTTAACCAATGTTTAAATGCTATTTTTTTTTCATTATTTAAATATTCTGCCATTGCAAGAGTAAAATAAGTATCCGCATATTCGGATGATCCTTGCGGACGGTCATTTAAATGATTATCAGGTATTGAGTCAATGGTTATTTTCAAATCTAAAATTGCTCCTTTATAATCCTTTAGATATTTCATTTTAAAATTTGCCCTTTCAATGTTTGCGCCAATTTTATATTGAGAAATAGAGTATATTGTATCGTAATCTTCTAACGCTTTTTCATATTTTTTCATATTTATGAATAAATCTATTCTTGTTTCGTAATTTCTTACTTTGCTTTCCCATTCTTCATCCCAGTTATACTGTTTGCAGTGAATGGCATCGGATATGTTTTTAATTGCTTTTTCGTATTGCCCGGTTTGTGAATACGCAGTACAAAACAAGTATTGCATTTCGCAATTTATAGTTCCATTACTTTTTTCAATACCAACACCGATATCAATCAAAGCAAGTTCAGGCTGATTGTATCGTAAATAATATGCTGCTCTTTTGAGAAAATAGGAGGGTGGAAGATTTTTATCTAATAAAAAAGAAAGGTCAATTTTTAAATTATGTTCTAAATAACCTTCACAGGATAAATGCTTTACAGTAGTTGGAGTTAAGCCATTCCCGATTAACCTTCTATTTTTATGAAAGTCATCACATATAAGACTTTCTGTATTTTTAAACCGGTAAAATTTAAAATATCCTTTTTGAATTACGAGGGAATCCATCAAATCTCTTATCCCGGCTGGGTTTTCTCCAATTATTCCTACAAAATCAATGATCATCGTATCTTGGTTTCTCAAGATAAACATTCTTTGGTTTGATTGATTATCCAAGTACCCATCAACATCTATATCATCTGAGGGAGGAAGTAAAAACTTATAAACTAAACTATTAATTGCCCTATTAACTTTTTGATTTAATAATCGTTGAAAAAGAAACGTTTCTTGATGAATTTTCTCACCATTTAAAATAAAAGTTCTGATTTTAATAGAAGAATCAGAAAAAAAATCTATCCTTTCAAGTTTTTCGTCGTATAAAGAACCTATTGATAAACCACCACCGCCACCTGGTTGCGCAAATAGTGGTCTGGAAAATAGAAGAAGATTTAAAATAATAAAGTAAATTAATTTGATGAACTGTCCGGTAGAGTAAAAACGCAGAACAAATGTCCATGAAACATGAAATAATCCACAAAGAATATAACTTTCTTTGTTGTTTGTTGTTTTTTTATGCACAGGTTTCAATTTTATTGATTAACTGCCTTGTGTAGAACATTAGTTTTTAGCACAACTAATTTATAAACCTTGTAAAAATTGCTATTATTTCAAAGAGATGTTAATCACCGTCATTTAATGCATTTTAGATTAAATATAACTAAAAATATAGAATTATCCTTTTCCCTGTGAGGTTGGTTTTTAATCCTGTACTAAATATCAAAAAAAGTAACAAAAGTTAATACCAATAAAAACCCGTACACCACGGTTAATCGAAGCCTCCATTAACACGATTAGGTTTACTGCAAAGTTCTGAATTCCAATGTCTCTTACGAGAATCTTTCGACTGAGGCCTTTCATAGTGTTGCGTAGCGTCACCTTATTTTTATATTCCTAAGCTTCAAATTAGAATGTACGGGTCCTCCTTGCGAAGTAGATCTCATAGCCAATCTTTGATGGTCGGATCGTGGTGTAAAAATACTAAGAAGTTAATAAACATAAATATAAAATTGGCCTCGAACCACATAAATTATACATGAAAGTCTTTGTTCTTTCATCTTTCAGTCTTTTATCTTAATAAAAAGTTATAATCATACTTACAACTTTCATCTTTTTTAGCAAAAGTTGTAGTTATACTTTAAACTTATAGGAGTTTTATATGTAAATGGACACACACCAAGGAATTTCAGTGATCAGTTTAATGGAATTTTTGGAATGGGAATAACAAAAAGAGGAATCGATTCCGTTTTTAAACAATATAAAAACGGTTTCTATTACGTTTTTTAATCATAAAAAAGTGGATTACACTCCGTTTTTATTCATATATTTACGGTACATTTAATCGCATATATATAAAATAATGGACATACTTTTTGAAATATCCGAACGACTAATTCGAGGTTTATCAACGCATTTTCAGCGATATTTATCTAAAAAAATAGAGTGGGACAACCGACTTATTGAAATAAAAGGTGCGAGAGGTACAGGTAAAACAACCTTAATGCTCCAGCGAGCAAAAGAATTACAAAAAAAACACCTTGTTTTGTACACCTCTTTAGATTTGCCTTATTTTTATACAAATTCCATATTTGATTTAGCAGATACTTTTTATAAAAGTGGAGGAAACTATTTGTTTTTAGATGAAATTCATAAATATCCAAATGTTAAACTAGGCCAAGATTGGTCGAATGAATTGAAAGCAATCTATGACTCATTCCCAGAGTTAAGAATCGTATACTCAAGTTCTTCCTTACTTCATCTCTATAAGGGAAATGGAGATCTAAGTAGACGAAAAGTTTCCTACGAATTATATGGTTTATCGTACCGAGAGTTTTTAAACTTTCAATATGGGGAAAAATTCGAAGCAGTTCCGTTAAGCGAACTCTTGTCCAATCACATACAAATCGCTCGGGAAATAAATGAACGGATTAAGCCGCTAGCAAATTTTAATGAATACTTGCAAATTGGTTATTACCCATTTTTTAAAGAATCAAAATCAAATTATCCTGCTCGATTATTAAATATTATCAACCTAATTATTGAAAGTGATATACCTGCTGTAGTTTCAGCCCCGTCTGAAAACACGGAGAAGTTAAAGAAATTATTAGGCGCAATTAGCTCAACCGTACCATATACACCAAATATCAAAGCACTATCCAATCATTTATCCATTGCTGATTATCGAACTACGCTTAAATACTTGAATTTATTGGAACATGGTGGATTAATCAAGCAACTTTCAGCGAACAGTATTGGAAATAAAATACTACAAAAACCTGATAAAATATACATTCAAAACACCAACCTACTGCACGTACTCGCTCCAAAAAACACAGAAACCGGAACAATACGAGAAACGTTTTTTTACAACCAACTACTCACCGAACATCAAGTAACCTATCCCAAAATAGGTGATTTTTTTATCGATCAACATATTTTGTTTGAAGTCGGTGGAAAGTCAAAAACACAAAAACAACTCGAGTCCTACGACGGCGAAAAATATATTGTTGCCGATAACATCGAAATTGGTTTTGGAAATAAAGTTCCGTTGTGGATGTTTGGATTTTTGTATTAAATACTAAACCAACTAAAATGTCGTTTGTTGTTAGGGTGTTAGGAGTAGATTGATTAATTTAGAGAAAACAAAAACTCATAAGACCTATACTATTGAGTTGATAACTAAAATACAATGCTAAAACTACTTCTTTTATTTCTTTTTTTCAGTTTTCTAGCGGTTGCTCAAAGAGACTATTCTAAAATGGATACAACCAATATTTATAAAAAAGAATATTATGATTCTTTAGTAGCGGTTTATCATGATAAGGATCGGAACACAATTAATTTTAAAGATAATTATAACAATACTATATACTTCGGAAATTGGTATCAACCATCTGGTGGCAAAAGTGCATTTTCAGAAATAGTAAAGATTAATAATTCAGTAAATAATTTACGATTAATAAATTTTTATGATAAGTTAACTTTAAAGTTAATTGAGACATATTTTATAGATAGTTGTCGAAATAAAATTGGTTTCGGATACAAATACAATGACTCATTAAAAAAATTCGATCTTATTAATCACGATTTGAATTATAAAATTGATGTAATTAAAGCAAAAAAAATAATTAAAAAACGTCTTATGTCAATTAAAGACACACGAAAATTTGATTATAGTAATGATCATTTGTGTTTAAAAAAGATTAAAATAGATGGAGTTTCTGCATATCAAATTGATTATCAATTAACAGATACAATGGCATTAATTTGTACAATGAATGCTAAGAACGGAAAAATTCTCTCTATTCGTTATTTCTTCAGTAATTATTAATATTTTTTTAATTAGAATATGCCCACAACAGAAAAATACTACCCAGCACTTTCAGACCTCATTAGTATCAATGAAATAAATCATGCTCCGCTGAGCTGGATTTTTAATCCTGCTCCAAAAAATTAAGTAAATACGCTATACTTGATTTATACCGCCTAGCAGCAACGAAATTAATCCTGCACAAACTTGGCCTCCAGAATTTGAAAGCAAGTCCACAATTAAAGAATTTGCTAAATCAAATAAAAATCATAAATTTAAAGTATAGCTTAACTTAGTCTCCAGAATTGAAGGCAAGTCCATTTAAAAAGAAATAATTATAACCTATGAAAAACATAACTAAATATCTTACAACCTTAAGTCTTCTTATTTTACTACTTCCATTTCTTCAAACCTGTACAAACCAAGAGTTGAAAAATCCTGAATATGTAGGCCACGAAAAAAATCCCTTAAATTACAATAAGGAAAAGAGTAAGAAAGTAAAAAGTGAAAGCACCTTTAATGGATATAAAATAGCTTTTTCTGTTTTTAAAAATGAACCTAAAAAAATAAATATAGACGATGCTATTTTGGCAGATTATTTTATGTTAACTAGTGTTCTAATTTCTATATTTCTTTGCATACTTTCATTTTTCAATAGGTTTAATGCCATTATATTTTATTCAACTGGTATAAATATTTTGTTAGTAATACTTAGTGTATATGTGTTTAAAAAATCAGGAATCCTAAGAGAGTTTCATCAAGTCAAAATAGGCTATTATTTATATACCATTAATTTGATTTTAATTGCTTTATTTTCTAAAAGAAAGCTAGCGCGCTGAGCAGGATTTTGTATCGCGGAGCAGCTAGAAAATAAACTCTACACTAAACCAACGAAAATTGCGTTTAGCGTTAGTAAGTTATGTGAAGATTGAGTAATTTTAGTTTGATGGAAATTAATCGCAGGATTACAAATCCAGCGAAGCAGGATGAGTAATATCCTGTCTAAAATTGATTTGTATTCCAATTTGAAACCATAAACTAATACATTCCCGCTGTGTTGAATTTAGACCTCATAGCAGCAACGATGTTGTCCAAGCTCTAAACCAACCAATCAAAAACATATCTTTACCAAAACACTAAACCAACGAAAATGTCATTTGGAGTTAGGGTGTTAGGTAAAGAATAGTTATTTTAGTTAACTATAAAATTAACATGAAAAAAATTCTTGTATTAATATCCATTCTTTGTCTAATCTGTGTAACCTGTGGTGCTCAAATCAAAACTTCAGGTTCAAAAAAACGAAGCATTTCATCAAGTATCAAAGATTCAATAACAACAACAGAAAAGAAGAATAATACAACGAAGAGCATCTTAAATAGTTTTTACGATGACGAAGGGTATTTATTAGCATATGAAGACTTACCCAACTTGAAAGGTTATAATCCAAACAAACCTATATTAGAGAATGAAGAGGAAGCATTAAACTATATACTTTCAAATATTGACTTTGTTTGTAATTATAATCCAGGATTTTACAAAAGCGATATATTATATTTTAAAATTAAAAATGGAAAAATCACTAATGTAGATCATGATAAAGCAACAATATTTAAAGATTCTTTATTTTACAAAAAAATCAAATTGAATCAAAAGAGTTTACCCAATTTTTATATACCAATAGCTTATCTTTATTCTAAAAAATTATCTACAAAACGAATTTCAACCTATCAATTGGAAATTTTACACACTAATAATAAACGATATTACGATTCTATTACTCTAAAAAAAGAAATAAAGAAAAATTTGAAAACAGGAAAATATCAAACTTTAACATCTAAAGAGTTGAATTTGATTATTCGTCTGAATTTGAATTATAATTATAAAATCAAACCTGAAAATTGTATTTTGGAAAGAGGTGATCTGGTTATTGATACAACACAATTAGAAATAGATCCTAGGTATGGCTGTTTAATTTCCGAAGAATCAGAATATAGGTTTAAGAGAATGTTTAGAATAAAAGATCAAAATTTAGTTCAGGTTAAAAAGGATGATTATTCATACAAGAATATAGATATAATCTATTTTAATGATTCCTCATTATTAAGAATTACAAATAATTATAATAATCGGTTTAAAATATATTATGATTCATCTTTGATATTCAATATGCAAGACACTATTACTGGAAACTATTTTATTAGAAATCCATTAGTTAAAGATAAGTTGATTTTTATACACAGCGAAATAGGCGAACAATCAGGATATTCTAAACAACTTATAGAAGTTGATTCATATGAAAAAATGAAAAAATTTCGTTTTGGGTTATATAAAAAATATATCTTATATAAAATTAAAGGGAGTTCCTCTGTAAAAAAAGATTCAATCATTTATTTATTAGTAAATAAAAAAGAAAAGAAAAAAATATCAAAAAATAAAATAATTTATGTTTCTAAAGGCTGTAATAACACTGAAAATAAAAGTGTTAATTATTTTCATTTGATCTACGATCAAAAATTTGATTACATAAATTGTGATAGTGAAAATGTTCATTTAGTTAATAATGAAATTCTTTGTTTTTTATCTACAAATCCCTATAAATCTGATTATTCCTCTAGTGAGTCAATTGAAAATGAGCAAAAATCAACAAAAGCAAATATATATAGAGTTAAAATTGTTCGTTATCTATATTATAGTCCAACCAATTTTTTAATTAATTCAGTAAAAAATTTTAAATATCAATGTAGGGTTGGTTTTAATGCAAAGAAAAATGACCCAACGGGTAAATACAAAGATCCGATTATTTATTATTTAGAAAAAGGGTTATAACCCCCTCCCCCAACAAATCACCATAATCATTAACGAACAAACTTTTTTCTTATCGATTTATTATTAGCTTGTAATATTTCAATTTCTACTACGTTTGGCGTAACTTTTTTTATTTGCAAATCCCCATAGAGTTGACTAAGCGAACAAGTAATATAATCGCACGTTTTCAAGTTCATTAGTAGTTTATCTGTCTTGCGATTAATGTCATAAAGCATCAAACTATCCGTGTCTTTACAGTAAAGTAATAACTCATTTTTTTCATCCGAGTCTATCATAAAACCTTGAACTAGTTGAGATGCATCGCTTTTTCGTATCAGTTGCATTTCGAGTGGATTTCCGGAACCATAGGCTTGTACAAAGGCAAAACAATCATTAAAATCCGCTCCTATATAACCTAAATTTTTCGTGACAATCCCATAACCCATTTCGTTTAACGTATCGATTGTTTTCTGCCCTCTCATAAGGGTAAGCATACTTTCAACATACGCATTTTTATCCCGCTTAAAATATTCAAAATGTAAGTGATATCCATTTTTTAGTAGGGTGTCAAAATCATAGGGATTTTCTCTATAACACCTTTCTACTGTCCAAACCTCTTCCTTTTCGCTATTGGTGGCATTTGGATGATTGATTAATTGTTGTTGGTTCGTATTTTTTTGAGTGTTTGAATTCCGACAGGATAAAACGAACAAGACCAAAAAAGAAAGGACAATACCCTGAATAATTAGTTTCATACTGTTTATTTTGTAAATGCTTATAGATACCCCTAAAAACAGGAATTATTCATAGTACAATTAATTCCTCACAAATCTAACCAACATGTTGGAAGAAATATCAAAATCACCCTTCAAACAAAAACATATCTTTACCATAAACACTAAACCAACGAAAATGTCGTTTGTTGTTAGGGTTTAACTTGTGTATTTTTAGTATATTTAAATAAACAAAAGAATTCTATTGTTAGTACAAAAAGAAACAAAACAAACGAGTTAAATGCAAAAGAACATCTCAAAAACAGGGCTTATTTCTGAAATTAAAGCCTTGATTGAACAAAGTAAACAACAACTTGCTTCCACTGTAAATGTAGCTTTGAGCAGTTTGTATTGGCAAATTGGCAAAAGAGTTCAAGAAGAAATCTTACAAAATAAGCGAGCAGAATATGGAAAAGAAATTATCCTAACACTTTCTCGTCAATTAGAGAAAGATTATGGGAAGGGTTGGAGTGAAAAACAACTTAGACATTGTCTTCAATTTTCAAAAACATTTAATAACATCGAAATAGTCTCTACACTGTGGAGACAATTAAGTTGGTCACATTTTAAGGAAATTATATATCTCGAAGATAATTTAAAACGAGAGTTTTATATTCAAATGTGTATTCATGAAAAATGGAGTGTTCGGGTATTTAATGAACGTATTAAATCAATGCTTTACGAACGAACAGCATTGAGTAAAAAACCTGAATTGACGATTGAAAATGATTTAGAATTACTAAAAAAAGAACAAAAATTAACACCGGATATCGTGTTTAAAGATCCGTATGTGTTGGATTTTTTAGGATTAAAAGATACTTATTCTGAGAAAGATTTAGAAACCTCCATTATTGCAGAATTACAACGGTTTATTATTGAACTTGGTAGTGATTTTGCGTTTTTAGCCCGCCAAAAACGTATTACGATTGATACTACAGATTATTATATCGATTTACTGTTTTATCACAGAAGATTAAAATGCTTGGTTGCAATTGATTTAAAAATAGGGAATTTTGAAGCCTCTCATAAAGGTCAAATGGAATTGTATTTACGTTATTTAGAGAAACATGAAGTGGTGGAAGGTGAAAATTCACCGATCGGATTAATTCTATGTTCGGGTAAAAATGAAGAACATATCGAATTACTTCAGTTAGAAAAAAGTAATATTCGCGTTGCTGATTATTTTACATTTTTACCCTCCCAGGAAATTTTAAAACAAAAATTACATCAAGCTATAGAAATAGCAAAACGTAAATTTAATAGTTAAAACATGCAACGATACTAGATCTTGTTTCTCAGATCCAAATCCCACCAATTCATCTCAAATCAAAAACAAATTGCAACCATAAACACTAAACCAACGAAAAAGTCGTTTGGTGTTAGGGTGTTAGGAGTAGATTGATTAATTTAGATTGAGTGAAATTATTCAGAGGATTAACTTCGTTGCTGCTACGCGCTACAAATCCAGCGATGCAGGCTAATTAAATTTAAACTTTGATAACAGAAATGAAATTAAGAGAATTGAAAGTTTTAACAGGTTTATTAATATTTGTAGCAATTTGCTCTTGTAAACCTTTTTATTCGGTTATCAGACCAGTTGTCAGACCTGTGTTTAAATTTATCCATTTTGTGAATACACCTACAGCTTGTAATTATAAAAATTTCGATACTAATTTATTAAAAAAACCAATCGTTAAATCGAATAGAGGCCCCATAAACGGTTGGTTTTACGATAATGAAGATGCCTTGAATTGGCATACATTTTATGATAGATATTCAGGTTATCATAATTATAAATTATCAAAAGACAGTATTTCGATTGTTGAAAAAATAAGTAGTGGATTTAACAACGATCTATATATTTTAAGGTATTATAAAACTGGTGAACTTAAAAGTATTAAGAAGTTTTATTATCATGTTCCAATTTATAAAAAAGAGTATAACACCTCTGGTGATTTAATTTTTGACTCCATATTTTTCAACGAATCTAAATTGAGAGGACTAAAATCTTATGTAAAAGACTCTTTAAATAGTAATCCTAATAGAGTTAATTCAAAAATTAGAAACATTACTTTATCAAATGTTTTAGATTATGACTTAACACTATCAGAAGACATAGACAGTAATTTTATTAAAATTCTAACAGGTAATACTGATTATAGAGGTGGTTGGATGCCTCCTAATAAAGTCTATTTTCTCAATTATAATACATTAAAAGTTGAAAAAGTTAAATATGTAAATATTAATTCACGGTGGGGATGGGAATGATATTCACTGAAATTATAAATCCACTTATTTACTTTTGTCCTCTCCCTCACATCTTTCTATTTACTTTTCAGAATAAACATAAGTCGTATCTAATAAATATCGGTTTGCATTTTTAACATATGTGTACACTGTAATCTGAGTTTTAGACGGGTCATACGGTTCTAATGCATCAGACGATTCCATATTCCACATACCATTTTTTTCAATTTTAAAATCTATGTTTTGAAGATAATTGAAAAATGCCAATGTGTACTTGTTATCATACTGGTTCAAAAACAAACCATACATACAGGCTCCTTTTCCACATGCACCAAAATTTACCAATAGGTCTTTTTTTCCATCAGTATTAAAATCAACATTTTTAACAAGTTGGATTTGAACGCTGCTATCTGGTAATTCGAAAGTAGAATTTTTTGGAGGTATTATTTTAACAAAATTTTCACGGACTTTGAAATCAATAGTAAACAAACTATCTTGAATCAAGGTAGATTTTTTTCCTTTTTTTAAATAATAGTTATCCGGAAACACTTTAGATGCTTGCCTCGAAAAACAGGTAATCATAAAAAATAAAAGGATTACTAAGATACTTTTCATGTTTCAAAGTGTGTAAACTTAACGAACTGGAATCATTACTAAAAACTGGAATTATTCATAGTACAATTAATTCCTTACAAATCTAAACAACACGTTGGAAGAAAAAACAAAATCATCCATTAAACAAAAACATATCTTTACCATAAACACTAAACCAACGAAAAAGTCGTTTGGTGTTAGGGTGTTAGGAGTAGATTGAGTAATTTTAGTTTGATGGAAATTATTCGCAGGATTAACTTCGTTGCTGCTACGCGGTACAAATCCAGCTAAGCAGGAAATTGACTTTGGTTCAACAACAGGAAAGGTTGCTATCAGTGATATTGAATTAACTAACTAAATTCTGGAAAATAATGAAATTTATATTGATATTTTATTTTTTGATTTTTTCGATTATATGTACTGGACAAGATTCTTCCTTTTTTGAGCCTAGTTTTAGAATTAGTAATTGTAAAACAAATCCTTTTGATTGTTTGCCATCATTAAAGCATTCTTTTGGAGATTTAAATTATCAACTTAACCAAGATTTAGTTGAATATGCTTCAATATTTAATGATTGTGATGAAGTATTTAAGATTTATTCAGAATATCAATATTCTAATAGAATTTTGAATGTAGAATTTATATTATTCACAAAAGAAACAAAAAAAAATAAAATAATAAAATATAATTATAACCAATTGAAAGATACTTTTTTATTAAAAACAATAAATAATGGTGATTTTATTTGTTTCATAAGAGAAGGTGAAATTGTTTACTTTAAAAGATCTTGTGAGTATGATAATAGTGAATGTGAAAGAGGATTTGGAATTTGGAGTTCGTCACCTCCTACAATTCGAATAGATGAAACTAATTATTTAATTGATAACAAATACCTTTTTATTCGAGAAGATGAATCCGTTTCTTTTTTGAATTTTATAAATAACAAGCTAATTTCTTCTTTTTTGATAGAAGAACGTTTCCCAAATAAATTGAAACTATTGAAACAATTTTGTTCGATAAATCCATTTTATTTAAAAGAAGGTTATTGTAATTCTACAGAGTATTCTGCTGAGTTTATTCAAAAAGTGAATATGCAAGTTGAGAAAGCGAAATCAGAAAAAGCGGAACTAGAAGAAATCTATCGCAGAGTAAAGGGATCTAATTTATTTAAAAAGTTTTGAGGATGAAGAAGTTTGGCGGTTTAATTTTTATTCTTTTTCTATTTCATTCATTTTATTCTCAATCGAATGACAAACTTCATACTATTCAATTAATGAAGACATCTCCATTAGATAGTTTTATATCCAATAGTTCTACTGGTTATTTTCTAAATAGTAAAATCGCAAAAGCAGATTGTATTCTATTTTTTGTCTGTGGGACTGAAAATAATTTCCCTACTGCTTCTAAAGAATTAGATAGACTTTCAACGCTTGGATATTCAATAATTTATTCGTCTAATGCAGCTCAAGTTTCTGATATAGTGAAACTAAATATTAAAAATAATATTCAAACTAATTTGAATCGTCTATCACGTTATAATTCTTATGAAAGATACAATTTATCATTCAATGATATAGGAACAAGTCAAAATAAAATTGATACCCTTCATCAACTTCAATTCCAAAATATTAAAGTAGATAGTTTGTTAAATACTAGTGTTTTAGGTAAAGACGGAGCGTTTGTGGTTTACATAAAAAACAAAGAGATTTTTGCTATTGATACAAAATTTTGTTTTGGAGAAATAGATCCACAAATCTATAACAGATCTCCTCAACCTTCTATCTCTAATAATTATGATTATTCATTTTTTGAGGAAAATGACACATTATTTGTTCATAAAAAATTAACTTCTAACAACAATACCGAAGTTGAGTTAAAACAGGTCTACAAAAACCATAATCTCATTTTTAAAAAATGTAACAACTGCAATTTCACCAACACTATTCTATATACATCTATAGATGAACAATTGAAAAATTTTATTCCTGAGTTTGAAGTAAATCAAATTAAAGAATTTGAAACCTATAAAGAGATTTTTGAACTTATTATAAATAAATACATAAAACTATGAATAACTATAACTTTTTAATATATAAAGTGATAGAAGCAATAAATTCTATTAAATGCTTTTCGGTCAATAATCCACATGGAAATTATCAGGTTAAAAATATTACCTATGATTCAAATTGTCATTTTATTGGATTTAATATAGATTCAAGAATAATTGATCAATCAAAATCGGACGATATAATTTTAAATTATGAAAAACATAAATTTCAATTAAAGTATAATGAAATTAAAGACGTCATTCAATTAGTTTATAAAATCAATGAAAATGAAATCATTGAAAAAAGAGAAATTAAATATTTTTAAAAGCAAAACCCGCTTAACTCGATTTTATGCCCCAAGCCGGCACTAAACCAACCTACCCTCTCTCAAACTAAAACATAACCCTACCAAAAGACTTAACCAACGAAAAAAGTCGTTTAGATTTTAGATTTATAAATTGATTTCCAGCCCCCAACAATGCGAATCAAAAATCAATAAATTAAGTATACCATAACAAACGTGTTGGGGACGTAACTTTTCAAGGATAAATAAAAACTATGTGGATGTGCATTTAAGTTTACATTGAGCTTGTCGAAATGACTTCAGGAGAAAATAAGCACGAAACGTTAGTTTTTATGCTTTTATTGGAACGGAGTGGAATAATCCCGATAGCTATCGGGAAGACCTAAGAAAAGTTACGAAAAAGCATTTTTGGTTACTTTTTTTGCTTCGAAAAAAAGTGACATCATAATCCTCCCCACTTGCATTCCACCAAATAATTGCAGATTTTTGTACTACCTATGAAAAAGAAAGTTGAAATCCTTGCACCTGCAAAAAACCTTTGGCAAGGTCAAATGGCGATAAACGCCGGTGCAGATGCTGTATATATTGGTGCGCCTCAATACGGTGCACGTTCCAACGCCACGAATTCCGTGGAAGACATCGCCGAATTGGTGCGTTATGCCCACCTGTTCAAAGCACAAGTTTTTGTGGTGATCAACACCATCTTGTACGACAACGAACTCGACGATTGTAAAAAATTGATTTACAAATTGTACGACATCGGTGTGGATGCATTGATAGTACAAGACATGGCGATTATGGAAATGGACCTCCCTCCAATTGTCATTCACGCCAGTACACAAGCCAACAACCGCGATCCAAAACACGTGAAATTCCTGAAAGACGCAGGGATGCAACGTGTCGTATTAGCGCGCGAATTGAACTTAGATCAAATCAAAGATATTGCAAACGAAACCGATGTAGAACTAGAATTTTTCGTTTCGGGTGCTCTGTGTGTTTCCTTTAGTGGAAATTGCTATATGAGTATCGCGGGCGGAGAACGAAGCGCTAACCGTGGTTCCTGTGCACAAAACTGCCGTTTACCATACCAACTCATCGATGGAACAGGTGAAACGTTAATCGCAAACAGTCACTTACTTTCCATCAAAGATTTGGACTTGAGCGACCAACTTCCAAACCTCATCGAGGCAGGGATCACTTCCTTCAAAATCGAAGGTCGTTTGAAAGACGTGGTGTACGTGAAAAACAACGTTTCCTACCTGCGTAAAAGATTAGACGCATTTTTGGAAAACAGCGAAGACTTTACCAAAGCCTCTTCTGGAAGAACGTTTTATAGTTTTGATGCTGAAATGGACCGTAGTTTCAACCGCGGTTACACCGACTACTTTGTCAATAAACGTACCGAAAAAATTGGCTCCTGGGAAAGTCCAAAATCCCAAGGACAGTACATTGGTAAAATTTTAGATACCAAAGGAAAAGGCTACCTCATCGAGAATGCTGAAATCCTAAACAACGGAGATGGTTTGTATTTCTTAAACGAAAACAACGAACCCGACGGAATGCAAGTAAACGTAGTCTTGAACAACGTTGTCATACCAAATACCTTCCGAGAAATTCCAGTTGGAACAGTCATTTACCGTAATTCCGATGCAGAATTTATCCGTTTGGTAGAACGAGAAGACAGCGCAGTTCGTAAAATTGGGGTGAACCTACATTTTTCTGAAACTGCAACTGGTTTCCAATTAACCGCAACCGACGAAGATGGTCATACGGCAACTACCCAACTGGAAACTGCCAAAGAATTAGCGAAAAGTGCGGATTCCATCATCCCAAACTTAGAGAAAAACTTAGCAAAAACGGGGAATACGCCGTTTATTGTCGACAACATAAATGTAGAAATTACAGCAAATTGGTTTTTACCGATTTCAAAAGTGAACGAATTGCGTCGCGAAGTCTTGGAAATCTTGGTGGAACAACGCGTGAAAGAATACCACCGCGAAGAGTTCCAAATCACCAAAACGGATCATCCCTACCCTGTTACCTCGCTCGACTATACCTACAACGTATCTAACAAACTAGCGCGCCAATTTTACGAGCGACATGGTGTAACCGAAATCGAAAAAGCCTTCGAATTACAATGGGATCCAGGGAAATCACGCGTAATGACCACCAAATATTGTGTAAAATACGAGCTTGGTAAATGCGCACGTTACCAACGCGATACGATGGGAACAAAAGTTATTGAACCACTTACCTTAAAACATGGCGAAAACGAATACAAATTGAAATTCAATTGCAAACCTTGCGAAATGGAAATTTGGGAGAAAGATGCTGAATTGACGTTTGAGGAAGATGAAGAATAAAAACTAAATTAGTCACCTCCCTTAATCCCTCCTCAAGGAGGGAAAACTTAAGTTCTGCTTCGTTTTCGAGTAATATTTAATATTTATAAAGCTCAATTATACTATATTTTAATTATTGAAACCATAAATCATCCCCCTTTGAAGGGGGACCGAGGGGGATGACTTTTATCTCACAATTTAAACAACCTAAAATAAATAAATCTAATACTCTTTATTTTTTAATAAAATAGAATGTTTTGTAAATTTGTAATTACCCCCTATCTAGCTAAAATTATGGTACATACAATTCAAATAGATGACACAAATAGTAAAGCAAAAGCATTGCTTGAATATTTAAAAACACTTGATTTTGTTAAATTAACGGATAATTCGAATTGGTATGATGAATTAAGTCAAACAAATAAAAATTCAATATTACAAGGGCTAGATAATATAAGAAATGGTAAAGTTCAATCTGACTTAGATGTTAGAAACTCTATTAGTCATAAAATTAATAGTGTATAAATCCTATGTACATCCCTAAACTGTTCGCACAACATAATGAAAACGAAATTGTTCAATTTATTGAACACAATAATTTTGGTATTCTAATAAATCAAGTCGACCAGCGACCATGGGCAACACATATACCTTTCATTTACAGGAAATCACAAGAAGGAAATCACCAGCTCACAGGACATATTTCAAAAGCCAACAAACAATGGGAATCCTTTGAAAATCAAAGTGAAATCCTCGTGATTTTCTCGGGTCCACATGCATACATTTCTTCATCGTGGTATGATCATGAAAATGTACCGACTTGGAATTATACTGCCGTTCATGTGTACGGAAAAATCTGCCTCTTAAATGAAGATGAGTTGTATCAAGAATTGGCTAAACTCATGGACAAACAGGAAGCCGCAGTTCAAAAACCAAAAGTACTCGCTCAAATGCCTCAAGAGTTAGTGCGAAAAGAAATGAAAGGCATCGTTGGTTTCCGCATAGACATTACCGAATTTCAGGCAGTAGAAAAACTTTCGCAAAACCGAGATACTAAGAACCACCAAGCAATTATTGCCGAGCTAGAACAATCAAACGACACATCTTCGCATGCTATTGCAGGATTAATGAAAAAAAATAAAAAATAATGCTCACCCCTTTAGAAGAAACCCTAACCACCCTCTATAAAGATGGAATGGTTGCTTTTCTGAAAAAACACCCAGAATATTTTGAAGAAGCCATCCAATTAGCAATCTCCGACAAACAACCATATTCTTGGCGTTCAGCGTGGTTACTCTGGAGTATAATGACCAAAAATGATTCACGCTTCGATAACTACATCCCTGCTATTCTAAAAAGCATCAAAGACAAAAAAGATGGACACCAACGGGAATTACTGAAAATCTTATACCTACTAGAAATTGACGAAGCCTACGAAGGCCAACTTTTCGACCTCTGCATCTCTTTATGGGAAAACATTCAAAAAAAACCCTCAATACGCTACACTGCCTTTCGTTTTTTAGTTAAAATTACCGACAAACACCCCGAACTCCTCAAAGAACTAGACTTCTTACTTGAACCTCGTTATTTCGAAACCCTTTCCCCCGGCGTCAAAAAAGGTGTGTATAAAATATTAATCCGTCACTCGTAACCCGTCACTCGTAACTCATATGATTTCTCACTCCACCACCATCCCTGTCTCCATCGAAAACGTTTGGAAAAATTTCCTACTAAAAATCGCACATCCTGAAAATTTCGTGCCAGGAGTAAGCAACATCGAAATCTTGGAAGAAAAGCCAAACGAAGTCTTGCGCGCCATGGACATCCAAACTCCAAGCGCTCCAAAAATTCGATTTACCGAGAAAATTACGTGGAGTCCTTATTGGGTAAAATTCGAAATCATCGACCACCCCTTCCACACAGGCTGTGTTGACAACCTTGCAGAAAAAATTTCCGACACAGAAACAAAAATTACCTTTACCCTAAACTGGAAAAATAAAGTCTCAGGAGAAAATTTCACCCAACAAGAAATCATTACGAATGCAGTGAATAAAACGGCGGCTTATATCGTGGAGAAAGAAGGGTGATTACATTTTAAATTGTAAATACATTTTTGTATATTTGATTATACTAAACATTAATTGAAAAGTCATGTCACTTCAATTCATACAAGATAATAAAGGTAATACAACAGGTGTTTACATTCCAATTGAGGAATGGCAAAGTTTGAAAGCTAAGTATAACGGATTAGAACAAAAAGAAATTGAAAATAATGTCGAGTTAGCAACTTGGCAAAAAAACATTCTAGACGAACGACTAAATGATTACTATTTGAATCCTTCAGATGTGATTGATTTTGACAAAACAATAGACGACATTGAAAAAAGTATATGACCTATACATTAGTGCATAAAATACAGGTCACGCATGACATTCAACAAATTGTAAATTATTACAAACAAATTTCCCCAAAATTAGCTACTGATTTCTTGTATCGACTTAGAGAAGCTAATAAACATATCATTTTAAACCCATTAGGATTTCAACTAAAATACAAAAACGTTCGAACGTTAATGTTAAAACAATTCCCTTATCAAATTCATTATCTGGTAGATGATAAGTTAAACCAAATTATCATACTAGCAGTTATTCACGCTTATAAAAATCCAAATGATTATTCGATTAGAATGTAGATAATTCGTATATTTAGTTATCTCATTTTCAAGCACGATGAAAAAACTACCTTTCCGCATCACCCTCGACTCCCCTTGTTCGGAGGACCTCAACAACATGCAGGTCACATCTTGCGGAAAATTCTGCAACTCCTGTCAAAAAGAAGTGTTCGATTTCACGCGACTTTCCGACAATGAGATCTACAAAATCATGCAGGCGAATACTGGAAAAGTATGTGCACAACTCACAAACGAACAATTACAAAATGGTTTTACCTATACCGAAGAAACCTACAACAACACTGCCTGGTTGAAATATGCCGCAAGTATATTGTTTATCGGAGGAATCACCAATGCGTTTAGTCAAACCGCTGTTTGGGAATTTAAAACAACAAAAACAGAATTACAAGACAAAACAACTTCCAAATCAATATCGAAAGATTCAATTTACATACAAGGTAGCATTATTAATGCAGTTACAAACAAACCTCTAACCTACCCAATGTTGGTTGAAATTCAATCCGAAAACAAAACCCTTACACAAACCATATCATCGGATACAGGATCATTCAATCTACTCATCTCCAACAAAGAAAACGTCGATAAAATTAATGTTATCCTTCATTACCAAAACATTCAAAACGATACAATACAAGTTCCTAAAGAACAAGTAAGCTTTGAGAAGTCATCAATTGAAAATATCTATAATTTAGTAATAAGAACCGCAATAAATTCGGAATCACTTAAGATTTGTAAAAGAAATAAACTAAATGGACGAACACTCGGTGACATTCAATTTATTCCTGAAACTACGAAAAAACTGACGCTTTCAGAAAATGAATTCGTGATTGTAGATGGTGTAAAAATTCGAAGAGACAAATTACCTAATGAAGATATACCTTACAATAGTTCAAATGGAACCCCAGCAAACATAGAATCTAAACCGTTAGACAACAACAACCAAAACAGGTGATTTTAAAAACACTTTTTAACTTTTTAACTTTTCACTTCGTACTCTATTGTATTTGAATAATTACCCTTAACTTTGAGTTGCAAAATATACGGACCAAAATCCCTTATTTACTGCATGCATAAATATTAATTTTTAGTAGGAAATCATTATGGAAACTTCAAAAATCATTTACACTATTACCGACGAAGCGCCAGCATTAGCTACGTATTCATTTTTACCAATCGTGAAAGCATTTCTTTCCTCTGCAGGAGTAGATGTAGAAACGAGAGACATCTCGTTAGCAGCACGTATTTTAGCAAGTTTCCCAACCTATTTAAATGCAGATCAAGAAGTAAATGATGCCTTAACAGAATTAGGAGAATTAGTAAATCTTCCAGAAGCAAACATTATTAAATTACCAAACATTAGCGCATCTGTACCTCAATTAGTTGCTGCTGTAAAAGAATTACAAGCTGCTGGTTTTGCTATTCCTAACTACCCTGTTGACCCACAAACAGACGAAGAAAAATCTGTTCGTGCTACCTACGACAAAATCAAAGGAAGTGCTGTGAATCCTGTGATTCGTGAAGGAAACTCTGACCGTAGAGCGCCATTCGCGGTGAAAGAATATGCACGCCAAAACCCGCACTCGATGGGCGCTTGGAGCAAAGATTCTAAAACAAAAGTGGTTACTATGACTTCTGGCGATTTTAGAGCAAATGAACAATCCGTATTGATTGAAAACCCTACAAAAGTAAACATCGAGTTCGAAGGGAAAGATGGTTCAAAAGAAACGTTGAAAGCGAACTTAGGACTAATCGCTGGTGAAATCATCGATGCGACACATATGAGTGTGAAAGCGTTAAACGCATTTTTAGCAGAACAAGTAGCGTACGCTAAAGCAAACAATATCTTGTTTTCTGTTCACATGAAAGCAACAATGATGAAGGTTTCTGACCCAGTTATCTTCGGTCATATCGTGAAAACATATTTTGCGGATGTATTCACTAAACATGCTGCGAAAATCAAAGAACTTGGTGTGAACGTGAACAATGGATTGGCTGATTTATTGGACAAAGTGAAAGGCCATGCGGATATTGAAGCAGACATCGAAACTGCTTTTGCAAATGGTCCAGCAATCGCAATGGTAAATTCTGAAAAAGGAATTACAAACCTACACGTTCCTTCAGATGTAATTATCGATGCTTCTGTTCCTGCAATGATCCGTACTTCTGGTCAAATGTGGAACAAAGAAGGTAAATTACAAGATACACTAATTGTTATTCCTGATTCTAGTTATGCTGGAGTGTACGACGCAACCGTAAATTTCTGTAGAGAAAATGGAGCATTCGACCCAAGAACAATGGGAACGGTTTCTAACATCGGTTTGATGGCGCAAAAAGCGGAAGAATATGGTTCACACGACAAAACATTCGAAATCAAAGCGGATGGTGTTGTGAAAGTGGTTGCTGAAAACGGAACGGTTTTAATGAGTAGTGAAGTAGAAGCTGGTGATATTTGGAGAGCTTGTCAAGTGAAAGATGCTCCTATCCAAGACTGGGTGAAATTAGCGGTTAACCGTGCGAAAGCAACACAATGGCCTACTATTTTCTGGTTGGATGAATCACGTGCACACGACAGACAAATCATTGCGAAAGTGCAAAAATATTTGAAAGACTACGATACCACTGGTTTAGATATTCAAATTTTATCTCCAACAGAAGCAACGCTTTATTCCTTGAAAAAAGTGAAAGCAGGAGAAAATACAAACTCTGTAACAGGTAATGTATTACGTGACTATTTAACAGACTTATTCCCTATCTTAGAAGTGGGGACAAGTGCGAAAATGCTTTCAATCGTTCCGTTGATGAATGGCGGAGGTTTATTCGAAACTGGTGCTGGTGGATCTGCTCCAAAACACGTAGAACAATTCTTAGAAGAAAACCACTTACGTTGGGATTCTTTAGGAGAATTTTTAGCATTGGCTGTTTCCCTAGAACACTTAGGAAATACCTATAACAATCCGAAAGCTGCAGTGTTAAGTCAAACTTTAGACAAAGCAACTGCACGTTTGTTATTGGAAGACAAATCTCCTTCTAAAAACGTGAAAGAATTAGACAACAGAGGTTCACATTTCTACTTGGCGTTATTCTGGGCGGAAGAATTAGCTAATTGTGACGATGCTGAAATCAGTGCTTCTTTCAAAGGATTAGCTGCTGAATTAGAAGCAAACAAAGAAACAATTTTAAATGAATTAAACGAAGTTCAAGGGCAAGCGGTAAACATCGGTGGATACTACTATCCTAACGCGGACTTAGCGGCAAAAGCATTAAGACCAAGTGAGACGTTTAACCATGCTATTGAGTCTTTATTGACTAATGCGTAATTAAAAAATAAATTTTCAAACTCCTCTTTCAAATTGATTGAGGAGTTTTTTTATTAAAAAATGTCATCCCCCTCGGTCCCCCTTCAACCTTCGACAGACTCAGGTGAACAAGGGAAGATGGAAAGACTCGAAATATCAAATGAAGAATTTTATCCTATTTGTTTTACTTGTCACCTTATTCAGTTGTGGAACGATTCAACCAACTGCACCTGCAATACAAACAGTTGAACCAGTTATTAAGCAAGAAAAATCGGAGATAAATGTTCCTATTCAAGTAGATTTAACTTCCTACCTGAAAGAAGCGGAAAAACAAACACCCAAAACCTTTGAAGACGAAGAAAAACAATGTGAAGGAATAAGTTTTTGGTATAAATTGGAACGAAATCCCTTAGAATTTGATGGTAAAGACAATAACTTACTCCTCGAACTTTCTGGTAAATATGCGATTAAACTAAATTACTGCCCGAAATGTACGGGTATGTTCTCGGATGAGGATCATTGCATTACACCGAGAATTTATGCAAGTTGCGGTGTAGGAGAACCAATGCGTAAAATCAAAGTGAGTACATCTACAGCACTTTCGATTGCAACTAATTACCAATTACAAGCTAAAACGGAAGTCAAAGAAATTGAAACGATCGACAAATGTCAAATTACTGTATTTAAAGTCGATGCTACAAAAAAATTAGAAGAAGAAATGGCAAATGCCTTGAAAGATGTTATTAAAGACATAGACAAGAAAATTGCGGATACAGATGTCAAAAAACAAGTCGCAGAGATTTGGAAACAATTAAACACTCCTATATCCATTGCAGATATGGGATACTTTTCACTAAATCCAAGTTCGTTAAGTATATCAAACCCTGAATTCTCTAAAAACAAATTAAACTTAATTGTTTCAATTAATGCCTATCCAAATGTATTACTTGAAACAAAAAACACGCCGATTCCTCCACTACCAAACCTAAGTAACAACAAAGAGAAAAACAGTGGTTTTTCAATTCATTTAGACATCAATGGAAGTTACAAAGCTATCAACAGTTTATTAAGTAAAAACATCAACGGAAAAGAAATTTTACTAAAAAAAGAAAAAATAATCCTAGACTCCGTTAAAATCTTAGGCGCTTCTAATAAACAACTTTCTTTTCAAGTTCATTTCTCTGGAAAACGAAGCGGAATACTTTATTTAGTAGGAACTCCAACATTCGACAAAGAAAAACAAGTGATTTCATTTCCAGATCTTACGTTTGATATCGACACCAAAAACAAACTGATAAAAAGTGCTGCATGGCTTTTCGATGATCTAATTACCGATAAAATTCGCGAAGCAGCCATTTATGACTTGAAAAATGATTTAAAAAACAATAAAACTTTAGTCGAAAAAGAACTCAATCGCGATTTAAATAAAAATATACGTATGGCAACAACTATATCATCCATTGTTATTGATGGCATTTACCCAATGAACAACGAATTACTAATCCAAAGCAGCCTTATCGGTGAATTGAAAATCTTAGTGAAATAAATACTTATTACCTCAATCAAATACGTCACTCGTAACTTCATCTCTCGTCACTCAAAAGTCCGTCACTCGTAACTCATCACTTCGTAACTCCTCTTCCCGCTATCCACCCAGTACTCCACGCCGCCTGAAAGTTAAACCCTCCCGTAACCCCATCCACATCCAACACTTCACCTGCAAAATATAAACCAGGTTGATGACGACTTTCCATGGTTTTAAAATCGACACCATCCAATGCAATTCCTCCAGCGGTAACAAATTCTTCTTTAAAAGTGGTTTTACCTTTGACCTCGTAACGGTCATTCAACAAGGTGTTTACTAATTTATTAAACGCTTTTCCAGTAACTTCTTTCCAACGCGCATCGATAGAAATTGCAGATTTCTCCACTAAAAATTCCCACAAACGACTAGATAAACCAAAAGGATTGTAATTACTGATTTTCTTATCTGCATTCGTTTCTTTAACTCGTTCTAGTTCATAACGTAAGGTGTCTTCTTTTTTGGTATGCAACCAATTAACCAAAACAGCAAAATCGTAGTTGTTTTCCGCTAAAATTCGTGCCCCAAAAGCTGACAACTTTAGAATCGCTGGTCCGCTCACCCCCCAATGGGTAATCAACAAAGGTCCATCTGCTTCTAACTTTGTTTTTTCAACACGTACTAAAGCGGGTTCAACGACAATTCCCATCAAGGAACGAATTGGTTCGTTTGGCATATTGAACGTAAATAGCGATGGTACTGGCTGAACGATGGTGTGTCCAAACTTTTCTGCCCAACGAAGCGAATCCGCCTTGGGTTGTCCCCCAGTTGTATAAATCACACGATCCGCGAAAATTTCTTGCTCCAGCGATTTCAAAACAAAACGTCCGTTATCAAAATGAATGTTGTTAATGGGTGTTTGTTGTTGAACGCGCACACCCAAAAGTTTTGCCTCAAACTCAAAGCAATCAATAATCGTTTGCGAACTATTTGATTTTGGGAAAATACAATTATCGGATAAGGTCTCAAGTGCTACCCCACGTTTTTTAAACCAATCAATCGTAGATTGTGCATTAAATTGCTCAAATGCTTTTCTAAGTTGATTTTTACCTCGCGGATAAAAATTAGATAGTTCTTTATTATCAAAACATGCATGTGTAACATTACAACGACCACCACCTGAAACCTTAACCTTCGCTAGTACCTTATTCGATTTTTCGTAAATGGTTACCTGTGCATTTGGATGGTGTTCCTTCGCTGAAATCGCTGCAAAAAATCCCGCTGCTCCTCCACCTACAACTGCAATGTTTAAACTTGAACTCATAGAACAAAAATAATCAAATTATAGGTGAGCGAGATTCACCATTAAGAAATTTAGGACGATTAAACGTATTAAGGATTTAGCTTCATTAAGTTTTCTACCCTAATGGCTAGCCATTCTAAATTTTCCTTATTTCGCTTCTTCCAAATCTTAATCCCTTAATTTCTCAATGGTAAAGCCCAAACTTACACTTCTCGATCTTCCTTAACATCCAAAAACCTCGGTCCTGACTCAATCACTTTCTCCCGTATCGGACATCCATCCACATGACTCCCATCCAAATACCCAATACTCATCAAGAATTCATTCACAATCTCACCTCCGGTAAATTTAAAGGTCTTTTTAAATAGTTTCATCCAATCCTTCAACACCAAGTGATGATGATGATCCAACCAAGCATTAAACGAACCATACGACTCTTGTAATTGCACTATCACTTGTGCATTATATATCGCCGCATGAACTTTCAAACGATTGCGAATTATTCCTGCATCTTGTAATAAACGAGCAACATCTTCCTCCCCATAATTAGCAACCACTTGTACCTCAAACTGACTATAAGCTTTTTTGAAATTTTGTTGCTTTTGTAAAATGGTATTCCAACTTAATCCCGCTTGGTTAATTTCCAACACCAAACGCTCAAACAACTCATTGTCATCCAAAATCGGAAAACCATAAGCAGTATCGTGATAGTTTTTGTGCAAATTATCTGCATCCATGCGAGAAACGGCATCGCAATAAGAAGTCGGTTTATGTGACTGGTTCATAGGATTCTATTTATTCAAAAAAGTTCCAAATCCATGTAACTTCTTCATCCAATAATCAGAACTCTCAATCTCTGCAATAATCACCCCCTTCGAAGTACTTGCGTGAATCATTTTCAAAGGCTCCCCTTTTTCCGAAATGATAATCCCTACATGCGATACTTCATCAGAACCACTATTAAAAAATACCAAATCTCCCTTGGCAACCTCGTCTTTATCTATTTTTCGACAGGTAGCAAATTGATCGCGTGAACTCCTACCAACTTGCACATTTGCTTTTTGAAATACAAAACAGGTAAATCCACTGCAATCAAAACCTTCTGGTGTAACTCCTCCAAAAACATAAGGAACACCAATATGCGTTTGTGCAATTTCGACTACTAACTCCCGATCTGCAGGTACTACCTCCGTTTTTTTTGGTGAAGTAATTTTACGTTGATCAGAATAAGGTAAGCCCTCAAAAAGTCCAACGAGTACTTCCTTCAATTTTCGATAAGAATCTTTATCCTTCTTTGACTTATACTTCTCTAATTCATCCAACAAATAAAAACGCAATGCAGAAATTTCATCCTTATGCTTTACAAAAAGCAATTTGCTTTCTGGCAACATTTTAATTTCTTTCAGCAAATTACCACCCTCCAACCAAGGCGAAGGATTACGACGTTTAAATAAAAATTTATTTTCTAAACGCAATAAGGAAATCGCACGATAGTAACGTGGCAAGAGAGAAATATCATAATCGGGATTATTCACCAACTTATCCGCATTCCAATAAGTCAATCGATAATTACCCTGCGAATACAATAAACTTAATTTATTCAAACTTCGATTTTGTCCATACGAAGTCGATACGCACAAAATAAAAAGCAACAAACCAATAATTCGTATCCCTAGCGAATATCTCATACTACTAATTTACAAAACAAGTTTCTAAAAACCTCATTTTATAGATAATTGTTACATTTACACATTAAACAATTGAATCATTACTCCCCATGTCCGTACATAAAGACGTTAAAAAAGTAACCACCCACGTACTTCAAGAAATGAAGAATCGAGGTGAAAAAATCTCCATGCTCACTGGATACGATTTCTCTATGGCTAGAATTATTGATGCCTCCGGTATTGATGTTATTTTAGTTGGTGATTCTGCTTCCAATGTAATGGCTGGTCACGAAACAACATTGCCAATTACACTCGATCAAATGATCTATCACGCTGCTTCTGTAGTTCGTGCAGTCGAACGCGCTTTAGTGGTGGTAGACATGCCATTTGGCTCCTACCAAGGTAATTCCAAAGAAGCGCTCTCGAATGCTATTCGTATCATGAAAGAGACTGGTGGTCACTCCGTAAAAATGGAAGGTGGTGAAGAAATTATCGAATCGATCAAGCGTATTTTGACTGCAGGAATACCTGTAATGGGTCACTTAGGGTTAACACCTCAATCTATCTATAAATTTGGAACTTATGTGGTTCGAGCTAAAGAAGAAGATGAAGCAAAAAGATTGATCATTGACGCTAAATTATTGGAAGAAGCAGGATGTTTCGCAATTGTTTTAGAAAAAATTCCTGCGCAATTAGCAGAACAAGTTGCAAAGTCTGTTTCTATTCCAATCATCGGAATCGGTGCCGGAAATGGTGTCGATGGACAAGTACTTGTGGTTCACGATATGCTCGGTATTAATAATGAATTTAGTCCACGTTTTTTACGTAAATACAATAATCTTTACGAACAAATGTTCTCTTCATTTCAAGCGTATATTTCAGATGTAAAATCTGGCGACTTCCCTAACGAAAACGAACAATATTAACAAAAGACAAAAGACTTTTAGATAAAAGACAAAAGACCTGTATACTTTTAATTCTTTCTTCTTTTTTCTTTTCATCTTTATTCTAACTAAAAATGATTCAAGGAAACACAGCTATACCTGACATTGAAGTTCTTTATGAAGACAATCATGTGATTGTTGTAAATAAAAAAGCTTCCGATATTGTGCAAGGGGATAAAACAGGCGATACGACCATGCCTGACAAAATAAAAGAATTCCTTAAAATCAAATACGACAAGCCAGGAAATGTCTTCTGCGGAGTTGTTCATCGTTTAGATAGACCGACAAGCGGCGCTGTTGTCTTTGCGAAAACAAGTAAAGCACTTTCGCGCTTGAATGAACAATTCAAAACCCATGAAACAAACAAGGTATATTGGGCGGTAGTCGAAACCAAACCCGAACTCAAACAAGGGAAATTAGAAAACTTCCTGCTTAAAAACGAAAAACAAAACAAATCATACGTTCACGCGAAAGAAGTGAATGGTGCAAAAAAGGCTATCCTTCACTATAAACTTCTAAATTCATCCGATAAATACCATTTATTAGAAGTGAATTTAGAAACGGGTAGACACCACCAAATCAGAGCGCAACTTTCCAATATAAAATGCATAATTAAAGGAGACTTAAAATATGGCGCAAAGAGATCTAATCCCGACGGATCTATTCACTTACATGCTCGACATCTAGCATTCGACCACCCAACAACAAAAGAAAGAATCATCGTTACAGCTCCTGTACCAAACGAAGCGTTATGGCAATGGTTCGAATCGAAAAATACGTAATTTTACACTTTTAACATTAAACAAAGAGTCAAAGTACTTTTTTTAACTATATTTAAGATTAGTACATTCATTACAAAGCTCAATTAAATGTTTACAAACAACATCTTCGGTAAAATATTATTTTTCTTACGCTCCTTTTTCCCGATTCAGTTGCTTTTCGGCCACTTGAAATATAATTTATTTGCCTTAAGTTTTTGGATTTTCTTATTTTTAATTATCACAGATAAAATTGGTTTCTCTTACGGAATTCCATTCCTTTTTTATTCTCCTGAATACAACGGAGAAATTGGTTGGATATCCTTTGCACTAATGGGATTTGCCATTGGTGGCTTTACAATGGCGTTTAATACGTATAGCTACATGAAACTAGGAACAAAATATCCTTTTTTAGCTACTTTATCTCGTCCATTTATTCGTTTTTGTTTTAATAATGCAGTAATACCAGTTATCTATAATTGCTACTTTATTTACCGTTTTATAAATTTTCAACGTTTAGAGGAATTTGCATCTGAATCCGATGTTTATGCATATATCTTCTCCTATTTAGGGGGGTTTACACTATTCATATCAATCGCGTTACTTTATTTTTTTCCAGTAAACAAAGATGTTTTCAAACTATTAGGTAAATCAAGTGATGAAGAAAAAATTGAAGAAGCCGTAGGTTCATTTCTTCATAACCAAATTCATTGGACAGAATATTTCACCTACCAAAAAGATAGAACGTATATCTACATGGTAACTCTCTTCCACTGGCGTAAAAGTAGATCCATCAATCATTACGATAAATTATTACTTAAGAAAGTTTTTTCTAGAAATAGAATTAATTCTTCTTTTTTTGAAATCGTTACGATAGCAGCCTTTGTATTTATTGGGGTTTTTAGAAACGCTTCTGTTTTTTACGTCCCTGCAGCAATGAGTCTAGTCATGCTACTAACGATCATTTTAATGTTGTTTAGTGCATTTCGTTCTTGGTTTGGATACTGGACACAAGCAATCTTGATTATCCTTGTCATTTTAATGAATTACCTCAGTACTACAACCTCCTGGTTTCAATATACAAGTTATGGTTACGGACTTTCCTATAAACCAGAAAAATTAGTACCCTTTAACATTGAAACAATCACGGAATTAAATCTTGAAAAAGAAAAAGTCGCCGCTGCTAAAGATAAATACGTTCAAGTATTGAATAATTGGAAAAAATCAACTGGAGAAAAAAAACCAAAATTAATCTTGGTGATGACATCCGGAGGAGGCTTAAGAAGTGCTGTTTGGACTTTTTCTGTCTTACAAAAAGTAGATGAAAGACTTGAAGGGAATCTCTCAAAACACATACATTCTATCACAGGAGCGTCAGGTGGTATGATTGGAGCATCTTATTATAGAAGTCTGTTACTCCAAGATAAACAAAATAATAGCCTAAATCGTTATGATGAAAAACATCAAAAAAACATCTCTAAAGACCTACTAAATAAATTAATATTTTCAGCGTATTCCAATGATTTATTTTATCGGGACAAAATAAAAATTGGTGCAAACACCTATACAAAAGACCGAGGATATGCATTTGAGCAACAACTGCATGAAAACACTAAAAACACGATGAATGTTCCTCTTGCACACTTTAAAAAACCAGAAGAGAACGCAATCGTCCCTACGATGTTTTTTACGCCTACAATTGTAAATAATGGCAGAAGATTATTAATCTCAACGCATAATATGTCTTTTTTATGTGTTAGTAAAAAAAACGCCTCTGGCTTAACTTCGTCTTTTGAGTATGTGGACTATCAATCCTATTTCAACAACAACACTACAAACGACCTACGCTTTAGCTCCATACTAAGAATGAGTGCTACCTTCCCTTTTGTACTTCCAATGGTTACCATGCCAACTACACCAACAATGCATATCATGGATGCTGGTTTACGGGATAATTACGGCGGTAAATTAACCATGGAGATAATGTACTCAATGCGTAAATGGATTAAAAAGAACACGAGTGGTGTTATTATCCTTCAAATACGCGACACGAAGAAATTATTACGGGGGGATGTTGTAAAAAATGTTTCGCTCATTAATAAATTCACCATGCCTTTTGGAAATATGTACGATAACTTTCCTAAAACGCAAGATTTCGACCAAGAATCATTAATGCGATACGCTACCCATCGAATTGGATTCCCAGTCCATTTTATTTCTTTCAATTTACTCGAAGAACAAAAAAAACGAATTTCACTAACTTGGCACTTAACAGGACAAGAAAAAGCAAGAGTTAACAAAGCATTTTATAGTCGAGGAAATAAATATGCTTTGCATAAGTTAGAACGATTAATGCGTGAATCTAATTAGTATGGAACATGTAAGTCAATTATACCAATACAATCAAGAAGCGTTTGTAATTGATACTAATTCTTCCGATTTCTTTGCGGAGAATTTTAATCAAATTATACTTACAAATCCGAAAGATACTTTTTGGTTAAATTTTCACTCTTTAACATGTAAAGAATCCATAGAATCTCTTTTCACTTCGCTGAACATCGATAAATTAACCATTGAAAACATTTACAAAACAGAAAAAAGACCCAAAATTGAAGAATATCCAGATTACCTCTTTTTTAATGTGCGTTCTGCATTATCCAAAGGATTGAATTCATTTTTCTTAAATAAAGACCAAATTTCCTTTATTCTAGGGAAAAACTTTCTTATTTCCTTTCAATCCAAAAAAGCACAGCATTTTGAAGATGTACGTGATCGAATTGAAAAAAAACGTGGGAAAATTAGATTCAAAGGACCTGACTTCTTGTTATTTAGATTACTTGAAAGTATTACCGATAATTATTTTGAAGTGTTAGACGATATTGTAAATTCCATTGAAAAAATTGAACATCGATTAATTCATAAACCAGATAATGAAATTTTAAAAGAAATTGAAATTCAAAAACGAAAACTAATTGAATTACGTAAAATTGTTTTTCCGCTTAAAGAAATCGCTTCTCATTTAGAAAGAGTTATAAATCCATTAATCGATAAATCGAATCACTATTATTTTTCAGAAATAAAAGATAATTGTATCACAGTACTCGAAGAAATTGACGATAACAAACAAATTCTCGATGGATTTTCAAACTTATATTTTGCTGTTCAAGGACAACGAATGAATCAAGTAATGAAACTTCTCACTGTTGTAAGTGCAATTTTTATCCCTTTAACTTTCATTGTTGGAGTGTACGGAATGAATTTCGAAAATATGCCTGAATTAAGCATGAAATATGGATACTATATTTGCTGGGGAATCATGGTAGTTATAACCGGAATATTATTATTTGCCTTTTATAAGCGAGGTTGGTTTAAATGAGTGAAGAGCTACAAAAGAAGAGTGACGAAAAAGTTTAGTAAGACCTTGAATTTGAATTAGATAATAACTCAAATCCTTAGCCTTTAACTAATTGATTTTAAACTCTGTTCGATTAACAATAGACCTTCCTAAAGTTAAACCATCTGCATAATGTAATTCACTTCCAACAGTAACCCCTCGCGATAAGGTAGTTATACGAACTGTACACTCTTTTAGTTTTTTGTACAGGTAAAAATTAGTGGTATCTCCTTCCATCGTAGGACTCAAAGCAAAAATAATTTCCTCGACTTCTCCACTTCCAGCCTTTTCAACCAAAGAAGGTATATTTAAATCGGAAGGTCCAATTCCATCCATCGGAGATATTATTCCACCCAAAACATGATAAATCCCTTTATAAGAAGATGTTTCTTCGATTGCCATCACATCTCGCACATCCTCAACCACACAAACAATCGATCGAGTACGCTGAGGATTTACACATATAAAGCATAATTCTTCATCCGAAATATTTCCACAGGTAGCACAATGTTTGACTTTAGCTTTCATGGTAATAAAAGCTTGCGCAAATCGTTCTATTTCTTCTGGCTTACGATTTAACAATTGTAACACTAAACGTAAAGCAGTTCGCTTTCCAATACTGGGAAGAGTCGCTAATTGCTCTACAGCATCTTCCATGTACTTTGAAGGTAATTTCATTGAAATAATATTGAATTGTAAAGTTAAACGCATTCTTCGTGTGTTTAAAGAATTTTCCAGTTTATTTTTTTGTTTACTTTTGAGTCGTGCAACAACAAGCAATTATTTATTTTGATTTTTTAGGCTTACACCTTCAAGAACCAATGGCTATTATTTGGGACGGATTAATATCAATTACTTCTCTCCTTTTTTTTATACAACTTCGAAAGAAAAACCATACATGTCACACCAATTTTATTCGGTTTTTTATTTGGATGTGTATTTCTACATTTTTAGGTTTATTAGGACATTTATTCTTTAAATATTTTGGTTACTTCGGTAAATTCCCATCTTGGATTTGCATAAGTATTACTGCATATTATTTCTGTATCGCAATTCTCGAAATCAATCAAATAGATCTAAAAAAATGGAAAACAGGCTTACTAATAAAAGGTATAATCTGCCTGTTGTTTTCCTTCATTTTTACCAAATTTAGTTTTGTCGCGTTAGATTCAGTAGTTTCCTACATGGTACTTGGAACATTCCTAGGATTGAAATTAATACATGAAAAGAAAAATGCACTCCTATTAATCGGAACAATTTGTATTCTACCAACCTTATTTATTTTCGGACTAAAAATTAATGTTAATCTATATTTTAACAAGGATGACTTCAGCCACTTTTTCATCTTAATCAGTCTCTTTTTTTATTACTTTTGCGCAACAAAAAGACAGAAAATATGACGTATGATATTGGCATAATTGGTGGAGGAATTGTTGGAGCTGCAACACTTTATAAACTTCAAAATAAGTATCCAAATCTTAAAATCATTTTGATTGAAAAAGAAAAATGTTTGGCAGATCATCAAACCGGACATAATTCTGGCGTAATTCATTCTGGACTATACTACAAACCAGGATCTTTAAAAGCAAAAAATTGTGTAGAGGGCAGACATGAATTAGTCGCTTTTGCAAAGGAGCATAACATTGCCCATGACATCTGTGGAAAAGTGGTAGTTGCAACGAGAGAAAACGAACTAGAATATCTTGAAAAAATATACCAAAACGGTATCGCAAATAATATTGAAGGACTAAAAAAAATTACAGGTGCAGAAATAAAAGAATACGAACCATATGTTGAAGGAATTGCAGGGTTATTTGTCGCATGTACTGGAATCATCGATTTTAGAGGTGCTACTGCGAAAATGGTAGAACTTGCTATCAAGACACAACCTGAAAGTAAGCTGCTGTTAGAACATGAAGTTATAGATGTTAAAAAAGGTGCTTCTTCTTCAACTATTATTACAAACAAAGGAAATTTTGAAGCAAAACATCTCGTTTTTTGTGCAGGGCTACAAGCAGATCGTTTAGCAAGAAAAGATGGTGTTAAATTGAAAGAACAGGTAGTCGGATTCCGTGGAGATTATTATGAATTGTCCGAAGATGCAAAGAAAAAAGTGAGAAACTTAGTATATCCTGTTCCAGATCCTGCATTTCCTTTCTTAGGAGTCCATTTTACGCGCATGACTAACGGTGATGTAGAATGTGGACCAAATGCTGTATTCACATTCAAACGGGAAGGGTATGGTAAAACAGATTTTTCGTTAAGAGATACTTGGGACGCTTTAACCTATCAAGGAACTTGGAAACTATTCTTTCAAAACATGCGCTATGGAATCAATGAATACCGTCGTGCTTTCTCCAAAAAATTATTCTTAAAAACACTACAAGTAATGATTCCTAGTTTAACCATGGATGATATTGTTCCAGGAAGAGCTGGTGTTCGTGCATTATTATTAGGTGTGGATGGAGATACAAGAGATGATTTCCGAATTGAATACCACGGTAATTCCATTCATGTACTTAATGCACCTTCTCCTGCCGCAACTGCATCATTAGCTATAGGAGGTTATATCGCAGAAGAAGCTGAAAAACATTTCAAATTAAAATAAAACCTATATATTTAAAGGATATTCAAAGAGGTATGTTTTAAGTGCCTTTTTTTATTGTACCTTTGACCATCCTTAATTGGTAATACCTACATTTAATTCCCTATCATTCATCACTTTTTCGTCTGTCTGATATACGTGCTTACTTCGCTGGTATTTATTGTTTTATCAACTAATCTAGTGCATGGCTAAGTCCCAAGAAACCTACAACAAAAAAGAAAAAGAAAAAAAACGTTTAAAAAAACGTCAAGATAAAAACCTCAAAATGGAGGAACGTAAATCTAATCCTACAGCAAGTGGACTAGATGCTATGATGGCTTATGTAGACGAAAACGGTCACATTTCCGATACTCCGCCAGATCCAGCAACAAAGAAAAAAATCGCGCTGTCTAGCATTGAAATATCAGTACCTAAACGTGTTGAAGAAGAAATGCCTGCTGTTAGAGTTGGAAGAATTGATTTCTTTAACCACCAAAAAGGTTTTGGATTTATCAAAGAAAATGAAACGCAAGAAAAATATTTTGTACACGTACACGGTTTACTTCAAGAAGTAGAAGAAGGAAATGCTGTTTCTTTCGAATTAGAGAGAGGTATGAAAGGTATGAATGCTGTAAAAGTTAAGAAAATCTAATAAACTATTTAACAAAAGCCTTAATCTGAATCTCTGTTAGTAGAGGTTCAGTATTGGCTTTAATGGTAACTGTTTTTGTTATTTCCCCTATCTGACCTGGTTTTGGATGAAATCCAACTTCTATATAATCCGACTGACCAGGTAATACAGGTGCTTCAGGTTTGTGAGGAGTAGTACAACCACAGCTCGCAGAAACATCATCAATAATTAACGGTTTTTTTCCTGTATTCGTAACTTTAAACCTACATGTATTATCTGATTCAGGTTTGACATTTCCAAAATCATGTAGTTGTTTATCTAATTTAAAAGTTGTTTTAGACTCCTTCATTGCTTTTTCCTGTGCTTCAAACGCCTTTACTTTAGCTGCTAATTCAGCATCAGACTCCCCTTCTGTTAAAACTCTTACTCCACTCTCTTCTTCCTTATTTTGTAAAGAAGTTGTGCACGAAGCCAACACAATTAAAATTCCAAAAGTCAAAAAAAATCGTTTCATATATAAAAAATAGTTGTTGAATTTTCATCCACATTCTTCACTCGTCATTTCGTCACTCTTCACTCAAGCCCTGCTTTCTCAAAACTTCCATTCTTCAAGGTTTTCAATGCCTCCTGAAGAATATCATTCCGCTCATTGTAAATTCTATAAAACTCTGTAGCACCCCATAAATCTTGCGCTATCATCGATTTCAAAAATAATTTGATCAATTTTTCACTTGCAGGATATTCTTTTTCATCCAACTTCAATGTTGGTTGCTCTTTGGATAAATAATTGAAAAATTCATCCATAAAAAGCTTATCACAATTAAACTTAGTTAAATAAGTATCAAAAGTCGGGTAATCTATCTTTAATTTATCTCTGTTTTTATTAACGTACGTTAATGTAAAACTGTTAAAAGCTCCAGTACCTAGAATAGAACGGAAATAAGCTGTAAACTCATTGGTGTCTAAAGGAACAAACACATCTGGCATAATACCGCCACCACCATATACCGTTCGCTGTTTAACCAACGTTTTGTATTTTAAAGAATCGGGGAATTTTATACTATCTTGATTCATCAATTCCCCATGTTTTAGACGTTTCAAAACATCGTTATGATACTCTTCTGAATTTTCCCCATATGGTTTTTGAATATTTCTACCAGTCGGTGTGTAATAACGTGCAATAGTCAATCGAATTTGGGAACCATCCGATAAATCAATTGGTCGTTGTACTAATCCTTTTCCAAAGGTTCTTCTTCCTACAATTAATCCTCTGTCCCAATCTTGAATTGCTCCAGAAACAATTTCACTTGCGGATGCAGAATTTTCATTCACTAATACAATCAGTTTTCCTTTTTCAAACACTCCTTTTGTATCGCAATTCATGTCTTGTCTAGGTTGGTGTTTTCCTTGAGAATACACCACCAATTTATCTTTTGTTAAAAACTCATCGCTGACAGTTTTAGCTGCAAACATTAAGCCTCCACCGTTATCTTGTAAATCTAAAATTAAATTTTTCATTCCATTTTTAACAAGTTCAGCCAAACTTGCTTTAATTTCATCAGTAGTTGTGTGTGAAAAACTATTCAATTTTAAATAACCAGTCTCCGGTGTAATCATATAATAACAATCTACGGAATGCATTGGTATTTTACCTCTGGTGATTTCAAATTTCAAAATATCCGGTTCGCCTTTTCGAAGTACTTCAACGATTACTTTTGTCCCTAAATCTCCCATTAATTTTTCACGGACTTGCGAATTTTTCAACTTAACATTAGCAATATTATCTGCTCCAACTTTTACAATTTTATCCCCAGCGCGCAAACCTACTTTTTCAGAAGGACCTCCCGGAATAGTTGCAACAACAATTAATGTATCTTTCAATAATTGAAAACGTATTCCAACACCAAAAAAACTTCCATTAATTTGCTGATTTGCATCATCCACATCTTCTTTGGAAATATATACGGAATGTGGATCCAACTTCTCTAATGCTGCAACTATTGCTGTTTCTGTAATTTCTTTGGAATTAACATCGTCTACATACATGTAATTTATGTAGTTGTATATTTCTTCGATTTTTTTAACATCTTTCAATAAGTCATTCTTTTGAGAAAAAGAAAGTAGTGATAGGAATAAAAATGAGATGACAAATAATTTATGGAACATACTATTTTTTTAAGTTGATTAAAATTAACGGATTTTTTAGAAATATATTTAATGCTATATGATTTTTTGGGAAGATTTAACTAAACCAAACATCTCTAATCATTACGCAGCCAGCAGTTTCATTCACTCGCTGAATAATTATTGATTTACCCTGCATTAATTCATCCCGCATTACCGATGAATCAAGAGATAAATGTAATACTTGATTCTGAATAAATATTTTTTTTGTCCGAGAAGAAACTGCCCTCCCCATCATTTCTTCCCACTTATTGATAATCTCCATTTCTTTCATACGACCATCTAAACCATAAGCTTTCATTAACTTATCAATCACATCACCTAATGTACTTTGATTAGAAATTCTTTTACGCTCGTCCATATTATTCTTGAATTAATTCAACCATGTCAAACAACTTGTAATCCATGGATATACGGTTAAATATTATTGCTACTCGTTCTTTATCTGTATCGGTAACCAACACTTGTCCGAAAACATTATCCGAAACTAATTTCATTAATTTTTCTACCCGATGATTATCTAGTTTATCAAAAATATCATCTAACAATAAAATTGGCTTCTTATTCAATTGTTTTTTCAACCAATCAAATTGCGCCAATCGCAATGCTATCACAAAGGACTTTTGTTGTCCCTGCGAACCAAATTTCTTCACTAAATGATTATTGATTAAGAATACAAAATCATCCTTATGAATACCTGCGTTGGTATAACCAGAAAAGGAATCCTTTTTTAAATTTTGAACTAATAAATCTGCAAACGAAGCTTCATTTAATTGTGATTTATATTCTAGTTTTACGTGTTCTGATTCGTTTCCAATAAATTCATAATAATATTGAAAGGTTGGTATAAATTCTTTTAAAAAAGCAAGTCGTTTTTGATAGATTACATTACCGATTAACTCCAACTGCATGTCCCAAACCTCAATGCTTTCACGCTCAAAGAACCCATTATCATAAAACTGTTTTAACAACATATTACGTTGGTCCAACACTTTATTGTACTTAACTAAACTATAAAGGTATTCCCGGTCAAATTGAGAAATGATACCATCTATCCAACGTCGGCGAGATTCACTCCCTTCTGAAATCAAATCTCGGTCGTACGGAGAAATTATTACCGAAGGAAATTCACCGATATGATCACCTAATTTTTCGTAATTAACTTTATTTCGTTTTACGACTTTCTTCTCTCCTGCTTTTACCGCACAGTAAATCTCTACCTCATCCCCCTCGACATCCCACAAGCCTTGAACAACAAAAAACTTCTCGTCAAATCGTATGTTTTGCTTATCGATAGGATTCAAATAGGACTTACACATACTTAAATAGTGAACTGCGTCCAACACATTTGTTTTACCAATTCCATTCCTACCAACAAAGCAATTCACTCCAGGTTCAAGTGAAAATTCCGCCTGATCGTAATTCTTAAAATTGATTAAATTAATATGCTTTAAATACATTTCATCTTATATCTAGGTTCCTGAGGCTCTCGAAGGACCGTTACTCGTCACTCGTCACTCAATAAGGTTTCTGAGGCTAGTTTACCTTGAGCCTTTCGAAAGGAAGGACCACTACTCGCTTCGTAAATCCGATTTTTCTAAATCAACCACAATGGAACCAAAATCAATCACAAACCATTCTAAAAACAACTCCATTGTTAATTTTTCTGGCCAATATTCTTCTTCATCTGTTACACTTGAAAGTTCATTTTTGAACATCTTTTTAAAGTTCTTCTCTAAAACGGGTTCAAAATCAAAAAAATCTTCTTCAACCAGATATACTGTTCCTTCTGTTGCATCTTCTGCATCAAATTTCACTTCTGTATTATACTGATTTGCCCAATCCCAAAATGCTTGTCGAGGATGGATGGTAATATAACTACGGTTTACTATTTTCATTTTTTGAGGATACGTTTAATTGTTCGAACCATTCTGTTTTCTTTCCCTTATTCTGAAAAAGTACATATTTCCAAGTACTTCCAAAACCCAAAGTATCTAATAATGTCAAAATATCGTCTTTATTTAGTTGATTTTTAGACTCCAACAACAATAGACTTCGATGCTGTAGTAAAAGTACAAAAGCATTTGGTGAAACACGCACTTTATCTCCAAACTTCAGGGATAAATGTTTGTCTCCAAAATTATCTAACCAATTATAAAAAGTATTCTCTGCAACATTGGTATCTACATATTTCCAATGTTTGTAAACAAAGGAATCTATGGGAGCAATCACATACCACTTTTCGGATTTAACTGGATTAAATCGGTCAGGAAATAACAAATTGGTAATAAGCTGAACCCGATGTTCAGAAAACCCGAATGTATCCACTAACTTTTTAGAAAAAAAAGAAAGGGAATCGAATGCCCGCATCTTTAAATGCACGGAGTCTAATTTAGTATCTTCTTCTGATAAATAGCGTTCAGATGGTTTATTTAAATCATCCAGTGTTACTTCTTTTTGATCGGAAGCTTGACAAGCAACAATTATTAATAACAAAAATAAGCCCCAAACGATTTTCATACATCAAAGTTAACACGCAAAAACGTAGGACACAAAAAAACCCAAGACTTTCACCTTGGGTTCTAACTAACTATTTACAAACAATTCTTATTTCTCAATAAACACAAAGTAAATTATCAAAATAAAATCAATTGCCACACTTAAAATCGCTGATCTCCAAATCCACTTCATCGGAGTGACAGCTAACAACAAACTTAATGTTGTCATGGTTGGTACAACACACAAAATAAGTGTTCCCGTATATTTAATTGCACCTAAACCAACCGCTACTCCTCCAACACAACCAACAACTAACAAAATTATACTGATTAATCCAAATCGATTAAATTCTGATTCATTTATAACACTTGCTTCCATACTTTTAGTTCCCATTTTTCTTTGTTTTTGTATAGTACAAAGATTTGAAAATCAAGAAGGATATAGAATGATAGCAATTAGAAAAAAAACTGATTTTTGTCAGAAAAAAAAGCCGTGAAATACATCCACAGCTAATTAGTGTTATAATCGACCCAAAAAGTCCAAGTTCTGATGTCTAAAGTCTAATATCTGTCATCTAATTAGACTCCAAATATGCTTCTACATTTTTTTGAATTCTTGCTTCGATGTTTGCATTATCTGCTTTAACAAACGTAGTACCCGAAATTTTCTCGAAAAGTTCAATGTAACGATCCGTAACTAATTGTACAAATTCTTCTGGCATGTTTGGAATTGTTTGTCCTTCCAATCCTTGAAAATGATTATCAATCAACCATTGCCGCACAAACTCTTTGGATAATTGTTTTTGATTTTCTCCTTTGTCTTGTCTATCTTGGTAACCATCCGCATAGAAATAGCGGGAAGAATCTGGCGTATGAATTTCATCAATTAAGATTACTTTACCATCTTTTATTCCAAATTCATATTTCGTATCCACTAACAACAAACCTCTTTCTGAAGCCATTTCTGAACCTCGTTGAAACAAAGCGCGCGTGTAGGCTTCTAATTGCTCATAAATTTCTTTTGGCACGTAATTTTTCGCAATGATTTCTTCTCGTGAAATATCTTCATCGTGACCAGCGTCCGCTTTCAATGTTGGAGTAATTATTGGCTCTGGAAAACGATCGTTTTCTTTTAAACCTTCTGGTAATTGCACACCACATACTTCACGTTTTCCTAAAGCATACTCACGTGCCGCGTGACCAGCTAAATAACCACGTATTACCATTTCTACACGAATCGGTTCACACTTAATCCCTACAGAAACCGATGGGTCTGGCGTAGCTAACAACCAATTCGGAACGATATCTTTTGTAGCATTTAAAAACAAGGTTGCTATCTGGTTCAATACTTGTCCTTTAAACGGTATCCCTTTAGGTAAAACATGATCAAATGCAGAAATACGATCGGATGCTATCATTACAACTAAATCATTATCTAATGTATAAACATCTCTCACTTTTCCTTTATAAACTGATAACTGTCCAGGAAAATTATAATTAGTGGTACTTATAGTGTTACTCATTGTTAAATTATAAATTAGTTTATTAATCTCTTTTGTCTAATCTCTTTTTGTCTTTTGTCTAATATCTTTTTGTCTTTTGTCTAATATCTAATGTCTTTATCCACTGCCTCACTCGCTTCTTTCTTCTCAAATGCTTCAATTATTTTTTTAACCAAAGGATGACGAATAACATCATTTTGATTTAAGCGAACAACTCCAATATCTTCTACTCCTTTTAATGCGTCTAATGCATAAGATAAACCCGAACGTTGTTTAGAAGGCAAATCAATTTGCGACATATCTCCTGTTACTATAAACTGTGCTGTTTGTCCCATGCGGGTCAAAAACATCTTCATTTGCATCACGGTAGCATTTTGAGCCTCATCCAAAATAACAAAAGCGTTATCCAAAGTTCTTCCTCGCATAAACGCCAATGGCGCAATTTCAATAATACCATATTCCATCATCTGAATTAATTTTTCAGGTGGAATCATATCTCGTAAAGCATCATATAAAGGCATCATGTAAGGATCTAGTTTATCCTTCATATCTCCTGGTAAAAATCCAAGATTTTCGCCTGCTTCAACTGCAGGTCTAGTTAAAACAATACGTTTAACCTCTTTTGCTTTTAATGCACGAACTGCTAAAGCGATTGCTGTGTATGTTTTCCCTGTTCCAGCAGGACCAACAGCGAACACCATTGCATGTTTATTTGCTTCTGCTACAAGCTTTTGCTGGTTAATTGTTTTTGCTTTTATTTTTGACCCGTTATTTCCGTGTACTAACACTTCGTCCCCTTGTGTGACTGGTTTTAAACTAGGGTCTTCTAGTAGAATTTGTTCAATGATATTTTCATTCAATGTGTTATAACGATGAAAATACTCCATCAATTGATTTAATTTTCGCTCAAACAAAGCAATTACTTCATCATCCCCGATCAATGTCAAATCATTCCCTCTTGAAACTATTTTTAATTTCGGATAATAACGTTTAAGTATTTGTAAATACACGTTATTAACTCCAAAAAAATCAACTGGATTAATCCCTTCTAATGTGCAAATTTTCTCCAAAAATATTCGTTATAAAATGTGTAATTGAACTTTCTTGTTAGAATAAATCTTAATTTTACACCAAAGTTATATTTTTTTTGTCAATCACACATCAATAATTAAAGATGCCAATAATTACGCTTACAACAGACATGGGTTTAAAAGACCATTATGTTGCTGCTATAAAGGGTGCAATTCTATCCCATATTGACCAAATACAGATCATTGACATCACACACGAAGTCCAATCTTTTTCCATATTACAAGCTACCTTTGTGCTTCAAAATTGTTTTAAAGAGTTTCCAAAAGGCACCATTCATATCATGGGAGTCAATAGCGAACCAATGATTAATTTAATGGATGATTCTTTGAGTTCCTACCCTGCAATTATGCAATATAACGACCATTTTTTCATTTCCAATGACAATGGATTTTTTAGTTTGTTAATTGGTGAAAACCAACATCAAGGGTTTTGGAGAATAGATGATGTATTATCTTCTAAAAATGTATTTAAATTCCCTACTAAAAACATCTTGGTACCTGCTGCATGTAAAATTGCGAATGGAACAGAAATAAACACTTTCTGTTCTGAATTTGAAGATTTCCAAAAAGCATATACTTTCCAGCCAGTTTTTGAAGAAAATGTAATCAAAGGAAATGTAATTCACATTGACCACTTCGGAAATTTAATTACCAATATAACGCGAACAGACTTTAATAAATTTGACAAAGAGATTCCATTCACTATCTTCTTCCGAAGAAAAGAATATTTTATTGATACAATTTCTGTATCCTATTCAGATGTTCCCAAAGGGGAAAAAGTAGCAGTTTTTAATTCCAACGATTATCTTGAAATTGCATTAAATCAAGGTGCAACTGACAGAAGAAATAGTGCAACAGCCCTTTTCGGAATGAGTATAAATGATATTGTACGCGTAGAATTCACCCCTAGAGGATCAAAAGATACTTTAGAATCTTTATTCCTATGATTTATCGCATTGTAAAATTACATTTTCAAACAACAAAAACGGCTTCCTTTTTAGAACTATTTAATCAAGTTGTTACAAAAGTAAATGAACAAACTGGATGTATCGAAATGTATATGATACAAGACATACATAATCCGGCTATTTTTATTACCCATAGCAAATGGGAACAAGAAGAAGATTTAAATAATTACCGAAATTCTGAACTTTTCAAGACTATTTGGCCAACGATAAAACCTTGGTTTGAAGTCAAGGCAGAAGCTTGGAGCATGCAATTGGTAACGAACTGATATACTATCCTATATTCTTTTCAAGTAAACAAGAAGCATACGCTTTAATTGCCCTTCCCTCACCAAAAGAATCCACCTTTTCATGGGTAGAAGCTTTGATAGAAACCTCTTCTTCCGTAACTTTTAAAATTGCTGCTATTATCTTTTGCATTGCAGGTACATGTGGATTTACTTTTGGTTTTTCTAAAATTACAGTACAATCTATATTTACAACTGAAAAACCCTTATTTGAAATTAATTCCACAACACGCGCTAATAATAGCGTGCTATCAATCCCTTTGTACTGTGGATCAGTATCCGAAAAATGAAAACCAATGTCGCGTAAATTGGCTGCGCCTAACAATGCATCACAAATAGCATGTAACAAAACATCCGCATCGGAATGACCGATTGCACCAAAACTTGAAGGAATCTCAACACCACCGATAACTAAATGATATCCTTCTCCCAAACGGTGAACATCTATACCATAACCAATTCTCAATGAGGACATGTTGTACTAATTATTTTTAATTGTAAACAATAAAGAAAAACGCAATGTATTAGCTAATGGACTATTACGTTGTAATGCTGCAATATAAGAAATGTCTATTTGCATTATATTATACTTTAATCCTACACCAAACGTAAAAAATTTACGATTCCCTTTGTTTTGACTTTCATGGAAATATCCGCCACGAACAGCAAAAACAGAATTGTAATTATATTCCGCTCCTCCAGAAATAGTAATCTCACTTAACTCTTCTTTCAAACGAGAACCTTTTACAATCTTCGCTGTTCCATCAGAATTTAAATCATAATTACCATTACTTACTAGTAAAGGGGTCCCCGGAGCATCCGAAAAAGATTGAAATATTCCGGTTATTACACCTACATTATTACTCTTGCCTGCAATGATAGAATTATTGAGTTTATTATAAATTGGAGGTGTAGGAACTAATAATTTTTGTAAGTCTAAAGTAAGAGAAAAACTATTATAATTATCTATTTTCGATGTATAAGAAGTTCCTAATTTTAAACTAGTTGGTAAAAAATCGGACGAAGCATTTGCAGAATAAGAAATCTTATTTCCAACATTATTAATGGTTGCACCAAAACGTAACTCCCCTGCCTTCCCTCCAATTTTGACATCTGTATTTTGATACATAAACGAAATATCTGCTGCACCTGCTACTCCAGCTTTCGTTTGGGCACCAGCAGTTATCAAACCTCCGGTTAAATTAGAATACGCAAACTTTCCATTTACACCAAGACTAAATTTATCTGATAATTTCAAAGAATAACCAACAGCTAACTCTTGTTCAGAAGGTTTGTCAGGTCTTAATACTGCACCGTTTTGATCTGTATAGGTGATTTCTCCTAATGTAAACTGACGAAGCGAAAAAGCTAAAGCATTCCTATCATTGAATTTCGTATAACCTGCTATATAATATAAATTTATATCGTTTGTTAATTGACGTAACCATGGAACTACTGAACCACCAATCTCTAATTTATTTTTGGAAAAACTAATCCCTGCTGTATTCCAGAATAAGGAATTTGCATTTGGACTTAAAGCTGTACCAGCATCCCCTAATCCACCAGAACGAGAATCAGGATTAATACTTAAAAAGGGCATTGCAGTCGTTATTGCATTTAACTGCAAAGCTTTTGTGTCTATTGTTGATGTCTGCTGACTAAAAGTCAAAAAACTCATGAAAATAAACACACTTAATGTAAATCTAGAAAACATACTTTTTTTAATTAGAGCAAATATAAACGTAAAAAAATTAGATTTATTGTATGAAGTTATAAGATTACTAATTTTTCTATCTTTTCTGTGTTTTGTCCCAAGGAATTTTTCACGAGAATACGATAAACATAGACACCTCTTGCTAATTTATCTCCAAAATCATCTCTACCGTCCCAATGTATCCCTTCAGATCGAAAACCTTGTAACGCAACATGTTCATGAATCGTTTTAACTAAACGACCTGAAATAGTTAACACTTGAATTTGTACTTCTAATTGATTACAAACTTGGTTATGCTCAAAATAAAATTGGGTGTTCGTAGTAAACGGATTCGGGTAATTTAACACATGTAACAACTCTAAATCTTTCTTTTTTTGAACGATAAAATCAATCGTTGATTCCGAAGGATTATTGTACACATCCCATACTTTTAATTTTAAAGTATGCCGTCCTTCTTCCAAATTTTTAAAATCATACACAATTCTACCTTTTTGAAAGGAATTTAAATCGGAAACATAAAAATTATTTAAAACAATTGGAGAAGAAACTTGTCCATCTAAAATTGCAACAACATCATGTCCTATTCCATTCCCAATTGTATTTATGCCGCTTTCATCACTCAAATGAATAATTAATTTAGGGGATTCATTGGTTAGTCCCGAAGAAACAAAATTTTCATCATTCAAATACATAGAAACTGACGGTCCGATAGTATCCATTTGAAGCGCATTACTTATACCTCCTACAACAAACCTATTTTCAGAACCAAGTCCATCGCTAATACTATCATTATAATACAAGGATAACTTTCCTTTTCCATAAGCATAATCAATATCTTTTGGCGTTATAAAATGAATATCAAAAGCACCATTAATTACATTAGATCTGCCTTTAAATATAACATTCTCTTGATTATTAAAAGGAATAATAGGCGAATCAACATCCTGTCCCAGGGTGTTTAGTTGTTTTACTTTATCAAAAACACGAATATTTAACACGCCATCCGTAAATACTTTCCCTCCTAAATGATTTTCAATATGCCCTTTTATTTTTACATGCGACAAGGCTCTAATTGTATCTTGCTTTTGAGAATTGGAAAATCCATTTATACTATCGATTACAACTTTAAGTTTAGGTAAGGCTAGACGCAAAGCAGGATCACCTATCAACGTAAAACTATGTTTATTTACATCTGAATTAACCATATTTTTAGTTCGACGTAAAATCTCTCCAAAAGTCAAAGGAAGGTTTTGCGCATCTCGGTCAAATACATGCTTATAAAAACTGGACCCAGTAGCAGTATTAACACTAAAAAAAACTGGGCGCGTCGTCGTCATCAAAGCAATTGCTCCGCCATTAGGATTTAAAGACAACCACTCTCCAGCTGATACGCGACTCGGGTCGTCATATTTCGTAAACTCACAGGTAGATGATACAAACAAACATAACTTCGATAGATTTCCCCAGGAATTGATTTGAGGTATAGTAATGATTCGTTCTTCCGCAGCACCAACCTCTCCTCCATGCCCTATGTAATTTACTAATAAAGCGCCATTATTTATAGCGTCATCTATCGCACGATTAACGTCCGGATATCTTTCCCCTCCAGCCATCGTAATTTGCTTGTAGGCATCACAATAAATCTTATCCACATTTAATTCTGGATGATTAGACAAAATCACCTGACTTTGAGGCTCTGCATCATTATTCACAAAATAACCACCTTCCTCATCGTCTGCTATTTGAATAATATTTGTTCGCCAATCACCAAAAGCAGTAGCGGATTTAACACCACAGCAATCGATTGAATCAGAAGCTAGTCCACCACGAAGATATTGCTCAATTTTCGCAATTTGTTCATCGGCAATTTTCAAAGAGGATATCAACATCCGACCAACACCTATTTGCATGGAATCTTTTCCATAAACGGATCCATCATCGGCTAATATTCCAAAATAATCATCCGAAACCATCGCGTTTAAATGATCTTCCGAATTAATAAACTGAAAAGTAGGTACCCAATAATTATTATTAGCAACTCTGTTTTTAGGGTCAAAAGTTCCATCTCCAAATAGTAAAAGGTTTTTTAAAGATTTAGCTGAATCTGAGCCGTATCGATCATAAAACATTTTAGCACAACGTTTTATTGCAGTAGGATCAACACTGCCAGATGAAAATTCATTATAAATTTGTGGCAGTGTAATTACATGCACTTTATCTCCATTCCTACGATGAATTTCAGCTAGTCGATTTGCCGGCTCTAAAAAATCTTCCGGAGTTACAATAATAAAACTAGACCAATCCAATCCATGAATGTTTTGATTTTTAACGCGACCTACAAAAACAGGATTATTAAAATCAGAAGTTGTTGAAACAGCAAATTCCCTTAAACTATCTGTTTCATAGATAAAACTAGAACCACCAACATCAGAGCTTAACGTAATCAAACTAGGAGCTAATTTATTACTCACGTCCCAAACAAAAATTGATTTATCGGTAGAAATATTAAATTTAGTTACCCCGTTTTTTTGAACTGTAGATAAATCTCTAAAACGATATTGCTCTCCTTTGTAAGCATTAATACAACGTGTATTTAACTCAATTTTATCCAAAAAAAGTTTTGTAGATGGAGAATTTCGAAATAAGGTTAAATCTAACTTTAAATTATTATCAAGACTACTAAAACTAAAATTAGCTTGATTTCGAACATAATCTGAAGAAACAGTCGATAAAAAAGTTTTAGATAATATATTACTTTTAACAGACACAGTAATGTAGTTTCCGGATTGTTGCGCATTCGAAGCAAAAGAATACTGAATATAAACAGCAGATTGAGGTTTAGAAGGAGTCAAAAAAGAAACGGAATAATCTAACGTATTATCAAAAAGTTCACCATACCATCGCTGCCCACCATTTACAATCGATGTATCTTCCAACTCATGAATCGCATAATAATCATAAAATGTAGAAGAAAGATTAGCTGGTTTTGAAATTACAGAAGATGTTCCTACAGTCTTAACTGGTATATTGTCGGATACACGAATAAAATAAAACGATTGATCCGAATAAAGATGTAATTTACGCTGAAAAAAACCATTCGTGTAATTCCACCTATCTGGCCCAAAAGCATAAAAAAGAATATAATCTCCTGGGTCAAATGTCCCATCTGACATACCATAATAAGAAACAGCATTTTGGTTTAGATCATCTGGAATAATTACATCATTCTCTTCCGGTAAAACGCCTGTTGCATTTCCGTAAAGATGAATAGAAGTAGGATTAATCGAATTTTTTGAAATCCCAAAAGACACCAAGTCTTCAAAGGACAACTTATAAAAGCCATCCCGAGAGATCGCGATTTTATACCATTCACTAGTAACATCTGCTAACACAGATTGGAAAACGTATTTTTTTTCTTTTGAAATTACAACCTGACTAGAAATAAAAACAGGAACTAAAAACAATAAACAGAAACAAAATATCCGAAGAAACATATAAATGTAAAGTATATACTGACAAACTTAAACAACTAACTTATAAATTAAAAACTATAACGAATATTTAATAAAAAAAGTATAATATGTCTAATAAGAATTCGTTATTAGAAAAAAAATTACTATTATTGTCGACTATTTACATGTTAAAAATGTAATATTTGGTCATAAATTTCAGTTTGGATGAAAAAAATTAAGTACTTATTTATCTTGTGTTTCTTGGTGTCAAACCAGCAAGAGGTATTTGCACAAGACCCTACATTTACACAGTTTTATGCCAATCCTCTTTATTTAAACCCTGCTTTTGCCGGTTCTAATAAATGCCCTAGAATCAGCATGAACTATCGAAATGAATGGCCAAATCTTTCTGGTAATTATGTTACCTATAGTGCTTCTTATGATAAATATGTAAAGAATATTAAGGGAGGTATTGGATTACTTGCAACGCATGATCAACAAGGTAGAGGTACAATTAGCACTTCCATGCTTGGTTTAATCTACTCCTACCATTTGAAAGTCAATAGAAAATTTACATTATTATTTGGCGCCAGAGCTGCTTATTACCAAAAAAGTCTTGATGTAACGAAACTTACCTTCGGAGATATGATAGACCCGAGAAAAGGTTTTATCTATAATACAGGAGATATTCTTCAAAATGCAAGTAGACAATTTTTTAATGCATCCATTGGTGCTCTTGGATTTTCAAAAAACTTTTACGCTGGATTAGCATTACACCACATCAACCAACCAAACGAGTCCATGATAACAAATGGAGTTTCCCCTCAAAAAACGAGAATAACAGCTCACGCTGGAGCTATTATTTCACTTGTCAAAGGAGCAAGAGGGACTAAATCAACTACCTTAATGCCAAACATTATATTTCAATACCAACAAGGGTTTATGGAGATGAATATTGGTACCTATGTAAAACATGGAAATTTAACATTTGGTACTTGGTTCCGAAATAAAGATGCTTTCATCTTATCACTAGGAATTCAAACTAAATCTTTTAGAGTTGGATATAGTTACGATATTACTGTTTCTAAACTTAACAATGGAACTTCCTATGGTTCACACGAAGTTTCCATGGGATTCAATTTAAGTTGTGGAGAAAAACCTACGGCATTTAGAAGTTTATCTTGTCCATCCTTCTAAAAAAACAATAGAAAATGTAACTTTTTACAAAATTTACGTTAAACCTAATATATTTGTACAATAAATTAATGATTAAACACCTGAAATCATGAAACTTTATCACTTAATCACCCTATCAATCCTAACAATTGCTTTGATGCAATCTTGCGCAAGCGAATCTTCAAACGCAACAAGTTGGAGTTACAACGATTCATCCAATGGAGGTTTTGAACGTTCAACTAATTTTGAACAAGAAACTGGTCCTGGATTAGTTTTTATTGAAGGAGGTACATTTACCATGGGTAAATCCGAACAAGATGTGATGTATGATTGGAATAACCGTACAACACGTGTTTCTGTTTCTACATTTTATATGGACCAAACAGAGGTTACAAATTTTCACTGGGTAGAATACTTATACTGGATTAGTAGAGCATATAGTGCAGAATTCCCAATGGTATACAAAAATGCATTACCTGACACTTTGTGTTGGAGATCTCCACTTGGATTTAATGAGAAATTTGTAGATTATTATTTAAGACATCCTGCTTACAGAGATTACCCAGTTGTAGGTGTTTCCTGGTTACAAGCATCGGACTATTGTAAATGGAGAACTGACCGTGTAAATGAGTTTATTTTAGTGAGAGAGGGAATTTTAGATGGATTTAATGTAGAAGCAACAGGTGAAAATACATTTAATACGGAAGCATATTTATCTGGTCAACATGAAGGTGGTGCTACAATTCCAGATTTAAACCCTACAAACACGGAAGGTACAAGAAAAGTAAAAATGGAAGATGGATTCCTTTTACCACGTTACCGTCTACCAACTGAAGCTGAATGGGAATTTGCATCGTACGGTTTAATTGGAAACTTAGACGCCGGACAAGAAAACTATACGGAAAGAAGAATTTATCCTTGGGATGGTCACTGGGTAAGAAATGATGGAGAAGAATTTAGAGGTGTAATTCGTGCAAACTTTGTACGTGGAAAAGGCGATTTCATGGGGGTTTCTGGGCATTTAAATGATGGTTATGATTGTACGGGTCGTGTTGATGACTATTGGCCAAATGATTTTGGATTATACAACATGGCAGGTAACGTATCTGAATGGGTGATGGATGTATATCGTCCGCTTTCTTCCGAAGATTTTGATGAGTTCAGACCTTTTAGAGGAAGTGTATTTACAACGAAAGTTTTAAATAACGAAGGTTCAATAGCTGCAAAAAATGGGCAAATCATGTATGATGCACATGGAATGAAAGAATATTTGAATGAATTTGAACGTGTACGTTACCAACGTATTGCTGCAAAAATGCATGACATTTCGGATTCTGCCTTACCTACTGGTATCATGAAACGTAACGAATCTCGTAACCCTGTTAAAACTGGTTATTCTCCAGATCCTATTTATTTATCTCACAACAGTGAAAAAGATACGGTAGAATTAGGATTAATTAAAAGAATAAGCGCTGAATTAGATGTTGCTATCAAATTAAAAAATGATAAATACGACATCGAAGCTTCAAATCACGTTCAAACTAAAATATTTGGAGAAATATTTGGAGAAAGCTTACGTAAAGGACCAGAGCAAGAATACGATTTTGAGGTAATTACATTATTAAGAGATGGTTTCGGAGCATATGTACTTAATACTCCTGGTAAATTAAAATATAGAGCAGTTACAGAAGAAGAAAACATAGGACGTTTAAATTACAGACGTGATGATTATGTTGATTATATGGATGGTGATATCGAAAGTTCTATCTACTACGATAACAATAACCGTAAAAATGCAATAAACCAAGCAACACGTGACCCTAACTTAATTATGTACCAAAGTCAACATGAACAATATTCATTAGATGGTACTGAAATTAAAAAAGGATATACGGATGAAGTTAAAACAACAGTTTCTTGGCCAACTACATTAGTTTCTGACAAATCGCGTGTATTCAAAGGTGGATCATGGAGAGATAGAGCATATTGGCTAGGTGGTGGTACTAGAAGATACCTAGACGAAGATCAATCTTTATCCACATTAGGATTTAGATGTGCGATGGATAGATTAGGAAGCTCTATGAGTTTACAATCACAAGAAGCAAATGCTAAAGCAAGAAAAAAAGGAAAATAAAAAAATAAAATCACTAAAACCCATCTATAAGGTGGGTTTTTTTATGCTTAATAATTATGGAGTTTGAACAATATTACGAAACTACTGGAGTATGTACAGATACTAGAAACATTCGAAAAGATTGTTTATTTATTTGCTTAACAGGAGGGAATTTTAACGGAAATGATTATGCAGTTGAAGCCCTGAAAAAAGGAGCAAAATATGTAATAAGTGATGATTCACGTAATGAAAAAATCAAAGATATTTGCATCGTAAATGACAGCTTAAAATACCTACAAGAATTAGCAAATTACCACCGTAATAAATTTAACATCCCTATTTTAGGAATAACAGGCAGTAATGGAAAAACCACAAGTAAAGAGCTTATTTACCAGGTTCTCAAGCAAAAATACTGTGTACATGCAACCGAAGGTAATTTAAATAATCATATTGGTGTTCCGCTTACACTTCTTCAACTATCAAATCAACATGAGATTGCAATAATAGAAATGGGTGCAAATAAACCAGGAGACATTCAAGAATTAGTAGATATTGCAGAACCTACACATTGTATTATTACTAATATTGGTAAAGCACATTTAGAAGGTTTTGGTTCGTATGCTGGAGTAATCAAAACAAAAGGTGAAATGTATCAGTATGCAGCAAATAAAGAAGCAATTATTTTTTATAATGATACGGATGAGGTACTTAAATCTATTTTACCTAAAAATACGCAAACTATCCCCTATTCTTATGATTTGGACTGCAGACTCGTTAAAATGACCCCGTATGTTTCGATGTCTTGGAAAAGTAATAACTATAGTTCAAGAATTCTAGAAACACAAATGATAGGAAAATATAACTACCTAAATTTTATTGCTGCAATTTCTATTGGGAAATACTTTGAAGTTGATAATGATAAAATATCTTTTGCAATAACTAACTACGCTCCAACGAATAATCGTTCTCAAGTTCAAAAGACAGAAAAAAACACACTCATCATGGATGCATATAATGCAAACCCAAGTAGTATGAAAAATGCCATTGAGAGTTTTGATGAAATGGATCATCCAAATAAACTATTAATTCTCGGAGATATGTTTGAACTTGGAGAAGAATCAAAAATCGAACATCAAGAAATAATTAAAAATATCACAAATAAAAAATTAAGCTGTTATTTTGTCGGCACATTATTTAATAGCGAAAAACAACATATAGAAAACTGCTTGTTTTTTGAATCTAAAATTGCATTAATAGAAAACTTAAAATCAAATTCGATCGATAATAAATTGATTCTTTTAAAAGCCTCTCGTGGAATTGGTTTAGAAGAAATTGTAAAATATTTATAAAAAAAAGGGCACTTAATTATTTAAGCGCCCTTTCTCTAAAATATAAGATATTGAAATACTAGGATAAAATACCTCTTGAAATTACAATTTTTTGCACTTCAGAGGTACCCTCATAAATTTGAGTGATTTTTGCATCTCGCATTAATCGTTCTACGTGATATTCTTTTACAAATCCGTAACCACCGTGGATTTGAACAGCTTCCGTTGTTTGTTCCATCGCAACTTTTGAAGCATATAATTTTGCCATAGCTCCGGATTGATCATAATTTTTACCGGTATCCTTATCATTTGCAGCTTTCATAACTAACATTCGCGCAGCTTCTATTTCCGTAGCCATATCTGCCAATTTGAATGCAATAGCTTGGTGCTTTGAAATTTCCTTGCCAAATGCCTTACGTTCTTTAGAATATGCTAAAGCTAATTCGTAGCCACCTCCAGCTATTCCCAAAGCCTGTGCAGCAATTCCTATACGACCCCCAGCCAATGTTTTCATTGCAAATTTGAAACCAAAACCATCTTCCCCTATTCTATTTTCTTTCGGAACTTTTACATCATTAAACATTAAAGTATGGGTATCACTTCCTCGAATTCCCATTTTGTCTTCTTTAGCACCAACTATAAAACCTTCCATGCCACGCTCTACAATCAAGACATTAATTCCTTTGTGTCCAGCTGCTACATCCGTTTGCGCAATTACTAAATAAATAGAAGCAGTAGAACCATTCGTTATCCAATTCTTTGTACCATTTAATAAATAATGATCTCCCATATCTATAGCAGTCGTACGTTGCGAAGTTGCATCCGAACCTGCTTCTGGTTCTGACAAACAAAAAGCACCAATTTTCTCCCCAGTAGCTAACGGAACTAAATATTTTCTTTTTTGCGCTTCTGTACCGTACTTATCTATACCATAACAAACTAAAGAATTATTAACGGATAAACAAACAGATACAGACGCATCCACTTTAGAAATTTCTTCTATGGCTAATGCATAGGATATAGTATCCATTCCACCACCACCATAGGCTGGATCTACCATCATTCCCATGAAACCAAGCTCACCCAACTGTTTTAATTCTTCGTGCGCTACTTTTTGATTGTTATCCCGCTCAATTACACCAGGTTTTAAAATATTTTGCGCAAAATTTCTAGCAGCCTCTCTAACCGCAATTTGCTCTTCTGTTAATTCAAAATTCATCTTGACATAATTTTATAGAAACAAATTTAGAGTATAATTTTTGATTTTATCCGTTTATTTGTATTTGAATTTATCGTACTAGCTAATTTATATGGAATCTAACTACACACTCATTGGGATAATGTCTGGGACTTCTTTGGATGGAATAGATATAACGTGCACAAAATACACGTATAAGGAAAATGCTTGGTGCTTTGATTTATTACATAGTAAAACCTATAAGTATTCGGATGAAGAAGCAGAACTATTGAAAAATGCGACTTTTATTTCTGCGACCGAATTAATTGTATTAGATAAAAAATTAGGCGAAATATTTGGAAATTGTGTGCTAAGGTTTTTAGAAGAATTTTCAATAGACAAACTCCATATTGATGCTATTGCGTCCCACGGACACACGATATTTCATCAGCCTGAAAAAGGTTTTACCTATCAGATTGGGTGTGGTACAAAGATATCCTTACTCACTAATCTACCTGTAATTAATGATTTTAGAACAAAAGATGTTTTGCTTGGTGGACAGGGAGCTCCACTTGTGCCAGTAGGTGATTTTCAATTATTTAAAACAATGGCAGATGGTTTCCTTAATATCGGAGGTATTTCAAATATATCCTATCTACACGATCATAAAATACAGGCCTATGATATTTGTCCAGGGAATATGCCTTTAAACTTGTTAATCAATACAACAGGGAAATCCTATGATAACCATGGTGAACTTGCTGCCTCTGGAAAAATCAATGAATTATTACTTAAAGAATTAAACAAACTAGGCTTCTACGCTCAAAAAGCTCCAAAATCTTTAGGTGTAGAATGGTTTAACGATCAGTTTTTGCCAATTTTAAATAAAAATGAAGATACAATTCCAAATAAATTAGCGACTGTATGCGCCCACATTGCAATTCAAATCAGCGAAATTGCAAATACACAAAATATAGAAAAACTGTTAATTACTGGAGGGGGAGTGCATAACAAACATTTAATATCCAGTATTGCAAAATATTATAAAGGAAAAATAATCATCCCATCCTCGCAGATTATTGAATTTAAGGAAGCAATTGTTTTCGGTTTTTTAGGTGCATTATACCTAGAAAAACAAATGAATTGCTTACAAGATGTAACAGGAGCAAGCAGAAATTCATGTAGTGGTGTTTTACACCTACCTAACTAGATAAATCAAGTAATACATTGATAAAATTTATTACTTTTGTGGCACGAAATTGAAACAATCAAAACATAAAAAATGAAAGAATTACTAGAGAAATTTGAAAATAAAAGACCAGAAATCGTATTTGAATGGAAAGATGCTGAAACAGAAGCAGAAGGATGGGTTGTAATAAACTCATTACGCGGAGGTGCAGCTGGTGGAGGTACTAGAATGCGTTCTGGATTAGACAAAAGAGAAGTTGAGTCTTTAGCAAAAACAATGGAGGTTAAATTTACGGTTGCTGGTCCTGCTATTGGAGGTGCTAAATCAGGAATTAATTTCGACCCAAAAGACCCACGTAAAGAGGGTGTTTTAAGAAGATGGTATGCAGCTGTAACTCCTTTATTGAAACATTATTATGGTACTGGTGGCGATTTAAATGTAGATGAAATTCATGAAGTGATACCTATGACTGAAGATTGTGGTGTTTGGCATCCACAAGAAGGAGTATTTAACGGCCATTTTCAACCACGTGAAGCGCAAAAAATCAACCGTATTGGTCAATTAAGAAATGGCGTTCTAAAGGTAATTGAAGACGATGCATTCACACCTGCTATCGAGCGAAAATATGTTGTTGCTGATATGATTACAGGATATGGTGTTGCAGAGTCTGTAAAACATTACTATTCCATTTGGGGAGGTTCTGTTGCTGGGAAAAAAGTAATCGTTCAAGGTTGGGGAAATGTAGGTTCTGCTGGAGCTTATTATTTAGCACAACAAGGAGCAATTGTTGTTGGTATTATTGACCGTGTAGGGGGATTAATCAATGAAAATGGTTTTTCATTCCAAGAAATTAAAGATTTATTTTTAAACAAAAACGGAAATGAATTAGTTCACCCTAACTTATTATCTTACGAAGAAATTAATGCTAAAGTTTGGGATTTAAAAGCGGATGTATTTATTCCTTGCGCTGCATCACGTTTGATTACAGAAGACCAATTAAATAGAATGATTACTGCTGGAGTTGAAGTTATTGCTGCTGGTGCTAACGTTCCTTTTGCAGATCCACAAATTTTCTTCGGACCAATTGCGGAACATGCTGATTCTAAAATAGCTGTTATTCCAGATTTTATTTCTAATTGTGGAATGGCACGTGTATTTGCTTATTTAATGAGTAATGACTTAAAAGCTATTACAGATAAAGGAATCTTTGAAGATATTAGTAACACAATCAAAGTTGCCCTAGAAAATGCACACAAAGCAAATTCAAACAAAACACATATTGCAAAAACTGCCTTTGAAATTGCTTTAAAGCAGTTAGTATAACACATACATGGAAGTATTTGTAGTCCTCACATTCATCTTAGGATATGTAGCAATTACGATGGAGCATACGCTCAAAATCGACAAGCTCATTCCAGCTTTATTAATGATGACATTGTGTTGGACTGCAATTGCTTTTGGTATTCAAAATATCACAACCTGGTTCGACCCTTCTAGTGCAAAAATAATTACTGGATTAGAACTTGGAAACAGAAACACTCTTTTAGAAAATACCCTTCTTCATCATTTCGGTAAAACTGCTGAAATATTAATCTTCCTCATGGGAGCAATGGCAATTGTAGAAATGATTGACCATTTCGAAGGATTTTCAGCAATAAAAAAACTAATAAAAACCAAGCGAAAAGTAGTTTTACTCTGGATTATCTCCAGTTTAGCTTTTTTACTTTCTGCTATTATTGACAACTTAACTGCTACCATTGTATTGATTGCCATTCTCCGAAAAATAATTCCAGAGACAAAAGATCGTATGTGGTTTTCTGGATTTATTATTATCGCAGCAAATGCAGGTGGCGCCTGGACGCCTATCGGCGATGTTACAACAACGATGCTTTGGATGGCAAACAAGGTGACTACTGTAAAACTGACTAAGATGTTAGTAATTCCTTCGCTACTAAATATCATTGTTCCATTAACTATCGCCTCATTCCTACCGGCTTTTAAAGGTGAATTTACAGGCATAGAGAGTAATGATAAAAATCAAAAACACGCTGTTTTAATGTTAATTACAGGATTACTCTCCATTGTATTTGTTCCAATCTTTAAAACGATTACGCACCTACCTCCTTATATTGGGATGATGTTTTCTTTAGCTATTTTCGCTTGTATTGCTGAATTTTTAAGTCATAGACAAATCAAATTGACTTTTGGCGGAAATGAAGATGCTCCAAATGGACAAGGTCCGACTTTAAAAGCACTTTCAAAAATAGAAATCCCTTCTATTTTATTCTTTTTAGGAATATTAATGACCGTTGCAGCTATGGAATCTCTTGGACTAATTTTCCAATTTGGAGAAAATGTTCGTGCTAATATACCAGAATTCACATTTGTTACGTTATTAGGTTTAGGTTCTGCAATAATAGACAATGTTCCTTTAGTTGCTGCAAGCGTAGGAATGTTCACAAATCCCATTGACGCATCTGTTTGGCATTACATCGCCTATTGTGCAGGAACCGGAGGTAGTATTTTAATTATTGGTTCAGCAGCTGGCGTTGTTGCTATGGGAATGGAAAAAATCAGTTTTGTTTGGTATTTAAAAAACATATCATTCCTTGCGTTTATTGGATATATTTCTGGCGCAATCTTTTTCCTAATGAATCAGTAAAAATTAAAATAACACACTTCAATTAACATTTTGTTGTGGATATAAATAGAAAGCTACAAATTCAATTGGCATCTCTATGTTTAATTTTACGTTCAAATACGATTCATTATGAAAATTTCACAAAAAACTTTTCTTATCATTGGTAGCATCTTGACTACTACTTTACTTTTTTCTCAAGGAGATGTTTCAGCAGTTGGAGCCACACCTGAAAACGCTGTTAAACTAACAGAAGAAATCTCTGCTTTTGATTTTGTAATGAAGGGTGGTGTGTTTTTAATTCCAATTGCGATATTACTTGGATATACTATTTTTTTCGCTGTCGAAAAATTTAGATATATTGCAAGAATGTCCAAATATAATAGTCAATTGTTATCGGACATCAAAACGAATTTGCAAGCAGGGAATCTAAAGCCTGTTGAAGAAACTGTATCGAGAGATACTACAGCTTACGGAAGCGTATTGAAAGAAGGTGTATTAACCATTGGAAAACCAATTGGCGAAGTTGAATCCAATATGGAAAAAGTAGTGAATATTGAAATTGGTAAAATGGAAAGTAAATTAGGACATCTAGGACTAATAGCTGGGGTTGCACCAACGTTAGGGTTTATCGGTACTATTTCTGGGGTTATTAAAATTTTCTACAAAATATCCATTACAGAAAACGTATCCATTGGTAATATTTCTGGAGGTTTATATGAAAAAATGATTAGTTCTGGGTCAGGATTAATAGTTGGAATTATCGCTTATGCAATTTACCATATTTTACTTGGAATGATTGATAAATATACATTGCAAGTACAAAAAATGAATTTAGAGTTTATCAACTTAATTCAACGTCCAAGCAATGGCAATTAAGCGAAATAGAAGATTCCATGCAGAGGTAGCTACTTCTGCATTAAGTGACATCATGTTCTTTTTGTTGTTGTTTTTCTTAATTATATCAACATTAGCAAATCCTAATGTTATCAAGGTTCCTCTTCCTGAATCTAAAGCAAATGAAAAAACAAACAAACAACATGTTAGCTTGACAATCACACAGGATAAAAAGTACTTTGTAGACAAAAAAGAAGTTGCTTTCAGTGAAATTGAAGGTGTTTTAATCGTTGAAACAAGAAAAATTGGAGATAATTCAGTTGTTGTAAGAATCCCTTTCGATTCTCAAGTACAAGAATTAGTGGATATACTTCGCATTGGATTAGATAATAATTTAAAAATGATTATTGCTACAAAAGCTACTGCATAAACAAAATACTTGTAGAAAGATGATTACATTGAACATACAAAATAACGAATCTAAAAAAGATAGAAAAGTAGCGTTTTTTAGCTCTATTGGTTCAATCACGTTATTTATTGTTGTAACCATTTTAATTAAATTCACCATTTCTCCTCCTCTACCAGTCGATTTACCCCCTTTGAGATCCGACGAAGTGATTGAAGAATTCATCGTTGAACGTACAAATGTTGAAGTAACCGACAACGGAGGTAGTGCAGGTATGGAAGGTGGTAGCGCGTCAAATCATAAAATTGACGACCCACAAGAACAAACAGAGGAAATACTTACACAAACAAGCAACCCAGATAATCAAGTATTCTCTGGGAAATCGGAAAACAATAATACAAATAACAACAACACAAATACATCTAGCTCAACTGCAAAATCACCAAATCCATTTGGAAGTGGAGGTTCAGGAGGCGAAAAAGGAGCTGGCAGAGGTGGTGATGGCCCTTTTGGTAAGGATAATGGTGATGGAGACGGAACAGGAGGAAAAGGTAATGGTAGTGGTCAAACGCGAAGAGAATCTCGTCAGCGTTTAAGTGATCCAGCACCTGTTGAATCAAATTATTCAGGGATTGTTGTTTTAATGGTTACGATAAATGCGGAAGGTACTGTAGTAAAAGCCAACAACATTAACGGTGAATCAACAATTACAGATGCACGTATCATTAATCAATATATCACAAATGTAAAGTCATCGGTTAGATTCAATAAAATGCCTGGCACAAAACCGCAAACACAAAAAATAACGATTAGTGTAAAAGCATCTTAATGCAATACTCAGAGGCAATAGATTGGTTATTTCAACAATTTCCTTCCTATCAAAACATAGGAAAATCTGCTTATAAACCTGATTTAGGTAACATAGAACAACTTTGTGTATGTCTTGGAATTAAACACACTCACTTAAAGTACATTCACATAGCTGGAACAAATGGAAAAGGATCTACTTCAAACATGCTTTCTTCCATTTTAATGGAGGCAGGATATAAAGTTGGTACCTTTACTTCTCCTCACCTCATTGACTTTCGCGAACGAATCGCAATTAACGACGAAACGATTCCTGAAAGTGCAGTAATTTCATTTTGTCAAGAGGTACAAGAAAACAATCTATCTTTTGAACCTTCCTTTTTTGAAATTACTTTTGCGATGGCATTAAAGCATTTCTTAAATACAAATTGTGAAATTTGTATTATTGAGACAGGTCTAGGAGGAAGACTAGATGCAACAAATATTATCACCCCTATTTTATCTGTAATTACAAATATTAGTCTAGATCATACTGATCTTTTAGGTGACACAATAACTAAAATTGCTTTCGAAAAAGCAGGTATTATAAAGCCAAATGTGCCTATAATAATTGGAGAACACCATCCAGATACATTAAATGTATTCCAAGAAAAAGCATTAAAAAATAATGCAATGATTCACTATGCCTTTGAAGAATTTGAGTTGGAAGAGACTAATAATTACAAAGCAATAAATGAAAGGACTGTGAAATGCACAGTAAAAAAATTAAATACGCTTGGATTTACAATTTCAAAGCAACATATCAAAAATGGGATTGACAATCTTATAAAAAACAGAAATTTCATAGGACGATTTCAAATAATCGAACAAAATCCGTTAACAATACTCGATGTTTCACATAACGAAGCGGGGTTAAAAAAAACATTTGAACTACTAAAAAGCACACAAAAGGGAAAACTACATATTGTTTTTGGCGCCAGTTCCGATAAAAATCTCACAGAAATACTCCCTATTTTCCCTACTAATGCATCCTGTTATTTTACTGTTTTTTCGAGTAAACGTAGTTGCACAAAAAAAGAATTAATTCATAAAAGCCGAAACACACTCTTAAATATACTTTTTTTTGATTCTTTAGAAGAAACTTTTAATCACATAAAACCTATTGTAAATAAAGAAGATACACTATTAATTACTGGTAGTTTTTTTTTAATTAGTGATTTTATTAAACTTTTTTCACTTAATCACTTGTGAAAATAAAAAAGTTATCTATATTTGCACTCACAAAACAGAAACACTGTTTGAAGAATGGGAGATTAGCTCAGTTGGTTCAGAGCACCTGCCTTACAAGCAGGGGGTCGGGGGTTCGAGCCCCTCATCTCCCACAAAAAAATCAAAGCCTTAGAGAAATCTAAGGCTTTTTTTGATTTAAATAAGATGCTCCTTCCCTATTATCAAGAAAACACAATTGAAGCCGGATGCGATGAAGCCGGACGTGGCTGTCTTGCAGGTCCCGTTGTTGCTGCTGCAGTAATTTTACCGCAAGATTTTACGCATGAGTGGCTTAATGACTCCAAACAACTTTCTGAAAAAAAACGCAAAGAATTACGAGTTATTATTGAACAGGAGGCTTTAGCATATGCCGTTTCGTATGTAGATCATCAAAAAATTGATGAAATAAACATTTTAAACGCAAGCTTTCTAGCCATGCATCAAGCGGTAGATCAACTAAAACTAAAACCTGAATTGCTTCTGATAGATGGGAATCGTTTCAAGAAACATGAAATTCCAAATGTTTGTATTATTAAGGGAGATGGGAAATACCTGTCCATAGCGGCAGCATCTATTCTTGCAAAAACTTACCGCGATGACTTTATGGAAGCATTAGATATACAATTCTCTAACTATAATTGGAGAAAAAATAAAGGTTACCCAACAAACGATCATCGAAAAGCAATTGAAAATCATGGTTTTACCCCTTTTCATCGTAAAACATTCAATGTCAAAGCGTCTTTACAAACAAAATTAGAATTGTAAACTATTTTCTTCCTCAATAGGGAGATTTTCTTTAATTTTAAGCATTATTTTAACTTTATGATTGGTCGTCTATTTTTTATTTTTGCTGGCATAATTAGTTTTAGTTGTATTTTATTTTTTGGATACCAACTTACACAAAATCAACATACAATTTCTGCAGAATTAATATTCAATAACAATGACGGTAAAATTCTTATCGTAAACAAAATAAAAGAAACTAATCCTGCGAATATTTCATTTATTTTTCCTAAAAATGAATCGCAACTTATCGAAAAACTTTTTTCTACTTCTTATAATTCAGAAAGGGTTTATATTTCCTCGTTACGCAATCGTATTGTTATAGAATACCCTTCAAATTGGACAAAAACATTGATTCAAAGGTATTTTACACGTAAAAAAATCACGTTCAAATCAAATGAAAACAACTTTATTCTTGAGAATGGTTTTGTTGCAACGTATTCTAAAAACTTACTTATTATCGGAAAAAAAATCATTTCATTGGACCATTGGCAAAAGTTCACATTTCCAACATGGGACAAAATGGCGAGCTGTAATATCATAAACGTTTCTAACTCATTTTATAGTCAGGACATTTATAGCTTAGGTAATACAACAACAACTTTTCAAAGTAATTTTAAAAAAGCAAAGAACAATCAAAAAATAAATGATTTCGAATTGTTTGCGTCCTTACTTCCAAAAGGTATTTCAAATTATCATTTTCTCAGTAAAAACTATGCATTATCCAATGGCTATTTAAAAAAACAAGATTTATTGTATCAATGGTGTGATAAAGGGTATGTAACTTTCGAAATAGACGGAAGCATAGTTTTAATTTCTGATTTTAAACTTACCACCGATCCTTTTGAATTATTGAATGAAGAAACGGAAGAAGAAGAATTAGTTTCTGGAAGTAAAAGTGAATATACAGGGATTCAAATTTCAAGTCAATTTCCACAAAAAATAACCGGTTCATTTTTCATAAAATACATAGAAGACAAAGTCGTTATCTCTGAAAATGCAGAAACTGTAAATCAAGTATTAGCATACTACGAAACTGGAAGAACACTTGCTTTATCTGAAAAAGCAAAAAAAGCAATCTATGAAAATTTACCTTCCGACGTTTGTGAACGATACATTCAAGAAGGTGAGAAATTTACCAAAAGTATTTCCAATAATAAACTAATTACCGTTCGTAAATCTCAAATATTCAGCACCTCCGACACAAAAGGAACAGTTACTGAAAAGGAAAATATATACACATTAGATCTTACTCAAAACGTCTCGCATATCGTATCTTCTAATTTGCTTCAAATTTGCTTCACTGAAAATAGTTTTTTCGGAATACAAAATGGCAAAAAGCTCTGGGAAAAACCATATCAAGGGTCTATTATAGGAGCTCCTGTTTGTCAAGATTTATTAAACGATGGTAACTCTCAAATATTCTTCACTACGAACAGGAAGATATATTTAATTGATTCAAAAGGAAATAACTACATCGGATTTCCAATTTCGCTCAATCAACCACCGAGCTCCGAAGCTGTATTTTTCGATGGAAAAAAAGGGACGCAATTAATATTTGTGAATACAAACAATGAAGTAATTAAATATAATGGTAAAGGAAAACGTGTAAAATCGATTAAATTATCTATTTCTCCAAACAAAATTGCTCCATTTGTCTTTAAAAATGACAAGCAAAATTTTGCAGTTATTTCAGGAAAGAATGGTGGACAACTCCTCCAACTTGACAATCTATCTAAACAAAATACATTTCCTACTTTAAATGACAATACATTATTTTGCTCCACAGAAACTACACCAGCCTTCTTTTATCCAGAAGGAGGGAAATTAATTCGCAATGACTTCACTGGTAAAACTTCAACATCCGGAAGTTACCGTAAAATTGAATTATTACAGTCTCTTAAAGGAAATACTCGTAATTTAATCTCTTTTTTAACAGATAAAAACTTACACATTTGTGATGGTACTGGAAAAGTTATACGAACTGTAGCTCTACCCTCTTCTAATATTTCATTTTATCAAGTGTTAACTCTTGAAGATGGAAGTTCAATCGTAGGTTTTTTAGATAATATTGAAAACGCAATCTATTTATATACTACACAAGGAAAAAAAATAAACCACACTGAATTAGAGGGTCAAGACTTATTTTGTCTTTCAGAAACTCCTAATGGTATTCTTGTTACCACAAAAGGAAAAAACTTAATTATTCAATATAAATTGGACAATAAATGATACAATTAACAAAAAAGCAACGATTCACTTTAAGTATATCTGCAGGTATTCTACTCATTTTATCTTTTCCGTTTACTGGAAGTATGCCTTTTTTAGCTTTTCTTGGATTAGCACCATTATTACTCATTGAAGATTCTATTTTTAGTAATAAGTATAAATCTTCTAAACTTTTCATTTATAGTTACATTACCTTTTTTCTCTACAACCTTGGTACTACCTGGTGGATTTGGAATGCAAGTTCTGGCGGAGCAATTTTAGCTTTTTTCCTAAACTCTTTGATTATGGCTGCTGTTTTTCAATTATTTCATATCACTAAAAAACGAGTTGGCATACGGGAAGGATATATTGCCTTTATATTATTTTGGATTGGTTTTGAATACATTCATTATGAATGGGAACTTTCTTGGCCTTGGTTAAATTTCGGAAATGTATTTGCTTCTTCTCCTAAACTTATCCAATGGTATTCTATTTCAGGAGTTTTAGGTGGCTCTTTTTGGATTTTACTCGTAAATTTAGTGGTGTTCTTTTTGGTAAAACATCTATATTTTCAAAAAAAATCTTTCGGTTCTCAACGTAACTTACTTTTGTTTTTAGCTACAATTCTTATTTTTCCAATTGTATTTTCGCTGATCCAATATTACAGTTATGATCAAGTTGGAAAAAACACAGAAATAATTGTTACTCAACCTAATGTAGATCCTTACAACGAAAAATTTACCGGAAGTATTGAAAATCAACTCGATCGAATTTGTGATTTAGCAGACTCCTTAATCACTCCTAAAACCGAGTTTGTATTAGCACCTGAAACTGCTCTCCCGTTCAATTTTTACGAAGATGAAGTTGAGCGCATTATTCATTATCATTATTTGGTAGAACGTAAGGCTAAATGGAATAATTCCTCCTTATTGATTGGAGCATCGACTAGTAAATTTTTCAAAAACAAACATTCCCGCGCATCTCGAAAAATCCAAGGTGGACCTGGCTATGAAGAGTATTACAATTCTTCTATGTTAATTGATCAACATGATAAACCGCGTTTTTTACATAAATCAAAACTTGTACTCGGTGTGGAAAAAGTGCCTTTTTCAAATATTTTCCCTGCTTTAGAACAGCTTTCCATTGATAATGGTGGAGCATCTGGCACATTAGGAATTGAAGATTATGCGCAAGTATTCCACTCAAAAGGAATGAAAATTGCACCTATTGTATGTTACGAATCTCTTTATGGAAGTTTTGTTGCCGAACAATGTGATAAAGGTGCTGAATTATTATTTGTCATTACAAATGATGGTTGGTGGGGAAATACTCCTGGTTATAAACAACATCGTGCGTTTTCTCAATTACGCGCTATTGAAAATAGGAAATCTGTAGCACGCTCTGCAAACACTGGAATTTCCTGTTTTATCAACCAACGTGGAGATATTTTATCCGAAACCTCTTGGTGGCAAGAAACTAGTTTACGCGGAACTTTAAAACGTAACCAAGAAAAAACGTTTTATGCTACTAATGGAGATCTAATTGGTAGAACTTTTGGCGCTGGTGCTCTCGTATTATTAGTGGTGATGCTCGGGAAAATATTTAGAAGCTATATGTACAAATCAAGACAAGTATAATTTTTTATCCTGTAAAACTTTTTTCAACTCACGCTTTTACGATAATAATATCCTGTAAACGTGTTGTATACCTAGGAGAAAGTCGCTCTTGTTTCATTTTCCATACGCGTTTTTGATCTTGACTTGCCAATCTAATTTTTTGTTGACCATAACAATGATTTATAACGTCCATTGTTTTCATTAATTCGATGTGTTTAGGATTACTATTTTCAAATAAATTTAATTGAATTTCATTTTCAGGTTTAAAATCCATAATCACCACACCTGCTTTTTTGTATTGATATCCTTGTCGAAAAATACGCTGAAATCCCTCTACAGCAAACTTAACTAGTTCAATACTTGAGTTAGTTGCAAAAGGAAGTTTTACTACTGTACTATTAGTATACTGCTCTAATTCTTGTCTGTGCGCATTCGTTCTCAAAAACACTAATATGGCAGTGCAACAATCGTTTTGCCTACGAAGTTTCTCTGCACATGCAACTGCAAAAGTGGTTATTCGTTCTTGAATATCCTTAAAATCAACTAGGTTTCGTTCAAACGAGCGCGTTGTCGCAATATTTTTTCGCGGCTTCACTTTTTCTAAATCTAACGTAACTATACCGGACAAATCGTGTTTTAAACGTAATTCCACCACACTCATGTTACGACGTACCCACGCATCATTCAATTGGGTGAAATCAAATGCTGTTCGTATACCATACCCCTTCAATCGAATTGCGTGTTGGCGACCTATTCCCCACACATCTTCGACTTGCAACCACTTCAACGCTTTTTGACGTTTTTCTTCCGTATCTATAACATACGAACTTCCTGTTCTGTCCGGGTATTTTTTCGCAATCCGATTTGCCACTTTCGAGAGTGCCTTAGTAGGTGCAATTCCTACACTAATTGGAATTCCCGTCCATTTCGTTATACGTCTTTGCATATCCTTACCATACACATCTAAATCTATATAATCAAATCCTTTTAACTTTAAAAAAGCTTCGTCAATACTGTAAACCTCCATCTCTGGACTGTATTCTTGTAACAAGTTCATGACGCGAGCACTCATATCCCCATACAACGCAAAATTTGCGGAAAAAACATGAATATTATTTTTCAAAAAAAAGGATTCGTATTCAAAAGCAATCGCTCCCATAGGAACTCCTAATGCTTTTGCTTCATTACTACGCGCAATAACTGCCCCGTCATTATTCGACAAAACAACAATTGGCTTTCCTACCAGTTCCGGTCGAAAAACACGTTCACATGAAGCATAAAAATTATTGCAATCAATTAAGGCAAACATTAAAACGCTTTGATTACATGGGTAACAATTCCCCAAATTAAAAAATCATTTTGACTTGTTACACGAATCGGTTGATACGCATCATTCGCGGGAATTAACCAGCAAATATCCTGTTCAAACTTGATTTTTTTGATGGTAAATTCACCGTCGACATAACAAACCGCAATTTGGTCGTTTTTAGGAGTGATACTTTTATCGATGACTAATAAGTCTCCATCCGTAATACCAACATCCTTCATGGACTGACCTTTAACACGACCATAAAAGGTAGAAGAAGGTCTTTTAATCAAATGTTTATTCATATCGATGGATAAATCAATAAAATCCAATGCCGGAGAAGGAAACCCTGCAGAAATAGCTGTTGAAACAACTGGAATTTCTAATACTGTATCTACCGAAACTGGGAAAATATCCAAATTCCTAGTAGTTATTTTTGATAATAATTTCATTTTGATTAATATTTAAGCAAATATAAGATAAATAAATAACCAAAATTTAAATTAAAGGATGAAAAATCATGAACAATATTGCGCAATTCATTCGCACTTAAAAAAGTCACACTAAAAAAATAATATTTCTATATTTGTACTAAGTAAAGAACAGCGAAATTAATCTTATAAAATATGGCAAATTCAACAATTGCAGCTAACAATCCAGCATTAAAATCTTGGGTAAATGTACCAGTAGGTTCAGATTTTCCAATTCAAAATTTACCTTTTGGAGTTTTTAAAACCTCCTCTTTAAATGCACGTATTGGTGTTCGTATCGGTGACCACGTATTAGATTTAAAAACATTACACGTACTTGGTTATTTAGATAACTTAGCTTTTGATGCTTCTGACTTTGATACTGACGCATTAAATTACTTGATGGGGAAAGGAAAACAAGCTACGAGAGAATTAAGAAATCGTATTTCAAACTTATTGGATGCTAGCAACGATGAATTGCAAAAAAACACACATCACGCAGAACAAGTATTAATTCCAAACAAAAGTGTAATCATGTTAATGCCAGTGAAAATTGGTGATTATACAGATTTCTATTCTAGTCGTGAACATGCAACAAACGTTGGTACAATGTTCCGTGATCCAAGCAATGCATTATTACCAAACTGGTTATGGATTCCTGTTGGATATCATGGTAGAGCTAGTTCTGTGATTCTTTCAGGCCAAAATATCCACAGACCAAAAGGACAAATCAAACCAGATCCAGAAAAAGATCCAATTTACGCACCATGTCGTAATTTAGATTTCGAATTAGAAACTGCATTCATCACCTATGATGGAAAACCGTTAGGAGATTCAATTACACCAAACGAAGCAGAAGACTTCATCTTTGGTATGGTATTGTTTAACGACTGGTCTGCGCGTGACATCCAAACATGGGAATATGTTCCATTAGGACCATTCTTATCTAAAAACTTTGCTTCAAGTATCTCTGCGTGGGTGGTAACTTTAGATGCGTTACAAGCATATAAAGTTGCTGGACCAGAACAACATCCTGAAGTGCTTTCTTACTTAGAATTTGAAGGGCCAAAAAGCTATGATATTAATTTAGAAGTACTGATTCAACCAGAAAACGGAACAGAAAACGTCATTTGTGAATCCAACTTTAAATATATGTATTGGAACATGGCGCAACAATTAGCACATCACACAGTGAATGGTTGCAATGTACGTTGTGGTGATTTGATGGGTTCAGGAACTATTTCTGGACCAACACCAAACTCCTATGGTTCTATGTTAGAATTAGCATGGAAAGGAACAAAACCATTACAATTAAACGATGGAACGGAGCGTAAATTCATACAAGACAACGATACTGTAATTATGCGTGGTTACTGCGAAAGCAATGGCGCGCGTATCGGGTTTGGAGAAGTTGCAGCAAAAATATTACCTGCAAAATAATTAAATACTAACGATCCAAAAAGAGTCTTCTAAACGTTTGGAAGACTCTTTTTCATTCATCACATAAAAGAAAGTAAATAAGTAATGCACATAGCTGCATAAAAATTCGTATTTTAAACTGAAATTTAATATAGAATAAATGTCAACATTACCGGGAGAAATTGATTTAGAGAAGGAAAGAAAAGAAATTTTACAAGCGTTTAAAGGGCTATTAAAAACCGCTAAAAATCTTTCTAAAGAAGATTTAAAAATGGTTCGTAAAGCCTTTGATGTTGCTGTAGAAGCACACAAAGATATGCGTCGTAAGTCTGGTGAACCATATATTTACCATCCGATTGCAGTTGCGCGTATCGTTTCTGAAGAAATGGGATTAGGCGCAACGAGTATAGCATGTGCGTTACTACATGATACGGTAGAAGATACGTATATTACCCTTGAGGATATTGAAGAATTATTCGGAGACAAATGCAGACGTATTATTGATGGATTAACAAAAATTCCGGAAATTTTTGACGAAAATTCATCGATACAAGCGGAAAATTTCCGTAAGATGATTCTAACAATTTCAGATGATATTCGCGTTGTATTAATCAAATTAGCCGATCGCTTACACAACATGCGTACGCTTGGAAGCATGCGTGCCGACAAACGTTTGAAAATTGCTTCTGAAACAAAATTCTTGTATGCGCCACTAGCACATCGTTTGGGTTTACACTCGATTAAAAGTGAATTAGAAGACCTTGGATTCCTACATACAGATCCTGATAACTATCATTTGGTGGAAAGTAAACTAAAATCTACCAAAGAATCGCGTGACCGTTTTATTAAATCATTTGTGAAACCAATAAAAGAAACATTGGACCATGAGGGATATGTATACGAGGTTAAAGCGAGAACAAAATCTATCTCTTCGATTTGGAGAAAAATGCAAACCAAAGTACTTCCATTCGAGGAAGTATATGATTTATTTGCAATTCGCGTAATTGTAGATACACCTATAGAGCTAGAAAAACCGGATTGTTGGAGAATTTACTCCATGGTTACAGACTTTTACCAACCAAGTCCAGAGCGATTACGTGATTGGATTTCTACACCGCGCGCTAATGGATATGAGTCATTACATGCTACTGTTATGTCCGACCAAGGGAAATGGGTAGAGGTACAAATTCGTTCTAAACGAATGGATGAAATTGCCGAAAAAGGACTTGCAGCGCACTATAAATACAAAGAAAACGATTCTGAAGATTCAAAATTTGACCGTTGGATTGCTGAAATTCGTGATTTGATGGAAAATCACAATTTAAGCGCCATGGACTTTGTTAATGAGTTTAAAATGAACTTGTTTTCAGATGAAATTTATGTTTTTACACCTAAAGGACAATTACGTGTATTACCTACTGGAGCTACCATACTAGATTTCGCATACGACATTCACACGAGCATCGGAAACAAATGTATCGGAGCAAAAGTAAACACGCAATTAGTTCCATTAAGCTACAAACTACATAATGGTGATCAAATAGAAATAATTACCTCCGAAAAACAAAAACCAACAGAAGAATGGTTGAATTTTGTCTACTCTGCTCGAGCAAAGCAAAAAATTCGCGGCACACTAAACGAGCAAAGAAAAATAATCGTTCAGGATGGTAAGGAAATTTTGGAACGAAAATTAAAACAATTCAATCTAAACAACAACAAAGAAAACATTGTTGCGATAGAACGCTATTTTGGTATACAAAATCAAATAGATTTGTTTATTCGAATCGCAAAAGCTAAAATTGACCTAAATAAATTACGTGAATTAGAAGATAATAAAGGAAATTTAGTAATAGACAAGTCATTTATTCAATTAGAAACAAGAAGACAAAAGGACTTAGACGAGGGTAAAAACATTGAATTCGATACTGAATATGACGGATTTGGGTATAAATTAGCCAAATGCTGTAATCCAATACCAGGAGATGCTATTTTTGGCTATTTAGGTGGTAACGAAGAAATAAAAGTCCACCGAAACAACTGTCCGAATGGAGAGCATTTACATTCTAAAATGGCTTTCAGATGTGTGAAAGCAAACTGGATAAATACGGAGTTAGTCGAACATTTAGCATCATTGAGACTAATCGGAATCGACAATGTAGGTATTGTTAATCGAATCACTGAAATTATATCCAACCAATTAAATGTGGATATGAAATCCATTTCCTTTGAAGCAAATGATGGAATATTTGAAGGTTTAATAAAAGTAATGGTCTACGATACCGAACATCTCGATGCATTAACCAAACAATTCGAACAAATCGAAGGTGTGGAAAGAATTGAACGATGGGATTTTGAGGATCAAGAAATTATCCAAGCAAAATAAATTAAAAAGGCTGTTTCATGGGAACAGCCTTTTTTAGTTAAAAACTCGTTAATAAATCTTTAATTATACGTGTAGCTTTCCGTATAATAATAGTTATTTTCGCTTTTTAATAGATGGAATGCAAGTAGAAGAGTTACAAAATACTGTAAAAAATATTTTTTCAGCGTATTTAGAACAACACAGTCATAGAAAAACACCTGAACGTTTTGCGATACTTGCAGAGATATATGCATACCTAGGACATTTTGATGTAGAAACATTATACAACAAAATGAAAATGCAAAATTATCGCGTTTCACGTGCTACATTATATAACACTATCGAACTATTACTTGCTTGTAATTTAGTACGTAAACATCAATTTGGTAAAAATATTGCACAGTTTGAGAAGTCACATGGGTCTAAACAACATGACCATGTTATGTTAACAGATACTGGCGAGGTTATTGAATTTTGTGATCCGCGTATACAGCAAATTAAAGCGACCATTGAAGAAGTATTTAACGTAGAAATTCAACACCATTCGTTATATTTTTACGGGATTAAAAAATCTACTAAATAATTAATCGTGAGCATAAAATACACATTACGCCCCGAGGCGAAAGCTATTATTATTTCTATCGAAGGAAGAATCGTTACAGATAATGATACTGCGGATTTATTAAAAGAAATTCAAGGAAATATTGAGGAAGATTACAAAATTTTCTATTTTGATTTGAACCGATTAGAATACATAACAAGTTCAGGATTAAATTTCTTTGTTCGAATCTTAACAAGAACAAGAAATGTAGGCGCTGAAGTCACACTTTGTGGAATTCAAGGGAACGTAGAAAAACTCTTTGCAATTTCTAAATTAAATGAAATATTCACATTTAGTCCTTCTTTAACAGAAGTTCTAAACAACGTTAATGCACACTAGCATGAAAGTAGATGTACTATTAGGTCTTCAATGGGGAGACGAAGGAAAAGGTAAAATCGTAGATGTACTTACCCCTAACTATTCAATAATCGCACGTTTCCAAGGCGGTCCAAATGCAGGACACACACTTGAATTTGAAGGGATTAAGCATGTATTACACACAATACCTTCTGGAATTTTCAGAAAAGATGTAATTAATGTAATTGGCAATGGTGTTGTAATAGATCCGGTAATTTTTCAAAAAGAAATTGAAAAATTAGCACCTTTCAACATGGATATTAAAAAGAATTTATTGATTTCCAAAAAAGCGCATTTAATTCTACCAACACACCGTTTGCTAGACCAGGCTTCAGAAGCTGCTAAAGGAATTAACAAAATTGGTTCAACATTAAAAGGTATTGGTCCAACATACATGGATAAAACAGGTAGAAATGGACTACGCGTAGGGGATATACTCTCCCCAAAATTCAAAGAAAAATACGATGCATTAGTTGAAAAACACATTGGAATTTTAAAACATCACGAAGGATTTGAATATAACCTTTCTGAATTAGAAGGTCCTTTCTTTGAAGGGATCGATTTACTTCGTTCATTTACATGCATAGACAGTGAACAGTTTTTAAATAAAGAATTAAAAGCTGGTAAAAAAATATTAGCGGAAGGCGCACAGGGAACTATGTTAGATATTGATTTTGGGACATACCCATTTGTAACATCTTCTAATACAGTAACAGCAGGAACATGTACAGGATTAGGTGTTGCGCCAACAACCATTGGTTCGGTTATCGGAATCTTTAAAGCGTATTGTACACGCGTTGGTAGTGGACCTTTCCCTACTGAATTATTAGAAGAAGACGGAGAAATAATCCGTAAAGAAGGGAATGAATTTGGATCTACCACTGGTCGACCAAGACGTTGTGGTTGGATTGACCTTCCTGCATTGAAATATGCAATTATGATTAATGGAGTTAGTGAACTTTCCATGATGAAAGCAGACGTGCTTAGCGTATTTGAAACAATCAAAGTATGTACACATTATCAAATAAATGGGGAAATTGTTGATTACCTTCCTTTTGATATTGATGGAGTAGAAATCACTCCAATTTATAAAGAATTAGAAGGTTGGAATTGTGATTTAACAGAATTACACAATTACGAATCTAGCCCTCAAGCATTAAAAGATTATGTTACTTATTTGGAGAAAGAATTAGAAGTTCCTATTACAGTTGTATCTGTTGGTCCTGATAGAAAACAAACTTTACAAAATAAAAAGTAAACGTGAAACCTTCACTCCATAAACTATTAAAAGCGCTTATTATAAGTGCTTTTTTTATGTTGTCTCAATCGACAATAGGTCAAAATAATTTAATGGAGTTAGCCCCTGGAGCAGAAAAATTAATCTATAATAAAGAAACCGGCGAGCATCGTTTACTTGGAAATATACATATCACTTTTCAATCAAACGTAATATATTGTGATTCTGTTTCTTACCTTGAAAAATCATCCATTTTAAAAATGTATGGAAATGTGCATCTAAATAAAAAGGATACACTTAATTTGTATTGTGATTCACTGCACTACGATAGTAAAACTCGTAAAGCTAAATTGTGGGGAAATGTTCGTATCCGTGATCGAGATTACAAAATCACCACGGATTCTCTTGATTTTGATTCCAAAAATGATGTAGCTATTTATCGCAACGGAGGAAGAATTGAAAGTGCATTAAAAAAAGAAACACTCCACAGTAAAGTTGGGTACTTTTTTCCTAAATCCAAAAATATTACCGTTAGTGGAAATGTATTGTTTAAAAATGAAACGACCACAATGTACTCGGATAGTTTACGTTATCAATACGCATCTAAAAAAGCATATTTCTTCGGTCCTACAAAAATAATACGATTAGACAAAACAAAAATCTTAGGTCGAAAAGGTTGGTATCGACTAGACACGGAAGAAGGTGTTTTACAAGCTAACGCATCTATTTCAAAAGAGCATCAATTCATATCTGGAGACAGTTTGTATTTTAACGAATTAAAAGGACTTTCTATTGGTAAAGGGAATATCTATTTCTCTGATAATCAAAAGGGAATTGGATTTAGAGGGGATAACTTTTATTCCTCCAAAAAAAACAACAAAAGTTATTTAACAGGAAAAGCTGTTATTGAGTATAAACTTAAAGACGACACATTATTTATTCATGCAGACACACTATTTACCTTTACGGACAGTACCAATCAATTATCGCACGTTAAAGGGTATCATAAAGCAAGATTTTACAGCCACAAAACACAAGGTGTATGTGATAGCTTAATTTATGAACGTACTATTGGAAGATTGAAAATGTATAAACAACCGATAGTTTGGAGTAATAAAGCCGAGTTAAAAGGAGAGAAAATCGAAATATACTTTAATGATAGTATTATAGACCGCGCGGAAATTCAAAACAAAGCAACTTTAATTACAGAAGTAGATAAATTAAAACTATACAATCAAGTTGGTGGTAAAAATATGATTGCCTATTTCAATGCAGAAAATGATTTGAAAAAAATAGATGTAAATGGAAATGCACAAACAATTTATTTTCCAGAAGAAAGTATAAAAAAAGATAGTGTAATTGAAATTCAGCGAAAAGGGATGTCTCGCTTATATTCTAGCGACATAAAAATATATGTTGAAAACAATGCGTTTTCAAAGGTCGTCTATTTGGACCAAGCGGATGGAGTATTTTATCCAATGGAAAAAATTAATAAAGAGGAACAATTTATCGTAGGATATAGTTGGAACCCCAATTTAAGGCCCATCAATAAATATGATTTATTTCCAAAAACACTAGAAAAAGCTAAACCATTAGCTAAAAAAACACAAAAGCAAAAAAAAGGAAAAAGGAAATAATAAATGGGATTATTTTTACTCCTTGATTCTCAATTAAAGACTGTGTTCTACGAAATCAATCAAGGAGTGAATTACTTTAATATGAATTTCTTGGGCTCTATCTGCAAATTCGGAATAAGGTGCACGAATCTCAACATCGCATTTGCCTGCAATTTCACCTCCTGTTTTACCGGTAAGTCCAATCACTTTCATGCCTTTATCTCGAGCAACTTGAATCGCATTCAATACATTTTTAGAATTTCCTGAAGTGGATATTCCAACTAAAACATCTCCTTGATTACCAAAAGCTTCTAAATAACGAGAAAATACAAAGTCGTATCCGTAATCATTAGAAACGCAAGACATATGGCTAACGTCTGATATTGCCATCGCCGGAATAGCTTTTCTATCTCCACGATAACGTCCTGTCAACTCTTCCGCAAAATGCATTGCATCGCACATAGAACCACCATTTCCACAGGAAATAACCTTACCTCCTTGCGATATACTCTCGACTAATAGTTCTCCTGCACTTTTTATCTTATTGAAATTTTCAATCGTAGAAAATTCAGTTAAAATTTTAGAAGCTTCCGTAAAATGAGATGCAATCGAAATCGGTTCCATGAGATTTTTTTACCAAAAATAATTATTTCCAATCGAATAATCACGTTTACTTCAAACTTAGTATATTTGATGCAAGGATTAGTACAAATACAGGAATGATGAAAAGCTACAAACACCTATTAACACTTGCGATTTTAGCAATCAATTTTATTTCCTTTTCGCAAACAAATGATTGTTTAAAGAAAATGGAATACATGTTTAGTAAACGTGGGAGTAATCCAATCGAAAATGGAATTCATTACCATGTGATTGTATCATACTCTAAAACAGCGGGGAATGTTTGCTATAATGGAAAGGTAATTGTTGAGAATGGTACTATCACAAAAATTTTCACGGAATTGGAAGATGGTACTTTCGAAGAATTAACTAAAAAATTCACCAATTCAAAAAACGAAGCACCACGTTTTGAAAATGGAATTTCTGAACTTATCAGCACCGAGAACGGCTTGAAAATTCACATAATATTTGTAGATAAATTAAAACCTAAAGCCAAAGCCTACAAAGAAGCTGAACTTCCAGAAGATATTTAAGTAAAATTCTATTTAATTTTACTCAATTCAATATTATAGTTTTCTAATATCTTAGTGTAAATTTCGTTCATTTTCTCCTTGTCTTCCGCATAATATTCAAATGCATCCATATATTGCTTTTTGCTTATGTTGTGTTTACGAAGAATTTCCGGGCTGGAAATATTCATTACTTTTTGCGTATGAAGTAAATTAGGAGCTTGCTGATTTGCTGTAGCTTCTAATAAAATCATATCACTGAAAACAGCGATAAATTTTTCTTCTTGCAGTAAATTACTTGGTTTATCTTTTAGTGTAAACTCATTTTTTGTTAAACAACTTAACAGCGAACAAAATATAAAAAAAAATATAAGGTATTTTAAAAAGCTCATTATTTAACGGTTAAATAATAGTCGCATCCCTTTTTCCTCAGAACAAATAGCGCTTCCATCCCATACTAAATTACCGTTAACAAAAGTTCCAGTAATTTTGTTTGAGAATGTAAATCCTTCAAATGGAGACCAACCACAAGCGTATAAAATATTCGATTTATCCACTTTTACAGTTTGACTTGGATCAACTACTACTAAATCTGCATAATACCCTTCACGGATAAATCCTCTTTCCGCTAATTGAAAACAAATAGCAGGTGCATGCGCCATTTTCTCAACTACTTTTTCTATACTCAAAACACCCTCTTTTACTTTCTCTAACATAGCTAATAAAGCATGTTGCACTAAGGGACCTCCAGAAGGAGCTTTTAGATAAGTTTGTGATTTTTCATCCAAAGTATGTGGTGCGTGATCGGTAGCAATAATATCAATATGATTATCTAATAATCCTTTCCATATTCCATCACGATCTTGTTCTGTTTTAACTGCAGGATTCCATTTTATGAAATTTCCTTTTTCAATATAATTTTTATCAGAAAACCACAAATGGTGAACACAAGCTTCCGCTGTTATTCGCTTATTCGCTAAAGGTGTTTTATTATCGAATAATCCAACTTCTTTCGCTGTTGAAATATGAAGTATGTGTAATCGTGTATTGTGTTTTTTAGCTAAAGCTACTGCCATCGATGAAGAAAGATAACATGCTTCTTCCGATCGAATTAAGGGGTGAGCAGAAATCGGTATGTTTTCTCCATATTTCTCTTTATAAATCTCTGTGTTTTTTCTAACAGTAGCTTCATCCTCGCAATGTGTCGCAATTAATAAAGGAACTTGTGAAAATAAATTATTTAAAGTGGTCTCATTATCTACTAACATATTTCCAGTAGAAGAACCCATAAATATTTTAACGCCACAGACATTTTTTTCATCCGTTTTTAATACCTCCTCCAAATTATCATTAGAGGCTCCCATGAAAAACGAATAGTTAGCTGGAGAATTATGTTGAGCAATCGTATATTTATCTTCCAATAACACTTGTGTCAAAGCATTAGGGACAGTGTTTGGCATTTCCATAAAGGAAGTTATTCCACCTGCAACTGCTGCGCGTGATTCAGAAAGGATTGAGCCTTTATGGGTTAACCCTGGTTCTCTAAAATGTACTTGATCATCAATACAACCAGGTAATAAAAATTTACCGTTTAAATCTAGAACTTCCATATCTGGAGTTGGAGTAATGTCGGTTTCAATTTTTTCAATTCGATGGTTATGAATTAAAATATCTCCCACAAACGACTTCCCTTCGTTTACGATGGTTGCACCTTTTAATAATTTTTTCATACTAGATTTTTTGTATAGAAACTATAATTTCATTCCTCGCATCTTCCAAACACCATACAAGGCTTCTTTAAAAATACTTGCATTCATTTTAGAAGTACCAAATTCACGATCTATAAAAGTGATAGGAACTTCAATTAATTTGAACCCATGACGAATTGCAGCATATTTCATGCAAATTTGAAATGCATATCCCTTAAAAGGAATATTTTCGAAATTAACTTTTTCTAAAACATCCCTGTGGTAACATTTAAAGCCTGCTGTTGTATCTTTAATGCTAATAAATAATACCATTCGAACATAAACTGAAGCAAAATAAGACATTAAAATTCTACCAATCGGCCAATTAATTGTTTTACCTCCTTTTGTATATCTCGAACCTATACTTAACTGATGTGTTCCTGCTTCTAATGGAGAAAGCAAACGAATCAAATCATCTGGATTATGCGAAAAATCACAATCCATTTCAAAAATATACGTGTACCCATTTGCTAAACTCCATTTGAAACCATGAATATAAGCAGTACCTAAACCTAATTTCCCGGAACGTTCCTCCATAAAAAGTCGCCCTGTAAATTCTTGTTGTAATTCTTTCACTTTAGCTGAAGTTCCATCAGGAGACCCATCTTCAATAATCAAAATGTGAAATCCCTTTTCATAACTCATTACTTGTCGAATCATTTTTTCAATGTTTTCGATTTCGTTATACGTAGGAATGATTACTATACTGCTTGACATACTAATTTAAATATGGATATAAAAATAGGAATATTATAAAGTGTTCAATTCTATTTTTAAAAAAAAATAAAATAATTTATATCGAAATACACTATAGCAGAATAAAACAAGAGTTATTCAATCCTTTTTTGTTTAATATAAAACAACCCATCAAAATCTTGCGTACCAAAATCCGATTGCCATTTTGTTGGAATACTCCAATTTTCAGAAGGTGAAATCCAGTGTCCTTTTGAATTTTTAATTTTCATATCAAATCCAGGCACACAATTTGTCCAACGGTATTGAAAATTATCTCCAACAGACTTGATTTCGAGTGTAGGTAACTTTAATGTTCTCAAATATTGATCAAATACTTTTTCAAGCGAAAGTCCTGTTTCATCAACAATATATTTTTCCAATTGTTTTGTGGTAATTGTTTTATGGTAAAATTGCTTATTGACATTTCTAAGTAACAACATGAATTTAGCTTCATTATCAATTAATTGACGGATAATATGGATTAAATTCGAACCTTTAAAATACATATCTCCACTCCCCTCTTTGTTCACTCCATAGTCCCCAATGATTGGTGTGTCATTTTCTATGCGACCTCTAATTCCTTTGACATACTTATTTGCAGCTTCTATACCAAATAAACATTCAGTATATAGAACTTCTGAATAACTTGTAAAAGCTTCATGAATCCACATATCCGCTATATCTTTTGATGTAATACTATTCCCAAACCATTCATGTCCACTTTCATGTACAATTATAAAATCCCATTTATCGCCAGTACCAGAATGAGAAATATCAGAACCATCATAGCCATTCTTATATTTATTTCCGTATGCAATTGCACTTTGGTGCTCCATTCCAAGATGTGGTGCTTCTACTAATTTATATCCGTCTTCATAGAAGGGATAAGGCCCAAACCATTTTTCCAAACAAGATAACATGGGTTTCACTTGATCAAAGTGCTTTTGTGATTTATCCAAATTATCTTCTAAAACCCAATAATCGAGTGATAAATTACCTTTTTCACCAGCATAAGTATCAGACCAATGCACATATTTCCCAATATAAGGAACAATATTATAGGAATTAATTGGGTTTTTAACTTCCCAATAATAGTTAGTTTTATTTTTTTCTACTTCTTTTTTACCAATAAATTTACCATTAGATACAGCTACTAATTCGGAAGGAACTTTTACCGAAATTTTCGCTCCTTGTTCAGGCTCATCACTTTGATGGTCTTTGCAAGGATACCACGAACTAGCTCCTAAACCTTGACAAGCTACCGTCATCCATGGATTACCTTTTGTATCTTTAGTCCAAATCCAACCACCATCCCATGGAGCATTAACTGCTTTCCTAGGTTTGCCAGAGAAATGGATAGTGATTTGATACATTTTATCCTCGAACAATTCATTTTCAAAATGGATGTAATAAACATTTCCTAACCGACTTAAAGTAGTTTTTTCTTCCGCAAAAGAAACAGAATCTATTTCCATAGGTTCTTGTAAGTCAACTTGCATTTTTTGACCTGGCCGTAATGTGAAAAAAGTTATCGTATTTACACCTAACACTTTTTGTTTATTAAAGATAGGTTCAATTTCTAAATCATATTTTTTCACATCCCACCACGAACGCTCTGAAGTAATTGATCCTCGTAGCGAATCTTGTTTTGTATACACCGATTGAGAAAAAAAATCACTAGTTATAAATACAATAAATATGCAAATGAAATTTTTAACCTCCATTTCAAACAATACTTTTTATTAATTCACTTAATTCTCGCGTTGTTTCGTAACGACTAAATTTATTTGTATTTAATAAAGATGCTTTATTTACACCTTCCTTTTTATAATTTAAAAAAATGAATTCATTAATTTCCGGCAACTCATTTACAGTAAAAGATTTAGAATTACCTAACTGATCAACAATAAAAGCAGCGTCTGCCTTTCGATCACCAATACAAAGTATCGGGTTTTCTGTAGCTAGATATTCAAACAATTTGCCAGTCAACATAATTTGAGAATTTTCCATAAAAGGAAGAAGTAATAAGAGTATATCTGCATTTTTCATATACTGAATCGCTTGTGCATGCGCTACAGAAGGAATATTTTGAATAGTGAATTTACAGTTTTCTTGAAAATAAGTAAAAACCGAATCTTCAATATTCCCAATTAATTCAACATGGATAGCTGCACTGTTTAATTCCAGTTGATTAATAGCATCTACAAAAGCTTTATACGGATAATTTTCCGTTAAAGTTCCTACATAACGAATGGTGAAAACTTCATTTTTTTGTTTGTCTAACGCTTGAAATTTTGAAGCGTCAAAACCATTATAAATAAAATGAAATTTCGATGCTTGCAAAGGAACTTTAGCTGCTAATAACTTACAAAGCGATGGACCAACTGTTACAATGGCGTCTGCTTGTAAAAGGACATCCAACTCCATCGTTTTATCTAAAGCCTCCTTCTTTTTAGTACGTTTGAATAGATTATTATAATACACTTCTGTCCATGGATCTCGAAAATCTGCCAACCATTTAACACCTAACTCTTTTTTTAATTGTTGACCAACTAAATGTGTGGAGTGAGGTGGACCAGTTGTTATAATTAAATCATACTGATTTTGTTGAATTAACTCCTTCGCTTTAGAATACGCATATTTATTCCATCCAACTCTAGCATCAGGTATAAAGTAATTAGCTCTAATAAAGGTAGCTAAATTATCAAAAACCCCTTTTTTTCGTCCACCAACATTACCTTGAGGAATAATTTTTTCTGTCTTTCCACTTTTCAGAAAAGAATAGAATCGTAAAGGCTCTAATGTTTTTGTTTTATAAACAGTAACATTTTCAATGAATGAATTAAACGTAAAGTCCTTACTTGGATAGGAAGCATATTTTTCATCGACCGTAACTACCGTAGGTATGACTCCAAAATCAGAAAGGTATTTGGCAAAATACATCCAACGTTGTACACCTGAACCACCACTTGGAGGCCAGTAATAGGTAATGATTAGAACTTTTTGATTACTCATTTTAAGAGTTTAAAACAAATAGATTTTTAGCAACCATATACAAAAAACATTTAAGCCTAAAAATAATTGCTTTTCATTATTTATAAAATTCTAATTATTTTCAGCTACCACTTCCGTTACTTCCGGCAAATGTTGTTTTAATAGATTTTCAATCCCTCCTTTTAGTGTTGCAGTAGAGGAAGGGCATCCAGCACAAGACCCTTTTAATAAAACAGTAACTACTCCTTTGTCATACCCTCTGAATTCAATAGCACCACCATCTGTTTCTACAGCAGGTTTTACGTATTCATCCAGTAAATCACGAATCGCATCGTCATATTCGGAAGGAGCATATACTTTTTTAGCAGTTTCTTCTGTTGCTTCTGGCGTAGGTTTTGGTGCGGGCATTTGAATTAATATATCTTTCCCATCAGCAATCCAAGACTTTATAAACTCTCTAAGTTCCATCGTTATAAAATCCCACGGAATATTATCACTTTTAGTTATTGTCACGAAATTACTTGCCATAAAAACACCGTTGACAAAGGGGAATTTTAATAATTCTTCTGCAAAAGGTGAAAATCCTTTTGCTTCAAGTGTAGAAGTGAATTCAACAGACTCTCCAGTAAGTAACAAATATTTATTTGCCACAAACTTCATTGTTGAAGGGTTCGGAGTCATTTCCGAATATATATTAACTGGAACTTGCATAAATCATTTATTTTAGACAAAACAAAAATACAACATTAATGTGAATGAATGAATAGATGAATACTTGATTTAAATATTGAATAATATGCTAAAATCTACTATTCCTATAGGTAATGTTTATAACTATTTAGAATCTATTTATAGTATGTTATTTAAATTACGTTCATTTTTTATTACTTTCGTGACCAAAATTAATTTATAAAAGGAAACTTATGTCTTATTTGTTTACATCAGAATCAGTATCTGAAGGGCATCCAGATAAAATTGCGGATCAAATTTCAGATGCATTGATTGATAATTTTATGGCTTTTGACCCATCATCTAAAGTTGCTTGCGAAACGTTAGTAACTACAGGTCAAGTTGTTTTAGCCGGAGAAGTTAAAACAAAAATATATTTAGATGTTCAAAAAATCACACGTGAAGTAATTTCGAAAATTGGTTATACAAAATCGGAATACATGTTTGAAGCTAATTCATGCGGTATACTTTCTGCTATTCACGATCAATCGGATGACATTAACCAAGGTGTTGATCGTACAAACCCAGAAGATCAAGGTGCTGGAGATCAAGGAATGATGTTTGGTTATGCTACAAAAGAGACAGAAAACTATATGCCTTTAGCGTTAGATCTTGCACATAAAATTTTACAAGAGCTTTCCTACATTCGCAACAACGAACCAAATTTAATTGGCTACTTGCGTCCAGACGCTAAATCACAAGTAACGATTGAATATTCTGACGACAATGTCCCACAACGCATTGATTCCATTGTAGTTTCTACGCAACATGATGATTTCGCTGATGAACCAACGATGTTGGCAAAAATCAAAGAAGACATTATAAACATTGTAATCCCTCGTGTTAAGGCAAAATTAAAAACAGAATTACAAGGATTATTTACAGATAAAATTACTTACCACATCAATCCAACCGGTAAATTCGTTATTGGTGGTCCTCATGGCGATACTGGTTTGACTGGTCGTAAAATTATCGTAGATACTTACGGTGGTAAAGGCGCTCATGGTGGTGGAGCTTTCTCTGGAAAAGATCCTAGTAAAGTGGACCGTTCTGCAGCATACGCAACTAGACATATTGCTAAAAATTTAGTAGCAGCTGGTTTATGTGACGAAGTATTAGTGCAAGTTTCTTATGCAATTGGCGTAGCTGAACCATGTGGATTATACATCAACACATACGGAACAAGCAAAATTGATAAAACGGATGGCGAAATCGCTAAGATTGCTGCGTCTATTTTTGATATGCGTCCATACTTTATTGAACAACGTCTAAAACTTCGTAACCCTATTTACAGTGAAACAGCTGCATATGGTCACATGGGAAGAAAAAATGAAATCGTAACTAAACGTTTTACTGGACCTTCAGGTGAAGTGATTGAAAAAGAAGTAGAACTTTTTACTTGGGAAAAATTAGACTTCGTAGATAAAGTTAAAAATGCATTTGGATTGTAATTCACATACTAGTAATACATTAAAAAATAAACATTCATAAAAGGGGCCTAGGTCCCTTTTTTTATTGCACAAAAAAAAGCAACGTATAAACTTAAAGTAAGTCTAATTTAATATACAAGAGCTAAAAAACATAAGTTCATGTTAATTAATAGAATAATGTTAATTTCTTTATCCGCTTATTTTATGATTTCTTAACATTTATTTATACTTTTGATTATTCATTTTAAAAATATAACTTATGAAAATTATTTTACTATTTGCTACGTTATTAATAACTAGCACTTTATTAGCACAAAGATATCCAGGTTTGGATAAGCTTGTGATTCAAGTTAACAACCCACTAAGTATTAAAGGTTCATACAAAGTAATGGGTACTGCTGACAATGAATGTTACAAATGGTTAGATGGTGGCACTGGTCCTTTCTGGGGGATTGATGATGTTACTAAAACTACTACTACCGGTAAATTTGTAATGGTTAATGACAGTGCTGGTGTAGCCATCACTAATGCAGCTGATTTAGCTGGTAATATTGCTGTCGTTTATTTTGGTGGCGGCATAAAATACAAGCAAAAAATGATTAACGTTCAAGCTGCTGGTGCTGCTGCGATGATTATTATTGCTGCTGGAAATACTGAAACATATCCTGGTGGTAACAGTACTGCAACTGTTGTAGATGCTGCTGCTTTAGCATTTACAATTCCTATGTTTGTTATTTCTAATACTGATGGTGTTAAATTAGCAAATACATTGAAAAATGAAGCTGTTACAGGATTTGTTGGGCTAAAACCAATTGCTAAAAATGACATCAAGTTGGATGTTAAAAAAGCTTTATCACCGGCACGTTTGACAAATGTTACAGCTTTAGTTCAACAGGATGATGTAATCGATTCTCTTGGTATTGTTGTGATAAACAATGGTTCAGATGTACAAGACAGTGTTTTATGCGAAGTTTTAATTAAATATGGAGCTGACACATTACACCATGATTTCTCTGGAGTAATTTACAGAGATTCACTTGGTCTTCACACAACCATTGACCCAGGGAAATCAGTAGGTTACATTACTTTTGAACCATTTAAAAATAAAGAGAATTTAAAACCTGGTAAATATACACTTACCTATAGCGCATTTTCTAACATTAAAGGAAAAGAAGAAGATTTTAAAGCAGATAATACTATCGAGATTCCTTTCTATATTAATGATACAATTTATTCCCCAACGGTGCTAGATAGTTGGAATCGTTATACAATTAAAGATTCTGTAAGAGATTCTAATGGTAAACCAGTTACTCCAATTAAATTAATTTATGACACAATTCGTTATGTAAACCAACCTCTTTTCAATGTTTTTTACCAACCAGGAGTTGCTTTTTCTAGTTTTGGACAATGTTTAGTATTTAGAGATGCTAACGCTAGCAGAATAAAAGGTACAGGTCTGACTTTTGTTCCTTGGTTGTACGATGCTGCTACAAGTAAAAATATTCCTTTAAAAGATGAGCCTTTTAAAATTAATGTACTTGAGTGGGCTGATAAATTTACAGGTTTTGCTGACACATCATTAAAATATAACAATTTAATTCCGTTGGTGAGCGATCAGATTTATGTTGCTACTACTACAAATCCTTGGGATTATTTATCTGTAAAATTTGATGATCAAGTGTTATTTGAAAACGACAAAAGATATTTAGTATGTGTTCAATCAAATAACCCTAATGTTCGTCTTGGTTTTGATACAACATCAACTTCTTTGGAAGCTAGAACTATTTTCTATGACCAACCGTTAAACATGACAATCCGTGATGGTAGTTACAAAGCTCTTGGATTTGGTTTAGATAAAATTCCTTCTATTTCTTTAAATGTAAAAGAAAGAACTAATTCAATTGATGAATTAGAAAGCACTAAAAACAACGTAATCGTTTACCCTAATCCAGCAAACACTTTTGTTAACGTATCTTACAAATTAACAAGTGCTGCACAACCAGTAGAAGTATCTGTTACGGATATCACTGGAAAAGTAGTATACTTTACAAAAGTTGTTAATTCATCTGTTGGAACAAACGTATTTGGTTTCGATACAGAAGCATTTACAAATGGTATTTATGTAGTGAAAGTTTCTTCTAACGAAGGTAACTCTACTCGTAAATTATCTATCCAAAAATAATTTAGACACTTTATTAGAGACTCCTCGGCAGCAATGTCGGGGAGTTTTTTTTTGATATCAATTTAACAAAGCGTATATTTGCGCGCGATAAATTTGAAAAATATAGATTATGAAAGCATACGTATTCCCAGGTCAAGGCGCTCAATTCTCCGGAATGGGTAAAGACTTATTTGATTCATCGGAGGTAGCGAAAGAATTATTCTTAAAAGCAGATGAAATTCTTGGATTTGAAATTCATAAAATCATGTTTTACGGAACAGATGAAGAATTAAAACAAACCAAAATTACGCAACCAGCAATCTTTTTACATTCTACCATATTAGCAGCTTGTTTAGGTGACTCATTTCAACCTTCCATGGTAGCTGGACATTCTTTAGGGGAAATTTCTGCTTTAGTTGCAAATAAAACTTTACGATTTGAAGATGGATTGAACTTGGTACACAAACGTGCATTAGCAATGCAAAAAGCATGTGAATCCATACCTTCCACGATGGCAGCAATAATTGGATTAGAAGACAAAATAATCGAAGATATTTGCGCAAGTATCAATGGTATTGTTGTTGCGGCTAACTATAACTGTCCAGGACAATTAGTGATTTCTGGAGAAACAACTGCAGTAGAAGAAGCATGCTCGAAACTTAAAGAAGCGGGTGCTAAAATGGCTGTTTTACTTCAAGTTGGAGGTGCGTTCCATTCCCCTTTAATGGAATCAGCGCGTGAGGAATTAGCAAAAGCGATTGAAGCAACTGAATTCGCAACACCAATTTGTCCAGTATACCAAAATGTAACTGCGTCTGCTATTTCAGATCCAAATGAAATTAAAAAGAATTTGATTGAACAATTAACTGCTCCGGTTCGTTGGACACAGACCATGCAACAAATGATTGCAGATGGTGCGACAGAAGTTGTTGAAGTTGGACCAGGAAAAGTTTTACAAGGCTTATTCAAAAAAGTAGATCGTTCTTTCCCTACTAGTTCTGCTAGTTTAGAGGTTGTAAATTAAGAGATAATATGATTAAATAATAAAGGTCCGAAATTTTCTAATTTCGGACCTTTATTATTTAATGATTTTTAATTTCCCCGCTTAATTCTTTATCACAAATTTACTCGGGACATTTGTTTTAAAAGAAACTACTTTTCCGGATACTGGATGTTTAAATCCAAGTTCCAAAGCATGTAAGCCCAAACGACCGATTGGATTTGTTTTAGCGCCGTATTTCTTATCTCCAACAACAGGATGTCCAATCTCTTCCATGTGCACACGAATCTGATTTTTACGCCCAGTTTCTAAAACAACCTCTAACAAAGTAGTATTCTTTTTCGTTCCCACCACTTTATAATGTGTGATGGATTCTTTTCCATAAGTCGCATTTTTACTAGAGTGAACTTTAAGCGCTTTACTCTCTCGTAAATACGATGTAATTGTTCCAATAGGTGTTTTAACCAAACCTTCTACCATTGCCAAGTACTTACGGTGTTTTGTATCATCGTTCCAAGCGTTTTGTAGCACATTTTTAATATCCATAGATTTCGCAAACACCAATAATCCGGAAGTCTCACGATCTAAACGATGCACAATAAAAATCTTCGCATTTGGATCTTTGGTTTTTATATAGGCACTCAAATAGGCATACATGGTTTTACGTTTTTCCTTATCCGTGCCCATCGTCAACAAACCTTCTGGTTTATTCACAATAATGATAGATGCATCCTCAAATAAAATATCCAATTTGATTGGAATTTCAATCGCTTTTTCTGCTTTCTTACCAAAGGTTACGGTGTCTCCAAGTTTTAAAGCAAAATTTACATGTGTTTGACCAATACCATTCACCGAAATTAACTGATTTTTCAAAATGAGTTTTAAGGATGTACGTGCTTTATGGGGTAATACCTCACTTAAAAATGCAAATAAAGTATGCTCTTTTGTTACTTTGAAATTTTGTATGCTTGGTGCTGCTCCTTTTGGAGTTAATTTTTTTCGTATGGCCATAGTTTCTATTTCTTATCTTGAAAATGCATACTGGAGAATATTTGCTCCCATTTGCAACGCTTGTGTTCTTTTTTCTTGTGAATCGTTGTGAACAGACTGATTCTCCCAACCATCTCCTAAATCTGTTTCATAGGTGTATAAACACACTAATTTACCATTCGCAATAATTCCAAAAGCTTTTGGTGCTTTATCATCGTGCTCATGTATTTTTGGTAAACCATTAAAATCATATTTTTGGTGAAAGATCGGATGATTAAATGGCAATTCTAACAATCCTTCATTCGGAAATAATTTGTTCAACTGTGTCCGAATATATGCATCCATTCCGTAGTTATCATCGATGTGTAAAAACCCTCCTCCTTGTAAATAGGTTCTTAAATTCTCCAATTCAGATGCGGAAAACACTACATTTCCATGACCAGTCATGTGAATAAAAGGATATTGAAACAAATCTTTACTCCCCACATCCACATACGGAACTTCGGGATTAATCTTCATTTTTAAATTCGTATTACAAAAGGAAATCAGGTTTGGTAAGGATGTCGGATTCACATAATAATCACCACCTCCATGGTATTTTAACACCGCTAATTGATAGGTGTATTGTGCCTCCACAAAAGACGTACACATAAGCATAAAAAGGAATAGAAACTTACGCATCGCCTAACATTTTAGCATGAACACAAGCATACAGGCCTGCTGTTTCGGTTCGCAAACGTGTATTTCCTAATGTAACAAAATCAAATCTTTTCGTTTTAGCTAAAAGAATTTCTTTAGAAGAAAAATCGCCTTCGGGTCCAATTAATATTGGATAATTAGTTGCTTGAAAAACGGATTGTAATGTCTTTTTTTCTCCATCTTCACAATGCGCTAAAGCTCCTTTCGGATGATGTTGGAGAAACTCATTAAACGAAACGACCGCATTTAATTTAGGAATAAATGTTCGTTTCGATTGTTTCATTGCTGAAATCAAAATTTTCTCCAAACGTTCTGTTTTCACTATTTTTCGTTCGGAATGATCGCAAATAATCAATGTCAATGCTGTCATTCCTATTTCCGTTGCTTTTTCTACAAACCACTCGATGCGGTCCATATTTTTAGTTGGAGCTATGGCAATATGTACTTCGTGCGTTGGTTTGGTTTCTTGTGTTACAGCGATAATCTGCAACAAGCATTTTTTTGGATTATCTTCTTCAATACGTGCACTGTAAACCCCACCTACTCCATCTAACAAACTTACCTCATCGTTCATTTTTAAACGCAAGACACGGCACGCATGTTTGGATTCATCTTCCGATAAATATATCGATTTTGTCGTTGGAGTTAGTTCTGGAACGTAGAATAAATGCATCTTAATGAATTAATTTAAACATCATTTCTTCCATCAACTGGGCTTCTGTAAAATTCGAATTATTGATTCCTTTGGATTTTAAATCATATTCATACAACACAGAAATATTCGCTGCAACTTTTTTAGGGTTATACATTCTTGCGTTTTTTAGTAATTCTCCAGCAACATAAGGATGTACTTTCACGGATTGCGCGATTCCATTCTGCGATTTATCTGTTGCAAAATGTACGCGCATCAATTGACTAAAAAAGGTGTAACACGATGAAATTACTACCACCAATGGTCCCGATTTTGGATTATTTTTAAAGTAATGAATGATTTGCATTGCTTTATAAAAATCTTTATCGCCAAGCGCCTTGGTCATTTCAAACACATTGTAATCTTTGGAAATCCCAATATTCTCCTCGATGTGTACCTCGTTGATCGTCGTTCCTTTCTCTAACAGAATAGCCAACTTATCTAATTCATTGGTAATTCTCGCAAGGTCATTTCCTAAAAAGTCGGCAAGCAACATACTCGCTTTAGAAGTAATCTTATATTCTGTCGTTGCTAAGTATTTCGTAATCCAGTCGACCAATTGATAGTCGCGGACTTTATCCGAAACGAACACTTCTCCAACTTTCGGGATATTTTTCACAAACTTTTTGCGGGCATCCACTTTTTTGTATTTGTGCGCTAAAACTAATACCGTCGTAGGATTTGGGTTTTCGAGGTAACTCTCCAACTTGTCTATGTCTTTTAAGTCTTGCGCTTCACGTACAATTACCAAACGACGTTCTGCCATCATCGGATAGCCTTTAGCCTCCGAAATAATTGCTAATACATCTGCGTCCTTTCCATACACTACCGTTTCATTAAAGTCACGTTCGTGCTCTTCTAGTACCTGTAATTGAATCTCTTTCGTTAAGGCATCAATATAATAAGGTTCCTCCCCATGTAATAAATACACCGGCTTAAAATCTTTTTGCTTAATGGCTTGTAAAAGCGACTTAAAATCCATGAATCAAAGATAAGAAAAGAATGTTGATTTAGGAATTATGCGTTAGGAATGAAAATTGTATTTTAGCAGCATGAATCTCACCAAATTAAATCTACCGCGTGCTCCTTTACGACTTTCGCGTAAAAACGAAGTGGTTTCGGTATTTTGTGTGGTTCGTAAAAAGAATTTGGTGCTTACCCCTGAAGAATGGGTGCGTCAACACATTATACATTACCTCATTCATCAATTAGAAACTCCTATTGGCCTTATTTCTTCCGAAGCAGGGATTAAGGTAAATACACTTGATCGACGTTGTGACGTCCTAGTATACGGGACGGATAAAAAAGTAAAGTTATTGGTTGAATGTAAAGCACCTGATATTTCGATTAACGAAAAAGTATTACATCAAATTGCGCAATATAATTCTAAAATACAGGCTGATTTTTTATGGTTAAGTAATGGTATTCAGCATAAATTTTACTTAATAAATAAAGCCGAAAATAAATTAGTAGAACTAGAAGGATTGCCAAAGTATAGTGAGATGTGATTCACCATTAAGAAATTAAGTCCATTCTTTCCTAGGGTATATATTAAGATCCATTCAGTATATAACAAAAAAGCCACCCGAAGGTGGCTTTAAATTATTCTGCTTTTTTTCCTTTTGAACAACAAGAAGATTTTTTATCTTTCTTATCGCATTTTTTTGCGTCTTTATCGCATTTTTTAGAATCTTTATCACACTTCTTATCGTCAGAAGCACAACATTTCTTTTTGCAATCTTTTTCGCATTTCTTATCGTCTTCTTTTTTTGTTTCTAATTGATCAACAGAAGTCGAAGCAAATACTGGCAAAGACACTAAGCCTAACATTGCTACTACAGATAAACTTAAAATTATTTTTTTCATACGAATGGTTTTAGGTTACATTAAAGGTAATTAATCTTTTGTTAATTCTCCAATTTTTGTTATTCGTCCTTTGACAACATCCCCAATTTTAACATTAATTGTAGTTCCCAATGGTAAAAATAAATCGATACGGGAACCAAATTTTATAAAACCATATTCAGCACCTGTGGTTACTTGCTGCCCCTCTTCTACATAATAACAAATACGACGAGCTACTGCACCAGCAATTTGACGGAATAAGATCTCTTTTCCAGAAGCATGTTGTGTTACAACTGTTGAACGCTCATTGTCTGTAGAGCTTTTAGGGTGCCATGCTACTAAAAATAATCCTTTATGGTACTTTACATATTTGATTATCCCTGAAATAGGATTAAAGTTTGCATGTACGTTTAAAGGCGACATAAAAATAGAAACTTGAATGCGACGGTCTTTGAAATATTCGTTTTCTTCTGTTTCTTCAATTACAACCACCTTTCCATCTGCAGGACAAAGGATTTCATTTTCTTCAAAAATCGGAGTAATGTTTGGTACTCTAAAAAATTGCACCACTAAATACATCATTACAAACTCCGCTATTGTTAACAAAGCATACAACCATGACCAACCTAAAGATTGGTATAAAAAATAATTTCCCACGTGAACACCGGACAATAACAAAAATGCAATTGCCATAATTAAATAACCTTCTCTGTGTAATTTCATTGTATAAATTTTGTGCAAAAATAATAAGAATTAAGGAATAAGCGAACTACCTCTATTTGTTAGCTATATAAACTCCAGATTGTCCACCAACAGAAGAAAAAAGGGATAGTAAATAATGCGGCATCAAAGCGATCTAGAATACCACCATGTCCAGGAAGAATATTCCCGGAATCTTTAATATTCAAACTGCGTTTAAATAAAGACTCTAATAAATCACCAAATATCGCACCAGGTACAACAATCATTGCGGCTGGCAACCAAAAGTACACTCCTCTTTCAACATCAAAATAACCAATTAATAATCCGATAGATAGTGTTAATATCACACCACCAATAGTACCTTCCCAGGTCTTTTTAGGGGAAATTCGTTCAAACAACTTTGTTTTCCCAAAGAATCTTCCCGATAAATAGGCAAAAGTATCATTTGACCAAATCAACACATACATCCCTACAAGTGTGTATCCTCCAAATTCATTATCTTTTGAACGAATGTAAACTGTTAGGAAAAAAGGAATCACCAAATAGAAAAAACCAAATAATTGGATTCCCAAATTTACTAATGGATTTGTTTTTTTACGCCATAACTCTGTCATCATCAACAACAAAAGAATTGGAATTATAAGCGCTCCAACTAATTTTGTATCTACATTAAAAAACAAACTGGATAACAACAAGGCGTAAATTAAAATGGAAACAATAACTGGCATCCCCCATTTTAGTTGAACAATTTTATTTTCTTTAAATAGTTTAAAATATTCAACTAGACCAAGAATTAAAAAAGCAGAAAAAATACCTACCGTCGTGTAACTTCCTAATAAAATCGAACCAATAATTAAAGCAACGAATAAAGCTCCTGTAATTGCTCTTTGTAAAATATTACTCATGAATAAAAAATAAAAAAACCATACTTGTATTTCAAGTATGGTTTGATTTAATAGTAAATAGCTTATTCTGCAGAGGGAGTCTCTGATTCAACAGAGGAGTTTTCAACTTCAGAAACTTCCGATTCCGTATTTGTTTCTGCAACGGATACATCTTCTTTTCCTTCTTCTAAAACAACATCAAGTGTTTTAATTTCTACCTCTTCTTCTTTTTCCCATTGACGTTTACCGAAAATTTCTTCTAAATCTTCTTTGAAAATCACTTCAAACTCTAATAATTTATCCGCTAAAGCAGTTAACTTATCTTGATTTTCGCGTAAAATTTGTAGAGCACGTTGGTATTGTGTTTCTATAATAATACTTACCTCTTCATCGATCGTTTTTGCAGTATCTTCCGAATACGGTTTTGTAAATGAATCACGTCCTTGCGAATCGTAATACGAAATATTTCCAACTTTTTTATTTAAACCATAAATGGTCACCATTGCATACGCTTGTTTAGTAACTTTCTCTAAATCACTTAACGCACCAGTTGAGATCTTACCGAAGATTAATTCTTCTGCAGCTCTACCTCCCAATGCAGTACAAATTTCGTCTGTAATTTGTTCTGTAGTAGTAATACTTCGTTCTTCTGGCAAATACCAAGCAGCGCCTAATGAACGTCCACGAGGTACGATTGTTACTTTCACTAATGGAGATGCATATTCTAATAACCAAGAGGTTGTAGCATGTCCAGCTTCATGAAATGCAATAGAACGTTTTTCTGTTTTTGTAATGATTTTATTTTTCTTTTCTAAACCACCAACAATACGATCCACAGCATCCAAGAAATCTTGTTTCTCTACGCTAGTTTTTCCATTTCTTGCAGCAATTAAAGCTGCTTCGTTACACAAATTAGCAATATCTGCACCTGAGAAACCTGGCGTTTGTTTCGCTAAAAATTCGATATCCAATGCTTCGTGTAATTTCAATGGTTTTAAATGCACATTGAAAATTGCTTTACGTTCATTAATATCTGGCATGTCCACATATATCTGACGATCGAAACGTCCAGCACGCATTAATGCGCTATCTAATACATCTGCACGGTTTGTTGCTGCAAGGATAATAACTCCCGAATTTGTACCAAACCCATCCATTTCTGTCAAGAGTTGGTTTAATGTATTTTCGCGCTCATCGTTCGAACTAAAGCCATTACTTTTTCCTCTTGCACGACCAATTGCATCAATTTCATCGATAAATATAATTGCTGGTGCTTTTTCTTTTGCTTGTTTAAACAAATCACGAACTCGTGAAGCACCAACACCTACAAACATTTCTACAAAATCAGATCCAGACAAAGAGAAAAAAGGCACTTTTGCTTCTCCCGCTACCGCTTTTGCTAACAAAGTTTTACCTGTTCCTGGAGGTCCTACTAATAATGCACCTTTTGGTATTTTAGCACCTAAATCAGTATACCGTTTTGGGTTTTTTAAGAATTCTACAATTTCTTGAATTTCTTCTTTAGCACCAGTAAGTCCCGCAACATCTTCAAAAGTAGTATTCGTAGATTTTCCTTTATCATATAATTGTGCACGTGATTTTCCGATATTGAAAATTTGACCTCCACCACCTGCTCCACCGCCCATGCGGCGCATTACGAACATCCAGATTACAATTAAAACAATGATTGGCAATAAGAAACCTACAATACTTCCAAAATAATCGGTTTCAGTTACTGACTGATAGTTAATTGGAGATTTGTGATTTGCTTGAAGATCCTTGTTTTTATTAATTAATTGTTGTTCAAAAACACCCGCATCCGAAATGGAAAAAGAAAACGTTTGTTTTCTATCAGAAACAATTGAATTATTTGGTCGAGTAGTTACCTGATACATCTTTTTCAAATTAGGATTTGAAGCTGAAGCCAAATACTCTTTTCCTTTTGCGGTGATTGAAAAATCAATATGATCTCTGTTTACAATATTTACATTCGCTACATAACCAGAATCTGCTAATTGGTTAAAAGCTGAACGCACATCATACGAAACTTCTTTTTTTCCGCTCATCCACATTTGGAGAACGATTAAGGATACAGCGATAATCGAGTATATCCAATAAATATTAAAGCCCGGCTTCTTTTTAGAATCGTTATTTGGTGTTGTCATAATAAATATGCGTAATTAGTCTATATTAGGAATATCTGTACGAACGGCATCCGCCCATAAATCTTCTAAATCGTAGAAAGAACGTGCGTCTTTATAAAAGATATGTGCAACTACGCTTACATAATCCAATAATACCCACTCTGAACCTCCTTTACCTTCTGTACCCCAAGGTCTTTCTTCCAATTCTTTACGAACATGACGCATGGTTGTACTTTGAACACCATCTACATGAACCGTTGAATCTCCAGAACAAATCACGAAAAAATCAGCTACTCTACTTACAATACCTCTTAAATCTAGCACTGTAATATCTTTTGCTTTATTCTCTTGCATTCCCTCCACAATTGTGTCACACAACACCTTTGCATCTATATCTTTTGCTACTTTATACATTCTTTATTTTTATGAACTTACAAAACTAATTAAATTTTAATTTTACGCCACTATTAAATTATAATTACCAATGATCGGAAATCAAATAATTCACTTGGATCGTGTGGATTCTACAAGCAATTATGTTGCCACACTCATTTCTGAAGGGAAAGCACGACATGGAATGGTAATTTTGGCAGAAAACCAAACGAATGGCAGAGGACAAAGAGGATCTGTTTGGCAGTCTGAATCTTCCAAGAACTTAATCTTATCAATTTATCTTGAACATTCGGATTTGGAAATTCACCACCAGGAAGCCTTGACACATTTCACCAGTATCGCAATACTTAATTGTTTGTCGAAATTTGGTATTTCTAGCGTCATAAAATGGCCGAATGATTTATTGGTAACTAAAAAAAAGATAGCTGGAATCCTGATTGAAAATCAATTACGTGGAAATAAAATTACGAGTTCCGTTATCGGTATTGGGTTAAATATTTTACAAACGGAATTTGATTTCCCTGGAAGCACGAGTGTTTTGACTGTTTTAAATAAACCTGTCCACAAAGAAGAAGTATTTGAAACGTTAATACTTGAACTCAATAACAGTTATTTACAATTACAAAATAAAGCATATTCGCAGTTAAAAGAAAACTACTTAAATAACCTTTGGCTACTTGGTGTCGCATCAACATTCGAGCGAAACAATACGTTATTCAAGGGTACTATTAGAGGTACGGATGCCTTTGGAAGATTAGAAATAGAAGAGGTTGACGGGATAAAAACGTATGATCTTAAGGAAATAAAATTCACCCTTCGAAATGAACTTTGATATTTTCGGTCATCGTGTTAAATAGATGCCTTAATGGCTTTTCGGCTAAAAACTGAATCGTTTTACTCATTTTACCATCAAAAAACAATTGCCCTTTAGTACCCGCTTCTGTTTCTGTTAATTTAACAGAAAGTGTAAATGGGAAAGGTGACTTAGGACCAGAAACAAGATTTATTTCTTTATTTTCTTGGAGATTATCGAGAACTAGGGGGATTATTATACCTCCTTGAATTTTAAATGAGCAATCTGTTGACGTAGCAGTCCACGCCGAAATTTTATCTTGCGGTAGTAAATAATTCAAATTTTCGATATTTTTTAAGAAGTCGAAAACTACATGAATTGGTTGATTAACCGAAGAAGGTGTGCTTTCTATAATCATTAATTAGTCCAATTACTTGGATTTTCTCTCCATTTTTTGAGGGATTCAAGATCATCTTTTGTGATAAAGTCATGTCTCAAAGCCTCTTCCATCAAGAAATCATAGTTAGTCAAGGTTTCAAATTGACATTTAGCGTCTTTAAAATTTTGAATTGCTACCTCAAAACCATAGCTAAAAATGGCAACTAATCCCTTTACTTCACAACCTGCAGTACGTAATGCTTCTACAGCCTGTAAACTGCTTCCTCCGGTTGAAATCAAATCTTCGATAACAACAATTTTTTGTCCTGATTCGTAATCACCTTCGATTTGATTTCCTAAACCATGTGCTTTAGGAGAAGTACGAACATAAATAAAAGGTACACCTAATTCCTGCGCTACTAATGCACCTTGTGCAATTCCACCAGTTGCTACCCCAGCGATTGCATCTGGTTTGCCAAACTTATCCAAAATCACTTCTGCGTATGATTGACGAATGAACGTACGAATTGTAGGATAGGATAATGTTTTTCTATTATCACAATAAATAGGCGACTTCCAACCAGAAGCCCAAGTAAATGGATTTGCAGGCTGTAATTTAATTGCTTTAATTTGCAGTAAAAATTCGGCAACTTTAAGTGCCCTGTCGTTATTTAAAATCATAACCGCAAATGTATAAAGTTTTTATTCAAAATCGACCAATCTTTTTTATTTCTGCAAAGGAAATTGAAAAACATGATGGGATTTTCGTGAAAGAGAAGTTCGCAATCATTGATAAAGTGGAACTTACGGAATTATTAACAAATTTACCGCCTCACCTTTTTTTACATGTTATCTGTGAAAATCCAGAGGAAACGCTATCTCTTTTCTTTGAAAATCATCAAAAAATTGAAGCTGCTGGCGGAATTGTTAAACGAAAAGAGAAATTTTTATTCATCAAACGCAATGGTCTTTGGGATATTCCTAAAGGAAAATTAGAAGGGAATGAAACACCTGAAATCGGTGCTTTACGCGAAATCGAAGAAGAATGTGGCATTAGCAACTTTGAATTAAAAGAACATATCCTTACGACTTACCATACGTATGAATACAAAGGGATTCCAACTTTAAAAAAAACATATTGGTTTAGCTTTGAGTATGATGGTCCAAAGGAAGGGATTCCACAAACAGAAGAAGGAATTACAAAAATTGCTTGGAAAAAGAAAGAAGATTTAAATAAAATATTGGAAAATACGTACGCTTCTATTGCAGATGTAATTTACGCTTACTTTAATTAGCAACTAATGTTAACTTTTTTTGTCTATTAATTGATAGAACGAATTAATAAAAGTTGTAAACTTGTAAAAAAAAATTAAAACTATGAAAATTTTATTCTCCTCTTTATTATTATTTATCGGAAGTGTTTCTTTCGTAAGTGCTCAAGATCATAATCATAATGATCCGAATCATAAGCATCCTGAAGCTACAAAAGAAAAAACAGGAAAAAAGAAAAAGGATCCGATTTCTTTCAAAACATTAACAATTGAAAGAAATGATATTCCTTATGGATCAGATGAAACATTTTCATTTGAATTCAAAAACACAGGGAAAGAGCCTATTATCGTTTCTAATGTACAAACAAGTTGTGGATGTACTAAAGCTAAATCTCCAGAAGCTCCTGTAGCGCCTAAAAAATCTGCTGAAATCGCAGTAAAATACGACACAAAACGTGTTGGACCTTTTACAAAAACGATTACGGTAACTACGAATGTAGGTGAACCGATTGTTTTAACAATTAAGGGAACCGTTTTAGCAGATAACAAAACAACTGAACCTGCAAAACAAGCACCATCTACTAAAAGTGCTGAATAATTAAAGCATAAATATATGCATAAAAAAAGACGCTCTAGGGCGTCTTTTTTTATGCATTAAATTTAATATTACATTTTTTGTGGGGATTCGATACCTAATAACACTAAAGAATCAATTATTACTTTTGATACATTTCTACTGATTACTAATCGTAAATCGCGTACACTCTTATTTTCTTCTATCAACATTGGTACGGATTGGTAAAAATGATTAAACGATTTTACTAATTCGTAGCAATAATTAGCAATCAAAGCAGGTGAATAAGAATTTCCTGCTTCTTTAATCACGGTTGGATATTGCGCTAACACCTTTATTAATTCTTTTTCTTCGTTTCCTAACAAGGCATTATCATATCCGTTAATTTCTCCAGCTTTTGCAAGTAAAGAATTTATTCGCGCATGGGCATACTGAATGAAAGGTCCTGTATTACCAGTTAGTTCAATCGATTCTTCTGGATTAAACATCATGCGTTTTTTTGGGTCTACTTTCAATAAATAATATTTCAATCCCCCCATACCAATTTGTTTGAAAAGCAACTCTTTTTGCTCATTGGTCATTCCTTCTAGATGCCCTCGTTCTGAAGTCATCTCTTTAGCACTTTGTACCACCTCTGCCATTAATTCATCTGCATCCACAACTGTTCCTTCTCTGGACTTCATTTTTCCGGATGGTAAATCCACCATACCATACGACAAATGAAAACATTTATCTGCCCAAGCATACCCTAGCTTTTTCAAAACTAAAAACAATACTTTAAAATGATAATCCTGCTCATTTCCAACCGTATACACTACCCCTTCTAAATCTGGATAATCTTTTTTACGATCTAAAGCCGTACCAAGATCTTGCGTCATATACACTGCTGTTCCGTCTCCTCGTAAAAGCAATTTTTCATCCATCCCATCCGCCGTCAAATCCACCCAAACAGAACCATCTTCTTTTTTGTGAAAAACACCTTTTGATAAGCCTTCGCTCACTAAATCTTTCCCCAGTAAATATGTCTCAGACTCATAATATAAACGATCAAAATTAACACCCATCGCTTCATAGGTAGACTTAAATCCATCATAAACCCAACCATTCATCGTCGTCCACAACAAATATGTTTGGGGGTCACGCGCCTCCCATTTAACGAGCATTTCTTTTGCATCTCGTAATAAAGAAGTTTCATTTTTTGCCAAATCTTTAATTTTAGCATCTAAATCCGCTTGTACTTTTTCTTCTTTTCCAATTTTTGCTTCTGCAAATTTTCGGTATTGCTCCACCACATGTACTGAAAAGCCTTCAAAATCATTCGATTCCCACTTGGCAATAACTTCTTTCGCCTCTTTATTAAATTCTTGATCAAAAACTACATAGTATTTACCGACTAATTTATCCCCTTTTAAACCTGTATTCTCAGGTGTTTCTCGGTCTCCTTTTTCATTTATTGGAGAAAAACGCTCCCAAGCCAACATACTTTTACAAATATGAATTCCGCGATCGTTGATGATTTGTGTTTTGATTACTTTATGCCCGTTTGCCTTTAAAATTTCAGCAACGGAATATCCTAAAAAATTATTACGTAAATGTCCTAAATGAAGTGGTTTGTTGGTATTGGGTGAAGAATATTCAACTAAAATAGTACCTTTTGAATCTGCTTTTTCACGACCGAATGAACTATCTGTATCTATTGCATGTAATTTATTTTTCCAATATTCCGAAGAAAGGCTAATATTAAGAAATCCCTGAACCACGTTAAAATTAGCTATTTCTGAAATATGCTGTTTTAGAAACTCACCAATCTTATTTGCAGCATCTATCGGAGAGGATTTTAATAATTTTGCAAATGGAAAGACAACCAATGTTACATCTCCTTCAAACTCTTTTCGTGTCAACTGAAATTGAACTGACTTTTCCTCGATTTTAGTTCCAAATAATTGTTCGGATTGTTCAAGCAACAATTGTTTTATTTTGTTTTCCATAATTATTTTGTGATGGTAGATACCAATTTTTCAACCAAGCCAAAAGCGACTTCCGCCATTTCGTTTTTCTTTTCGTCTAGACAAGGATTTATTTCAACAAATTCGACACAACATACTTTTTTACTTTGTAATAATCCTTGCATTATAGCATCTGCTTCATCCGGAAACAAACCATCATTCACAGGTGTACCAGTTCCATGAGATGTAACCAAAGGATCCATAGAATCTACATCAAAAGATATATAGATTAAATCACAATGTGTTAGTTTTTGTAAAATTTCATCCACAATTACATTGGTAGATTTAGCTCTTACTTCTGCAACTGCAAAATTTTTAATTCCTAATCTTTCAATGATTGCATCTTCTTGCGCCTCTGTATCTCGCACGGAGACAAATATTAAATCTTCCGGCAAAATTTTAGGAACAATACCATGTAGGTTTTTTAGTTCCTCCCATAATAACTTCTCTTCTACCGAGATATCATTTACTTTACATGGCAAATTATCTTCATTTAAAGAGGTTGAAAGTGGCATTCCATGCATATTTCCCGAGGGTGTAGTATAAGGAGAGTGAATATCCCCATGCGCATCAATCCAAACAACTCCTAATTTTTTATCCGGAAAAGCATGACGAATAGCAGCAATTGTTCCGCCAGCAGAACCATGGTCACCAGACAATAAAAAAGGGAAATTATTGCTTTTGTAAATTTCCGAAATATGCTTATCAAGTCCTTTAAAAACGGTTAATAAACCATCTATATTTTTCGCATATCTAAATGAAGACTCTTTATCTAACAGACTATTACAATCTTCCATACACACTAATGGAGATTGACCAAAAAGCGTACTTCTATTTTTGCGAGCAGCTGTAATTAAAGCAAATGGTCCAAGGGAAGCACCACGTGTACCTGCTGTAATTTCGGATGGATTTAAGAGAAAAGTTATATCTTTATACATAAATTCAAGAATACTATAGCTGCAAAAATAATACATATACACGAATACCTCACATTTTATGAAATTCATCTTATTATTTTCAATCTTCCTTTCTTGCTTACACTTAAACGCTCAAAATTTCAAGCCATTTGAAGGTGAATTAATGTATAGTATTGAATTGATACACCCTGAAACAAAAAAACCGAAATTTATTTCATTTACAACCATTTTTACCAATGACACTTTAGTTCGAACAGACAGTGAAAATCTATCTTTGGGGAAACAAACATTAATTCGTCATTTACAACTTTCAAAACAATATGTATTGTTAGAATATAAAGGTAAAAAATATGCTATTCAACAAACTATAAGTAACGACACAACAGCTTCTAAATACCATTTCACAACTTGTCGAGGTAATAAAAGATTCTGTGGAATAAAAGCTAAAAAAATCATGGTTTCACATCCTAATTTTAAACTTCCAATCGCTATGTATTATGCAGAAAACATTCATCCAAAATACATAGGCGGATTCTCAGGAATAAAAGGTTTACCTGTAAAATACTACATTCAATCAGAAGACGGTTTACTTTGCTATACACTTCAAGGAATTAAAGAAAAAGAAATTCCAAACTCTTTTTTTTCAGTAGGGAAAGACTATGAAATAATTTCCTTTAATGACTTTATAGAACGGATAAGTAAATAAACATTGAACAAACTAACATTTCAGTGTTTAAACTTCGTTTAGAAACACCTAATTCAACTACATACAGATTGTATCTTCGTACGATAGATTATACGGAGATATGTCATTAGAGAATCAATATATTCAAAGAGGTGAAGAAGAAATAATTTCTGAAGCACCAAAAAAAACAAAGAAAAGTAGCCCAAAAGTAGAAAATGAATCTACTAACGAAAAGGCTTCTGTCCTAGAAAAATTCTCACAACGTTGGGATAAAAAACGTGCCTCCACAATTACGGGTGCATTGTTAATTTGTCTTTCATTTTATTGTTTACTCGCTTGTGTTTCTTACCTTTTCACTTGGCAAGTGGATCAAAATAGAATTATTGGAAAAGGTTTTTTCACATTTATTTTTGAATCTAATATTCAACAAGTTGCTAATTGGAATGGTAAATTAGGCGCATGGACCTCACACACACTGATTTTTAATGGTTTCGGTGTTGCAGCATTTGTTATTCCGTTTTTAATATTCCTATACGGATTAAAATTATTAGCAAACATTCAGTTTTTACCGATTCAAAAAACGACAGCAAAATCAATTGTTTGGATGGTTTGGTCCTCCATTTTTTTAGGATATTTTGCTAATTACATCAATTTTGTAGGAGGGTCTTTTGGGTATTATATCAACCATTGGTTACGTTACAATATAGGAGAAATTGGAACGCTGGTATTTATATTGGTTTTATTGTATATCGTATTGGTAATATTACACAACCCTAATTTCCAAGAAATGTTTGCTAATTTAATTACACATTTCACAAAGGAAGATACGGATGATGAAGAGCTACCAGAAGAAGAATACGAAAATAAATTACGTATTAAACGCACCGTTACACCAGATGACATCCATATTATCAACCCAATAAAAGAGGAAGATATCCAAAATGAATTTATTAGTAAACCTGTAATCTTTGATGAAGATGACGCATTTGAAACAGTTGTTCCTTTAAACGTAAAGCAAGATATACCTAACAATATCATTCAAGAAATAGAAGATGATTTTGAAACGCTTGCACAACCGATCGCTCCAATTTCTGCAATTCAGAACGATGATTTCATTATTGAAATACCTGAAAATTCTTTCACACCTGTAAGTAGTGAACATCCTTCTACCCTTGAGATTGCAGATGATTTTCAAGTGGACATCCCTGAAAATGAAGAAGTACTATCGGAAGAAGAAACAGATGATTTGCGGAAGGAATATGGGGATTACGACCCTACGTTAGATCTTTCTGGATATATGCTTCCATCCATTGATCTATTACGCGACTGGGGTAATATAGAGGTAAGTATCAACAAACAAGAATTAGAGGATAATAAGAATCGAATTGTCGAAACATTATCGCATTACAAAATTGATATCGCTAAAATTAAAGCGACTGTCGGGCCAACAGTTACACTTTATGAAATTATTCCTGCACCAGGAGTTCGTATTTCTAAAATAAAAAATCTGGAAGACGATATTGCCTTGAGTTTGTCTGCACTTGGGATTCGTATTATTGCTCCGATTCCTGGAAAAGGAACAATTGGTATTGAAGTGCCAAATAGCAATCCACAAATGGTATCGATGCGTTCATTAATTGCGTCGGAGAAATTTCAAAATTCAGACTTCGAACTACCAGTTGTTTTAGGAAAAACAATTACCAATGAAACATATACTTTTGACTTAACAAAGATGCCTCACTTATTAGTGGCAGGTTCTACAGGTCAAGGAAAATCGGTTGGATTGAACGCAATTCTAATTTCTATTTTATACAAAAAACATCCTGCGCAAGTTAAGTTTGTATTAATAGATCCGAAGAAAGTTGAGTTGACACTTTACAATAAAATCGAGCGACACTTTTTAGCGAAATTACCAGGAGAAGAAGATGCGATTATCACAGATACTTCGAAAGTAGTTGCAACGTTGAATTCCTTGTGTATTGAGATGGATGAGCGTTACGAATTATTGAAAGATGCAGGAGTCCGTACGATAAAAGAATACAATACTAAATTTATTGCACGAAGATTAAATCCTGAAAAAGGACATCGTTATTTACCATATATCGTGGTATTAATTGATGAGTTTGCAGATTTAATTATGACAGCAGGAAAAGAAGTAGAGCACCCTATTGCACGTATTGCCCAATTAGCGCGTGCTATTGGTATACATTTAATTGTAGCTACTCAAAGACCGTCGGTAAATGTTATTACTGGTATGATTAAAGCAAACTTCCCTGCGCGTATTGCATTCCGTGTTCTTTCCAAGATAGATTCTCGTACTATATTAGACTCTTCTGGTGCGGATCAATTGATCGGACGTGGAGATATGTTAATTTCCACAGGGCAGGATATGATACGTTTACAATGTGGTTTTGTGGATACTCCGGAAGTGGAAGAAATTTGTGCTTTTATTGGAAATCAACGCGCTTATCCTGACGCATTATTATTACCAGAATATGTTGGAGAAGGAGCCGAATCTAAAGAATTTGACCTTGGTGATATTGACCCAATGTTTGCAGATGCAGCGCGTATTGTGGTAATGCATCAACAAGGATCTGCAAGTTTATTACAACGCAAATTAAAATTAGGCTATAATCGCGCAGGAAGAATTGTTGATCAACTAGAAGCATTTAATATAATTGGAGCATTCCAAGGAAGTAAAGCACGTGAGGTTTTATTTTCTGATATAGAATCACTTGACGAGTTCTTAAAGGCAAAAGGATTATTCTAAATTAGTATAATCTTTTTTTAATGAAAATGTTGAACTGTTTTATTTAAAGTTTTAAATGAACAATTTATTCTTTTGTTATTTTTAAAATTTCATACCCAATAATTTCATTTCCAATCTTTAATAAATAAATTCCGGAAGTAACAAACGAAATTGGATGTATTCGCTCGTTTATTCCTTTTTCCACCGAAAAAATTTCCTTATCAAGGAGTTCTCCATGCAAGTTGAAAATTTGTAATTGAACAATTTGTTTGCATTCCGAAGTATATTTTAGTTGGATAAAATTTCCTGAAATTGGGTTGGGATAAATGTTAAGTTTATTTTCTATCCCTTGGTCAAAATTCAAGGAAACTAAATCCGAATAAGCGAATTTTCCATCGAAATCGGTTTGCTTTAGTCGATAATAAGTTACCCCATTTAAAGGAAACATATCATACCCATTATAGAATATCGTTGATTTACTATCCTTGCTTCCCTTTTTTGTAAATAGAAGTTCAAACGTTTGTCCATCTTGCGATCGTTCAACTGAAAAAAAATCATTGTTATGTTCAGAAGCCGTTTCCCATTCTAATCGTACTTTTTGGCTTTCATTAATTGCATTAAAATACACTAAACGAATTGGTAATGCGGTAGCATCCTCAACAACAAATGGAGAAAATGAACGGATATTAGATCTAGATAGCGTAAAAACATTATCACTAATTTTAGTTGCAGCCATTACCTCCAAATTAGTATCCCATGAAACACCATTATAGTGTCCGATATGACAATTTAAACGTGAAAAATTAGTTTGTTCTCGAGCACTCGCCCATTGAAAATTTACAGTTGTAATATACCCTTCACCACTCGCTGAAAGATACCATGTTCGATCTACACCATGATCCAATTTTGGCTTCCCTTCATAACCATTTTCTAATCTTTCCTTACCCATACGAACACTGAAATCGTTCGTAACACCATTATTTTCTATGCGGCAGGGTGTGTAATCTAATTCATTTTGAGAAAAACCGACAGGGAATATTTGCGCATCGAAACTAGAATTCTTGCAAATATTTTTTCGTGTTAATTTCCCTGAAGAATTTGTAACTATAAATGAAGTATTACTATATCCAACAATAGTAGCTGATGTATCCATTTCTAAATCATAGTTTTCTAAAAATAAATTGGAACCTAAGCATAAGTTATTTTGTACTTTAATATTCCCATCCAAACGAATAGGTGTATTGATGATTAAATCGTAAAAAATATGCTTTATAACTCCTGAAATAGTAGTATTCATTCCACATAACGTTACGTTATTCTTTCCTGCTATAAAATCAGCACCGTTATTTATCCAATTACCAAGTGTTTTGATAGCGTAACCTTTTGCATCCAATACACCACCAACTAGCTCAATATCATTCTTCACGAATACTTGTGGCGCAGCTAATTCTATCTTTCCCTTTAAAAGCTTTGTAAAACCACCATATGTATTGGTTTTACTATAAACTAATGTTCCTCCACCGTCTTTAATCACATTTCCATTTCCAGAAATACTTCCAGTAATAATTATTCCTTCTCCATATAAAATTAGATTGGTCGCATTATGAATTAGTTGACCAGAAAGATTTAATGTTCCAACTTTCGCATTAATATACACATTATTAGAATTCAATGTTATAGTACCATTCCAACTATTTCCACCTTGTTCATTGCGTAAAGCATCAATTTCCGAAGCAGTATTTCCTTTAATCCATAATGAGTCCTGAATCGAAATACCATTTTGTAATTCTATCGTTGCACCAGATTGAATTATTACCCCACCAACTTTTCCACCAAAAGCATCGGAATGTTGCACATTTACGACCCCTTTATCGATGATCATTTTTCCGGAAAAGGTATTTTGGTTTTTTAAATACAGTTTACCTTCCCCTTTTTTTTGAATATTGCCCAATCCAATTATTGGTAATGTCTGTACGCTTATATCCGAAACACCATCAAACGTGAGTAAATATTCGCCATTCGAAAAACCTCCAGAAAAAGATACGTCTCCGATACCAACAGAATTTATACTTGCATCTGCAATTAAAAGTATGGGTATATTACAAATCGTCGGAGTAATAGAACTATTAATAATTGCACCAGAATTAGATATGCCATCCCCTTGGATTTCTATATTTTTCCATGTAGATAATGTTTGTCCATGTAAATCTAATACCCCACCAGAATCAATCACTACAGAACTTTTTACATTTCCTGTCCAAGTAGAGGAAAGTTGATATTTATGCCCCGTTTGAATAACAAATAAACTTTCTACTTGTTTAAAATCATTCGGAAAAACACCTGTGCCATCTCGTTTTGTGTTCCAATTAAGCACGTTCTCTGCAGTGATATTCTCATCTGAACTCAACGAGTAAAAAACATCAATAGGTCCTTCATAGCACCCCATATGATTGCTTAAAGAAGCATTAACTCTGTTTCCAATCATTCCATTTATATCCTCTGAACAATCCAATTCTTCATGTAAATCTACTGTAGGTGATAAGGTTGAAATTTCGTTTAAAGCGCCATCTTTATCTAATATAAATGAAAACAATGAAACTTTACAAAATTGATTATCATTAGAATTCAAAAATGACACCATTTCATTTATAGAAAAGTCTGAATGCACAAATGCAAACTTTTCTGGATTTGGTGCAGTAAAAAAATTATTTCTAAAATTTTGTTTCGATAATGTTGAATTTCCATAATAACAATAATGTTCACCACTACCTCCTTTTCGAGCATTTTGAAATATATTATTTATATAGATAATCCTTGCACTCACATCCGAAGAATTTTGAAAAATGGTGTGCGAATTTGTATTTCCATGGATTTGATCCCCCCCTATTTCTATCGTGTTATAGTAAACACAAATATTATTATCGCTAGAGCCACTTTGAAATTTTAAACCATTCAGAGTGACAGCGTTTGAAAAAGTACTATCACAATTAGAATTTTTTATAGATATAAAATTATTGATAATTCGATGGTTATTAGAAACGTCATAAACCCCGTAAATAACTGGTAAATATGAATTTAAATTAAACAAATAACGAATTTTATTTTTTTTCATTGTACTATTATTTATGGAGGAACTTCCATGGTAAACCCCAAGAATTTCACTTGAAAACAATCCGGTATTTGAACATCCTATATTCTCGATGATGTTAGCCGATAAATTTACGATTGGTTTACTCGAATTACCAACAACCACGCCGCCAACAACATAATCTAAATTTCCAACACATTCTATCGCACGTACTTCATTCGTTACAAGAAGACAATTTGAACAATTTAAACCGATTACAATACCTCCGTGATTGTTTAGTACGTTTGTATTAAATGAATTACATTTTGATTTAGATGCTATTTGAATCGTGTTTTTATCAAAACTCCCAACGCTATTAGAAGTTATAAATGTATTTCCATTGGTATTATTTAAATAGATACCTTTAAAAAATCCGTTTTTGACATCGAAAGAAAATATACTATTATTTTCAATACTGTTTTTCACTCCTGCCTCTTGATATATTCCTATAGTCAAAGCATTAATACTTTCTCCATTTTGCGCCAAATTTCCTATATAAGCAATTCTATTCCGTAAAATCTTGACATTAGACATATTTGATACATTATATACACCATAGATTTGAGAACCTCCCAAACCATAAACTGCACAATTTAGAATCTCATTATCGGTGATTGTTAGCTCCCCTATATTCGTGTTATGAATACCATAAAATAAACAGATACCTGTTGTGGTTTCAACACCTCCAATTTGAATTGTTTTTGGAAAGATTTTACTACCGATTTTATTGAATTTAATCGTACAATCACCTTTTCCTATAGTTCGTATCGCATAAAATGTATACCCATTCGTTGCAAAATTGGAAGTTAAAAAGTTCCCGATTAGGTTCTGATATACGCCTGTTGATCCGTTATTATTTATCAAAATTCCTTGTATTAAAGCACCTGAAATATTGGATATAACTTGTATAGCTCTAGTAGGGATAGAAGTTGTATCTCCAATAGTATTACCACTAACAGTAATTAAACTTGATAATTGTGTGCTTGAAACATAAATACCAGTAAAAACTCCTGGATTTACGGAAGCTCCATCGGAATTCATTAAAATAATATTTCGTATCATATTATTCTGAATAATCGTTGTATTAAAAGCACCAGTAATGGATACATAAATTGGAAAATAATGATTTTGACTTGTATTTAAACAATAGGAATTTCCATTACAATTTGTGGACTGACCACCAATAAAATTTCGCTCAATAATATAACCGCTCCCCTCATTTACAATATGGATACCGTAAACCGTAGATGATGGTTTAAAAGCACTTGTTTGATAAAAATGATTGTCAGAAATAACCCAAGACTGGTTAAATACATCTAAAAAAATCCCGGACGAAATACAATTAACAAATTTATTTCCAGATATATAATTGTAGTCATTTTTTTTCAGAAGGCCATCCCCTTTTGAATATATAGCATTTGAAATGGATTTCCCTATTGTATTTTGAATCGTGCAGTTCATGACCGAATCATAACAATTTGAAGTGCCAAAAAATGAGGAAAATTGAATTACACCTTGAGAAATATTTGTTTGACCACCTTCTAATGTCAAATATTTGAGTGAATTATAAGTAGCACCTTCTGAAAACAAAACACTATTACCCAAAACATTCGTATTTCGTATTACTAACTGCGAGATTTCACCTAAACTACCAGGTCGTCCGTCAATCGTTATAAAATCTGCTTGATTAAAATTAAAAATCGAATTATCAATTGACTTACTAATTACTAGTTCTTTAGCGTCCAATGCTGGGCGAATCAAAATCGTATTTACTGCACCTAAACAGAAAAATGAATTCATTTTTAGGGGATATATTTCAGAAGTAGACGTGTAGGTAGATTGTAACTCAAGTATTAATGAAGTATTCAAACCATTTTCAGAAATAGCTGTTAAAGCATCTGTCAACCTTGTATATTCTCCTGTTGGTCCTATCGATTTTACCCCTCCCAAATTACATTGTAATTTTAATGAAGCTAAAGAGTCATAGGTGCCTAATACAAATGTACAACTTGGCATAATTTCTTGCACATTTGTAAAACATCTACTTACTTTAGGTTGTTGTGAATTTCCGGAAGCCAAGTTATGTATCCCGAAATTTGAAACTCCCGAAATTGTATATGTAGCCAAACAATAGGATGAAATTAATGTTCCCGAAGACTTTAAATTACCGCATGTATATTCCAACGTAATACGGTTGCCTGCTGTAAGAGAATTTTCAATTATACTAAACGAAAATCCTTTTTGAACTTTAGCTATGGAATTGGACCCATCCTTGTATTTACAGGTAATTTCATTGTCTTTTCCAAAAACAGGAGCAATGGATAAAACACCTCCAATAATCGAATCCGAAGTACTAATCTTTACAAAACCAATTTGTCCGGCTGATTTAGCAAATGGGAAAAAACCATAATTATTACTTGTAGTTTCTGATATAAGTATTTTTGGTATCCATCTTCTTAAAAAACCCTGATTATTTTTAGAATACAACCCACCTTCAACATAAATTAACTTATTCTCGCTTGGAGAAGTTCCTATGGTTAATACTTTTCCATTTAAATCATGAAACCCTTTCAGCAAGGCTAATGATCCTCCGTTTGTAATTGTAATATCTTGTGACAACTCAATTCCAGTAGAATTATTTAATATTAAACTAGCTACAAGTTTACACGCATCCCCGGTTTTTTGATACGACATTCCATTATATTCAAGAATTATATCCGAATGAAAGAAGCGAATTGAAGTCTGTATAGCGCCTTTTACTTCGTTCAAAAAAACACCTTCATGATGTCCAATCTTTAGTTTAGCCCCTTGTGTAAAAGAACAAACACCTGGCCCAAAAACAAAAAAAGGATTTGGGGTAATTAAAGTTCCCCCTTTATTTATAGTCAAGATATGCTCAACACATAAATTACTTCCTAGCAACAAACTTGCACCGTTATGGATAACAAAAGCGATGTTTTTTGTGCTAAAATCACCTGCTAAATATGTATGCACTTGATTTTTAACACCTTTAAACTCTACAAAAACATCTTTTTTTGGATGTAAACTACTTCGATAGAATTTACCATTATTCATTGTAAAGTTTCCTTCCAATTGCAAACTTGCGTTAAAATTTTCAGAAGCACCAATATCAAAAATACCTGCATGTAATTTGAAATCTTTTTTTACTATCAAAGTACAGCTATCACTTCCTATGGACATTCGTTGCATGAAAAAACTACCACCCGATTGAACAAAATTACCTTGTATCGTTAATTTTGCTACCTCGTTATTATTACACCACGTCAAACTACCATAAGAACCTGTTTTAATCACGTTAAAGTCCCCTGAAATTTCTCTGTTTTTCCGAGAATTATAATTCAAATTGAATGCAGTATTACCGGACTGTATGTTCCAATAAACATTTCCAAAATTGCAGGAAGAGTTTTCTATACATAAAGAAAAAGCACCATTGGTTTTTTCAAAATCTTGAAATTCAAGAAGACTTATCGAACCAAACATTTCTTTCCCCGCAAAAAGAGTTTTATAATTATTTGGTGTGGAATGATTAAAAACATATTTCCCGCCATCATTTATAGATAATAAACCTCCAACACTTGCCTCTAAAATCGTAGTTTGAGCATTCCCAAATACAATCCCTTTATTATAAATCACCAATCCCTTTATGAAATTCGAAGATTGTATGGTTAACTCTCCATATACCTGTAGTGTACCTCCAATATTCCAAGTATTGATTGTAACATATGCATGTCCAGATTTTAGATAAAATATATCATTAGCATCTAAAAATCCGGAAGGGTGGTTACCGGTTCCATTAGATTTAGACCACCATTTATTCAAATCATTCGGATTTCCACCGATCGCATCCGAGTACCAAGTGGCTCCATATAAAGAGGTGTAAAAACACCAAATGAATAAAAATGAAATTTTAAACGAATTGTTGGTTTTAAGAAGGTTATTTATTTGCATGATTTTAATCGTTCAAACTCAAACAAAATTAAATAGTAAACCAGTTTGTTTTGTATTTCAAAATGAAATCACGTATAAATACTATCCATTGATTATAAAATAATTAGCGTAATTACACTTACTCTATTAAGATTAAATAAAATATCTAAACAACAAAAAATCAAATAATTAAACTCTTACAAATAATAAGGTTTTATGAATGTAAATACTATATAAAAGAATCAGTTAACAGCGTTCTAAATTTCACCATATCAAAAAAGAATTTCATGGGAAAAGAATTGATAAAGGATATATACTAAAAATACTGCTAAAAAAATCTTCGTCTTTTACTAAATATTTGGCACAATTTGTGATATTTGCACCTAAACTAACTAATATGAAATACCTTTTAATACTTTGTTTATTATTTAGCATTCAAGCTATTGCTCAAACGAAAGATTCGGACTCAAAAGCACAAGGAATATTGGATAAAATATCCACAAAAATGAAAGCATTAAAATCATTTCAAATTGAGTTTAATGCTTCTATCAAAAATTCGACGACTGGAAGTAATCAGAGTGAAATTGGTAAAGGTTGGGTTAAAGGAGAAAAATTCTGTGCATCTTATGGCGATAACACAATTATCTGTAATGGAATTAAAACATGGACGATTGTAAAAGAAGATAAGGCGATATACCAATCCGATGCTTCTGGAGGAGATTCAGATGGTATAAATCCTAAAAAGTTAATGACGATTTGGGAAACTGGATTTAAAAATAAATACGAAAAAGAAGAAGTTTTAGATGGTGATAAAGTACATATTATCTATCTATATCCAAAAGACCCTAAAAAAGTAGACTACCATACTGTTATCTTATACATTACTAAAACTGGTTTAGATTTAAAGAAAGCAATTATGAAAACTAAAGATGGAACAGTTATGACATACACTTTAACAAACTTTATTGAAAATGCAGCTGTAGACGATGGAAAATTCGTTATTGACTTAAAGAAATACCCTGGTTACAAAGTAGTTAAAGATTAATTAAAAAAAAATAGCACCATTCTGATTTAGTATTGGTGTACAAAACAAAAAGGCTGAATCAATCGATTCAGCCTTTTTAGTATTCATATAGCAATTTGTTAAAACTTATCTAATTCTAACGCTGCTTCTAAGAAACGTTTTTTAGGAAGAAAATTATGTTCCAAGTCTGCTGCAAACGGTATTGGTGTATCTAAAGATGCAATTCTCTTCACAGGAGCATCTAAATTACGGAAACAATTTTCATTAATTAAAGCTACCAGTTCACCTCCAATTCCTCCTGTCATACAATCTTCATGTAAAACAATCACTTTTCCAGTTTTACAAACCGATGCATAAATTGCGTCGGTATCTAATGGTGCTAATGAACGTAAATCAATAACATCTAAATCTAATTCTGGATGCGCTTCTGCGACTTCTAAAGCCCAATGAACCCCCATCCCATAAGTTATCACTGAAATGTTTTCACCTGAACGAACAGTTCTTGCTTTTCCAATCTCAAACGTAAAATATTCGTCCGCTACATCCCCTTTTATACTACGATATAAGTTTTTGTGCTCAAAATATAAAACTGGATTTGGATCTTCAATTGCAGCAGCTAACAAACCTTTTGCATCTTCTGGAAAAGCAGGATAAACTATTTTCAAGCCTGGAGTATGAAAAAACCATGCTTCATTGGACTGACTATGGAATGGTCCAGCCGCTGAACCAGCTCCTGTAGGCATACGTACAACCACATCTGCATTTTGTCCCCATCTCCAATGCGATTTCGCTAAATTATTTACTATTTGATTGAATCCACAAGTCACAAAATCTGCAAATTGCATTTCAACAACAGACTTCATTCCAGCAATGGACATACCTAATCCTGCTCCTACAATTGCAGACTCGCAAATTGGCGTATTTCTAATTCTATCTCTACCGAATTCTTCTACAAAACCTTCCGTAATTTTAAAGGCCCCTCCATATTCTGCGATATCTTGTCCCATAATAACCAATTCAGGATATTTATGCAAGGATTGACGTAGTCCATCTGATATAGCATCAATGAAACGCTTCTCGGACCTTACTGCATTAGGCGAAAGTGTGTTTTTAGACTCATAAGGAGCAAATAAATCGTCGTATTCTGCTTGAGTATTTGGTGTGATTTTATCCTCCGCAAAAGCTAAATCCAAACCAGCTTGAATTTCTTGTTTGATTTCTTCACGAACAGCAGCAATATCCGACTCAGATAAAATTCCTTCCTCTCTTAAAAACAATTCATAATTTGCTACAGGACATTTTTTCGCCCATTTATCTTGTATCCCTTCTGGGTAATATTTGGTACCAGAAGATTCTTCATGCCCACGCATACGGAATGTCATACACTCTAATAAAAATGGTCTTGGTTTTTTACGAATAGAAGCTGCAATTTTTCTTACGGTCGATACGACTTCCAAAATATTATTTCCATCGACTTGGAATGCATCCATGCCATAACCAATACCCTTATCAATAAATTGTTTACACTTAAATTGCTCTATACTTGGAGTTGATAATCCCCAGGAATTATTTTCTACAACAAAAATTACAGGTAATCCCCAAACCGATGCAACATTTAATGCTTCGTGAAAATCTCCTTCACTTGCTCCACCATCACCAGTATATACAATGGTAGCTTTATTTTCATTTCTCAAATTAGAAGCCAAAGCAACACCATCTGCTAGAGCAAGCTGTGGTCCCAAATGCGAAATCATCCCAACCACTTTATGTTCTTTGGAACCAAAATGAAAAGAACGATCTCTCCCTTTTGTAAAACCAGACATTTTCCCTTGAAATTGAGCAAACAAACGATTTAGAGGAATATCACGTGATGTAAATACGCCAAGATTACGATGCATTGGAAACATGAATTCATTTTTATCCATTCCTAAGGTCGTACCTACAGAAATCGCTTCTTGTCCCCAACCAGAAAACCATTTAGATATTTTTCCCTGACGAAGTAAAATCAACATTTTTTCCTCAATCATTCTTGGTTTAACAAGTGCTTTATAAATCGATTTTAATTCTGCGTCTTCAAAGCCTGAACGATCAAAAGTAATTGTACGTTTTTCCAGTGTTTCCATGTAAAAAAATTTGGTAGGTAAAATTAATAAAAAAAACCGGCCCCTTTACGGAACCGGTTTCTAACTTTTATATTTTGGACTCGATTATACCAAACCTTGGTCAATCATAGAATCAGCAACTTTAACGAAACCTGCAATATTAGCACCTTTCACGTAGTCAACTGTTCCATCCTCACGTTTACCGTATTTAACACATGCTTCGTGGATAGAAACCATAATACCATGTAATTTAGCATCTACTTCTTCCGCTGGCCAAGACATACGTAAAGAGTTTTGAGACATTTCTAAACCAGAAGTTGCAACACCACCAGCATTAGATGCTTTTCCTGGAGAGAATAATACTCTTGCAGCATCAAAAGCTTCAATTGCTTCTGGTGTAGATGGCATATTTGCTCCTTCTGCAACAGCAATAACTCCGTTTGCAATAAGTGTTTTAGCTTCTTCACCATTTAACTCATTTTGCGTAGCACAAGGAAGAGCGATATCTACTTTAACCTCCCAAGGACGTTTTCCAGCAATAAATTTAGCAGATGGATATTTAGCAACGTACTCAGAGATACGACCTCTTCTTTCGTTTTTCAATTCCATTACGAATGCTAATTTTTCAGCATCGATACCTGCCTCATCGTAGATGTAACCCTCAGAATCTGAAACGGTAACGACTTTCGCTCCTAATTGTGTAGCTTTTTCACAAGCATATTGCGCAACATTTCCTGAACCAGAAACAGCAACAACTTTACCATTGAAAGAATCACCTTTAGTAGCTAACATTTCTTTCGCGAAATATACAGTACCGTAACCTGTAGCTTCTGGACGGATTAAAGAACCACCCCAGTTACGCGCTTTACCAGTTAAAACACCTGTAAATTCATTACGAATTCTTTTATATTGACCAAACATGTAACCAATCTCACGACCACCAACACCGATATCACCAGCTGGTACATCTGTATCAGCTCCGATATGACGAGATAATTCTGTCATGAATGATTGACAAAATTTCATTACTTCATTGTCTGATTTTCCTTTAGGATCAAAATCAGAACCTCCTTTACCACCACCCATAGGCAATGTAGTTAATGAGTTTTTGAAGATTTGCTCGAAACCTAAAAACTTCAAGATAGATAAGTTTACTGATGGGTGAAAACGTAAACCACCTTTGTATGGTCCGATTGCAGAGTTAAACTCAACACGGTAACCTCTATTCACTTGAACTTCACCTTTGTCATCTAACCAAGGAACTCTAAAAATGATTGTTCTTTCTGGCTCAACAATTCTGTCTAAAATTTTAGCAGCTTTGTATTTTGGTGTTTCTTCGATTACAGGAATTACTGCTTCAGCAACCTCGTGCACCGCTTGAATAAATTCTCTCTCGTGACCATGTGTAGCTTTCACCTTAACCATGAACGCGTCAATCTGAGCTTGGTATTTACTTGACATTACAACTAATTTAAATTATTTACGAGGCAAATGTATATAATTTTAATATACACTTATTAAAACATTTTGAAAAAAATAAATTGATTATTAACAAAATCTTGTGATAAAATTCAGTATCATTTTTTTACCATTCTCTGTTAAAATAGATTCAGGATGAAATTGCACACCAACAACCGGAAAAACGGTGTGTTCAAATGCCATAAGTACTCCACTTTCGGAAATTGCTGTTTTTCGAAATTCAAGTTCATTCATCAACTCAATCCCCCAGCTATGGTATAGTCCGACCTTAAATAATTTTGGAATCTCACTAAATAATTGATTAGGTGTTATTTGTTCACAAATTTCTGATACACCATGCTTGACCTCTTTTTGATTATATAAATTAGCACCTTTAAACTCTGCCAAAGCTTGCATACCAAGACAAACTCCAAGAATTGGTTTTTTTTCAAATGCATACGCAATAACTTCCGTCAATTGACCAGCTTCTTTTGGTAGTCCTGGGCCCGGCGATAAAACTATAGCATCATAAGAATCAATCTCCTTCAAAACAACCTCGTTATTCCTTAAAACTTCAACATAACAATCCAACTCTTCTAAATAATGTAAAAGATTATAGGTGAAAGAATCAAAATTATCGATTAGTAAAATACGCATCTCGACAAAATTAATATTAAACGAACAAACTTCCTTAATTCAGAAAAGTTTATCTTTAGCCTGAAAAAATATCACAAACATGAAACAAACTTTTAGTATTCCTGGCGCACCAGCTCCAATTGGACCATACAGTCCTGCAGTTTTAAAAAACGATACCTTATATGTTAGCGGTCAAATTCCAACCAACCCAAGTACTGGAAAATTAACTTTAGAAACTATTGAAGCGTCTACTAAGCAAATCATGGACAACATTGGCATACTGCTTAAAGAAGCTGGGATGGATTATTCAAACATCGTTAAGTGTACCATCTTTGTTACTGATTTAAACGACTTCGTTAAAGTTAATGGCGTATATGGTTCTTATTTTACAGCTATGCCTCCTGCAAGAGAAACGGTTCAAGTGAGCAGATTACCTTTAGATGTTCCAATTGAAATATCTTGTATTGCTATTAGATAAAAGACTTTTAGACAAAAGACATGAGATATTAGACATTAGATAAAACATATCAATTATCTACAAATCCCTAAAAACAAAACGCTGAATCAAGATATTGACATATCCATTATAATCGTAAACTATAATGTCTCCTACTTTTTAGAGCAATGTTTAGTTTCTGTGTATCGTGCTTTGGAAACTATTTCCGCAGAAGTATTTGTCGTTGACAATAATTCAATTGACGGATCTGTAGAAATGGTTGAACAAAAATTTCCAACTGTTCATCTGATTGCTAACAAACAAAATGTAGGCTTTTCTACAGCTAATAATCAGGCTATTCGAATTTCCAAGGGTAAATATGTATTATTATTAAATCCAGATACAGTAGTAAGTGAAGATACTTTCTCTAAAACAATTACTTTTTTAAATCAACATCCTAACGCAGGTGGACTGGGTGTTAGAATGATTGATGGAAAGGGAAATTTTCTCCCAGAATCAAAAAGAGGTCTCCCCACTCCTTCCGTTGCATTTTATAAAATCTTCGGGCTTTCAACACTTTTTCCGAGATCCAAAAAAGCAGGACGTTACCACCTTGGTTTTCTACCTGAAAATGAAATAAATAAAGTAGATATATTAAGCGGGGCTTTCATGTTGATGCGAAAAGAAGCATTAGATAAGGTTGGATTATTAGACGAAGCTTTTTTTATGTATGGTGAAGATATTGACTTATCGTATCGCATTCAACTCGGCGGATACGATAATTATTATTTTCCGGAGACAAAAATAATTCACTATAAAGGAGAAAGTACCAAGAAAAGTTCTGTAAACTATGTATTTGTATTCTACAATGCAATGATCATATTTGCAAAAAAACATTTCACGGAAAACAATGCGAATTTATTTTCCTTCCTAATAAATGCTGCTATCTACTTAAGAGCTGCAGGCGCGCTATTGGTTCGATTCTTAAAAAAATCATTTTTACCCTTTATTGATTTCAGTATTATCATAATTGGACTTTTTGGAATAACAAATTACTGGAAAATATATCGAGATATCGTTTTTGAAACTTCAATTTTAAACCTTGCACTACCAATTTACACGCTAACATGGTTGATAAACATTTATTTTCAAGGAGGATATGACAAACCTTTCAAAATAAAATCAACCTATTTTGGAACTTTTATAGGCACTGTAATTATCTTATCCATTTATGCATTATTGCCAAAATCATTTCAATTTTCTAGATTATTTATTCTTGCTGGTGCTTTTATAGCCTGTAACTATTTTATCCTATCTAGGTTATTTTTAGCACGCTTTGTCGGTGGAAGGTTTGCAGCAAATGAAAAAACACATAAAACGTTTGCAATTATTGGTTCCAATTTAGAAATAGGCAGAGTTGAACAACTATTAAAACAAAGCGCAACTTCAGGTTCTAATATCCTTGCAATTTCAGCAACTGATACTAAATCTGACAATCAGATAGGAACACTTTCTCAGCTAGACCAAATTGTACATCTTCATCCAATCGATGAAATTATTTTTTGCGCAAAAGATATTACTTCCAACCTAATCATTAGTTGGATGGTGGAATTAAATAAATATCCTATCGATTTTAAAATTGCACATCCAGATTCATTATTTTTAATAGGAAGTAATTCAACCAACACAAATGGTGAATTATATACATTAGATTTATATAACATTAACACCCCTAAAAACAAAAGAAATAAAAGAACCTTTGACTTTGTAACCGCTTTATTTATTCTATTATTAAGCCCTTTAATAATTTATTTTTATAAAAATAAAAAGCAACTAATTAAAAATTTAGTAGAATGTTTATTGGGTAAAAAAACATGGGTAGGATTATCCCTGAATCAAAAACCACAAGTCCTTAACCTACCTAAAATTTCTAACGGTATTTTCAGTCCTACCAACGACTTATTCAAACAAGATGAATTATTGATTGAAAAACTAAACCTAATATACGCTAGAGATTACACGTTTCTTAAAGATTGGGAAATTTTGAAAAACAATTTAAAAAATTTAGATAAAAGAGTCTAAAAATCTGAAATTCATTTCTGTTTAATGTCTATTTCTCAAACAAACTTTTCAGTTTAAATTTATTTTGAAAATTCACATTTCATAAAAGTTCTAATAATTTTGACAACTTAGCTCATTGATTCGTTGTTGGTTTAGAAAAATGACTTATTTTTGCCTTGGAATTAACATTTAAAATCCACTATAACATGGCACAAATGGAAATTAGACTTCCTAAAATGGGAGAAAGTGTAACAGAAGCTACAATTACAAATTGGTTGAAGAACATCGGCGACTCTGTTGCAATGGATGAAGCTTTGGTGGAAGTTGCTACAGACAAAGTGGACAACGAATTACCATCCGAAGCAGAAGGGATTTTAGTTAAAATATTTTTCGAAAAAGACCAAGTTGCGCAAGTTGGAGATGTAATTGCTATTATATCTACAGATGGAGCTTTGGACACTGAATCTCCAGCACCTAGTGTTAGTGAAATAATTAAAGAGATTGATCCAGTTGTTAATAATGAGGCTCAATCCTTCATTCAACCAGCTTCGGATTCTAACGGCAACAAATTCTATTCGCCTTTAGTAAGAAGTATTGCGGAAAAAGAAGGTATTTCCAACAATGAATTAGACAGTATTTCAGGTACTGGTCAAGAAGGACGAGTTACTAAAAAAGATATCTTGGATTTTGTTGCAAATCGTGGTAACCAAACACAAGTTATTGCACCAACTGCAACGCCACCATCCCCTACTGTTCCAGCTGTACAAGCGCAAGTTCCTACGACAACTAAAAAAGAAGTAGTTGCCATCCCTAGTGGAAATGATGAAATTATCGAAATGGATAGAATGCGTAAATTAATCGCAGACCACATGGTAATGTCCAAACATACTTCACCACACGTAACTTCTTTTGTGGAAGCAGATGTAACGAACATTGTGAAATGGAGAGAAAAAATCAAAGATGAATTCAAACGAAGAGAGGGTGAAAACATTACTTTCACACCTATTTTCATGGAAGCTATCGCAAAAGCTATCAAAGATTTCCCAATGATTAATGTTTCTGTAAATGGAACTCAAATCATTAAAAAGAAAGATATTAACCTTGGAATGGCTACTGCTTTACCGAGTGGAAATTTAATTGTTCCTGTGATCAAAAATGCAGATCGTTTAAATTTAACTGGATTAACAAAAGCTGTAAATCAATTAGCGCGTAATGCGCGTGATAACAAATTAAAACCAGAAGATATTCAAGGTGGTACGTATACTGTAACGAACGTTGGTTCATTCGGCAATGTAATGGGTACTCCAATCATTAATCAACCACAAGTTGCAATTTTAGCACTTGGCGCGGTTCGAAAAATGCCTGCAGTTATTGAAACTCCAGAAGGAGATTTTATCGGTATTCGTCACAAAATGTTCTTGTCCCATTCTTATGACCACCGAGTAGTAGATGGCTCTTTAGGCGGTCAGTTTGTTCGTCGCGTTGCTGATTACTTAGAAAGTTTTGATATTAATAGAGAAATATAATCTCAAATATTAACTTAAAATTAAAAGCTCGATTTATCGGGCTTTTTTTATTTAAATAAAGAAAAATAAAAAAATATAGTTTATATTTACTATTTTGAAATTGAACTCATTAAGGTTAATTTAATTTAAAGTAATCTTAATGCGCTTAATCAACTTTAAATCAATTCAATAAATTATTTATGAAGTTTTTTTTATTTATTGTCTGCTTTTTATTTACATCCTTTGCGTTTAGTCAATTTGCAATAGATGATATTAAAACTTTGATTAAAGGAGCAACCGCTGAGGAACTTGTATACACTTGGAATGGTTGTATTGAAGAAACTGAATATCAAGCTGCTGATTTAATCAGTGATGCTTTATTAAAGAAAAACCCCAATAATAAAAACTTTATTTATCGTAAAGGTTTATCTACTTTTTATTACAAAAAAGATTACAAACTCGCATTGGGTTACATGAAAAAGGCAGTAACGAATGTTTCTCCCAAACATCAACCAGAATCCGGGATGGAAACAAAGGCACCTTTAGAGGCATATTACTATTATGCATATTGTCTGGAAAATATTGGGGATTATACTGAAGCAGAAAAATTCTATACAAAATACTTAGAAAGTCAAGTAGGAAAAACAACCAGATTAACTAAAACCGCGAGTTTAAAAGTTTCAAATACAGCAATTGCAGCGAAATATAAAGCTACACCAAAGAAAGTCGATATCCGATTAATAGGTGATTCTGTCAATACGATTAATCCTGAATACGCTCCAATAATATCTCCTGATGGAACTACAATTTATTTCACATCACGCCAGACGTGGTTAGAGGACTCATTAAAAGAATATGTAGAAGACTTCACCAATTTATCTCCTGAAGATATATACGTAAGTTATAAAAAAACCGAAACAACTTGGACTAAACCCAAGAAAATGAAATTTTGTAAGCTAGAATTAAATGAAGCAACGGTATCCATAACACCAGATGAACGTATGCTTTATGTGTATCGTGACACAAAGCAAAATGGAGATTTATTTCAAATTGATTTATTAGCAACTTCCAGAAATACAGATTCTTTAACATTAATAAAGATTCCAGAAGTTAATACTAAGGCATGGGAAAGTCATATCTACTTCAACGAAGATAATAATTTCGCCATCTTTTCATCGGATAGACCAGGTGGTTATGGAGGAAGAGATTTATATCGAATCGTAAAATTACCGGATGGAAATTGGAGTAAACCTCAAAACATGGGTCCTACGATTAACACACAATTTGATGAAGACGCACCATTTGTATCTATTGATACTAAAAATCTTTATTTCTCAAGTAATTGTGAAAGAAGTATGGGAGGTTTCGACATCTATACGTGCGTAAAAATTGATGACAATTTATGGAGTACACCCGTAAATTTAGGATACCCTATAAATTCGGAACGGGATGATATTTATTATTCAACTACCGCAGACGGATTAAAAGGATATTTTTCTTCCAATCGATTAAATGGTGTAGGTCAAGTAGATATTTATGAAATCAATTATGTACCATTAGATATAAAAACTAACTTTTTACTAACTGGTCACATCCAACGTACAGATAAAAAACAATTAAACAAATTAACGGATGTTGAAGTTTCATGTCAAAATTGCGATTCCAATAAGAAGAAAATTCTTAGACCTCGTTTACGTGATGGATACTTCATTACTGCACTTGAACCATGTAGAGATTATTTAATTGAAGTATTAGGTCCTAACAGAGAGGTATTGTACACTGAAAACATTAGTACATCTTGCGAATTGAACGTAGAAAAAATCGAAAGAGAATTAACGATAAATGAACCTGCGTTAAACTCTAAGAAATAAGTTTACACTTTCTAAAACCATGAAATTACACCTTACAAGACCATTAGCTATTTTTGACTTAGAGGCTACTGGCTTAAATATTTCAAAAGAACGCATTGTAGAAATCGCAATCCTTAAAATAAATCCTAACGGGAGTGAAGAACGTTTTAAATCTTTAGTCAACCCAGAAATGATTATTTCGGATGAAGTGATCAAAATTCATGGAATATCTAATGAAACAGTGAAAGACGCACCATCTTTCAAAGAGCTAGCTTCTAAAGTGATCGAATTCATTGCAGATGCAGATTTAGCTGGATATAATTCAAATAAATTTGACATTCCTTTATTAGCGGAAGAATTTATTCGTGTAGGAAGTAATTTCGATTTGTCGAATAGGCATTTTGTAGATGTTCAAAACATTTTCCATAAAATGGAACAACGAACTTTAAGCGCTGCGTATCAATTTTACTGTAATAAAGAATTAGTAGATGCGCATGATGCAATGAACGATACGAATGCGACTTGGGAAGTACTAAAGTCTCAATTAGAGAAATATGATAATTTAGAACAAAACATACCATATTTAGCACAATTTTCTTTAGCTGGAAATCTTAAAACATTAGATTTTGCGGGTAGATTAGTAGTTACAGAAAATGGTGATGGCGCATACAATTTCGGAAAACACAAAGGCAAAACAATAAAAGAAGTTCATGAAGTAGAACCTGGATATTATAGTTGGTTCATTTCTCCGAATACCGATTTCCCATTATACACCAAACAAAAGTTACGGGAAGAAATGGATAAAATCAAAACTCAAAATAAAGAAGAAAAAGTAAGTTCTGAAGACTTAAACAGTCAACTAGAAGCTTTAAAATCAAAATTTAGCAAGTAAATGAAAATCATTTGTATCGGTCGAAATTACGCAGACCATGCGAAAGAAATGAATGCTCCAACTCCAGAGTTTCCATTATTTTTCTTAAAACCAGATTCAGCAATACATCCTAAAAGAACACCTTTCTATTACCCTGAGTTTACGAAAGACTTACATTACGAATGTGAAGTTATCGTTCGAATTAATAAATTAGGAAAAAACATTCACCAAAAATTTGCGCATACCTATTACGATGAAATTGGTTTAGGAATCGATTTTACTGCGCGCGATTTACAGGAAGAGTGTAAAGCAAAAGGATTACCATGGGAACGCGCGAAAGCATTCGATGGTTCTGCTATCCTAAGTGAAAAATTTATTGCGAAATCTGAATTAGATTTGGATAATATTTCTTTTAGTTTACACAAAAATAATCAACTTGTTCAACAAGGAAATACAAAAGATTTTATATTCAGTATCGACAAAATCATTTCCTATGTATCTCAATTTATGACTTTAAAAATTGGAGACATTCTGTTTACTGGCACACCGGCAGGTGTAGGTCCTGTAAACATTGGTGATACCTTGACTGGATTTATCGGAGAACAGGAGATGTATACGTTGCGGATCAAATAGATTTGGAGTTATTATTAAGGGTAACTTTTAAACTTTTTTTTCATAATTCTTTTCATTTTAAAAATTATATTTATATTTGCACACCAAAACACGGAGGATGTAGCTCAGTTGGTTAGAGCGTCGGTTTGTGGTGCCGAAGGTCGTGGGTTCGAGACCCATCTTCCTCCCTTAATTTAAAGTCGTCTTTTTGAGACGACTTTTTTTATTAATACTCGTTTATATGAAATTTAAAGAATCCATCGACAAACGCAGAACATTTGGGATAATTTCTCACCCTGATGCTGGTAAAACAACTTTAACAGAAAAATTATTGTTGTTTGGTGGGGCTATTCAAACTGCTGGAGCTGTAAAAAACAATAAGATAAAAAAAACAGCTACATCGGATTTCATGGAAATTGAAAAGCAACGTGGGATATCGGTTGCGACATCTGTGATGGCTTTCGAATACAAAGGAAAACAAGTAAATATTCTAGATACTCCCGGACATAAAGACTTTGCAGAAGACACGTATCGTACATTAACAGCTGTGGATAGTGTAATATTGGTGATTGACTGTGCGAATGGTGTGGAGCAACAAACCGAAAAACTAATGGAAGTTTGTCGTATGCGTAATACACCAGTTATCGTTTTCATCAATAAAATGGACCGAGAGGGACAAGATCCTTTTACATTATTAGACGAAATTGAATCTAAATTAAACATCAAAGTTTGTCCATTAGCTTGGCCAATTGGTATGGGGGATCGCTTCAAAGGTGTGTATAATATTTACGAAAAAAACGTTAATTTATTCCAAGCTAGCAAAACGAAAATTGCGAAAGAAGTGGTTTCTATTTCCGATGTAAATAGTGAAGAAATAGACGCGTTAGTTGGTGAAGCATTTGCTAAAGAACTGAGAGATGATTTAGAAATGATTGCCGGTGTGTATAACCCTTTTGATCAAGAAACCTATTTATCTGGAGAATATGCTCCCGTATTTTTTGGTTCTGCCGTAAACAATTTTGGGGTGCAAGAATTATTAGATGCATTTATTGAAATATCCCCTACTCCTAGATCGAGAGAGACGGATTTAAAAACAATAGATCCATACGACGATAAATTCTCTGGTTTTGTATTTAAAATACATGCCAATTTAGATCCAAAACACCGCGATCGTATTGCCTTTTTAAGAATCGTATCCGGTAAATTTGAACGTAACACATTTTACAACCATGTGCGTTTGGGTAAGAAATTTAAATTTGCTAACCCAACCTCTTTTATGGCGCAAGATAAAAGTGTTATTGATGAAGCATTCCCAGGTGACGTAATAGGTCTCTATGATACCGGTAATTTCAAAATTGGAGATACCTTAAATGAAGGTGAAAAATTTATGTTTAAGGGAATCCCAAGTTTTTCTCCTGAATTATTCCAAGAATTAGAAAATTTAGACCCTTTAAAATCCAAACAACTCGAAAAAGGGATTAGTCAGTTAACCGATGAAGGAGTTGCTCAGTTATTTATTCAACAACCTGGAAACAGAAAAATAATAGGTACAGTTGGACAACTTCAATTTGAGGTGATTGCGCATCGATTACTCCATGAATATGGCGCCGCTTGTCGATTTACACCTAGAAACTTCGTGAAAGCATGTTGGATTACTACCGATAATGAACTTGAATTAAAGCGATTTATCAATACAAAATCTGGAAATATTGCAAAGGACAAAGATGCTAATTACGTGTTTTTAGCGGAGACTCCTTTCTTGCTTCAAATGGCAGAAAAAGATTATCCTGAATTAACTTTTCATACTACTTCTGAGTTTAAATTGACCGAGAATTTGTAAAAATAAATTTTAAATTTTAAGCAACTTTCAACCTAAAAGCTTGTCTTCAATTTGACTTCATATTAATTAATTCTATGTCAAAAAAAATATTTTTCATAGTCGTTTTGTTTTTAAAAACGGCTTTCTATTCATTTTCTCAAGGAGATGATTGTGCTTCGGCATTACAGATAACAAATTTAAGTAATAACTGTAGTTCAAACGGAACTTATACGAATGCGACAGCAACTGCTAGTACTTATTCAGTTCCATCATGTTGGAATAATTCAAGTACACTAGATGTTTGGTTTAAATTTGTTGCTGTAGGTAGTGATGTTTTAATCACCTTAAATGGTAGTGGGAAATCTGTTGGGGCAACGATGCAATATCCGGAAATAGTTTTGTCTTCAGGAGTTTGCGGATCAACCATGAGTGAGATTGCATGTCAATCAACTAAATCAAGCGGAGCTAATTTTGTGACTTTATATCGAGGAGCACTTGTATTAGGTACTACTTATTATATTCGAATAGCTAGTACATCCACTTACAAAGGAAAATTTGATCTATGTATTAACAATTACACACCAGTACCCAACCCAAACGACCCTAATGATTGTAAAAACGCTACTATAGTTTGTAATAAAGACGCCCTAAGTGTAGGGACATTTAATGGAGCAGGATCCGTAACAAATGAAACGAATTTAGGTTGTTTTACCACTGCAAATGGTAGTGAAAGTAATTCTAACTGGCTTACTTTTACTTGCAAAACATCAGGAACATTAAATTTTGATATAAATGGAGCGAAAACAGATGATGACATCGATTGGATGTTTATGGAAATTCCCGCTAAAAGAGATTGCTCAACTAAAACTGTTCTCAGCTGTAATTTAGCTAGTTGTGACATCAATGGGGATGGATCCCAATCGTCAGGAGCACCTAGAAAAACTGGAGTTAGACCAGGAGAAAGCGTTTCAAATTTAAATGATGGTACGACAGCTACTGCAAATTCTGAATTTGGAGGTTGTAATGGAAAACAAAATGGATATAATGATGAATTAAATATTGTAGCAGGAAAATCTTACGTACTTTTTATCAATAATGATGTTGCATCTACAGGTTTTTCTGTTAATTGGAGTGGAACAAGTACATTTGTAGGCCCTGAATCAAAAATAACAGTTGATAAATCTACCATTTGTGCAGGAGAAAATATAACAGTAAGTGGAACTACATCTGTAGCCTATACAACATTTAAATGGGATCTACCTTCGGTAGCAAGCCCTTCAACTCAAACAAGTATTGGACCTTTTTCACAGACATTCAATCAAACTGGAGTATTTCCAATTATCTTGACTACATACGACAACAACGGATGTTTAAGTGTAAAAAATCAAAATATTACTGTAAATGGAATAAATGCTGATTTCACCGCACCTTCTGTATGTATTGGTAATCCTACCGTATTTACATGTAATACATCCGGCTTATCTGGACTAACATGGGACTTTGGGGATGGTGGAACTGGTACTGGTACTCCGACAAATCACACCTATACATCACCAGGAGATTATACGGCCAAACTAAATGTCAGTGGTGGTGGATGTACCAATGTTTTTACACAAAAAGTATCTGTATTAGGCGCTAAGATCGCAATTACGCCTGATCCTGCTCAAACATGTCCGGGCAGTAAATTGGTGTTAAATGCAACTGCAACAGTTACTGGAAATATAAGTGGCTCTAAAGTTTTCAATTCTACAGGTCCTATTACTATTCCGGATGATGGTACTGGATATGGTACAGCACCAACTAACTGGGATGGAACTATAGGATCTTCAACAAATTCAGCTTTAAAAGCGGCAGTATCACCAATAACAGTATCAGGTCTTAATGGTTCTAACTGGAAAATAAATTCAATCACTTTAACTATTCCGTCGACTAAATTAAAATATCTAACATTATATTTAGAAACTCCATGCGGTCAAAGGATTCAATTAATCAATCAACCTACTGGATTATCAGGTACCGGAGGCATAAGTGGAACGATGTTTACCCCAACAGCAACTTTAACTTTTACGGGTACAATAGGTACTGGTCCATACAAAGCAACTGAAATAACAAAATGGAGTTCAAATTTATTAAGCTGTACAAATCCTAATGGTACTTGGAAATTAATTGGAGCAATTAATGAATACGCATCCATTGGAACTTCTACTATTTCCGATTGGAAAATAGATTTTCAATCGGATGCACCAAACAAAATTCAAAGTATAGCATGGTCACCGACAACAAATCTATCCGCTATTGCTTATACAGGAGCGACTACGAATTCAGCAACTGCAACTGCGACATCTTCTACTGCGGAAAAAATTACGCTTACAGTAAAAGATGAAGGAGGTTGTACGACTACAAAATCGGTAACTATTACTATCACAGGGCCAACAGCGCCTTCATGTGCTGGTACATCAGTATGTAAAGGATCTACAGCAACAGTTACAGCAAGTGGAAATCCAGGCGCAACTTTTAAATGGTATGATGCAGAAACCAATGGAACCCTTTTAGCTTCGACTGCTGCATTTACAACACCAGCTATTAATGTTGCTACTTCGTATTGGGTAACCCAAACGATTGGAGGGTGCGAAAGTCCACGTACCAAAGTAGATATTACACTTAAAGTTAATGAAGTTCCAAGTATTACATGCGGTTCCTCAACTACCTCCTCTGTTGAATTTAATTGGGGTGCAGCTACTGGCGCTACTAAATATACCGTTTCTTACAATCCAGGATCTGGAATAATTACTTCAACTGAAACATCTCCTACGAAAAAAGTACAAGGTCTATCTATGGGACAAACAATTGCTTTAACTGTTACACCCGTAGGAAGTAGCTGTTATTCTCCAGCAACTTTTTCTTGTACAGCCAATAATTGTCCTTCCCCGAGTATTACAACTCAACCAATCAATGATACAAAATGTGCAGGAACAGGAACAACATTCACAGTGGTACAAACTGGAGGAACTACTTTTAAATGGCAAGTGAGTACCAATGGTGGAAGTACTTATTCTGATATAGTTGCAAATTCTATTTATTCAGGGGAAAATACCACGACTTTAAGTATATCCGATGTTACTGGTCTAACAGGGAATAAATATCAGGTAATTATTTATCCTGCTACTGGAACTTGTAACCTTACTTCTACTCCGGCGATTCTTACTGTTAATCCACTACCATCCGCAACGATTTCGACAGATGTATCACAATGTGACAATGTTTCAAGTCCGAATGTAACGTTTACAGGAAGTAATGGAACTGCGCCATACACTTTTAGCTATTCTAAAAATAGTTCAGGTGGAAATACGCTTTCAACTACTACTGGAAATTCTGCAACTATTACCATTCCTGCAACTCCAGCTTCTATGAACACATTTGAAATAACAAATGTTAAAGATAATAATGGCTGTACCAAAAATATTACTGGTCAGTCTAATAAGATAACCATCAAAGCGATCGAGACACCAACGATAAGTTGTGGTAACTCAACTACATCTAGTGTTTCTTTTAATTGGACTGCTTGCAATGGTGTAACTGATTATAGTATTTCTACCGATGATGGTTCAGGAGCTAAAGCTGCTGCAAATCAAAATACTTTAAGCTTTATATTAAATGGAATTACCTCTGGAAGTAGCGCTAAAATCACTGTTACTCCGAACGGATCTGGTTGTTATACTCCTGCTTCATTGTCTTGCATTGCAAACAATTGTCCTTCCCCTACTATTGACACACAACCTACACCTGAAACTAAATGTGCAAAAGAAAGTAGCTCATTTACAATTGCTCAAACTGGCGGAGCAAATATACAATGGCAAGTAAGTAGTAATGGTGGAAGTACATTCACAGATGTTGTTGCTTCTAGTGTATATAGTGGTGAAAAAACCACAACCTTAGCAATTTCCGATGTTTCAGGGTTAAATGGTAATTTGTACAAAGCTAAAGTAACTGAATCAGGCGGAACTTGTTTTGTAATCTCTAATCCTGCTCTTTTAACTGTTAATATTTTACCAACTGCAACAATTTCTGGAACAACAGCAATCTGTATCGGCAATTCAACAGATTTAAATGTTGCATTAACTGGTTCAGCTCCTTGGAATTTTTCCTATTCCGATGGAACTAATACCATCCCATTAAACAATATTACATCCAGTCCTACTAAAATTTCCGTTAAACCAAATACACAAAGCATCTATACTTTACTTTCAATAACGGATGCTAACTGTACAGGTACATTCACAGGAAATGCTATTATCACTGTTAACCCTATACCAGTAGCCAAACCAATTTCTGATTCAACATTGTGTCATAAAGCAACCAAAGCAACAATATTATTTGAAAGCACTCCATCTGGGGCTACATTTGATTGGAAAAACACGGATGTATCCATAAATTTGGTTAGCCAAGGAACTGGAAATATTGCAGCTTTTGAAGTGCAAAACACAACTGTTTCTCCGATAACAAACACCATCACTGTTACTCCAACATTAGCGGGTTGCATTGGAAGTCCAATTTCATTTAAATTAACGATTAATCCTGTTGTTTCAACAAAGATAACTGCAACTGATTCAACGATGAGTTCGATAAGTTTTAAGTGGGATGCAGTTGCTGGAGCAACTTGTTATTTAGTTTCAGAAGCTGTAAAATCCGGAATAGTTAATGGGCCTTTTACAAGTGTTCCATTAGCAAACCCTCTCGCAACAACCTATACCAAAAATGGGCTAGTAATGCGAGATAAAGTAACTTTAAATGTTGTTACAATAGGTGCTTTAGGTACGTGTTTCTCTCCTGCTACATTAACTGCAATGACAGATACTTGTAGAAAAGCAACAATAACTACACAGCCTAAATCCGTTGGAAATTGTATTACGGGCACTGCTGCATTTACATTTGTTGCAAAAGGAAATGAAAGTATTTCGGGTGTACAATGGCAAGTAAGTAAAGACGGAATTAATTGGAATAACATTTCAAATATTGCTCCTTATTCTGGAACAACAACTTCCACACTTAACATTTCACAATTGGATGGTTTGAATGGCTATAAATATCGAGCGAGTATACTAGGTACTTTGAATGCTTGCGAAATTTTTACGGATGTTGTGGAACTCACTGTGTACACTATTCCAACAGCAAATTTCTCTATGGATAAAATAACTGGTTGTGCACCTTTAAATGTCACTTTCACAGATAATTCTGGATATAGCGATGCAACGATAACCTGGGACTTTGGTGATGGATCCAAGTTAACGAAAAAAGTAGATAATGACTTAACAGAACTTCACACATTCCAATTAGCGGATAGTTTTAACATTTCACTAATCGTGAATAGAAATGGTTGTTTGGATACCATAACGCAAAAAGTTAGGGTCGTATCTCCTGCAGTAGCTAAATTTGTTTCCGATAAAACAAGTTTACCATTATTAGATTCAAAAATTCAACTTACGAATTTATCTTCTGCGAATTCGGTAATATATAAATGGACGTTTGATGATAATTCTCCAGTTTCCTCATTAAAGAATCCTAGTCATGAATTTGATGCTAAACCAGGTGAACACATTGTTACACTCTATACGTCCTCCATTTATAGCTTTTCAGACACTAGCTGTATGGATATTTACCAACAAAAAATTACGATACTTGATGACATAATTTACTACATACCTAACACATTTACACCAAATGGAGATGAATTAAACAATACATTCCAGCCAGTTTTCTATAGCGGTTTTGATCCTCAAAATTATTACTTTGCTATTTACAATCGTTGGGGAGAAGTTATTTTTGAATCTTTCAACCCTTCATATGGGTGGGATGGGACATATAATAATAAAATCATTGAAACAGCAACCTATGTTTGGAAAGTACAATTCAAAGAAAAACAAACGGAGAAAGAGCATATCAAAACGGGACATTTAAGTTTAATTAAATAAACCCAATCAAACTTAATTAGAGGCTAATTCATTTATAGCCTCTTTTTTTGTGCTATTTTTTTGTTAAAAATATAAAAGCAACCTAATCAGAATAATGACGTTAATTAATTAAATTTGATTAGAATTATTTTCTTTCCAAGAAATAAATTTAAATTGTCGTTATTATGTCCGTAAATAAATACAAACTCCTTACTTTTTCAACTTTTTTTCTACACCTATTTTTTTTACTTTCTTTTAATTTTACATCATTCGCACAACCAGCAAATGACGATTGTATTGGAGCTACATTAGTAATACCAGATTCTGCATGTAATTCGATTTCTGGAGACTTTACAGGTGCAACAATTTCTAATTTTTCGTCAACAAATTCAAATTATGATATCTGGTATAAGTTTACCGCTGTAACAACAACGCATTATATTAATATAACTGGAAGTGGAGATTTTAAGGCTGGTTTACAATTATTTTCAAATACGTGTGGCAGTCTTACTTCAATTGGAAATCCTATAACTGGAACTGCTACTTCCATGTCTGTTACTATACCTTCACTTACAATTGGTACAACGTATTATTACCGGGTTTTTCATAATACATATTTAGCTGCACCAAGCTCCACCTCTATTTCAACATGCGTCGAAAATTTCATTAAAAATGATAATTGTACCGGAGCATACACGCTGATTGCAGGAAATCCAGGAGAAACCGCTTTTCCAACGAATGGACGTACTTCAGGTGCTTCTCAATCCATGGTCGCTTGTAAAGGAACAGCAGATGATGATGTATGGTATAAATTTCAAGCTACAAACAAACTACATTATATATCTGTAAGCGGAGCTACTAGTTTCGATGCGGTTGTTCAATTATTTAACGGGACATGCAGCAGTTTGACTTCATTAAATTGTCAAGATGCATCAAGTAATGGTCAATTAGAGACCATCTCTAACAACACTTTAATAGTTGGGAATTGGTATTATGTACGTGTATATCATTCGGCAAACACAAACTCAAACACGCCTTATTTTTCAATTTCTATAAACACGCCGCCATCCAATGACGACTGTTCAGGGGCATCTCTCATGAAACTTGGCACCACCTGTTCCGAAACTTTTGGTGATGGTACCTACGCCACACAATCGCTTGTTGCTTCATCCGGAAAAGGAAATGCAAACGACGACATATGGTATAAATTTGTTGCTGACACTTCAATTGCATTTATTTCAGTAACACCATCTTCTAATTATAACCCTGTAATTCAAGTATTTTCTGATTGTAGCACAAGCCCTACACCATTAACGCCAATTTTTTATGATGATGCTTCTTATACACAAGGAAGTTTTGGGAATGCATTAGTCACTGGGTTAGTCAAAGGAAATACGTATTACTATCGTATTTATGATTTTGCCTCTACGAATCCTATAACCATGTCTTTTAATACTTGTGTAGTAAATCCTGTAAAAAATGACAATTGTGATAAAGCATTTAAAATGACTACAGGCTATACTTGTAAACCGACGGATGGAGATGGTATTTACACCACTCAATCACTTCCATCCACAGGAAATATAGGAAATGCAAATGATGATTTGTGGTATAAATTTACTGCAACAAATACATCTCATTTTATTTCTGTAAATGCTTCTTTATTATTTGATCCAATTGTTGAAGTTTTTTCAGCCTGCAGTTCAACTCCAACAAAATTAGCACCTGCTTTTAATAACGATGCTGATTATCCTATCGCAAAAACAGGAAGTGCAAAAGTATCTGGTTTGACAATAGGTAGCACCTATTATTATCGAATTTTTGACAAGTCAGCAAATAATCCAGCAACAACTACATTTTCAACTTGTGTAACAACTCCGCCTATAAACGATGATTGTAATGGCTCATTGATACTATTTCCGAATGAATCATGTACAACTGTAACTTCTAATTCAACGTATGCAAGCCAATCTTTGGCTACAAATTGTTCTGGAGATGCGAACGATGATGTTTGGTTTAAGTTTGTTGCACAAAGTCCTAGTCAGTTTATTTCAGTAGAACCGACGGATAGTGGATTTGATCCAATTGTGGAAGTATTTTCAGCTTGTAGTACAACACCTACTAAACTGACTCCGACATTCTGTAACGATGCCTTGTATGGTAAAGGAGTTTTCGGGAATGGTATGGTTACAGGATTAACCACAGGAAATACGTATTATTATCGTGTTTTTGACAAAGCTGCTATTGCAAGCAATCCCGATACGATGACTTTTAATACCTGTGTTGTTAATCCCGTTATTAATGATGATTGCACAGGAGCAATTTCAGTTACTCCTAGCGCAACATGTAACCCGGTATACGGAGATGGATTATATGCTACACAATCCTTGGTGCAGTGTGCTGGAAATGCAGGTGCAGCAAATGATGATGTATGGTTCAAATTTGTAGCTAGTAAAACTGTGCAATTCATCAGTGTCAAACCGAATGATTCTAAATACGATGCCGTTGTACAGGTTTATTCTAATTGCGCGACCACCCCGACATCTATTTCTTGTAATGACGTATACCCTACCGGTAGTTTTGGTACTGTTGGTATTAGTGGTTTAACCGAAGGCAACACCTATTATTACCGAGTATACGATAAAAACACTACAAATCAAGATACGATGACTTTTGAAACCTGTGTTGTCGAGCAAATATCAAATGATGAGTGTGTTAATGCAACTTCTATTGTACCAAGCACTTCTTATGCACCGATTATTGGAGATGGAACATACGCAACCACTTCATTGGCAGGCTGTATAGGAAGTGCAAACGATGATGTTTGGTATAAATTCACAGCAACAAGTACAAAAGAATTCATTTCCGTTGAGGCACCAAAAAATTACGATCCTGTCATTCAAGTATTTTCCGCATGCAGCACTCCTCTTGCACCAGCTATTTGCAATAATACATCTTATCCTATTTCTTCCTTTGGAACAAGTTCATTTACAACAACAATTGGATCAACCTATTACTATCGCATCTATGACAATTCTGCGACAAACACCTATCCAATGCAATTTAAAACTGCAGTCACCTCTGCACCTTTAAATGACGAATGTTCTGGTGCTGTAAATGTTCCAATTGGCCCTTCATCGATCGTGGCTGATGGTACATTTGGTTCTCAATCTCTAGTCGCGGGAAGTTGTGGAGGTGTTGCGAATGATGATGTTTGGTTTAAATTTACAGCAACAAATGCATCCCACACAATTTATGTAAATTCTTCTACGGATTACGACCCTGTTGTGCAATTATATGCAAATTGTTCAACCACTCCCACTCCATTTCCGAATGCATCTAGCTCTTGTGACGATAGTCGTTTCCCTAAAAATGGTAAAGGTTCAAATTCATTTACTGGCTTAACTGTTGGAACTACCTACTACTATCGTGTCTATGACTCAGGGAGCACCACCCCTTCAATAATGACATTTACAACAAATGTTACCTTACCACCAAGTCCTCCGGTAAACGATGAACCATGTAAAGCAATTTATATTTCTGCATCCTCTAATTGTACTTTCAATACCTATACCAATGAAGCTGCTACAGCAACCTTAGGACCACCTGCACCCGGATGTGCTTCCTATTCGGGTGGAGACGTTTGGTTTAAAACAAAGGTGCCGTTTAGTGGAGAATTAACAATTGACACAAAGGATTTTACCATAACAGATGGAGGGATGGCGATTTATTCTGGAAGATGTAATTCTTTGAACCTTATCACATGTGATGATAATTCCGGGAATGGTTCTATGCCAAAGATTTACTCTAAAAGTTTAAGTCCTGGTGATACTATCTGGATTCGTGTTTGGGAATATGGAAATAATAATAATGGAACTTTTGGTATTTGTATTACGAAACCTGTTGAAGCTACTTTAGTTGGATCTTGTACAAATACAGACTTTTCCGATGGATTAACTGGATGGTTTGGAACAACTGGCTCTGTTAATGCTGCTCCTATTGGTGGCGCTTCTCCTAAATATGTCCCAATTACTTCCAACGTTACCCCACCTTCATTGTTTTCTATTGTTACAACTGGAATTGATCCTATTTGTGGTTTTCCTAAAGTATGTCCTGGATACGCATCTTCGCTCTTATTAGGAGATGGAGTAGCTGTAAAATCACCACATGGTGCTACAATTGAACAATACTTCCCTGTTACAGCTTCAAATGCCTTCTTTATATACAATTATGCAGCTGTTCTTCAAAATGGAGGACACGCATCGAATGAACAACCATTTTTCAAAGTAGAACTTTTTGATGATGATGGTAATCAAATTAGTTGTGGAGATTATTTAGTTGCAGCACCGCAAACTGGGTATGGAGATAAAATTGGTTTTCAAAAAGCACCTAATAAAACAGATGTTATTTATAAATCATGGACAAAAGTTGGGATTGGCTTAAAACCGTATATAGGAAAAAATGTACATGTTCGATTTACATCAGGTGATTGTGCCCAAGGTGGGCACTATGGATATGTATACCTCGCTTTTGCTTGTGCACCTTTTGAATTAATTAAACCAGCATCTATTTGTTTAGGGGATACCGCTAAATTATTTGCCCCTAAAGGAGCTACTACCTACACGTGGATAAATGCTACGACTAGGGAAGAATTGTCTAAAACAGATAGTTTAATAATGGTTCCGAATGTAGCAGGAACCTTTCCAATAACGTGTTTTGTTACAATGTTTGGTACTTCTCTTTGTAAAGATAGTTTAACAACCACAATAACGGTAGGTGCTACACCTACATTGACAATTATAGATCCAGCACCAAAATGTTTGAATGACAGTATTGATATTACTTTGCCAGCAATCACTGCAGGTTCAACTCCAAATTTAACCTATAGCTACTGGCAGGATAACGCGACAAGCATAGCACTTACAAACCAAAAAGCAATTAAAACGGCAGGTACCTATTTCATTAAAGGTGAAAAAAGCCCAACTTGTAAGGACATCAAACCAGTTAAAGTAGATTTCAATCCATTACCATTAGCAAGTATAACAGGAACAACTAGTATTTGTAAAAATGACCCAGCACCAATTGTAACATTAACTGGGTCAAACGCTACTGCTCCGTATACATTTACTTACAATATAGATGGTGGAATTAATAAAACAATTGTAAGTTCTGGAAACACAGCATTCATAAATGTACCCTCCAGTGTAAAAGGGACTTTTGTATACAATTTATTGGAAGTAAAAGACGGATCTTCGACTACTTGTTCGCAAGCACAAATTGGAAACGTTACTGTTAAAGTAAACGATGTTATCACACAAACAATTAATTGTGGTACTAAAACAACTAATTCTGTGCAATTTAAATGGAATGAAAATACAGCAGCTACAAGTTATAATTATACCTACACTACCGATCTAGGTAAATCTGGTAATGGAACATTGACAACTGGAAGTACAGAGACTACAATTTCAGGTTTAACTTTAAATGAAAAAGTAGACATTATAATTACTCCTGTTGGTGATCCATGTGGAAAAGTTTTCTCAGGAACTTGTACCTCTTTAAATTGTAATTCTCCGGTAGTTAATCCAAAAGCACCTATCGTTCAATGTAATAACACACTAATAAATGCTATTACTTATACATCAACTCCAGTTGGAGGTAAAATTAAATGGACAAATGGTTGGAATCCAAGTTCTAAAATAGGACAAAAAGATAGTGCAACTGGAATTTTCCCAGCTTTTACAGCCATTAACAATACACTCTCGCCAATTCTAGATACCATATTTATTACCGCATCAGATATTTCATGTACAGGACCGGCTGCAGAACATTATATTACAATTAATCCGGATGCTCATGTAAATGCCCCTTCAGATATATCGGTTTGTACTGGTGATAATACGACAGATATTAATTTCAGTTCAAATAATACTGGAGGTATAACAACGTATTCATGGACTAACAATACACCTAGTATTGGATTAACTGCTTCAGGAAATGGTGATATATTAGGTTTTACGACCTCAAACACTACTAATAATGCTGTTGTAGCATCGATTACAGTAACTCCTCACTTTACAAATGCTGGAGTAAGCTGTGATGGTCCAACGAAAACATTTACAATTACAGTAAATCCTCTTCCTAAAATAAATGCAGGAAATGATACTTCTATTTGTAATACAAAATCATTAAAAATAAAAGGAAGTGGTGGACTGAATTACGTATGGAACAATAATATAACAGATAATGTTTTATTTACGCCATCAAACACGAATACATACAAGGTAATAGGTACGGATGTAAATGGTTGTGAAAACACAGACTCATTAATTATAACAGTACTTTCATTGCCTAACGTAAATGCAGGTAAGGATACTACAATATGTAACGGAACAAAAGCCGTCCTCAAAGGATCTGGTGCAAATAGTTATGTTTGGGATAATGGAATTTTAGATAATGTCCCATTCTCACCAACTTTAAAATTAACCTATAAAGTTATAGGTACAAACCTTAATGGCTGTGAAAACTCGGATTTAGTGGATGTATCCATTAACCAACAACCAAACGTAGATGCAGGTAAAGACCAAGCGATTTGTATAGGTTCCACGATTGTACTTAAAGGATTTGGAGCGGATACTTACAGTTGGAACAATGGTGTAATTGACAATACCTCCTTCCAACCAACCATTAATCAAACCTATATTTTAATCGGAGCAGACGCTTTTGGATGTGTAAATTCTGATACCATAGTTGTAACAGTTAATCCTTTACCATTGGTATCAGCTGGAAATGACACTACTATATGTCAAGGATTCAATGCTGTCGTTAAAGGAAAAGGTGCGGATACTTATACTTGGGACAAAGGAGTAACGGATGGTGTTCCATTTAAAGTTACAAGTAATAATAAGTATATAGTAATTGGTGCTGATTTGAATGGTTGTACAAACAAAGACTCAATGCTAGTTTCGGTAAATGCAATGCCAATAGTAGATGCAGGTAAAGACACCGCTTTATGTAAAGGTGAAACAATTAGTTTAAAAGCGAATGGAAATGCACTAATATATAACTGGGATCAAGGAGTGATTGATAATTCAACTTTTATCCCATCTCAAACCAGACAATATATTTTAAGGGGTAATGATGCAATCAATTGTACCAGTTCTGACACAGTCATAATCACAATTAACGAACTTCCAAAAGTAAACGCAGGAAACGACACATCGATTTGTATTGGTCAATCGACAAAAGTGAGTGCTACAGGTGCAATTAGTTATAGTTGGAATAATGGCATTACAAACAATGTAACTTTTAAACCAATTTCAACAAAAGAATATACAGTAATTGGAACAGATATCTTTGGATGCATCAATAAAGATTCTTTAGTTGTAACAGTTAATCTACTTCCTAATATTTTCGCAGGAAAAGATACTGCTATTTGTAAAGGGGATGCTATTACACTCAAAGGAGTAGGTGGAAATTCCTATGCTTGGAATAATTCTGTACTTGACAATATAAGTTTTACACCTATAAATAGTAACAACTATATTTTAATTGGAACAGATATAAATGGCTGTTCAAATAAAGATACATTAGCTATAAATATCAATCCATTACCTATAATTACAACGAAAGAAGTTTGTGAGAATAAAGAAGTAATCTTAACAGCTAACCATATTCCCTCCTCTACTTCACCTTGGAATTCTGCGGAACCTTCAATCGCGACAATCGACTCATTGGGAAAAACAATCGGAATAAAAGGCGGTCAAAGTTTAATTACATTTACGGATAATTTAGGGTGTAAAGATTTTAAATATGTAATTGTAAATCCATCTCCTTCCATATTAACTAGTCCGCTTTCATTGTGTGTCAAAAGTAAGTTGAAGTTATCTGCAAATCACCCTGGAAATATAAATAACGCTTGGATTGTTTCAAATACTAATGTCATTATCAGTAATAATAGCACCGAAATATTGGCTGAAAACGCTGGTAATACCGAATTAACTTATACTGACAATAAAGGATGTAATACAACAAAATCGATTACCATAAATCCATTGCCAAAAGTAGATTTTATTTCAGAAAAATCGATTTGTATTGACGACAGTATTTTTATGAAAGATTTATCTGTTCCTTCTAGCATGCTCGCTTATTGGAGTTATGGCGACGGAACCCATACTTTAAATTCAAGCCATAAATATCAAAAAGGAGGTGTTTTTTCTATTACATTAACATCGATTTCAAAAGAAGGTTGTAAAGATTCAATAACAAAAATAGATTATTTGGAAGTTATCCAAAAACCTTCCGTAAGCTTTACTTTTACACCTGATTCAATCGATATTTTTAATCCTGAAATTTATTTTAAAAATAATTCTAATGCAAAACATTACAAATGGATTTTTGGAGATGACAAACCGATTTCTGTAAATTCGAATCCAACACATGTTTTTCCTAGTACAACAGGACAACATTACATTGTTACTTTAACAGGTTACAATACGGATAATGGTTGTGATACGAGTTACCAACAAGAAATAGTATCAAAAGAACCATTAATTTTCTACATCCCCAATACATTTACGCCAAATGGTGATGAATTTAATAATACGTTTAAACCGATATTTTACAGTGGACTAGATATTTATAACTTTCACTTAAGTATTTACAATCGTTGGGGAGAATTAATTTTCGAATCTAGTAATCCTGAATTTGGTTGGGATGGAACATATGGAAATCAAATCGTTGAATCTGCAACGTATATCTGGAAAGTAGAATTCAAGGAAAAGCTGAGCGATAAACGACACAATACAACAGGACATGTGAATGTGTTGAGGTAGACTTGAGGTGAGACCTTAGAAGTATAGACAAAAGACCGCTACGCTAAAAGACATCAGACAAGAGAAATCTAAAGTCTACTTTCTGAGGTCTAAAGTCTTTACTATTTTGTCTTTTAGTCTTCTTTCTGAGGTCTAAAGTCTTTGCTCTTTTGTCTTTTAGTCTTTAATCTAAAGATCTTTAGTCTGATAAAAAGCAACTTTTTTAAGAATTCACGTTTATTTAGTACATTTGAATACTATTCTTATAAATATCAAACAATGAAGTCAAAATATATAATTCACATTATTCTTTTTATTCTAGTTATAGTTTCATCTAAACTAAATGCACAATTAACAATCACGAATAACCAAACCGCATTACAATTAGTAAATATTCTGAAAGGATTAAACCCTGGTGTTACGATTACAAATCCAACTTTTACAGCTGGAAGTACTTCCAATCAATTGGCTAAATTTACTGGTGGGACTTCCATTAATTTCCCGTTAAATGAAGGAATAGTATTGACTACTGGAACAGTTAATGACGCTTATACAGGTGGTTCAGGAACTAATCCAAATGCTGATATAGCTGGCAATTACGAAAGAAAAACTGCTGGAGATAATGATTTAAATTCGCTTGTTCAAAACCTAGCGAATGACCCAAGTGTAAAAACCTATGATGCTTCTGTATTAGAATTTGACTTTACAACTACTTCTAATAACATCGAGTTCAAATATGTTTTTGCATCAACAGAATATACAGGGTATACCTGCTCAAAATATTACGATGTATTTGGATTCTTTTTAACAGGTCCAAAACCTACCGGGGGAAACTACACAAAAGAAAATTTAGCAATTGTTCCAGGTACAACAACCGCTGTATGTATAAATACAATAAATAGTGGTACCCAAGGTACTTCTTCGGATTGTGATGAATCAATTTGCGATCAATTTGATGCAAATTGGAAAAATTATAAAAATCTATTTACAAAAAACGCAGGGATCGCGAATAATCCTCCTTATAATGACGCTCCAGTAAAAATAATTCCGAATGGTTTTACTGTACCTCTAACAGCCAAAGCAGATGTAATATGTGGACAAACATACCATATAAAATTAGTTATTGCAGATGCAAATGATGGAATATTAGACTCTTATGTATACCTTCAAGCTGGTAGTTTTGGTAGTAACGACCTAACACAATCTTCACAAATTAAAGACATTAATGGAAATTTACTTACAAGTGGAAATATTGTAGAAGGATGTTCAAAAGCAATTTTAAACTTCACCTTAAATACTGCTACAACGACTAATTACGATGTTAATTACACGATTACAGGAACTGCAACAAATCCAAATGATTATACGGCAACTTCGACAACAAAAGTTACCATTCCTGCAGGACAAAAATCCGTTACCCTCACAATTGACCCTAAATTAGATGGAATTGCAGATGATGGTGAAACGATAATTATACAGTTAGCGGCAACATGTACTACTGCTCCTGCACCAATTACAATCACCATTAAAGATGAGATGTATATTACAGATACCTACAAAAAACCAACATGTATCGTTGGATCAACTTCTACTAATGCAGATGGAGAAATTAAAATCACCGCTGCTGGAGGTGAGCCTGCCTATACCTATAGTTTCGATAATGGATCAACCTATATCAGTAGTAATATTTTATCTACATTGACTTCTAAAAACTATACAATAAAAGTAAAAGACAAAAATGGATGTATAGCTACAAAAACAGAGGATTTAACGCAGATTTGCACGGTTACAAACTGTACTAAACCTACAATTACTAACGATCCTATTGCCGTTACAAAATGTGAAGGATCAAACACCTCTTTCACTGTTGCGGCAACAGGAACTACGATTAGCTATCAATGGCAAGAAGATAAAGGAAATGGTGTATTTACAGATATAACAGGTGCAACTGCTGCAACTTTATCCAAAAATGCAATAACACCAGGAATGAATGGCTATAAATATCGTTGTGTGGTAACTGAAGCAAAAGATGGTCCTTGCAGTACAAATAGTAATTCTGCAACATTGACCGTAGATACTAAACCAGTATCAACTGCTGGTGGTTCAAAAACGATTTGTTCAAATGCAACTGCTACGGTAAGTGGAGTTACCGCATCTTCTGGAACAACTTATTCTTGGACTGAAAATGGAAACGGATCCATATCAGCTGGAGCAAATACGCTTACACCAACCTATACCCCTACAACTACAGATGTTGGTACTCCAGTCATTTTAACTATGGCAACCGTGAGTGGAAATTCATGCCCTAATCCTGGGGATGTTACTTACACCATAAATGTTGATGCTTTACCAACTGCTGTATCCATTGGAACTACCACCATTTGCTCTAACGCTACTGCAACCGTTTCTGGAGCAAGTCATACAAATGGTAATGTATTATGGACACTAAATGGAACTGGCAACGGAACGATTACCAACCAAACAACAGATAGTCCAACATATACTCCAATCGCTACTGATGCTGGTAAAACGGTAACTTTAAGTATGCATGTGACCAGTACTAACACGTGTCCTGACCCAACGGATGTAACATTTAAAATTACGGTTGACTCCTTACCTTTAGCAAAAATTACGGGTAGTAAAACAATTTGTTCAAGTAATACTGCAACAATCACAAATGCAAAATCTGCATATGGAGATCTCGCATGGACTTCGGATGGAACAGGAACAATAACAAATGGTACAACCTTATCTCCAACCTATACCCCTACTGTAAATGATGAAGGTAAAACGGTAACATTAACGTTAACTGTCACAAGTAATAATAGTTGTGGTAATACAACCAAAGCAACTGCTAATTATTTATTAAATGTAATCGGCGCTGTATTTCCAACTGCATCGACTAATAATGGTAATTCAACTATTTGTATGGAAAAACAAGTAACTGTCTCGGGAGCTACTTCTAGCAATGGAACAGTTTCATGGGCTGTTACAACTGGTAGTGGTTTACTTACAAATGAAACGACACTGACTCCAACTTATACTTCGAAAGCAAATGACACAATTACACCTGTAAAACTTACAATGACTGTTATCCCACCTGTAGGATGTGGAGGGACACCTGCTACTGATATTTATATAATCAACGTAAAAAGCAACCCTACCGTTCAACCTTTCTGTAATAAACCGTGTGAGGGAAATGATGTTCAATTAAATGCGAATTCAATCCTAAATGCACAATATGCTTGGACTGGTCCAAAAGGTTTTTCTAAATCTACTCAAAATGTATTACTAGCAAAAATTACTGCAGCAGATACTGGTGTATATAATTTACAAATTACCGATGCGAATAATTGTGTAAACTCCAAATCAATTAAGGTTTCAATGTACTCAAATCCAGTTATAGCGGGTGATACATTTGTATGTGTTGGAAAAACCCTGAAATTAGTGGCAAGTACTCCTGGAAACACAACTTCTTGGTTCAGCCAATCCACTACTAATTTAAGCATTGATCCAAGTACAGGAGTAGCATCTGGAATATTGGGAGGCACGTCTTCTATAGAATATACAGATGTTAATGGATGTTTCGACAATCAATTAATTCTTGTGGAAAATTTACCAGTTGTAGCATTTACAGTTGATTCAACAAGCGTTTGTATTGGAAATGATGTTAAATTCTCGGATAAATCCATCAATAAAAACACTAATATTGTTTGGGATTTTGGAGATGGTAATCAAAGTAATGAATTAGAACCTTCTTATACGTATCAAAAAGTAGATTCATTCACAGTAACATTGACATCGATTTCACCAAATGGATGTATCGGAAAACTAACGAAAGAAAAATACATCACACCAATTGATGTTCCTACTATTAAGTTTGGCTTTACACCAGACTCGATTGATATTTATAATCCTGAAATTCAGTTTATCAATTATTCTAACGCTAATTTTTACACTTGGATTTTTGGGGATTATAGTCCAATAAGTAACAAAAAAAGCCCAAATCACACTTTCCCGGATACACCAGGTCAATCGTATAAAGTAACCTTAAAAGGAAGTAATTCTTCCTCTTTTGTTTGTCCGATTAGTGTTTCACATGAAATTGTGTCGATAGATCCAGCAATTTATTTTATCCCTAATACATTTACACCAAATGGCGATGAAATAAATAATACATTTCAACCAGTTTTCACCAGCGGTTATGACCCGCAAAACTTTTCATTTTGGATCTACAATCGAATAGGACAATTAGTTTTTGAATCGCATAACGCAACTATCGGATGGGATGGAACTTATGCTGGAAAAATGGCAGAAAACAATACGTATGTTTGGAAACTTCAATTTAAATCTAAACAAACAGAAAAAGAATACTATATAACAGGTCACGTAAATTTGGTTAAATAAGCGAGAAATAATTAAGTTAAATTGTTACTTTTACTGCGTTACATACAAAAAGTTGTTTAGATTTCTAGGCAACTTTTTTTGTTGGAAGTTGTCTTAAAATATGAAAAGACTTCACAAACCTATTTTTAAAATTATATAAAATCGATACAATGAATATTAATAACTCTAAATATTTAGTATTAAGTATATTCCTACTAATTTTATTTTCATTATCCTCACAAATCACAATAAACAATGCGAATACTGCCACTCAACTTGTAAATAATATATTTCTTGGAACAGGTATTACAGCTACTAACATTACGATTAAAGGGGTTAATACAACAAATAAATATCAATATGGTGACTTTAGTACTTCCGGAAGTACAAGTACTAAATTAGGATTTACCAATGGAATAATATTAACTTCCGGTAATACTAAAGATATTCCAAACAATCCATGTTCTTCCATGGGAAGTGGAGGGTACTTCAGTTCAACATCTGGTGAGTATAGAGATGATAGCGATGCGAAAATATTAAGTTCTGGTCAGAAAGCTTTAAACATTTGTGTTTTAGAATTTGATTTTATACCAAGTAGCGACTCCATTAAATTTAAATATACTTTTGGGTCTGCTGAATATCCTACTTATAATTGTCAATCCTTTAATGATGTATTCGGCTTTCTTTTAAGTGGCCCAGGTATATCCGGTGGTAAAGGATTTACAAATGATGCAGTAAATCTTGCGCTTCTTCCTGGAACAAATACCTATGTGACAATTAACAATGTAAATGATGGAACTTCTGCTGGAACCCAATGTACTTTAACTTCCGCACAAAGATTAGCTAATTTCAATGGTACTGTTCCAAATGTTGGATATTGTGGATTTACAATACCTTTATATGCAAGAGCAAAAGTAACTCCTTGTCAGACATACCATATACGATTAATCATTGCGGATGTTACTGATGGAGCTATGGATTCAGGTGTTTTTCTTGAAGCTGGAAGTTTTTCTAGTCCTGGCGTAACTGCAGCTTCTCAAATAACGGATGCTTCTGGTGCTCCATTGACAAACAATTATATCACCGAAAATTGTTCCAAAGCGGTTTTAACGTTTACTGCAAGCCCTATTCCAACAAGTAACTATACAATTAATTACACATTAGGAGGTACTGCAACAAATTCTTCAGACTATACAATACCCGCAAGTGTCACAATTCCAGCTGGACAAGCTTCAACGCAATTGACAATTTCGCCCACCACTGATAATCTTGTGGAAGGAGATGAAACGATTACCATACAACTTTTAGGTCAAGCTACTTGTTCGGGTACTACCCCTGTCCAAACACCTATAACAATTACTATTAAAGATGAATTAAAAATTTCTGCAACTAAAACATCCGACCCAACATGTTCGCTTGCATTTACAGTAAATTCGGATGGAGTTATTACACTTACACCAACTGGAGGTGCTTCCCCGTATACTTTTAGTTTAGATAATGGAAATACTTATCCTTTTACAAGTTCTCCTATTTCAACTTTAGGAAATGGAACGTATAATATTAAAGTTAAAGACAAAGATGGATGTGTAGCATCTGATTTAACAAGTATTCAACTAAATACAACATGTAGTTGTACTGCACCCAGCATAACAAGTACAAAAACAAATCCTTCAACATGTGGTGGTAGCGATGGGGGAATAACTATTTCAGGATTGACAAATGGTAAAATATATGCATTAAGTTATGTCAAAGATGGGGCTACAACACCTATTACATCTTCGTTTACCGCTTCAGGAACCTCCTTTGCTATTACTGGACTAGAAAAAGGTGCATATACAAAGATCAATCTAACTGAATCTGGATGTACTTCAAATGATGAAAGTCAAATACTAGCTGATCCAAACGCTATTGCAATTACTTCTATTAAAACAAATCCTTCAACATGTGGTGGTAGCGATGGAAAAATTACAATCTCCGGCTTAACCAATGGTAGTACATATACCATAAGTTATGTAAAAGATGGATCTGCAACACCAATTACTTCTTCGTTTACCGCTTCAGGAACCTCCTATGCTATTACTGGACTAGCAAAAGGTGCATATACAAAGATCAATCTAACTGAATCTGGGTGTACTTCAAATGATGAAAGTCAAACACTAGCTGATCCAAACGCTATTGTAATTACTTCTACTAAAACAAATCCTTCAACGTGTAGCGGAAGCGATGGGAAAATTACTCTTTCAGGATTGACGAATGGTAAAACATATACCTTAATTTATGTCAAAGATGGAGCTGCAACACCGATTACCTCTTCGTTTACCGCTTCAGGAACCACCTATGCTATTTCTGGACTAGCAAAAGGTGCATATACAAAAATCAATCTTACTGAAGCTGGATGTACTTCAAATGATGAAGCACAATCCTTGGTTGAACCAAATGCTATTTCTATCATATCCACTAAAACGGACCCCAGCATTTGTGGTGGTACCGATGGGAAAATAACTATTTCAGGATTGACAAATGGTAGCACTTATGCTTTGAGTTTTGTAAAAGACGGTTCTAGTCCTACAACATCTTCGTTTACTACAACAGGAACAGTATACGATATCACTAGTCTTGGAAAAGGTGTTTATACTAAAATTAATGTAACTGAAGCAGGATGTACTTCAAATGATGAAACTCAATCCTTGGTTGATCCAAACGCTATTTCTATCACTTCTACAAAAAGTGACCCAAGCATTTGTGGTGGTATAAATGGAAAAATAACTATTTCAGGATTGACAAATGGTAGCACTTATGCTTTGAGTTTTGTTAAAGATGGGGCTACTCCTACGACATCTTCGTTTACTACAACAGGAACAGCATACGATATCACTAGTCTTGGAAAAGGTGTTTATACTAAAATAAATGTAACTGAAGCAGGATGTACTTCTAACGATGAGACGCAAACCTTAACTAATCCAGCTGGACCTGCAAAGCCTACTGCAAGTTTAACGCAACCAACATGTGAAATAAATACTGGAACTATTACAATTACTTCTCCACTTGGCAATTTTACATATAGTACAGACGGGGTCAATTTTCAAGTTTCCCCTATATTTAATGCGTTAACAGCAAATAATAGCTACAAAGTGCTCGTTAAAGATTTAGGCGGTTGTAAAGACTCTAGTGATTTTAAGATTGATACGATTTTATCTACCCCAACGAATGTAAACTACCTAGTAAAAAACGCTACATGTATCTCAACTACTGGATTTATAAATGTTACTAGTCCAATCGGTAGTTATTATTTATACTCGATTAACGGAACTTCATTCCAATCTACAACAACATTTAACAATTTAAATCCAGGGACATATACATTAACTACTAAAAATTTATCCGGATGTAGCCGTACAAATTCAATTACTATTAAAAATGCACCTGCTCCACCAAATCAACCATTTGCAATCGTTAAACAACCAGATTGTGACACAAAAACTGGAACGATCACGGTAGTTAATCCTTCTGGAACAAATTATAGTTATAGTTTGGATAATATTACTTTTCAAAAATCACCAATTTTCGCCTCTAAATCCGCTGGTAATTACACCTATTTCGTAAAAGATACAACGCAATGTTTTTCCTCAAACACGATTAACGTTCAAGCGCCACCAACATTACCTACAGCTTCTTTTAATTACACACCAACAGACTTAACCTTACTAAACACGCAAGCCATATTCACTAACAACTCCTTAAATTCAATTAGTTACAAATGGAATTTTGATGATGGAAGTAAATTTTCTATCGATAAAAATCCAATCCATGAGTTTCCGGGTATTGCAAATGTATATTTTGTGAAATTAACAGCTTTTAATAACCTTTGTTCAGATGATACAACCATTGCGATAACAGTTATTGAAAAGCCAATAATTTATATCCCAAATTCATTCACTCCAAATACGGATGAAATTAATAATAGTTTTTTACCTGTAATTGCTGGTGGTATTTCATCCGATTATTACAGTTTATATATATTTAACAGATGGGGAAATTTATTATTTGAGTCACACAACAAAGATATTGGATGGGATGGCACCTACGGGAACAAAATTTGTCTACCAGACACTTACATTTGGAAAATTGAATACAAAGAATCCACAGGAAATAAACTAAAGAAACAATTAGTTGGACACGTAAATCTAATAAATTAAAAATAGGCGGTTTTTCTATCGTAATTATTTATTGGAAACACATCGAACTGACATCGCCGATTTTTTAGATTTAGATACCTTAAAAGATTTAATAGAACCTGCGTAAAACACATAAGCAATCCCACAATCTGGAAATTTTGCATCTTCTGTAGATGACCAATAAAATCCAAATTTTAATTGATTAATAAAAGTTGCGAATTCCGTTTTATACCCTCCTCCAACTGCATTAAAATAGGATGAATTAGTTGCACCAACATTTGGAAGTTCCCACATAGAAGAATCTGTACTCTTCATTTTACCCCCTGCAATTTCTGATCCTCCTAAAAAATTTATTAATTTATCCCAATCATTTTCAGTAGGTACCCGAAAGCCTTGTGGACAAACATTTCTATTGGTAACTGTATACCAAGTGTATAATTTCCCGAAATCGTTTGTTGATGGACCTCCTTGGTATTTCCAATAATACGCAAGTGTATCTTTTGGTGAATCTGCACGATACAAGATTGAACTATCGTTTGGCAACAACGTACGAATAGAATCTGTGAGTATTAAATCTTTAATTTTAACTACATCTGAATATCGAACTGTTTTTAAATTTTCCACCATCCATGTTTGGCTCCCAATACGAAGTGTACTATAAGAACTACCTCCTTTATCTTTAGCAGTAGTATAGGACGGTCCTGTATCTTTCTTTACAACAACTGGCTTTGGTTGGCAAGAAATCAATAGGACTGAAAAGATTGCTAAACGTATTACTTTGTTCATGATTCTAATAGATTTAGGTAAAAATAAAGCAAACCGAAGTTACTTTGACCATCTTTCGAAATATTTTTTCTGTGCTTCCGACTTTTCTTTACTTTCTTGTAAAAAATATTCTGGGTAATACCCTTTACTATCCAAGGTAATTTTCTTGTTTAAGAAAACACCCTTCCTTTTAACCATAACCTCTATTTCATCTTGGTTAAAGTAACCCAACCAAGCGTCTAGATTACCATTAACATCCATTGCTTGAATAGCTATTATTTCATCTTCTAGCATTAATCCACTGATATCCGCAGGAGAATTTGGATAAATAGATTTTACGACAAAATAACTCCCTTGTGGTAAGGTTTTTACACCCAATTTAGATTGACTTATTTTATCATTCGGTTTTGAGGCCATCTTCAAACCAATAGTATCGAATGAAGTTTGAAGTAATTGTGTATAATCAGTTACATTATGCACGTAATTTTCAAAGATAGTCGTAACCCTTGTTCCTGCGAACGATGCTATTGCATTCCTATAATCTTGTTCTGAAACCCCTTTGTTTTTCTGGTAAAAATCTTCGTATAAATGTTTCATAACATCATCCAAGGAATATTTACCATCCGAATTTTTAATTATAAACACATCAAACACAAAAGACAACAAACAACCTTCTGTGTAGATTGAAACTTTACGGTTTGGTGCTCCAGGAACATACCCATCCAACCACGTATCAAAAGAAGATTGTGCAACAGAGTAATTGAATCTTGCAGGATTATCAAAATGTTTTTGCAGTTGCGCATTCATTTCATTGAAATATTCTTTTAAATCAAAAACACCACTCTTATATAAAAATAAATCTCCCATATAGGTTGTTACACCCTCACATAAAAAACCTAATTCAGAATAATTCTCCTTTGTAAAATCATACGGAAATAATTCAATAGGACGTATTGCTTTCACATTCCATGTATGGTATAATTCATGGGAACTTACACCCAATAAATCTTTATAAGCATCTTTAAAAACAGCATAACTTGGCCCTAATAATAAAACGGTAGAGCGGCTATGTTCGACACCATGATATGCTCTAAACGGAACAATTTGTGTCAAAAAATGATATTCTTCTACCGGAAAACTTCCAAATTTTTCTATTTGTTTTTCTGAAAAAGCAGTGAAATCGGGTATTAATTTCTCCCAATCTACCTTTACTTCCCCTTGAAACCAAACATGAAATAAAATCTCACCTACATTATACGAATTATGTTGTAAGGTGTTTGAACAAATAAAAGGTGAATCCGCAAGTTCATCAAAATCTTTTGCAAACAAAGTATGTTGATCCATCTCTAACGAAGAAGCAATAACGTATGTTGTCGGTAGTTTTAAATCCACAATTATTCCTTCTTTCTCTCTTCCAATTACGTACGTACAACAATTTACTGGATTTACATACAATTGTTCTTCCGATAAAAAAGTAGATCCTGCATTTAAGTCAGTTGCATAATATTCGTAGATCACGCGAATGATAGTCGCATTATTTCTTTGAACCTCCCAGCAATCTTTCGTTATTTTATGAAATAACAATTCCTCGTCTTTTTCATTATATACTTTGAAACCCTTTACATTTTTAGCAAAATTACCAAGTTCATAACGACCTGGTCGCCATGCAGGTAATTGAATTCTCTCCACTTCATTCGTAGGTTCAAACTGCATTGAAATTTGAATGTACTGTGCGGAAGGGTTTTCTGTAGATAAAGTATAATGAATCATGGTTGAAGTTTTGATATGTAAATATAAGAATTTTCGACTTGTAGATTAGAGCGTTTATTTTCACCTTTTAAGAATTGAGGGGTAAATGGTGATGTGTTTATTTGCATTGAGAGACCTCAATACTTTTTTTTACCATTGAGATCTTATTGAGAAATTAAGGAATGTGTGGAGATTGATTTAGTTGCATTGAGAGACCTGTGGTCTATTTTGGTTTATTCACCATTGAGGAATTAAATTGACCGAAAACATACTTATCATCCTAAATTTCTTAATTACTGATAAAATCAAAACTATGTGAGCCAAGCGAAATCCTTAATTAACCTAAAACAGTTTGATGATTCAAAATAAATCTCCATTTCTCAATGGTAAAAATGCTTCTAGAATTTCAAAATAATCACATGGACAAAAATACTTTCCTAAATATTTATTAATTTCACACCACAAAATAAAAATCGAAATTATTATGAATTACGACATATTAGTTATAGGAAGTGGACCTGGAGGATATGTGACTGCTATTCGCGCATCACAACTAGGATTAAAAACTGCTATTATTGAAAGAGAATCCCTTGGAGGTATTTGCTTGAACTGGGGATGTATTCCAACAAAAGCATTACTAAAAAGTGCAAATGTATATGAGTATCTTACACACGCTTCGGATTATGGAATTAAGGTAGAAGGTGGTTCTGCAGACTTTGAAGCTATTATTGCACGTAGTAGAGGTGTTGCTAATGGTATGAGTACTGGTATTCAATTTTTGATGAAAAAGAATAAAATTGATGTTATCAAAGGTTCCGGAAAAGTATTACCAGGAAAAAAAGTTGCTGTAACTTCAGAAGACGGAACGGTAACTGAATATTCTGCGGATAAAGGAGTTATTTTAGCTACTGGTGCTCGTTCACGTCAGTTGCCAAATGTACCACAAGATGGTAAAAAAGTAATCGGTTACCGCGAAGCAATGACATTAGCTACACAACCTAAGAAAATGGTGGTAATTGGTTCTGGTGCAATTGGATTAGAATTCGCTTATTTCTATAACACATTAGGTACAGATGTAACCATTGTTGAATTCCTTGGAAACATAGCAAATGTAGAGGATGAAGAAGTTTCAAAACAATTAGAGAAATCCTTCAAAAAATCTGGTGTTAAAATTTTAACTAATTCATCTGTTGAATCTGTTGATACATCCGGGACAGGTTGTATAGTAACGATAAAAACTGCAAAAGGAGAAGAAAAAATTGAATGTGATATCGTTTTATCTGCTGCAGGAATTGAAACAAATCTTGAAAATTTAGGATTAGAACAAGTTGGTATAGCAACAGACAAAGGGCGTATTTTAGTAAATGAATACTACCAAACAAACATACCTGGATATTATGCAATAGGTGATATCGTTCCTGGTCCAGCTTTAGCGCACGTTGCTTCTGCAGAGGGAATTATTTGTGTGGAACAAATTGCTGGTCACCACCCAGAACCTTTGGATTATGGAAATATCCCAGGATGTACGTATTGTTCACCAGAAGTTGCTTCTGTAGGTTTAACAGAAAAGGCAGCTCGTGAAAAAGGATTAGACATCAAAATTGGTAAATTTCCATTCTCTGCATCTGGAAAAGCAAGTGCAGCTGGAGCAAAAGATGGTTTTGTAAAATTAATTTTCGACGCAAAATACGGTGAACTTTTAGGCGCTCACATGATTGGTGCAAACGTTACGGAAATGATTGCTGAAATTGTAGCAATTCGTAAGTTAGAAGTAACAGGAGAAGCTTTAATTAAAACAGTACATCCTCACCCTACTATGTCTGAAGCAATCATGGAAGCTGCTGCAGCTGCGTATGGTGAAGTGATTCATATGTAGTATTTTGAGATAAAAGACTTTTAGATAAAAGACATAAGACTTTGGAGCCGTTTCGTAAGAGACGGCTTTTTTTATTTGGAAGAATTTAGATTCAAAAATCATTCTAAAAATTTTATTCTAACACCATTTTTCTTCGGACAACTTCTCCTCCATTTATACTAATATCAAGAAAACAAAATGTACTTACCCTAAACAAGTTATCGTTTTGAAATTGGATATCATTTGGGAAATCATGTTTTAATATCTTCCCTGTTGCATCATAAAGAACTATTTCATTGATAATTTCATCCGATGAAATTTTAAGTGTATGATTGTTATATTGTATCGAAACATTCGCAATTTCGTTCTCGCTGATTGAATTATTACACATTGCTTTCATTTTAACCAACTTCGAAAAATCAATATAGCAAGCGTATTCTGGATGATCTATAAATGGGTTTCGATTTCCTTGTAACCAATAAATATATTCTTGTCGTGCAATTTCATAGTTATCCGGTGGATCTTGAAAATGCCACTTTTTAATGATTTCTTGCGACTGAACACTTGGAAAAATCCAATTATTATTTTGATTGTTGTAAGCAATGGACATATACATCATTGCTCTAGCTGCATTCCCTTTATGAGCGTCTCTAGGTTCATATACAATCTGTGTACCCGCATACCCTAACTTTCCTTCCAAATAAGCATAAAGCACTTTTCCAGTAACTTCTCCAAGTGGAAAATTATTTCTTACGGTATTTGCTTTCTCTAAATTTGTCGGATACAAATTATGCAGATCACTAAACTCTGGTAAAGGTGGATTATCTGCAGGATGTGAAGGCATCCATGAATGTGCAAAGGTATGCTCTCTACTGTACCCTTCTTTTGTCCAATCAAAAGGCATTTGAACAATTTTTCTTTCCCCAGAATAGACACATTGAACAAACGTTTTTCCCGCAATTGTATCTTGCAATTCAAGTGAAGAAAGCAACGTGTTTTTATACGAAGCATATGTTATAATCTTATGCTTTGAAATCAGATTTGATAAATTAGTAAGAAAATTAGGAGCTGTTAATGAAATCGATTCGTATAGATCTGAAGTGGATAGTCCTAAAGTGGAAACTTTGAAAGATAATGGTTTTGCAGTAAGATAGATAACTTTTCCTTCTGATAGAAAGGTAGCATATATTGCGAAATTATACGTCGTATTTGCCCTGACAGCCCTTGGTTGGAAAATGGTATCCAAGCTACATTGAACTACTTTAGCGTTCCCCACCATATCTCCCCTTAAGTAGCTCTTTCCATTTTCAGGAATCGAATTAACAAGTTCATTTTCAGAAACAAGCACCAAATAACTATGTGTAAAATCAACCCTGGAAAAAGAAACTTTTATGCTATATGCTGTTACTTCTTGTAACGTATATGTAATCGGATTACTAGATGGAATTTGAGAAAAACATGCGGAAAATGCAAAAAACAAAAGAAGTGATAGCCTTATTTTCATCTCATTTAATTTTGCTACAAGTTTACTATTGCTATTTCAGCAAAACAATCATAAATGCAAAATCGCGTATAAATACGGTAGTTTATTACTTGATAAAACAAATAATTCACCCTAATTTTATTCTAACGAATAGTTCGTTAGTTTTGTAAACTATTAAATCAGGACACCTAAACTAAAAATAACACGAATGACTTTTAATAAAATTTTAAACCTATCCGTATTCCTTATAGTATTGTTATCGAACTCCCTCAACGCACAACAAACGCTTACCGTTGAGAAAATTTGGAAAAACTATGAATTTTCAAGAAAGGGTGTAGCCGGATTTAATGGTATGAAAGATGGTCAACATTTTACAAAACTAAATCGAGTAAAAGACAGTACTACAATTTCTATTCATACCTATAAAAATTATCAGGGAGCAGGAAATACGCTTATTGCAGCGAAAGATTTAGTGTATAAAGGAAAATTACTTCCAATTGATGGCTATGAATTTAGTGCCGATGAAACGCAATTATTGATAACAACAGAAACTACACCTATTTATAGAAGAAGTTTTACTGCTAATTATTTTATTTTCGACTTTAAAACAAAAAAAATAAGTCCATTAGATGAAACCAAAACTGGCGCTACATTGGCGCAATTTTCTCCAAACGGCAAAAAGGTAGCATTTGTTTTTAAAAACAACCTATATATTAAAGATTTAGAAACTAATATAACAAGTACAATTACAACGGATGGTAAACAAAATGAAATCATAAATGGTACAACCGATTGGGTTTACGAAGAAGAATTTGCAATTACTAAAGGTTTCGAATGGTCATTTGACAGTAAGAAAATTGCATATTTACGCTTTGACGAAAGTCAAGTAAAAGAATATAATATCGATTACTTTAAAGGAGGGCTATATCCTGAAAAATGGAGCTATAAATACCCGAAAGCGGGAGAAGACAACTCAAAAGTTACTGCGTATATTTTTGATTTACCTACCAATAAAACACAAGTAATTCCATTAGCTAATTACGAATACATCCCAAGATTAAATTGGTCACCAACACAAAATACATTGGTGATACAGACTTTAAACAGACATCAAAATGAATTAACCTTCCATGCTGTGGATGCAAACACGCTTGCAAGCAAAATATTTTTCACTGAAAAATCAGACACATACGTGGAAGTAGACGAAAACAGTATGTATATACTTCCAAATGGAAAAGAATTAATTCGCACGAGTGAAATCTCTGGTTTTAAACACATTTACAGATTAAGCTTTAATGGTACACAAAGCGCTGTAACAACTGGCAATTGGGATGTTATTGAACTATATGGTATCGATGATAAAGCGACTACGGTTTATTTTGCATCCGCTGAAAAAGGAGCAATACATCAAGGTGTATATAAAATTGGAATTAACGGAAAAAACAAATTTCCTTTAAGTAATGAAACTGGTCACAATGTCGCGCAATTCACACCAGGTATGCAGTATTTTGTTTTGGATAAATCCGATGTAAATACTCCAAATAGTTATGAACTAAAATCAGAAAAAGGGAAGGTTCTGGCAGTTTTAGAAGATAATTCGGCACTTAACGAAAGATTAAAAAGCTATACTTTGGCGCGTAAAGAATTTGTAGAATTTACTGGTATTGGTGGTAAATTAAATGGTTGGATGATGAAACCGACAAATTTTGATCCGACCAAAAAATATCCTGTTTACATAAATATATATGGTGGTCCTGGTCAAAACACCGTAATTAACCAATGGGGAGGGAATGATTACATGTACCATCAATTACTTACACAAAACGGATATATTGTCGTAAGTGTGGATCCTCGAGGAACACAATTTCGTGGTGTAGTACACAAAAAAGCTACCTATTTAAACATGGGTAAATTAGAATTGGAAGATTTTATAGCCACAGCTACTGAATTAGGAAAGCTAGGTTATGTAGACAAAAACAGAATTGGTATTCAAGGATGGAGTTATGGTGGGTTTATGACATCGCTTGCTATGACAAAAGGTGCTCCAGTATTTAAAATGGGAATAGCTGTTGCTCCAGTGACAAATTGGAAATATTATGACAATATTTACACAGAACGTTTTATGCGAACTCCAGCTGAAAACATGGCGGGATATGAAGATAATTCACCAATCAAATATGCTAAAAATTTAAAAGGTAACTACTTATTAGTGCACGGAACAGCAGATGATAATGTTCATTTTCAAAATGCATTAGAATTAATAAATACATTAGTTCAATCAAATATACAATTTGATCAATTTACCTATCCTAACAAAAATCATGGTATCTATGGCGGGAATACCAGAAACCATTTATATAGCTTATTGTTAGCATACACCTTAAAAAATTTATAATAAATCGTAATACTTCCTTTTTTATTTCTTGTTGTAAGATGTGATTTATATTTCTTGGAGAGCAATTTACCGTATCTAATAATGAAATTTCCACAGAATAATATTTTATAAATCTTATTCAAAAAAAGTAGCGGATTACATTATTGTTTATTAATTTAGTTGCGTTATAAAAAATATGACTTTATGAGCGAAACGGCTAAAATTGAATTAGGAGGAACAACGTATGAGTTTCCAGTAATCGAAGGAACAGAAAACGAAAAAGCGATTGACATTAGCAACTTACGTGCTGCTACAGGATATGTAACACTAGATACTGGTTACAAAAATACAGGTGCAACGACTAGTGCTATCACATTTTTAGATGGAGAGGAAGGTATTTTAAAATATAGAGGTTATCCTATTGAAGAATTAGCAGAAAAAGCAACATTTATTGAAGTTGCCTATTTGTTGATTTACGGAAATTTACCAACTGTTATTGAATTAGAAACTTTCCGTTCAAACATAACAAAACATACATTGGTTCATGAGGACATGAAACAATTCTTTGAAGCATACCCAGCTAAAGCACATCCAATGGGGGTTCTTTCTTCTATGGTATGTTCTCTTTCTACATTCTATCCTGAATCATTAGATCCTAACAGAAGTCCACAAGCAAAAGACTTGACTATTTTGCGTTTATTAGCAAAATTACCGACTTTAGCTGCTTGGGCATATAAGAATTCTACGCGTCATCCATTCATGTATCCAAAAAATGAATTTGACTATTGTAAAAACTTCTTGTATATGATGTTTGCAATGCCAACAGAAGAATTTAAAGTAGACCCTGTTGTTGTTGATGCATTAAATAAGTTATTTATTTTGCATGCTGACCACGAGCAAAACTGTTCTACTTCTACAGTTCGTATCGTAGGTTCATCACAAGCAAATTTATACGCTTCGATCTCTGCAGGTATTTCTGCACTTTGGGGTCCTCTTCATGGAGGTGCTAATCAAGAGGTAATCGAGATGCTTGAGAAAATTCATGCAGATGGAGGTGATGTTGATAAATGGGTGTTAAAAGCAAAAGACAAAGAAGATTCTTTCCGTTTAATGGGATTTGGTCACAGAGTATACAAAAACTTTGATCCACGTGCAAAAATCATTAAAAAAGCATGTGATGATATCTTAACAAAATTAGGTGTTAATGATCCATTATTAGCAATCGCTAAAAAGTTAGAACAAGTAGCTTTAGAAGATGAATACTTCAAAACTAGAAACTTGTATCCAAACGTAGATTTCTATTCTGGAATCATTTACAAAGCTTTAGGTATACCAACTGAAATGTTTACAGTAATGTTTGCAATAGGTCGTCTACCAGGATGGATTGCACAATGGAAAGAAATGACTGAAAACAAAGAACCAATTGGAAGACCAAGACAAATTTATACTGGTGAAGTATTACGTCAATACGTTCCTATTGAAAAAAGATAAGATAGAAATTATGATTTATGGATTATAAATTATGAATTTATACACAATAAAAAACCACCCATAAGGTGGTTTTTTTATTTAAATAAATTTTTTTTATTTAAATAAATATAGTAGAGACGCAATGCATTGCATCTCTACTATATATTTTCACGCTGTAATACGTCTTTTCGGAAACCATCAAAAATGGTATATTGACGGTAACTACATTCCAAGTCGCCATTGTATAATTTCACTTTAGAATCTGGTTTTAATCCTACATTTTTTAATGCGTCTTCATTCGCTGAAATCACCCAACAAGAATACCCTTTCAATTCATTTTTGAACCAATCTCCTAATTCCGCATACATTTCTTCGATATTCTCTCCAATACGCATACCATATGGTGGGTTAGAAATTAAAGTGCCTTTATCCGCCGATTTTTTCACTTCATTAAATGGCGCTGTAGTAATAGTTACATTTCTTGAAATAGGCAAACCTCTTAAGTTACGTTTTGCCATTAATACCATTTCTGAATCAATATCTGATCCAATGATAGGAAAATCAAATGTTTCAGCGCGCTTATTCGCTTTATGATAAATCCCTTCCCAAAGTCCTTCATTGAAGTTTTTGAAGTTTTTAAATGCATAATGTACACGCTCAATATTAGAAGGAATGTTAGCCGCAAGTAATGCTGCTTCAATTAAAATGGTACCCGAACCACAAAAAGGATCCATAAATGCAGATTTTCTATCCCATCCAGATAAACGAATTAATCCAGCAGCAACTACTTCATTCATCGGAGCCTCTCCTACTTCGAAGCGATACCCACGGTGAAATAATGGCGCACCACTTGTGTTTAAAGACAAGGTTACAAAATCCTCTTTAATATACAAATCAAATACTACCTGTGGAGATTTTAAACTTACATCTGGTCTATCCCCTGTTTTATCTCTAAAAACATCAACTATTGCATCTTTTAACAATAAATAAGGATATTGTGTGTGTGAAAAAATTTTCGATTGAACAGCCCCACGAACCGCAAATGTTTTATCGCTTGTAAAATAACTAGTCCAATCGATTTTCATTGCTTGTTTATACAAATCCTTTTCTTCTCGAATTTTGAATGTTTTTAACTCTACCAATACACAAATTGCACAACGAACATGTAGATTCAAGAAATAAACATCTTCCCAAGTTCCCATTAATTGAACCGCACGATTCAATTGTTCCGTTTGTTTATACCCTAATTCTTCTAGTTCTTCTTTTAATACTTTTTCTAATCCAAAGATCGTTTTTAAGGTAATTTTAATATTCTCCATAGTGTTTAAAAATCATTTGATTGAATTCCAAATTGATAGAAATTCATGTGTAAAGATACAATCTAAAATATGTCAAACACCTAAATTTGATGTATTTTTACGAAAAAGAAAAAGATTGAAACGCTATATCTTACTAATTCCTATTTTATTTTTCGTGTGGATTAATGCACATGCGCAAAAGGTTGGTTTGGTCTTAAGTGGTGGTGGTGCAACCGGTTTTGCGCACATCGGTGTTATAAAAGCATTGGAAGAAAACCAAATACCCATCGATTATATTTCAGGCACTTCATCTGGAGCACTCATCGGTGCATTATATGCAATTGGATACACCCCCGACGAAATCGAAGACTATGTATTAAGTGATCGTTTTCAATTGTTAGTTCGAGGTGAAGTAGAGCAAAACAATCGATTTTACTTCCAAGAAGATAACATTAATGGTGATTTGATAAAAATTTCATTTGCAGCGGATAGTATTTACAAACGTTTTTTTCCGACAAAATTCATCAATTCCACCTATTTGGATTATGAAATGATGCGTATTTTCGGAACTGCTGGTGAAAGTGTTAATGGAGATTTTTCTAAATTAATGGTTCCTTTTAATTGTGTAGCTTCTGATATTACCCATAAAAAAAGTGTTTTATTTACCAGCGGAAAACTTAATCAAGTAGTTCGTGCATCGATTACCTTCCCATTTTTTATACATCCTATTAAGATAGATGAGAATTTACTTTTTGATGGTGGTTTATACAACAACTTCCCTGCAGATATCATGTATTCAAACTTTAAACCGGATTATATCATTGGATCTAACGTTTCTTCTAATTATAAAGCAGCAGAAGAACATGATGTAATTAGTCAGGTAATTAACATGATGGTAAGCCATACGAACTTTACGTTACCTACTGAAAATGGAGTTTTAATTCAACCAAAAACAGATGTTACCACTTTTGAATTTGAAGAAATTTCGGATGCTATCGATGCAGGATATAAAAGTACTATTTTCTTGATCGATTCTATTAGAAAAAAAGTACACCGTCAAACAAATCTAACTGAATTAGCAACAATTCGTAAAAATTTCAAATCCAAAATACCTGCTTTTACCATCAGTTCTGTCTCTACTAATTCAGGCGATGAAAAAGCAAATCGATTTATTCAACAAAGTATTTTACCGCATAATAAAAACATCGACAGTGCTGAATTTGCTAAAAACTACTTTCGACTAACCGCTAATCCTGCAATCAACTTTACCTATCCGATATTAATTCTTAAAAAAGACTCTACCTATCATTTAGATTTATTAGCCCGAAAATCAAAAGAAATTGAATTAGAAGTTGGCGGACTTTTTTCCTCTAGAAGTATTAATACCGGTTATTTAGGATTAAGTTATCAAACGTTAAAAAACCAGCTACTAACGTTGAAAATGAATACTTATTTTGGAAAGTTTTATGGCTCTCTCAAATTACAAGCAGACTTACAATTACCTACAAAAACACCCATCACCTTAAGTGCTTATTATGTCCTAAATCGGTGGGACTATTTTAGAAGTTTATCCAGCTTCTTCGAACAAGTAAAACCTTCTTTTTTGGTGCAAAACGAAATATATGAAGGATTTAAATTAAAACATCCCGTTGGTAATCAAACAAATAGCACCTTCGATATTCGCTTATTTAAAACTACCGATGAATATTACCAAACGGATAAATTTACCAATAAAGACACGACAGATTTCACCTCATTTAATGGATTTAATCTACGCTGGAATATCGAATATAATACCTTAAATCGCAAGCAATTTGCAAATAAAGGAAAATTGTTTTCTTTCAAATTCAAATATGTAAATGGAAATGAGGATAGCGAATCTGGTTCTACTTCGATCGTAAAATATTCCTTACACAAAAAGCATACATGGATTAGTATACAACCTGAATTACAATGGTACTTTTTTGAAAAATCACGCTTAAACATTGGGTTTCATCTAAAATCTACATTTAGCTCTCAAACTTTATTCTCTAATTATACCGCCTCAATCTTGAGTATGAACGATTTTTCTCCATTTCCGGATTGTCAAACCATTTTTTTACCCGAATATCGTTCTCCACAATTTATAGGGATTGGGACAAACTTTGTATTTTCTTTACATAAATCGATCGATTTGAGAGTTGACTCCTATTTATACCAACCATTCAAAGAAATTACAAAAACCAATTTATTAATGGGCGATTTCGATACGCCAACTTTACTTTCAGAATATTTAATTTCCTCCTCAATGATTTTTCACAGTCCAATTGGTCCAATTCGCCTGGCTACCAATTATTTTCCTAAACAAAAAAATCCATTTTTCATTCAATTTAGTTACGGATACTTATTATTCAATGAGCGCGCAATTCGATAACTTTACTATTTTTGTTATACATACAAAAGACATCAAATCAAAAGAGTAAAGACCTTACATACATACTAACAATTACCGATATAATCATATTAGTCTTTATCTTTGTTAATTGGTTTATTAATCTAGAACTGCATGGAAAAAATTATTTGTGGAATACAGCAAATGGGCATTGGGGTTCCAAATGTCGATGCAATTTGGGAGTGGTACCGTAAATTCTTTGGAATGGACATTAAGGTTTTTGAAGAAGCTGCACCTGCTGCACCAATGATTAATTATACAGGTAGCGTTGTTCAAACCCGAACAGCAACACTCGCAATGAATTTAGAAGGAGGTGGTGGATTTGAGATTTGGCAATTTACTTCTCGAAATACTGAAAAAGCAAGTTTTGAAATACAATTAGGTGATTATGGAATTTTTGCTTGTAAAGTAAAATCAAAAGACATCCGTTCTACCTATAATTATTTTGCTGTCAATGGCGCAAATCTTGTAAGTAAATTAGAACAAACACCTGAAGGTAAATTACATTTCTTCGTACGCGACCCAAATGACAATTTATTTGAAGTTGTAGAAGGATTGGATTGGTTTATTGACACTAAATTTCCTTCCAAAACTGGTGGAGTAAGCGGTGCAGTCATCGGTGTAAGTAATATTGAAAACTCACTAAAACTCTATAAAGACCTATTAGGATATACAGAAATCGTATACGATGAAAAACGTTCCTTCAAAGCATACCAGGATTTAGCGGGTGGAAAAGATGTGGTAAGACGTGTTTTATTACGCCATCCAGAACCAAGAAAAGGACCGTTTGCGCAATTATTAGGATCCAGTGAAATTGAATTGATTCAAGCAATTGATAGAACGGATTGTAAGAAAATATTTGAAAATCGCTATTGGGGAGATTGGGGGTTCATTCATTTGTGCTTTGACATACAACGCATTGATGCATTAAAAAAAGAATGCATCGAAGCAGGTTTTCCATTTACGGTAGATACGGGAGAAACATTTGATATGGGAGAAGCTGGTGGTCGTTTTAGTTATATTGAAGACCCTGATGGTACCATGATCGAATTTGTAGAAACACATAAAGTTCCACTTATCAAAAAAATAGGTTGGTACATTCACTTAAAAAATCGTAACCAAGAAAAACATTTACCTAAATGGATGTTATCTTTCATGCGCTTCAGCAGATACAAATCATAAACTATGAAAAATACATTTACATTACTTTCGTTTTTACTAGCCTTGCTAACTTTCACTTCGTGTAAGGAGACGATTACTTTAACCAATGATCAAAAGGAAACTGCGGTTATTTATGGATTGATGGACCAAGCAGATACGATCCATATAATTAAAATAAATCGCGCTTTTTCTGGTACAAATAATTCTTTGGAAGTCGCTCAAATTCCAGATTCAAGTTATTTCAAAGATGTGCAAGCATATATTTATGAAATAAAAAAAGGAGACACACTCCGTAAATGGAAATTACGAGATACACTCATTGATAATAAAGAACCTGGAATTTTTTATGGCCCGCAACAAAAAGTCTATTATTTTGAAACAAGTAAAAATAATCCTTTGGTTGGCGAAAGTGGAAGAACATATCTGTTTCGCGGAAAATTTGAGAAAAATAAATTTGAAGTAACAGCATCTACCGAATTGATTTATGGTAACTCATTAATATACCCTGTTTCGAATGGTACAAATTATAGTTTCGCAAATGGTACCATTGAAAAACCAGAATATTATAGTACAGCGATTAAATTTAAACCAGGAACTGCAGTAACAACAAATACATCACTACGCATTACTATCCGTGAATATATCGATCAAAATTTTACCTTAAAATCATTTGATTGGAATGTTGGGGATATGGATGTAACACCTAATGCAACCAGCGCAGGTTTAAACGCTTTAGGAACTAAATTTTATACAGAGATAGACAAAAACTGCACTAAAAACTCAGCAATTACTAAAAGACAACTCGCATCCATTGAGTTACGTATAACGTTCGCTTCTAGTGTATTAAACGATTACATCACACTTAATAAACCTAGTTCTTCGCTAGCACAAAATAAAATAAATTACACCAATTTAACTTCCACTAACGGAATGCGTGTTATTGGTATTTTCACTGCTCGGAATTTAAAATCAGAGGTAAAAGTTAGTTCAGATATTATTAATCAGAATTCCATTAGAGCATTAGATGCGCAATCCACGAAAGAACTATGTTTGGGAGCTTACACAAACATGTTGAAATTTTGCTCGGATGTTCCAGCAGACAGTAAAACTACCTACTTCTGTAAATAACACATGTCGGACCGCACCACCCTTTTTGTCAATGTCATTTTACCAATAGCAGTACGCAACGAATTTACCTATCGTGTACCTTTTGAATTAAATAATCAAATTGGTGTAGGTATGCGCGTCGTGGTACCATTTGGAAAAGGCAAGTTGTACACAGGAATTGTAACTAAAATACACGAAGAAATACCCGCAGGATATCAAGCGAAATTTATAGAGCATTTGTTGGACGCAACACCAATTACGACTAAAACCCAGCACGTATTTTGGAAATGGATTTCGGAATATTACATGGCTCCTATTGGGGATGTCCTCAGCGCTGCCCTACCTTCCAACTTCAAGTTAGCATCTGAAACCAAAATTGTTTTACATCCTGACTTTAATAAAAATAAAGACATACAAAATGCGCGCATGCTTCAAATTATCGAATCACTCGATATTAAAGAAAGTTTAGACTTAAAAGAAATTTCTGAGTTATTAGGCATAAAAACCGTTCAACCTATTATTAAACAAATGTTGGACGCAAAAATGGTTATTTCGTTAGAAGAGTTGAATGACAAATACGTTCCAAAAACGGCAAGTTATTATTTTTTAGATGAATTCTTTTACGATGAGACTCACCTGCAGGATTATATAGAAAAACTAGAAGGTCAAAAAAGTAAAGAAAAACAACTACATGCACTTTTACTCTTTTTACAGGAAGTGGCAAATAATTATGCTACTCCCATTGCGAAAAAAGTACTCGAAGAAAAAGGTGCATCTAAATCTGCTTTAGAAACCTTGGTTAAAAACAATGTTTTATTTCTGGAAAAACTACAAGTAGACCGAATAAATATTAAAGACAGTTCGCTTAAAGAGGCTAAAAAATTATCCGACATTCAACAAAAGGCACTCGAAGAAATACAAGCATCGTTTAAAACGAAAGATGTGTGTTTGCTTCATGGTGTTACCGGTTCTGGTAAAACCGAGATTTATATCGACCTCATCCAAGAACAATTAGAACAAGGGAAACAAGTATTATTCTTATTACCTGAAATAGCACTTACCACACAATTAATCCAACGACTTTCCATCCATTTTGGGGATGCGATTGGTGTTTACCACTCTAAATTCAACCAAAATGAACGTGTTGAAATTTGGAATCATGTGTTGCACAATGATCCACACCGGTATCGTATTGTCATGGGAGCACGTTCATCGATCTTTTTACCATTTACCAATTTAGGTTTAATTATCATCGACGAAGAACATGAAAGTTCTTACAAACAGTATGATCCATCTCCACGTTACAATGCACGAGATGCATCTATCGTATTGGGTACAATTCATAAAGCAAAGGTATTATTGGGTTCCGCTACACCGTCCATTGAAAATTATTACAATGCAAAAAGTGGCAAATTTGGCTTAGTCGAATTAACAAACCGACACGGAGGATTGCAACTTCCTGAAATCTTTTGTGCAGATGTAAAAGAAGAACGTCGCATGGACACGATGCATTCGCACATTTCCTCCTTTTTAATGACTGCGATGGAGGAAGAATTAAAACGCGATGGACAAATCATTTTGTTTCAAAATAGACGTGGATACACACCGAGTTGGCATTGCGAAGTTTGTTCCTGGACACCACAATGTAAAAACTGCGATGTAAGTTTAACCTACCACAAACATTCAAACACGCTAAAATGTCATTATTGTGGCTATTGTACGCCACCGGTTGGTACGTGTAATAATTGTGGCAGTAACCGTTTGCGGATGCAAGGTTTTGGCACGGAAAAAATTGAGGATGAGTTAAGTATCATGTTTCCCGATAAAGTAATCAAACGTTTGGATTTAGATTCTACGCGTGCTAAAAATGCGTATCAAACGATTATTGAAGATTTTGGAAGTGGCGCTATCGACGTGCTAATTGGTACACAAATGATCACCAAAGGGCTAGATTTTGACAATGTGAATTTAGTTGGGATACTCGATGCAGACATGATGTTAAACCGTCCTGATTTCCGTGCGTTTGAACGCAGTTATCAGTTGATGTCGCAAGTAGCTGGTCGTGCTGGACGACGTAAAAAACGTGGAAAAGTAATCATACAAACAGGACAGCCAGAACATTGGATTATCCAAAAGGTTATACAACATGATTTCCAAAGTTTTTATAGTAATGAAATTACCGAACGCCGTAATTTCTTTTACCCACCGTTCTATAAAATCATTCAACTAACTTTAAAACATAAGGATGCTAATCAAGTCGATCGTTCTGCCATCGAGTTAGCGAATTCTTTGCGTGAAGTGTTTAAAGAACGTGTATTAGGGCCGGAATATCCGATTATTCCGCGAATCAACAATTATTTCTTGAAGCAGATAACTTTAAAAGTGGAACGAGAAGTTAATAATAAACAAGTGAAAGAAAGGATTCAAGAAATTATCGATGCGTTTTATAGTGTTCCGATGAATAAGGCAGTAAGGATGCATGTGGATGTAGATCCGAATTAAGAAGGCCCTTCGAGAGCCTCAGGTACCTTCAGGCTAGGGCCTCAGGGACTTTCAAGCAACGATGTGAAAGTAAATTATGGGTTGTGAATTATAGTTTATAATCCAAAACCCATAATTATCAAAGATAATTTTTCAGCATTTTACTGCGTGAAGTATGTTTCATTCTACGAATTGCTTTTTCTTTGATTTGACGAACTCTTTCTCTTGTAAGGTCAAATTTATCGCCAATTTCTTCTAAGGTCAGTGGATAGCGTCCGTTTAGTCCGAAATACAATCTTACCACTTCCCCTTCTCTACTTGTTAAAGTCGATAAAGAGCGTTCGATATCTTTACGTAAGGATTCTTTCACTAAATCCACATCCGGTGTTTCTGAATAGGTATTTGGAAGTACGTCGTATAAACTGGAGGAAGATTCGTCTCCTTCCGTTAATGGTGCATCCATGGAAACATGTCGACCATTCGATTGTAACGATTGTTTAACATCCGATACAGACACTCCCATAAATTCCGCCAATTCTTCTGCACTTGGGGGTCTTTCGTTTTTTTGCTCTAATTCCGAAAATGCTCTATTTAATTTATTAATTGTTCCAATTTTGTTTAATGGAAGTCTTACAATACGAGCTTGTTCAGCCAAAGCTTGCAATATCGCTTGTCTGATCCACCATACAGCGTATGAAATAAATTTAAATCCACGGGTTTCATCAAAACGTTCCGCTGCTTTTATTAAACCAACATTGCCTTCATTGATTAAATCCGGAAGAGTCATCCCTTGATTTTGGTATTGTTTTGCTACAGAAACGACAAAACGAAGGTTTGCGCGCGTTAACTTTTCCAATGCGCGTTGATCACCAGCTTTAATTCGCACGGCTAATTCTACTTCTTCTTCTGCAGAAATCATTCCTTCACGACTTATTTCCTGTAAGTATTTATCTAAAGAAGCTACTTCTCTGTTTGTAACTTGTTTTACAATTTTTAGCTGTCTCATAGCGCAATGTTTTAAATTGTTCAACCTCTTTTAAATTTAGTCATTCTTCTTTACAATATCAATGATTAACAAAAATTTATTTTGGGAATAATAAAAGAATAATAAGTGACGGCCCTTCGAGAACCTCAGGGACCGTTAAGTGAAGAGTGACGAATGTATCGGGATTTATATAGCTAAAGAAAATATATGCATATTCTATTTTTTTATTTTATATTCGTTTAAATAGATAAATAACAAATATTTATGGCTATAGAAACAAAAGGACTATGGAAAATAATCGGAGCTTCCTCCGTGGGTACGTTAATTGAATGGTATGATTTTTACATTTTCGGTAGTTTAGCGACAATTATCTCTACTAAATTTTTTCCTGCAGAAAATCCTACTGCAGCATTTTTAGCAACGTTAGCAACCTTTGCTGCAGGATTTGTTGTGCGGCCATTTGGCGCATTATTTTTTGGTCGCTTAGGAGATTTGATTGGGCGAAAATATACGTTTATGGTCACCTTGCTATTAATGGGTGGTGCAACGTTTATGATAGGTTGTATCCCTTCGTATGAATCGATAGGATTTATGGCTCCTGTATTAGTTTTACTCTTGCGACTTTTACAAGGTTTAGCATTAGGAGGTGAATACGGAGGTGCAGCGACCTATGTTGCAGAACATGCGCCTGCCAATAAACGTGGTTATTGGACTTCATGGATACAAACGACAGCAACAGTAGGTTTATTTATTTCTTTGTTGGTAATCATGGGAACGCGATTAGCGATTTCGAAAGAAGCATTTAACGAATGGGGATGGCGATTACCTTTTTGGGTGTCAATCATCATGGTCGCAGTTTCGTATGTGATTCGTAAAAATATGGATGAATCGCCTTTATTTGCAAAAGTAAAAGCAGAAGGTCACGTTTCAAAAAATCCATTAAAAGAGAGCTTCGGAAACAAACAGAATTTCAAATATGTATTGCTCGCCCTTTTTGGGGCTACGATGGGTCAAGGAGTGGTTTGGTATACCGGACAATTTTACGCCATGAGTTTTATCGAAAAAATCTGTATGGTCGACAAAATGCAATCAGATATGTTGATTGCCATTGCATTATTGATGGGAACTCCTTTCTTCTTAGTATTTGGAGCTTTATCCGATAAAATTGGACGTAAGAAAATCATGATGGCTGGGATGTTATTGGCAATGTTTGCCTATCGACCGATTTACGAAAAAATGTATCAAACAGTGTCGGTGAAAAACAAAACAGAAGTCGCTATAAAACATACTGAAACAATAAGTTTGGTCTTGAATCCAAAAACAGGATTAAAAGATTCGGTATATGCCAATACATTTAACTATTCTGATCAAACCGTTAAAACAGAAATAAAAACCTTGCAACTTCAGAAAAAACAAGGTAAATTATCTATCGCAAAAGAAGAAACAAAAACAGCAATAACGATAAATTCAGGTGATAAATGGACCTTGATTTGGATGGTGTTCTTACAAGTGATTTTTGTAACAATGGTTTATGGTCCTATTGCTGCGTTTTTGGTGGAGATGTTCCCAACAAACATACGTTATACTTCGATGTCTCTACCCTACCACATTGGAAACGGTGTGTTTGGAGGTTTACTTCCAGCTGTTGCAACCTACCTAGCGTCCAAAGCAAACGATGCGAATACACTTGCAGAAACAACTGGTTCAAAACTTCCATTTGACAAACCCTATTTAGAAGGTTTGTGGTATCCGATTATTGTGTCTGGGGTGTGTTTTGTGATTGGGATGGTTTATATTAATGGGAAGAAGAGGAATGTTGATTGACGGGGCTTCGAGAGCCTCAGCCACCCTTACAAACCATTTGGAAGAATGTTAAATACTAAAAAAATAGAGATGAATAAATTAAAAAGAATATTGGGAATTGTTTGGTTGTTGTTAGCAGTTGCTTGCGCGTATTTTGGGATTGCAGATTTTGGTTGGCCTAAGGTGGCGCATGCGAAAGGGAATGATGATTTGGTTTTTGGAATTATAATTCTGTTTGTACTGATGCCTATTATTGTTGGCGGTTTATTAAAATTTGGCTGGTATGCGTTGCAGGGTGAATATGATGATTGATTTGAAAATTTGAAGATTAGAAGATTAGTTAATTTGAAGATTTGAAAATGAGAGAATGTAACAACTAAATATTGTAAAAGTTGATGAATGATTACTTTTTGAAAGTAGGGCGAATATTAATGTATGTTGGACATATAGTTTTGTTCGCTTTTTTGTTTTTAGTGTTTTTTTATTGGATGTTTATTCCTGAAATGGATGCTTGTTCATTTCATGAGGTAGAACCATCTTGGTTGGTGCGATTTTTATTTGATTTTGATAGTGGTTTTCATCCTTTTCCTAATTGGATATTATTCAGTTTTTCAATAGGGTTGGGTGTATTAATTACCTACCTTATAGTTAGAAAAAGAAATTCTGAAATTCAAAAAAGTTAAAAGATTAACCGAAATTATTTTTTTTAAGTTTCTTCGCAGCTAATTTCAGTTCATTTTCTTGTACACGAAATAGCAGGATTCTTCGAATCAAGTCGTATGGTAATTCTTGATCTAACGGGAATTGAATCGTTCCTTTGGAATATTTATGCGATTGAATATCTTGCTCAAAGTGTTTTATTCCAGAACCTGTAGGATAGAAACCAATGTGTTTTTCATATCCAGCAAAATACACCAACATCCCATGTAACTTGTAAGCTGGCATTTTATAACTAATAACTTCTTCCGCTTTCGGAACTTCTTGAAGGATAAATTTACGGAGGTTGTTGAGATTGCCTTGGGATTGTATAGGACAGGAAGCAATGTAGGAGGTGATTTCGGGATTCATTTTCCTTAATTTACATAATAATCAAAATATTTACATTCTTTAATAAGTTCAGTATAGAAACGTGTGTTGTAAAATTTCATTTGTAAGGTATTAAAATTCGAGAGGAACCCTAGGTTTTTCATTTCATCGTAATATTTTGTGAAATTTTCTTCTATAAAATCATCCCCACGATAATCCTCTGGAAAAGCACCATGTTTAAGCGTATAATTATTTTGTGCACAACGTGCTAACATAAAATGAATTTCTGCTTCTTGTTCTTTTGATAAGCCACCGTAATTCAAGGCGCTTTTAAAATAATTCTCACATACATTCATATTGAAATTTCCATTTGGTTCATAAGTACAACGATAGTAAGCCATACTTTTCCATTGAAGTCCATAGTAACTAGTATTATAATATGCTAAACCTAATTGATAGTAATCTAAAGCGGATTTTTTATTTTGATTTCTTTCAAGCAATTGCTTTGCTAATTCCAATTTGGATTGCTGATTGAATTCATATTTATTTTCATTAAACTTTCCGAAATCTGGATTTTTTAAAGTAAATCCGAAAGGATCACCAATAACAGACTTATTATTTTTAATATTTTCAGGAAGACTCGAAAGTAGTTGAATTGCTTCAGGTAAGCGCTCAGGTTGACGCATCAACAAACTTGCTTTAAATTCCTTAAGTATTGCTTCACAGTAATCAAAATCTCTACGTTCTTTATTTGAAGAATATGCATCATATCGAACATTAAAATAATATGAAGAAGCAAATAAAGAAAGTTTTGTCTCGGGAGTCTTCTCTAAATCAGTAATTAATGTTGTAATATCATCTACTGTTCGAACCTTTTTTGATTCCGCGTTTTGAAATTCAAGGTATAAATCATAATCAATAGTCAATCCTGAAAAAATTAAGGAAACAAACTTATTTTTTGTTTTATAACGTTCTTCAATTTTACTAAAAATAAACTCATTGATTGTATTATATTCTTCAATTAAAAAACTTTCATTGGTAAATACATTTTTATCCGTAAATGCATCATGCATATAAGGATAACTAGGATTATTTTTATTTAGCGAAAACAACTTATTTCCTATAATATTTTCATCCATCTCCGTTAATATACTTTTGGTCTCTAGGAAATTTACAATGAAAATAACATCGTATTGTTTTTGAATATTTTCATTTGTAATTTGAATTTTTGACAGCACTTCAGAACAATCTTGATGTTGATGATCCAGATAATACAAATATGCAAGCGAAAGTTGCCAAAATGCATCTGACGAATCAACAGGAACCATTTGTTTATTGAACATAATAAGTTCTTTCAGATAAACGTTTAATTGACTCTTTAATAAATTATTATATTTCGTTTCTTCCGAATTTTCATCTTCGTTATTATCGAAAAGGTTAGCTCTTTTCAGTAAAATCTTCTCTATTTTATTAATTTCATGTGCCATAACAATACGGGCATACTCATGGTTTCCAAGAGATTGAGTAATAGATTCCAGATCTGAAAGTGCAAGACTTTTTGTTCGCATAGCACGCATATAATGCAAGGCCATTTTCTCCTCTTGCGTTTTACATAATGTAAGTGTTTCATTGAAGTCTTTCTCCGAATTCAATTGTGTACTTAAATAAGAACTCATTCGTTTTGAGGGACAATTCACATATACTTGGGTAAATAAATAGTTCGCTTGGTTGTTTTTCCCTTGTAATGCTAAACAACCTGCGTATTGCTCCATTGACCAGTAACTTAAAATCGATTTACTTGTTTCAAAGTACATTTTATAAGTTGATGCAACTTGTTCCAATTGATTACTATAGCGATACAACTTTATTAGTTGATATGCAAAGCGTTCGCGTTTGAAAATATCCGATGTTTGTTTAATCAAGTTAGTAACTTCATTAATAAGTGGCTGAAAATTGGTGACATCCACAACTTGTTTTTCCTCAGCCCATGGATCAGGCGTATTTTCATTGATTAGCTTTTCTACTTTTAGAGCAACTTCTATAAACTGAATGAAAAATTGTTCTTTCTCCGAAATTACTTTATCACTTATACGTTTTGCACGTAATCTTTTTAGTTCATTCACCTTATTTGTAAATGAATCTGACGGTCTATAGATAAAAGTTTTTAAGTCATCTACCGTATACACATTTTCTAAATACTCCCACCAGCTTTTACAATTCTCATAGATAGCTATATCGCTATTATATTTTTCAGTATTGTAAAACCAAGCGTTATAGGTAGATGTATTTGCTCCATGATTGAACACAAAATTGCGGTCGAATAGCATTTCATAATCCATGTACGGGCTCCATGCACAAGCAATCGATTGAAAGCTAATACAAATACTAAGGAATAGTGCGGTTAATCTGTTTAAAAAATACTTCATTATATTGATTTAGATGCTCTTGACTAATATGATATAAAATTAATTGATTAAACGTTAAATCACTCGAATTAAGAATATTAATTGCGGATTTTATTAAAGCAGGAGAAGTCGTTTCCAAACGAATCAGATCCCCTTTACACACATAATTTCCATGCAAATAGTGATTATTCAAAACCTGATAAATATTTTTTGTTACTTTTTTATAATTTGAATTCGCTAAATCCTTTTTAGAAATATCGTTGGCAATCAGACTTAATTTTCCTAATCGAAATACTAATCCCCACTGGTATACTGGTAACGCTAAATCCAACGGTAAATCATACTTAGTGTTTTCAGTGACATATTGTGCCAATACATCTGTTGATATAATTGAATTTGGTGTTTCAAAGCGATCGATATCGTCCATATTATAACACATAAGTACGCCTTTCTCAACTGGCGGTATACCTGTTTCCTTTGGGTATTTCAATTGATGTAAACGAATTGTACTTGAAATAATGGTAGTTGGCTGAAGTATTTTTAATTCTTTAAGGAAATGAAAATAATGACTTTGGGTAGTGTTTGTCCAATCACAATCTAGTTGTATTTCTTTAACCCGAATAGACTGTCGTTTTGAAATCTGATTTACTAATTTACTTACTTTTAAAGCTAATCCCTTGTGATTTTCAGTAAACTTAAAAACATTGTTTTGTATATAGACACATGGTACAACTTCCTGATTAGGCAACGATTTAAAGTCGATTAATGCAATTGGTTTCGCATGTTTATCCATATTTTCAAGGACCACATCAAAATACTTGACATATATTTTGTTTGAATTTAAATCTTTAAGAAGCTTTTTTTGAATCTTTTCCAGTGAGAATTGTTGTTTCCAATAGTAGAATGCAATTGGAGGGTGTTCTTTCGTAGAACAAGAAAAAATCAATAAACTAATAATTAGGTACACTATAAATCTCATACTTGATTCTTCAAAATTCCGCATCCACCTGAAATGTAACCACTTCCTTACTTATCGGATGACGGAATGTTATACTTTCTGCATGTAAATGTAACCGATTACCTTTTATTCCATACAAATCATCCCCCACAATGGGTGTATTCAAACCTAATGGATGCGCTGCATGCACACGTAATTGGTGTGTGCGACCAGTCACAGGATAAAAATAAACCTTTGTTTGTCGCTTTTTTGTATGGATTGTTTCAAAATGTGTCAATGCTGGTTTTCCATGATCATAACATACCAATTGACGTGGACGATCATCTAAGTCTACGCGTAACGGAAGGTTAATTTCACCCGAAGGAATTTTAACGATACCATCTAACAAAGCGACATACCGTTTCTTGACCGTTCGTTTTAAAAATTGACTTTGTAAATGTTGATGAACTTCTTTGGTTTTTGCAATCAGCATTAAACCAGAAGTAGACATATCTAATCGGTGGACAATAAGTGGGCCTTTAGCATCCGGATAAAGTGTTTTAGCTCTTTCATATACCGAGTCTGAGATGTTTTTACCTGGAACGGACAAAAACTCCGAAGGTTTATTGAAAATTGCCAAATATTCATCTTCATAGACGATAGGCAATTCTTTCCCTAAAGCAGGGTTGGTGAGCATCGGATTTTCATCCATTTCGATACCGGATAACATGTGTCCTAATATAGGTTCGCATTTTCCGCGACACGCAGGATAAAAATGCCCGTGTTTCTTTATTTCTGAATTTGGTGATTGTCCCCACCAGAATTCCGCCAACGCGATTGGTTTTAGTTTATGTAAAAAAGCATATTGCAACAATTTAGGAGCGGCGCACTCCCCTGCCCCTGCGGGTGGTTTTTGATCTTCCGTTGCTTGAAAAATTGCCGCTAAACTTTTTTGTTGTCCTTCGTTATTTAAGAAATAGTAATGATCGAAAATTTCTTGTTGACAAGCCGCTGATTTTACTTTTCGCGCTTCTTTTAATGCGTCGATTTTATCCGTGAAAAGTTGTGTTTTGGCTTTACTTTCTTCGATTGCTATTTTTGAAGCTTGCGTTTTGTCTTTAAGGTAATAACTTTCCTTCAAACTTTGTTTCACCAATAATTGCATGTAAGCGTCAAAATCGGTGGATGAAAGTTCATTCAGTGCTAATTGTTGTTGGTATTGATTTCTTAATCCGTCTCGTATTTTCTTATTTACTTTGATTTCCCCTTTAATTTGTACGAGTTCTTCTTGGGACTCTAGCATAATCCGTTCTTCTGCTTGCAATTGATTTTTAAAATCTTCTGCTTGTTCTAAGCTTTCAATTTCACGATTAATTGCACTAATAATATCTTCTTGTCTTCGGAAAAATCCGTCCTCTTTTAAGATATCAAAAACAGGCGGGACAAATCGTTCGTGATGATTTCCTTTGGCTAGTTTTCCTGAAAATGCAGAAAGATATCCGAGTTCCCCATTTTCATTTTGAACCACTAATACACCAAACATTTTACCAATGACTAATCCTTCTTTTCCGGATTCAATCCCAAAATTATGCTCGAAATCGCTTTGATTCTCGATATAATCTTGTAATTCTTTAGCCGCTAACAAAGCAATTGGATGTGGGGCGTAATAAAACGGAAACGTGAATTTTTCTGGAAGCTCTATGTTTGAAACTGAAGAGTTAAAGGCTGTGAAATGAGTAATTGACATGAACTATTAATGAATCACTAAGTTAATAAGAGTTTAAACAAAATAATCTAATCGTACTATAAAATTTAGAGATTCAAATGATTCCTATATCTTCAAATTAAATTATCCCACTCAATTCCCTATCTTTACACCAAATTAACACCCACGAATATGTCTACACTTCCAAGTATCCGAGTTACGAAAGACTTTACTTTTGATATGGCCCACGCGCTTTATGGGTATGATGGACCTTGTAAAAATATTCATGGACATACCTACCATTTAAGCATTACCTTACTTGGTAAACCTATTGCAGATATCGAACATGTGAAGTTAGGCATGGTTATAGATTTCGGTGACTTGAAAGAAGTAGTAAAGAAACACATCATTGAAGTGTTTGACCATGCATTGGTATTGAATGAAGAAGCTCCTTATTCAAAATCAGAGGTGATTTCTAATGAGTTTGAGAAAGTAATATTAATGCCATTTCAACCAACGTGTGAAAATTTATTGTTGCACTTTGTAGAGTTGTTAGAAAATGAATTTGCGCACGAGACAAAATTGGTAGCGATTCGTTTACAGGAGACACCTAATTCAGGTGCGGAGTGGAGATTGGAGGATAATAAGTAGGTTTAACTTTTTCACCATTGAGAAGTTAAGAAATTTAGGATTGAAAGTGCTGATTAAGTTTCATTGAGAGACCTTTGGTCTTGTTAATCTTTTTACCATTGAGATTTATTGAGAAATTGAGGGATACGTAAAGATTGATTTAGGCACATTTAGAGACCTGTGGTCTTTGGTTGTTTTTACCATTGAGATTTATTGAGAAATTGAGGGATTGGTGGAGATTGATTTAGGTGCATTTAGAGACCTGTGGTCTTTTTTTAGATTCCTTATTATTTGAAAAACATTAAATTCCATCCATTTTTCTTTTGATAATATGCAAATTATTTGTATATTTTAGTATCATGACAAAGAAAATGATAACGCGACTTTCCTATGAAATTATGGGATGTGCAATAGAAGTTCACAAAGAATTAGGACCTGGATTATTAGAAAGTATTTATGAAAAATGCTTGATATTTGAATTGAATAAAAATGGTTTTAATGTTGTAAATCAACTATCCATCCCAATAAAATATAAAGAGATTGAACTTGATTCAAATTTTCGATTAGACTTACTTGTTAACGACCTAATTATTGTTGAAATAAAATCTGTAGTACAATTACTACCTATCCATCAAGCACAACTTCTTACCTATATGAAATTATTGAAAAAACCTCAAGGTTTATTATTAAATTTTAATAGCACAAATCTCTCAAAGGAAAGTGTTCCGCTGATAAATGAATATTTCAATGAATACGATCTTAAACAAAACAATTGAGCAAAGCGAAAATCTTAATTAATCTAAAAATCTCCAACAATACTCACAATCCCTTAATTCCTCAATGGTTAACAAATCTATAAATAATCATCTTGAATTTTTAAATGGTAAAATACACCCAAAATCAAAAAGGACCTTCCGAAGAAAGCCCTTTATGTTTTTTAACCTGTAGATGTTAAATTTGATCCGTAAGACCCTTAACGCAAATGTTAGTTAAAAGTTACAAAATAATTTAAAAAAACTACAACCTATTCAATAACCATTTCATTTTCAATCTACTAACTTCTAGTTTAATTTCTAATTCTACCAATTTATTTTCGCTAGACAAATAGGTTTGTTCGCGAGAATTGATCATAAACAGTGAACTTTCACCAGCTTGAAATTTATCTAACTCTGCCGTTCGAAGTGTTCGCGTATGTGCTACAATTCTTTTTTGTATTACGATATTAGCAGTTTGAAGTTCAATTTCATTGGACAAATTTTTGATTTTCTGATCGTATTCTCGTTTTTTCGCAAGTAAATCTAATCCAGCATTCTCCATTTTTAATTTTGCTAACTTCACTCCTCCTCGCTCTTTCCGAAGGAATAAGGGTACATAAGCAGTTACTCCAAACTTATAATTCTGCATCGAAAATTGACTTATCTCCAAATTTCCACTTGGTTGATTTAACAAATTGTAATTGGCATTTATCGAAGGTTTTAATTGTTCTTTTTTCCATTTAACATCTAATGCGATTTGATCTACTTTGTATGCAGCTAATTGAATGCTTGGTAAGGAGTCGATGTCATTTGCATTTAAAGTACCAACTTCTGGATTTGTATTTGCTAATTGAGGTGTCACATTCGTTGGAATACTAACTAATTGATTGTCATCTGCCCATAAAAATGTCTGTAACAATAAAGTAGCATTCTGAAATTGAGTTTGTGCAGATTTATTTTCCACCGTTCTATTCTCTAATAAAATCAATGCTTCTACCGTATCTATCGGAGGATTTTCTCCAACTTCAACTTGTTGTTTTGACGCTTTATACCTTGCTTCTGCTAATACAAACCCTTCTTTGGCGATCATTAATTTTTTATACGCTTCTGTCCATGTCCAATAGGTTGAAAAGGCGTCTAATAATAAATCATTGACAGCTAATTGTCGTTCAGCAACACTCATCTGTTGTAAATTTTGTGCTTGCTGTAATTGAAATTGTCGTTCATTGTATAAAAATCCTTGTAACAAGGGGATTTCAACACCTGCATACCACAATCCACTTCCTGGTAATTTTTGATCATTTTCAACATATTCTCCACGATTAGCCTCGTAGCCCGCTTTTAAATTTGTCCCAAACCAGATAGGAATTTTTAATGTTGTATTGGATGTCCAATAATATTCTTTGCCATTAAATGACTTTTGATTAACATTCGAAGAAATAGTTGGATCAAAACCTCCAAGTGCTTTAAGTACTTCTCCATTACCAGCAAGCTCCAAGTTCTTCGCTTTTTGAATCAAAGGATGAAATTTGGAAACAGTCAATTTGAAAGTCTCAAAATCAAACACTTCTGACTGCGCATTCAAGCTCCAAACACAAGCGAAAAACAGACTAAAGAAAAAAATCAAGCGTTTCATTTCTTACCCTTTTTAAGTGTTTTATTTGCAGGATTTCCCGTATAATATTCTGGTGGGAATCCGTTTAAGTTTCTCCAGATTTCATACCAAACAGGTACATTGTTGAGCAAAATAAATGTTTTAACTCCTCCTCCTACACGTAATCCTTTCGGCCAAGGTTTATCTCCCGGTTCTGGAATTGCCAATACACGGTACATACCATTGGAACTACTGAAATTGTCGATGGCTAATATTTTACCACCAAATGTTCCGAAGGAAGCATCTGGCCATCCACCAAAAACTACTGCAGGCCAACCATCGAACTGAAGTCGAACATGCTCTCCTTTTTTGATTAATGGATAATTCATTGGTTCCACATAAAATTCTACCGCTAAATCATATTTTTCAGGCATTACCGTCAAAATTTCTTCCCCTTCCTTTAAAATTTCACCGATTCCTGAACGAATTAATTTAGTGACATACCCAGTATTAGGTGCAGTAATGTAATAAAATCCCTTACGAATAATGTAATTAGATAATTGATTTTCCAACTTACTTTTCACTGCCGAAGCTTCTTGCTGGTCCGAAAATGCAGATGACATTTCTGATTCTACTTTGGAAACTTTTTCTAGGTATTCATTTTTAATATTTGCGATTTCAATTTTCGCATTCATCATTTCATTTTTGGAGATAAACAACTTGTTTTCAATTGCAATCGTTTTCCCCATGGTTTCTTGTAATTTCACATTCGCCATTTCTACGTCTTTCATTGCTTTCAAGCCTTTTTCAAACAAATCTTCGGTTCGTTGAAATTGACGTTCTGCAATTTTCAACTGTGCATCCATTGTCACAAAGTCGATACTATCCGATTTGACTTTTAATTTAGCCTGACGGTATTTGTTTTTTGTTTGTTGTAATTTCAGTTTCAAAATAGAAGCAAATGCATCCTTCTGACGAGTTAATGCATCCACTTTATTTGTATACGAATTAATTTTATTCTTTTTAAAAGCAACCTGCTCGGTAGTTCGATCGACTAAAGAAGGATCAAAATAATCGCTTTTGACCTCGCTGACATACACCAAAGTGTCCCCTTTATTAACAAAATCACCTTCTTTTACATACCATTTTTCCAAACGACCAGCAATAATTGTATGCACAGACTGCGGTCTTTGCCCTGGATACAAAGTTGTTAGATAGCCTTTAGAATTAATGTTTTGTGTCCATGGTGTAAACATAAAAATCACTACAAGTATAAAAAATAGAAACAAAACCTTTCTAAACCAACTTTCCCATTTTACTAAATTAACTTTTGTAAACGCAGAAAACTTATCGTAATGAAACCGTTTATGGATATTATTTTCGGATAGATTAAGCATTTTCTAATTATTTATAAATTGTTTATATCCTTCATAATTACCTTGAAATAAAATATTTCCTTTTTCAAGAAGTATAATTTGCTTAAAATGTGGTAACCATGTTTTATTATTTGTAGCAGCAACAATTGTCCAGGAAGCATCTTCGGAAAAGAAGAGTTCCTGCAGTGTATTTTCCGATTGCGAGAAATTCGCACTAAATTTTTGATGATCATCTATCAATAACAATCCTGGTCTATGTACAATGCAACGTGCTAATATAATTTTTTCAGTTACGCTTTTAGAAAAACCACGTCCATCTGGAAGAATAACCGTTGAAAAACCTTCTGGTAAAGCCTTTATATCATCTAACAAATTTGTTTTTTCACAAGCCCAAAGAACATCTTGCAGCGCAATACCACTTCTACCCATAACGATATTTTCTTCTATGGTCCCTGAAAATAACTCTTGATCTACTACATAGTCACTAATAATGGTTCTTAGATGTTCCATATCAATATTAGACGAAGGAATATTATTAAAACTAATACTTCCTCCATCCAATGGATAAGCCATACCTAACAAATTTAAAAGTGTTGACTTTCCAGAGCCATCCGAGCCAATTAAAGCAGTATGTTGCCCCGCTTCGATTTTAAGGGAGAAATCAGAAAAGCCAAATTTGGAATTACGGGTGTAAGTATAATCCATTTTTGAAATTTCTACCGCCAAGGGTCCTGCAGGTAATTTATGCGTATTCAATTTAGCCACCTCCTCAATTGGCATATCCATTACATGACCAATTTTATCAACCGCAGCAAGCACATCGTAGAGAACTTCTAAACCACTAATTATTTTTTCTACGGAGTTTATAATTAATAAAATTATAATTTCAGATGCTACAAACTGACCAATATTCATCTGATTATTAACTACCAAAACACCTCCTACGACCAACATACACAAAGCTAAAATCACCTTAAAACTTGTCAATTGTATAAATTGACGCATCAAAATTTTAAAATGACTTTCGCGACTTTTTAAATAACCCTCCACAAAATCATTTGTGCGATGTAAAGGCAAATCACTTTGACCAACTAATTTGAATGTTTGCATGGTACGCGCTAATTCTTCCAACCAAAAAGCCACTTTATATTTATATTTTGATTCTAAAATTGCTGTATTTACCGCTTTTTTACCCGTAAGATAAAGCGCAATTATAAGTGCTGTGAGCAGGAAAAGACTGAAAATAATAAAAAACGAATGGTAAAAGGATAATAAAATTAATCCAAATAATAACTGCAAAATCGATGCTGAAAAATCGATCAATAATTTTGGAATTCCCTTTTGTAATGTGATCGTATCAAAAAAACGATTCATTAATTCAGGTGTGTAGGTATCTGCCATTAAATGTGTTTCAAAACGAGGAATACGATAGGCAAATTCAAACGAGGAACGAACAAAGATTTTCTGTTGTAAAGTTTCAGTTATACGTAATTGTATAAATTGAAGCAATCCAGAAAAAAGTATCCCTATTACCACAAGTGCGATTAAAACAACCCAAGAAGCAGATATACTTCCAAGCTGAATCATATTTATAATCGCTTGTATACCAAGAGGTAATGTCAAATTAGTAATTCCAACAAAAAAAGAATAGAAATAGATATGTGAAATATCTTTTCGATCTACATTCAACAATCTTAAAAGTCGTTGAAATGGTTTTAAAGTTGATTGATTCTCCATAATTACGCAATTGTTTTTAAGCATAAATCCAATAAAAAGTCTTCTAAACGCGAATCGATATGCATTTCGTTTGTTAATCTAGGTAAATGATTCCCGAAATAACGTTGGTGAAATGAACTTTCTAAAATAGTGGATACCAATGCGTTTGGATAGGGATAACTTGGATTTATTTCAATAATAACCGCTGATATTCGGTCTACTAATTTTTTATATTGTAAAAAATATCCTGCCTGATTTTCTTCATCTACTTTTTTGGAAAGAAATGTTTTCGAAGATTCTAAAGCAATAACATCTTGTAATAAAGCCTCATCGATGAATGGAGTTCGTAAATCATTACTCACTTTTTTTGTTATTAATCCAATAATACGACGTAAACGCTCTTTAGGATCGTCAATATTTGTTGTTGTAAATGCAATATTCACATCCATCCACGCCCAATAAAAATTGAATAAATAAGAAAGGAATTGGTGTTTATTTTCAAAGTAACGATAAATTGTACTCTCCGTAGAAGAAATTTTAGCTGCTAATTTTTTAAATGTAAAATCTTCCAAACCGATTTCTGACAACAAAATTAAACCATGCTCCAAGATAGATTTACCAACAGTTGAACTTGTAGGATCTTTCAAAAAAAGTGCTTCTTGAACTGGAATTTGTAATACAGACTGTTGCATATTTATAGCTTTCTGACAAATATAATAGTATTACTATCAATTTGAGTTATTTTACTATTAATTTTTCAAAATCAAATCCTGAAAAATTTTAATACGGAGGCACTGATCTCTTCACAAAATAGACTAAGAATAAGAATTTGTGCACTTCGTGTTAAAGTAGATTACAGAATTAATTTCGCTTAAGGATTTTCCAACTATAAACAGCAATGATTGCACCAACAAAAGGCGCTGTCAAATATACCCATTGGTGTTCAAACTTTCCAGAAATCAATGCAGGTATGATAGATCGTATTGGATTCATAGATGCCCCACAGATTGGACCAGCAAATAAGACTTCCAATAAAACAGTTGAACCAATTGCAATTCCGGCAAACATCCCTTGCTCTTTACTTCCCTTTGCTACATGTAAGATTACAAAGACCAATACAAAAGCTAAGATCATTTCCAAAACAAATGCACTACTATCTGAAACGATTGGCATGGTTTCCCCTAAAGTTGGAGAAGTTGGAAATAGAATTTTTAAAGAAAAACTTGCTAAGAATGCTCCAATTCCCTGAGCGAGTACATATGGGAAAATTTGTTTCGCTGGAAAATCTTTCGCCAGATAAAATGCAAATGTCACCATCGGATTCATGTGCGCTCCTGATATATCTCCTACGGTATAAATCATTGCTGCAACCGTTAACCCGGTAGTTATGGAAATTCCCAAATGACCGATAACTGTTCCACCTGAAAGTTGATTAAAAATAATAACCCCAGTGCAACAAAATACTAACACAAATGTTCCGATAATTTCTGCAAGATACTTAGACTGATTTTGTTTTGAGAACAGTGTTTTCATATTTATTTTAAAAAATTTATGTGATTTACCCAACTAAATTGAAGGTAATATTGATTGAACCAAGTGTTTTTTCCAATGTTCCAGGTTACATATAAGACTCCTAATTCAATATTATTTTGTTCGCTTAATTTTCTTCCAAACCCAAGGTATGCCCAATTTTCATTGTAGATTGGTATTGTATTTTTGGTCGTACTAAAAAATAATTCTTCATATCCTGAAACGTAGGCTTTATCTGTAATTTGTTTTTCAAAACCTAATTGATAACGTAAGCGACTTGTAAAAGGATAAGTATTTGTAAACCTGTTTTGTATAAATCGGCCATCGAAACGAAAACGATGTGAAATCGTACTTTTATTGAAAATATGCTTGTATTTAGACTGTATATAAACTCTATTTTCATTTACAAAGTTTGAAGTAGTTACATTTGAGCGTTGATACAAATAACTTCCTGTAAACGAAAGTTTCTCACTTTTTTTATATGTCAATGATTGTTCTAAATACAACAAATTAAAATAAGCATCTGTTGAAAAACTAGGATTCTTAAAGTTAAACAAAGGTAATGCAGCAAAATAATACAACCCATAATCAACCTTCTCGTTAATACTACCTGAATGATCTACAGTTGGAAATATACCGCCCATTGTAATTGATTGTGCTAAAATCTTCGCAGATGTGAACACAAATAGAACAAAAAAACTAAAAAACACTTTTTTCATTAAACTTCACTATTTTAATTGTACTATTTTTTAAGATACGTTTCAATTTCTAGAACAGCTTGTTTTACATTTCTGTTTATACCGATCAACGTAGCAGATGCATACCCTGTCCAATTACCATATCCAACAAACCAAAGTCCTTCCATTTCGGAAGATTTACTATCCGATGTCAATGCCTTTCCGCGATCGTCTAATTTTATTAAATCTCTCAGATAACCTGTTCCATATCCAAAACCAGTACACCAAATGATTACATCAAAATGTTCTTTATTTCCGTTCGACCAAACAACACCTTGCGCATCTAGTTTATCAAACATCCCTTCAGAAACAAAAACATTTCGTTCTCTTGCTTCTTTTACGGATGGTACCATTACAATATTTCCTAAACTATAATTTTCAGCCTGAAATGTCTCCCCTTTTTTCTCTGCATGATATTTTGCAGTAGCTAGGTTAAACAGATAAAAACCATCCACATCGTCAGGTAAAAAACAGGGTGGATTCTTAGTTGCCCACTTCACATACGTAACTTTTGAAACTTCTGCGAGAATTTGTGCACCGGAATTCCCTTCACCGACTACTAAAACTTTTTTCCCGATAAATTCGGAAGCATTTTGGTAGTGAGCTGAATGTATTTGTTCACCTTTAAATTCATTTCTTCCTTCCACATTTGGAATCAATTGATTTTCCCATGTACCAGTTGCGTTCAAAATCACTTTGGCTTTAATATCTCCTTGTGAAGTTTTAACCTGAAATAAATCCGCTACTTTCGTAATGGAAATTACTTCCGTATTTCGTTGTATAGGTAGCTTATAATGTACTTCGTATTTCTGTAAATAATCGATAACCTCTTGTTTTGTTGGAAATAAATTATCTGATTTAGGCATTAACCAACCAGCCAAAGAACTATGTTCCGCAGGCGAAAAAAGTGTAAGACTATCCCAAGCATGATTCCAAGCACCACCAACTCCCGATTGTTTATCCAGTATTAAATAAGAAAAATTCAATCTACGTAAATAATACCCACATGTTAACCCACTCTGACCACCACCAATCACAAGGACATCATATACTTTTTCCATTCACTATTTTTATTTAATTTTTGAGAAAACATACAAGGTCTCCAACCCTATTTGTAATGCTCTTTCAATGTATTTTTCATCTTGAAAATCAGTCCCATCAAAAGACTTCGGGTCATCATAGGTCGTTCCAATACGCAGTTCAACTCCTGGTATAAACGGACAATTCTCCTCCGCATCTCCACAGGTCATGATTGCTGCAAAATTAGATAATGGATTACTTACGTCGTCATATACCTTTGAAAAACAAATATTTAATTTAGAACCACCAAAATCCACTTCATATTTTGGATTTAAAGTCGTATCCATTTCGGTAATTTCAAAACCTAATCCTCGTAATGCTTGAATTGCATTCGGATTAAAAGCAGTTGCTTCGGTTCCTCCTGAAAAAGTACTTACTTCATTCACGCCAAAATATTCTGCCGCAACAGCTGCCCATATTTGTCCAAAGTGACTACGACGTGAATTATGCGTACAGACATAAATCAACTGTATTGGTGACTTCGCGTCTTTTTTTTGTTGAATGTAACTGGAAATTTTCTCCAACAAGACTTTTCGATCGGACGATATACTTTCAAATTGTTGCGAAAGTTGATCGCATAGGTTTTTAATTTTTGTATTCATTTTTTTTAGATTAAAGAACAAAGACGAAAAGACAAAAGACAAAAGATGAAAGTATTTTGCAACTAAATATCTAAAATCTATTGTGAAATGGTCTTTTAATTAATTTTCTTTGAGCGAAGCGGTCTTTTGTCTCCGAGTCTTTTGTCTCAATTAACAACATCCACCACCAGGAGTACACGTAGTGGCAGATGTATTCAATTCCGCTAAATTCACTTTCAATTTGTCTGCAGGAATCCCACATTTATCCTGTGCTAAACAATTAGTTTGTGTTGCTTCTAACAAGAAATTCAAACCATCAAAACCTAAATGGAATTTTCCGATTGTTTCTTGTTGGTACTCCACTTCTACTTCCCCATCTTGAAGGTTCAATACTTTTTCAGACAACTCGATAATGTCTTTCAACTTTTGTGGTGCCAAGCGATGAACAAAATCATTTGCTTCCCACAATTGGAAATTAACCACTTTTTCTTCGCGTACTGTTCCTCCACAATCGATGAAGTTTTTTGTGATTACTCCAACTTCTGTTACATGAAAATGTACTGGAACAAATGTACCATTTGGCAATACAAAACGAACTTCTTGAACGTTTTCTAAACTTTTTTTAACTTCTGATAATTTCATTTTTTTTTAGATTTTAGACGTTAGACCTCAGACAAAAAACTAAAACAAGTCTAATGTCTCCGATCTGAGTTCTCATGTCTCAATTAACAACACTTATTTTTAGTAACAGATTCTATGGCAACCCCCATAAATTGGGTGAGTTGTTCAAATACAAGCGGATTTAGACAATAGCAAATCGAATTCCCTTCGATGTTTCCTTGAATAATTCCCACTTGTTTCAATTCACGCAAATGCTGAGAGATGGTTGCTTGCGATAATGGTAACTCATTCACAATATCCCCACAAATACATTGTTTGTGTTGAATCAAATACTCCACAATTGCAACACGTGCTGGATGCCCTAATGCTTTTAACACATTCGCTAATTCATTTTGGTGCTCCGTAAAATGTTCTGATTTCGTAATTCCCATATCGTATTAAATCTATATTGCAATATTACGATATAATTTGAATTAGAAGAAAGATTATAAGAAAAAAGACGAAAAACGGATACTATTAAAAAATCGCAACTTAACTAATATTGAAAAAAAATGAATTCCGTCAATCAACTGACGGAATTTATATCATTTCCGTCAATCTAATGATTTTTGATATATTTATTGATTAAATAAAAAGTGGGGAAAATGAAAAAAATATTTATGATATTAACAATAAACCTTGTGTTCTCAATTATAAACGCACAAGATTCGCTTACTAAGTTTAGTAATAAATCGCTAACAACTGCTTTAGGTATTGGATTTGTTGAAGCTATTCAATCAGGGGCAGGATTTTATTACGAAATAGGATACCAACAATCCTATTGGAAAAACAAGTTGCGATTCAATCCATATATACTGAATGGAGAATATACATCTTTAGGAATTACAGACGTTCCAGATGTATTTTTTAGAAATACGGTAGTAGGACTTAAAGTAGGTGTAGATTTACTCAAATACAAAGCATTTTCTATTGCTACACAAGTTGGTTATGGATATAATTATACGAGAGGACTGGAAGGAACCGGAGGAGATTTTTTTAGTGCAACAAAAAATAATGATTCAGATTTTTTTTCTAAAATACACCATACACTCACTTTGGGTGCCGGTCTTCGTATTAATCCAAAAAACCATCGATTAGCGTATGAATTTCACATTTTAAATTTTGGAATAGGCAACGATGATTTTATTACAGCGCAATTTCGCCTTGGAATTGATGTGAAATTGTAGATACATATCTAAATCAGAAGAATCAAAAGAAGTCTAAAATCAAAATCTGAAAGGAACACAAATTCTTATTTAAGATTTTTAGACAAAATTTTCGCTACCAACGTAAGCATTTGCTCTTTCTTTTCAGGTCGCACACGATTTACACTTGATTTCTCAAGCTGTTCATTAAATATTCGAGATTGATTACCACTAATTGGTTTAGTAATTTTAATTGGTGTTTCCATTTGTTTTATTGCTGATACAAATTTATGAAAACTGATAAGTCAACACAAATAAAAACGAATAATCACGTATAAATACTATGTTTTTAGATTCCGTGATTACAAAAAATCTTTCCCCAAACTTAACACGATATCAATTGGATTTTCAATGGCTTCGTCGATGACAACTCGGAATTTTTGATTTCGTAGGATAAATTGCGCTTTTGGATACTTGCTTAAAAACGTTGAGATTGCTTTAACAGTAATATCATCAACCCGCGACTGCGAAAAAAAGTAAGCTCGCTTTGGTAATTGTTTCTTAAATCGTCGTAAGGTAAAAAGGGAGAAAAATGCAGATGAACCTGCTCTGATCCACGGATATTCTGAGAGTAATGTTTTTTCATACGAAATCTCATGGTAAATTGGACCTCCCGATTTACTTGTATGTGTAATTTTGAGAACAATCACTTTTTCATCAGGTATTGAACTCGTAAAGGTCAACTCATACCCATAACTCGTACAAAAACCTTCAACAGTAAAATCTAATGTAGCTAAATGAGTTTCTGCTTTTTGACAAAACAACCCGTTGTCATCGTAAAAAGAAGAATCGGCTTTTATGTATTGGATCAAAACTATAAAACTAAGCGATTAGCAATTCTAATTGCTCTAAATATGCATGAGAACTGTCATTAATAGCATCACTCATTAAGTCTGGGTAGTGATTTACTAATAATTTTTGGATAATGAAAAAGCTTTTAGGAGATCTGATAGAAGGTTCAAGCAACTCATCGATCAAATAACCAATGAGATGTTCTCTTTTGGATTTGTATTGATGCAACATAAATTCAGAAACACCATCCGTAGATTGAGTGGCATGCATTTCAATTAACGAATTTACTTCTTTAATATCTTGAAGTAAACGTTCTAATTTAAGCAATCTTTCTTCTGTTTTCATTAGACAAATTTAATGAATAATTTCTACAAATCCTTTACGAATAGGTTGTTTCAATCGTTTCGTCGGCTTTACTTTTGTGAAATGGTGATACCAATACAACTTGTCCGATTCAGAGTGAGAAAACAATAAACTTCCAGTTGGTCGTAGAATTACGAAATAAGCGTCTATACCTAACTTTTTCCAATTTGAATGACGCGTAAAATGCCATAGTTGATCTGAATATTTAAGAAATATAGCTTCATCAATAAAAGTAACTAAATCAATGTCTTTTGGATTATCAATTTTAGTTGTAAAAGAACCATTAATCCATTGTTTTACTGAATCAACATCTAAAACATTCATTATTTCCTTCGTATAATCAAGGAAATTCCTAAAAAGTATTTCTCTTCGTTCAGAATCAAACTCTTCAACAAAAGTTAGATAGAATTCGTTAACAGAAAATGAAATATTTGAAACTGGAACTAAAAACCCTTTATTGTTAAAATGAAACATGAAAATATACATCTATGATTAGATATCAAAATTACTATGACTTGTAATATTAGTCAATGAAAATTTGAAAATCACGTATAAATACTATATTTCAAAAAAACAAAAAAGACCGATAAATTCTCATCTATCAGTCTTTTGTCTTTTCGTCTTTTTTCTAAAATCTTACTCCGGGCAAATCACAAACAACGGATAATCTTTCATCATCGCGTTTACTTTTGTTCTTACACTCGCTAACACTTCTTCGTTACCAATATTCGAAAGTACCTCATCCAATAATTTCACGATTTCTTTCGTTTCCGCTTCTTTCAATCCACGGGAAGTAATTGCTGGTGTACCAACACGAATTCCAGATGTTACAAATGGAGATTCGGTATCAAAAGGTACCATGTTTTTATTTACTGTAATATCTGCTTTTACCAAGTTGATTTCAGCATCTTTTCCATTTACACCTTTCGAACGTAAATCGATCAACATACTATGGTTGTCTGTTCCTTCTGAAACGATGTTGTATCCTAACTTAACCAATTCTTCCGCCATAACTGCTGCATTTTTTTGTACTTGCAACATGTATTTTTTGTACTCTGGCGTCAATGCTTCTCCAAAGGCTACTGCTTTTGCAGCTATTACGTGCTCTAGTGGTCCACCTTGAATTCCTGGAAAAACTGCTGCATCTAACAATGCTCCTAATGTTTTTAAGTTTCCATTATTCCACTTGATACCCCAAGGATTTTCAATGTTACCACGCATCATAATTACACCTCCTCTTGGCCCACGTAATGTTTTGTGCGTTGTAGTTGTAACGATATGACAAAAAGCTAACGGATCGCTTAATAATCCTGCCGCAATCAACCCTGCTGGGTGCGAAATATCTGCTAAAATAATTGCACCTATCTCGTCTGCTACTTTACGAATACGCGCATAATCCCAATCTCTAGAATACGCAGAAGCACCACAAATAATCATTTTTGGTTTCTCGCGACGCGCAACTTCTTCCAACATTTCGTAATCAACATACCCCGTCTCTTTTTTCACACCATAGAAAAATGGTTTGTACAATTTCCCGGAGAAGTTAACTGGCGAACCATGTGTCAAGTGACCACCATGTGATAAGTCAAAGCCTAAAATTTTGTCTCCAGGATTCAAACATGCTAAAAATACTGCTGCATTTGCTTGTGCACCAGAGTGAGGTTGCACATTCGCCCAAGTAGCACCAAACAATTCACACAAACGGTCAATTGCTAATTGCTCTACTTTATCCACTACTTCACAACCACCATAATATCTTTTTCCTGGAAGACCTTCCGCATATTTATTCGTCAACACAGAGCCCATCGCTTCCATGACTTGTTCGCTCACAAAGTTTTCAGAAGCAATCAACTCAATTCCATGTAATTGTCTATTTTTCTCTTCTTGAATTAAATCAAATATTACTTTATCTCTTTCCATGCTATTCTATTCAGTCGTTAATAGTAAACAAATATATTAAATAGACTTTAGACAGGAGACATTAGACCGTAGAAATTGAGATAAAAGATGAAAAGAAAAAAGATGTTTAGACTTTTAACAAGCTCAAAACTTTCAATCTTATGCCTGACGTCTAATATCTTTAATCTAATGACTTTTTATCTTTCGTCTATCCTTCTTTTGTCTAAAATAATTCCTAATTTTATCTATTAATCCAATTTGAACAAAAAAATACAAAAATGAGTGCATATAAATTCCGTGTATTACTCGATACTGAAAAGGAAAGTGAAATTTTTCGCGATATCCTAATCAATAAAAACGATAATTTTGAAAGTCTGTATAATGCAATTATTCAGTCGTTTAATTTTACCGGACAAGAAATGGCTTCTTTTTATTTGTCTAACGATAATTGGGACAAAGGACATGAAATTAGCTTGATGGACTTGAACTACGGCGACGAATCTCTTGAAGAAAAGGCTTCTGTAATGTCGGATGCAAACATCAAAGATTTCATCGAAGTAGACGATCAAAAAATCATTTTGGTGTACGATTTCATGCGTATGTGGATTTTCTTGATTGAATTAGTAGAAATTTTAGACGATTCAATCGGTGCTCCGGAAGTTGCTTTAGCGATTGGAATGGCTCCACCAGAAGATTCTAGAGCTACAGGAATTGAAGAAGGGGAAGATGCCCTTCTTTTTGACGAAGATGAATCGGATGAAGACGAAGATGAATTTGGTTTAGATGATTATGAAGACGGATACTCCGACGAAGATTACTCTAACTTTGATGAATATTAATTAATTATGGAAAAATACGGTGATCCTATTGGAAAAGCTATAACAGACTTTTCAAGATCCAAACGACCAGACGATATTATCGTTTGCTCCGAAATCTGCGAAGATGATATCATTCCGATTGAAGTGCTTTTTCGTAATGAAGACGAAATGCCTGAATTGGAAGTATTAGCCTTGCAAAATGCAACAGGAAAAATCCTAGATGTTGGCGCTGGTGCTGGTACACACGCTAATTACCTACAAAACATGGGGAAAGACGTGACTGCTATTGACATCTCGGAAGGAGCAGTGGCTTTCATGCAAACACAAGGATTGAAAAGTAAGAAAGTGGATTTTTTCGATTTGAAAGATGAAAAGTTCGATACCATTCTAATGTTAATGAACGGAATAGGTATTGCAGGAACGCTTTCTAACTTGGAGAAAACATTAGAGCACGCAAAATCCTTATTGAATCCTGGAGGTAAAATCTTATGTGACTCTTCCGACATCAAATACTTGTATGAAGATGAAGATGGTTCACTTTGGGTAAACTTAAACCAAGAATATTACGGAAACTTCCGTTTTCAAATGAAATACAAAAAAGAAACGGGTCCTTGGTTTGATTGGTTATATGTCGATTTCGACTCGTTATTTACCGCTGCGAAAAACGTAGGATTGAAAGCGGTAAGATTATACGACAAAGACGATAATTACCTTGCAGAAATCACCAATTAGTAGTTCGAAATGAAGGTACTAATGGTTTGTTTGGGTAATATTTGTCGTTCACCAATCGCGGATGGATTGTTGCGCCAAAAAGTCAACGAAGAACGTTTGAATGTGGAGGTAGATTCAGCTGGAACTATCGGATTACATGCTGGTTCAGTACCCGATTCACGAATGATTGCAACTGCTAAAAATCGCGGTACAGACATTAGTTTTTTGAAATCGCGTCAATTTACAGTTGCGGATTTTGAACTGTTCGACGTGATTTTCGCGATGGACAAAAACAACAAACGCGACATTCTCTCGTTGGCTAAAACTAACGCAGACAAACAAAAAGTGCATTTGCTTTTAAGTGAAATATCAGACCAAGAAGAAGCGAATGTTCCGGATCCTTATTACGGAACCAGCAAAGACTTTGAACACGTATACAACCTTGTAGACAAAGCAACAAACACAATTATTCAAAAAATTAAAAACAATACATTGATATGAGTCACGGAAAATTATATTTAGTACCAACTACCTTAGGAGGAGAAACAACGAAAGATTTAATTCCAGCAGATGTAATCGAATTAATACGTGGCTTACGTTTTTTCGCTGTAGAAGATGTTAAAAGCGCTAGACGTTATTTACGTAAATTAGACCGTGAATTCCCTATAGACGATTCTGTTTTCTTTACATTAAAAAATAATACAGCACCTGAAGACCTAAACAAAATGTTGGTTCCAATTCGTGAAGGAAACAATGTAGGTATCATTTCGGAAGCTGGTTGTCCAGGAATCGCTGATCCAGGCGCGAACTTGGTATCGTTAGCACACCAACAAGGATTGCGTGTAGGTCCATTAGTGGGTCCTTCTTCCATCCTATTGGCGTTGATTGGAAGTGGTTTCAACGGACAAGAATTTACTTTCCACGGATATTTGCCACGTGAACGTAAAGAGCGTATCCGTAAATTACGTGAATTTGAAATCTCCGCACGTAAAACACGTATGACCCATATTTTCATGGATACACCATTTCGTAACATGCATATACTAGAAGACATGTTGAATGAATTAATGGATGAAACCTACGTGAGTATCGCTTCAGATTTAACCATCCACGACGAGTCGGTGCGTACCATGCGCGTGAAAGATTGGCGAGAAAACGCCTATGATCTTTCCAAAATCCCAACCATGTTCTTAATTGGACGTTTAAGCTAATTCGGATGAAAAAGATATTCACCCATTTAACATTTTATGTGTTTTTAGCAATTATTGCTGGAATCCTTCTAGGACATTTTAATCCTAAAATGGGTGAATCGATGGAATTCATCGGGAAATATTTTATTGCAATAATCAAAGTTTTTGTTGGACCTATCATTTTCTTAACCATTGTATTAGGAATTGGTTCGATGGGCGACTTAAAAAAAGTAGGTCGTATCGGACTGAAATCATTGATATATTTTGAGGTCGTAACCACCTTTGCTTTGGCACTTGGCGTCTTTTTAGCCATTTATTTAGAACCAGGAAACATTGACAAATCGGCTTTGATTCTTCAAGATGCTAGTAAATACACATCCAAAGCTGGTGAACCGTTTAGTTGGTTAAAATTCTTACAAAACAATTTTACGATACAGGTTTTGCTTGTTTCTATAATTGGAGGAATAACACTAAATAGTTTAAAACAAAGACAGATAATTGTTCACAAACTCGAACGCGTTTCAAAATTTGTTTTCCTGTGTTTAAAATACGTCATGTATTTAGCTCCTCTAGGTGCTTTTGGAGGAATGGCTTATGCGGTAGGTAAATTTGGACTACACACACTGATTCCTCTAGGAAAACTGGTAGGAAGTGTTTATTTGGCCATGATACTTTTCGTGATATTGGGATTAGGTTCTATCATGCGTTATTACAAACTGAGTATTTTTAAATTCTTACGCTACATCAAAGAAGAGCTATTAATCGTGCTAGGAACCTCCTCTTCCGAAACAGCTTTACCAAACTTGATGTTAAAGCTCGAAAAACTTGGTTGTAAAAAATCGGTGGTTGGTTTAGTTGTTCCGACAGGATATTCCTTCAATCTAGATGGTACTTCTATCTATTTATCGATGTCGGTTATTTTCATCGCACAATTATATGGTGTTGATCTAAGTATCAAAGAAATACTACTCATCATCGGTATTTTAATGTTGACCTCGAAGGGTGCGGCAGGAGTAACAGGTAGTGGATTTGTTGTACTAGCATCTACCCTAGCTTCTTTACATAAAATCCCTGTGGAAGGTTTAGCCTTTTTATTAGGTGTTGATAAATTCTTGAGCGAATCACGTGCGATTACAAACATCATTGGAAACGGTGTCGCGACCTTGGTGATTGCAAAAAGTGAGAAGGAATTTGATGAGGAGATGTATATGAAGGAGATTGGGTCGATTTGAAAATTTGAAAATTTGAAGATTTGTTGCCCTTCGACAAGCTCAGGGTAAAATTTGAAAATGGTGCAGGGATAATATTTCAGCTAGAGGAAAAAATTATTGATTTGAAAAAGGACGAACAAATAGAAAAGAAAATAAATGGAGCATTTAGTTATTCAAATGACTTTATAGATAGTTTTTTGTTTGAAGGAAAAATAGTGATGATAAATGGCAGTTTTGAAGGATCTATTTCAGAAGAAGAATTTACTGATGTCACAAATGAAAAAGTCTATATAAAAGGATTTATTGACGGAGATCACATTTCATTTGTAAAATCATATCCATTTTCATATTATTTATCAGAAGACGAAACCGAAATAGTATTTGATCCATACAAGAAAGGACATGATGTAATTTATGATGGTTATTTAAATACTCAGTCCAATGAATTTGAAGGTAATTGGGAAATTAAAATCAAAGAAGAAAAACTATATCACGGGAAGTATGAAATTAATTTAGAAGTTGGTTTTTTTAAGTTAGAAATAAATGATTGCATTTAAACAATTAGTAATCCACTTAATCCTGAGCTCCTTCTTCATTCTTGAATTTTACTTATTTAACACGGTTTTTTAGTGATGAAACAACCTCATCCCAGGAATATGTTTGACTCTTTCCTTGCATACGATCGTTGCGTCTTTCTTCCAATAAATTTAATTGTTCATCCGAAAGCACAAACTCTTTTTCGTTTGCGGATTCTTCTGACTTTATCGTAACAAAATCTAGACTTTGAATAAAGTTTAAAAAAGCTAATGCTTTCCCATCTTGTATATCTAATGTAATACGCATGACTCAGAAATTAAATTAATGGTACTCAAATTTACAAAAAAGAATGTGTAATGACAATAGTTTTATCACCTCCCCCACAATAAACTTCCATCACCGTAACTCAAAAAACGGAAGTCATTTTCCAAGGCATAATCGTACACTTTTTTCCAATCTTCGCCAATCAAGGCTGAAATCAACAACAATAAGGTACTTTCAGGTTGGTGAAAATTGGTGATGAGTCCATGGATGATACGAAAGGTGTACCCTGGTGCAATGATGATTTGTGTTTTGGATAAAATAGAAGAAAGTTTATGGCGTTCTAACCAAGTTAATAAGGCTTCTAAGGCTTCTTTGGTGGTACACAATTCAGTAGTGTCATATGGCTCCCATTGTTCTACTATCAATTGATTTTGTGTAAGTTCTGGTTGAAAATAGACTTTTCTGCCAATCCAATACAAACTTTCGATTGTTCGCATAGATGTTGTACCTACTGCAACTAACTTTTTATTGTCTAGTGATATTATTAACTTTTGTATGGTGTCTATGGAAACATCCAAGTATTCACCATGCATTTCGTGCTCTCCAATCGATTCACTTTTCACAGGTTTGAATGTTCCTGCACCTACATGCAAAGTGACCTGCGTTGTATCTATTCCTTTTTGTGCGAGTTCTTCTACGATATTTTCGGTGAAATGAAGTCCAGCGGTTGGTGCAGCTACGGAACCTAATTCTTTCGCAAAAACGGTTTGGTAACGTTCTAAATCACTTGCTTCCGTTTCGCGTTTCAGATATGGTGGCAATGGAATACTTCCAAAGGCATGTAGTACCTCCGCAAAAACAACTTCTGCCGGTGTCCATGACAAGGTCACATGGTAATAATCCGCTACACGCTCTTTCTCAGAAACAGTCACTTCGATGGTTTGTCCGTTCCAAGTCACTTCACGTTTCAACGGTCCGTGCTTCCAACGTTTGGCATTCCCTACATAACATTTGATTGCAATCGTTCCGGTACACCCCATCGCCATTGCAGAGTCAATCGCTTCAGAAACAGCTTCTAAATAAAATAATTCTATTACCGCGCCTGTGAAGGTGTGAAACAACATGCGCGCTTCGACTACCTTGGTGTTATTGAAGATTAATAAGGAATCATTCGGTAAATACGAAGGTAGATTACGATACGTACTTTCTTCTATTTCTCCGGCTTTGTATACGAGTAATTTGGATAAATCGCGCTCCAACAATGGATATTTTGCGATACGTTCGTCAGGAAGGTTGTAGTTGTAATCGGCGATTTGGATGTTTTTAGGATTTGGAACCATAAGTGAGTGACGAGTTAAGAGTGACGTCCCGAAAGCTTTCGGGAGACAAAAAATGTAATTAAGCGTAAAAATAGGAAGGAAAAAACAAATAATGAATTATGCGTTATGAATTATTTTGATTGGCAGATTACAGCCCTTCGACACATTTCGACAAGCTCAATGGGGGCAGCTCAGGATAAAATTGTCAAATTGAAGATTATTGGTAACAGATTCAAGAAATGGATGACATTAAAGGTGAATTACAGGTTTAAAATTCAAAAATAAAAGTATAAAAATTAAAATATTATCCTTAAAAAAAGGAAAATAATTAAATAATTAAACTTTAAAAAATGATTAAAAAGTAAAAATTAACTTGAAATTTAGTTTAAATTTAAAATATAAAAGATACCTTTATAGTGAAAAATAGAGAATAAAATGAGTCGCAAACAATCCATAAAAGAGATCATACTACAACAACACAATTCTACAAAATTAGATAGACTAACTCCTCGCGATTTAGAATTACCAATCGACACGGAGAAAATCATCGTTGTAAGCGGTGTCCGAAGATGTGGAAAAACATCTTTGTTAAAACAAACGAGAAATTTGATCTTGAAAAACAATGTTCCGCTCAATAAAACATTATTTTTTAGCTTTGACGATGAACGCTTAATGCTACAGACAGAGGAATTAGACCTAATCATGCAAGCCTATCGTGAACTCTACCCAAATCACAACATGGAAGAATGTTATTTCTTTTTTGATGAAATACAAAACATCGACAATTGGGATAAATTTGTACGAAGAATTTACGACAATGAAACGCAAAACATATTTATATCCGGTTCAAACTCTAAACAATTAGGTAGTGAGATAGCAACCTCTTTACGAGGAAGAACATTGCTTTACGAACTATTTCCACTCGATTTTTCAGAATATTTAACGTTTAAAAAAATAGATAAAAATTACAAAGGAGATCGTCAAAAAGCATTGATGATTCACGAATTCAACCATTTTTTAAAACAAGGAGGTTTTCCAGAGTGTATTTCAAGAACAGAATCACAACGAAATCAGATACTCGCAGATTATTATCAAGTTTTGTTATTTAGAGACATCGTGGAGCGTTATGGTGTGACACGTATATTTGCCTTAAAATACTTCATCCAAAAACTGATGGGTAATATAAGTACGCCATTTTCACTAAACAAAATATATAACGAATTAAAGTCTCAAGGAGTCAAAGTTAGCAAAGACACGCTTTACGAAATATTAGAATACATAGAAGCAGTTTATTTAGGAATACGCTTATATAAATTTGACTATTCCGTAGTAAATCGAGAGATGGGGGATAAAAAAATCTATTCCATCGACAACGGATTATTAAGTGTTATAAGTTATCAATTCTCCGATAATCATGGAAGACTACTTGAAAATTTAGTTTTTGTTTGGTTACGTAAACTATATGGAGATTCACTCTTTTACTATAATCAAAAAACAGAATGTGATTTTATTGTTTTCGATCGCGACCAACCTATTCAAGCAATACAAGTTTGTTACGACCTTAGCAATTCAGACACCCGTAAAAGAGAAATCAGCGGTTTAATAGCAGCAATGGATTATTTCAATCTAAGCAAAGGAGTAATCATTACCATGGATCAAGAAGAAGAGCTAGAAAAAGAGGGGAAATCAATTCGCGTTATACCTGCTTATCAATTAATGATTGAGAATAAGAAGTTGTAAAAGTCGCTATTCCATTTTTAGCAATATTAAGCCTTCATATTTCCCTAAATCGATAAAATCTTGACATGTTTTTTCATTATGGGTATGCGTGGAATAAAGTACCTGCCAAGTCTCATCACTAGGAATGGAAATCGTACGTTTAGCATTGTTGAAATTGAGTAATATATAAACCTCCTGATCTTCATATACTCGTATGTATCCCAATACTCCTTGTTCTCCTTGTTGTAAGAATGTTAAGTTTCCATGCGAAAGTGCCTTAAAAGTATTTCTAAGATTAATTAATGTTCGATAATGTGTTAACAAAGAATCCGATTGATTATCTTGTACTTCCACATTGACGCGATAGAAATTACGGTTAATTGGTAACCACGGTTTGACACTTGAAAAGCCACCAAAAATTTCTCCGGACCATTGCATAGGGGTACGCGATTTGTCTCTCCCACTAAAAAACGGCCAATATTTTTTCCCTAAGGGATCTTTAATGTATTTTCTGCGAATTTTCTGATTTTGCATCCCAATTTCTTCCCCATAATAGACGAAAGGTGTTCCTCGAAGTGTAAGCAGTAATATACTTGCAATGTGTGCTTTTTCTAATTTATTCCTTCCAATACCTAGTCGGTTATAACTACGTAATAAATCATGGTTACTCAAGACATAACTTGGCCAAGCTTTTTCGGGTAAATTTTTTTCCCACTTTTCGATGCATTTGTAATATTTCTTCGCGTTCCAAAAACGGAAAATCAACGAAAAATCAAAAGCCAAGTGCAGTGCGTTATCCCCTTCTCCGAGGTAATTAATAACCGTCGCATTATTTCCTGGAGGTGGCGTATAAATTTCACCTACCAACATTTTATCTTCGTAGGTGTCCAATAATTGCCTTAATTTTCGAACAATTTTAATTGAAGAACCTCTATTTCTACTATATAAGCGATCCTTGGTTGGCCTCCCCCATTTGATAAATGGATTATCCCTGAATTTTTCATCTTTCACGATGTAGTTAATCACATCCAAGCGGAATCCATCTACGCCGAGATCTAACCAAAAACGAATCTCCTCAAAAAACGCGTTGTGTAAGTCTTTATTTCGCCAATTTAAATCTGGCTGGTCTTTCAAAAAACTATGGAGATAGTATTGTTGGGTAGCATCATCCCACTCCCAAGCACTACCACCAAAAGCAGAACGCCAATTGGTAGGTACTTTCCCATTACGCTTGTTTTTCCAGATATACCAATCTCGTTTGGGATTATCTAGGGATGCACTTGATTCCACAAACCATGGATGTTCATTGGAAGTATGATTCATCACCATATCCATTACAATTTTGATATCCTTTGAATGTGCTAGCGCTAAAAGTTCTTTGAAGTCTTCCATGGTACCATACGAAGGGTCAATTGCCCGATAGTTGACAATGTCGTATCCATAATCTTTCATGGGAGATGTATAGATGGGAGAAAGCCAAATTGCTTTAATTCCTAATTGAACCAAATAATCTAAACGTTGAATAATCCCTCGTAAGTCGCCGATTCCATCGTTATTGCTATCCTTAAAACTACGTACGTATAAATGATAAACGACACCGTGTTTCCACCAAACGTAGTTTTCCTTTTTCACTTCCCCCATTTCGATATATTGATACCTATTTAGTAAAAGTAAATACCCCACATTGTTCGAACGTAGCTAGGATGTGAAGTTTTTGTTAATTCAGTATTGGAAAATTTCGGACTGATTTTAATTACCAATGATAGTATCATTTGATACTATCAACTGTTTCCCCCGCAACCAATCCAAGGTCACGCGATTAAATTCTTCTGCCTGTTCGATATTTACGATGTGACCACAATTTTCTACCACCGCCATTGTTCCATGAGGTTCTAGTTTTGCCATTTTCTTCACATCTTCGATAAACATGTGATCCTCTCGTCCAGAGATAAATAAAATTGGTAATCCATGCGGTTCTTTTTGAAAACGCTTCAATAATGTATCCAAATAACGGGTAATACCAAACCAGCGAATAAACTCGGATTTTTTCATCTTTTTTGCTTCATGAATAAACACAGCGCGTGATTTTGCATGGCTTCTTCTCGGCAGAATTATCACAGCAAACAACGTATACAAAAACATGAAAGGAACCAGTTTTTTGAGTATATTACCTACGACAATTAAAAAACGGGAGAAATTAGTAAGACTGATAATCGCTCCAGACATGATCATGGAATGAATTCGCGAAGGATCTAATTCCACCAATTGTCGAATCAAAATTGTCCCTAACGAAACCCCAATAAAATGAGCATTATCGATTTTATTAAAATCTAATACATCATACACTTCTTGTGCAATCGATGGAAATGAATATATTAACTTTTTATTGACTTCTTCATCCACTTTTGTACGACCATGACCACGTAAATCAATTAACAATAAATTAAATTCTTTACGGTAAGCATTGATTTGTTTAAACCAAATAGTTGAACTTCCCCCAGCTCCATGGATAAAAACGACCCAAGGCGCATTCGTATTTTCGTGCTTATATATGATGTGGTGTAACATTCTCTGATTGAAGTTGACTCCAAACATACAGAGAAGAGACGATAAAAACTAAATTTCCAAGACCTAATATCCCAATTTGTGTAAACCAACGGGATAAATCTTTCCCCCATAAATCCGACGAATCAAAGGAAAACAATAGCATACCAAGCGAAAATAGGAACCAATATTTCCAGGAACGGGATTGAAAAGCGCGATAAAGTATAAACATTACCAATGGAATAGAAAGTAAGAAATGTTGGCTATCCGTCACAAAAAAGTTTGGCGTAAATGCCATAAATAAAGCTAGAAAAAACAAATAATTCATGTTGGTAACCTCTTTTCCTTTCATTTTAATGAATAAAAAACTGATTAACAACCCTAAACCAACAAACGAATAAAACCACGATGGTTTAAAACCGAAATAGGTATGAACTAAGTATTGTAAAGACTGTGGACTCGTTAAATATTCTCCATGTGCAGACAGAGCACTGAACCAACCAAGCCAAAGATGTAAGTTTTTGGTCCACCCAAATACGACAAGCGGAAGTAAAAAACTTAAAGATCCAAATGCAATTAAATACAAGATTTGCTTCCATTTACCCAAAAACAACATCGGAATACAAATAAGTATCATGATTGGTTTTAAAACAATCATTACTGCCCAAAATAGGGAAGATAACACTAAATTAGTTTTGGAAATAAAATAGGAACCTAGAACGAATAAAAACAACAAGATAAGATTTACATTCCCAAGATGTAACTCCCTTGTGACATGAATGACTATCACCAAAAAAGCTACAAACAGAAATAAAAATTGTTTTTTAATACTGCCTAAACTCAGCTCCAACATACGTTTCCACATAGGTAAAGCAAATGCTAATAAAACAACCAAAACAAGTAAATGCAATAACTGCATGATACCGAAAGGCAGAAGTACAAATGGAGCAAAAAACAATAAGGTAGTTGGGGCATATTTGAAATATCCTGTGTCTAACCCATAGTTATGTAAGTATGGATTATTCCCCTTAAAAAAATCATTCGTCGCTCCGAAATACACCAAGAAATCATTGGTAAACAACTTCTCATTATTTAACTCAACAAAAATAAACAACATAGAAAAGGAAACTACGATTAGTAGATAACCTAAAAATGGTTTGTTTTTGAATAGTTGTTTAACAAACATTAATTACATATTTCGTCTATACTGACCCCCAACTTCAAACAAGGCATTTGTTATCTGACCTAGAGAGGAATGTTTACAAGCTTCCATCAAAGTTTCAAAAACATTTTTATTATGGATTGCAGCTAACTGCACATCGCGAATCGTTTTTGCTGTGTCGTCTTTTTTGAAATCGTGTAAAGCTTCCAACATCGAAATTTGATATTGCTTCTCTTCTTCTGTCGCACGAATTACTTCACTTGGAATAATCGTTGGCGAACCTTTAGAACTCAAGAAGGTATTTACCCCGATAATCGGATATTCTCCTGTATGTTTCAAGGTTTCATAATACAAGGATTCTTCCTGAATTTTTGAACGTTGATACATTGTTTCCATAGCTCCTAACACACCTCCACGTTCCGTAATACGATCAAACTCTGCCAATACTGCCTCTTCGACTAACTCCGTCAATTCTTCAATGATGAAACTTCCTTGTAATGGATTTTCGTTTTTCGCTAAACCTAATTCACGATTGATAATTAACTGAATCGCCATCGCACGACGTACAGACTCTTCCGTTGGTGTTGTAATCGCTTCGTCATACGCATTCGTATGTAAGGAATTACAGTTATCGTAAATCGCATACAAGGCTTGAAGCGTTGTACGGATATCATTGAAATCAATTTCTTGTGCATGTAACGAGCGACCAGAAGTTTGGATGTGGTATTTCAACATCTGCGCTCTAGGATTCGCTCCGTATTTTTTCGCCATTGCTTTCGCCCAAATTCTACGTGAAACACGACCGATCACCGCATATTCTGGATCGATACCATTGGAGAAGAAGAACGATAAGTTTGGTCCGAAATCATTGATATCCATTCCTCTACTTAAGTAATACTCTACAAAAGTGAATCCATTTGCCAAAGTAAATGCCAACTGCGAAATTGGGTTTGCTCCCGCTTCTGCAATGTGGTAACCAGAAATCGATACCGAATAGAAATTACGTACTTTTTGATCAATGAAATATGCTTGTACATCCCCCATCAAACGTAATGCGAATTCTGTAGAGAAAATACATGTGTTTTGTGCTTGATCTTCTTTTAATATATCTGCTTGAACCGTACCACGTACTTGCGCTAAGGTATCTGCTTTGATTTTCGCGTAAACATCTGCAGGCAATACTTGATCACCAGTAACTCCCAATAAGAAAAGACCTAATCCATCATTTCCTTCTGGTAATTCCCCTTGGTAACGAGGACGCTCCGTATTTTTCGCTCTATAAATCGCTTCAATTTTCGCATTTACCTCCTCTGCTAATCCATTTGCATGGATGTACTTCTCACAGTTTTGGTCGATTGCAGCATTCATAAAGAATCCTAACAAGATTGGCGCAGGACCATTAATTGTCATCGAAACCGATGTTTTTGGATCGCTCAAGTCAAAACCTGAATATAATTTCTTCGCGTCATCCAAACAACATACAGACACTCCTGAGTTACCAATTTTACCATAAATATCAGGTCGTAAATCTGGGTCGTTACCGTATAAAGTCACGGAGTCAAACGCTGTAGATAAACGTTTTGCTGGCATTCCTAAACTCACATAGTGGAAACGTTTATTAGTACGTTCTGGTCCACCTTCTCCTGCGAACATACGCGTTGGATCTTCTCCTTCGCGTTTGAATGGGAATAATCCTGCGGTATAAGGAAATTCTCCCGGAACATTTTCTTGTAAATTCCAACGTAAAATATCTCCCCAAGAAGTGTACTTTGGTAAAGCGATTTTAGGAATCTGAGAACCCGATAAAGAAGTCGTATGCGTTTCCAAAGTCAATTCTTTATCACGTACTTTGAATCTAAAAATAGGATCTTTGTATAATGCCTTTTTCGCCTCCCAATTTTCTAGAATTAATAAATTCTTAGGATCGATATTTAATTTTTCTAGTTCAAACGATTCTTGTAATCCTTTAACAATTCTGTCTTTATCGTCGATGGATAATTTACTTACCGTTTCAATCGATTTTTGAAGTCCAAACAATTTATTGGCTACTTCGACTTGTTGATCTACCCATTTATCGTAGCCACGATTATTCTCCGAAATTTCTGACAAATAACGAGTCCGATCCGGTGGAATCACAAATATTTTCTCCGACATTTCATCCGTCACTTGGAATGAAGATGTAAGTGATGCGGATGTTTTCTCATTCATTGTTTGAATGATTACCGAATATAAAGTATTCATTCCTGGGTCGTTAAACTGCGATGCGATGGTGCCGTAAACAGGCATATCATCTGTGTTTTTATCCCATAAATTATGGTTACGTTGGTATTGTTTACGCACATCGCGTAAGGCATCCAAGGCACCTCGTTTGTCAAACTTATTCAATGCAATTACATCGGCAAAGTCCAACATATCAATCTTTTCTAATTGTGTCGCAGCACCATATTCAGGTGTCATCACGTACAAAGAAACATCAGAGTGGTCTAATATTTCTGTATCCGATTGACCAATTCCAGAAGTTTCTAAAATGATCAAATCGTATTTTGCTGCTTTTAATACTAAAATCGCTTCTGCAACGTGTTTCGATAACGCTAAATTGGATTGACGAGTCGCCAACGAACGCATATACACACGTTTGTTTTTAATCGCATTCATACGAATACGATCACCCAATAACGCACCACCCGTCTTACGTTTCGATGGATCCACAGATACTACTGCAATCGTTTTTTCTGGGAAATCCAACACAAAACGTCGCACCAACTCATCTACTAACGAAGATTTACCAGCACCCCCTGTTCCGGTAATTCCTAGTACAGGAACCTTCGAGTTTTCAGCCAATTTATGAACCGCATCTAACATTCCTTTCGATTCTTCTGGATAATTTTCTGCTGCAGAAATGACACTTGCAATCGTTGGAACGTGTTTTTGCTCCAATTTACTTAAATCCAAATCTGTTTTGTTTCCCAATGGAAAATCACTTTTTTGCACTAAGTCATTGATCATTCCTTGCAATCCCATTGATCTTCCATCATCCGGATGATAGATACGTGTAATTCCATACCCTTGTAATTCTTCAATTTCAGAAGGTAAAATAGTTCCTCCACCACCTGCAAAAATCTTGATGTGTGGCGCACCTTTTTCATGCAGTAAATCGTACATGTATTTCAAGTACTCGTTATGCCCTCCTTGGTAGGAAGTCATTGCAATCGCTTGCGCATCTTCTTGAATCGCGCAATCTACCACTTCTTCCACACTGCGGTCATGCCCTAAATGGATTACTTCACATCCGGTAGTCTGGATGATTCGTCGCATGATATTTATAGCAGCATCGTGTCCGTCAAATAGAGAAGCAGCGGTTACAATTCTAACTTTATTTACTGGTTTGTAAGGTGTAATTGGATCCATAATTTGTTACTTAAAGTAAGTGGACGCTAAGTTAAGGAAAATGAGTGACGTGTGACGTGTGAAGCGTGACGAAAATAATTGTATGTATAACTTCAGAATTTAAGTTTTGACCAATATATTACGCGTAAAAACTTATGTGATTTCGGAAAAAACCTTAAGCAATTTCGGAATTTATAAAACAAAAAGAATAAAAAAAACAATTTTAAATTGATTTATATTGTTCTATTTCATACTTTTAAATCAAGACAAAAACAACTTGGAAACAATTCCCTGAAATTGAGGGAAGGTTTAAGAATTAAACAAACACATCGCATGAAATTAGGGAAATACCGTCATTACAAAGGGAAGGAATATGAAGTAATTGGAGTTGCTACAAACAGTGAGACTTTAGAAAAATTGGTAGTTTACAAAGCACTTTACGACATCGAAGGAAAAGGAAAAGATTCTTTGTGGGTACGACCAAAAGGGATGTTTAAGGAGGAGGTTGAAGTGGACGGGGTGGTTAGGAAACGTTTTGAATTAATTGATTGACGGCCCTTCGACTTACTCAGGGTGAAATTAGCAGATTTAGGATTTGAACCATTTAGAAATTGAGAAATTAAGGACGAGATGGATAAAGATGGGGTTAGGTTCATTAAGATTTCGACTTCGTCTCAAATAAATTTAAGTCAGTTCCTGAGATTCTCAAAGAACTGTTCCGAGGTTATCAAAGGACGGTTCCTGAGGCTCTCGAAGGACCGTCACACATTTCACCGATACAATTTCCTATTTCACAGAGAAAGTCCCCCACTATACCTATTTAAGTTTTTACTTTGTAGGAGTTTATCGAGTTTTGCTTCATAAACTTTAAAACTATAAACTATGAAACGTATTGCAATTTTTGGAGTCCATTTTAGTTATTGGACTATTTACTTTTTATTCACAGCACTATTCTTCTTAATCTTATCAAGTACAGGAAGTACTCCTGAAACTCAAAAAGCAAGCGGAAGGATATTTCAACTCTTTTGGGTAGCAAATGTTATACCTTCACTAATAGGGTATTATATTTTTCACTATTTAGTATTCTATAAAATAAAAAAATCAATGATATGGTATAAAATAGTATTACTTAGCATAGGATATTGTATTTTAATTGGCATCCTTTCTACAATAATATTCAGATTTACAAATGTTTATAAATTCAATATAAATCATTCATTTGAGACAAAACTAATACTATTTTACATTTCAATTACAAGTAGTGTAGCTCTCATCCACGGAATCCTAGGTCTTTTCATGCGTGCCTTTTTCGATTGGTTCAACCTACGTAAAGAAAAAGAGCAATTAACCGAACAAAATCACCAAATAGAATTAGCATTAGTTACTGCACAGCTAAACCCTCATTTTTTGTTTAATTCGTTAAATAATATTGACATTCTCATCCACAAAGACCAAGAAAAAGCATCTAATTATTTGAACAAACTATCCGATATTTTACGTTATATGTTATTTGATGCAAAAGCGGAATACATGCCATTTGATACCGAACTTCATTTTATTGAGAAATATGTAGCTCTACATCAATTGCGCGCCGCTAATTCCGATTACGTAAAACTTACCAATGAACTAGAAAACACGCATGGTCAAGTGGCATCCTTGGTATTTATTCCTTTCATCGAAAACGCCTTCAAATATTCATCGACCTACAAAGAAGGAAATGCGGTACAAATTGCATTCACCTACCATGAAAAGAAACTTTCTTTTGTATGTAAAAATCGAATTACGCAAACGAACGAACCGTTCACAAACTCCAATGGACTTGGAAATGAGTTACTGAAAAAACGCTTGGATTTGATCTATAAAGAAAATTACACACTCGATATCCAGGAAGAGAATGGTTATTTTTGTGTCGCACTGACAATACCGTATGAAGCAAATTAGTTGTATAATCGTAGAAGATGAACCTTTGGCAATGGAACGCATGTTGCAGTACGTTGCCAAGGTTACTTTTCTATCGCTCGAAGCGCATTTTGACAATGGAATTGATGCTTTGTTATACTTAAAACAACACAGCGTTGATCTATTATTGTTAGATATAAATACAGGGGAAGTTACAGGGATTCAACTTGCGGAACAACTAGCAAAAGATTGTGCAATCGTGTTCACCACAGCCTACCCTGAATTTGCACTCAAAGGATTTGAATTGAATGTAACCGATTACTTATTAAAACCTTTTGCCTTCGACCGATTTTACACGGCGATGGAACGGGTAGAACAATCACTTTCACATAAACAACAACACATAGTTCCAACCAATTTATTTATAAAAACGGAATACCGTTTGGAGAAAGTCGCTATTTCAGATTTGAAATTCATTGAAGGGATGGGTGATTACCGTCGTATACATAGTACGCAAAAGAAAATCATGACCTTGCAAACGTTCAAAGAGTTGGAAGAAGAATTGAAAGATACATCGGTGCTTCGTGTTCACAAATCGTATATGGTCAATTTAGATTTTATTGAAGGGATCGAACGCGATAGAATTATGATTGGTAAAGAATTGATTCCAATTTCTGAGACGTATCGTAAGGGGTTTTATGAACGGATTAAATAAATCAAGCAATAAACACTTGTCATATACCCCCATAACAACGTAAAAACAACATGAACGAGCGTTTCAAAGCGTTTACCTTTCCAGTTTTCAGCAGAATATCCAAAAAATTGAGTAATCAATCGAAAGAACCAAAAAATTCCCATTCCTAGTGAAATAACCTTTCCAAAAGGGGTATGAACTAATTCAAATGAATAAAAGAACGACAATACTCCAAACATCAAAACTATTAAAGCGATGAAAAAAGTATGTACATAGGTCATCTCGCGATTAATCAATGAGAGGGACTTCAACTCCTCTTTCCATTCAAAATAACGAGGGAAAATAACATGTACAAATGCCAATAACATTAATAATAACCCAACTATCTTAAGGTGTAGTTCCATCTTTATGTAATTTATAAGTTGTAATAAACGGCGTATAAGGCAGTTTTTCTTCTAGATTGAACCCTGAATGTTTAATATTGGAAAGCCAAGTTTTCTCTGTGAAAAAATGAAATACTCCAACGGTATATGCGAGACTATTTGCTAAACCACGCACATGTTCGGTGATATAGGCAGTACCACCTGGAACTAATACGCGGTAAACCTCTTTAAAAAACACTTCACGTTCGGTATTATCTCGAATTTCATGTGCTGCAAAAATCAGAAACACCTCATCGATCGATTGATTTTCAAAAGGAAGTAAAGTAGTTTGGATAACTAAAGTATTTGGTTGCGGGTATTTTTTTCGCGCGCGCTCAATGGAAATTTCTGTATGTTTTGTGGGTTGATAAAAATCACAAATGGTTAATTCAGAATTCGGTCGTTTCATTTGAATTACCGTTGAAGTTTCGTCAAAACCTGCATGTATATTCAGAATACGTAACGAAGATTTATCCTCTAAAATCCAAGGTAATTGTTGATACACATCAGTAAAATCATAAACATACATCGAAACGATTAGAGAGGCAAGTAAACTATAAGTCCCGAAGATGAGAGCGACTACTATTCCGACTTGAAGAAAAACGGAGTCAATATACAATAGCAATACTATTCCAAGTAAAAAAAACATTCCAAACAACACGTAAAAGTGCCAATTAAAATATACGATATTTCGTATTCCTTGTAATGGTTTTCGTATTATTTCCATGCGTCCACACGTCCTTTTTTCCAATAATATGGAATGTTCGAAATTTCAAATGCATTGGCTAAAACCCCTTTCATATCTGTAAGATTTTCTATAAAATCAACCTTTACATCACTTACTTCTATGGCTTTTGGCACCCATTTTTCACGGACACCTTCAATAATCAAGGTTTCTTTTTTTGCTTCATCAACGGTAAAGGTGAAGGGCAAAGGTCCTGCAAAACGTCTAGCTTCTTTCCAATCCTGAAAGGGAGAATTCGGCGGCAGCGCAACTTCATCCTGTCCTGCATTTATCACAATAGTAAATTTTGATTGTATCGAAGAAATTTTCCGAGAGCCATCCTCTAGCGTTAGATCTTGTATGTCGGTCGTGGTGTAATTATAATGCGTGAAGATATTCCCCATGATTTCCATCTTCTTACTATCTGTTTCCGATTTGAGAATATATAACCCCCTCAAACGTTTCCCGCGACTGTCTGTATATTGAACAAAAATACGATATCCAATTAAATAAAAATCATTCCCCATAAACGCAGGAAATCCCTTGGGACGTAAACCTGTTGTTTGAACCAACGCAATAGCTACAAACGCCCATTTATCTTGAAATAAATCCAAGGATAAAGAAGGTGGCAATAAATGTTCTAAAGCTTCTTTCGGAAAAGCATAGGTCAACACTGTCGATTTCTCAAAAAATGCTTCCACTGCAAAAGGGTGATTTTTCAGTCTACTCATGACTCTAACTGTTGATAATAACGCTCATTCCAAACAATAAATCCAATAAGAAGTAGTGCAAAAAAACTATTCCATTTTCCCCAAAGAAGTAAATCAGGAACGAGGGTAAATTCTAGCGTATTCATTACAGCAATGATAACACATTGAACAATTGCATTCAGTTTACGATAACATTTAGACACAATCCAAAATGACATCAAAACCTCTGAAACACCGATCAATTTTGTAAACAAATACGCATGTTCTGCCCCTAAAATTTGAGCTACAATTGCTTGATGTCGAGGAACCAACCCAATTACCTTACAAATGAATCCATTGGTAAACCAAATCAATGCAATGAGGTAAGTAATTGTTTTGTGAAGCATATATTAAAGATAAGAAATCTGTATATTTATTCTATAAAAACTCAAAAAATACATGGCTATTTTCGGATTTATTTTTGAATTAATAATTTCATCCGCATTTGGAGCATTAGTTTTAATGATTCATCCTAAATGGAAATTGAATGTATTTAATCTAATTGCATTTAATATTGGATCTTTTGTATCCATAATTAGCGTGTCATTTTTAATGAACCTATTAATAAACAATTCAAAAACATTAAATTCAACACTAGCAGTAATTACCTACTTTACTTTCTTAGTTATTGCATTAATAAGTGGAGGTTGTTTGGGAATAATTATTGGAAAGAAAACACAAAACTTTTACACACAAAAAAAGGGGAGATAAACTCCCCCTCTGAACTTTTCGTTTTATACTATTAGATATTCAAACTCAAACGAACCAAAAAGTTTCTACCTGCTTGAGGATAGTAGAAATTCTCATCTTGACGTACACCAGATGAAGCATACCCCCAAGTATATCCATTGTTGACATACTGTTTATCAAAAATGTTATTTACCAACACTCCAACTTTGATTTCAGACATTCCAAATTTCACAAATGAATAATTTACACCAATATTTGAGAATGTATAAGCATTGATTTTACGATCATTACTCGAAGTATTATCTAAGTATTGTTTACCAACATGCTTGGTTGTGAACGTTACTTCTAAATTCTTAACTGGCTCATAGATAAAAATCAAAGCAGCAATCGCATTTGGCGAAAAGGCAATGTCCGTATTTTTATGTTCAATTGCAGTTTGTGAATAATTATAAGAAGCATCATATGCATCTAAATATTCTGTAAATGAAGCGATCTTATTCTGACTTAATGTCAAATTCCCTAATACATTCAATTTACTAAACACCTTAATTCCAGCTTCTATCTCAACACCCGCACGGTAACTATTCTTCACATTCACGCGTGTATAACTACCTACATCATTAATTTGTCCGGTCAATACCAATTGGTTGTTATAATCCATAAAATAACCATTCACAGCTGTGAAGAAACGATTGTTTTTGAATTTGTACCCAAACTCATAATCAAACAATTGCTCAAAAGAAGGCCTAGAACTAACTGTAGATTCTACAAAATCTTTACGTACCGGCTCTCTACGCCCTACACTCCATGAAGCATATACTTTATTTTTAGGATTGATTGCATAGGTAACCCCAACTTTAGGATTAAAAAAACTAAAATTAGCGGTTTGCATTTGTGATGAGGCTTCTTCAACATATTTGTATTGAATCACTCGATATTGTGCATCTGCGAATATGGATAACTTCTTGATGTCATAACTCGCTTTCAAATAGTTATTTACCTCTGCTTTATTCGCATAATCCGAATAATAACGATCTCCTAAATTTCCATTAGAAGCATATTTAGCCCAAATAACTTCTCCAAAATGTCCACCTTCATAGACATTCGCAGCTCCTCCAAAAGTTAATTTCAAACCATTTTTTGTATCGTGAGCAATAGAGTAAACTGTTCCATAAAAGTGATTTTCCAACCAACGTCGACGAATGAGATCACTTGATTTTATAGTATCCGTACCTATTTTTACATCTTCTAATCCATACTTAGATAAATTATCTTCTGTTTTATATTCTTCGTAATAACCAGTTCCTGTCGTATAGTGTGCAGCGATATTAAACACAGTTTTAGAAGAAAGATTGTGCGTTAAATACAATTGATAATGCGATTGCGTATAGTTATCTTCCTGTTTTTTATAGGTGTAATAATTATACGTTCTTCCTGAATTCAATAAATTAGCACGTTCTGCATCGCTTAAGTAATTTCGGTCCGCATACGCATTTTGTGCTGCAGCATCACCAAACAACTTAGACTCTGGTGTACCATACCAAGACTGATACGTTTGTTCATGTCCTGAAAAAATATTAGCACGTAATATCGATTTTTTACCTACATAAGCACCTGAAATATAATAGGATTTCAAATTAGATGTTGCACGATCAATATAGCCATCGGATAGGATATTAGACAAACGAACATCTAATGAATAACGTGAATTAATCAATCCCGTACCTGCTTTAATAGTATTTCGAATGGTACCAAAGGAACCTCCAGAATTATCCAAACTCATATACGATTTTTGACGGATATCATCCGTTTTGATGTTGATACTTGCTCCAAAAGCAGCAGCTCCATTGGTAGATGAACCAACACCGCGCTGAATTTGAATATTCTCGGTAGAAGAAGTTAAATCTGGCATATTCACCCAATACACATCATGCGATTCAGCATCATTTACAGGAATTCCATTGATGGTTACATTTGTCCGCGAAGGATCAGAGCCTCTCAAACGAATACCTGTATAACCAATTCCTGTACCAGCGTCTGAAGTCGATACTGCAGAAGGCGTCGTTTCTAACAAAATCGGTAAATCCTGACCAAAATTGTTTTTCTGCAATTGTTTTTTATCTAAGTTAATGAATGAAGTCGGAGATTTATCATCGGCACGAGTCACCTTAATAGTCGCATATTCCAACTGTTTCGATTTCAATGAAAGTTGAAAAAGTATAGTTGTGTCTTTCGCACTCCATACAAATCGTTGTGATTCATCATCGAAATAAAGTATAGTTGTGTCTTTCGCACTCCACGAAAATCGTTGTGATTCATCATCGAAATTCAAAGCAGAAACAATGATTTCTTTCTCTCCAGGTGTAAGATTTTCCAATACAAAACTACCATCTGGATTTACGTCCACCTTTTTTTCATCTGGATGAACGAGAACCGTTGCACTTGTAATTTTGTCTTCCGACTTGGTGAAAACTTTTCCCTTGATTTTGGCCTGAGCATACAGACCCAAAGGAGCGAACATGAGCATTGCAAAGCAACATTTAAGAAACATTTTTTTCATTGTTAAAAATAAATTTAACAAGAAAAGGGGCTAATTCTTGTGAATATGGAACATAGAACTAACTCGGTCACTTCCCTGCGCAAGCATTATCTTGATCAGGTCAATGGGTATAATCTCAGCTTTTTACAGCACCCCTTAGAGACGATGCAAATGTAGGTGTTTTTATTTCGGAATTTAATCCTTTGCGAACTTTTTTTCTTCTATCACTTGTCGAACTTGCATCAAACGTTCTTTTAATGAACCTTTTACAATCGTAAAGTTTTTTGTTTTTGCTTGTATCATTTCCAAATACAGCGCAAAAAGTTCATCTCTACTTTCAGGATGTTCACGTAATGGATCTTCTTCCCAAGGAATGTCTGTATCGCATAAAAATAAATGATCGAAGGATTCTTCTTTGTATAATTTTTCTATCATTGGACTCACTCTACCGTACTTAAACTGTGACCAAACCTTCATGACAGTCATATCTGTATCGGAAACAAGTAATTGATTCCCAGATATTAGCACACTCTGCAATACTTCACATTGACCTAGCGCTATTGTAACTAAATCTTGCTCTTCATAGAATCCATTTGATTTCTCTAAAAAACTTCGCGAATATTCTGGTATATATACTCCGTCAAACGTTTCAGACACCAACATCGAAAGGGAGGTCTTGCCGGTGGATTCAGGACCTGTAAATGCAATTTTCAAACACATACTGCTACTCGATAATTACGTTTCCATTGAATCAGGGCAACTACTGCCATGATGGTATAGACCACATACAATATTGACGTTACATACAATCCCCTAGAATAAAACAAAGGAATACAGATACTATCGATAACTATCCAGTACCACCAATTCTCCACCACCTTTTGTGCGACCAGATAGGTTGCAAACAGACTAAACAAAGTGATTGGAGCATCGACAAATGGTGCCGCTTGATTAGTAAATCGTTGCATTACAAAACCTAAAAAAATGGATAAAAAAGCAATAACAGCAATGGAAATCAAGTGGAATTTCAATGGTTTTCTTTGTAACTTATTTTCATCTTTCGTTCGACTCCAAGTAATCCAACCATAAACCGCTGCTAATACATAAAACATCTGTAAAAATGAATCGAGGTACAAACGACTTTCAAAACACAAATAGACATACATTGCCGAACTAATAAAAGCAAAAATCCATGCGGTTTTCTTTTGATATGCAGCCAACGAAACATACGCCACACTACAAAAAAATGCAATCCATTCGAAAATTGAGGTTTGAAATAGTAAAGAGAGCATGTCAAATCTTTGTACAAACCTACAATTTTATTCTGATTTTTTTTTGTTTTCGAGGTTTGCCCCAATTTTTAGGATTATTTCGGATGTAATATTTGACACGAATAAATTCATCCAAATTGCGAATAATTCGATCATGAAATAAAGTTTGCCATTCAAAATCGGCATGAATCAGATGTGCATGTTTTGTAACCACCGATTTAAAAGAACGAATAACCACCGATATGGATCCCGGTTTTGGTGAAATTGATGAATAATAGGATGGGGAATTTTTTATCGATGGATTATAAAATGGTTCTAACAATTGGTGGGGATGTTGCACTGCAACATCCATTGGACCACTACTAATATCTCCATCAATTCTATAATCGACTTGGTCGATTGTGGAAATATCATCAACAAAACAATTATTTATTTCATCCAACCATTCCAAATAATTGGAATGTAATTCATGGTATTCCATATTTTCATTATGAAAATGTTCATTTAATGTCGGGGGATGTTGCACTGCAACATCCCCACAGATGATTAATATCCCATGGATATGATTGGGCATAATCACAAATTCATTCAATTGGATATGGGGAAAATGTTTTGGGATTTCCGACCAAAATTGATCTGCCAATTTTCCAACTTCGGATAAACACATTTGTTCATCGATGATTTCACCAAAAAAATGATTCCGATTTTTTGTGCAAATGGTAATGTGATAGGAACCTTCCGATCGATAATCCCACCATTGGGCTCTGAAGGTTTCATTGCGGTACAAACCTTTGAATTTCTCACTCATTCTGATACTTTTCTTATTTAATTTAAGGAAAAATATCAAATCATCTGATAATCAATAATAAATATTCTTAGACCCAAGCATAATAATTTACATCTTTAATCGTATTATTGTTATTCAAAATAAGAATTTATGGTTGACAAACAAATACATATCGAAAATCCTTGTCCGATGTCATTAAACAAAATGAAAACGGCTGATGGATTTTATTGTAAAAGTTGTTCGAAAACAATTATCGATTTTAGAAATAAACCTGTGAATGATATTATAAATTTAAATTCTGATATTTCCTGCGGTATATTTTCTAAGGAACAGGTTAGTACACCTACACTTTCATTTAAATACAAAATATTGTTTCGTGTTTTGACAATATTATCCATTATTGGATTTAACGTCAAGCCAGTTTACGCGCAAGACACACACCAAAAAAAAGATAGTGTGATTAATCAATCAGATTCACTCAAAGTTTTAATAAAAGGAAAAGTGATTCTGAATAAACTACCTAATGACACTGTCGTTGCAACTGAAAAACCTAAAAGAAAATGGTTTAGAAAGAAAAAGAAAATTGTAGCTAGAACATCTATAGGATGTCCTTCTTTTTAATACCTGTCTACAAATTTATTTTATCCTAAAACTGTTTAAAATAATTTGTGCTGATCCTAAATATTTAAGATAGTTTTTTTCTTCTGAAGTATAGGTTAAAACATATGCTTTATTATCTGAAATAAAGTAATATTGTTCAAATTTCAATTTAAACATCCCCTGTTTACCGGTATAAATTACGTGCTGATATGGTCTTGGCTTCGAAAAATAGGTTTTAGAAATTTCTATATTACTTTCAGTAATCATGCTCTTAATTTGATTCACAGATATTTCCGTGTATTTTTCCAAATTCATCCCAGGATACTGACTTAAATCTTGCACTAACAAATTAACATTCTCTCTGAATTTATCGTTCGGGTCAGATGCTTCTGAGTATGTAAAAAAAGTTGTTCCATTTGTTCCAGTCGAATCAAGTATCCAATTATTTGGAACATTATAAGTACATAGTTTACTTTTTACGAAAAAAGATATTTCGTTTGTAGACGGACTTTGGCCAAATGACACACCTAATGTCAACACAAAAAGTGCGATAATTCCAATTTTACTTCCCATTACTTTATATTCCATTTAAAAGGCTTTTATTCAAACTATTACAAACTGTACAACTACAATCGCTACACCCCTTCCGCCAACTCCAACCAGCGTTCTGTCTTGGTTTCTATCGCCTGAACGATTTCTCCCAACTTAGAACCAGCCTCCATGATTTCGTCGTTCGTTTTGGTCCCGTCCGATAAAATCAAGGTGAATTTTTCTTTTTCTGTTTCAAGAACCTCTAATTCTTTTTCTAAGGAATCAAATTCTTGTTTTTCTTTAAACGATAATTTCTTCTTTTCTGGTTGTGACGTTTGAGTAACTGATTTAGGCGCTATCGAAGCTACTTGCTTTTGTTGTTTCGCTGCATCCGCTTTGTCCTGACGGTCTTGTTTGATACCATCCTGTAACATTTGACGGTATTCGGTATAATTCCCAACGATGTCTTTGATTTTACCTTCTCCTTCAAATACAAAGATGTGATCTACCATTTTATCCATGAAATAACGGTCGTGAGAAACAACAATCAGACAACCTTCAAAAGTGCGCAGGTAATCTTCCAAGACACTCATTACAAAGATATCCAAGTCGTTGGTCGGCTCATCCAGAATTAAGAAATTCGGATTCTTCATCAACACCGTCATCAATTTCAAACGACGTTTTTCTCCTCCACTTAATTTATACACGAAGTTGTAGTGCATGTCTCTTGGGAACAAAAATTTCTCCAAGAATTGTGCAGCAGTCATTTGTTTCCCTTTTTCTAAAGGAATATATTCTGCGATATCACGAATGACATCAATTACTTTTTTGTCATCGTCAACCTTGATTAACTCTTGATTGTAGTAACCAAAAACAACAGTCTCTCCAATCGAAACAGTCCCTTTATCGACAGATTCCAATTCTTGAATCATGTTTAAGAACGTAGATTTCCCTGTCCCATTATTCCCTACAATCCCTAAACGCTCTTTACGATTGAAATTATAGGTGAAACCATCTAAAATAACTCTCGACGGCCATGCTTTGTGAATCTTATGAAGTTCTAGAATTTTCGTTCCTAAACGTTCCATTTTCACTGGAATTTCTACCTCGCTATCATCAATTTTTTGTTGTGCTACACTTTTGATATCTTGAAAAGAATCTACACGTGCTTTTTGTTTAACACCTCGCGCTTTAGGTTGTTTACGAATCCAATCCAACTCTTTTTTAAAGGTGTTTCTTGCTTTATCAATGGTTGATTGTAATTGTTCTTGTCGTTCCGCTTTTTTCTCTAAAAAATAGGAGAAGTTTCCTTTGTATCGATATAATGTTTTATCTTCTAATTCTAAAATGGAATCACACACCACCTCTAAAAAATAACGGTCGTGCGTCACCATTAATATCGTTGATTTCGATTTAGAAAGGTACTCTTCCAACCATTCAATCATATCTAAATCCAAGTGATTCGTTGGCTCATCTAAAATCAAAAAATCTGCCTCAGACACCAATACTTTCGCCAAGTTCACACGCTTTTTCTGACCTCCAGATAAACTTCCGACTTTCACATCGGTGTTATCTAGTTTTAGTACGGATAGAATTTGAGCAACCTTTACCTCAATATCCCACGCATTTAAATCTGTCAGTTCCTGAAAACATTCATTCAACAGTTCGTCGTCTTGGTTTTTCATCGCCAAGTTGTACTTTTTAACCGCTTGAATTTCTGGTAAGTCATGATCAAAAACCGCCTCCATGATCGTCATTTCGTCGTCCATGTTTTCACTTTGTTCCATGAATGCCACACGAATGTCGTTACGATACACAATTCGACCAGAATCAAACTGCTCTTTATCCATCAAACAGCGTAGAAGCGTAGTTTTACCACTTCCGTTTTTCGCAACGATGGCTACTTTTTGTCCTTGGTCTATCCCAAAGGTAATATCAGAGAATAACATACGGTCCCCAAAGGACTTCGTAAGATTCTCAACGGAAAGGTAATTCATAAGGAGTTATCTATAAATTTCTAGTGAACTTCAAGAAAATAAATTATCAAAGCCACTAATATTAAATATTAAAATATTTTAACGGATACGGTCTACCGAATCAAGTAGTTTTTTATCTTTTTTAACTCCTTGTGATGCCAAAAAAGAAAAAATCAGACTTAAAAATAAAGCGTAAAAACCAAAAGAAACTTCTGTTGTCTCGTATTCTAATCCAAACATTTGTTTCCCAAATACAAAAAGAGAAACTAGAAATAGAATAACCAAGGCATGTAAGTAAATAATGAGGTTTGCCAATTTCATTTGACGTTTTAAACTTTTAAAGGAAAATATCGCTTGAACAATAAAAGCGAAAATTAATATAGTAGCAATATAAAAATACATGTCATTTTTACCAATTATTTTATTACTGGCATCCATTTTCTTCCATCCGAACATAGAAAATTCAAAGTGAAAATCTTTTCCATTAAAGTTTAATAGGGAAACTCCAAAATTTAAAAAACTTAAGCAAATAATTGCTGCTAACCAATAAAGCGATTGAATTCTTTGTATCATATTCTTGTGATTTTAACCATACAAAGATACAATTTTAGCACGCACATTGTTAAGATAGAAATAATTTCTTCACACCTAAAAACCTTAAGATTAATAAATTTTAATTGAATAAGTTAAAAGAGTTATTCTATAGCTTTGGATTAATAAAGAAGGATTAATTGACTAAATAAAAGATTTTTAAGTGATAAAAAACAAGTAAATCAACACTTTACATAGATCAACTCAATAAACTTAAAATAAGAATTTAATCTCTTGAAAAGACAATTCTAAAACCAATTCGGTTCCCTTCAAATTCCAACTCTCCTGTTTCACGTGCCGCAGCTCTACATGCCGTAGCAGGATTCGCCCAACTACCACCACGATTCACTTTATAACCACCTTCTGAAGGACCAGTGGGATTTATAGTAGTTCCTTGCGGATAAACACCGTACCAATCACTACACCATTCAAAAACATTCCCAAACATATCATGTAAACCATAGGCATTCGCAGGGTAACTTCCTACAGGCTGTGTACCTTTCAGTACGAACTCATCACCACAACGCATAACTTCACTTGTCCCATCAAAATTTGCTTGTGATCTAGACAAACAATTCGATTTGCCAAATGCATTTTTACCTCCTGCACGTGCAGCATATTCCCATTCAGCCTCTGTAGGTAGACGTCCTCCTATCCATTGCGCAAAATTGTTTGCATCTCGCCAAGTAATATTGATTACAGGTCTATTTCCTCTACCCCATCCGTTATCATCAGGTTTTTCTAAACCAATCGAATCACAATATGCATCGTATAAATCAAATGTAACCTCATATTTACTCATCCGAAAATCGCTTACAGTAACACGATGCCCAAGTTCATCCGTTTCACAATTTCCATTTTTAACGGTACACCCCATCATAAAAGTTCCCCCTTGTATATCAACCAATTGAATATCCGGTCTGTTTAACTGTTTAAACAACATCTGTTTTCCTGTTTTGAAAAAATCAGAAGAACCTTTTATCGAATCCAATTGTTTTTTTGCTTTCGCCAACTCCAATTGCAATGCTTTTTGTTCTTTCGGCTGTTTTTTAGACTTCTTGGAAGTTGGAGTTTTTACAGGTGGAATTAAACGAACGGCTGTTAATTCTCTTTCTAACTCTGCGACCTTAACTTGTAATAAACGTAAATCTTCCTGACACTTTAAAGTAAGAAGATTAAACTCATTATTCAACCTGGTAATTTCATTGTCTTTCGAAACCGCTTCAACACGTATACTATCATACGACTTAGTCAAACGTTTAATTTGTTCTTTTTTACGCTGTGAAACGACGGAAAACGTGACAAAAAGTAAAATTAGAAGCGTATATTTTTTGGACATAATGTCTTAATTTCAAAGGTTTTTATTTAACCAATAAAATTAAACTAAATGATAGCGTGAAAGTTTTTGGTATGAGATAGTTTTACACGTTTAAATGTTGACTTTATAAAGACTTTTTCATTCCAATCTTCTCGGCAATCTCCATCAAATAGGTATATGCAGCATCATACTCATTTGGAATTACTCCTTCCAAAATAGCGTCCTTTATTTTCGTTTTCAAAGTTCCAATTTCTGCACATGGACCAATTTGAAAGATCTCCATAATCAATTCACCTGAAATAGGTGGTTGGAAATTACGAACACGATCTTTTTCTTCAACGTCTTTCAATTTTCGCGAAACTAACTCAAAGTTTTTACGGAATTTCACCACCTTCATTTCGTTTTTGGATGTCACATCCGCATTACACAAAGTCATTAAATCTTCGATATCATCCCCTGCTTCAAACAACAAACGACGTATCGCTGAATCTGTTACATGTCCTTTTACCAAGGCAATTGGTCGCAAATGTAAACGAACCAATTTCTGTACATACTTCATTTTGGCATCTAAAGGTAACTTTAAACGCTTAAAAATTTTAGGAACTAATCGTGCACCAAAATCCTCGTGCCCATGAAATGTCCAACCCACAACTGGATCAAAACGTTTGGTATTTGGCTTGGCAATATCGTGTAAGATAGCTGCCCACCGTAACCAAAGATTAGAAGTGTTTGGCGCAATATTATCCAAGACCTCAAGTGTATGGTAGAAATTATCTTTATGAGACTTGCCATTGACAGTATCTACCCCTTTCAAGGCTATCATTTCTGGAAAAAACTGATGGAGTAACTTTGTACTATCTAATAATTTAAAACCACGAGAAGGTTCTTTTGAAAGTATAATTTTATTTAACTCATCTGAAATACGTTCTTGTGTGATAATACTCAAACGTTCCGCATTGGCTAATATCGCCTCTAAACTTGTGATCTCAATTTTAAATTCTAATTGTGTCGCAAAGCGTATAGCACGCAACATGCGTAAAGGATCGTCTGAATAAGTTGTTACCGGCGCTAATGGTGTGCGAATAATCCCATCTTCCAAGTCTTGTAAACCATTAAAAGGATCTATTAATTCTCCGAAATTTTCCGGATTTAAACTAATTGCTAATGCATTGATAGTAAAATCACGACGCAATTGATCATCCTGTAAAGTACCTGCTTTTACGGATGGATTCCGTGAATCTTCCGTGTACGATTCTTTACGTGCCCCCACAAATTCCACATCCAAATCTTTGTAGTTAAACTGAGCGGTTCCATAGGTTTTAAAAATAGAAACCTTTTTCACGCGTAATGTATTTGCACATTGTTTCGCATACTCCACACCATCACCAACAACCACTATATCAATATCTTTGGATGGACGCTCTAACAACAAGTCACGAACGAAACCACCAATAACATACGCTTCAATGTGATTCTCTTTACAAATTTGAGCTGCAACCTTAAATACAGGGTGTTTTAATTTATCAGAAAGATTGTGAGTTTTCATAGGTAGCACAAATATACAAATGATTTATTCACTAATTCTTGCTTTCTTTGTATACCAAACCGAACAAACGATGAAATTAAATGTAAAATCCGTCCTATTTAGCGCTGCTATCCTTGTACTTACAGCTTGTAAAACCTACTCAGATGAAGATAAAAAAACACTCGACACCAAAATAGAAACGTACCTCAAAAAAGACAAAACTGCTTACAAAAAGTCGGAATCCGGGTTATATTATCATATTGAAAAAGAAGGGGTAGGCGAATACATCAAATTTACGGATGAGATTAAAATCAATTACCAAGGAAGATTATTGAATGGACAAATTTTCGATGGTGAACATAAAAAAAATCCCATTTCATTCAAGGTAGCAGACTTAATTGAAGGTTGGAAAGAAGGTATGATCTATTTAAAAAAAGGAGGAAAAGCAAAATTGATTATCCCTCCCTATTTAGGATATGGGGATTACGACTTGGAAAAAATTCCACCACACTCGGTATTAGTGTTTGAAGTGGAAGTAGTAGATGTGATGTAATTATTAGAAATAAATGGTTAATAACTGTTTCATTTTATCATCTAGAAAACTTCCCATTGTAATAATTTTATTCCAAATTTGTATAGAAAATAAAATGCATTAATCGTGATTTGAATTTTTATTTGAATCCAAAAATATAAACTATGAAGCATAATTTCGGCGCAGGACCATGTATCCTTCCACAAAACGTTTTCAAACAAGCTGCAGACGCAGTTTTAGATTTTAACGGACTTTCTATTTTAGAAGTTTCTCATCGTCACAAAGACTTCGTTGCCGTAATGGACGAAGCTATCGATTTGGTGAAAAAGGCGTTAAATGTTCCTGCAGGAAATTCTGTTGGTTTTTTACAAGGTGGAGCCTCACTTGGTTTTACCATCGCTGCATTGACCATGATGCGCGACAATAAAAAAGCAGCTTATTTAAACACAGGAACTTGGGCGAGCGGTGCAATCAAAGAAGCTAAAAAAGTAGGCGTAGATGTTGCAGTGGTTGGTTCTTCAGAAGATAAAGGGTTTACTTATATACCAAAAACATTTAACATCCCTGCTGGAATGGATTATTTCCATTACACATCCAATAATACAATTTACGGAACACAATTCCACGCATTACCAAAAACGGATTTACCATTAATCTGTGATATGTCCTCAGACATCTTCTCCAAAGAAATCAATGTCGCAGATTTCGATTTGATCTATGCTGGCGCGCAAAAGAATTTAGGTCCTGCAGGAGCTACTTTATACATCGTAAAAGATGAAGTGTTAGGGAAATCAACTTCTCCATTCTTACCTACGTACTTGGATTTAAAACAACACATTGAAAAAGAATCAATGTTAAATACACCTCCTGTTTTTGCAGTATATGTTGCGATGTTAAACTTACGCGACCTACTTGCTAATGGTGGCGTGAAAGCGAAAGAAGCCGAAAACAATGCAAAAGCAGCTTTATTATACAATGAAATTGATACAAATCCATTATTCTTCGGAACTGTAGAAACAGAAGATCGTTCAAAAATGAATGTTACTTTCAAATTACACAACGAAGAATTAGCAGAAGAATTTGATAAAGCATGGAAAGCAGCAGAAATTGTTGGCCTACCAGGTCACCGTTCTGTTGGAGGGTACAGAGCTTCCTTGTATAACGCTTTACCACTTGAAAGTGTTCAAGTATTAGTAGATGTAATGAAAGATTTCGCAATAAAAAACGCATAGACATGAAAATATTAGCAAACGACGGAATTTCTGACGAAGGAAAAAAAGCTTTAGAAATTGCTGGTTACAATGTTATTACCGATAAAGTAAATCAGGAAGATTTAGCTACAAAAGTAAACGAAGAAAACTACGAAGTCGTATTGGTACGTAGTGCAACCACCGTTCGTAAAGAAGTGATTGATGCATGTCCAGGATTAAAATTGATCGGTCGTGGTGGTGTTGGTATGGATAACATCGACGTAGCCTACGCACGAGAAAACGGAAGAACTGTCATTAATACCCCAGCTTCCTCTTCTCAGTCAGTTGCTGAGTTAGTAATGGGACAATTATTTTCCATTTCTCGTTTCTTACATGACTCCTACAAAAACATCGAAACCGGTGATTTCAATACTTTGAAGAAAAACTACGCAAAAGGAGTTGAACTTCGTGGAAAAACTCTAGGCATCATCGGATTTGGACGAATTGGTCAATCTTTAGCTTCTTATGCATTAGCAATTGGTATGGAGGTTAAAGCTTTAGAAATTGAACAAAAAGAAGTAGAGATCGAATTAGCAGAGATAAAAGGTTTCGGTAAACCAAAGGTAAAAATACAAGTAGAAAATGATTGGACTTCCTTTTTACCTGCTTGTGATTACATTTCAATTCACGTACCTAAACAAGCAAATGGTGAGGCTGTAATTGGCGAAGCACAATTTGAACTTATGAAAAAAGGTGTACGTTTGGTAAATGCTGCACGAGGTGGTGTTATCCAAGAAGATGCATTAATTGCAGCTTTGGATAGTGGTAAAGTTTCGTTTGCAGCTTTAGATGTTTTCGAAAACGAACCAACGCCGTCTAAAGAATTATTGTCACATCCAAAAATTGCAGCAACACCCCATATTGGAGCAGCAACCTTGGAAGCGCAAGATAGAATTGGATTGGAATTAGCAAATTTAATTATTGAGCAATTCGGTAGTTTTAATTAATCGAAATCAGTATAAAACAAAAAAGGTCATCTTTCGGGATGACCTTTTTTGTTTTATATCATTTCCTTAGATGCGAAATGCATTACACATCTAGGGAAATTAATTTACACGATTAATTAAACTTTCTGATTGCTCTAACATACTGCATGGTCGATTTATCGGCGTCCCCTGTATTACCACCTAAAAATCCATAACGGTATGCTGTGTTGGCATCTTTTTGATTGGAAGACCAATAATATCCAGATGAAAATTTCTCTAAATCACTAACTTTAATGCCATTATACATAATCGCCAATTCCTCCATAGAAGGTAAATACCAATCACTATACGTACCGTATACCAAATCATCACACAATTTTGCGGCACTTTGACCTGAACACGCATTTATTATTGCTTCCGTATTAGGTATTCCGCTACCTACACCTGTATTTGTTGCGCCAGGTACATTAATGCCAGGACATCCCCAGGCATAAGAAGTACTTAAATCATCTGAAATAACAATTAACCCACCTCCTGGTTTATTTGGACTTAAATAAAATAATATACCTCCTTTATATTGCATACCTATGTACAATTTAGACACTACCGTTTTAAAAGAGAATGCATTACCATAGGTTGTGCCTTCACTTGTAGTAGCATAAGATCGACAGTAATAGGATGTAAATGGATATAATCCAGTCATCGTAGAGGTAAATACACCCAATCCACTACCATCATTCGTAAAATAATCATTAATTGTTGGAGATGGATTTGTAGACCAACACATTCCTTTAGCTAAAATCGGAATCCCTCCATTGGTTAAAACATTACCCCCACAAATAGCAGAAGTAGAATCGATTTCGGTTACTTCAGACGTTTTGATTTTTGGTTTTGCACGATCAATTTTCACTTGCATTTCTTCTCCATATGATACCCCATAACTATTAATCGCATAAGAATTAACATAATACAAAACTCCAAGTTCAAAATTAAAATCACCCGTAAATACGGTAGTTAAATCTTTTGATTTGATTTTATTATCCGAAATAGAAGGACCCATTTTAGTTGCATAAACAAAGCCAGTTTCGGTAACTGCACTTCCGCCTGGATGCAATATTTGCCCATTAAGAGATAATACTAACCCCAAAGTGTCAATATTACTTATCTTATTTGTTTGAACAATTGCTGTTGTAGCAGAAAAATATGGATTAGTAGTAAAGACTTTTTCTTCTCCGTACGCAACCCCTTTTGTGTTTTTAGCAAAAGCCCGAACATAATAAGTAGTACTTGCTTTTAAGCCTTCTAATTTACTCGTATACTCACCTGTTCCTGAACCATCTTGTGTATATGGGGAATTGGACAACGACGGACCTGAGTTCTCGCCATAACAAACACCACGTAAAAAAACTTCTGAACCACCATCATCTATGACATCCCCTCCGCTATAAGCAGAAGTTACACCTAGAGATGAAATAGCAGTTGTTGTAACTTGTAATGTATTTTTCTTACACGACACAGTCGAAATTAGAAACAAGAATAAAACAACTAAATAACTTAGATTTCTCACAGAATATCGGTTTACAATCAAATATACTTATTCTACGAGAAAAACACAAAAAAGTTCCTTTACCGAATAGGAATTCTATCGTGAAATTCTTGTGTTAATTCTAAATATTCCAAAGTATAGGTACCATCCAAATTACGAATAGTAAAATCTCGATGAATTAAATCCTTTGATATTTTGGATAAGCTTAGTATAATCCGTTTACAAATGGAAGGTTTAGCATACAAATCAATTCTTTGATCTAAAAATAAATGAAACATATTTGCCATATCAATCCATTCTTTTACTGAAATCGCAGGAAGTATCATCCAACATTTCCCGTTACAATTTAACAGTTGAGAAATTTTATTAAACCATTCCTCCAAAGTTGCTTTATCTATATGTTTTGCTAAAATATCTTTCGGGTCTTCAGGTAATAATCCATTTTCAAAATAAGGTGGATTGGTTACGATAACATCATATTTTTCACCTGCTTGAAACAATAAAAAATCTTGATTTTGAACGATTATATTGTCACAATAGGGAGATATAGCGACATTATGTTTAGCTTCCAGTGCTGTTTCAGCGTGTATTTCCAATGCGACAATTTCTACATTTGGATTTTTTTGTGCTAACATCAGACTAATTACACCTGTTCCAGTCCCTATTTCTAAAACTTTATTTGCTTCTGAAACATTCGTAAAAACGCCTAATAGCATTGCATCTGTTCCTACTTTAACAGCGGTAACTTCTTGTTTAATCGTAAAATATTTGAATTGAAATGTAGACATTGGAATTAATCCAAGTATATCGAAATAAGTCCTTCGGGAGCCTTAACTCTCAATATTTTAGCTTCACGATTTACTTCTTGAATTAAACCTTTCACAAAAGGTATAAGAACTTCTTTCCCGTTTGCATCCACTTGTATCAAAGGATTTACTGGTAAATCAATGATTTGTATTAATGTACCTACTTTACCAAAAGCGTCATCTACTACTTCGAAACCAACGACTTCGTGATCATAGAATTGCGTACCTGATAATTCAGGAAGTTCTGTTAAAGGCAGGTATAAATTTTTTCGTAATAAAGGTAGCGCATCGTTTTCCGAATCCACTCCTTCGAATTTCACAGCAGCGAAACCTCTTGGTTTTAATTGGAACGATTTGATAAAAAAAGGTGTCAAATAACCATTAATATCAATAAATACTTTGTTTAAAGACGAGTATTCACTTGGATCCGTAACGTCTAAAAAAAACGAAACTTCACCTTTAAATCCGTGAAGTTTCGCAATATAACCTAAATGATAGCAATCTGCTTTCTGCATTTAGAAATAGTATTATTCTGCTGAAGTCTCTTCTGAAGTTCCTTCTTCCGATGCAGTTTCTTCGACAGCTTCTTCCGCTACCTCATCCGCTACTTCTTCAACAGCTGGTGTGTTTTTCGCTTCAATTGCTTTTGCTTTTGCTTCTTTAGCTACTTGTTCCGCTTTAAAAGCATCTGCTTTTGCTTTTTCAGCAGAAGAAGATAAACCAGTTACTTTCGCAGTAATTTTAGCATCTTTTTCAGCTACCCAAGCAGCAAATTTAGATTCTACATCCGCTTCTGTTAAAGCACCTTTTTTAACACCGTTTAACAAGTGATTTTTGTACAATACACCTTTGTAAGACAAAATTGCACGAGCAGTCTCTGTTAATTCAGCACCTGTACGTAACCAAGTTAAAGCGCTATCAAAATTAATTTCGATAGTTGCAGGATTTGTGTTAGGATTGTAAGTACCTAATTTCTCGATGAATTTACCATCTCTTTTTGCACGTGAGTCAGCTACTACTAAATGAAAAAATGCTTTTGATTTTTTCCCGTGTCTTTGCAAACGAATTCTTGTTGCCATTTTTTTTTGTTTTATTTGTTGAGGTACGAAACCTCAGTTAATAGTAAGTGAGGTACGAAACCTCTATTTATAATTGAGTGCAAATTTACGTTAATATTATTGAGTTTACAAATTATTCATTTGAAAAATTGAAAATGTGTAAATTTGAAATTTCATAAAGTATAATTCATAACTATTAATCCCTATCCAATGTTTTCCAAAGAAGAACTTAAAAACTACAACATACAATTTTGGGCTGATTTTAAACAACGTATGGGTCAACATCGAGGAGCATCCGGTAAAAAAGTAAATTGGCTGCAATACCGTACCAATTTACAAAATGTATATGTTCGACTTGAAACTATTAACAAGGAATGTAAATTTTGTTTTGATATCCAATTCAAAGATGATTCCATCCGAGAAATTGTATGGGAACAAATGGGAGAATTGAAAAAATTACTGAGTGCTGAAATGGGTAGCGAAGGAAATTGGATAGAAGATTATGCTTCTCAAACCATTAAATCTATGTGTCGCATAGAATGGACTTTGGAAGAAACAAACTATTTGACCGCAACAAATAAAGAAAAAATTTACGATTTTTTTGAAGAAAAACTTTTAGGTTTCGATCGCTTTTATGATACCTATGGTGAAATATTATACCACCTAGTTAAGTAGTTTCATGGCTCCGTAATTGGAACTAAATTCATCACATATTTAAAACCAGTTCCTTTTATTGGCGTCAACTCAATATTATCCTCTGACAATTTAGTGATTTTAAATTTCCACACCTTTCCTTTACCAGTAAGAATTAAAAACTTCTTATCGATCACTTGATAATCCACCACATCTCCTTTTTCATCCCCAAAAGTATTTAGTTTTTGAACGGAACACCGACCAGACACATAAAAAGTGATGATGTCTTTTTTATTCCGATTTGGATGGGCATAATCCCTATCTTTTATCCATAAATGTTCTACTAACCACATTTTAGAATTTCCATCATTGAATACAGCAGAACTATTCAACGGTTTTAACTCTACATCTAAAGTACAAGAAGTTAAAAAGTATAAAGACAGAAAAACAAATAGTATTTTCATTAAAACACCATTCTATTTTTTGTAATTACGGTTTCAATTTCTACATTCATAGAATCTTGAAATTCAGTTTTAATATTTGCATCGTTGATTTGTTCGACTTGTTTAAACACATATCGTTTATCTTTCCAAACATACAGACAATTGTAAAACACAACTTCGCCTACCCCAACATTATCATTAAAACGCAAAATTAAGTCATCATGTTTAGATACTGATTTACGTTTCCCAATCAAATTTGCTACAAATCCATTCACTTTTACCAAATCTTTCCCTTCGCGTTCGAATACGAGTACTCTTCGCAATGGAAAGCCTTGCACCCTTGACTTAATGAGTAAAACAAATGCATCCTTTATTTTTTTGTTTTCAATAAAAGGATAAAATTTAAAAAACTTGGGATTACATGCTGGAACATCGTGGTTATTTAAATCTTTTTGTGTTTCATCACAAATCTTTAATTCTTTAAGAAGTAGATATTCATCCGTTGAAGCAAACGTAGTTTCATCAAATAAACATTCAATATTTGTTTGTGTCCCAACTTTAGATTTTGGAGCAAGTGTTTTTTGTTTTGTTGTTTCTTCATTACACGAAACTAACAATACCACCAAACCTATATAAATCCAATTATTCATCTTATAATTTTTGAATTGTGCCCCCTAATTTAATTGTTTCTGTGATTACACCACTTCCTCTATATCTAATAGTCCCACCACTAAATACTGTAGCATTCAGTGTTTCCCTTGTATGCACTGTAATATTCCCTCCCATTTTTATTTTTGCAACACAGTTATTTGCTATAAAATTTACAGCATCTATTTCACCACCTGTTGTAACTGTACATGTAAACATTTTAGCAGTTCCTACCATACTAATAGTTCCTCCTTGATCCACGCGCACATCTGCCAATTCCACGTCATATTTTCCAGAAATATAACCGCCAGCAAATGCAGACAAACTAATTTTAGGGGATTTGATACGCATATTAGATAAACTCACACGCGCCCCTTGATTGGATTCAATCGATTCAACAGTTGGAAGTGTCAATGTAATCGTAATGTCCAACTCTTTAAAATTAACGCCTATATATTTTATAATCATCGATTGTCCTTTACTTGTAAAAGACAATTTATTCAAATCTTCTTCCGACAAACTAGACTTTATTTCTGCTGAATAATCTGTACCTTCTTGAAGAATTACAGAAATACGGCCTTGCACCTCCAAATATTTAAAAGAAGGTATGTTTTTTTTCTGATTTTCCATTCCAAAAAGCAAGGAAAAAGTACAGCTAAATAAAATCAAAAATAAAAAACGGCCCATAATTATCTGTTAAAAATAGTTGAACTTAATACATATGCGTTTTCAAAAGCTAATCGACTCACATTGGTTGAGATCTTTTTATTCAAAAACCATTCCAATAATTTTTCGGTTGGCATATTTCCTGTTAACTCATCTTTTGCCATCGGACAACCTCCAAAACCTTTCACTGCGCCATCAAATCTTCTACACCCACTATCATAGGCTGCTTCGATAATTGAATTTGCATACTCCGGTAAAACATGTAAGTGAGCGCCAAAGGTAACTGCTGGCTGTTCTTTAATTACGGAACTAAATAAGGACGAAACCAACATCGGTGTCGCACAACCAATAGTATCTGAAAGCGCTATCGTTTTCACCCCCAATTGAGTAAATAGTTTTGCAGAAAATTCGGATACAATTGCTTCGTTCCAAGCATCCCCATACGGATTACCAAACCCCATAGAAAGATACACCAAAAGTTCTTTATTATTCTGGTGACACAATTCAGAAATCTCGCCTAACATTTTCCATGCTTCTGCAATGGAAGCATTTGTATTTCTTTGTTGGAAAGTTTCAGAAATGGATAATGGAAACCCAAGGATAGAAATCTGTGGGTTTTGCAAGGCAATTTGCGCACCTTTTACATTTGCAATTATTGCTAGAAGTTTTGTATTTACTCCGTGTAAATCCAAACCATCCAAAACTTCTTGTGTATCACGCATTTGTGGTATCGCTTTCGGAGATACAAAACTTCCAAAGTCCAACACATCGAAATTACATTTTAACAAAGCATTAAGGTAATTAATTTTATCCTTTGTAGGGATAAAATCATGCATCCCTTGCATAGCATCTCTAGGACACTCTACCAACGAAATTTTCTCCATCTATTTGTAATACAACGTTAAAACCTCCCTTATTATTTTCTAGCCAAAATTGCTTTATTAATTCTTTTCACTAACGCAGGTCCTTCATATATAAAACCAGTATACAACTGAATTAAATCAGCTCCTGCATCCAATTTTTCTAATGCATCTTGCTCTGAATGTATCCCTCCTACTCCGATTATTGGAAATGATTTATTTGATTTTGTAGCTAAATAACGAATAACTTCGGTGGATCGTTCACGAACTGGTTTTCCGGAAAGTCCTCCTGCCCCAATTTCTTCCACCAGATTTTTCTCTGTTTTCAAACCTTCTCGTGAGATGGTTGTATTTGTCGCAATAACTCCAGCAATTTTAGTTTCATTCACTATTTCTATAATATCATCTAATTGGCTATCTGTTAAATCAGGTGCGATTTTAAGAAGAATTGGTTTTTGAGTAGTTTTTAAATTATTCACTTGCATTAAAGAAAATAACAAATGTTTTAAGGGTTCTTTTTCTTGTAAATCTCTTAATCCAGGTGTATTTGGCGAAGAAACATTCACTACAAAATAATCCACATAATCAAATAAAGCATTAAAATTCAAGATGTAATCATTTAATGCATCTTCATTTTCTGTGACTTTATTTTTACCTATATTCCCCCCAATAATTGTTTTCGTCTTTCTTTTTTTAAGCCGTTCAACTGCTGCTTCTACCCCTTCGTTATTAAATCCCATACGATTAATAATCGCGTTATCTTCTTTCAAACGAAACAATCTAGGTTGTGGATTACCCGGTTGACCTTTCGGTGTTAAGGTACCTATTTCGATAAATCCAAAACCACAATACGCTAGATCCTCAAACATTTTAGCATCCTTATCAAACCCAGCAGCTAATCCAACAGGATTTGGAAAAGAAATTCCAAAAACAGTTTTTTCCAAGCGAGTATCCGATATACAAAACAAGGATTTCCAGATTGATTTCATTCCCGGGATTTGCAACGCAAAACGAAGCAACGAAGCGGTTAGATGGTGTGCTTTTTCAGGAGAGAAAAAAAAAAGTAGCGATCTAAAAAATGTATACATAGCAATAAATAAAAAACGAGGCTAAGACCTCGTAATTTTTAGAATTTAGCACGTAAACCTTTCCATTTAAGTTGAGGTCTTCTAGGTGCAGTAACTTTATAGGTGATATTTCTAACTACAATAACATTCGCATAAACAAATGCATCTTTAAACTTTGGATTTCCACGTTGTTGTCCATTCGAAAACCATGCTTTTTCTTGCTCCGTACGCGCAGGGTTACTCATGTAAGCGGCAACTGTACCATATTTTTCTTGTAATAAATCGGTGTCAAATCCAGTTGTAGATGCGTCATCAATATAATCCGAAAATGTTTTGAAATAGGTAATTTCTAGACCTACCCTCCACATACGATCAATCCCCATTCTAAAGCCTAAACCTACTGGTATAATTGGAGTAACCAAAGAATACTCTTTTGGGCGATTTGGAAAACCTTGTCCTTCTGTATGTAAAGGTCTTAATTTAACCCATTGTCCATTATAATTTCCCATTGGATTGAAGTAACATAATCCAACACCTGCAAACAAATATATTTGTTCGTTATGATTTTTTTTTCCGCTTACTCCCTTAAAATTATATTTATGTCCAAAAGACTCCTTGAAATAAAACAAGAATTCTAAACGTTGATAAGCGGTAAATAAGGTAGACTTAAAATTTAAATTTCTTGCGTTACGAGCAGGCTCTAGTGTTAGTTTATCATCTCCCTTAACTTGACCAATATCAATAATAGAAGAAGTGGCAAAAAATGGTTTAAAACGATATCGGTAAGAAATACCAATATTCATCGTCGTTGATTTCAAATCTAAATCGGCTAAACTGTATTCAGTACCAATTGCATCCTTTCCTCCTAATTCTCCTAAGAATCCTGTAGGCCCAATGTTTAATACAATTTCTTTCTTGTTCCTTCTCCAGTTTTTGGTGGAATTAAAATTAGTTGTTTGAGAATAAACATCACTCAAACAAGCAATTAGAAATAAAAATAAAACAAGAATATGATTCATTCGTTATAATTACCCAAAATGGATTTACATATACTTACAAATATATCATAAAAATAGGTACTAAAATCCAAATTAATCAGAAACAACTATTTTTTTACACTTCAATAATCGCATCCCAAATAATTATACGTTTATCATCCCCAACGGAACATAATGTATACTCATCTAATTTACAGATATCATTAACTGCATGTGAATGTCCACCGTGTTTGCGTTCTAGTTTAGAAACAAAGGAACAGTCGTTTGCATCCCAAATTTTAATGGATTTATCACGACTTACAGTACAGAAATTTTTTCCATAATTAAAAAACAGGATGTTATAGATTCCGTAATTATGTGCGGGAATTTCTAAAACACACGTATTTGTTTTTAATGACCAAATACGCAAATAACCATCTTTTCCGGCACTGATTAACAACTGCTTTTTTTTAGGAAACAAGGCCAAGCAATTAGCACCATCTTGATGTGCTTTAAAAACAATATTTTCATTAAAAAACTGCGTGTCAAAACAACGAATTGTACCATCTTGACAGGCTAAAAAAATGGATTCTCCATCCTCAGAAACAAGTATATCTCTAATTTTACCAACTAATAATGGAAGGAAAAGTATTAATTCCCATGTTTTTTTATTCCATACGGAAAGATTTCCATCCGCATCGGAGATATAAACATGGTCTTTATGTAGATTTTCTTGAATCGAAAAAACAGCAACTTTATGTTGGATAAAATGGTGTAATTCAATTTTTTTCAAGGTATCGATTACATAAAATGCTCCTGAACTCGTACCAATAACTAACACCGATGAATCTTGCAACAATGAGATTGCATAATTACTTGATTCTGATTTTAACGCGAAATTATCTTGTTTTAACTCGTCTATATTCCAACGGGCAACAAACTTATCTCCAGAAGCTGTGTATAATGTATTGTGTTTGGCGAAAACAGCATAAATAGGAGCTGCATGCCCTATTAATTCGACACGTTTATTAAGTAACATTTATTCCGAAAATTCTTCTTCAATATCACTCTCTACTTGTTTCAATCTATGCGCATAATCTTTCGGTAAAAAATCAAAAAAAGTATCACCTCGCAACCCTAAACGCAGGCATTCTAGAGGAATAACCTCGTTAGGAGCTATATTGCCTAAATTCACATTTGCACCGAAAAGTTTAACAAACCAAACTTGTTGATTTTTTTGTGGTGCCTCCCAAAGAATATCCTCCGGATTTACCTTTGCTGTAATCATATTTATAAGCATAGTATGTGCAGAACCATTTGGCCTAAAAACACCAACATTACCTGACTCTCTTCCTTCAGCAATTACTTTCCAAGAACCAGCTTGTAATTCTGTGGTCATCATTTTTATCCATCGATTCGGACTAATTAATATTCCTGAATCTTTGGAACCTACCTCAGAAAGAACCGTTCTATCTTTGGACATCCGACTAATCAATTTACATTTTTCGTCATGCTCAATAATTATGGAACCATCTGAAATTTCGACTAAATCTAATTGATATTTATCGATTAAACGTAAATAGTCTTCAAACTTATTTCTAGCGTAAAAAGCTTCAAATAAGGTTCCACCAAAATATGAACGAATACCATTTTGACGATACAAAGCTATTTTTTCTTCCAGGTTATTTGTTACATATGCAGTTCCAAAACCAAATTTTACGATGTCCGTTAATTCTTTATTCGCCTCAATAAAACTCTCTGTTTCCTTAAGGCTTAACCCTTTATCCATCATCATGGTCAATCCACTATTCCTAGGTTTGGCAGGACGCTCTGGTATAAATGGCAATTCAAAATTCATAGTACTACTAATTGGTTAATAAATTTACAATTTTAGGGTCGTTTAGCAATTCAGGATACAAAGAAATAGTCTCATTTGTAAGTTCTTTATTACTAGCTTGTGCATTAATTAGTAAAGAAATTACCTCTTCTTGCTGGAAATACAAATATCTAATTGCAAATAAATGAAGATCTCTAACTATGGAAATTATTTCATCCTTACTTTCTAATTGTTCTAAAAAGTTCGAAGCTTCTTTCAAAAAAGTACTTTTGACTAAAAAACTAACATAATCCGTAAGAATCTCATCGTTCGTTGGATCCATGGAAAAAGCCTTTAAATAGGTATCATTTGTTAATTCGACATCTTCTGTTTTCTCCAATGCACCTGCTAAAACATGAATATACCCAGGATTAAATGCGTCAAAAGAAATTGCTTTTTCAATAAACCCTATCGCAGTTTGTAAATCACCTTCTAAATCTTTAACAATACCTAGACCTAACCAAGCATCCGATAATTCAGGCATAAGCTCCAAACTTTTATAATAAAACTGTTTCGCTTCTTCTAAATTACCCAACTGTTCATTACACTCTCCCAAATAACAAAGTGTTAATCCATCTTCACCATCTAACTCAATACATCTTTCGAAGTTTTGAATAGAAAGCAAATATTTTTCTTCCGACAAATAGGCGTTCCCTAAATTGAAATAAGCAGGAGAAAAATCTTCATTTATTAATAAGCAATAATCGTATGCCCAAATAGCTTTTTCGAAGTTTTCAGATTTGGAATAGGCATTTCCTAAATTATACCAAGCGGTAAATGAATATGGATTTTCATCGATAAAATCAGAATAGCACTTTATAGCACTTGTAAAATCCTCCATTTGATCATAGCAAAATGCTAATTCATATATAGCTACTTCATTGGTAGGATTTGTTTCTAGTGCTTGTTTTAAAATACGCACAGCATTTTTAAAGTCTCGTGCAGCTTCATATTCCATCGCTAGATCTACAAAAATCTCATCTTTATCTTCTTGCTCCGCAACATAAAGTGCTTCTGTGAAGTATTTGATAGCTGTTTTAGAATCTCTTAATTGACTAAAAATAGATGCTTTTGTGAGAAAATGTTCACAGCTCGTACTTCCTTTTTTCTCTAGATGACTTAATAAATTCAGTGCTTCTTTTAATTGCCCATTTGCAGAAATCGCTTGTGCTTTTCGAAGCGTAAACATGGAAATAAATGGAAATTGTTGAATCCCAATTTCTGCACAAATGTTTGCTTTTGAATAATTTCCTTGAATTAAATAATGGTCAATTATTGCCTCTAGGGTATCACTATCCATAAAGCCTAAAGGTTCTCCATTTAATGATTTTTCAAAACGATCTAATTCTTCGTTTAAATTACCATCAAAATAGTTTTCTTCATCATCATCTTCGTAATGCATAACTACACTTTTATTGGATAAAGATACTTCAATTAACCCGCTTCACAAAAAAATATTTCCGTAAGTTATTAACTAAAAAAGCCCTTAACATTGCTGCTAAGGGCTTTAAGAAATTGTTCCTAGATTTATTTATTTCCGGATCTTTTACGTTCTGTTTCTTTCAAGTAAATCTTACGGATTCTTAAGTTTTCTGGAGTTACCTCTACATACTCATCTCCTTGGATATACTCCAAACATTCTTCCAAACTAAATTTGATTGGTGGAATTAATTTCACCTTCTCATCATTACCTGAAGAACGCATGTTTGACATTTTCTTCGTCTTAGTAACATTCACTACCATGTCACCAGCTCTAGAATTTTCACCAATAACTTGACCTTCATAAATGTTCTCACTTGGAGCGATAAAGAATTTACCTCTTTCTTGTAAGTTATTTATAGAGAAAGGAATAGAAGTTCCTTGTTCCATAGAAATTAACGAACCATTTTGACGTCCAGGAATTTCTCCTTTGTATGGCTGATATTCTAAGTAACGGTGACTCATAATCGCTTCACCAGCAGTTTGTGTCAATAAGTAGTTTCTTAAACCGATAATACCTCTCGAAGGAATTTGGAATTGAATGGTCATACGAGAACCTTTAGGAACCATATTTGTCATCTCTCCTTTACGTTTAGAAACAGCCTCAACAGCAGTACCACTAAATTCTTCTGGTAAATCGATTGTCAACTCTTCAATTGGTTCGCATTTAACCCCGTCAATTTCACGAATGATTACTTGAGGTTGCCCCACTTGTAATTCATATCCTTCACGACGCATTGTTTCAATCAATACAGACAAGTGTAATACACCACGTCCTGCAACTAACCACTTATCCGCTTTATCCGTTGCAGTAACACGCATCGCTAAGTTTTTTTCTAACTCTTTCGTTAGACGCTCTTGGATATGACGAGAAGTTACTTTTTTACCTTCTTTTCCGAAAAATGGAGAATCATTGATGGAGAACAACATGTTCATTGTTGGTTCGTCAATTGTAATAGAATCTAAAGGCTCTGGATTATCTGCATCGCAAATAACATCCCCAATTTCGAAACCTTCAATACCTGTTAGCGCACAAATATCTCCGGCCTGAATTTCAGTAGCTTTCACTTTCTCGATACCTTCAAACACAAACATCTCTTTGATTTTGTGTTTTTCTTGACTACCGTCTCTTTTACCTAAGATAATGTTTTGTCCTTCTTTCAAGGTACCTCTATGTAAACGTCCAACAGCGATACGACCAACGAATGTAGAGAAATCTAAAGAAGTAATTAACATTTGTGTATTTCCTTCTTCAATTTTCTTAGGTGGGAAATATTCCAAAATACGATCTAACAAAGGAGCGATTGAATCTGTAGGTTTTTTCCAATCTTCAGACATCCAACCATTTTTAGCTGAACCGTAGATCGTAGCAAAATCTAATTGATTGTCGTTTGCATCCAATTCAAACATTAAGTCGAATACTTTTTCATGCACTTCTTCTGGCGTACAGTTTTCTTTGTCCACTTTGTTGATTACCAATAAAGGTTTCAACCCTAAAGCTAATGCTTTACCAAGTACAAAACGCGTTTGTGGCATTGGACCTTCAAAAGCATCCACTAACAAACAAACACCATCTGCCATGTTCAATACACGCTCTACCTCACCTCCGAAATCGGCGTGACCAGGAGTATCAATAATATTGATTTTTGTTCCTTTATACAATACAGATACGTTTTTAGAAACGATCGTGATTCCTCTTTCACGTTCTAAATCGTTATTATCCATGAATAATTCGCCTTTCGGTTTTTCATGTTTTTTAGCATCTGTACCTGCTTCGATCATACGATCGACAAGCGTTGTTTTACCATGATCGACATGGGCAATAATTGCAATATTTCTAATTTCCATCTTAAGAAAACTATTATGAATTTATACTTAAACTATTTTGATCCGTAAGAATCTCTTCTTGGTCTTGAACCTCCACCAGCACTTGATCTACCTCCAGAGAAACCTCCACGATCTCCACCGCGGTTACCTCCGAAAGAGCTTCTTTCTCCTCCTGCTGAACGGTCACGATCACCAAATGGTTTACGATCACGATCACCTCCACCACCGAAGGATCTGCGTTCACCACCACCTGAACCACCTGAATATCCTCCTGCAGAACGACCACCGCCGAATCCACCACCAGATCTTCTTTCGCTTCCTCCATCTCTAGATTCTGCTTTTTTCTTCGTGATTTCTACATTCACTTGGTTACCTTCATAATTAGCACCATTAACAGTACTTAAAATTTTAGTCGCGTGAACATCATCCGCTTCAAAGAAACTGAATGTAGGAAGTACATCGATTTTTCCGATATGGGAAGAAGTTAAACCAGCTTCATCGCAAATCATACGTAATAAACCACCAGGATTTAATCCATCGCGTTTACCGATACTTACAAAGAAACGTGTTTTTCCTTCGTCATTACGATCCGATCTTTCTCTTCTTTCTCCACGTTCAGGTCTATCCGAACGGTCTCTTGCATTGAAATCTCTTGGTCCTCTATCTGATCTTTCACCTCTGTCGGAACGTTCTCCTCTTTCACGACCACTATCACGACCACCATCTGTACTTAAATCAGATGCTTTTCCGTAATAATCGATGAAACGATTAAATTCAACAGAAATAAATTTCTTAATAACTTCTTCTTTGGATAAATCTTCAAAATCAGCAAAAATAGCAGGTAAGAATTTTTCAATTTCTTTTTCTTTTACTTCTGTTTCTTTAATTTTACCAATCAAACTTGTTAATTGCAAACCACAAATTTCTTGTGCACTCGGAATAGTTCCTTGCGTAAAATCTGTTCTGATTTGTTTTTCAATCGAGCGGATTTTATATCCTTCTCTTGTGTTAATCAACACCAAAGATTCTCCTTTTTTACCAGCACGAGCAGTTCTACCACTTCTATGCGTGTAATTTTCGATATCGTCTGGTAATTGATAGTGAATAACGTGTGTAATGTTATCCACGTCAATTCCACGCGCAGCAACATCTGTAGCTACTAATAACTGTAACGTTCTTTCTCTAAAACGTTTCATTACATTGTCACGTTGTGCTTGCGATAAATCTCCGTGTAAAGGTTCTGCATTGTATCCATCTTTACTCAACTTTTCCGCAACGGATTGTGTTTCGTGTCTTGTACGACAGAATACTAAACCAAAAATATCTGGATTCACATCGATCAAACGTTTTAACGCTGCATATCTATCTTTTTCTTTTACAGAATAGTAGATGTGTTCGATGTTCTCGTTACCTTGATTTTTGTGTCCAATAGAAACTTCAAGAGGGTCAGTCATGTATGTTTTCGCAATCATTGCCACTTCTTTTGGCATAGTAGCAGAAAATAACCACACATTCTTTTTCTCTGGAGTTTGACGAAGAATCATGTCGATATCTTCTTTGAAACCCATGTTAAGCATTTCATCTGCCTCATCCAATACAACGCATTGAACTTCTTGTAGCACGATTGCTTTACGGTTGATTAAATCAACCAATCTTCCTGGTGTAGCAACGATGATAGTTGCAGTTTTCACCTGTGTCATCTGACGACGAATGTCTGTTCCTCCATAAACCGCAACTACTTGCGTGTCTCTGTCGTACTTAGCATAATTCTCTAAATCTTTTGAAATTTGCAAACACAATTCACGTGTTGGGCAAATTACCAATCCTTGCGGAAGACGTGTACCAGACTGTACATTGTTCACTAGTGGCAAGCCAAATGCTGCCGTTTTTCCCGTTCCTGTTTGTGCTAGTCCAACAAAGTCGCTTTCACTCTTAAGTAAATACGGTATTGCTTCTTGTTGGATAGGAGTAGGTGCTTCAAACCCTAAATCGGTTATCGACTTTAGCACCTCATCCCTTAGCCCTAATTCGCTAAAGGTCATATAAAGTATTATAAATTAAGTGGCAAAGGTACAGCAAATAAAGGGATAAACAAAAAAAAAGTGATATTAGCGCAATTATTGTTAAAAAGGTGTTGATAACCTTAACAAAAGCAGTAATTATGGTAGGTTGAGAAAATTAAAATTTGAAGATTGTGTTTAAATTCAACTTCAATATTGTGGTTGGAAATATTTTCTTGGAAACAAACAATTTTATTAATTTTGTTGGATACACTTTCAAGCGAAAATTAAAAAATATAAAAATATAAAACATTAATAATCAAACAGATTAAACATTTACACAAACTACATGCATTTTTTTACTTCTGACCGCATATTCAAACTTACAGTTATCTCACTATTGACTATCATTTTCTTTTACTTGGGATTTGGAGAACAGTTTTTTGTAGGACCACATGGAATTCATTATATGCGACAAACAGATAGTTTATCTTTCGCGTCGCAATTTTATAATAATGGCTATGATTTTTTTCATCCTGCACTTTTTAATTTAAAAAATGGGAATGGGAATGCAGCATGTGAATTTCCGATTACCTATTATATAACATCGCTTTTTTATGGTTTGTTTGGTAAAAACTATTACTTCTTAAAATTACTGCATTTAGTAATCGTTTATGTCGGAATTTATTTAATCATTCATGTTGCTAAACAGATTCTAAAAGATGGAGTATACGCAATCATCCTCGGATTTACCCTTTTTACTTCTACCATATTTAATTACTATTCTTTTAATTACTTACCGGATATTGCAGCACTTGGATTCACTTTTATTGGATGGTATTTTATACACGAATACTTTAAAAATCAGCAAACGAAAACGGTAATTACTGCTTTTAGTTTTTTCACACTTGGAGGGCTAATTAAAGTAACGTATATGATAAATCCTTTTACTATTATTGTTTTTGTTTTGTTTCAATTAATCCGTAAAAACAAAACATTTCAATCCAATTTTCTTAAGAAAATATTACTTATCGGTTTTATTTCTACATTATTGGTTTTTTTATGGAATGCCTATATGCTTTATTACAATTCCAAAAATAACGCAACTACTTTTAACACAAAAGCGTTACCAATTTGGGATATAGATCAGCAAGAATTTTCCATTGTTGTTGACCATATTACCGAATATTGGTATAATAGTTATTTCTATCCTTCCACTTTTCACTTACTATTGATTTTATGCATTTTAAGCATCGTTTTTTATAAAAAAAGGGCAGGTAATTTATCTGTTATAACCGCTATTCTTTTCGCTGGCAGTAGTGCTTTTTTCATTCTTTTTTTTGCGCAATTTAAGGACCATGATTATTATTTTATGACCTTTTTACCTTTTTTCCTATTATTATTAATTCATGGAATCAAAACTTTCTCCAACCTCACCCATGATTTTTTCATACACAGTATTGCTAAAATTGTTTTAATTGTTTTAGTAATTAAAGGAATAAATTACGCGAAAGATGGATTAGCAATCCGGTTCAAAACTGTAAAAGATATTTATTCGGAAGCAGGCTTATCTGTTCGAGAAAATGAAAAAGGATTACAAGCAATAAATATACCAGCAAAAGCAAAATGTATTGTATCAACAGACCTTTGTCCGAATGGTGCGTTATACGAAATAAATAGAATGGGCTGGACCGTGCAGGACACAATGGATTTTACCACTAAAAATATCCATGATTATCAAAAACTTGGCGCAGAATATATCGTTTTAATTTCCACGATGGATACGCAACTAAAAACTGCTGATTCCATTGGAAAACAAATCTACCAACGAAATAACTTTCACGTATATAAGTTAAACAAAAAGAATAAGTTATAGAAAAAAAACGAACTTAGGTAACTACCTCTTAGATATCTTATTGTTCGTAATCGTTCGTTGTAAGTTACATTTAAAACGATCCATCCCTTCCACGCGTTTCTTTGCATGTTTGGTTGCACAATTTTCTACTCGTTCTCTCCACAACTTATAACTCGAAAACTTTAATTCTTTTTTCATTAATGCTTTCACATCTGCTTCCGCGAGTCCAAATTGGTAAAATATAGCATCAAAAGGAGTACGATCTTCCCAGGCCATTTCTATTATTCGATCTATATCTGCGACTTCTAAATTACTTTTCATTTTTACACTTTTTACTACAATATTTAACCTCTTCCCAAACTTTTTCCCATTTTTTTCGCCAAGTGAAATTTCTACCACATTTCAAGCAGACTTTTTCTGGTAAATGTTGTTTTTTAACCCCTTTCATGGTTTTGCATACGGAAAACGCCTACCATCTAACACAACATGATAACTATCCAATCCAGAATTTGTTATTGTTCCAGCATTTACCAAATCTACAAATCCATCTGCTTGTACAAGCGCTTGCGGAAGAGTAATCTGTTTAATTTCACCGATAACAAAAATTGTCCCATTAATTGCGAAAGGAATTTTTTCTTTGAATTGAACGCCAATCTTAATGGTAGAAGCTTTGACAAAAGGGGCAGGAAAATCATTGATGACTTCGTCCTCCAATCCAACAGCATCAAATTCGGAGATCGTTTTTGGATACCTTGCAGAAGTTTGATGTGCCTTCTCCATCATCTCTTCTTGTACATGATTAATGGTATAATACCCTGTTTCCAAGATATTTTGCAAGGTATGTCTATCTACCGAATCTGGACGAATAACCATCCCAATCAATGGTGGATGCGCACCTAGGTGTACAATCGAATTAAAAATCGCGAGATTTTTCTGTCCATTTATCGCTGCTGTTCCAACTAGTACTAGAGATTTAAAACCGGTCAAGGAATTAATAAAATTAGCGCGATAACGTTGCTCCATCTCTAGTAATTCTGCCTCATCTATCTGTCGATTTATGCTATCCATAATGTTCTATAATTATTGAATTTATCGTATTCTTTCGCTTGTTTTTCGAGATTAAATGTACGATGACCTTTTGGATCATTACCTACACCTGCGATATATGCCCAATTACACCAATTACTACACACATCGTAATCCACTAATTGTTCTTCAAAATATGCTGCACCAAAACGCCAATCTAACTGAAGGTCGTTACAAAAATAACTTGCTACATTTTGTCGACCTCGGTTACTCATAAAACCAGTAAACATTAATTCACGCATGTTCGCATCAACAAATTCATTTCCAGTTTGCCCATTTTTCCAAGTGTCGATTTGTTCCATTTGTACCTTTCTGACCAAAGGAGATTGTGCTTTAATACCATTTAAGAAGAAAAATTTCTCTCCATACTTGCGCATTGCCCAGTGAAAATATTCACGCCAAAGTAATTCAAAATAAACCCAATAGGTCGACTCATTTTTAACAACTTCCGTTTCGTAGGTATTTAATTGCTCGATGATTTCTCTTGGACTTATACATCCCAAGGATAACCAAGGTGAAAATTTAGTTGAATAATCTGTACCTATTAGTTCATTTCTAGTTTCCTTGTATTTACTTACCGAATTTGTTTCAAAAAAGTAGGAATTTAGTCGCGTATGTGCTGCTAGATGTCCGCCTAAAAATGGAAACGCGGAACGATCATCCTTTGATAATCTTGCCATTTGTTCCTCCTCCAACTCGGTTGGAATTTTAAATGGTTCAAAGAGTGGGGATTTAATTGATAATGGCGCATGCAAAGGCGATTTAACAATACATTCCTTTTCTATAATTGTTCTGAATTTCGTGAACACATCTGGTAGATTCTTCAAAGGAAAAGGCAACTCATTCAATTCAAATAATGTCTCAGTTTCAAAGGTATTTAACGTACATTTTTTAAACCAGCAGCGTTTTTCAATCTCTTCCACTAACTTTTTTTCTTCATAGGCAGGAGGTTCCGTGACATACACTGAAGAAACATGATACTTCTCTACCAATGATGTAATTATCTCTTTTGTATCACCTACTTCGAAATACAATCCACTTCCTAGTTCTTTCAAAGACTGATCCAGAACCTGCAAACTTTCCAATAAAAATTTCAAACGGAAATCGCCCATTTTCTTAGTTCCAAATGGCGTTGATTCGAAATTTGATTTATCCAATATAAAAACTGGAAGGATTTGATCCGAATGCGCAATTGCTTCTAAAAGTGGTTTATTATTGTGGATACGAAGGTTTGTGGTAAACCAAATGATGGATGTTTTCATAACTCATAATTCGTTTATGTTCGACAAATACTTTTCTGCTTGTTGAAGCAATGCTGCTTTTGCTTCTGGTTGCATTTTATCTAATGTTACATATGCCATACCTATTCTAGGATTTCTTCGTAACAAGGATTCATTTTTCGTATAGAAATTCCAATACAAACTATTAAAAGGACAAGCCTTACCCCCTACTTTTTCTTTCGAATTATAATAACACTTCGTACAATATGTTCCCATCTTATCGATGTAATTTGCAGAACTTACATATGGCTTTGTACCTACAATTCCGCCATCCGCAAATTGACTCATACCACGTGTGTTGGTAATTTCTACCCATTCTATCGCATCGATGTACATTCCTAAATACCATTGATCCACTTCATCAGGATGTATTCCAGCCAAAAGCGCGAAATTTCCAGTTACCATGAGACGTTGAATATGATGTGCATACGAAAATTGCAAAGATTGCTTAATGCTATGGCTCAAACATTTCATCTTCGTTTCGCCAGTCCAATACCAATTCGGTAATTTATTTTCGTGTTTAAAATAATTTAACGAGGCATAATCAGGCATTTGCATCCAATACATTCCACGCATATATTCTCTCCAACCTAAAATTTGTCGAACGAAGCCTTCCACTTGATTTAGGGCAACTGCTTTATTTTCTCTATAGGCTTGTATTACTTTTGCAATAACCTCTTGTGGAGAAATCAACTTAACATTTAATGCAAAGGATAAACGCGAATGATACACGGACCAAGCATCTAGTGTCATCGCATCTTGAAAAGTTCCAAATAAAGGCAAACAATATGCTACAAAAAAGTCAAGTAATTCCAAACTTTCGTTTCGCGTTACTGGCCATAAAAACTGTTTTTCATCTACTTCTCCGATCGTTTTTACACCATGTTTATTTATCATTTCTACCAAAGTAGAAACATCGCGATGAAATAACAATGGCGTAATAACCGTATGATTAGCAGGGATTTTCTTACGGTTTTCACTATCAAAATTCCATTTATCCCCTTCCGGTTTACCCGCAGACATTAATACATCGTGTTTTTTACGCATGTGGCGGTAGAAACTTTCTAGTAAAAATTGCTTCTTACCCGCAAAAAACTCCGAGAATTCGGTTCTTGTAGTATAAAAATGTTCTGTCTCTACTACGTTTACAGGAAGTTTTAATGTATCTGATAACATTCCTAATTCCTGATCTACACGGTATTCATCTGGTAGTTGGTATTCCACATGCGCGATTGCATGTTTCACGCACAATTGTTTTATATTTTCTGTAAACGATTGTTTATTTTCCGGATCATCTAACGAAATGTAATGAACCGCATGTCCTTCATTCCTAAGTATTTCTGCAAATAGGCGCATCGCTTGAAAAAACGCCACCACTTTTTGTATATGGTGTATCGTATAATCTGTTTCCGAACGGATTTCCATCAACACATAAAGCACTTCAGAATCCACCGACTGATACCAGGAATGGGAGTGATTAAGTTGATCTCCTAAAATTAAACGTAGCGTCTTTTTCATCTTTTTCGTTGATTAACATGTTTTGCTAAAATACGCGCGCCCTCTACTTTCACTGCTCCTTGTTTTCTAAAAGACCAAACAACATCACTCGCATACTTTCTTGTTTCTTCGATATCCACAATGGGAGCAGGATAATCCACCCCGATGTGACAATTATATATTTCTTGTTCAAATTCATTCAACTTCCATGGTTCATGTACCAAATGGGTTGGAATCTCTTTCAATTCTGGACACCATTGTATTATAAATACCCCATCAGTATCATGATCTTCTGAATTTTTGATTGGATTATAAATTCGAATCGTATTTATGCCCGTTACACCTGCTTGCATTTGCAACTGCGGATAGTGTATTCCCGGTTCATAGTCTAAAAATTGTCGTGCTAAAAAATGTAATTCACGCCAATCTTGCCACAGATTGAACACAAAAAAAGAAACCACCATTGCGCGCATTCGAAAATTAATATACCCAGTTGTAACCAAACATCGCATACAAGCATCTATAAGTGGTACTCCCGTTTTTCCTTGTTGCCATGCTTCGATATAGACTGGATTTCGAGGTTTAAGTAAAGAATCATAGGCGCGATTCACATTTTCAAATTCCATGCGGCATTCATCCTCAAATTTTTGCATAAAGTGACAATGCCAATGCAAACGGGAAATGAAATTCGACAGCGCACGTTTGTTTTTGGATTGTTCATAATGACTTAAGGTAGTTTGATATACCATTCGCATACTCATATTTCCGTAGGCTAAATAGGGCGATAAACGACTACATCCTTTACGACTTAATGAAGGTTTAGAAATATGTTTACTATAATTCACATAGCGCTCTTTCAAAAAACTAGCTAAATAGCGCCATGCGAGGGATTCTCCTCCTTGTTGAAAATTCGGATTGGTTTCGGTAATTTCTTTTGTCAGATCCGCACCCACTACATCTCCTAAAAAATCCGATGGAATATTAAAATAATGCAACGTATTAAGTTCAACCAAACAGGGTTTTTCTAGCATAAATTTTCGCCATCTTTTCTCCCAATCCGAACGGTTTTTCAATTTACGAATCACCCCATTACATTGAAATTCTTTCCAATCCACTCCATTCTTTTCAAATAAGGCAGCAACTTCTTTATCACGTTGAAACGAGCGATTATTGCCAATTTCTTGGTGCGAAAACACCTTGTTTACCTGATATTGTTCGATCAATTTTTGAAACACAGGTAAACACTCGTTATGAAAGACATGCAATTTTGTTTGCAATGGCTCCAACTTATGTTGCATTTCCTGAATCGATTGATACACAAACCGACAATGTCTCGTATCGCTATCCGGTTCGCCCATTAAACTTGGCTCAAAAAAATACACCAAAACGATTGGTTCCAGATGTTGTTGTGCCATCCAAAGGGCTTCGTGATCGATAAATCGTAAATCACGTTTGAACCAAACAATATTGATAGCGGTTTTTGACATCTTTTTTCGAGTGCTTAAGGAAATTTAATTTATTTTGTTTAAATATATTTTATTTTATTTAAACAAATAAACACAAAAAAGTCCGCACTAAAAAAGAAAATCGCTGAATAATAGAATATAAAGTATTAAAAACAAAAAAAAGGTTACGAAAAACCGTAACCCTTAAAAATCATTTATGCTTTTTAACTATCCGTTCTTAATCACAGACATCCCTCCATCTAAATGCAAAATTTGGCCTGTTATCCAAGACGCTTCCTCCGAAGTTATAAATCCAGCGTAATTTGCTACATCCTGCACATTACCAATGCGTTTCATTGGATGTTTTTGTGCAATAGCTTCTATTTTCTCCGGTGTACTCGTTAATTTTCCAGCTAATTTAGTATTCGTTAAAGATAAAGCGATACAATTCACCCGAATTGCAGGAGCAAATTCCGCTGCTAAAGAACGTGTCAATCCTTCGATAGCTCCTTTATTCACACCAATGGTAGCATGAAAGGACATTCCTTGTTGCACAGCCACCGAACTGAAAAATAAAATAGATGCTTGTTCTGCCAATTTTAAATTAGGTAAATAGGCTTGTACACTTCGTATAGCATTTAACACATTGATTTCAAAATCCGTTTGAAAATCCGCTGGCTTGATAGAACGAAATGGTTTTAGTGTAATATTTCCTGGGAAATAAATCAACGAATGAATCTCTTCTTCAATCGTTGGTATACTATCAGTCAAATTCCAATCGACTAAAAAATGTTGGTCTGATGTATAATCAATTTCAGTTCTTGAAATCGTTAACACACGTTCTCCTTTTGCTTTTAAGGTGTTGAAAATTTCTTTTGCAATATCTGATCCTGCTCCTATAAGTAATGTTGTTTTCATCGATTTATTATTAAAAAAAAAGGGAAGTTAAAAATAATATAGTGACCAAAAAACTTCCTTTCCATTTATATCTATTTTCTATGTACGAATATTTCCCTCCCCTTTTTCACTAACACTCGCTTTCCATCCACCACAAATGCATCTTCTTGATCTAAGGTATAGATATACCCCTCCTCCAAACCGAAAAATTTCATCGCTTCCAGTAAACCAGTAATTTCTCTATTTTTATTTTCGGAATGTAACTGTTCACATACCTGAATCACTTGTTTGCATTTTCCTTTTTCCATCACAACAAAATCACACTCTCCTTTTTCACGAAAATAAAAGAGTTCGGCGGTTTGTTGGCGTAAAAAGAGATACACCATATTTTCTAGGAGTCGACCTGTATCTGCAGAACGGCTTAAAGTATTTGCTTGTACAAAGCCAGTATCAATTGCATAAACTTTGCGGGGATTTACCAACACACTTTTAGGCGACCAACTAAATCGCGGTAAAAAGAATAATATATACGTATCCTGCAACCATTTTAAATAATCAGACACAGAATTGGTAGAACCGATATCAAACGTTTTACGTAAACTATTATATGTTGTTTCTTTACCAACATTACTTAATAAATGTAGCGCGATATCAAACAACGTTTTCGTATTACGAATTCCATACCGTATGGCGATATCCCGAAATAGGATGTCACGCAACAAAGTCTGCAGTACGTCGGTATTTTGCGTATCTAAAAACTCTGGAAAACCTCCTAGTTTTCGATAATTTTCAAATGAAATCAAGTTATTTTCTTGCTTGGTGTGATCCAAAAACTCGTTGTATGCGAAAGGAAATAATTCGTGACTTAAATAACGTCCCGTCAGTTTAGTTCCTAATTCTTTACTTAACAAAGAAGCATTAGAACCTGTCACAAAAACCTTCTCCCCCCGTTCGTGTAATTGTCGGACAAAGATTTCCCATTTTTCGACATTCTGTATTTCGTCAAAAAAATAAACAGGATGCTTATCTCCTATGATTTCATCCAATCGTTTAAAATCAGTTATATCAAAACCAAAAATGCGCGAATCTTCAAAATTAAAACTAACTACATTTGGTGCATAATGCGCCATAATCATGCGCATTAAAGTACTTTTACCTGAACGTCTTATCCCTGAGATTACTTCTACTTGTTTTCCTTTGAAAGTATGCTCAACTAAATAATTACGCGAAGTCATTAAGTCATTTTTAAAGCCTAATTGCTGTGCATTAAACACATCTTCTATTTCTGATTTCAGTAACATCCTTTGGTTTGTTTTATTAAAATACAAAAGTTTACATTACAAATATATAAAAGTTTATTTTAATAAAATACAAATATTTATATTAGTAAAATACAAAAGTACGTTTTAGTAATATATGCTTTTAAAAATCAATAAGAATGGATATATTTAATAAAATAAAACAAATTACACCTAATAAAAACATGATGAAAACAGCATTAATCACTGGAGCATCCAGTGGAATTGGATTAGAATTAGCAAAAATTCATGCTTCAAAAGGTGGAGATTTAGTAATTGTTGCTAGAAGTAAAGACAAATTAAACGAGTTAAAAATTCAATTAGAAAAAGAATTTGGAATTAAGGTTTTAGTTATTGAAAAAGACCTTTCCATTCCAAATGCAGCAATGGAAGTATTTAGCGCAACAGAATCACTCGGAATTCAAGTCGACTACCTCATCAATAATGCTGGTTTTGGATTATATGGAAAGTTTGAGGATTCGGATTGGGAAGCGGAAAACGACATGATTCAAGTGAATATCACTGCACTTACGCAATTTACTAAACTTTATTTACCAGGAATGATTGCACGGAAAAACGGAAAAATCATGAACGTAGCATCAACTGCTGCATTTGTCCCAGGACCAACTATGGCAGTTTACTGTGCAACAAAACCATACGTACTCAGTTTTTCAGAAGCAGTAAACAACGAAGTGAATCATCACGGAATTAGCATAACAGCATTGTGTCCAGGAGCAACTGCAAGTGGGTTTAGTAAAACAGCAAAAGCGGATAAAAGCGCTTTATTCAGTAAAACAAAATTAGCTACCTCGGAAGAAGTTGCTCAATTTGGATATGCAGCGATGTTAAAAGGAAAACAAGTTGCTATTCATGGTTTTATGAATCAATTTTTAGCATTCATTGTTCGATTTACACCAAGAAGTATCGTTGTGAAAATTAGTAGAAAGGTGATCGATAAATAAATTACGATTTTAACTCCGTATCCATTTCTTTGTTGTAACGCACGAAAAAGTTTAACCAAATTAATCGAGCCGTCCTAAAAACCACAGTCATTAAACCAACTAATGAAATAACTACTGCGATAATAAACGCTGTGGTAGAAAGATTTAAAAACCATAAATTTAGCACCCAAACAGTAACAAATATAGCCACCGTTAAGGCATAACTTACATACATTGCGCCATAGAAAAAACCTGGTTCTTTCTCATATTTCAAATGACAAATGGAACAATGTGTATGTATTTGATCAAACCCTTTTTTGTAGGCATGTCCATGCACAAACACATCACCTTGGTGACAACGAGGACATTTATTTTTTGAAACGGAATAAAGTATAGGGTTCATCTGCAATTATTTTTCTTCAAAAATAAATAGACTATTTAATCTGAAACGTAACATTCGTTACACAAGAAATTAAAAGTGATAAAAAATAATTTTTTACTTTTTAGAACGTAATCGAAGAAGCAAATCCGAAAGTAAATCCATCAACAAATAACCAAGTAAACCTCCATACAAGGAACTATTAATAGGACTTGAAGTAATCTTACAGGTACCATTTGAACAACCGACAAGTCGATAATACAGATACCCAACAATAAGACCAACTAACACACCTATTATCTGCCACTTTTTATTGATAAGAATTCTTTTCATCGCAAATGTTTTTTTGTAAATGTAGGTAAAAAACGACACGTTTATAAACATAAATATGTAACTTTCTTGCAAAATTCAACACAACAAAATGAGTTCATCAATCCCTTCAAGTGTCTTTCAATTTTTAAATGACATTACAAAAAATAATAATCGCGATTGGTTTGCAGAACACAAACCAAAATACCAAGAGGCACATGAATCGCTTGTGAAATTTGCAGATGAAATCATTCATGGCATGAATCAAACGGACACCATCGAAACCCCCTCTGGTAAAAAAGCAATTTTTAGAATTTACAAAGACGTTCGTTTCTCCAAAGATAAACAACCTTACAAAACACATTTTGGAGGACATCTATCACGTGCTACAAAATTACTTCGTGGTGGATATTACTTCCACATCGAACCCGGAAATTGTTTTGTAGGAGGCGGATTTTGGAGTCCATCTCCGGAAGATTTAAAACATATCCGTGAACAAATAGCAGCCGACCCAAAACCACTTTTTGACATTCTAAACTCATCCGAATTCAAAAAACATTTCGGAACATTAGGAGGAGAAAAATTAAAGTCCGCACCAAAAGGATACGACAAAAATCACCCTGCCATTGAGTTATTAAATTACAAGCAGTTTTTACTCTCAAAAAACTTTACAGACAAAGAAGCTTTAACTGAAAATTATGCTCAAAAAGTAGCAGAAACCTTTCAAGCGATGCGACCATTTTTTGACTACATGAGTGAGATTTTAACCACTGATTTAAACGGTGAATTAATTATTTAATTTGTAGTTAATAACATTTTGATATTAAAAAACTTATTTCTGATTAACTAAACTAAAAAATAAAGCCCAAATGCTCAATTTCGAATTCAAAAATCCAACCAAAATTATCTTCGGAAAAAACACCATTCAACAACTTCCTAACCAACTTCCAAGCGATGCAAAAGTGCTACTTATTTACGGTGGCGGGAGCATCAAAAAAAATGGAATTTACGACGAAGTAAAAGCTGCTTTGATAAATTTTGAAGTGTTCGAATTTGGAGGAATTCCCGCAAATCCAGAATACGAAATCTTGGTTCAAGCATTGGAAATTATCCAAAAAGAAAACATCTCTTTCTTACTTGCAGTCGGAGGAGGCTCCGTTATTGACGGAACAAAATTCTTATCCTCTGCCGCTTTATTTTCGGGAGACAACCCATGGAACATCCTTGAAAAAGGAATTAGAACAGACGTTGGTTTACCTTTCGGAACGATCTTAACACTTCCTGCCACTGGTTCAGAAATGAACTCCGGAGCTGTTATCTCCAGAAGAAGCACACAACAAAAATTAGGTATGGGAGGACCTGGCTTATTCCCTCAATTCTCCATCCTTGACCCGAAAGTCATTCAATCCATTCCTAAAAACCAAATCGCCAACGGTATCGTAGATGCTTTCACCCATGTACTCGAACAATACATGACCTACCCTACCCACGCAAATTTACAAGATCGTTTTGCAGAAAGCATATTACAAACATTATTAGAAGTCGGACCGATTATCCAAGAAAATCCATTCTACTATGAAGCCGCAGCTGATTTTATGTGGTCTTGCACCATGGCATTAAACGGATTAATCCAAAAAGGAGTACCAACCGACTGGGCAGTACACGCAATCGGTCACGAATTAACGGTATTCTTTGGAATCGATCACGCACGAACGTTAGCAATCATCGCGCCGAGTCATTATCGCTACAACTTCGAAGCCAAAAAAGTAAAACTTGCACAATGCGCAGAACGCGTTTTCAACATACACACAGGCTCAATCGAAGAAAAAGCAGTGGCATGCATCGAACAATTCGAACAATTCTTCCACAAACTAGGAATTCAAACCAAACTTTCCGAATACACAGAAGAGTATTTAGGAACAGCAGAACGCATCGAAGCGAGGTTTACAGAAAGAGGAATGCTTGGATTAGGGGAACATAAAAACATTACCCCAAGCGACGTTAGACAAATTGTAAGTATGAGCTATTGATCCTTCCTTTCAACAAGCTCAAGGTAAACTAAGCTCAGGAACCATAGCAATGAGTGAAGAGTGATGGAAGTGACGGAGGTTAACTCTTTACAAAATCACTTACTAAATAAGCTAAGGCCTTACCCACAATCGCTTCTTCGTGTTCATTTTTAGGAGCAGCTTCTGGCAAATGTAAGTAAGCTGCTTTTTTTGATTTTGCACATTTTATCACATATTTTCTAGCCTCCTCCAAACTAAAACCAGATGGAGTAAACGCACTTGACGGCATATCAATAATTGCATCCATATCCAACTCAACACCCAAAGAAACATCCGATATCTGACGTAAAACATCTTCAATATCTACTATAAAATCTCGTTCTCCCGTTAAATACTCTTCAAAAAAGGTTACATAACATTCTTTCTCTGCTAAACGCTCTAACATCGACTGACTATTATATTGCTGATGCAATCCTAGCACAGCATAATTCGCCAACCAACCTTCTTGCATTGCATATGAAAACGAATTTCCACTATGTCTTCCTTCCAACGGTCTAAAGTCAGCATGCGGATCACAGTTCACTACATTTATTGCAGCGCCTTGAACTAGCGAACAAGCTTTTATTAAGGAATAGGCATTATTATGCCCACCACCTACTAAAATAGGAACCAACCCCCTTTCATATATAGGAACCAACAGCGAGACTAATAAATCATCCAACTCTTCTACACCTTTTCTCAAAGCACCCAACTCATCAATAACTAAATTGACTCTCACCTCCCCCATCAACAACACTTCTTCTCCTGAAAGAAAAGAATTCGATTGCATATTTAAAAAGCGTTTTAAAAAGCAAGCGTACCCAGCATCAGAACCAGACAATCCTAAATTTGCACGTGGACCAACATCTTCTTTCACTCCCAAGACTACATATTTTCCAGTAAAATTTTCCAAATCGCTATAAACAGCAACTTTTTCTCCCAATTTCACCTCCCCATCACGCAGAGAAACATAAGACAGGATTGAATCTTTAGTTGTTGGCACAAAGGAAAAATTATTGTTAATTGAATTCATTTCATCAAATAGATTAAACTTTATATTCTTCCATTAACTTTAAAAAAGCTTCCGGTGGAGCAATTGGACGCATCGTTTCTTTAGACACAAAAACCAAGGTAGTAGTAGCAACCGAAATCAATTTGCCGTCCTCATTATTAATCTCATACTCAAAATAAAGTCTAGGCCCTTTCAATAAAACAATTTTGGTTGTAATTGTTAACAAGTCATCATAATACGCAGGAGAAAGATAACGCACCTGAAAATCCAACACAGGCAACATAAATCCATCTTCTTCCATTGCGCGATAACTCATTCCAAAAGCACGCAAAGCCTCCACTCTCCCAACTTCAAAATATTGCGCATAATTACCATAATAACAATACCCCATTTGATCAGTTTCTCCGTATCTTACACGAATTTCAGTGGTTTGCGAAAAATTTATTTCCATAGATAATTGATTAATAATCTAACATATACAAGTCAACATTATAAAACTACCAAAGAAACAAGCACAAAAATTTCAAAGTCTATTTTTTATTTTTAACAAGTAAAAAAAAGTTAAAAGTCAATAGTGAAATGATTTTTTTTTAAACTTTATTATCCCAATCTTTGTACTGTAGCAAACTACATAAACTACTTACCTGAAAAACAATGTTTTACAAAGGTAAAAAGTTTTAAACAACAAAAAGTAAAAACTTACATTAAATTTATACAATGAACACAGATCACGAAGGGGCTTGGGGAAAATGTTTAAAGGTTATAAAAGATAATATTGCATTAAATTCTTATAATACATGGTTCGTTCCAATCGTACCAGTTAAGTTAGACAACGATGTATTAACTATTCAAGTACCTTCTCATTTTTTCTATGAGTGGCTAGAAGAGCATTATATTGTTTTATTAAAAAAAGTAATTAAACGCGTTATCGGAAACGAAGGCCGTTTGGAATACTCTATTGTTATGGAAAATAACAAGGGAAATAAAAATCCGTACACCGTTAAACTTCCGACTTCTAATAATACATCGGTTAAAAATTCACCTGTTAGTGTTCCCCTAAACATTAATGAGAATCAAATTCGTAATCCCTTCATCATTCCAGGATTAAAGAAATTGAACGTAGAATCTAATCTGAATCCAGCCTATTCTTTCGAGAATTTCGTAGAAGGAGATTGCAACCGTTTAGCACGTTCCGCAGGTTATGCAGTAGCAAACAAACCTGGAGGAACAGCTTTCAATCCGTTATTAATTTACGGTGGTGTTGGTTTAGGGAAAACACATTTAGCGCACGCAATTGGCATTAGCATCAAAGAAAAATACCCTAACAAAACGGTATTATACGTTGGTTCCGAGAAATTTGCGCACCAATTTATTGATGCTATCAAACAAGAATCTATCAACGATTTTATACACTTCTATCAAATGGTTGATGTATTGATTATCGATGATGTACAATTCTTTGCTGGCAAAACGAAAACAATGGATGTATTCTTCTCTGTTTTCAACCACTTACACCAAAACGGCAAACAAATTATCTTAACATCCGATAAACCACCAGTAGAAATGCAAGACATGGAGCAACGCCTTCTATCTCGTTTCAAATGGGGATTATCTGCTGATTTATCTACACCAGATTTAGAAACGCGTATCGCTATCTTACAGAAAAAAATGTACGGTAATGGTATCGAACTTCCAAACGAAGTGGTTGAATATTTAGCATATAGCATTAACACAAACATCCGTGAAATGGAAGGTGCTTGGACTTCTTTATTGGCTCAAGCTTCTTTAAACAAAAAAGCAATCACTTTGGATCTTGCGAAACAAATGATTGACAAATTTGTTAAAAACACTTCCCGTGAAATTTCGATTGACTACATCCAAAAAGTAGTATGTGATTATTTCAACCTTCCAATGGAAATCTTGAAATCTAAAACACGTAAACGCGAAGTGGTTCAAGCAAGACAAATCTCTATGTTCTTCTCTAAAAAGATGACAAAGGCCTCTCTTGCAAGTATCGGAGCACATTGTGGCGGAAAAGATCACGCAACAGTACTTCACGCATGCAGAACGGTAACTAACCTTTCTGAAACAGACAAACAATTCAAAGTTTACCTCGCAGATTTAGAGAAAAAACTTTCTATTCAATAATACTAAAACCACCTTTCGAGGTGGTTTTCTTTTATACACCTAGTTGTGCATAATCCACACTCATACCAAACACTCGAAACGCTCTCGGAAGGACTCTACAAAGAAAAAGGTTCCAAATTTATTGGTTATGCCATTCCTTGTCGCTCGGAAGAAGAAGCGAAACTTCATCTGATAGAGTGGAAAAAAATGCACCACCAAGCACGACACCTCTGTTATGCCTATAGTTTTGGCGTTGGAAACTATGTCACACGGGCTAACGACGATGGAGAACCAAACAACAGCGCAGGCGCTCCAATCTTAGGTCAAATTCAATCCTTTGAACTCACAAACGTTCTGATAGGAGTCATTCGCTACTTTGGCGGAACAAAATTAGGGGTCGGTGGACTCATACACGCCTACCGTGCAGCAGCAAAAGAAGCGATCGAAGCAGGAAACATCATCCAAAAAGAATTGGAAGAAACCCTTCAAATCACATTCAATTACCCACAACTCCCTGCAATTATGGGATTAATCAAAACTACAAACGCTAAAGTAATATTACAAGACTTTCAATTAGATTGTAACCTGGAAATTTGTATCCCTTTAGCACAAAGCGAAAAATTGAAAGTACTTTTACACGAAATCGAAAACACCGAAATACATTCAAAAGGAATCTATTAATGAAACTATTAAAACAATTAACCGCCATACAAGGTGCCTCAAGCGATGAAAGTAAAATCGCGAAATTCATCTTAAATTATATCGACAAAAACCAAGCAGACTGGAAAGTACAACCTACCATTTATGCGGATGAACAATTCCAAGACAATATCATCCTTGTTTTCGGCAAGCCACGAACTGCAATTTACGCGCACATGGACACGATTGGATTTAGCGTAAGTTATGACAACCAACTCGTTAAAATCGGCGGTCCAGACATTGAAGACGGCATGCAATTAGTCGGAAGTGATAGTCAAGGGAAAATTGAAACCGAATTAATGCTCATCGAACAAGAAAACGCGCGACCAATCTACAAATGTGTATTTCCAAGAACAATCGATCGTGGAACCATACTTACCTACAAACCAAACTTTAGAGAAACCGACACAACCGTTCAATCCCCTTATTTAGATAACCGTTTGGGCGTTTGGTCAGCCTTGAGGGTCGCTGAGACCCTAGAAAACGGAGCAATCGTTTTTGGAACCTACGAAGAACACGGAGGAAATTCCGTTGGATTTTGCGCGAAGTTTTTATACGATAATTACCAAGTACGTCAAGCGTTAATTTCCGACATTACTTGGGTTACTGACTACGTACAACAAGGGAATGGTGTAGCCATTTCCATGCGCGACAGTATGTTACCACGAAGAACGTACCTCAACAAAATCATCGATCTCGCTAAAAAATCAAAGATTGACTTTCAACTCGAAGTAGAATCTGCAGGAGGAAGCGATGGAAGTTCACTTCAAAAATCAGATATACTAATTGACTGGTGTTTTATTGGAGCCGCTGAGGACAACGTACACACACCCAATGAAATTGTTGCGAAGTATGATATCATGTGCATGGTGGAATTGTATGGATATTTGATGAGGAAGTTGTAGGGAGAGTGAGTAAACAACGAATTGAACTACTTTATTTTTTAATTGTAATTAAATAACTCTACTCAAAAATTATTTTGGCAACTTTTTTTTGAATACTATCAAAAGTCGAAAGTAAACTTAATCTACTTTCGACTTTTAACTTTAATTTCTAATCTTTCGATCTACAAACTCTTATGCGCTCCATCACAATATGGAGGATTCGAAGTTTGTTTACATGTACACAAAGCAATTTTCTTAGCTTCTTCTAAAGAGAAAATTTGAGGTGTAAAATCCGAACCTTTGTGCGCTCCATTACAAAACGGTTGATTATCCGATAATCCACATGTACACCATGCGTAGTTTTTCCCTGCCTCTGCATCTATCAATACTGGAGCATTTCCAGCTACTTTTCCTTTTTCCATAGTTCCTGTTTTTTGTCAATATAACTAGAAATAATGACTAATTTTATTAATTAACACACATATTAAATCAAACCATGAATCTCATAACGCTAAAAACCTTCGACAACAGCATCGATGCTAATATGCTTCGTTGTCAATTGGAATTGGAGGGAATTCAAAGTTATTTGAAAGATGAAAACACCATAACAACAAACCCGTTGTACAACATAGCACTTGGCGGAATCAAACTTCAAGTAATCGAACAAGATTATCCAAAAGCAAAAGCTTATTTAACAGATCTAGAAAACACGCCGTACACCAACCAAAACAACGAAATCATTTCATGCCCTTCGTGTAAATCAAGGAACATCCAAGCTGGTTTCGCATCCTACAAAAACATTACAGGAATACTTTCCTTACTAACTGCATTCGTATTTATGATTTTTCCTTTCTACAACAAAAAGGTATATAAATGCAAGGTATGCGACCTCGAATTCTAGTAACACCTAAAACTGAAACAAAAATTAAAATCTATGAAAAATATTTTTACTACTGAAACTACAAATGAAATAATTGCTCGTATCAACTCTTTAACGAATGAAACGCAAGCATTATGGGGTAAAATGCATGTCGCACAAATGTTAGCGCATTGCAGTGTAAGTTATGAAACTATCTATACTAACAAACACCCAAAACCAAACGCATTTGTTAAATTTATTTTGAAAAATTTCATTAAGAAATATATTGTAAATGAAAAGCCTTACAAAAAAAGCAGTCAAACCGCACCTTATTTTATCATTGCAGATGAACGAGATTTTGAAGCAGAAAAGAAAAAATTAATAGATTACATTCTTAAAACTCAAGAATTAGGAGAAAATGCATTTGAAGGAAAAGAATCTGTTTCTTTTGGATCGATGACTAAAAATGAATGGAATAATATGCTTTACAAACATTTAGACCATCACCTAAGTCAATTTGGTGCTTAACCTAAATTCTATTAGATGTTCTAAATTCCCATAATGGAAAGAAAATCCAATAGATATATAAAAGGTATTATTCGAAGGTTATTGGGAAAATAGCCTCACTAAGATTCACATCGTAAATATTATAATTACACTGCATTTCGTCCAGTGTTATACCTGCCATCATCGCACGATTTAAAGCTTTGTAATACTGAAAATGGGTATCATCATTTACCGTATTAATAGAAACACCTAAATTAACAGGCTTTGACCAACTACCCCCCGTATTTTGCGTAACATACACATCATATCCACCCATACCTTTATGCCCGTCTGAACTGAAGAACAAATATTTACCATCCGATGTCAAAAACGGAGTAGTTTCTCTTCGTAAAGAATTCACATGTGCAGGCATCGGAATTGCTTCCCCCCACTTTTTACCTTCTTTGCGAACGATAAACAAATCCATCGAACTAGCCTCCCCATTTCTATCGGATACAAAAACCATCATTGATCCATCCGCAGTTAAAGTTGCCGAACCATCATAATAAGAAGTATTAATCGATTCGTTATTAATAATTTTTGGTTTTGACCATTTGCCCGCTTTAAAATCTACCTCACAAATATCTGAACTTTCTGTTTGCGTTTCCAAATCTGTTTGCGTGGTATTCAATGTCAACAAAGCATGGGTAGCATCCTCATTCACATACGTAAAAGTCTCAAAACCTGGTCCATTCAACTTATCAACTTTATTGGTAATACTATCCCACATTTTAAATTGCTCATTCCATTTTGCACGATAGATATCTTCAAAAAACTGCTCGTCATCAGGGTTTTTCATCCCCCCAGTTGTATTATTCTTTCGTGCAGCAAAAAATAAAGTAGTACCATTTTGGGTCAACACTGGTGCGTATTCGTTGAACTCTGTATTTACATCCCCTGGAACTAATTTACGTGCAAAAGGTTTGTTTTGAACAATCTCCGCTTTCGCAAACTTACATTCCTCCATTTTATCCCATACATGTAAGTCTTCGGCACGTTGCTTAGATAATTCATTTAAAGCGCGACCATAATTAGCTAACGCAGAATCTAATAATCCATTTTGATGGTAACATCTACCTAACAACTCGTGTAAATCAGCATCTACTTCTTTATCTTTTCTACGGGCAGATTCAATGTGTTTCAAAGCCATCGTAAAATTATTTAAACGGAAATAAGATAATGCTACCCAATAGGAAGCCTTCCAAGATTCAGGGTCTTTCAACTCTGCCTGTTTAAACATCGCTAAAGCCTCTTTGATATGACCGTCAGAATAATAATGTTTTGCTTCTTCAACTATTAAAGTAGCTGCTGTTTTTTGCGCTAAATTAGAAGTGGTATCTGGGGGGGTAATCTTAGAGAATGCAGAAACTGTCCCAACTAAAAAAAATGAAAATAAAATTGCGTAAAACTTCATATAATTATACTAAAATTTTTGAAATATAAAATTAGATAAAATAGCTAATAACTAACTGCTCATGGCCTTAAGGAAAGCAAGAAGTTATACACAAATAATTGCTTAAAACAGAAAAGTGTACCGAGATGAATTCGTATCTTTGCACTTCAATAATATAAAATACTATGACTTTAAACGCATTAACCGCAATTTCACCAGTAGATGGAAGATATAGATCTAAAACAGAAGAATTAGCAAAATATTTTTCCGAATTTGGATTAATTAAATACCGCGTTCAAGTAGAAATTGAATACTTTATTACTATGGTAGAAGCGCACGTTTCACCTTTACAATCTTTTCCTTTAGATAAAATTCAAACTTTAAGAAATATTTACATAAACTTTACAGAAGAAGATGCTATTTGGATCAAAAATTCTGAAAAAATCACAAACCACGATGTTAAAGCAGTTGAATACTTTTTAAAAGAACAAATGTCACAACTTGGTCTTGACCAATACCTTGAATTTATTCATTTTGGTTTAACATCACAAGATATTAACAATACAAGTATTCCACTTTCATTAAAAGAAGCATTAACGGACGTTTATTTTCCACTTTTAGAAAAAGTAATCGCAAAACTTAATGCACTAAAAATAGAATGGAAAGATGTTTCTATGTTAGCAAAAACACATGGCCAACCAGCATCCCCAACGCGTTTAGGAAAAGAGATTCAAGTTTTTTCTGAACGTTTGGAAATACAATTAGCACAAGCTACTGCAGTACCTTTTTCCGCTAAATTTGGAGGCGCAACAGGAAACCTAAATGCACATCACATTGCATTCCCAGGTCATGATTGGGTTGCTTTCTCCAACAATTTCGTTAACAATGTTCTAGGTTTAGATAGAAGTCAAACAACTACTCAAATTGAGCATTACGACAATCTTGCAGCTTTATTTGATGCTTTAAAACGTATTAATACAATTATTTTAGATTTAAATCGTGACATGTGGATGTATGTTTCCATGGATTACTTCAAACAAAAACTAAAAGAAGGAGAAATTGGATCTTCTGCTATGCCGCACAAAGTTAATCCTATTGATTTTGAAAATTCAGAAGGTAACATTGGTATCGCAAATGCTTTGTTTGAACATCTAGCTGCAAAACTTCCTGTTTCTCGTTTACAACGTGACTTAACAGACTCTACAGTTTTACGTACCATCGGAGTACCTTTAGCGCATTCATTAATCTCCATGAAATCTACCATAGTTGGATTAGAAAAATTGTTGTTAAATGAAGAAGCTTTTGAGAATGATTTAGAAAAAAACTGGGCGGTAGTTGCAGAAGCTATCCAGACCATTCTTCGCCGCGAAGGTTTCCCTAAACCATATGAAGCATTGAAAGGCTTAACCCGTAAAAACGAAGCTACGACAAAAGCATCTGTACATGCATTCATTGATACACTTTCTGTTTCAGAAGATTTAAAAACGGAATTGAAGCACATCACACCACAGAATTATACCGGAATTCAATTGGTTAACAATTAATTCTTATTCTAACAAAATTCGATCGGTTCCATCAAATTCAGGTGCTTGAACCGAAAGTACTTTTAATGGTATGTCAGAAATAACTTTCACAGAATGGGGAGTGTTTTCAGGAATGAATAACACATCTCCTTTTTTAATTAAGCATTTTTTCTCTCCTAAACGCATTTCACCAATCCCTTCTATTACATAAATCGTCTCACTATGTGCTTGGTGCTTGTGTAATTTCACTTCTTTCTTGATTAAAATTAAAAAAGTAGTGGAATTTTTATCTGAACTCAATTTCTTTACCGCTATATTATCGTATGACTCATTTACCTTTAAAGTATCCGTATCGATTACGATTTGTCCCTTTAAAGCGTACGGAAAAATAAATAACAATATAGTTATTAAATAGCGAGGAAATTTGAATGTATTACTAAGCATAATTTTGTTTTATCAAAAATCACGAAAACATATTTCAAAAAAATAGCCACTAAAAAGTGGCTATAAATTTAATTATTTATGAATTAAAATGGTAAATCGTCATCTGAACTTGAAGTAGTCATTTCAGGTGTAGCAGAAGCAACTGGATTTAAATTCATAGCAGATGGACCATTTGCTGGAATACCTTGAGAAGTATTGCCTACTTTGTCAATTCTCCATGCATCCAATGAGTTAAAATATTTTACTTCACCTTGAGGATTCGTCCACTCTCTTCCACGAAGATTAAAAGATACTTCGATTTGATCATTTACATTAACACCATCCAATAAAGTACATTTATCTTGTGTTAATTGAAATAAAATATCTTGAGGATACATTCCTGAAGTGTCTGAAACTACGAATTCTCTTTTAGAAAATTTCTCTGATACCTGAACTGTAGGATTTACTACTTTTATTGTTCCTGCTAATTTGTACATACTTATTTATTTATTCTATTAATTATTAAACGCTAATAAGGTCATCCATGCCTCATTTAATTTATTTTCAGCCAATAAGGCTTGCGCATGTTTATGCAACTCCACCTCTAATTGACTAGGATTACTATCTAAAGTTACAAATAAATTATTTAATTCTACTAATTTATATTCGTTAACTTCTGTTTCATTCGGTAAATTTTCAATCCCTGCCAACAATCCTAAATCATTCTTGGTCAATACTTCCGAAGCTAAAATATCCGCTGGTAATTGATCGAATCCAATACCAACTGTTGTAATTGGTTTGACAACCTCAAACATCGATTTTTCATTTGCATGCACATACCAGTTACCTCCCATACGCGCTACTAAATTGATTTTATGTTGGTCAATCAATCCATTTTCATCCAATACTTCTTCTGCAATATGAATTTTAACAACTTCACAAATAATTAAGTTTCCTGCACCTCCCTTATCCCCTAATTCGATTACTTCATTCACCTTACACTCAAATTGCACTGGTGATTCCGCTACACGTTTAGGCTTCACCAAATCCGAATCTAAAGCTGTAAAACCTGCTTTTACAAACTCATCCACATCAGGAGCATAAGGAGAACTACTTAAACTCATTTGTTGTACGATATCGTAATTAACAATATTAATCACTACCTCTGGAACCACTTTAACATTCTTATAGGTATCCTTCGTTTCATTTGTTCGACCACTTCTAGCTGGTGAAAAAATTAAAATTGGAGGATTCGCACTAAAAACATTAAAAAAACTAAAAGGAGATAAGTTATGATTCCCATTAGCATCAACCGTTGAAGCAAATGCAATTGGTCTTGGCCCAATAGCACCAAGTAATATTTGATGCAATTTTGGAATTGGTAATTCTTGCGGATTAATATCTATCATTTTACAAACGATTTAGATTGCAAAAATACATGGATTTAAGAGGAAATTATAAGGAAGTTATCGATATTTATTAACAGTTAAAAAATTTACCTTAATAACCCAACTTCTACTTAATTAGTATTCGGGAATCTAAAAGTAAACTCTGTTCTTCTATTAATTCTATGTAACTCTTCGGGACATGGCACACCATCTAAACACTGATTCAATAATTTAGTTTCACCATAATTTAAAACAGTTAAACGCGCCTTACTAACCCCTTTAGACATAATGTAATTCAAACAACTTTCACTACGTTTTTTAGAAAGATCCATATTATAAGAAGCTTTGCCGCGCGAGTCAGTATGCGAACTTATCTCCATATACACATCTTTGTTTTCGTTTAAAAATGTTGCTAAAGTATCTAACTCTGCTTTACCAAATTCACTTAATCCATAACTATTATATGCATATAAAATATTTTCTAATCGCATAGTAATTAAAGCGGGTGTCTTTCTTACTTCTATCTTTTCTTGGATTCGTTTTAATGTATCTGAAGTTCTAAATTGTTTAACTGCAGGATCATATCCTAGTTTAGTCGCAGTTATTTGGTAATTTACGTTAAAAGGTAAATTTGCATGAATATTACCATAAAAATCGGTCGTAAATGAAATGTTATTTCCTGTTTCAATATTCTTTAATTCCACAGAAGCTACTGACACAGGATAGGCAGTTTCTCGGTCGGTAACATTCAAATCAAAAGAAACCATCGTCTCTTCTAAAGTGAAATTTTTATCCATTACCTCTGATTTTTTAACACCTAATGTGTTAAAATCTACCGTTAGAGGCTCATGATCACCACTACCAATTAAAAATGTATACTGTTGATCCGGTTTACTTTTAAATGTGAACTTTCCATTTTCATTCGTATATAAAGTATCAACAATTCGATTTTTGTTATTCAACACCAAAACACGAACACCTGAAATTACGTTTTGTGTACCTATATTTGAAAATACATATCCATTTAAATCTACTGTAACATCATTTAAAATTACAGAATACAAGCGATCGATTAAATCTCCACGATTACTTGTAATAAATCCATGTAAATGCGATTTATCCAAAGCAATAGAATAATCATTTGCATTTGTATTTATTGGATATCCTGCATTTTTTACATTCGTTATTTCAGCAACAACTACATTTGCATAAAATATATCAAATCCTCCAAAACCTGGATGACCATTACTTGTAAAATAAAGTTTTCCATTACTTTCAAATGGAAACATTTCATCTCCTTCTGTGTTGATAGACTGCCCAGCATTTATTGGTTCTGACCATACATTTTGATCGCGTGTACAATACCAAATATCTAGACCTCCACTACCGCCTTCTCGGTCAGAAGCAAACCAAAAAACTAGATGATTATTTGAAACATTTGCATGACTTGTAAAAGCATTTTTGTCATTAAAAGAAAAATTTCGCGTTTTCTTTAGAACTTCATCATAAACAAATATTCCTACTGCATTTACAGCCTCTTTTTTGTTTTTCGGTAAATACTTTGAGTAATACCATAGTTTTTCAATACTATCATAAAATGCGATACCCTCAAATTTATTAATTCCATTTCCTTTTAATTTCTTGCGGATTTTTAAACTATCACTATATAAATATGTTGGAAATAAAATACTATTCTCTAATAGCCAAGGCCTATTGTTTTTCTTCTTTTTAGTCGAAGTAAGTGCTATTCCTTTTGGGTAATAAGCAGTATTATAATCTCCTTTTTCAGAATTAAATGTAGCTAATTCAACTTTGTATTTCAACGAATCTTGACGTAATTCATCCAGATAGGTTCCAGAAAAATAAACTTCTAATAAATTTAATCGTGCATCGTTACTTGCTAATACGACAGGATGCTCAAACATCTTTTTCGCTTCGCTGTTTGCACCAATATATACCATTAATTGTATATAATTGTAAGCATCCTCAAAAGCAAATTGTTCTGTTTTGCTTAATTTCTCGTAAAAATGCTTTGCATCTAGGTACTTTTTAGCATTTATGGATGAAATCGCACCGTTTCTATAAACATCTGGATATAATTGAGGATTTAAAGTGTCTTTCTTAATGAGTTTCGTGTAAATTTCACTCGAAACATCATAATGTTTCGCCTCAAATGCTTTTAGTCCTTTTGCAATTCTACTACTTTGAGAAAAAGAGAGCATATTACTACAAAAAATCAACACTAGCACTAACCAAAATCTATTCAAAGTCATTTTATTAATCTAAATATAATTACAATATTATGGATATTTTTTCACTAAATGGTTACACTTTTTTATAAACAACAATTAATTAATACTAGAAAATTTATTTAACCAATTCAATATAACCACTTTCAACTGCTTCCCCGTTCCCTTTATCAATAACATAAAAATAAGTTCCTGTAGGTAAATACCCTTCTCCAAGAGTTAGTATATCCGAACTTGGTCGACCATCCCAGCTATCCATGTATGGAATTTCACTTGTGTAAACTTTTGATCCCCAACGATTGTAAATACTAATTTGAACATTTGGATATTTTTCATAGTAATTAATAATCCATGTATCATTTTTCCCATCACCGTCTGGAGTAATGATTTGCGGAAGATTTAGAACTGTACATCCGACCATTTCTGTAACCGAATGTTTACATTTTTTAGCATCCGTAACTTCGATGATATATTTACCCACTTTTAAATTATTTGTTTTTAATGAATTCCCAACAAGATTTCCATATTGATCTTTAACAGTAATAGAAAATGGAGAATAACCATTTATATCTTTTTCTACAATAGTTAAAACACCTGTGTTTTTATCACAAATGCTATTTTCTGGGTGAGCTATAAATGCAACCTCATACAAATGTACGTCCACTAAATCTTTTACACTAGAATAACATTTTTTACCTGTAGTAGGATCTGTATTATAAGCAGCTGCATAATAATTCGTTGAATACAATAGATCTGTTGACTTTAAAGGATTTAATGCGTTTTGATTACTGAACCATGCAATAGTATTTGAATTATACGGGTCCGTTGGGAGATTAGCAACAGTCTCTAGCGCATTTTTACAAGGTTCATAAAAATGATCTTTCATCAATATGTCAGTAGGTGTTAAAATCAAATTTACAGTTACTTTCACACGCTCCTTACTTTCACAAACACTAGTTTGATTTGGTCTATATGCTACATAAAACGTTTGTGACATTGGAGGAAAATCAATTTTATCCGTTAAAGTACTTGCTACACCACCTGCAATTTTGGTATACCACAGTAATCCACTAGCTACACCTAACTCTTTAGATAATTCTGCAAAAGTTAAATTATCACCAGAACAAATAGTAAGAGCTGTTGTTGATAGCGTTGGTAAGGTTACATCTGATATATTCACGGTTACTTTTTGTCGTGCAAAACTTTTACACCCTGCACTATCCGCTTGGTAGTAATAAGCCTTGGATAATAATGTATCTGAAATAGCTAACGAATTACCACCTATACTTAAATCAAAGATTTTAAGCGTTGAATTAGTCGTGTTTATTTTTTTTACTAAATCACCCACTGTATGGTACTCTGAAGCACAATAATCTATTGGAGAAATACTTTGGAATTTTGGTCCACTATTTAATTTTACAGTTACGAGTACGCGATCACTTTCACAACCATTGACTTTTTGTGAGACATAATAACTTCCATTCTGTATTAGTGTATCGTTCACGGAATATACATCCGACGAACTTGTATCTTTATCCTTATACCAAATCGGAGTGACTAAAGCAGAAGTGTTTAAATTTGATACTTTAGGTAAATCAATTGCACAAAAAGTTTGAGGAGACTGAATCGACGGTAAACTTGGTTTTCCATAGTAGGTATTAATTTTCAATGGTAAAGAATTAGTAGAAGTACAGCCATTAGAATCCGTAACAACAAAAGTATAGGTTGTATTATCTTTTAAATTCGAAATTAATTGAGAAGTTATATTCCCTTTAATAGTCGTTGTTTGTGGAGTACTTGTTATTGTCCAATTCCCTTTTGGTAAAGAAGTTAATAAAACAGAACCTGTTTTCAATACGCATGTTGGTTGTTCAATATTCGTTAATTGAGGTGGAGATGGCGGAATAACTTTAGGTTTAACATTTACTTGTATGGTATCAGATATACAACCAAGATCATTCTGAACAGATATCGAATACGTAGTAGCAGGATTTAGGTTTAATAAGTCATAGGAATTACCAAAACCATTAATTACACTTCCAATGGAAGGAGATGTATTAATTTTCCAATTGCCTCCTGGTAAATTAGTTAATTTAACACTACCTGATTGAGAGAAACAGGAAGGTTGTGATAGTTGAAAGATCGATAGTTTAGCGGGTTTTACTTCGAATGCGATAGTTGTATCTAAAATATCCGACACACATCCTGAAATTACAATACTTGCACCATAGATTCCATTATCTTTCACCCAAATACTTTGGGAAGTTTGTTTTAAGGTATCTAGATTATCTTTAATCCAAACGTAACTTGAAGGAGGGTCTTCGTCAAACTTTACGGTTAACTGGATGGAATCACCTGAACATATAGGCGCAATTTTACTTGCAATTAAAGCAGAAGGTGGCAAGGGACTACTTGGTTCAAATACTGTAGCTTTATATAGATAAACACAAATTTTATTATCAAACGTAACATTATATGTTCCTGCTTTCAACTTATTTATACTAAAAGGAGAATTTGGATTTGTCTGTAAAACAACGTTTTGAGAGTCTCCAATTTGGTCTGCACCTAGTTTCCAAACGATATCTCCTTTCGCATCCCCTTTCATTGTGATAGAGCCGTCTGATCCATTACAAGTCAAGGTTGAACCAGCAGTAACTTTTAAAGGATTTGCTCTTACTACAGCATTTATAACATTCGAAATAACAGTAGTCGGATTTGCACAAACTTGATTAGAAATTAATGTTACACTTATTTTATCCTTGTCTTTAATTTTACCAGAAGAATAATTAGTTGAATTTAACCCTACTGTTAGATTATTTACTTTCCATTGATAAGTAGGATTTAACCCCGCATTTATGGATGTAGCCTTAAAAACAACATTATCATCTGGACAAAGTGTAATAGTATCTTTTGTTGCATTCATAGGCATATTCGTTACCTCAATACTTACACTTGGCTGAACAACAGGGTATACAGTCAATGTTACTTTTAAAGGTAATCCAACACACATATTTGCTGTCGGTGTGATAATATAATCAACATCGCCAGATATATTTCCAGACAATTGAAGTAATTGTGCGATTTTCAAGCCATTACCATCACTAGCTCCTGTTACATTGTTTGTAGGATTCGCTTTCCACGAAAAAGAGGTGTTTGGAGTGTTACTAGTTAGTTGTATATCTGTAGTTGAATTATTACATACATTGTTTGTCAACACCGTAGAATTTACAACAGGTAAAGGATTTACTACCAATGTTATTACTTTAGTAGTATAACAATTTAATACAGAAGGTGTAAAAGTATACGTTTTTGTTTCTTTTAAATTAATAGCTGGACTCCAAACACCTGACAAACCTTCATTAGAAACAGTTGGTAAAGAATAATTTTCGCCTTCACATATTTCATTTTTCAAATTGAAAGTTGGAGATAAATTTGAACCAATTGTAATAGTTATACTATTAGAAAGAGATGTTAAAGCAGTAATACAGTTTGAATTTGATATCATGGATACTGAAATCTTATCACCATTTACTAAAGTTGTTTTTGTATAGGTACTTGTAATTTCACCATAAACATCAATCCCATTTAATTTCCATTGATATGTGGGCGAGGTTCCTTCATTTATAGGATGTGCCGTAAATGTTACACTTGAACCTGCACAAATTACATTATCCGCATCGGAAGATGTTATAGAAACCGATGGTTTCAAAAGATCATCGACAATTATTTGACCGATAACAGAATCATTGCCACATCCTCCGGTTGGTTTTACAACAAAATCAAAAATTCCAAATTCTGTTGGTGTACCTAAAATTATCACTTTATCCGCTACAACATTTGCTGTAACTCCATTTGGAAGATTTTTTACTGAAACACTATTAGCACCAAGCAACTGATATTCTATTGAATTAATTGGAGTGTTCAAACATACTTTCTGGGAATCAGAAGCTAAATCAGAAGTTAAAGTTATTTTATAATTTTCAAGTATATCAATTTTCAAGGTTGTACTAATAGCACATTGACCTAAATCTGGAGTAAATAAATAGGTTGTTGTAATTAAATTATTAATTGCAGGAGTCCAACTACCTAGGATGCTATTTGCGGATATTGTTGGTAATGAAATATTTTCACCACTACATTTTGGTGAAATTGAAGTGAAAATTGGAGTGATAGCTGTTCCTGTTACATCCCAAGAACAAGTGGTCGTATTAAATGTCGCTGTTTCATAACACGCAATTGCTGGTTGCACTGGTTGCGTACCTGTTACATCCCAAGAACAAGTTGTCGTATTAAATGTCGCTGTTTCATAACACGCAATTGCTGGTTGCACTGGTTGAGACCCTGTTACATCCCAAGAACAAGTTGTCGTATTAAATGTCGCTGTTTCATAACACGCAATTGCTGGTTGCACTGGTTGAGATCCTGTTACATCCCAAGAACAAGTTGTCGTATTAAATGTCGCTGTTTCATAACACGCAATTGCTGGTTGCACTGGTTGTGGAGTGATGGTAATTGTCATCGTTGCCGTAGTAGCACACGTTGGTGCGGCAGTAGATGTTGGTGTAAAGGTGTAAAGCGTAGTTGCTGAATTATCAATTGCTGGAGACCAGGATCCTACAATGGAATTCGTGGAAGTAGTTGGTAAAGCAGAAATCGATGCTCCAGAACAATAAGGCCCTACTTGACTAAAAGTTGGTGTCGTTGGATCGTTGATGGTAATTGTCATCGTTGCCGTAGTAGCACACGTTGGTGCGGCAGTAGATGTTGGAGTAAAAGTATATAAGGTAGTTGCTAAATTATTAATTGCTGGAGACCAGGATCCTGCGATGGAATTTATGGAGGTGGTTGGTAAAGCAGAAATCGATGCTCCAGAACAATAAGGGCCTACTTGACTAAAAGTTGGTGTCGTTGGATCGTTGATGGTAATTGTCATCGTTGCCGTAGTAGCACACGTTGGTGCGGCAGTAGATGTTGGAGTAAAGGTGTAAGTCTGTGTCCCTACCGTTGCTGTTGATATTGTTGCATTCCACGTTCCTGTAATCGATGGTGTGTTCGTTGAACTCATTGGTAAGGAAGCTGGTATTGCATCCTTACAATATGGTCCTAACTGCGTAAACGTTGGTGTTGTATTTGCAATAACTGTTATGGTTCCTGTAACATTTTGACTGTTACAAGTACCACCAACCAAAGGAATGGAATAGTTATACGTATTAGCATTTGTTGGTGTGCCATTAATTGTGATAACACCTGCATTATAGGTAGCAGATACTCCAGGAGGTAAACTATTTGCGCCAGCAACACCACTATTTGAAATACCGGTAATATCTGATTTTGTAGAATAAGTAATATTTGTCAAAGAGGCATTTCTACATAACGATTGGTTATCTGTTCCCGCTGCTGAAGTCAAAGTAACACATGGCGTACATGTAGGTGTTGTAAGGTATACAGTTATTGAAGTACTATTACCAGTAGCATCAGTAGCTGTAATTACAACTGGCGTAGTTGTTCCTGAAGATAGTGCTGTTCCTGCAGCTGGAACAGATGTTACAGTTGGTGAAAGATCACATAAGTCGATAGCGGTAAATGAAGGTACTGTAAAAGTACAGGTTGCATTTGTTACATACGCTGAATCATGTCCTTTAATTACAGGGGGTAAGTTATCGGAAGTACAATCAATTGTTCTTGTTGAAGTACAACTACCACTCACAGAACCATTACAAGTTGGTGATGGTAAATCGGATGCAGCCAAAAGATTCAGCGTAGTTGGTGCGATATTATATGTTGGATTAATGCCTGTAGATCTAACAGAATTAGTTAGAGACCAAGAGGATGAAGATGCATTAATCTGATTAGTACCTGCTGCAGTAAATGTAGAATTAGTAATTGAAAAAGTTCCTGATTGAGCGAAATATACACACTTTGTATCAGAGGTAGTATTATCAAAACTACATTTATCTATAATTAATTCATATGGACCTACATTTGTTCCAGCAACGTATGAACTAGATATATATTTAACACTTACATGACCACCTTTACCTCCATTATTAGAAGAGAAAGTACAATTTGTAAGGTTAATTCGAGAAGACTCTAAACCAGCAATTGCGCTACCATAATTCGAAGAATTACCAATAGAGTTACTTGAAAAACAAGAATTTGTAACTATAAGCTTTGCTCCAGCAACACTTATTGCCCCTCCATATCCAAGAGTTGCGTTATTATCTTGAAATTTACATTTATCAACTGTAACTATTGTAGTCACAGCATCGGAACTACCAATTCCTATTATATTAATTGCACCTCCATTACCAGAATACCTTAAGTTATTATTCAAAGAACAATTTGAAAAGGTAATCCTATGTCCATTTCCTTGTATCCAAAAACCACCCCCATAACTAGCATCATTGTTACAAGTAGAAAGCATATTTTTTATAATTGCAGATATCTTATGACTTCCATAAATTTTAAATGCACCATCTGCTCCAGAACCAACGTTCTTATCCATCCAAAATCCATCAAAAATAATTTCTGAAAGGTCCGATGAATTTGCAACTATTTCTATACAACTTGCATTACCTGAAGTGTTTTTTGCCCAATCGGTACAATAAAAATTTTTGAATACTACATTACTAGATGTTATAACTCCAAACAAAGCTGGTGACGCTGCAGAAGAATTTCCTCTTAAAATTGTTTTAGTAGCTCCTGCGCCTATAATAGTAATAGCTTTATCAAAAGCTATACCAGACGAAGAAGTAGCCATAGTCACATCCATAACATCAATAAAAACAACATCTCCTGCAGAAGCACTTGCAACAATTGATTTTAACGTTCCTGAATTTGCCGAATTAAATAATTTCGGACTATTAGGCGTCAAACCGGTTCCTCCGACTGTTCCTATTGCTGTACAATAAACATCTCCAGTGGAAAAACCATCATTCAAATACCAATTCTTCGCATATACCTCTCTACTCCAAACAAATAGGAAAACAAATAAAAAAAATATCTTAAAAAATTTAATCATAAAAAAATGAATATCAATCGTTTACACGAATAAACTTGTAAACGAGCACTATAACTTCCTAGTTAGAGACGCACTTTTTAAAAAAAGATGCCAATAAAAATACGAATAAGAAAAATAAATGATTGAAAATACTTGTGTTAGTTATACACAAGTAGAACTTAATCGCGATTATTTAATCACTTCAATAAACCCGGATTCAGGTAAACTATCTGATTTTTTAGTTATTTGATAATAATAGGTTCCTGCAGGAACATAAGGCTGATCGATAACAACATTGGATCTACCATCCCAATTATCTTTATATGGAGTATCACTTTCATACACCAGGTTTCCCCAACGATTATAAATCAACACCTTAAGATTTGGATATTGCTCAGAATATCCAATAATCCAAACATCGTTCTTTCCGTTTCCATCTGGTGTCAAAATAGAAGGTATTATTTTCCTACAACCAACATTAATAAGCGTATCCATTCTACAGCCTTTTACATCTGTAATTTCTAATTTGTATACCCCTTCAGAAACTCTTTCTATACTCGCTGATTGATTACCTGAACTCCAATTAAAACTATACGGTGTAGACCCTTGTGACGGATTTGCTTGCATAGCACCGTCATTATCATCACAATTAGGTTCAAAAACTTTTACGTTAGCGGTAATTTCAGTTATAAAAACACGCACTTTTGATTTAGCGCTTTGACAACTAGTAGATGGATTTAAATAGCTTACATAATAAGTCCCTTGTTCTAATTTATCTTTTGATTTCAAGGAATCAACATCATTTAATTTCGCATACCATACATATTGTTTCCCAAATGGCTTTAATGAATCCAAGGTTAAATCAGCTGAATAACAATAGAATAAAGAATCTTCTTTTAATTTCGGAATAGGCGGAACATCAAACTTTACACTGACTTCTAATCGTTGTTGACTCTCACAACTTAACTTAATTGTTGCATAATATTTAGTTTCTGTAAGCTGTTTCGTAAGGTCTAATTTATTTCCTCCAATAGCAGATGCGTACCAACTAATATTTGAACCAGATGGTTGTAAATTAGAGAGTGTAGGCGCCTTTTCTTTACAAACAAACTGAATGGGATCAGCAACCGGCGGGCTTACTTTTGGGGCAATAATTTTAATTGGAACTTTAGCACTCTCACAACCATTAATCGTTTGTGTACTGTAGTAAGTAACCCCGTCGACAGCAGGGGAAATTTCCGGATTTAATTTATTTCCAACTTTATCATACCAAGTAATTAATTGAGCAACAACACTTTTCACATCTCCAATTTTTGCATTTGTTTTACACAAAGTATCTACCGCTGGACTGATTGGTGGTGCTATAACATCTAACAAATTCAACGTACACTTACTGGTATCTTGCTTTGCACAACTTTTAGATGTGATATTTTTAATAGAATATACTCCTGGTAAACTATTTCTAACATCCACTATACCTGTTATAGTATCCCAAATTAAACCAGTACTTGGAACAACTTTTAAACGACCAATACCACTATTATTGTAAAATATTGGACTTGCAATGGAATCATACCTACAATAATTTGTATTATATCCTATCGTTGTAATACAGGCAGGACAAGGAGGAAACATATACGAAAGGGTAATTTTATATCCTATCGCATCAGTCACATCAAATGAAATTGTTTCGCCGTTAGTCAGTTGCGTTATTGTAATCTTTTCTCCATGATTGAAGGATTTAGATGAAAATATTGCCTTTTTGCTCACAATATTGGAAATTGTAAGTTTTGTACCGAAAAACTCTGCATCTCCACCATAAAAAACTATTTCAGACATACCGTCCTTGCAAAAATCTTTTATTGTATAGGTAATATCATTTAACAAGGTAAACTTAATTGAACTTCCTGTTTTTTGACAGGTTGGATCGATTTGAGGACCTTGTAAAGTAATATCATTACTTAACACTGGTACAGACCAGTAGGTTTGAGATATTACAGGCTTTTTAAGTGTTAGAACTCCATCATTTTTTAGATTATTAATATTTTCAAACGCACCTTTATTTACACAAGCGTCATTTAACACATCAGGAAATGAAGGAGGTTGACAGGTATATAAAAAATAAGCTACCGATGAGACATTGCCGATAGTTTGAGGTAATACTGAACCTACTGTATTAAACTTTAATACTGACCCAAAACTCACCTTCACTTCAGCAGAAGAAATTACCTTACCGCCTCCAATAATCGTTGGAGTTGTGACCCCCATTTTCGGAATCATTACAGAGACTGTATCCCTACATGAATTATCATTATTCACCCACACAAATGAAGAAATACCTTCCGGTAAAACTGAAACTGTCGTACTATTAATATTTGAATTTGCCAAAATCCCACCTCCAGCGATTATTTTCCAAGAGCCGGGAACTTGAGATACAGACTGAAGAGATACATTACTATTACAAGTTTTAATATCGGCTCCAACACTACAAGCAGTATTATTTTGAGCAACTAAAGAAAAAGCACATTGAAAAACAAAAAATAAAACAACTAACTTTCTATAAAACAACATACAAATGCTTTTATACTAATTTGCCATTTCGCTCATAAACTTAATACGCATTAAACGAAGTTCTTCTTCCGAATAATCGCCATCAAATTCTTTATAAGCCTCCTTTACATCATCTGTTTGTGCCTCCGAGAAATAATCGTAAATCTCCTCTTGATTTTCAGGATCTAATAAGTCATTAATATAATAATTGATATTGACGCGGGTACCTGAAGATACAATCGCCTCAATTTCTTCAATCACCTCTTCTAAAGACTTTCCTTGTGCAGCACCAATATCCTCTAACGGTAATTTTCGGTCAATATTTTGAATTAATTGCACTTTCAATCCAGATTTATTAATTATTGATTTTACAACCATATCTTGTGGTCGTTCAACCTCATTTTCGTCTACATAGTTTTGTATCAACGCCAAAAAAGGAGCTCCATATCGTGTCGCTTTACCATTCCCAACCCCCTGAATATTTGTTAATTCATCCATTGTTATAGGATATTGAAAACACATATCTTTCAAAGAAGGTTCTTGAAAAATCACAAATGGAGGTATATTTCTTTGTTTGGAAATGGATTTTCTTAAATCTACTAATAAATCATATAAAACTTCATCAAATGCTCCATTACTTTTTCCGCCGGAAACAATTACCTCATCTCCGTTTTCATCTGTATTAAAAACACGTTCTTTTATCAACATAAAAGAAATAGGATTTTTCACAAAGTCTCTCCCTTTTTCAGTCAATTTTAAAGTACCGTAAGTCTCAATATCTTTCGAGATCAATCCACCTACCAAAGATTGACGAATTACAGCATTCCAAAAATGCTCGTCTTTATAACTTCCTTTACCAAAATTTACTAACTGATCATGTTTGTAGGTTTTGATATCCGAAGTCAAATTACCAGAAATAAAAGCACAGACATGTTTTGCTTTTTGCATTTCCTGCAACTCTACTATCGCTTTTAACAATAATTCTACATGTTCCTTGCCCTCAGCACGTTCTCTTGGATGTTTGCAATTATCACACATACATTTACAATCTTCCTCTTGAAATTCCTCACCGAAATAATGTAAAATATATTTTCTGCGACAAACCGATGTCTCGGAATATGAAACCATTTCATGCAATAATTGACGACCAATCTCTTGTTCAGAAACAGGTTTACCATGCAAAAATTTCTCTAGTTTTTCGATATCTTTATAACTATAAAAAACGACACACTCGCCTTCACCCCCATCGCGGCCCGCACGACCAGTTTCTTGGTAATAACTCTCTAAAGATTTAGGAATATCGTGGTGAATCACGAAGCGAACATCCGGCTTATCTATCCCCATACCAAATGCAATGGTAGCTACAATAATACTTGTATCTTCCATCAAGAACATATCTTGGTGTTTACCACGAGTAGCAGCATCCAAACCAGCATGATAAGGTAATGCGTTAATGCCATTCAATTGTAAAAGCTCAGAAAGCTCTTCTACCTTCTTTCTACTTAAACAATAAATGATACCTGACTTTCCTTGTTTAGATCTTATATAACGAATAATTTCTTTCTCTACATCTACCTTTGGACGAATCTCGTAATATAAGTTATCACGATTAAAGGAAGATTTAAAAACGACAGCATCCAACATTGTTAAATTCTTTTGAATATCAAATTGAACTTTAGGTGTTGCTGTTGCAGTCAAAGCAATAATTGGAACACTCGAAATTTTTTCAAAAATATCCCTTAACCTTCTATATTCAGGTCTGAAATCATGTCCCCATTCCGAAATACAGTGTGCTTCATCGATGGCGAAAAACGAAATATCAACAGATGTTAAAAAATCTATATTTTCTTGTTTTGTTAAGGATTCAGGAGCAACATACAATAATTTAGTATTTCCCTTTAGAATGTCTGTCTTAACCTTATTAATTTCTGTTTTAGTCAATGAAGAATTTAAAAAATGTGCAATATTCTCATCATCACTAATGTTTCTAATCGCATCCACCTGATTTTTCATCAAAGCAATCAAGGGAGAAACTACGATTGCTGTACCTTCTGACAATAAAGCGGGTAATTGATAACAGAGAGACTTCCCGCCACCAGTTGGCATGATCACAAAAGTATTATTGCCATTTAATACGTTACTTATTATTTCTTCCTGCTTCCCTTTAAAGCTATCAAAACCAAAAAACGTGCGTAAAGCACCTTTTAGATCAACTTTTACCATTACCTCGATTTAAATAAACTTGTAATTAAAGGTACGAAAAAATCTAGTTAAAACAACAATCCAAACTAAATTAAAATCAGAGTCAATAAAGTGAGTTTTGATTTAAACAATCTGTTTCATTAATTATCTTTAACAATAAGAAGTTGGTGTCTAATTAAAAACACTACAGAAAAACAATTAGTTATATATCTGCATAAATACGCCTATTCAAATCTTTGAAAATAATATAAGACTTGTTGAATTTGGAATATTGCGTAATCAAGAATTGAAAAATCTATATTTCAAATTAAAAAATCCACTCCAAATAGACACATAACAAGAATAGATATTACTTTTGTTTTTAATGGAAGAAAAATCTACAATGTCATTTTTAGACCATCTGGAAGAATTAAGATGGAGATTAGTACGCGCAGCTATTGCTGTCCTAATTTTTACAGTGATTTTATGGATGTACCAAGAATGGATTATTGAAAATCTATTCCTATCTATGAAAAATGCAAACTTTATCACCTACAGATATATGTGTTCGTGGTTTGGTGTTTGCACTCCTGAAATCCCTGTGAAGATGCAAAGCACAACGATGGCGGGTCAATTCTCATACGCATTGATGATGTCGATTATGGGTGGACTCGTACTTGCATTTCCTTATGTTTTTTATCAAATTTGGTCTTTTATAAAACCTGGATTAAAACAAAAAGAGAAATCTGCAGTCAAAGGAATTGTTTTTTACGTCTCTGTTTTATTTTTTATAGGAATTCTGTTTGGATATTTTATTGTATCCCCTTTGTGTGTACAGTTTTTCGGAACCTATCAAATATCTAAAAAGATAGACAATATCTTTACGATTAACTCGTATATGAGCACAATAATTTCCACGGTATTCTATTCTGGACTATTATTTTTAATGCCAGTAATTGCCTATCTTTTTGCTAAAATCGGAATTATTACCGCAGCATTTTTGAGAAAATATCGAAAACACTCCGTTGTTGGCGTTTTGATACTATCTGCTGTCATAACACCTCCTGACATGTTGAGTCAAATCATTGTTTCTATCCCTATTTTAATACTATACGAAATTAGTATTCTTGTTACTGCAAGAGTGAATAAAAAACAAGCACAAGAAGCATAATGTTATTACACACTGAAGAAATACGAAAATCATACAAAGGCCGAAAGGTGGTTGATGGCGTTACCGTAACTGTAAATCAAGGAGAAATAGTTGGATTACTTGGACCAAACGGTGCTGGCAAAACAACCTCGTTTTACATGACTGTTGGTTTAGTTAAACCAGATTCTGGAAAGGTTTTTTTAGACGATTTAGACATTACCAATTACCCAATGTATAAACGCGCGCAATTAGGTATCGGGTATTTGCCACAAGAAATTTCTGTCTTCCGAAAATTAAGTGTTGAAGATAATATTTTAGCAATATTGGAATTAACCAAATTAACTAAAACAGAACAAAAAGAACGTTTAGAACAACTTTTAGAAGAATTTAGTTTAACGCATGTTAGAAAAAACCTAGGAAATCGATTATCTGGTGGTGAAAAACGAAGAACAGAAATAGCACGTGCCTTGGCTACCAATCCTAAATTTGTATTGTTAGACGAGCCATTTGCAGGCGTAGATCCAATAGCTGTTGAAGACATTCAGAGTATCATTTCAGAGCTTAAACAAAAGAACATTGGTGTTTTAATAACAGACCACAATGTACAAGAAACCCTCTCTATTACAGACAGGGCGTATTTACTATTTGAAGGTAAAATATTAAAATCAGGAACAGCAGAGGAATTAGCGTCTGACGAACAAGTGCGTAAGGTGTATTTAGGACAGAATTTTGTGTTACGGAAATAACAAAAAAGTAATTATTTTTTCGCTAAATCACCGGTAGTTTGTTGTAAACTTCCGTATGCATCACATTTACTACTATGTTTAGTCGCACCACAAGCAGTAAGAACAACAGATAACAACAGGCTAACAGCAAAAAAAGTAACGATTTTTCTCATTTGTAAAATAATTAGTTGCACAAAAATAGAATTAATATATAAATTAAACAACTCTTTCGTTTATTTGATAGATTAATATCTTAAAATATCCAAACAGGTATATGAAAATTGTACTTATTTCGTTCTGTATCCTCTGCTATTCTGTCGTTAGTAGTCAATCTAACTATGTACTAACGTATAATTCTACATTAAAACTTCCATTTAAAACTATTCAAAATCACTTTAAAGATAGTTTAGAATTAAAAGTTTATTTAACAAAACTTCGCACAAAAGCGATAGAAAAAGGGTATCTCTTATTCTCCATCGATTCATTAATTTGTTCCCAAAAAGATGCTAGAACAAATTTTTATGTTGGACCAAAATTCAAAAGACTATTCCTTTCAATAGATCAAAACCAACGTAAATACATTGCTAATTCAACCGCAGCTGTTGAAAAAATGATTAGTAAAAATGCATTTACGCCTAAAAATGTAGCTGTAATTTTACAACAAATTGAAAATAATCTACTTAACAAAGGTTATCCATTTGCAAGTGTTCGATTAGACAGTATACATTTTCAAAACGACGATTTATTTGCACATTTACACATCGAAGAAAATAAAAGAATTACCTGGGGAGAATTAGTTATAAAGGGTAATGCATCAATAAATAACAAATTAATTCAATCCTATATTCAGATTCAGCTTGGTGATTTATTTCGAGAGGAACAATTACAAAACATATCAAAACAGCTCAATCATATTCCTTTTATTACAGAGACGAAACCACTAGAATTATTGTTCCAAGAAGACAAAGTAGATCTCTACCTCTATTTGACCACAAAACCTGTAAGTTTAATCACTGGAGTACTTGGCTTACAACCGACAACAAAAAACAACACAACATCCTATGCACTTACCGGAGATATTCGCGCAAAATTAGTTAACAGCTTAAAAAAAGGAGAAAGTTTTGATTTACAATGGAAAAACTTACAAGCAAACACCCAATTATTAAAAACGAATATTTCTTTCCCTTCCATCTTACGAAGTACATTTGGACTTGAAGGTCAATTTCAATTATTTAAAAAAGATACCACCTTCCTAGAATTAAAATCGGCACTTGCTATTCAATACTTATTATCCAATGGAAATACCTTGAAGATGTTTTATCGTAATTATCAATCTTCCTTATTATCAAACGGACAATCTACTGCTGTAAGTTCAAATTTAGCAAATGTGAGTACGAATTATTATGGTCTATCACTTCAAAAACAAACCATCGATTATCTTCCTTGCCCAACAAAAGGGTATATTATTCAATTAGAAGGTGCGCTTGGACTTCGAAATAAAAAAGACTCTATATTCAAAACTAACACAAAAACAACCACTGCGAAAATAGACTTCTTATTTAACCTATATTATGCTTTATATAAAAGACATATTCTTAAGTTTAATAGTGCTTCGGAAGTATTGTTTGCCCCATCGTATGCGAGAAATGAACTAGTTAGATTTGGCGGAATGGCCTCACAACGTGGTTTCAAAGAAGAGGAACTACGTGCAACATCTCGCGTATTAATTGCTTTTGAATATCGCTTTTTATTAGATCAAAATTCCTTTTTATTTTTATTTTTTGATCAAAGCTGGTATGAAAATAAAATCGCTTTAACGCGAAGAGATACCCCGTATGGATTTGGTGGCGGATTGACATTTGGAACACCATTAGGAATGTTTTCCATTTCCTATGCGCTAGGCAAACAACTAACTAACCCGATTTTAATTAGCAATGGGAATATCCATTTTGGATACACTTCTTATTTTTAAGCCTTTTGAAACTAAAGCTCATTTAGTTTACCCTTTATTTGCTTCATAAATTTTGAAGCATATACAAAGTCAATTACCTCTGGATTATTTGTCTTGATAATTTCTTCTTTAGTCCCTGACCACCAATTTTTCCCTTGGTGCATAAAAGAAATCGTATCCCCTATTTCAATCACACTGTTCATATCGTGCGTAATGACAATGGTAGTGGTCTTAAAATCATGGGTAATTTCCTGAATTAATGCATCTATCAATATAGAAGTTTTAGGATCTAATCCTGAATTTGGTTCATCACAAAAAAGATAATTAGGATTCATAACAATCGCACGAGCAATGGCAACACGCTTCTGCATTCCACCACTACATTCCGATGGAAATAAATTATTACGGCCACTTAAATTAACACGTTCTAAACAGAAATCAACTTGTTTTTGTTGTTCCCCTAATGTCATTTTGGTAAACATTTGCAAGGGAAAGCGGATATTATCCTCCACAGTCATAGAGTCAAATAAGGCAGCACCTTGAAAAAGCATCCCAATTTGTTTTCGAATTCCACGCATGGCTTTTTTATCCATCGTGCAAAAATCCGAACCATTATATAATATTTGACCAGAATTAACTGGATGTAATCCAACAATACATTTGGCAAGCACAGATTTTCCTTGCCCGGAAGAACCAATAATTAAATTAACTTTACCTTTCTCGAAGTTTACATTGACATTATCTAAAACCAAATGCTTTCCAAACTTCTTACTAACCCCTTTAACTTCTATCATTTTAATAAAAACATTTGGGTGATAAAAAAATTAGCTATAAGAATAGCTACACTGCTATTAACGACAGCTTTCGTAGACGAACGACCAACATCGATAGCTCCTCCCTTTGTATAATAACCATAGAAAGAAGAAATAGAAACAATTAAAAAAGCAAATACTACTGACTTTGAAAGCGCATAAGTAATATCACTTACTTTAAAAAAGGAACGCAAACCAAATATATACGTATCCATCGACGACAAACCAGATCCTAATAAAGCCAATCCACCACCAAGTAAACTTAAACCAATAGAAAAGGTAACCAACAAAGGGAAAAATACAATCGCAGCAGTAATTTTAGGTAGCACTAAATAGTTCAAGGAATTTACCCCCATAATTTCGAGCGCATCAATCTGTTCGGTGACACGCATCATCCCTACTTCAGAAGATACATTAGAACCTACTTTTCCAGCTAATATTAAAGAGATAATGGTAGGTGAAAATTCTAGAATGGTACTAGAACGTGTAATATAACCAATTGTATAGGCTGGTAAATAAGGCAAATCCATATTTGCTGCAGTTTGAAGTGAAATAACTCCACCCATAAAAACAGACATCAACATTACGATAGGAAAAGATTCTACACCTATTAACTGAATTTCTTCCAGGAAACGTTTCCAAAATATTTTAAATTTTTGAGGTTTGGAAAAAACCAACCACATCATTCCAGAATAACGTCCAATATTTGCTATAATTCGTAACATCTCTGCTAATTTAAGAGATAATTTTAATACTTGTTTCAAAAAAGATGGAAACTGAACGATAAAAAAGTTGTTTTCTTCCTTAACTTTGTTTTAATCGTGGAGAAATTAACCGCAAAAGATAAAATCCAACAACAACTTAAACAGTTTCTTCCAGAAGGATTTGAGGAAATGATTGCTGACTTATTGTTTAGTGCTCATATACAATTTAAAATTGTTAAGCCTAGAAATACCAAACTAGGAGACTATCGTCCAGCGCACTCAGGAAAACCGCATCGAATTACCGTGAATGGAAATTTAAATAAATTTTCATTTTTAATTACTACCGTGCACGAGTTCGCACATCTTACCACGTATTTAGAATTTGGAAGAAGTGTTTCTCCACACGGAAATGAATGGAAAAATCACTATCGAAAATTACTAATACCGGTTTTAGATAAAAAAATACTTCCTAAAGACATTGAAAATGCTTTGATCAACTCTTTGGTAAACACCAAAGCATCCTCCTGTGCTGACATACCATTAATGCGCGTATTAAAAAACTACGATAAACAAAATGAATCGTTCGTTTTTATTGAGGACATTGAAAAAAATGCACATTTCATGCTACAAGGAAAAGAATTTATCAAAGGAGAATTAAGACGTAAACGCTTTTTATGTGAAGATGTTTCCACTAAAAAAAAATACCTGATTCATACTTTGGCTGAAGTAATTCCTATATTTGAATAATAAATACAAACTTTTTAATGGAAAATAATTATTGCGTAATAATGGCAGGCGGTGTTGGCAGTCGTTTTTGGCCAATGTCAACACCTCAAAAACCAAAACAATTTTTAGACGTTCTGGGTATCGGTAAATCGTTACTTCAAATGACTTTCGAACGACTATGTAACATTGCTCCAAAAGAAAATATCTTCATTGTAACAAACGAAGGATATGTAGATTTAGTTAAAGAACAATTACCATCCATTGAAATAAATCGTATCTTAACAGAACCGAAACGTAAAAATACAGCACCATGTATTGCGTATGCAGCTGCAAAAATTTATGATCTGAATCCGAATGCGACTTTAGTTGTAGCGCCTTCAGACCACTTAATTCTAAAAGAAGAGAAATTTACTTCGATCGTAAATATCGCAATCACGCAAGCAAATTCTGACGAACGACTTGTAACACTTGGTATCCAACCGTCTCGACCTGATACTGGATATGGTTATATCGAATTCGAAGAAGTAGGAGATATGATTGGTGGTGAAGTCAAAGAAGTCAAACATTTTAGAGAAAAACCAAACAAAGAATTAGCTGAACTATTTGTGAAAGCTGGTAATTTCTATTGGAATTCGGGAATATTTATTTGGAAAGCATCCTCCATTTTAAATGCACTAAAAAAATTCAACAATTCATTATACGAACTTTTTAGCCCTGAAAATGGATTTTACAACACATCAAATGAGCAAGATAAAGTAAATCATTGTTTTCATGTTTGTGAAGATATTTCAATCGATTTTGCAGTGATGGAACATGCGAAAAATGTGGATGTTGTTCTTGCAAATTTTGATTGGTCCGATCTTGGAACATGGGGGAGTTTATATACGCATTTAGACAAAGACTATAATGGAAATGCTGTAATAGGAGAACATGTACACATGATAAACTCCAGCAATTGTATCGTAAATTTACCTTCAAATAAGCTAGCTTTAATTGAAGGGATGAACAATTACATCATTGTTGAATCAGACAATATGTTGATGATTTTAAATAAATCCGACGAGCAAAATATTAAAGAATATATGTTCGCTTTAAAAGAAAAAAGTCCAACTCTTTTTAAATAAAAGTACTATCGAAGAATTATCGCTCAACCTATGTTGGGCGTTTTTTTTGAATAAAAATTAATCTTCTAACAAAAACTTCCTCCCTACTCCATTCAACACTACAAAATACATTCCTTTTGGGAAAGTTGTCAAATCAACATTTGTTGAATCAATAAAGTTTTGTTGAAATACGTTTTCTCCTTTTATAGTGTAAACCTCCACCCTATTTTCACATGGGGCATTTACATAAAAAACACCACTAGATGGATTGGGGGAAATGGAAAATTGTAGTGTAGCTTCTTCTAATCCCAAAGACTCTGAATGAATCACTCCAACTGCATCTAAATCAAATCCGGCTGAAGGATAAGGTGTTGGATATGGATCATTAATTAAATTGTTTTTTGAATCTCTACTTCCAAACATCGGGTTTATACTACCTACAATATCCACAATTTTTACATGGGTAATAGCACGCGTATTTAACCCAACACTATCTTTTAATTCATCTAAATCAAAAGGTGTTCCGTAGTTCACTTTGTATTTACCTGCTAGATTGTTTAGTTTTGTTGGATCCATTGCAGCATTATTATCCAATTGAACAAGAGTATCTAATAAGGAAACACTTGGGAAACGAACAAAATGTATTCCATCTGAACTAACTTCTACAAATGCTAGTTCAAGAAACGAATTATTAAATCCATTCTCAAACACAGCAAAGTCAGGACCATTCCCATTGCTTATTGGATAATCAAATGTAACAATCGCTTCTCCTGCATCTCCAAGACTTAAAACACCATTCGTTCCTGCCTTACCCAACACAGATTGCGCATCCCCAACCGAAGGTTTTCCAAGATTTTTATTTGCGACATCTAACCAACCAAGTTTAATGGTACATGTATTTGCCCAGCATTTAAACACCGAAGAATCTTTATAAATCGCTTGTGAACCATTTACTCCAACACCTGGAGCATACTGTGACTTCACAAATAAACTTGTAGAAACAAATAAAAAAAGAATTATTTTATTCATAGTAAATCAAAGAATTAGGATTGAGTCCAACATGAATTTTTTGTATGAATTCACCTGAATTCGAAAAGCGATGGACGTAACCCGAATTAGTATAGGCATTCGCATCAAATACAAACAACTGCTTTAGTACTTCAACATATTGTATGCGATAAAGTGTCGTGATGCCGTTTAATGGTATAAAGTCTGAATTAATCGTAGCATTTGTTTTCATATCATACAGAGAAACAGATTCAGAAGTATAAATCAACAACAGATTTTCCATCTTTTCAATTCCTGAAATTTTTAAGGAGATTGTTTCTTGATTTTTGGAGATACCTAAATTTACCTTTTTAAGGACAGAAGGAAAGGTACTGTAATCCCCACGGACATGCACAAATAAAGTTGAGTCGTTTTGGGCTACAATTTTCCCTGGATTCTTACCTACTATTATTTTATCTAATTCTACTAAACTTTTACAATCAATAACAGAAATAGAAGAATCTAAGGAAGGATTTAATCCGCCCGAATTGGAAACAAATAATCGATCATTTACAACCAGCATGTTTTCAGGGTTATCGCCTACTTTAATTCGTTTTTCAATTTGTAAACCGACTGTATCAATAACATCTACGTATCCATCAAAACAAGAAATGAACACTTTACCACCATAACAAGCCAAATTTCTAGGTTGCCTTGCTTTCCCATTGTGGATCATTTCCAATTGTTTAATGGAAACTCCTGTTTTTGCATTCAGAATTTCAACTGTACTAGAAACATTTACAATTATGTATATTTTATTCCCGTACCTCAATAAGTCATTCCCAGTATCTCCTAATTTTCTTCCAGTTTTTTGTAGAAATAAATCCTCAGTTACTTTACCAGTCGATAGATCCATCCAAGACAAACTCGCATTATTCAGATTAAAAAGTCCTTCATTCAAAACCAAGAAACCATTTTTTAATTCATTAGTATCTAGACTAAAAGAAGAAACTGCTTTTTTACAAGAAGAAAGAAATAGTATAAAAAGACAAAAACTAATTAAACGCATAATTTAAAGAGACTATATAATTTCTACCTGGCATCACAAAATAACTAACATATTGATAATTAGTATTTGTAAAATTCTTTATGGTCGCACTCAACTTCCATTTGTTCTTTTTATATACATTCATTCTATATTGACAAGTGATGTCAAACGTAGAAAATCCAAGTAATAAGTTCGATGTATTATTTTCATTAAGCACATAGCGACTCGACAATGCAGAATTACTAATTAACAACCCTGTTTTATTATTTAATAAGATTGAAACTTCCGATTGCAAGGTGTGAGCAGGAAAATAGGCTAATTGATTTTTATACGTAAACGAATTCTCCTCTGAAATGTCTTGAACTTTTTGATAAGCATAGTTGATGGAAGCATCCAACTCAAAATTTTCAGTGAGTTTCCAATTTTTGCGGAGCAAAATATCTACCCCGAATATTTGTACTTTTCCTACATTCAAAATCGTCCAAACAAATAAATTCTTGGAAGGGATCGCTAAAATTTTGTCATCCACTTTATTATAATATGCGTCCAAACTCAGATGAAGTGAATTTTTCAAAAAACGATAGGATGTCCCTATTGCGTATTGTAAGGCTAACTCTGGTTTTAATTCTTTATTGCCAATCGCATTATAGTACAATTCACTAAACGAAGGCATACGAAACGTTTGTTTGAACCAAGCCCTTGGCAAACCTAGTAAAGAATGATAGTTACGCTTTTCTAGTTGAAGATAGGTTGTCCAAGCAGTCGTGTTTTTTACAGATGCTCCTTGTTGATTTTGTAACGAATGATTTCCAACTTGAGCAGTAAAAGAGAGCGTTTTTAATGTTGCTTTCATTCCCAAAACCGACTGAAGGTGATAACGTTTTGGTGAAAAAACATATTGATTCGTTGCTGTCAAACTACTGAATGTATGTTCTATACCTCCATACAACATGAAAACACTGTCTATGATTTTTCGGTTCAAGGTCACCCCAGATTGATTAATTGTGTTAAAGTACCATTGATTTAACCCGCCCGAATTATTCAAATAGGATGGGTCAATATAATTCAAATAACCATAATTAAGGCTATTATAGATATTCATTTTTCCTTTCTCGCTTTTGTTTTCTAAAACAACGTTAGCATACGTATTTTGTTGATTTAATTCTTGATTCGAAGTTTCATTATATAATATCACGGCACCAGGCAATCCTCTTTCTGAGTGATTGAAATGAATAGTTGTTCTAATTTTCAAATTTTGATTCAAATCTTTCGAATAATTAATCCCTCCAAATACCTCACTCAGTTGATTGTTTTTTCGCATACTTGTAGTGCTAAAATTTCCATTTTCAATTGTGTAAGGATAATTCCCAGAAAAACTTCTGTACTTAGCATAGACGCTTAACAATGATTTAGCGACACTCCTTTTATAACTTCCATAGTTGTCGAACTGACCAAATGAACCTACTTTAGAAGTATATCTTACTTCCATCGTGTCGTTGGTTTGTCTATTTTCAAAAGTATTTATGGATAATATATTTCCCTGCATTAAGGCTGAAATTGGTAGTAATTCATCAGATGGCACCCCTGAAGTGAAAGATAGACTATGTACATTATCTACTTGTAAATTACTTAAATCTAACTGACCAATCATTGTATTTTGAAGAGCGAATCCATCCAAAACAATTGCAGTATTAGTACCCGAAATTCCTCGGTAGGCAATGGTTTTCATACCTCCGATACCGCCATAATTTTTCAACGTAATCCCTGCAATTTTTTGAGTCAATGCTCCAATATCTTCCGAAGCATATAATCCGATTTTTTTTACTGAAATAACTTGACTTTCCCCTGAAAGCAGGATAGAATCGTTTAACAATTCTATCCTAACTCCTGGGAGGGATTTCTCTTTTTCTTGACTAAATAAATAAAGATTCAGACATAAAAAATAAATAAGCAATGAGTTTTTCAGCACGAAAAAGTAGTTACTTAGTAAACTTAATATTATCTACAGTAAAGTATCCAGGCGTATTCATCCCCCATTGACCTACGTCTGTACTTTCCAATTTAAAACTCAATGAATCGATGGCTACAAATTTGGAAAGGTCAACTGTTTTCCACTCTTTTTGGATGTAATTTTTAGATTCATCCACATTTTGAAAATCCGCTAAATAAACAGCAATAGAATCCTTTACTTTTCCTGCACTAAAGCCTTTCACCCAAACTTTGAAAAAATCTTTGTCTTTCGCAATAAACTTTTTAGCAAAATCATCACCATTTTTCATGGATAATGCTGTATAAGTAGCATTTGTAATTGCAATAGAAACAAGTTGTACAGTACTAGGTAATTTTACTCCAGCATTATTTGTTGCAAGTAAATAATTTTTACTTTGACTCGCACCACTTCCTGCATATGAGGCGAACAAATTATTAAATCCAGCAGAATCAACATTAACAATATTTGAAACTGCAAAACCTTTACTGAAATACCAGTATTTGTAATAATCATCGAAAACATAATTATTATCGAAAGTAAATCCTTGACTTACTATACCACCTTTGATACTATCCAAATATCCTTTTGAAGGAAGATATACATCTTCAAAATCGATTGTATACGTTGTTTTTAATGGAGTTGTAGATGGCTTAATTTCATCTTTTTTACAACTAACAAGTCCTGCAGTCAATGCAAGTCCTACAATAAGCAATTGTTTTTTCATCTTTTTGTTTTTTACAAAAAATTAATAAATAACTAAAAAGAAGAAATCAGTGGGAGTTTCCCATAAATAGAAATAGTCGCACACCCATATGAAAAGAGTGTGCAAATAAATCCGACTTTATTCTGAAGTCTTCATTCAACAATTAATGGCAGGTATTCTGACTTGCTCCAACTCAATTTGCCTTCCCGTTATACACAGTGAACTATTAAATTGATTTTACAGAGCTTACAGCTGCAGATACAGTTCCGGATTTACACCGAATTCCCTTTTATTCTACGAGGTAGTACCAAAAATCTTTGGCTAATTTAAAGATTATAAGATTACTTAAGTCAGATTACTCGATTTTTATTTTTCGAGCTAACTGATTTTCCTTACAAGCATTGGAAATTTTTTGAGAGATAACATATTCTCCTTTCACAAGGTATTTATGCGAAGAATTTTGATCTGTTGAAATTGTACCATCTCCAAAATCCCAAACATGTGAAAGATAATTTTTCGCATTACTTACAACTTGAATTGAATCTTTATTCTGAATTAAATCGAATCCTGTCTCCAACAACCTTGGTGTAGGAAGGTACCTCCAACGTGCTAGATTATTTAATACAATTTTAGTTGCAGCAATTTCAATCACTTGACGATCAAACGCATTCAACTGTATTAATGCAGTATTATTACAGGGTGATTCACCAAAAATCGTTGTGAAATGTGTGCAAGCAGAGAGATAAGAACCTGTTAAAATGGGATGAAAACGATCTTCTTGATACAAATTAATTTCCGGATTAGATTCTCGCACTTCTTTCCAAACCATACCAACTGGAGAAACACCTGTTGATAATTTGTCTGCGAAAATCAAATACTGACGTTCAATTCGTAATTGCATTGAATCATAACTAGCAATTGCCTTCCATTTCTTATTTCCATTTTTATATCCCCAAGTCATGTAAAATAAAATACGTGCACAAGGATTGTATTTACGCACACTATCCACCATTTTTTTTGCAAAAGGAAAAGTCAGACTATCTACTTTGAAATCTGGCTGTGCAAATTCGTTACTATGTCCTTGTAAAATAACATAATCCCATTTACGCGATTGAATCATTCGATAGGTTCGTGGACGTTCCGAATGGAATTTCAAGTCTTTCCCCCCGGTTACTACTGTATCCACATACACTTTCTTCCCTTTTGATTCTGCTATATCTTTAAAGATATACGGCATATTATTGTAGAATGTAAAACTATTCCCAACAAATAAAACCGAAGTAGAATCTTGGGAGAAAGCATTAAAAGACATTATGAATAATAAAAAGTAAAAGATAAATTTCATAAGGAGATAACTAATATTTTATTAAATTAACCATAAATCTAATAATTTTCAAATCAACAAATTTTCAAATTTTCAAATTAATCTATCTTTGTTTAAAAATTAAACTATGTCAGAAGCAATAAATCAAGGTCACGTAACCTTTGAAATAGATTCATTAGGAATCGGAACGATTACTTTTGGTCACCCTTTAAGTAATTCTTTACCAGGAAAAATCTTACAAAAATTAGCGGATACGATTACCGAACTTGGTCAAAAGGAAGAGGTAAAAGTAATTATATTACAATCAGAAGGAGAAAAATCATTTTGTGCTGGTGCAAGTTTTGATGAGTTAATTGCCATTAAAGATTTGGAGACAGGTAAAAAATTCTTCTCTGGTTTTGCGAATGTGATTAATGCAGCACGTAAATGTCCGAAATTCATCATCGGTCGTGTGCAAGGTAAAGCAGTTGGTGGTGGTGTAGGATTAGCATCTGCAGTGGATTATTGTTTCGCAACTAAATTTGCAGATGTAAAACTTTCTGAATTGGCTGTTGGTATCGGACCATTTGTTGTTGGACCAGCAGTAGAGCGTAAAATCGGTTTATCCGCCATGAGTCAATTAGCTATCAATGCTACGGAATGGAGATCTGCAGATTGGGCTTACAAACGCGGATTATACACCTATGTTTATGATAGTGCTGCAGAAATGGATGAAGAGATTGCTGAATTAGCGAAACGATTAGCAGGTTCTAATCCAGAAGCGATGGCATTACTAAAAGGCATTTTTTGGCAAGGAACCGAAAATTGGGATGAATTATTACTAGAACGAGCAGGTATTAGTGGTAAATTAGTATTATCTGATTTTACGATAAATGCGATTAATGCATTTAAAAAAGCGTAAATCGACACTTAAAAAACTATAAACTAGTCCTGATTTTGAAAATAGTTGTAATTATTTCATAAATCAGTTGTTAATAAAAGTTGGAAGTTATATCTTTGTCTTCCCATTTTAGGGAAATTGTCTTATTTAATTAATAAATAATTGTGGATACATTAAGTTACAAAACCGTTTCTGCTAACAAGCAAACTGCTGATAAAAAGTGGTTGTTAGTAGACGCTGAAGGCCAAACAGTAGGTCGTTTAGCAAGTAAGGTTTCGAAGTTAGTACGTGGAAAACACAAGCCAAACTTCACACCTCACGCAGACTGCGGAGATAACGTTATCGTTATCAATGCGGAGAAAGTATCATTTTCTGGTACTAAATTAGTTGACAAGGAGTACATCCGTTACACGGGTTACCCTGGTGGACAACGTTCTTTAACAGCACAAGAGATTCTTTCTAAACATCCAGAGAGATTGATCGAGAAAGCGATTAAAGGTATGTTGCCAAAAAATAAATTAGGTCGCCAATTGTTCACGAATGTGAAGGTGTACGCTGGTACTGAGCACAAACAAGAGTCTCAAAAACCAGAGGTTATTAATTTAGACACATTCAAATAGGAAGTATGGAAATTATCAATACACTAGGAAGAAGAAAAACTTCAGTTGCTCGTGTTTACCTTAAAAAAGGTACGGGTAAAGTAACAGTAAACAAAAAAGACTTTAAAGAGTTTTTTCCAGTTGCAATGTTACAATTTAAAGTTCTACAACCATTTGCATTAACAGAAACTAACGATCAGTATGACGTTACAGTAAATGTGCAAGGTGGTGGAATCAACGGACAAGCAGAAGCTATTCGTTTAGGTATTTCAAGAGCTTTGGTTAAAGTTTCTGAAGATTTAAAACCAGCGCTTAAAGCGGAAGGTTTAATGACACGTGATCCAAGAATGGTTGAGCGTAAGAAACCAGGACAACCAAAAGCACGTAAGAAATTCCAATTCTCTAAACGTTAATATTATATTATTTTGGCGGTGTTTAGTATCCAAGTTTGTGAGTAAATGCTTAGAGCTCCCTCATCTACTGATTACTAAAGGAACGTAAACAATTTAAAAAATTAAAAAAATGTCAAAAGCAACTTTTCAAGAATTATTAGACGCAGGTGTTCACTTCGGACACCAAAAAAGAAAATGGAACCCAGCAATGGCACCGTACATCTTTGATGAGAAGAAAGGTATCCACATTATCGATCTAAATAAGACAATTGCTCATCTTGATCAAGCGTGTGCTGCGATGACTCAAATCGCAAAATCGGGTAAAAAAGTACTTTTTGTGGCTACAAAAAAACAAGCGAAAGAAATCGTTTCAGACAGAGTGAAAACGGTTAATATGCCTTTCGTTACTGAGCGTTGGTCTGGTGGTATGTTAACAAACTTCCAAACTACACGTAAGTCAATCCGTAAAATGGCTTCTATTGATAAAATGAAGACTGACGGAACTTGGGATACTCTTTCTAAAAGAGAGCGTCTTTTCAAAACACGTCAACGTGAGAAATTAGAAAAAAACTTTGGTTCTATTGCTGATATGACTCGTCAACCAGCAGCTATTTTCTTAGTAGACATTTTAAAAGAAAACATCGCATTACACGAAGCTAAAAGATTGAATATTCCAATTTTTGCTATGGTGGATACAAACACTAACCCTAAATTAGTTGATTTCCCTATCCCTGCAAATGACGATGCTACAAAATCTATCGCTATTATCTTAGATGCAATATGTGATTCTATTCGTTTAGGTTTAGAAGATCGTAAAAATTCAAAAGACAAAGCTGATAAAGGTGAAGAAGCAGCTACGGAAGTAGCAACAGAAGATAAAACAGAAAAATAATTTAAAAAACTACTGAAATGGCAATTACAGCATCAGATGTAAACAAACTTCGTCAGCAAACTGGCGCAGGTATGATGGACTGCAAAAACGCTTTAGTTGAGGCTAACGGTGATTTTGAAACAGCTATCGACATCCTTCGTAAAAAAGGACAAAAAATCGCTGCTAAACGTGGTGATAACGAAGCAAAAGAAGGTTTATCTATTGCTCAAGTAGCTACTTCTGGAAATGAAGGGGTAATCTTGATTTTAAATTGTGAAACTGACTTCGTAGCAATCAATGATTCATTCCGTACTTTCGTTCAATCGATTGTGGATGTAGCTTTAGTTAATGAAGTAACAACTGTAGACGAATTGAAAGCATTGAAATATGACGACAAATTAACAGTGGATGAAAAAATCACTGAACAAGTTGGCGTTATTGGTGAAAAATTAGATTTATCTAAATTTGCGCGTATTTCTGCTCCAAAAGTGGTTGCTTACAACCACCCAGGAAATCAGTTAGCTACATTGGTAGGTTTGACGGTTGATTCAGCTACTGCTGAAGATGCTGGTAAGCAAGTTGCAATGCAAATTGCTGCTATGAATCCAATCGCTTTAAACAAAGATGGTGTTGATGCGGATACAATTGCTCGTGAATTAGAAATTGGTAAAGAATTAGCGATTCAAGAAGGTAAACCAGCTGAAATGGCTGCTAAAATTTCGGAAGGTCGTTTAAATAAATTCTTCCAAGAAAACACATTATTAAGTCAACCATTTGTACGTGATAATAAAGTAAATGTTGAGCAATTTTTAGCTTCTGCTGAAAAAGGATTAACTGTTGCTGAGTTTTTACGTTTCTCTACTAAATAATAGATTTCAAAATATAAGAAAAGGCTGAAAGAAATTTCAGCCTTTTTTTTGCGCTAAATTTTTCTACGATGTGTTGTGAATATTGAGGATGTAATATTTACCATTTAGAAGTTAAGAATTAAAATAGTTGAAAGTCGGCTTTGCCTCTATTAAGGAAATAAAGATACAAGAGTTAAAATAATCAAAAGTGCTTAATGTATTCAAACACGACACCCTAATCATTCTAAATTTCTTAATTCCTTAATGGTAAATCCTCTATAATAAATAACTTAAAACAACCAAAGGTGGCTCAATATTTCTAATCCCCCTCCTATTCCAACTAAATTTCTTAACTTCTAAATGGTAAAACAGCCCATACTCTACCAATCAATTTGAATTTTCAATCAATGAAAAAATGTAACAAATAAATCCCTATCTTTGCAAACGATAAAAATTCCGTTCTTATGAAGTACAAACGCATATTACTTAAGCTTAGTGGTGAATCTCTAATGGGAGATAAACAATTTGGAATTGACAACAATCGTATTGCATCTTATGCAAGACAAATCAAAGAAGTGTGTGATTCTGGAATTCAAGTAGCTATCGTAATTGGCGGTGGAAATATCTTCCGTGGTGTACAAGCAGAAGAAGGTGGAATGGATCGTACGCATGGCGACTACATGGGGATGTTAGCTACCATGATAAACAGTATGGCATTACAATCTGCCTTAGAAGCTGTTGGATCTAAAACACGACTAATGTCTGCCATTGAAATGCGTGAAATTGCAGAACCATTTGTTAGACGTCGTGCAGTTAGCCATCTAGAAAAAGGACGTGTTGTAATTTTTGGTGCTGGAACTGGTAATCCATATTTTACAACAGATTCAGCAGCATCTTTACGTGCGATTGAAATCACAGCGGATGTAATCTTGAAAGGTACACGTGTAGATGGAATTTATACCGCAGATCCATTAAAAGATCCAAATGCAGTTAAATACAACCGCATTTCTTTTGATGATGTCTATGAAAAAGGATTGAAAATCATGGATCTTACCGCATTTACTTTGTGTAAAGAAAATGATTTACCAATTGTTGTTTTTGATATGGACACTCCAGGTACCTTGAAACGTATCATGGATGGAGAAGAATTAGGAACGATTGTTCAAAATGAAACAACAGAGTTAGTTAAATAATAAACTTTTAAAAATTAGTAACCATGGTTGAAGAAGTTCAAAGTGTCTATACTGATTTGAATAATTCAAATGCAAAAACAATACAGCATTTAGATTACGAAACACAAAAAATTAGAGCGGGTAAAGCAACACCATCGATGTTGCAAAGTGTAATGGTAGAATACTACGGTAACCCTACCCCTATTACCCAAGTTGCAAACATTTCTGCACCAGATGCACGTACTCTAGTGGTTCAACCATGGGAACGTCCTTTATTACCAGAAATCGCAAAAGGAATCATAAATTCTAATCTAGGATTCGCGCCTTCTAACAACGGTGAACAATTAATCATTACAATTCCGCCTTTAACAGAAGAAAGACGTCGTGAGATGGTTAAAAAAGCAAAAGCAGAAGGAGAACATGCGAAAGTTGGAATTCGTAACAATCGTAAAGATGCATTAGACATGATTAAGCTATTAAAAACAGATGGATTGTCTGAAGATGCTGTCAAAGAATCTGAAACAAAAATTCAAAACATTACGAATAACTTTATCACAAAAGTAGATGAATTGATTGTAGCGAAAGAGAAAGATATCATGACGATTTAGTGACGAGTTACGTCCCTCGACAAGCTCAGGATTGAAAGTGAAGAGTGACGAAAATATAGATTGTAAACGTTTTGGGAAACTGAAACGTTTTTTTTTATTGATAAATATCTAAAATCCATTTCCCAATAATTTGTAATGCTTTTGGATTAAACGTTTCTTCAATAGTTGCGTATTCCGATGGATTTCCGGTTTTGGCTTTTTGGAAAAGATGATTTAATCCTTTTAATTCAACAACTTTAAAATGATAATTATTTGCTTTTTTTAAGGCTATTTTGATTTGTGTTAAATTTTCTTTTGCAGGAACTTGTAAATCCAATGAACCATTTAATGCTAAAACATTACACGTAGTTTTCTCCAAGTAGATTCTAGGATCCAATTTTAAGAAATAACGAAACCAAGGGGAATTAATTTGTGCTAACAACATATCCAAATCTTCGTCTGTAACGCGTGAAGCTGAATATTCGGATATTAATTTAGCAGCATCTTTACGTATTGCATTTGGATCATCCGAATTCATTACCAATGTATATAACTTTTCATTTAAGGAATTTGCTTTTTTTATTTGCGCATCCGAAATACCATTCGCTTTGCTAATTAATTGATTTTGTATCAAAATAATATCTTTTCCCGGTAAACCTGTACCTGCTAATAGCACTATAAATTTAACTTGACTTGGATTTCTGGATGCAACTATAGGAGCTATGATACCGCCTTCACTATGTCCAATCAAACCAATCGATTTTATTTCTCTTCTCGTTTGAAGATATGAAATAGCTGCTTGAACATCACTTGTAAAATCTTCCGTTGTTGCACCGCTAAAATCACCGGTAGATTTCCCTACTCCACGATCATCATAGCGTAAAACAGCTATTCCTTGGCGTGTTAGATAATCTGCTAACACCAAAAATGGTTTGTGTCCCATTAATTCTTCCTCCCTATTTTGTGGTCCACTTCCAGTAATTAAAATAGCACATGCACCTGATGGATTTGCTTTTGGTAAACACAAGGTACCCGCTAGCGTATGACCAGCAGTAGGATGTTTAAAAAAAACTTCTTCTTGCTCATATGGAAATGGCGCGATTGGTTCTTGCGGTTTTAACTTCACGGAATCGTGCTTTACTTGTCTTTGTAGATTTATCGGAAATGTTTTTCCATGTTGCGTAACTTCTCCATTAATCGCATCGTGTGACACTAATTTACCCTTATAAACAAATTGAATTTTATCTATTTGAATAAGGAGTTCATTATTCGAAAAGACTGTTGTATTTGTTGGAATAGCTTTTGCTCCTTGACTTGGTGAATCCATGGTAGAAATTAAACCATTTTCTGTAGAATCGACATGAAATACAAGGGGTAAGGTCATTCCTGAGATGCTAAGCTCTCCTCTCCAAGTACCTTTTATGGATTGAGAATAGGTATTGAAAGTGAAAAGTAGAAAGATAAAAGTTGAAAGTCGAAAGTTGAAAGTCGAAAGTTGGGTGTTGGGTGTTTTCATGGGATATGTATTTGATGTAAATTTAATGGATAATAGCAATAATTTAAACTATATAGGGCAACTAAGTTTTAAGATGTGGGTGTTAACAAAGTAGAATACTAAGAACTAATTAACCGTGTAATTTAAACAAGTATTCTTGTTCAAATTGACCAGGGGTTGGGATAAATACTACTTTTTTATTTAAACATATTGCATCCATGATTGTTGTATATCCACTTCGGGAAATAATAGAATCGCAACGGTAAAACAAAGAATCCATTTCTTTCCAAGTCAAAGTATCCAACACTTCCAAATTGGAAGGGAAATCCAAAATCTGATATTTCCCCGTACAAATACATTTTACACTTTGATTGGTGGTAGTTGCAAATTGAACTATTTCTTTAAACAACTGTTTTGCGTATGGTTCCGGTCCACTTATAACTGCCAAAACAAAATCTTCTTTTGACTTTTTCACCGATGAAAATCGAGACTGAATACCAATATACTGCATTGGCAAAATAGTAGTTGAGCTACTCAATTTACCTGCATAACGATGATTTTCATCATCCAAAACCCAAATTGCTGAATATTTTTTAAGCTGTTTTGTATGCCAATAATTTGCGATTTTTCGAATCCCTTCAAGAGGTAAAGTGACTTGATGGGTTATAAATATGGAAGGAATATCATTATTTCTAAATCCATACCGATGGTCTGAAATAATCAGTGTAATAGGATTAGATAGACAGACGGTTTTCACAAACTCGAATTCATTAGAAATTATACGTTTGAATCGAAAAAAATTCGAACCCATTTCATTCAACCAATTTCCAGAACCTGAAAAACGAAAATCGTAACCGTCTAAAGCGATAAAATGAATTGATGGCAAATATTCTTCTACAATAGCATTTTGCTTTTTATTACCTGCAAAATAAATAGTGTTATTTTGAGACACTAATTGTTCGATAATAGGAATTGAGCGTGCTACGTGCCCAAATCCCCAATCGTTGCAAGCATACAAAATAGTTTGACCGAATACGTCTTTTAGGTTCATACCTCAAAGGTAGAAAATTTGTACCTTTAAGCAGTAAATTCAATTTATATCCTCGCTAAAATATATTTATGCAACGTACCATTATCACTACTGGAGATGGATCAAAAACGATTCACTTACCGGATTGGAATGAAAATTACCATTCTTCGCATGGCGCTGTACAAGAAGCAAAGCATGTTTTTTTAAAAAATGGCTTAGATTTATTTTCAGGGAAGCCAGAAGTACATATTTTAGAAATTGGATTTGGAACTGGCTTAAATGCGATTTTAACTTTAGAAGCTGTATTAAATTCTGACTCAAACATAATTTATGACGGGTTGGAAGCTTTTCCAATATCAAATGATGAAATGGTTGCATTAGAATATGAAAATCTGTTAGAATCTGATTTTCTCAAAGAAAAATACAAACAAATACACAATATATCATGGGATGTACCAAATCTAATCACACCTACATTCACGCTTACCAAAATTCAAAATGAACTTCAAAAACAAACTTTCACAGCAAATAAATACGACATAATCTATTTTGATGCTTTTGGTCCGCGCGTACAGGAAGCAATGTGGACAAAAGAAATCTTTCAAAAACTATACATATCCTTAAAATCAGATGGATATTTGGTCACCTATTGCGCAAAAGGGCAAGTAAAAAGAGATTTAAAGTCTGTTGGATTCTTCGTGGAAGCATTACCTGGTCCTCCAGGAAAACGAGAGATGACAAGAGGTAGGAAGTGATCCTTCGACTGGCTCAGGAATCGAAGTGACGGTCCTTCCTTTCGACAGGCTCAAGGTAAACTAACCTCAGGAACCATTGAAAAGAGATAATAATAAGAGATCCTTAGTAAAAAGTATTGGTAGGAGTGATGCGGAAAGAATGGGTTTAGAATATCTAATTAAATTAGGTCGGAATTAACATCTTTAGGCTCATAAGTATCCTAAATTTTTAAGATTTAGCGCGTGGTAAATACTAATTTTATGAGGTAAAGCACTAAAATTTATGCAGGAGAAGTTGGTACAATCTTTAGAAAATCAAATTGAATTTCAAGAGTTTAAACTAACTTCTTTGTTAGAAATAACCAATGCAATAAATACTAAACAATCCGTTGAAACCCTTACCAAAATATTAGGATTTATTCTTAAAGAGCAATTAGGTTTTTCGAAATTTATTCTACTTCATAAGCAGGAAACCTGGCATACACTTTTAAAAACAGGGGTAAAAGGTTCACTAAAAGAAGAAGAAATTATTGCTAATCTAGCGCGATTTAAAGAAATCACAAGTATTGAATCTTCCCCATCCGAAATTATCGCTCAATTTGACAGTATAGTTCCAGTTTTTCATCAAAAAGCGCCACTCGCTTACTTATTGATTTCTGGTGATTCTTTAAAAAACAACCCATCTTCGGAAACGATTAACAACATGCGGTTTGTGCAGACACTTGCAAACATTATAGTAGTAGCTATTGAGAATCAACGCATGATGCAGGTAAGTATCAAACAAGCGCGCCTAAAGAAAGAATTAGAAGTAGCTTCAGAAATGCAAAAAATGTTGTTCCCATCTGATTTACCCTCCAACCGAAAATTAGATGTGCATGCAAAATACACTTCAAGACATCAAGTTGGTGGAGACTATTATGACTTCATTCAATTATCAGAAGATGAATATATTATATGTATAGGCGATGTGTCTGGAAAAGGAATAAGTGCAGCAATGTTAATGGCTAATTTCCAAGCAACTTTGAGAGCCTTATATAGTTACCAGCAATTTGAACTTGATTTTTTGATTGAGGAATTGAATAAGAAAGTAATGAAAAATGCGAAAGGAGAAAAATTTATTACTTTTTTCATTGCTAAATACAATATTGAAACACGAAAACTAACGTATATCAACGCTGGTCATAATCACCCATTTCTTACGAATGGAAAAACATTTGAACTTTTAGACAAAGGAACTATAGGGCTAGGTATGATGGAAGATTTACCATTTCTGAAAGTTGGGAATTTATACCTTGAACCTAATTCTACCTTAGTAATGTATACAGATGGTATTATTGAATTAGAGAATGAGAAAAATGAATTCTTTGAATTGGAACGCTTAATAAAACTTGTACATAATTATTATCCATTAAAGATGGAAGATCTCAATAATATTATCTTTTCGAAGTTGGATGAATGGAGAGCTTCTCGCAATTATGTAGATGATACAGCTATATTTAGTTGTAGGTTCTTTTAGATTGATTGTACCTTTATGCTTTGTGAAATTATAGAAGCGTAAACTTACCTCATCAAATACATCTTCCCGAATTCATTTTTGAAATGAGAATCTACTTCTGAATTACGATGTTTTACCTCTTGCCCATTACTTCTTGCCAATACACGATATAGATAAATACCATTTGCTAACGGATCTCCAAATTGATCTTTTCCATCCCAAGCATAATTGGTAATTTGATTACGCCCGATTTGTAATGGTCCTAATTCATCTTCCGAAATTTCACGAACTACTTTTCCGGATATAGTCATGATTTGAATAAGCATGTTTTCAGGAACAGCATTACCGGTTAATGTATATACAAATCGAGTACTCGTGCTAAAAGGATTAGGATAATTAGTTAAATACGAAATTGACGTTTCATTAATGACTTCAAAATTAATTGTGTACGCGTAATCGCCTGAAAGATTCCCATTACGATCAGCAGCTTGAACGGAAAGTCTATATTTACCATCCATCGCAAAATCACCAATATGCAGTAATTTACATTTTTTAGTTTGCGCTGTAGCTGGAATAAATTGAATGATTTGATTCCCGTTTTTATCCATAAAAGGAATCCGTTTTTGTACACCTAAAGGATTAGTAACATATACTTGAAAAAAAGAAGTATCCGTAATTGCATTCATAATAGCATACTCATTTTCGTCTTTCAATGAAATTTCAATCTCTGAATTTGGTCGAACTAAATCCTGATTTAGTATGTGTCGACCGTCAAACGTCACATCTAAAATTGGGTTCGTATTATCTGATTGAACATAAAAGTTTTTTGCAAGTAGATTATTAAAATGAAATTGTTCAGGTTGATCTGTTCGATTCGAAGAAACATATGGATTAACTTCCATCCAAAGCGTATTTCCTCCAGCTAACCCCCCAGTAGCAATAGTTATGGTATCTCTAAAAGTAGCATTAGCTAACAAAGGTGCTTTTCGTGGATAATTGATTATTTTCTTTTGCTGATTTACATCTTCCACCCAATAATTTAAAAGTAATGAATCCATTGGAAACGCACTTACATTTCGAACATCTACTGCAAATTTAAACGTCATCCCTTCATCTACTGTATCTTTTTTAGGAACCCATACATATCCATTTCGAGGATCTACTACTGCCTCTGGTACAGGTTGATACAAGACATGTAACCGTTTAATTTGTGCAGGATTAAAATTAGTTAAATCTTTATATTTGGTAGTCATGCGAAGATATGGGTAAACAGATGCATCAATTATAGCATTCAAATTAATAATCGAATCTTGCGGTGTCATTATGGTATCTATGACTTTTGCTAAGACTAAATCTTTATCTAATACTTCTATTTCTAGTACCGTTGAATCTTTCGTTGCAGTTTCCAATGCATCTTGTTTCCAAGAAAGTAAATTCCATTGTTTTGCTGGACCAATTACGGGTGTTGACTCTTGGCCAGAATTTGTAAATATCTTTATATTTTCTTCGATACGCATTAATTCTCCATTATACGTTGCAAGTACCTCCTTCACCGAAGAAGTATCGCCTTTTTTAACAACGAAGATGAAACCATGATTTGGTCGACCAGGAATTAAACTATCCGACCCTAAAGTTTTTAAAGTTTCAAAGATTGATGGAGTTACGTTATTCCAATTTTGGTACTCCGCAACTCGGTGGGAATATATTATTAAATAATGACCATTTGGAACTTTATTGAGAACCATATCTTGAAAACTAGCCATTTGCGTAGGACTATATTGATGAAAAATAAAATAGGCCTCTGGTCTAGAACGACAGGCACCTAAATCATTCATATTACCGAATGAATTTTGCGGATTTTGATTTTGATAATGCGTTCTCCAAGGAATCATTGTTTTCGGGTCAATCACTGCCACATGAAGCGCAGGTGTCATACCACATCCAGCATATTCCTGCATTTCATTATTGATCTTATATTGTGAAAGATTAAACATATTTTGATTCGAAGGATTATCATAAATTTCAACGACTAATTTTTTTAAAATCGTATCAAAAGTCCTTTCTCTAATAGAACGATCTAACATTAAACTTGAAAAATCATTTTCTTTAGCCTGAAAAAAGTTCGCCTGTCCCCAACCATTTTTGCCTGAAATATATTGAAACGAACTTTCATTCCATACTAATACAGAACTATCCACTGCAACCCTCCAAAAGTAAACCGTACTATCAGTGCATATTAGTATATCTGGCTGGCCTGACTTTTTATTTTTCCAATCCTTTGGAAATACTTCTTGAACACCTCCTAAACCAGTAACAGCTGTGTTTTTACAAAAAGGGCTATTAAAAGTATCTGTAGTATCTAATTCAAAACGATACGTTTTGATAGCCGCTAAGGGATTGGATGTACATGCTTTTACAACCACACTGTCTTTCGGTACAACCGCAAAGGCATATGGATAAATCGGAGTTATTCCATCTAATTGTAATAATTGTTGCCTACTTGTTTGGTTATTTTGAAACTCGTCGTACTGTTCCGTTAAAAAAGAAGGAATGTCCACTAAAACATCAAAATTATTTAAGCCTGCAGCTATATTTGCTTGTAGTGGAACCTTAAAAGAAATAGTATCCATATAGGCTAATCCATACAATGGTTTAATGTAAACGGAATCAAATTTACTTTTAGGCATTTTACGGCGTAATTCTACATTTAGTGTATCTGTAAACGAACGACCAAGATTTTTCACAGCTACTTTAACTGTTAGACTATCTACAGAAAGCGCAACTTGCTTTGGTAGAATTTGAATACTTTGATTCGTAATTTCAATTTCTGGTTTATTATGGTAATTAAGACGTAACATAGGATCTCCATTCAAAATAAATCCAAAGCTCGTAATTTCATTCAAACGATTCGGATCGTTGACACACATGGCAGCAATTGAATTTTTGATTTGTTTTCCAAAGAAGTCTCCGTAATTATTTTTTGCGATTTCGTTATATAATAGCGAAGCAAATTTATACAAATAGGCATCATACGATAAAATCCCAGGTGACAGAAACCCGATAGCGCCTTTATTAATCGCACTAAGATATCGTTCAGAAAGTGTTTGATTTGCAATAAATAATTCCCCCGCATCACACCCATTTGCAATGACTACTGGATATTTAGCTTTATTTGTCCATTCACTTGGATCTTGAATAGCAACACTAAAAGACGAAGCACTTGAATGTCCGAAAAAAGTCATCAAGGAAACTCCTTCTTCAATGCGTTTATTAATGTTAGCAAGGTTAGAAGGATCAATTGGTGCACTACTTTTTTTAGTATACGATAAAACGTCCCCCCCAAATTCATTAGACTCTATAATTGATTCTAAATTGCTTAAATAATTGGTGAAGTTTTTTTGCTCGTAAGTATTACTACCCCCGGATAAATGAAGGACATGTTTTTGCCAATCTTTTGTTTCTGAATTATATACTGAATTTTGATCTTGTTGTTTTTCGTATTCTTTTATCTTATCTAAATAATTTAACAATTCTTGATCGTTATTCACCGAAATTCTTCCTGTTGCTACTAATGGAGCTACATTCCCTTCAAGTTTACCTGTAAAACCATTATCTGAAGAAGGGAAACCAAAAGTAGGTAGAATCGAAACTGCACTATTATATTGCACATTTCCAACGGCATCAATACTTTGAGTTCTTAATCCTTTATTATTTACTGCTTTTCCAAGTAATAATAATGCAGCAGGCTTATTTAAACTTTGGTTATACATTTTATGCGCAAAACGTCTTATTGCAACAAAATGTTTTGGAATTCCACCTCCAAACTGTAAATACAACTCTTCCGCGTTTGTAAACACTACATTGTGATTACCACCTTCAGGAGAAGTTCTATAAGCGGCATAAAGAGCTGCACTCGCTTTTAAAACATTCGGAAACACCATAATAATTGCTCGTTCACTACTTATCGCATCAAAATCAATGAAGTTTGCGGTTCCATTTACTGGACTGATAGTTGAAATTGATTTAATTAAACTTTCATCGATTATAATTAATTCTTGTTGTGAGCCATCATTCGTATTCGGAATTAACACCTTACAATTACCTACAGCATCGAGCGTTGGAGTTGCCCAAATTGGTTTTGAACCCAAGGTTAAAACGATTGGTTTTAGGATTTTATGGTTACTAATTGTTAAATTAATTTTAGCGGAAGTATTGGCATTATCTAACCAATAATTACCTGATTTTTGTCCTTCTAAATTTGTCTTTTTTGGATATGTATAGCCTATCCAATTAATCCCTTGATTATCTGTCAAAGCACCTTGGTCATTGATAATAGACCAGTTGAGAATATTATCATTTTTTAAATCCTGTATTGGGATTGTCAACTCATTATGAATATATTTATGTCCAACAAAAACTGTATCAATAAGCACTTTTTTACTGTTTTTCCAGGTATAACGAAAATGATGATTCCCTTTTGCAATAAATTGCGCTTTGGAATGGGAAGTAACTTTCGAGTCTATTTTACCATCCGGTGCATCAAAACCTGTGTAGATTAGATTAGGGTCGAACAAATTTATATCCAAGGAAATATTTGATGCTACACCATCATAATTACTGCAAAAACCTTCTCCTGGAGAATAGAAAGTGGAGGATAAATTATTGGCGTCAATCGCTTCACTGTAATAATTTATATTATAGAACGTATTCTTCGACACCCAATAATTTGTTGGTGTATAATTTGTGTAATCTACCGAAATATCTTTTGTATAGCGCAAATTGTTTGTTTTTGTATTCCAGGAAAAGAAATAATATAAACCATCACTAACCAGACTATAGCTTGGATTACCAATATCTTTTGGATTTTCATATAAAACAGAATCTAACCATGCATCGTTATGTTTTGCGTGAAACAATATATAATCCCCAGAATCTAATTTATTATCTCCACCGTCAACGATGTAAATTGGCACTTCACGTTCACGACCAATAATTTGAATGTTTTCAGAAGTAAATGATTTCACATCAATTCCACTAGCTCTTATCGTATTGTAATCGAGCTTAAAAACACCATCCGAAGCGATGTAAAACGAATAGTATTTTTGCGAATAATTAATCCATTCATTCCCGTATTTTTGAGAAAAACCAGTAATTGAAAGGCACAAAAAAACAAATATTCCTGTATAATTCTTCATCACTTACCAAAATTAGCAGGTTTATCCAACAATAATTTTACTGAAAAAACATTTGAATATAAGGCGGTTGATTGATCCCCGATATCTGTAAAAGCATAATTCAATACCACTTGTGCAAATTGAACCCCAACACCAATATTTGGCTGAAAAGTCAAACTTTTCTTTTTATTGAAATCTGTCACATATTGCATATTTCCAATACCGCATCTGAACATAAAAAATTTACGAATTCCAACTTCCACACCGATATGTGGATCAATACTGAATGGTGAGCTAGCAATCAATACATTTCTTTTTCCATCTGTTGTAATATCTAAATCGATTTCACCAGCAACATAATCTCCTTTTGTATTTACAGGAAATTTAACTTGCGTACCAAAAATAAATCGAGGTAAAGTATATTCCATTCCATTTCTCGGAATTGAATTCCCTGTCATCGAGAATACTTTTTTGGTTTGGTCGTCTAAAGTAAATACCCACGCATTAAACGTAGAAGTAATATCGCGTGCCATTAAACCAAACTTCCAGTATTTCTTCGCATCGTATTGTAACCCAGCATCGAGTCCAAATCCCCATGAATGAGCAAAACTACCAACTGCACGGTGAATCAATTTCATACTACCCCCAAAACGCAAACCCTCGACTTTCAATTTTCGTGCATACGCTAATGAAAAAGCGTAATCTGCTGCAGAGAATAATGTAATCTTATCGTAATTAACATTTCCACCATTATCGATTAATTGCGTGGTATTAGGTATATCATCTACGGCAAATCGAATCATGGAAAACCCAATTCCACTTTTCGCATCAATTGCATGTGCTAGGGATATAAAATCATATTTAGCGATACCAGCAAAATATTCGGAGTGCATCCCTCCTACTTCTAACCATTTTTTAGTTAAAGCAACTCCTGCAGGATTCCAATAGGTTGCGCTTGAACCTTCTGTACTTGCAACAACTGCATTGGATTGTCCTAAAGCATCCGCACCAACACCAATTTGCAGGAATTCGTTGGAATATTTAGGAGCGGTAGTCGTGGTTTGTTGTGCGGTAACAGAACCATAAATACCTACTAAAAAAAGTAATATAAGTGATAAATGAAATTTCATATGTAAAATTTGTACTTCAACTAACACGTGTTTTTTAAAAAAATTGTGTTCTTTGTATTCCAACTTGCATTTAAACCATAAAAGTAACAAAAGATACTTTATATATAGACTACAAAATTGATGAAAAGTACCCTCTCCATGTTTAATATCCCGAACCTATTTACAGCATCCAATATGTTGTGTGGGATCCTTGCTATTTTACTTTCTGTTTCCGGAAGAATTGATTTAGCACCTTTTGCGATTTATTTAGGTGCAATTTTAGACTTTTTCGATGGTTTTTTAGCGCGAAAATTAAACCAACAAGGAGAATTAGGAAAACAAATGGATTCTTTAGCGGATATGATTACGTTTGGCGTTGCTCCAGGAGTAATGATGCTGGTGTTGTTAACAAGTGTAATAGATCCAACTTTCAATACTGGTAATGGAACACCATTAAATTGGAGTGTTCAAATTTCCTTTGGATTTTGGGTAGAAAATATCATGACTGGAAAATCATTTTCTTTCTTACCGTTTATTGCATTAATCATCCCTTTCTTCTCTATCTTTCGTTTAGCAAAATTCAACATTGACACACGCCAAAGTGATTCGTTTATTGGTTTAAACACACCTGCAAACACAATCTTTTTCACTTCTTTTCCTTTGTTATGCTTTTATTATCATAATGATCATACATTTGCAGGGGAATTAGTTAGAACGATTGTTACACCATCTATTTTGATTCCTTTGATTCTTTTAATGTCCTTGTTATTAGTATCTGAAATTCCTTTCTTTTCTTTTAAATTCAAGCATTTCAAATGGAAAGGGAATGAACTTCGTTTTTTATTCTTAATAACTTGTGGAATATTAATTCCAACAATATTGGTGTGGTCCATTCCAATTATTATACTTTTGTATATTATTTTATCTGTAGTCGAAAATTTATTCATTAAAAACAAACAATATGAAGTTTAAAGCTGAAATCGATGTAATGCCATTGGATGCATTATTAGACCCACAAGGAAAAGCTGTATCAAGCAGTATGAAAAATATTGGATTACCTGAAATTGATGGTGTTCGTATTGGTAGACATATTCGTTTATTTGTGGACGCAGCATCTAAAGACGAGGCAACTACAAAAGTAGATACAGCATGTAAAAAATTACTTTCGAATCAAATTATGGAAAGTTATACGTTTGAACTAGTAGAAGCGTAATATTTTTCTTTTAAATAATTAAAGCCATCTTTAGTAGGTGGCTTTTTTGTTTTTACACGTTGACCCGCCGGTGTAAAATAAGGCACGATTTTTTTCTTTTTTTTGCGCAGAGAATCAAGAGAAAAGTGAAGTAGTTGACGGAATTTTTGAGGTCGCAGAGATTTAATCTAACTATGTTAGATTTGAAACCAAAAATTTTGACGAAGTAAAAAAACTCTGCGTACTCGAAAACGCAATTTACGTCAAAAATCACAAAAAATCACTGCGCTAAAAATCACAAAAGAAATATGTTTCCTACATTTATCGTATGAAAATCCCAAACCTCATCGGCTACCAATCTTCATCAGAAGGAACTAACACTTATCAAACTATTAACCCAATTACGGATCAGATCCATCCTGCACTTTTTGTGGAAGCAACGCAGGAAGAAGTTAAACGCTGTGCAATTTTGGCGAAAGCTGCCTACCGTATTTTTTCTAGAACATCATCGAAAGTACGTGCGCAATTTTTAAGAGCCATTGTTACGGAATTAGAACTACACAAATCGATTTTAACAGCCACGTATTGCGATGAATCTGGATTAAACCAACAACGTGCTGAAGTTGAATTTGCACGTACTATTTTTCAATTAACATCCTTTGCAGAATTACTTTCTCAAGAAAACTGGGAAATTAGACATATTGAATTCCCTGAACCAAACAGAACACCAACTCCTAAACCACAACTAACAAAATACAAATTAGGTATTGGTCCAATAGTGGTCTTTGGCGCTAGTAATTTTCCGTTTGCCTATTCTACCATAGGGGGTGACACAGCAGCTGCATTCGCTGCAGGTTGTCCTGTTATCGTGAAAAGTCATCCATTTCATGCGCACACAAGCTATAAAGTAGCACAATTGGTCGTAAAAGCAGCACAAGAACTTGGTTTACCAGAGGGTGTATTTTCGCATCTAAACGCGAATGGTTACGAAGTTGGAAAACAATTAGTACAACATCCATACGTTCAGGGAGTAGGTTTTACAGGAAGTATTACAGGTGGTTTGGCGTTACAAGAATTAGCGCAACAACGCGAAGTTCCAATTCCTGTATTTGCTGAAATGGGGAGTTTGAATCCAGTGGTAATTTTACCTTCAGCTCTTTCTTCGAATTCAGAAGACATTGCTAACAGACTTGCTTTATCCATCACCAAAGACTCAGGACAATTTTGTACGAAACCTGGTGCGCTATTTTTACTAGCATGCGCTGAAACAGATCGTTTCTTAGAAACATTCAAACCTATATTTGAGCAACAAGCAAGTTATTCGATGGTACACCCTACCATTGCACGCACATACACCAAACGAACTAAACTGGTATTAGATCAACCAGATGTTCAACTTTTCGCACAAGGAACTATAAATGAAAGTTGTAATCTTGGAATACCTCAATTAGCTATTTCCGATGGCAAAACATTTAATACGAATAAAATCCTTCAAGAAGAAGTTTTTGGCCCTCATGCAATCTTAGTGATTTGTGAAAGTCAACACGAATTGGAGCAAATTTTAGAAAAAATTTCTGGTCAATTGACGTTTTCCATTTTTCACAACGAAGAAAACATACAAACTAGTAATTTGTTTTACATCGCGCAAGAAAAAGCTGGACGGGTGATTTTGAATGGAGTTCCAACAGGAGTTGAGGTAAGTCCTGCAATGCAACACGGTGGACCTTTCCCTTCCTCTTCGGACAGTCGCTTTACAGCAGTAGGGACTGATTCAATTGAACGATTTTTGCGAAGTGTTACGGTTCAAAAATGATAATTATATCTTTTTTAAGAGATAAAAATTATTAAAAATATCTTTTAAAAAAGATAAAAAAACAATATATTTACACTATACAAAGTGTAAGTCATGCGAGAAATATTCAAACAAATCATCATTCAGCGCCAAGATTGGCTCCGAAAAATCGATGTACAAGCAAGGAAAGTCGACCTAGAAGCAAATGCAAACTATGTGTTTACTGGGTTACGACGCGCGGGTAAGACTTACTACTTATATCAAATCATCCAATCGCTCGTTAAGAAAAACAATTTTGATGCTATCCTTTTCATCAATTTTGAAGATGAGCGATTGATTGGGATGACCCATCTTCATTTTAACGAGATACTAGAAGCTTACAAGGAATTATTCGACCAACAACCCATTATCTTTTTAGATGAAGTACAAAACATTGAACATTGGCAAAAATTCGCACGACGCTTAGCGGATGAAGGATATCGCGTATGTGTAACTGGAAGTAATGCAGAGATGTTGAGTAGTGAAATTGCTACCACTTTAGGAGGTCGTTATATCAGTAAAGAAATTTTACCCTTATCATTTAGCGAATATTTATCCTTTAAAAAACTAAAGTTTTCTGCAAATGCCTTGTACTCCGAAGAACACTTTGAGTTAAAGAAACAATATGTAGAATACTTACAATATGGTGGGTTTCCTGAACTTCTTCACCTGGATAATAAACGTGATTTTTTATCCTCCGTGTATCAAAAACTATTTTATGGAGATTTAATAGCTCGTTACAAAATTTCGAATCCGAACTTATTAAAATTCTTAATCAAAAAACTTGCAGAAAGCGTCAATAATGAGACATCTGTAAATCGCATTAAGAAATTGATTAGTTCCACTGGGATTAGTATCGGTAGTAATACCTTGTTCGATTATTTAAATCATTTGGAAGCCTCTTTTTTGATTGCTCCGATTACTAATTTTTACAGCAAGTTTGTAGAAAAAGAAACCAATAAAAAGTATTACTTTTTAGATACCGGAATACTGATGTTGTTTTTAAACGATCAAGACACTAAGTTATTGGAAAATCAAATCTACATCGAACTTAGAAGAAGAGGTTACGCTCCTTATTTCTTGAAAAGCAAATTTGAAGTTGACTTTTATGTGCCCGAAGCTAATTTATTAATTCAAGTTTCGTATAGTATCTCAGACATCGAAACACGCAAACGTGAAGTAAAAGCGTTGGATGTAGCCATGAAATCATTTGAAATTAAAGAAAGTTGGATTATTACCATGGATGAACGAGAAATCATCGAAACGGAAAATGGAAAAATTCGTGTGATACCAGCATTTGAGTGGTTGAGGAAAGTATAACTATTTAATGTATACATGAAACTAATTGCAATAAGGTGAAAAGTTTCCTGTATACATTAAACAAAAAACCGGTACAAATCCTCCAATTGATTACCTAATTTGTACCATTTTTTTTATGTAAATTATATAAAAACACCCTAGTAAAATCATTGTTTTAAATTTGGAATTAGTAGAACAATTAGGTTCTGGTATTCCAAGAATTCTTCAATATTATGGAAAGGAATCTTTTCAGTTTACCGAAAATTTTCTACGAATGACTTTTAGAAAAAATCAGATAGAGTCAACCCCATTATCAGGTGGTCAGATTGGTGGTCAGACTGGTGGTCAGACTGCAAGTTTGAGTTATCAATTATCTGAGCGTCAAATCGAAATTTTCAAACTAATAGAATCAGATTTAAAGATCACGAGAAAGCAAATTGCTGAAAAACTAGAAATTAATGAATCGGCCGTTCAAAAACATATAAAAACACTCATCGAAAAGAAAATCATAGAAAGAAGAGGTACTAAAAATGGATATTGGAAAATACTTGTTTAGAAACACAATAGTCATGCCTTGTACTAATTTTCTTAAGCAAAAAAAAATCCTGCGACCGATTGGCGCAGGATTTCTTGTTTATTTGAACAAAGTTATGATTTCGTTACTTATAATGGCCTCTTAAGGAATAAATCACAACCGAATAATCAATAACTTTATAAATCAATCGATGTTCACGGTTAATTCGTCTAGACCAATATCCTGACAATTCATGTTTTAATGCTTCAGGTTTACCAACACCAGAAAATGGTGTATCTAAAATTTCTTCTAATAAAGCATTTAATTTCTTTAAGACTATTTTATTGCCAGATTTTTTGAAAAATTCAACATCTTCTTTCGCTTTGTCCGTAAAATCTAAGACATACCCCATTTTACAAACCTAAAAATTCTTTCAAATCTTCTTTTTTAACAGTTGTATAGCTCCCATCTTTATATTGCTGTTCACTTTCTGCAATCTTGGCAACAAACTCTGAATTATAAGGAACTTCCTCCTTGCCAACCTCAAACTTAATTTTAAGTGCTTTCATAAACGCTTTCAATGCATTTACTTGCTCTTTATTTTCGGTATGGATGGTAAAAGTTGTCATGGTATTTTGATTTATATATCAAATTTACAAAAAATACAAATTACATCAAAATGTAACTGATGACAAAGCAAAAAAAAATCCTGCGACCGATTGGCGCAGGATTTGTAATATTTTTAATAGAATTTTAAAAAAAACGATTTTTTTGAAAGGATAAATACCATTATAATTTATGGAAAATCTATTCCTCCAATATTTCTTGATGAATCACATCTGTAAATCCTTTTTAAAATAAGATATAATGATCTAAAAACATTATATTTTTTCAATGCCATTATAGCATAATTTGAACAACTTGGATAAAAGATACATGTGCAAACATGATTTTCCTTTTTATTATTTTGATATTTATAAACCAAATTAATTAATAAAGATTTCATCTAATTTCTCCTAAAATATAATTTGGTTATGATTAAACTTTAAAATCTTGAGCAATATTAAAAGAAAAATAATCGTAGCTAAATTTATTTTTATACCCATTACCGCCTATCTTGTTGAAAATTCTTTTAAAACAACCTGGTTTAAATTTGACCTGTGCTTCTAAATCACAATATGGTTTTATTTTTGGATTATTTTGTAAAAACTCCTCTATTGCTAAACGTCCTGATTCAACATAAGGATCAACATTTTTTTTATTTGTAGTAACACCTAATTCAAACTCAGAACTAACCGGTTTTATTTCAATAAACTTACAAGGAGTCATTGGATTTTCATTTTTCTCAAAAATTGCATATTTAAACTTAATTCTTATGACCTCTTCCTTTTCCTTCCTCATTACAAAACGAATAACTTTTCGCATACAACCTGGTTTAATATCAACTTCTGCATCATAATTACATCGATAATTAAAACCCTCTTTGTAATTTTCTTCAATTTTTGAAATAGCAAAATTTAAAGCTGTTTTTTCTCTGCTTTGTTTACTGCTACCAAAAAAAGAATCACTTTGCTCAACTATAAAAGATTCTACTTTCATATTATATATATTTAAAATCCTACTCTCTAAGCTTTTCGGAATCCGCTGTTTACTAATACAAAATAAACTCAACCCACTGAAATATAAGTTCAGTTTGAAGATTGTTTATAAGTATGTCGAGTAAAGAAGTGATTTGCCCCGAAAAAAAATCCTGCGACCGATTGGCGCAGGATTGTTGATGTATTATAAAAAAGAAAAGATAATATACCTTCTTATAAGAAGCAATAAACATAATTAACATTCCTATAAAGAGCACAAGAAGTAATAAGTAAATTAGCTCACGTTTGATGTATAGGCGTACAATTTTTAAAACAAATATTCTACGTATTTGTTTTAAACAATGGCTTGACTGATTATTTATTTATTTTCATTAAAAAATGTTTGTGTCCACAGAATGGACACTCTACAATACCAGACACAATAAGTTCATCAAAAGTTTTGATAAACTCTTTCCCACAATCAGTACCAGTACATTCTATTCTTACATTTTTTTGTGTAATATCGATTTCTATTTTTCTCATATTAGTTTTTTTTTAGGTTAATAGTATTTATTCTTCCTCATCATTACCTAATAATTCCTTTAGTTTATCATCTCTAAATTTTCTAATTATTTCTTGTGCTTGTTCCTCAGTAAGAACAGTGTTACCATTATTTGTAGAAGTATTCATTAACTTAAATTTAATGATGTTTGCATCTTCAATTAACTTTTCTAACGATTTTATATATTTTTCCATTTTATACTTTTTATAAACTTCTATTCTAACACTATTTGTTTTTGTTCATCATTTAAATTACCTTCATTAAGAAGGTTTAATAATTGTTCATCATCCATACATAAAAAATTTATTAATATTCCTACTCTCTAAGCTTTTCGGAATCCGCTATTTACTGATACAAAATAAATTCAAACCACTGAAATATAAGTTCAGTTTGCATATTGTTTAAAATTAAGTCGATTACGTAGGGTTAATGTCCCTAAACTTTTTCTACTTTTTTCTTTTGCCAACGCAAATCCAACTTTCCTTCTCCTTCAAAAAAATAGGTTTTAGTAACCCGATTATATTTTATTGGCGCTTTAAATTCTGTTTTTATAATCCCAATATACTTATACACCATGCGTTCAGAAACTCCTAACTTTATGGAAATATCTTTTGGTGTACCAGTATCATCTGGGTGAATTATTTTCTTCGTGAATAAAATTATTAATATGTTTCTTTGACTTTTCAAAATCATTTTCACTGATTTCAATTAGTGCTTTTTTTAATTTTCTCTCTTGGCCTATTGAATTTAAAACAGAAACCAAACTAAAAGTAAAACATAAAGAAATTTTTACCATGGATTTTATATTATAGCTAAACAATTAATCAATGTATTGTAGAACATCTTTATAGTTAATCGTTAATACATCACCATCTGCTGACAAACAAACATCCGGTAAGCCAAAACGAAATGACAAAACAATACCTGCTTCTGAAAATTCAACATTGAAAAATTCCCAATCTACTATTGGACTATCCACCCCAATAAAACAATCTGAAGTCTCAGGATTTTTTAAAAAATTATTAAATGATTCATTCACTTTTTGTTGAACAAAACCAAGAAATTTTTCTTTGTTAATTTTAAAAAGTTCTTGATTTGTGATACTAACTTCTTTATTATCGATTAACTTAAAAAGTTCATATGTGTAATAATATCTTCCTTTATTATCCGTTTCACCATTAGATCTTGACTTAAACTCCCCCCAAGTACATGATTTTAGTAAAATTGGGTCTGGATTTTCTTTTGTTAATTTTTCGGTTTCAATACAAATAACATTTCTTTCATAAATCCCGTTAACAAAATTTCCCTTTTTCTCAGTTCCATTAGGTAATATTAAATACCCTCTACCGTTTGGTACTCCGGATGATAGATAAAAAAAACCTTGGTATTTAGACTTGTCTTTAAGTATTAAAAATCCATTTTTAGTTTCTACTATTTTTTTACTGTCAATTTTTAAACTAATATCACTAATTCCAAAATCACTCCATTCACCTTGGTATTCACTTCCATCAATATATTTAATCTTACCTTTTGAACTTGGTTTATTATCTAAAAATTCCCCATCCCAAATGGATTCATCATTATTGTACTTAGCTGTACCACTAATAAACTTTCCTTTTTTCCAAATTCCATTTTCAAAATCTCCTGTAAAATATTCCATTTTTCCATTACCTTCAGGTGTGAAAAAATCAACTAAATCTCCAACAAAATAGCTACCATTACTATAAAAAACTTCTGATTTCCCAACTGTAACTCCATTCTCAAAAAAAGATTCTACCCTGACATTATTATATGTCATTTGACCCTTACCATGGAAAACGTTATTTTTAAAATCACCATTGTAATTTTTTCCGTCAGAAAACAAAAGTGTCCCTTTACCTTCAAATAATCCATTAACAAAGTCACCCGTATACTTTTTTTGAGATGAAAAGATTAACTCTCCTTTTAAATATTGATGATTTATAAATGTACCTTCATAACTCTCATGTATTTTATCGAAATTATTTTTATCAATTAAATTTAAATTGTTTTTATATGCGATTTTACCAGATATTGGATTACCATCATGTACAATTCCATTAAATTTCCAATGATTAGTTTCAACAGCCACTTGTCCTGTTAATTTCCCTTCTTCCCAAGAATTACCACATTTAAAAACTGAATTATCAGGTAATAAGGTTTCTAATACCCCATTTCCATGAGGAATTTTTAATTTCTCTCCATCTATTTTAGATTTATAATAATCACCTTTATAAACTCCTTTAATTTCTTCACCTAAAAACACAATAGCATATTCAAACTCACCATTCGTTTTTACCTTATGTTCTTTCTGTTCTTGAGACTTTGCAAAATTTAACTGTGTAATAATTAGAAATACAAATGTATTTAGAACAATTACTTTTATTTTTTTACTATACTTCATGTATATCATACTATTTAAAAATCAGATTATTACTTTTGTAAAATCAATAAAAACAATTACTTTTTACTAAATTCTGTATCAAAGAAACGTTGACATTCCATACCAATTAAATCTACACATGGTTCAAATCTAAATATGACGTCTTTTTCAATGTAAAAAACTTCTCCCTCGTATTCTGAAGCACTATTTGACACCGCTTTATTTAAATTTAAATAGCTTGCAAAGCCTTTTATTTTTTCATACCCACCACCACACTCAGATTTCATTTCACATTCATAAAAAAAGCCTTTTTTAGTTGCTTTAGATATTTTAAGCGTGGTTTTAGCAGAATTAACATATATCCCCTCTAAGTTACTTTTACCTTTCTCTTCTATTTTTTCATCTGTTTTTACAACTTTTGTTGAATCATAAACTTCAATTACAATTTCTTTTTTCGTTGGATTCTCTTTTTTATCATTCACATGCTTTGAAAATGTTTCTTCAGGTTTATTAAATACCTTTTCTTTGTTATTGTTGATTTTAACAGTGCAAGAAAAAAGGAATAGAGATGTGAAAAATACACCTGTAACAATTATTTTTTTCATATTTTTTAATTTTAATCACCCCCTACTCTTTATGCTTTTCAGGTAACGCATTTAAATAACACATTAAACCTAAAACACTGAAATATAAGTCCAGTTTGAAGATTTTTTATAAGCATGTCTAATGTTTTACATTTAAAAACTTGCACATCTAAATGTTCTTTTTTTCCTGTTTATTTTATATTGTCAAGTGTTAAAAAGTAATAGAAATGTTTAAGCTGTTCTATATTAATATTTCAGTTCGATGATATTAAAAAAATAGTTTATTGGTTTTTTTAAAAAAATATATAATTATTGTTTAGAATATTATACCACCTAAAATCCATCCAATTTTGTTATCAACTTTAATTTTAAACCAAATATTCCATTCTTTCCCATTTTTTTCAAGAGGACCGATTTCTAATAAATCAATATTTGAAATTGATTTATTATCGTAAATTAATTTTGATTTTTTGTTTGTTTGTTCATAAACTTTAGTCTTTTTAATAGAAATTATAAACGTTGTTAAATTATATTTTTTTTCAGAAAAGGTTATTTGAGTTGAATCTTTTGAAAATTGCATTTTAAATTTATTTTTATCTAAACACATTGATTCAGATTCTTCTAAACCACCGCCACCGCAATTATCAAGAAAACTTCCTACACCCTGAAATGTTAAATCTTTTAGCTCTCCTTCATAATAATTATAAATTCCATATTCATTATTACATTCTACTTCGTAGGCTTTAATTTGACTTGATTTTATAGATACAATTAACTGATTATTGCAAAATCCTTCACTCATGAAATTTTCAACAGACTCTTTATACATTTTAATTTGTACCGATTCTTCAATTACATCATTAGAAATTGTATCATTTTTGATTAATGGTATTTTATTAACACCCTTTTCTTTGTTTTTGTTGCTTTTACCAGTGCAGAAAAAAAGGAATAACGATGTAAAAAATACACCTGCAACAATTATTTTTTTCATAATTATAAGTTTTTAATTTTCCCTACTCTGTATGCTTTTCGGGGGGCGCTGTTTACTAGTACAAATTAAAATCAACCAACTGAAATATAAGTTCAGTTTGAAGTTTGTTTATAAGTATGTCGAGTAAAGAATTTGATAAATCAGAACTTAGCATCATAACTTAACTTAGTATCGAAAATTTGAAACAAGACCAGTTTATTCATAATTATTTCACATACACAATACTCCTGATTATAATTCTTTGTAATAAATGAAGACCATTCTTTTACCATCTTCAAAGTCAAAATTTGTCAAAAGTTCTAATGCTTTTACAAATCCAATTGAATTTTCACGAATAGTTTCTATCGTTTCCAAAGTTGTTTTTGTATTTGTTGATTCTTTTTGATTTTCTTCAGTAGTCTTAATTATGATGTCTGATGAAATAGTTGATCCATTAAAAAAAGTATTTGCTTGTGATTGTGCTTTTATTTGGGCGACTCTCATCATTGTGCTTTGGCTGGTATATTTTGCCTTTTCTAAAGAAATAACGGAAATGAAAAAATTGCCTTCCGCAGATTCCAAAACTTTTACACCTTCAAAAGGTGTATTGTTGTACATTCTTTTTAAGTAGTTTGCCATGCTTGTTTTTTCGTCATTATAACTTTGAGCTTTTGAGTTAAACGATATGATAGATAAAACTAATAATGACCAAATTAGAAATGCTTTCATAAGATTAAATTTATTATATCTTTAAAATTTTGAAAAATGAAATGTTATTAATCATTTACTATTATAGGTTGTACTTTAAATCCAGCAATATTAGATAATTCATCTAAAGTATAATTATGTAATATTGAAAATAAAAATTCAATTTTTCCTGGATTTAATTGCGCATAGTCAATTGTAATAGAAGGGTTCCATAAATTGTAAAATGAGGATTCAACTACTACATCAGGAGATCCTTCGTCATAGTATTTAGCCCCGTTATAATAATAAAAATTATAATCCCTTTGGTTTATTGATTTAATATTGATATTACTTAAAGAATATCTATCTTTAATTGTAGATATTTTTACACTTCTTAACAAATGAATAAAATTAGCCGCTTCGTATTCGTTTTCTAATACTTTATATTTTGCACCTATACATTCATAAAAACTACCGCAATCATTATCGTTAACATATTTACTTTTCCAACCATTAGGTCTTTGTAATCCTTGAATACTATTGTTTCTACTAATGAAATTATTTGATGAACTATAATTATATGAGTCAATTACATTAAGACCTGTAGCCTTATTTAAACCATCTGAAATTTCAAAATTTATTGAATTTAATGGAATTATTCTTCCTAGAATAGTTTGAACGTAAAATATTGAATTCAAACTTCTAAAATAATAAGTACCAATATTTTTTAAATTGATTGGATAAACTCTTATTTTTGAGTTTTTATAACTTTCTAAATCAGATGTTTGTATTTTTACATTTTCTAATGTACTTTGTAATATCTCTTTTAATTGAGATATATTGTTATTTGATTTAGCATTTACCCAACTGTTTACGCTCCATAATTGTCCATTGTTTTGATTTTGTTTAGGTTCACCTACTTCTATGCTATAATCAAAACAATTTGAACTAATTTTCTTTAAAACAAGAAATAAATTTGTCATTACTGCCTCTTCATTCTTTCTATTAAGCTCTTGAAGTTTAATGTTAGCTGCAAATATTCCTCCTTTAAATTCAACAGCAATACCTTTGTTCTCACAAAAAGTTGTAAGTTTACCAATTGAAACTGTTGCATTTACAACACTCGTAAAACTACCATCTGTCATTTGAGTTTCAGATATTATCTCAAAACTCTGAATATTTCCAGTCGAAACAGATACTATTTCATCTTTAACCATTTCATCGTTTAGGATTGATGTATTTGAAGAGATAAATGTGCCAAAGGCTTTTTCAATTGCATTTCGTAAAGCACTATACTTAGCCTCATCCTTTGTTTTTCCTTGCCCAATTTGTGTTAGAGTCACCATTTTCAAATCATTAGCTTGTATATCTTGAGTAAATACTAAGGTTTGAAAAAATATAGATACTAATATTATGATATTGTTCTTCATTTTAATTTGTTTTATTATTTTATTTAATTATAACCAATAAATTTTACGATACACATCTCTGTAAACAACTGATGGTTGATTTTTGGCGTATTCAACTGCTATTTGTTTGTATGAATTTATACGTTGTTTTTCTAGTTCAAATTCATTTTTTAGATTTTCAGCATCAATTTTTTGTTGACGCTTTTCGTATTCTTCTTGTTTACGCAATCTTTCTTTTTCATCAGCGATTATTTTTGTATTTATTGTGTTTAATAGTTTTGAAGCATCTGAATAGCATTTAGTTTGTGGATTAATTTTCATTATGTAATTAATTGCTTCTTGTGCACCTTGTTCGTTGGGATTTGCTGACCAAACAGAATTGGCATTTTTGAGCAGAGAATTAGCTTCATTATTTATTTTCAAATCGTAAATAACAGCCATTTCGTTTAATGCTTTAAAATAGCATTCTTTACAAACTTCAGGAATTTGAGCAAGAGAATACATTGCCTCAGCATACTTTTCTTGTTGTTTTAGTGCAATAGCTTTTTGATTAATAAAATCGCATTTTGTGGAATAGTAAGCTATTATTTTGGTCATAGCTTCTTCAAGAAATGTTTCAATTTTCTTGTTCTTTGTGTTGATTTGTTTAATAGCATCAATAAATGCTTTATTTTCATTTGTTCCAACTCCACTTGACGAGATAACAATATTTGAAAATATTTTGTTTTCAATAGCATCACCAATAAATAAAGAAATGTCCATGTTTTGTGCGATTTGTTGTGGTGGTCCAGGAATAATGTCTTTTGTTGTTATAGAAATATTAGCAGTTATGATAAAACGTGGATTAGCAACACTACCAGCCATACCATAATTACTTGCAATTTGCTTTAGTTTAATTTCTAATTGAGCTTTTGCTTCTTCTGGAAGTTTAGCTTGTTCACTCACATAAGGATTAAGTGCTATTCTACCAAAGTCATCCAATTTAAGGACTTCTTGTGCATTCAAGTTTATAAAATGAATGCTAAAACAGATTATTAAATATATTTTCTTCATAGTTATTTTTTTATTTTTCTCCAAGAACTAAAATTACTTCACCTAAGCCTCTTTGCATAAGTTTTACTTCATAGTTACAAGGGCTTGCTTTTAAATATTTTTGTAAACCTTTTGCAAATTCTCTAGCATCCATCGGGTTGTTGTTTTTGTCGAAGATAGGAATTCGAACCTGTTCAAAAATGATAAGGTTTTCGGTTGCTTCTGTTCTGTTGAATCTTTTATTAATGGTATTTTCGTTCATCCATTTATTGATATAATCGGTTAACTCTTCTCCATTAATTTCTGTTTCAAAGTTTTTGTCCCAATTATCCCAACGTTTTAGTGTAATCAATATTTCTCGTCCATTAGTAAGCATATCATTAAAATGATTCTGCAAGTCACCTAAAAATGGGTCAAATGAATTTGATATAGCTTTTTCCAATTTTACAGGCATAACATCATTGGATGGAGGGGCATTAAATGTTTGTGCAGCAATACTTTTATTTGTGTATGCGTCAAATGCTTCCAAAGTAAATGAAACAGATTTATCTTTATTTACTTTCCACCACAATTGAATAATGATGTCCATTTTTACTCTTTTTCTGAGTTTGTCCAATTGACTCTCGAAAATTTGAGCACCGCTGGCAACACTTTTAGTCATATTGTCTTCGGCTGTTTTAGCCTCAATGCTTTTTAATTCTTGTTCAGCAACTTTTGGCTCAAATACTTTTCTTATTAGCAATGAATTTAATTTGGTAATTACTTGCCCTAGTTCCGTATCTTCTTGAAATGCTTGTTTGTAATTTGGAACTTTTTGTTTTGTTCCCTGATTATCAAACTCGGTCATAAAATAACGTTGTTCGCACCAATTATCACTTGGTAAAACCATTAGTGTCGGTTTCTTTGCTTGTCCAAAGATATTTTGGCTTGTTGCTATAATAGATAAGCACAATAATATAAGTTGAGTTTTTTTCATAATTAGAATCCTGAGTTTATTGATTTTAAAATTGAATTTTCTTCGAGATATTTTTTAAGTGCGTCTTTAGAAACACTTACTTGATAAACTTTCCAGTTCTTTTGGCCAAGATTTATTGGCAATGTTGATTCTGTTTCAGAACTTCGTACATATTTTGCCCAATTACCTTTCGTACTAAAAAATTCTTTTTCTATTTTTTTGAATTTTTCAATGTCTTCTGATTTTACTAATAGGGCTGTTTGTGTCGAACAGCAATTATCTCCTGCGATGCCAGCAAACAAAATAGCATTAATAGCATCCTTTCTTGCTTGTTCAGCCTTATATGATTTACCTGATTTGGTGTCCCAAATTTTAAATGAAACATATCCTTCAGTTTCTAAGGATATACATTCCGTTTGATAACTATTTGTTCTTTCTTTAAAAGCCATCAATAAAAAAGTGGTTGTTAATAGTAAGAAAATAGTACTTCTTTTATTGAAATTTTTCAAAATATTTGTTCTTTAATTTTACAAAATAAACTCAACCCACTGAAATATAAATTCAGTTTGAAATTTGTTTATAAGTATGTCGAGTAAAGAAGTGTTTTGTCCCGAAAAAAAATCCTGCGACCGATTGGCGCAGGATTTTATGTTTGATTGAAAAATGTAACTTTATTTAAGATGATAAATGAAATAATATGAATAATTAATAAATAATTTCTTCCCATTTTCCAGATACAGACCTATATGGTATTAAATGCGTCCATACAAATCTATCTGGTTTAGATCCAAACAATGTCCATCGTTCTTCCTCACCCATGTTTCCTCCACAACCTCCACCTTCGTTAATCAATTCAATTGTGTAATCAAGTTTTCCATCGTTATCGATGTCTTTGACTACTACTGGTTTATTTTTAAGATCCCATTCCCAAGATGATAAATTCATATCTACTTCCTTTGAAATAGCCTGTAGCATAGTGCTTTCTTCTTTAACCACATAAGATTCACATACAACACCTAACAAACTCTTTTTTAATATTGGGTAAAGTTTTACAAAATCTAAGATTAAATTCTCCTCCGATTGTTGTTTTGTACTATTGTTTACATCCTCCGAAATTGTTTTTTTTGCTTGTGAAACTTTGTTTTTCTTTCGGACATTGATGGAATTGGAATGATTACACGACAAAAGTAAAACAACCGATAAAAGTAATTGAATGGATGTTTTTAACAACTTAGTTTTCATGAAAATTCGCTTTGAAATTCTGTTTTTATTTAAAAATTTGTTTCCCATTTTTGTCATAATATTTGATACTATTTGTCTGAAAATTTATTATCTTAAAAATCTCTTTTTCATAAAGATTTACATTATCCATATTTACCAATTCAACTTTTTCATTTTTTTTACCCGTATTTGGATTAGTCTGAAGATTAATAGATACTCTACCCAACTCTTCACATAATTGATTATATACAATTACACATGCTCTTTTATTGTCTTGCAGTACAAAAAAATTAAACCCAGAACCAATTACATCATAAGAATCACCGGAACTTATAAGCATACGTGACAACTCGTATTTATCGCTTGTAATAATAAAACCATTTACTCTTGTAGTAACATAAATATTACCTTCAAATTGAATTGGATTTGGGTGTTGAAGTTTAATTTTCGGTTTTTCAACATATTCACTTTCTGTATATTCATCATCTATTTCTTCATCTTGGGCAAATAGACTAAAAAAAGAAAACACGAAGCACGAAGCAATCAAAAGTTTGGAAAACATAACAGTATATTTTTAGATTATTTAATTTTTAATAAAACGAATAGAAGCACCGAATTCTTTTTGAAAAGAATTTTCACCGGGACCTGGATCTTGAGAACAATTTCCAATCCCCAAAACATTAAACCCTAAATTTGTTGTAACACCATATTCAGAATCAAAATATTTAGACTCCGTATTTGACCACCAAAACGAGCATTCGCCTTCTACCAAATCACCCCTATTGTATGCAGCACCACCTTGCTTTGCAGAAAAACTGGAATTATTATTGCTAATTATATTTTTCGTGTCTAATCCGCCAGATTTAGCTTCATAATCTTCACTCCAATTGTATGACGAAATTCTTTTTACAGCATTTTCTCCGCCACCTAAAAAACTCAATAACAATTTGAAATCCGACAATTCTGGAATTCTAAAACCTTTTGGGCAGATACCTCTTTCATCTTGTAATGCAAATCCATTGTAAACAAAAGTGCCATTATCTAATACACGAAAACACGATTTTTTTTGTTTTCCAGCTAAATTCCAAGCGTAATCTGTAAAAACCTCCATAATTGGTTCCCCATTTTGAAAACAAGTGCCATTAAAATCAGATGAAGACCAGGTTTGAGTTCCAATTTTAACGATTGTAGGTTGCTTTGTTGTTTCGCTGTAATATAAAGGCTTATTAAAAACACGTTGTAATGCAGAATTAGGTTTAATAAAATCTTTTATTTGATAAAACGTGATTTCCTGTTTTTTACCAGCCTCTAACATTGAAGGAGTAAAAACTACAGCAGAATTAGTTATAAAAATATCATCCCAGAAGGAGAACGATTCGTCTATTTCCTTTTTAATTTCATCTTTACGTTCAGTTGTCATCCCCTCTTCTTCTTGCGATTTTTCAATATTCGCTTTAATTATCTCAGCAATTTTATTTCTTGAATCGGGTAAAAACTCTGTACTGAAATTCAAAGAGCTTCCAGTTTTTAAATCAATGGTATTTACATATATATCTGAATACTCTTGTCTATAACATTCTGCTGATATTCTTTTAAAAAAGGAACTCAATAAACCATTTTGATTATAGGTTATCCTAGATTCATAATTATTTTGACACTCATTTCCCCAATTAATTAATTCCGTAATAAAATTATTTATCGAGTCATTTATTTTATTTTCTAACACTAAATTTTTAGGATATAAAACTTTTTGATATGTAAGCTTGGTTGATGATTCCTTCGTCTTTTTTGTATATGAAATATTTGTTACACCTACCGTATCATAATAAATGAATTTGGATTGTAAAGCATATGCTTTTTTTATTTGCGGAGAATTTGGATATTTTAAGATAAATTCTTCAACAGAAGCTAATGTGTTTTCTTTAATAACATTTGAAATTATTATTTTATCCCTAGAACTTATAGCATCATTTAACAATTTTGAATTCGGATATTTTTTAATAAACCCAGAATAAGACTCTATTGTATTTACCTTTTCTGCTTCTGTAAATTCTATCGTATCTCTTAACTTGGTAATCTCAGATGTAAATTTTGAATTAGGGTATTTCGTTAAAAAGTTAGAATATAATTCAACCGAATTATTTTTTTTAGCATTAAGATATTCAATCCATTCTATTTTATCATTTGCTTCTTTGACGAAAGGTGAATATGGATATTCTTTGATATAATTCGAATAATCAACTATCGTATTCTTAGTTTTTGCAAGTAAATATGCTTTATCGTATAAATAACTATTTACATCATCCATAAATTTTGAATTCATTTCTATGTTACCATATATATTAATAAAATTTTTAGTATTTGAAATGATGGTACCTAAATCATTAATACTATCAGAAAAAACAACATTTTTTAGTTTAAATTCTTTAAATGCCAGGTTAGTTATTGAATCTTTTTGATATTTAAAATTAATATTACAAAACTGAAACTCTTCACAATAATCCAATTGATCTTTATCTGAAACATTTCCAAAAAGAATAATCGACTTCATGAAATTTAAGAAACAACTATCCAAATTTCTATTTACGTTGGATTCATTTCCGAAATATTTAGCTAAAACAAAATAACCTAATGGTGACTTTGGCTCGTCTTTCAGGTAGACATCAATATGATGCCTTGCTTTTTGAAATTCTTTATTTGCCATCTCATGATAGGCTTTTTTAATTTTACGTTCCTGTGAAAAATTATAGAAATTTAAACACATCCCAAAAATTAGTACTAGTATTATTTTTAGTTTCATATATTTATTGTTTAATACACCTTACTGAAAAACCATATTCACTATTCCTAAGTAGATATTCATCAATAAAAATTTGTTTAAAATCAACAAAATAATTACCTATTTCATATATACTCCAGCAATGTGTTGGAATTATTATTTCATTTTCATATGTTTCAGTAGATTCAAGACCTTCACTCAAATTAATTTCTACGTAATCAAGTGCTGGTGACCAATTATTAGAGTTTTGAGACCATATATATATACCTATCTCTCCCGTAACTTTTTGCGCATTTAGAAATCTTCCATGATAATCCCTATACCCACTTGGATAAGCATTAAAACCAGAAAGATTATTTCCACTTGATTTCCAACCTAAATTTGATAATAATCTCAAATACGATTTAGTTTTACATAAATTCTCAAAACCAATGGTTAATTTTTTTTCTAACTCAGAAGCATCAATACCTTGTTGTTGTTTTTTATTGATTTGTGAACGTATTTGCACTAATTCAGGAGGATATATTGAGTTAAATAAATTTGATACATCTTCAAAACTAGCAACTCTCCATCCTTCTGGTGCTAACTTTCTATTATCAACAACTGCATAATAATTATACAATTTACCCATAACTTTACCATTCTCTGGGTTATTATTAAAATAGCACCATGCTGGTATTTTGTTCATAAATGCATTTCTCCATTCAGAAACAGTTTTAGCCTCTATTATCTCTTCCCCATTTCTAAATTTTGATACATTTAGATTTTCTGCCATCCAAATTTGATTTCCTATTTTGGTTGTCTTACATTCGAATGGCTTTATGTATAACCCATTTTCAAATTTACCTATCAGAACTACTTTATTAGTCAATGTTAATTTTCCTTTCCCATTAGGAACACCTTCCTCCAAATCTATCTCACCCTCATAAATAGATTTATCTTTTAAACGTAAAATTCCAGTAACAAATTGATTGGCATTAAAAACGCCGTCTAAAACATTATTGTTCGGATATGTCATCTTACCTTTACCATTCGCAATATATGTTTCATCCTCTTCGTTTTGTTTTAAAATTTGCCATTCACCTTCAAATACCCTTCCATTAAAAAAACTAATCTTTCCGTTTCCAAACACATTGAAGTTTTTAATTTGACCTTCTAAAACAAATTCATTCGTAATATATTTTACAGTACCTTCTTTTAAAATACCTTTCACAAAGAAACCTTTTTGAAAATCACCAACTTTGGAATAGCAGAATCCTTGTCCTTCAAATGTATCTCTAACAAATTGACCTTTATATACTAAGTTGTCGGTATAATGTCTTATCCCATACCCTGTAAATATATCATCTTCCCATATTCCTTCCAATGTATCTCTATGATCATAATAAAGACCTTTGCCATTAAAAACACTATTAATAAAATCTCCTTCGTAGACTGAATTATCCTCAAAATGTACTTTTCCTTTTCCGGTAAATTTTGCATCCTCCCATTTACCTGTTAATATATCCCCGTTATTAAAATACCCTGTTCCAACACCGGTTAATTTATCATTTTTTATACCGCCGACATATTTAATTAACGGCACTTCTTGTGAATCGAATGAAATCGAACCTTCTCCAGTAATTTGGTTATTTACCCAATTTCCAATTAACGAATCACCATTTTGATATCTTAGAATTCCTTTCCCGTTCCAATTATTATTTTCCCAAAAACCGTTGTAATTAATACAGGTTTTATTTTTTGCATTTATATAAAATGACAAAGAAGCGTTTCCAGTAAATTGATTTTTATTCCATATCCCTTTTAAACTATCCCCATTTTGGAAATGTAAAATACCATTCCCATAAATACAATTAGTTTTAAAATCTCCTTCATAATAAAGATTTTCGGTATTTAATTTTCCGCACAAACCTTCAACTATAGTATTATCTATGAAATTATATGTTCCTTTTCCCTCAATTATACCATCTACAAAATCTCCATCATAATTACTATGCGAATTGAAAATCAATTTTCCTTTTCCATTAAAAATATTTTCTTTAAAATAACCTTCATATTGATAGGCGTCCTTCAAAAACATCTTTCCTAAACCATGCATTTTGAAGTTTTTCCAACTTCCTTCGTACGTTAATTTATCTTCAAAATATGAACCCTTACCTGTAAATTCATTATTAAAGAAATCTCCATTAAAAGTAGTGTTATCTATGACTAAATGACCTTTACCATGCATTTTCCCCTCTAACCAATCACCCTCATACGAAAAGTAATCACAACTAAATTTACCTTTGCCATGTGGCCAATTATTTGTTGCTTTTTTTGTATGTAACTTGTTACTATCTTGAATCTCTTTAATCAATTTTATTTTAGCATGTTGACCAACGTAATTACCCTTAATTATTTTATTATTATAATAAAAATATAAATCAAAAACTCCATCTTCTTTGACTTTAATATCCTTATCATTTTCAGCAATTAAAGTGTTACTAAACGGCATCGTTATGACTTCCTTAACTGGGTCATAATGACTTTCTATTCTCTCAACTTCAAATTTAATTTGTGCAATCTTTGTGTTTTCGTAATTATGAAAAGAAATACATGCATTGAAGTTTTTTAAAATTGGTAAATAACTTCTTTCATTTAACTGAGAATGACTAAACGTAGAAACAATAAATAAGATAAAAACAAGCTGTAATTTGAATTTCATTTTTTAAACTCTTTAAAAAATTCAAAATGGAACAGATTGAAACCTATGCCATTTTGAATCTATCATCAATTAATCTTTCCAATATTTGAGTCGTTTATCGTAACGATTAACTTTTTGTAAAAATGACAGTAAATTATTTACATCTTTAAAAATAACTTCGTAATCATCAATATAATTACTAAATAGTTTATATTTGGAAAATTCCCAGTGAGTATCCCAGTGCGTATCCCAGTTATCACCACCACCCAAATAAATTGGAGTGGCTCTCTCCTGTTTTGTGATTTCATACGTTAAACTACTTACATTATTTAAATATTCGCAAAGAGATCTTACGTAGATATACCCTTCACTTGATTCCAAAGAGATATGATAGCCATCTATTAATTCTCCATTATCAAAAACTAGTGAGTCAGTTGTAAAATATTCATTTTTAATTTTTTCTTTTACCAATAGACTAATTAAATATCCATTTTTAAATTGACATTCTCTGACTGTTACATCATGTTGATCAATTTTTTTACATTTTCCTGTATATGGTTTTTCTTTATATTTAAAAATTACTTCACATCGACTTAGTAACGTACTATTTGAACTACCTAAATTATCTGCAATATTGTCCAGTTCTTTAATTTCTGAGTAGTCCAAAAATGTTTCTTCAGGTTTATTAAATACCTTTTCTTCGTTTTTGTTACTTTTATCAGTGCAAGAAGAAAGGAATAGCGAAGTAAAAAAGACACCTGTAACAATTATTTTTTTCATAATTATAAGTTTTTAATTTTCCCTACTCTCTAAGCTTTTCGGGTACCGCATTTAAATAACAAATTAAACCTAACCCACTGAAATATAAGTTCAGTTTGAAGATTGTTTAAAACTAAGTCGAGTACGAAGGGTTAATGTTCCTAAACTTTTTCTACTTTTTTCTTTTGCCAACGTAAATCCAACTTACCTTTTCCTTCAAAAAAATAGGTTTTAGTAACCCGATTATATTTTATTGGCGCTTTAAATTCTGTTTTGATAATCCCAATATATTTATACACCATGCGTTCAGAAACTCCTAACTTGGTAGATAGCTCTTTTGGAGTGCCGGTATCTCCTGCATGAATTGCTTCTATTAATTGTTGAATTTTAATAATCATCGCCTTGTATTAATTCGCCTCCCACTCCCAGACTAATTGTCCGGGCTCCAGAAAACAGTAGGTTTGTTTGTATCGGTTGTAATCGATTGGTACATGAAACTCATTTTTAAGAATCCCTACATAGATATATAGCATACGCTCTGAAACCGCTATTTTCTTTGCAGCCTCCACCGGGTTTCCTGTGCGTTCTTTTTGTACCAAATGAATAAAATGTTTAATTTTCTGAATATTCATACCATCGCTGTTTTATTGAAAGTCGATTACCGAGAAGAATTGTCCCTACGCGATTCTAATTTCTAAGCATCCATAAATCAATCTTATGCCAATTTGAATACAAAATAAACCTAACGCACTGAAATATAAGTTCAGTTGCGCATTACACGCAAAAAAATGAAAATGCATCGCAATAATTTTTTTTTACCTTTGTACACCATCCAACTTGAACAATGCACGAAAAACACTGGGAAGAATTTATAGCGGGAAACAATGCAGCACTCACTTTCGTGTATGAACCATTGTTTCAACCCTTGTTGTTTGTTGCATTAAAATATGTCCGAAACACCGAAGTTGCCCAAGATATTACAAGCGAACTGTTTACCAGTTTATTAGAAACCGATATTACTATTCGACAAAGCAAATGGAGTCAAATTCGGGACATCCCAGCCTTTCTATCGACAATCATTAAGTGTAGGGCCCTAGACCATCTCAAGCAAGAAAAAAATAGACAGCGGCTGCTTAACGAAAATCTAACTAACACATCGTTTACAGATGAAAAAAGGAAAGAAGAACTAGCACATTTGCATGTATGTATAGTACAATTACCCCTGGAAGAGCAAGAATTAGTAGCACTTCATTTAGCAGGGTATAAAAACGAAGAAATTGCAGAAAAACAAAACTACAGTGAAAAAACAGTGCGCAATAAATTAAGTTTGTCGCGCAAGAAACTGATTTATCTGTGGAAAAACCTAATTTTAATCCTACTATGGCAACTTTAGCAGAATTGATACGCTTATTGGATTACCCGACTTTTTTAGCAGAAAAAATTCGTCAACTAAAAACCGAAGGATCTGTCAACGAGGAGGTGGATGGTTTTATCGTTTTATACGACCAATGTAATGGGGATATAGAAGAAATTAAAAACTACTTAGTTGTATCCAAACAAAAAATCACCGGAAAATCACTCCCTAAAATTCGTCGTTTACGTTGGGTAAAATATGCTGCAATTTTAGTTGTTATTCTTGGAATAGGAACTTATTTTACCCTCTCCAAATCCACCAAAAATTATTACAAAACCTACGCAGATAGCGATCCTGGACTTCCTGTTTTTATGTCTATCGATCAACATGCATTGGATCAATGGATGTTAACATACAAAGCACAAAACTATCCAATCGCATTGAAAACTGGCATACAATTACTCCAAGAAAATCCTACTAACGACACCATTCAGTATTATTTAGGGGTGATTCAATTGGAATTGAATCATCCAACACAGGCACAGCGTTATTTTTCAAAAATAAACACCCAACGAAGTGCTTTCGGGGAACAAGCCACTTGGCTAGAGGCAATTTGCAGCATGTATACCGATAAAGTAAAAGCAAAAAGTATGTTAGAAACGATTGCACATTCGGATAGTTTTTACCAAGCGAAAGCGAAAGAACTTATAGCGGAAGAGTTTTGACTCTTCGACTCCGCTAAGAGAGACAATCTCCACTTCACTCAGAGGGACAAACTCTTCTTCACGATGATAAACGATCGGTGGTCAGGCTGAGCGGAGTCGAAGCCACTTTTTAATAACAAATCCTACCCCCACTAATAGTATAAGCCCTACTATATAGTACCAAATCACATACGATTTCCCAATTTCAACTGGCGAAACATCTCCCATCACTTGTAAACCTGCCCAATAGATTGGATTATATCCTTCTTCGGAGGTAACGTGTTTCAAATAGGCTAATTTAGCATTGCGTAGTGCCCAATCTTTCGGTTCGCCATTTTTTAATCTTTGTAAAAAATCTGCTAAAATTTGAGACGCAATTTTATCGTCTAATTTGGAAGTAGAATAAACACATGAACTAGCACCTGAAAATAAAAATGCGGATGCCAAAGAAAAACTAGAACCATAACTTATCTGCTGACCTATACCACCATCACATGAAGCCAACACGACTAATTTAGAAGTGTTTTTACCATTACATATATTCTGGATAGTACGTTTTTTATTCCCAAAATCAAGGTATGCATTATCCACCTTGTGCTCTTCTGAATAGGCGTGTGCTGCAATTAATAATAGATCATACTTTTCAGTATTAAATTCAATGTTATTTTTGGAAATCCAACTTTTAAAAACATCTCCAGTAAAATGAATTTTACTTTTTCCGCCTCTTTTATATCTAGGATTAACTAGAAATACTTTTGAAATATCTTTCGTTTTACTTTCTGAATAAACTCGAAATGAAGGTTGGATGAGAATATTATATTTTTTTACTAAAAAAGGTATTTTCGCAATCTCGCTAGTCGGTTTAACGATTAAACTTTCGAAATTTACATGTTCTAAAAAAGGTGACTTTGTTACTATTATTTTCGTTGTATTCGAAGGAATAAATTTCTCAAGCGGTTGAAATATTTTTAAATACAATCTATGGTTGTCTGAAATAAATATTCTTCGATTTACATTAAAAGAGGTTTGCGTCCACTCTTGCAAATCTTCTTTTTTTCCTAAATTCAATGCGAAGGTTTTACTTTTCGTTTTCACTATCGCCACAATACGTGTATCAAAACTAAATCCAAATTCTACATACTGCACTAAAACAATATTGTTTTCAAGAATTTCATTTATCTTTTTCTGTAATTTAGAAAACGAGTAATGCAATGGAAACCACTGTGTCTTATTCATTTCAGCAAAATAAAAAGCAGAATCTAAATATTTTGTATTAGTTGAAGATTCATATAATTCATAGTAACAAGAAACAAGTGCATTGTATGGAGAGTAGGTATAAATATCTGTAAAAACAGAAATATTTATATCTTTATTTTGATTAGAAAAAGATTCATATGCATTAACAGCAAGTTTCAATTTACCTACTTGCTTAGATAAAATTGAAATATCTTGTTTGTTGCGATATACTTCATTCATTGTAAATGAACCCCACGAAATAGTATTTAAGTAGACACTTTCTATATCTCGCTTTGCATAATAATGTTTTTTTGATTTATAAATAGTGTTTAAGGCATCATCAAATGAATTTTTAGAATATTCTATGTCCCTACGCATGTAACTCACTAAGCCTTTCAAACAATGAAAATATATTTCGACTGGATAGTTAACATTCTTCTTTTTTTGAACAATGGTAATTCCTCTATTAAAATAGTTTATTGCTTGATCATAATACACTTTATCGGATGTAGGATTTACGCGATCCAAATTCATATTTCCACGCGATTTACAATAATCCACCTCAAACATGGTGTTTTGTAGTTGGTGTTTTTGAATCAAGTAATAGGAACTATCATACTCCGCATTCATTTGTGCATAGTTTGCATCTAAATTACGTCGTGTGGTAGCAATATTTTGGTATAGTTTAATCCATAAAATCGACTTTCGCTTCGGGTCTGAGCGATGAAATTCGGGATATATTTTTTTATAAATCGCAAGGGATTCCGTTGGCTTTATTTCATAATTGTAATAGCGAATCAATCCAATAGCGTATTCTACTCTGTCCTCCATCGAAAAATTCGTTTTTTTGGATGCGAAATAGTTGGCACTATCTAATTGCTTTTTGTAATCTTCTACAAAATACATCGCATAATAACTATAAGCGATATCGTAATATAATCTTGATTTTTTTTCTGGAGAATTGGAAGTTTTTAACTCCGTTCGAAGCGCATGGATCGACTTGGTATAATAGCCATGCGTATACCAATAATGTGTTTCTGACTCCAACGCAGAAGCATGCAAAGAAAGGAAAAAAGTGAAAGAAAAAAGGAAGAAACGCATTTTTACCTTTTCCAACGATTATTTCGTCAATTCCTTAAATACTTCTTCTAACGTTTTCTCTTCTTTACGAAGGGTCAATACCAATAAATTATTTTTTTGTGCAAATTTCGCGATGCGTTTCCGAAGATCCACTGCATTATCCGATTCTACCAACCAAGCATTCGTGCCTACAGATTCTACCGTCGTAATTCCTGTTTCGTTCTTTAAGGCATTTTTAGACAATTCACCTTCAAATTCAACGTAAACTACTTGTTTGTTTTCTTCGTATTGTAATTCTGCAGCTGTGCTGTTAGCTACAATTTTACCAGACTTAATAATGATGACACGGTCGCAAATCGCTTCTACTTCTTGCATGATATGCGTGGAAAGCATCACCGTTTTAGATTTACCGATGCGTTTGATTAACTCCCGAATCTCCACCAATTGATTTGGATCTAAACCAGTAGTTGGTTCATCTAATATCAATACTTCTGGATCATGAATAATAGCCTGCGCTAATCCTACGCGTTGGCGATATCCTTTGGAAAGCATCCCTATTTTTTTGTTTTGCTCTACTTCTAAGCCAACTTGTTGTATCATTTCATCGATACGTGCTTTTAAGTTAGGCACTTTGTATATTTTCCCAACAAATTCTAGGTATTCACGCACATACATATCCAAATACAAAGGATTGTTTTCTGGTAAATAGCCTATTTTTTTTCGCGTTTCTAAAGAATCCACATCTACTTCCATTCCGCAAATCTTCACATCCCCAGATGTAGCAGGAATAAATCCTGTCAAGATCTTCATCGTGGTTGATTTTCCTGCACCATTTGGACCTAAAAAACCAACGATTTCTCCTTTTTGAATGGAAAAAGAAATATCATTTACAGCCGCTTGTTGGCCATAAAACTTAGAAAGATTTTTTACTTCGATAGACATAGGTATGACTTTGGATTGCTAAGGTAACGAAAATCTACTTGTTTCCTCCTCGCGTCTCTGCCAAGGTATAAAAGAAAACTAATCCATACCCAATTGCTAACATTAGGTGAAAAGGAACCATCCCTAAATCTTGGTAAATCGCACGGTTGATGGCTGTAAATGCAAACAATGCAAACATAAGACCTTCGCCTATTGTAAGAATAGAAATACTTTTCTTATCGTATTTGTTTCCTTTAAATTCACTTTTTACGGCAACATTAAATTTCGGAGTACGCACAAAGGAACTTTTAATTCCTAAATACCCTTCAATCACTGCAATGGTATTACTTAAAGAAAGTCCCATCGAAACAACTAAAAATTGTACGAAACGACCAAAGAATCGGAAAAAGGAACCAACCGTATTTTCTGTTTTATCGCGGTAAGACAACCAATAGTAATACATTAAGAAAATAGTACTGATAATAAAGAAAGAACCAAAACGAATAATGGAATTCAAATCCGAGAAACTATCTTTAATATGTAAAACCGGCATGGTCAATAATGACAAGGTTAAAATAAATAAGAATACGGAAGAATTAAATAAATGGGATAAAGCGTGTACACGATCCGAGAACTTCACATTTTTCGCTTTCACTACCTGCCAGAACATTTTACGGAAACATTCTGCTCCACCTTTCATCCAACGATGTTGTTGACTTTTTAAAGCAGACATCGTAATAGGTAATTCAGCAGGAGAAATAACATTTTCCAAATATTTAAACTTCCAGCCTTTGATTTGCGCACGGTAACTCAAATCTAAATCTTCTGTCAAAGTATCATGTTCCCAACCACCTGCATCTTCAATACAGTTCTTTCTCCAAATCCCAGCAGTCCCATTAAAGTTGATGTAATGTCCTGAACTATTTCTACCTCCTTGCTCAATCGCAAAGTGTCCATTCAATCCAAAGGCTTGTAGTTCTGTAAGAATCGAATAATCTTTATTCAAATGCCCCCAACGTGTTTGTACTACCCCAATGTTTGCATCCTGGAAATATGGCATTGTTTTTAACAAGAAATCTTTTTCTGGAACGAAATCCGCATCAAAAATTCCAATAAACTCTCCTTCAACACGATCCATTGCTGCATCTAAAGCACCAGCTTTATAACCAGTACGATCTATCCGATGTATATGCTTGATATTAACACCACGTGCTGCAACTTCTGCAACTTTCTTCGCGATAACATCTTTCGTTTCGTCGGTAGAGTCATCCAACACTTGAATTTCAAATTTATCCGCTGGATATTCAAAAGCAGCAACGGTTTCAATAATACGTTCTGCAACATACAATTCATTATACATTGGTAATTGCATTGTAACTTTTGGTGCATTTGCTAAATCCATATATGGAGTAACTTCTTCTGCACGCTTTTTACGTGTTTTCGCATACGCAATCGAAAGTGTTAATTGTAAAACGGAATAAAAGAAAATCAAGATCAAACAAAGTCCATAAATTCCTAAAATGATTTTCGCAGTCAAATGTGACCAAAAATGCTCTACACCAAATGCATCCCCCCAGTTGAACATCCAACTAACTTTCAACTTGATTTTAAAAGGAGAAAATGTAAAGTGCGCTTTATGGTCTTCGTTAATTTCGAAATTAAATTTCTTTGTTTCGTAATCTTTATCTTTTACTACTAAAACATATTTCCCAAAAGGAATGTTTTTCAGTTTAAAGTAACCATTATCATCCGTTTCAGCCAGGTATTTTTTCTTAGTTTGGTAATTCTTAATGTAAAGTTCTACCTTCTCCACTTCATTTTCCGTTCGTTCATCGATGATATTACCTTCTACCAACTTACTCACTTGCGCTTGAGAAAACCCAATCGATAAAAGCATTACAAAAACTAAAAGAAATTTATTCATCATTCTGGCACGTTTTTTGTTACAAATAAAATACTATTTATGTGCTGTAAATACTTCTATTTACAATAAAGAGGTAAAGATAAACTATATAAATTACATAGTTTACTGTTTTCACGCTTGTTGAAAAATAAAAACAAAATACGACTTTGCACGTAACTAGTCGTTCCTTCAAACAATTATCACAAAATATTTATTATCAGTTTATTAACTCAGTATTAAATTCAAAAAGAGTTATTCACTTATTGCACTTCATAAACTTTCTAAAAAGTAAAAATGTTGAAATGTCTTTTATTTAATTTAGTCTAAAACTAAATTTCATGAAAAAACAAACCTACTTACTGGTACTTTTCGCAAGTGTTTTATTCAACCTCAGCTTTTCTCAACAAAAATCTCCTCCTAAAATTGTAGTAGGAATCGTAATCGATCAAATGTGCTACGATTATTTATATCGTTATTACGCGAAATTTTCAGATACTGGTTTCAAAAAAATAATGCAAAACGGAACCAATTGTAGAAACACACAATACAATTACATTCCTACTTTCACTGGCCCTGGTCATGCAAGCATTTACACTGGAACAACACCCGACAATCATGGTATTGTTGCAAACGAATGGTATGACCGCAAAATGCATCGTGAAAAAAATTGTGTTGGCGATTCCAATTACAAAAGTGTAGGGTCGACATCTAAAAACGGCGCTTGCTCTCCGCAAAATTTAAAAGCAATAACGATTACCGATCAACTCAAATTAACCTATCCAAATTCAAAGGTGGTATCCTTATCGATTAAAAATAGAGGTGCCATTCTTCCAGGTGGACACAAAAGCGATGGAAGTTATTGGTACGATCCCGCAACCGGTAATTTTATTACGAGTAATTATTATCAAAAAGAGCTCCCAAAATGGATGCAAAAATTCAATGAAAAAAAATCCGTTTTAAACTACATGGGCCAATCTTGGAACACCATTTATCCAATTGAAAATTATACAGAAAGTAATTCAGATAATTCAACCTACGAAGAACTAATTTTCGGCAACACCACACCTACCTTTCCTTACGCATTTAACCATTTAGAAAATTCAAAAAAAATAAAAGCATTTATAGCTACCCCCTTTGCAAACACCCATCTATTAAATGCTAGTTTGGAAGCTATCACAGGAGAGCAACTCGGCAAACATGCTACGCCAGACTTTTTATGTATTAGCTTTTCCTCTCCCGATATATTAGGGCACGCTTATGGACCACAGTCCATCGAAATCGAAGATATGTATTTGCGTTTAGATTTAGAAATTGCACGTTTACTTCAACACCTTGAAAAAGAAATAGGCAAAGACGAATTTACTTTATTCCTCACCGCAGACCACGCAGTTGTTCCTGTACCACAATTATTAGTCGATCAACGACTTCCTGGCGGATACTTTTTTCTCGAGAAACCACTAAAAACATTACGCGATAGTTGCACGCAAAAATTTGGATTTGATTGTATCCTGGATGTATCCAATAACAACATTTATTTAGATAAACAAAAACTTACATTAAAAGATATTAACAGTGCTACTGTTCAAAACTATATTAAAGATCAATTAAAGTCTTGGTCGAATATAAAAAACACCTATACCGCAACAGAATTAGAAAGTTCTGAACAAGCGGACTATTGGAAAAATTTAGTAAAAAATGGATATCAAAAAGAAGAAAGTGGGGATGTAATTTTTATGTTAGACGCAGGTTATCTACCGTATCAAAAAGACACCGAAAAGAACCATCAAGGTACCTCTCATGGTTCAGGATATAGCTACGACACACACGTGCCCTTGCTTTGGTACGGCAAAAACATTCCTACCCAAGAAGTATTTCGAAAAATTGAAATAACAGATATAGCAGCAACCTTAACCCATCTATTAAACCTCGCAAAACCAAGCTTAACGACTGGTGAACCGATTCTTGAAATTTTAAATAAATAGATTTATCGGTCCAAACGTATCTTGGTGCGCTATTATATAGTATTCAAGGATTTACGGGTAAGATCTCCTATTTCAGTACCTAGTTTTATGGTATGTAGATTTGAATGCAAAAAGTAAATAGCATCTAAAAATATAAACTTAACGATTAAAAGTTAAACGTGCCGTTGCGCTGATTGATTGATCTGCAAACAAGTCTTTTTGGTACATATAATA
>CAMAXI010000002.1 GCA_945862165.1 Chryseobacterium gleum
ATACACCTGTAAGTGTCGTGTTAGAAAGTTGGGTTGTTAATCCAATACACGCTTGTTTTGTACCTGTTGTAACTGCTACTATCGGTAAAGCATTCACGGTAATCGCTTTTGTAACCGTTTTTGAACAGCCTAATTGCGTTACTAAATAACTAATCGTTGCCGATCCAGCACTTACTCCGGTTATTATTCCAGAAGAAGCATCGATTGTTGCAACAGCAGGAGTATCACTACTCCAAACGCCTCCGGATGTCGTATTTGAAAACACCGTTGTAGCACCGATACAAACAGAGGAACCTCCCGTAATAGCTGGTACAACTGGAAGTGCAGTTACGGAAACCGTTGTTGTACTTATTGTTGTACAACCATTAATTGTCACTGAATAGGTTATTATACTAGTTCCCGCTTTGACTCCTGTAACAACTCCGCCTGCTGAAATAGTTACATTGGCTGGAGTTGCACTCGTCCAAACACCACCTGGAGTTGTATTCGATAATTGACTTGTTGCCCCAGCACAAATGGTTGTAACACCTGTAATTGGATTAACACTTGGCATGGAAAACGTACTAACTATTGCTGAATTTTCAGAAGTACATCCTAAAATAGTAACCGTATAATTGATTTGACTAGTACCAGGTGTTAATCCAGAAACCAAGCCTGCATTATCAATCGAAGCAACTGCAGGTGTTAGACTAGTCCAAACACCGCCTGGGGTAGTATTCGCTAATTGACTAGTAGCGCCAACACAAACGTTTAATGTACCAGTAATTGGGTCTACAATCGGAAGAGCATTCACCGTTACAACATCTGAAACTGTAGTTGCACAACCATTTAGAGTAACAACATAATTAATTGTACTAGTTCCAGCTGAAACAGCTGTTACTAATCCAACTGCATCAATCGTAGCTATGCTCGTTGAACCACTTGACCAAACACCTGATGCTGTTGCATCTGCTAATTGAGTATTCTCAGCTTCACAAATCGTTGTTGTACCTGTTATTGGCGCAACTGTTGGGTAAGCATACACTCTAACGGTGGTAGTATCAGACCTAATACATCCATTTGAATTGGTTACTGTATAACTAATAACTGTTTTACCAGCAGCAACACCAGTTACGGTACCTGTACCTGAAATAGTTGCAATTGCAGGAGAAGCTGAAGACCAAACACCAGAAGGTGTATTGTTCGTTAATTTAATTTTCACCCCAACACACACCTGTTTTACTCCGGAAATATTATTAACTGTAGGTAAAGAATTGACGGTAATTACTGTACTCACTACGGTGGTACAACCAAGAGTTACAACTGTATAATCAATTACGGCATATCCAGCACTTATACCAGTAAGTAGTCCAGTAATAGGATTAATTGAGGCTACTCCTGGCGTATCACTACTCCAAGTACCACCTAGTGTTGTATTTGCTAATGGTGAAGTATTTCCAATACAAATACTTGTTGTTCCAGTGATTGCATTTACAATTGGTAAGGGATTAACGGTAAATTTACGCAGTGTGTCATGACAGCCTGTAGCTGTTTTAGTATAAGTAAATTGCGTTTTACCCGCTGAAAAACCAGTAATTGCACCAGTATTTGTTATCGTTGCTACGCTAGGGGCTGAACTTGACCAAGTACCTAGGGAGCTAGGTGATACGGCCGATGTAAATCCTTCACAAATTGTATCGTTACCAATATATGCGAGAACAGGAAGATCCTTTACAGTAATTGTACCAACCAAGGTTGAATCATCCTTTGATGGACAAGTTCCTGTGGCAGTTACAGAATAGGAAAAAGGGGATCCGACAGCAATAGAAGGTTTACCAAAAACTTTTAATGTTGGGTAATTAAACAAATAAGTCACACCAGTAGGTAAACCAGAAGCTGTTGCGTCTGTTGCATTGTAGGAAACATCGTAAAAAATGGTGTCTAATGGAGAGTTTTTACAAATATTTTGCGTAGTTTTTGCCAATGAAGAAGTCAAATCAATCACATTTCCTACGACAAAGAGCTGTTCATGCACATCATATCCATCACCGCCAGGAGCAACATCCCCAGGATAGGTAGCAACCATTGCAAAATCATAAATTCCTTGAAGATGCATATCAATGGTGGAAGTAAATGTTCTAAAAAGACCAACATTTCCAGATAATGATATATTATTAAACGTTTGACTAAAATTTTGGGTTGTATTATCTGGTGCAGTTACAAGTACAGTAACAGTAATGTTTTTATTTAAAATTGGGGTGGATCCAGAGTTTAATATTTTTACGCCTAAAGAAACACCGGTATTTGGACACATATTTGTGTAAGGAAAAGGATCTCCTGTAGTATTTAAAGTCTGTACTAGTATATTTTGTGAAAATGAAAAGGAACTTAGAAGACATAATACTCCGATAATTACCATCGAAATGCTATTGAATGTTCCCATACTCCTAGTATTGTGTGCGTAATTCATTTTAAATTTTTTTATCTGGATGATATATGTGATAAAATCTTGTATAACCCCCAAAAATAACATAAATAATTAAAATTATTACGTTAAAATCGGTAAAAGGTTGCCTAAATGAACTTCTTAAATGGATGAAAGTGACTAGAGCAGAATTAATTGAAAAAAAAAAAATTATAAACGAAATATTTATTGGTTCAATACCACAAAAAGGGTAATTTTGTACCGGAAAATTATTTTATTTATAATTAATCTAAATAACACTATTTTTAAGATTCATTCTTATGATAAAAATAACAGATAACGCTAAAAAACAAGCCATTAGATTAATGGAAGACGAAAACAAAGCAGGATATTTTATCCGTGTTGGGGTTGAGGGTGGCGGTTGTTCAGGTTTGATGTACCAGTTAAAATTTGATAACGAAGATAAAGAAGACGATAAAATCTTTGAAGACAATGGCATGAAGGTAGTTGTAGACAAAAAAAGTTTTCTCTATTTAATTGGTACAACACTCGATTTTTCAGGTGGTTTAAATGGAAAAGGATTTGTTTTTGAAAATCCGAACGCAGGAAGAACTTGTGGTTGTGGAGAAAGTTTTTCTATCTAACAAAAAAATAATGAGTTATACCGAAGATCAATTAGCAAAAGATTTAGAAAATCAAGAATATAAATTTGGTTTTGTAACGAATATTGAATCTGATCAAGCACCGAAAGGATTGAATGAAGATATAATTCGATTTATTTCCGCTAAGAAAGAGGAGCCAAATTGGTTATTAGAATATCGTTTGACCGCTTTCAAAGCATGGCAAGCAATGACTGAACCTGAATGGGCACATGTTACCTACGAAAAACCAAACTTTCAAGATATTATCTATTATTCTGCACCAAAACAGAAAAAGAAATACGAAAGTTGGGACGATGTTGAGCCAGAAATGAAAGAAACCATGAAAAAATTGGGGATTTCGATGGACGAACAACAACGTTTGACAGGCACTAACATGGCGGTTGATTTTGTAATGGACTCTGTTTCTGTTGCTACTTCCTTCAAAGAAAAATTAAGTGAATTAGGCATCATATTTTGTTCCTTTTCAGATGCAGTAAAAGAGTATCCGGAATTGGTTAAAAAATACATGGGAACGGTTGTTCCACACACCGATAATTTTTATGCAGCACTAAACGGCGCGGTATTTACGGATGGTTCGTTTTGTTATATCCCTAAAGGGGTTAGGTGTCCAATGGAATTGTCTACTTACTTCCGAATCAACGAAGGAGGTACAGGACAATTTGAGCGTACGCTAGTAGTTGCAGATCAAGGAGCTTATGTTTCCTACTTAGAAGGTTGTACAGCTCCACAACGCGATGAAAACCAATTGCATGCTGCAGTTGTAGAATTAATCGCTTTGGATGACGCTGAAATCAAATATTCTACCGTACAAAACTGGTATCCTGGAGATAAAGACGGTAAAGGTGGAATTTTCAACTTTGTAACCAAACGTGGAATTTGCGAGAAAAACGCTAAAATTTCGTGGACACAAGTGGAAACTGGTTCTGCAGTAACCTGGAAATATCCATCCTGCATCTTAAAAGGTGATCATTCGATTGGTGAATTCTATTCTGTTGCTGTAACCAATAATTACCAACAAGCGGATACTGGAACTAAGATGATTCACCTTGGAAAAAACACGAAGAGTACGATAATTTCTAAAGGAATTTCTGCAGGAAAGTCGCACAACTCCTATAGAGGTCTTGTTCAAATACATAAGAGTGCGCAAAACGCACGAAACTTTTCGCAATGCGACTCTTTATTAATGGGAGATACCTGTGGTGCACATACCTTCCCATACATCGAGTGTAAAAATAGCAGTGCTAAAATTGAACACGAGGCTACCACTTCCAAAATTGGAGAAGATCAAATATTCTATTGTTTACAACGTGGAATAAGTGAAGAAAAAGCGATTAGTTTGATTGTTAATGGTTATTGCAAAGAAGTACTGAACCAATTACCTATGGAATTTGCTGTGGAAGCACAGAAATTGTTGGCGATCAGTTTGGAGGGGTCGGTAGGATGATGGATTGGCAGATTGCAGATTATAAGATTGGCAGATTACAGATTAGTAGATTGCAGATTAGTAGATTAGCAGATTATAGATTGGGAGATTGAAGAATTTAGAATTAATTGATTATTAAATGGCGACTATAAAGAATTTTGAAGAATTAGAAGTTTGGAAAATTGCTATGGAATTATGTACGGAAGTATATAATTTAACGAATAAAGAACTTTTCTCTAAAGATTTCGCACTAAAAGACCAAATTAGAAGATCAGCTATTTCAATTCCATCTAATATTTCTGAAGGGTATGAAAGAGATGGAATAAATCAATTTCTCTATTTTCTTGCTATTTCTAAAGGTTCTTGTGGCGAATTAAGAACCCAACTTCGAATTGCTTTTAATCTAAGTTATATCACAAACATCGACTACAATAACTTGAATGAAAAATGCTTATCGACAAGCAAACAACTTTCAGGTTTTAGTAAATATTTAAGAAATTATAAATTAAACGAAAAGAATAATAAATTACAAATTCAATCTGTCAATTTGTAATCTGAAAATTTTTTAATCTATTAAAAATGATAAAAATAAACGATTTACACGCATCCATTGATGGAAAAGAAATTCTTAAGGGGTTAAACCTTGAAGTTAAAGCTGGTGAAGTACATGCAATTATGGGTCCTAACGGTGCTGGAAAGAGTACTTTGGCATCTGTGCTTGCTGGTCGTGAAGAATATGAAATTACAGCAGGATCTGTAGATTTTGACGGTAAAGATTTATTGGAACTATCTACCGAAGATCGTGCACGTGAAGGTTTGTTTTTAGCTTTCCAATATCCTGTAGAAATTCCTGGTGTTTCTAATATCAACTTTTTGCGAACTGCCTTAAATGAAATTCGCGAGTACAAGGGAGAAGAACAAATTTCTGCAAAAGACTTCATGCAATTGGTTCGTGATAAATCTAAAATTGTGGAATTGGACGCAAAATTAGCATCGCGTTCCGTAAACGAAGGTTTTTCAGGAGGTGAGAAAAAACGTAATGAGATCTTTCAAATGGCAATGTTACAACCAAAATTATCCATCTTGGATGAGACCGATTCTGGTTTAGATATCGATGCATTACGTATCGTGGCAAATGGAGTAAACACCTTGAAAACGAAAGAAAATGCAACGATCGTTATTACCCACTACCAACGTTTGTTGGATTATATCGTTCCTGACTTTGTTCACGTACTATACAACGGAAGAATTGTTAAAACAGGTCCAAAAGAATTGGCTTTAGAATTAGAAGAAAAAGGATACGACTGGATTAAAGCTGAATTTGCTGAATAGGCTTCGATGCTTCGAGAACCTCAGCATACGAAACCTCAACCTACGGGAGACTCAGGTTTCGAGAACCTCAACCTTCGAGGATATTAAAAATAAATAATTGAATTTACATCGAATTTGAACATGGATCAAATCACTAAATTTCACGAACGTATTGCTTTGGAAGGAGTTAGATTAGTAATTCCAGAAGCACAAAGAGCACTTGCATTTGCAACTCTTTCTCAAAATGTGTTTCCAACTACACGTACAGAAGCATGGAAATACACGCGTACTGCACGCATTGCAAACGCTCATTTTGCGATACAAACTTCTTCTGAAATACCTTCTATCGAAAATTATAAAATAGAAGGATTAACGGGATCTGTTTTGGTATTTGTTAATGGATTTTACTCCGAAACGTTGTCCGAAATCATTCCAGAAACAGGACTACAAGTAAGTCCATTAAGTCAAGTTTCTCCAGAATGGATTGCTGAAAATTCCACCAAAAACATTGCAGTGGAAGGTGAAATTTTTAATGCAATCAATACGTATTATGCGACAGATGGAGTTGCGATTAGCATCTCTAAAAATATTGCCGCTAAGCAAAGTATTCAAATTATTCATTTGACAACTGGTTCAAACAACATAGCTAGTACGCGTAATATAATCCATGCACTTGAAAATACACAAGCACATATTACGTTTAGTTATTATGGAGAAAATTCCTCCCAAAACTTTACAAACACCATCAGTGAAATTCATCTCGAACAAAACGCAAAATTGTTTGTAGACAAAATTCAAGCGGAAGGCCCGGGTGATTTTCACATCGGTACAGAACAAGTAATCCAAGAACGTGATTCAACGTTTACCTTGACTACATCGACATTTTCTGGTGCAATCGTACGAAATAATGTGAACGTGCATGTCATCGGTGAAAATGCTGAGACAAACCTTTTTGGAACCTATTTATTAAATGACAAACAAGTAGTTGACAACCATACTATTGTTGACCATAAAGTAGCACATTGTATTTCCAATGAATTGTATAAAGGCGTACTGGATGATGCATCGACTGGGGTATTTAATGGGAAAGTATATGTTCGCCAAGACGCACAAAAAATTAATGCATTTCAATCCAATGCAAACGTATTGTTGAGTGATAATGCTTCCATGAACTCCAAACCAGAATTAGAGATTTATGCGGATGATGTCAAATGTTCGCATGGTTCCACTACTGGTCAGATAGACGAAGAAGCGATTTTCTATTTACGTGCACGCGGAATTTCAGAAAAATCTGCAAAAAGCTTACTTTTACATGGTTTTATAGGTGACGTTCTTGATAAATTTACTTCTGAAGCAGTAAAAGAAAAAGTGACAACACTTGTAAACAATAAATTAGGTGTAAATAAAGGGTAAACGCTGCATGGAAGAGCGATTAGATAAAATACTAGTAAACAGAGGTTTAATTTCTACTCGCGTTCGAGCAGAAAAAATGATTGAAGAAGTTGGTGTAAAAGTCGATGGGAAATTAATCAATAAACCTGGGAAAAAAATCGCTGAAACAGCAGTTATAGAACTGATTGAAGAAGAATTACCTTGGGTATCTCGCGGTGCTTTAAAATTATTAAAAGCGGTAGAATCTTGGAATATTCCGGTAGCAGGAAAAACAGCAATAGACCTTGGTGCTTCAACAGGAGGATTTACAGAGGTATTATTAAGTAAAGATATTGCTAAAGTATATTGTGTGGATGTTGGCACAAACCAATTACACGAACGTATTAAATCCAACCCAAAGGTTATCGATTTACAACAAACCCATGCGCGCGAATTAACCTTACGCCATATTCCGGAACAAGTAGGAATCATCGTAATTGATGTTTCTTTTATTTCTCTTGAAAAAATATTTCCGTTTTTACACCCATTTATTGCAATGGGCGGAGATATTATCGCTTTGGTTAAACCACAATTTGAAGCAGGAAGAGAAAATATTTCCAAAAAAGGAATTGTAAAAAATCAAAAACTATATCCTGAACTATTAGAACAGGTAAAAACGTATGCTTTACGTAGTAATTTTACAGTTCAAGAGAGCATTGAATCCCCATTATTAGGTGGAGATGGTAATCGCGAATTTTTAATGTGGTTGAAAAAAAATAACTAACTTAAACAAACATTTCACCAAATGGAAACACGTCCTAAAAGAAAATTATCCAGTAGAGAAGTTAGAGAAGATTTTCCTGCATTACGTCAAACCATTTACGGAAAAAACCTGATTTATTTTGATAATGGTGCGACCTCTCAAAAACCACAATCGGTTATTGACGCAATCAATTTATATTACACCAAAAACAACGCGAATATTCACCGCGGTGTCCATCATTTAAGTCAAAAAGCGACGAATGAATATGAGGCTGCTCGGGTAACCATAGCACAGTATATCAATTCAAAGCACAACCACGAAATCATATTCACGAAAGGAACTACCGACAGTATAAATTTAGTAGCAAATTCTTTTGGTGCTTTGTTGCAAGCTGGTGATGAAATTATTATTTCTCACATGGAACACCATTCCAACATTGTGCCATGGCAAATGCTTTGCGAACGCGTTGGCTGTGTACTAAAAGTAATTCCGATAAGCAAAAAAGGGGATTTATTATTGGAGGAATATGAGAAATTACTTTCTCCAAAAACGAAATTAGTTTCGGTTACCCATATTTCCAATACGCTAGGAACAATCAATCCTATCAAAAAAATGATTGTTAGTGCGCATGCAGTTGGTGCAAAAGTGCTCATCGACGGGGCACAAAGTATTCAACATACCAAGATTGATGTACAGGAATTAGATTGTGATTTCTTTGCATTCTCCGGACATAAAGTATTTGGTCCAACTGGAATTGGTGTTTTATACGGTAAAGAAGCACTTTTAAATAAAATGCCTCCCTACCAAGGTGGTGGCGATATGATTGCGAAAGTGACATTCGAAAAAACAACGTATAACGAACTTCCTTTCAAATTTGAAGCGGGAACTCCTCATATTGCAGGTGCTATTTGTTTGGGTAAGGCAATTGAATATTTGAGTCAATTTAATATCGAAGATATTGAACGTCATGAATTAGAATTAGCACACTATGCACATGACTTATTGTTAACGTTTGAGGGCTTACACATTGTTGGTGAATCTAAAAAGAAAACAAGTGTTGTCTCGTTTGTTATCGATGGAATACATCCGTTTGATTTAGGCACTTTATTGGATAAACAAGGGATTGCGGTACGCACAGGACATCATTGCACCCAACCATTGATGGATTTTTATCGTATTCCTGGGACTGTGCGTGCATCGTTTGCATTTTACAATACCAAACAAGAAATAGACACTTTTATCGGCGCTTTAGAAAAAGCCATTACAATGCTTAAATAGTTCACTATGACACTACAAGAAAAACAAGAAGAGGTCATTGAGGACTTTGCGATTTTTGACGATTGGATGGAAAAATACGAATACCTCATCGAGTTAGGAAAAGATTTACCAAAAATAGCCGACGATAAAAAAACAGAAGACCGCATCATTGAAGGATGTCAGTCTAAAGTTTGGTTAGATGCAGAATTTAAAGATGATAAAATGCACTTCAAAGCAGATTCCGACGCGATTATTACGAAAGGAATTATTGGCTTGCTTATTCGCGTATTAGACAATGAAACGCCGGAAGAAATTCTTAAAAATGAATTGTTTTTCATCGACCGTATTGGCTTGCATGAACACCTCTCTCCTACCCGATCAAATGGTTTAGCGAGTATGGTAAAAAAAATGAAAATGGCATCATTAGTAGCCCTTGGCACTACAAAATAAAATAGGATGGAATTAGAAAACAAAATTGTTGACATGCTAAAAACCATATACGATCCAGAAATACCGGTAGACGTATATGAATTAGGATTGATTTATGAAGTGAAAATTTCTCCTGAAAACCATGTGGAGATTGACATGACTTTAACTTCTCCAAATTGTCCTGTGGCAGAAACGATGCCGAAGGAAGTAGAAGACAAAGTGGCATCTGTAGAAGGTGTTGCTTCGTGTAAGGTGAATATTGTATTTGAACCTACTTGGGATAAGGATATGATGTCTGAAGAGGCAAAACTAGAATTAGGATTTTTGTAAGTTAATTTTAAAATCAAACTTCTTCGTTGGCTTGCGAATTTCATTCCTCATTTACTAGTGTATACTACGGAATAAAATTGTCACCTCCCTTAATCCCTCCTCAAGGAGGGAAACAAATAAAAATATTTCTTTATATTTATTGTAAAAGAGGTATTAATCACCTCCCTTAATCCCTAATCACTTCGACAAGCACAGTGTAAACTAGGGAGGGAAGTTAAAAACAAAGTACTATGAGAAGAGTTGTAATCACAGGAATGGGTGCATTGACACCAATTGGAAATTCTGTAGAAGAATACTGGACGAATCTAAAAAATGGGGTGAGTGGCGCTGGTCCAATTACCAAATTTGACACCGAAAAATATAAAACGACATTCGCTTGTGAATTAAAGGGATACGATGCAAAAGCACACTTTGATGTAAAGGAAATTCGCAAATACGATCCATTTACACAATATGCTTTGGTTTCCGTAGATGAAGCGGTAAAACAAGCAAACCTAGATTTCACGACTTTAAACTGCAACCGTATTGGGGTAATTTGGGGTTCCGGAAATGGTGGGATACAAACCTTCCAAGACCAAATGATGGAATTTTGTCTGGGAGATGGTACTCCACGATTTACACCTTTCTTTATTCCAAGAATATTGGTAGATATTGCCTCTGGAGTTATTTCGATTAAATATGGATTGCGTGGAGTAAATTATTGTCCTGTTTCGGCATGTGCCACGTCCAATACCGCATTGATTGACGCGTTCAACTACATTCGTTGGAACAAGGCAGACATCATTATTTCCGGTGGTTCGGAAGCAGCGATTAACCAAGCTGCGATAGGTGGATTCTCTTCTGCGCAAGCATTATCGAAACGCAACGACGACTATAGCACTGCATCGAGACCATTTGACGTACACCGTGATGGATTTGTGATGGGTGAAGGTGCAGGAGCGATCATCCTAGAAGAATACGAGCATGCAGTAAAACGTGGGGCTACCATTCTAGGTGAAGTTGTCGGTGGTGGAATGGCTGCAGATGCTTACCATTTAACTGGTACACATCCAGAAGGAGAAGGCGCAGTACTTGGAATGGAGTTGGCGTTGGAAGAAGCGGAAATTACACCAGCAGATATCGACTATATCAACATGCACGCTACCTCTACCCCACAAGGAGACGTGAGTGAATTAATTGCTGCGAAACGTGTGTTTGGTGAACGTAAATCTTTAAGTATCTCTGGAACAAAATCGATGACTGGTCACTTGTTGGGTGCTGCAGGAGCGATTGAAGCCATTGCGTGTATCAAAGCCTTACAAGACGACATGGTTCCACCAACCATCAATACAACAGAAATTGAACCAGACTTTAAAAATTTATTCCATTTTCCATTGGCGAAAGCGGAACCAAAAAAATTAACGTACGCGATGAGTAATACCTTTGGATTTGGAGGACATATTGCTTCGGTGATTTTCAAGAAGTTTGAAAAATAGGACAATATAAAAATGATACTTAAAGCCTTACAGCGATGTAGGGCTTTTTTTGTTATAGAGAAATTATTAAAAAAATTGTACATTTGTGAACCTCATTCTATGGCAGTTATCCAACAATAGGTAGTTGAATAACCTAATATTTATGGGGAGTATATATAAGTTGTGCCCCATTAAAAGAAAAAGCCAACGCATAAAGCAAAGAGTGCTAACACACACATTGCTTTTTTGCCAACGCTCAGACGGGATAACGAGTAGAAAAAACTAAATTAACCGACAGAAAAGAAAGACATAGAGTAAATGCAGATAAACAGACTGAACCCAAGAAAGGCATTAAACAAAGCCTTTTTGAAAGTAAAACCCAACAGGACAGAAATAGAAGGTTTCAAGGCCAATCTTATCCAACTTCTCGACAGGTCAAATGACACCGAATCCGAAGAGTTTCATAAAAACCTTGTCATTGACTTTCTCAAAAAGACCTATTACGACCCAAGCCATTTCATCAACACGAAAGGAAAAAATGACCTTGTAATCCATAACGGAGATAAAGCAAAAAGTACAGTCGGAGTAATCATAGAAGCTAAAAAGCCGACTAACAAAAGCGAAATGGTCACGCCTGACAAACTGAACGCAAAAGCTTTACAGGAATTGGTGCTTTACTACCTCAGAGAAAGAATCACACAAAACAATCTTGAAGCCAAGCATCTGATTATAACAAATATCAATGAATGGTTCATTTTTGACGCTACCACTTTCGATAGGCTTTTTGCTCAGAACAAGAAACTAGTAAAACAATTCAATGACTTTGAAGGCGGCCGATTGGCGGACACCAAAACCGACTTTTTCTACAAGCAAATTGCCGAGCCGTTTATTGCTGACATTAAGGGTGAAATTGAGTTTACCTATTTCAATATTCAGGATTATCAAAAACCACTTCGAAATGATGACAAAGCAGACGACAATAAACTTATTGCGCTTTTTAAGCTACTATCTCCTGAACATCTTTTAAAACTTCCTTTCACCAATGACAGCAACAGTCTTGATAAAAGGTTTTATAGTGAGTTGCTCCATATCATTGGCTTAACTGAAACCAAAGAAGGAAGCAAAAAACTAATTGAGCGAAACAAAGCAGGAGAGAGACACACGGGCTCAATACTTGAAGATGCGATTATTCAGCTTGACAGTTTGGATAAAATCAGCCGATTGGAACGACCAAGCCAATTTGGAAGCACACAACAAGAAAAGCTTTTCAATGTAGGTCTTGAATTATCCATCACGTGGATTAACAGAATACTGTTCCTGAAATTGTTGGAATCTCAGCTCATCACCTACCACAAAGGGGATAAATCCTATTCGTTTCTCAACCTTGATAAGATTAAAAACTATGACGACCTGAACAGCTTGTTTTTTCAAGTATTGGCTCGGAAATATGACGAGAGAAATGAAGATGTAATCAAAATATTTGAGAAAGTCCCATATCTAAACTCTTCTCTATTTGAGCCTACCGACATTGAGCAGGATACGCTTTTTATCAGCAACCTGAGAGATGATAAAACGATCCCTATTATTTCGTCTACAGTACTAAAGAATGAACAAGGAAAGAAAAGAACGGGGAATCTGACTACTATTCAATATCTGTTTGAGTTTCTAAACGCTTATGATTTCAGTAGCGAAGGATCAGAAGAAATTCAAGAAGAAAACAAATCGCTCATCAACGCTTCTGTTCTCGGATTGATATTCGAGAAAATAAACGGTTACAAAGACGGTTCATTTTTCACGCCAGGTTTCATCACCATGTACATGTGCCGTGAAACCATTCGCAAAGCAGTTGTTCAGAAATTCAACGAAATAAAAAATTGGCAGTGCAAAGACCTTGAAGACTTATACGACAAAATAGAAGACCGAAAAGAAGACCGAAAAGAAGCCAATGAAATTGTAAACAATCTGAAAATTTGTGATCCTGCCGTTGGTTCAGGTCATTTCTTGGTTTCTGCACTCAATGAAATGATTGCGGTAAAAACGATTTGAAAATACTTCAAGACCGAGATGGAAAACGTCTAAAAGAATATGAAATTGAAGTAGTTAATGATGAACTCATTGTAACTGACGAAGAAGGAGAACTTTTCGACTACAACCCGAACAGGAAAGAAAGTCAGCGTATTCAAGAAACACTCTTTCACGAAAAACAAACCATCATTGAAAACTGCCTTTTCGGTGTGGACATCAACCCGAACTCAGTAAAAATTTGCCGTTTGCGTTTATGGATTGAGCTTTTGAAAAACGCTTATTATAAAAATGCAACTGAACTCGAAACACTGCCTAACATTGACATAAACATCAAGTGCGGTAATTCTTTAGTAAGCCGTTTTGACATTGATGCCGACCTTAAACAAGCCTTAAAGAAAAGTAAGTGGTCCATTGATAGTTACCGAGTTGCCGTTGACACTTATCGAAATGCTCAAAACAAAGAACAGAAAAGAGAAATGGAGCGTTTGATTGCCGACATCAAGTCAGATTTCAGGAGCGAAATATCGCAACGTGACCCTAAAGTCAAAAAAATTCAAAAGCTTTCTTACGAGTTAAATCTTTTAATAGGGGAGCAACTTTTTGAAATGAGTAAAAAAGAAAAAGTAGCGTGGAACGAGAAAGTGAAGAAGCTTACCGAATACACTACAAAATTAGAATCTGAAATTAAAGAAATTAAGGCCAACAAGATATTTGAAAATGCCTTTGAATGGCGATTTGAGTTTCCAGAGGTATTGAATGATGTTGGGGATTTTGTCGGTTTTGATGTGGTGATTGGAAACCCTCCCTATTTAAGTTATTATTCAAGGCAATCTAAACAAGATGTTGATTCTGAAAAATTAATCAAGACACTCGTAAAACAGTACTCATTTATAAACAACAAATCAAAACTAGGTAGATATAACTCCTTAATGTTCTTCCTTGAAAAAAGCTTAGAAATAAGTAAAAAAGATGGAATTTCAACTTTTATAGTTGACACTAACATACACTCGAATCCATCAGAAGATATCAGAAAATATATGCTTCAAAAATCAAGTTTTATTGAAGTCATAAATGATTTGAGTGTTTTCGAAGGTGTAGCTAGTTCACAAGTTATACTGAGCTATTACAATAATAGCTTAATAGATAATTCAACTGCAATAAAAAAGTTTATCAATGGAGATTTCAAAATCATATCTGAAATATCTCAAGATATGTTAATCGAGAGTAACATACTCAAATTTGATGACAACCCTTTAACTCAGTCAATACTTAACAAAGTGAATTCCCATTCAAAATTATGTGAACTTATACCTAAAGCTCATATCAGAACGTGTATTAACTTCGGTGGTAAAAGCAATTTATTCATTCGAGACAATATGATTTCTACAATTGACTTACCATTAATTGAAGGTAGCTCAGGAGTTTACAAATCATACTGTAACGTTTATTTCGAGAGATATGTACGTTATGATACAAACCTCAGAGATGAACTAAATGCGGGTTTCAAAGAGGAAGCGCAAAAAAATGGTTTAAGAACACCTAAAGTAATCGGGTTAGGAAATTTAGAGCATTTTAAATCTCCTAAGATTTTCGTACGTCAATCTGATTCTAAAATAACCGCTACATTCACGGATATTGAGTGTTGCGGTGACTACTCATTATTTATAATCACATCTGATAATTTAGAATTGCATAATGATGTCATTCATCTATTTTATGTGCTCGCTATTCTAAACTCAAGGCTTATTACGTTTTATTCAATAAAGAAGGATTTAATAAAAAATCTAAACACTGGTACTCCTCAACTTCGACTAAAAGATCTAAGAGATATACCTTGTCCAAAAATTGAAATGAAAGACCAAGAAAGGATTGTGTCGATTGTTTTAGAGCTGATTAAGGGAACATTAAATGAAGATCAAGCGAATAGATTAAAAAGCAAAATAGATAAACAAGTATATGAGCTGTTTGGATTAAATAATGAAGAAATTGAGTTCATTGAAAACGAATAGTCCAACTATCCGAAGCCACACACATTGCCAATCAACTCAAGGCGCAAGCGCAAACCAAAGCTTATCAAAGAGTGTGTCTGAGCCAACGCACGGACGAAAAAGAAAAATAAAAACGGAGCACAACAACACCTATACGCAATACCCTTCGGGATACTGCGCATAGCCTGAACGTTATAGGATAGCATCCCATACCCGAAAAAATAAATCCAAATAGATTTTGTTTTTAGTAACTTTTAAGTTACATTTGAGTAATGAATGTAAGAGAAGTTATTGCATATAAAAATTATTTTGAAGACTTTCTAAAAGATCAACCCAAAAAAGTTCAGGATAAAATCTTTAAAATAATTGAAGCCATAGAAACGCTAGAAAGAGTCCCTTCCAACTATCTAAAACATATGGTAGGTTCAAAAGGACTTTATGAAGCTAGAATAAAACTTGGCTCAAATATTTGGCGCGTTTTTTGCTTTTTTGATAATGATAAATTGGTAATTCTACTCAATGGTTTTCAGAAAAAGACACAAAAAACTCCAAAAAACGAACTTGCACTTGCATTAAATTTGATGGTTAATTATTACGCAGATAAAAACAATAAAAATGGAAACTAAAAGCTGGAAAGAAATTAAAGACACTGTATATGGTACTAAAGGTACAGCTAGACGTGACGAACTTGAAAGAGATTTTGAGGGTTTCAAAATTGGATTGTTATTAAAAAAAGCTAGAGAAGATAAACATTTAACTCAAACTCAACTCGGAGAACTTGTGGACAAAAAACGTGAGTATATCTCTAGAATTGAAAACAATGGAAGTAATTTGACTTTAAAAACTTTGTTTGAAATTGTTGAAAAAGGTTTGGGTGGTAAAATCAATATTCAAATTGAGATTTAATTCTTACTTATAAAAAACCTCGCTTCGGGTTTGGTTATTTTGCCTCGGCATCGCACATCGCTAAAGGTGCAAAACGTTAGAGCGACATAGAGACTACCGAAAGACAGAAATAATTTGATATTCTAAACAAATAATTATGAAAACATTAAAATGCGATTTGTGTGATACAACATTCCATGGCGAAACATTTGAACAATGGATGCAAAATCTTATGCCTCACTACATGCAAGAGCACGCTGACATTATGAACGATCCAAATAAAACAAAAGAAGACCAACAAAAGTGGATGATTGATAATAAGACACGATTCGAAAAGACCTTAAACAGCTAGCTTAAAACTTTTATAAATCATTAATATTGTAAACATTAAATAAAAATGGCAAGTATCAACCCCCTCATACAATGAAACTCCTGAGCATCTTACTTATCGTAATCGTAGTGGTATTTGTGGCCATCCAACTTTTCTTTATTTTCGGACAAAGAAATATTGAAACGTACCCATACGTAGTCAAAAAAAAATACGACCGATTTGAAATAAGAAGTTATGAAGCGACCTTATTTACCTCGGTAAAACTCTCCAAAAAAGGATACAAAAATGCTTCCAGTCAGGGTTTCTCGATTTTAGCTGGATATATTTTTGGAAACAATGAACGCAATGAAAAAATTTCGATGACCTCCCCGGTATCGATGTCCTTGGAGGATACGATGACGATGATGTTTATGGTTCCAAAGAAATTATCGAAGGAAACACTTCCTAAACCTGGACAATCAGCTATCGAATTTAAGGAAGAACCTGCCAAAAAACTTGCTGCAATTCGCTTTAGCGGTTGGGCCAATGACGCGAAATTGAAGCAGTATAAACAGGATTTAAAAGCAGCTTTAGACGCGGAAGGCATCAAGTATACCGACAAATTTTATTTTTTCGGGTATAATGCACCCTATGAAGTGTTTAATCGGAAAAATGAAGTGTTAGTGGAATTGGAATAGTAAATTCATTCCTCTTTCAAATACACTAAACCTACTACTATAAACAGGTATATATAATCTTTCAAAAAACACCTGAATATCTATTTTATACAGGTAGATTGCTGTAATTTGGTTAAGAAATTAACCTAATTTAATTGCATATGTCTACTGCTACTGAAATCGTGGAGGAATTAAAATTTCCAACGGAAGTGCAACTTCTAACTTTCTACGTGGAAGATGTTATGGAAGCAGAATCTACCGATAACATCTACAAATTCTGTATAAAACATAGCGTACAAGAAACAGATTTTTATGCCCATTTTTCGTCGATGTTGCAACTAAAACAACAAACTTGGATTACACACACTTTTACACGATTTAAAAGCGGAGATTATAACCAAAAATCATATGCATTATAGAGGGGATAATTGAACCTTATCCTCAGAATTTATTGGTAATAATGGTGAAATTTTGGCAATTATTTCTTGAATCAATAAGGTTAAAACCGATTTTTTAACGAAATCGCGATGTACCACCAAACCAACAGCTCTATGAGGAGTTGGTGAAACGATTGATTTCACAAGAGCCCTTTCTTGATCACTAAATTGATTGGTTGCCAAATAAGGAAGCAAGGTTGTAGCTTGATGTGCTTTCACAAAACGTAATAAACTATCAATAGATCCAGCTCTAAAATCAAAATTTAGCGTCGTATTTTTAGATTTTTTACTCAGTTCACATAAATGGACAATTTGCGTTCGCATACAGTGTCCTTCTTCCATCAACCAAAGATCTTCTGCGGCAATTTGTTGTACCCGATTTATATCCGTATACTTTCCACTTGCATCAAACAAAACAAAAGGCTCTTCGTACAAAGGGTATTCCAAGAGATCTTCTTCCAAAATAGGAGTTGAAAGAATACCAATGTCCAGTTCTCTTCGTTTAATACGCTGGATTATTTCATGGGTAGTTAATTCACGAACCTCTATGTGCAATTCTTTAAACTTTGCAGCAAAATCTTGTAGAAATAAAGGCAACAGAAAAGGAGCTATGGTTGGTATCACCGCTATGGTTAGATTACCTTTAATTTCCCCCTTCATTTCCTTTGCTAACTCCGACAATTGTTCTATGTGCGTTGAAATGAGTCGTAATTGTTGTATAATCGCTTCCCCTTCGACCGTAATTTCTACCGGTTTTCGTTTACGATCAAAAATTTTTATCCCAAGTTCCTCTTCAAACTTGGATATCATGGTACTTAACGTAGATTGGGTGGCAAAGCACTTTTCCGCGGCTAATTCAAAATGTTTGTATTTCGCAACGGCTAAAATATATTCGAACTGTCTAACATTCATATCATCAATAGTAACATCTAAAATATCGTTATTATAAATCAAATGTAGCATATATATTTGTAGAAAACAACGCAACATTCACCTTAAAAACAAAAGTCATGATAAAACAAGTATTAACCCTGAGTTTAGCTTTAACTAGCAGTTTATACGCACAAAACACCAGTGATAAAGCAGCCCAATGTCCAATGCACATGGGGATAAAAGGAACAAATGCAGCAAATAGTGGCACAGGAAACGCAGATTGGTGGCCCAACCAACTGAACTTATCTGTGCTGCGCCAAAATTCTAATTTATCCAATCCAATAGGTACCAATTTTAAGTATGCAGAAGCATTTAAGACCTTAGATTTAAACGCCTTAAAAAAGGATATTCAAGTAGTAATGAAACAATCGCAAGATTGGTGGCCAGCAGATTATGGACATTATGGACCATTTTTCATCCGTATGGCATGGCATAGTGCTGGTACGTATCGAACAGGAGATGGTCGTGGTGGTGCACGTGCTGGACAACAACGTTTTGCACCATTGAATAGTTGGCCAGATAATGCGAATTTAGATAAAGCGCGCCGATTGTTATGGCCGATTAAACAAAAATACGGTAACAAAATTTCATGGGCAGATTTAATGATTCTTTCCGGAAATGTTGCCTTAGAAGATATGGGCTTCAAAACATTTGGTTTTGCTGGGGGTAGAGAAGATGTATGGGAACCAGAAGTAAATGTTTACTGGGGAAATGAGAAAAAATGGTTGGAAGACAAACGTTATAGCGATGGAAGAAAATTAGAAAATCCACTTGCTGCCGTGCAAATGGGATTAATCTATGTGAATCCAGAAGGACCGAACGGAAATCCGGATCCACTAGCAGCAGCGAAAGACATTCGTGAAACTTTTGGTAGAATGGGTATGAATGATGAAGAAACCGTGGCACTGATTGCGGGTGGTCACACCTTTGGTAAAACGCATGGTGCTGGTGACGCCTCATTAGTTGGAGCAGAACCTGAAGCAGCAGGAATCGAAGAACAAGGTTTGGGATGGAAAAGCAGTTATAAAACTGGTAAAGGAAAAGATGCTATTACCTCTGGACTTGAGGTTACTTGGACAGCAACACCTACCAAATGGGGAATTGGATTTTTCAAAAACTTATTTGCTTACGAATGGGAACTTACGAAAAGTCCTGCAGGCGCAAAACAATGGACAGCTAAAAATGCGCCAGCTATTATTCCAGATGCATTTGACAAGGATAAAAAACATGTGCCTACCATGTTAACTACCGACTTGTCGTTACGCTTTGATCCGGCGTATGAAAAAATTTCACGTAAATTTTTAGACAATCCAGATGTATATGCTGATGCTTTCGCGCGTGCTTGGTTTAAATTAACACACCGTGATATGGGGCCTAAAGCGTTATATCTTGGTTCGGAAGTTCCTAAAGAAGAGTTGATTTGGCAAGACCCGATTCCTTCGATAAATCATGCTTTGGTAGATGCGAAAGATATCGCTGCATTAAAAACAGAAATCCTGCAAGCAGGAATAGCAGTAGATGAATTAGTAGAGACAGCATGGGCATCTGCATCCACATTCCGAGGATCTGATAAACGCGGAGGCGCGAATGGTGCTAGAATTCGTTTAGAGCCACAAAAAAACTGGGAAGTAAATAATCCTAAGCAATTAGAGAAAGTAGTAAAAGCGTTAGAGAAAATTCAAAAAACATTTAATGACGCCAATAGCGGCAAGAAAATATCGCTAGCAGATTTAATTGTGTTGGCTGGTAATGCTGGAATTGAACAAGCTATTAAAAATGCTGGTTATTCTTATGCAGTTCCGTTTACACCAGGCAGAATGGATGCGTTGCAGCAACAAACAGATGTACAATCCATGGCGGTATTAGAACCAATTGCAGATGGTTTTAGAAATTATCAAAAAGCAAATTACACGATTTCAGCAGAAGAATTATTATTAGACAAAGCACAATTATTAACCTTAACAGCGCCAGAAATGACCGTATTAATTGGTGGTTTACATGCAATCAATATTAATTATGACAATTCAAAAACTGGAGCTTTAGTAACTAGCACCTCTAAATTGACAAACGAATTTTTCGTAAATCTATTAGATATGCAAACCATTTGGACTCCGACCAATGAAAAGAAAGAGTACTTTGAAGGGAAAGATCGTCAAAATGGAAATGTGAAATGGACAGCGAGTCGCGTAGATTTAATTTTTGGTTCTAATTCTGAGCTACGAGCACTTGCCGAAGTATACGCAAGTGACGACGCAAAAGAAAAGTTTGTAAGCGATTTTATTGCAGCATGGAATAAAGTGATGCAACTAGATCGTTTTGATGTAAAGTAAAAAAGCAAAGGCTGGATCGATGATCCAGCCTTTATTATTTATTCCAAAAATTGTTGACTTCACCGAATCAAGCACACAACCACCCATTTCTCCACAAATCCATCAAAAAAATACATCGGATCGCCATACTGATTTTTATACTTTACGGTGTTTCCATCCACAAAATATAAAGCATCCCCATATTGATTTTTAGAACGTAGTGTTTGTCCATCCCAAAAATAAATAGCTTCTCCATATTGATTTTTTGAACGGATAGTTTGTCCATCGATAAAATACACTGCTTCTCCATATTGGTTCTTACGTTTAATCGTTTGACCATCTATATAAAACAAAGCATCGCCATATTGATTTTTTAAGCGAAGATTATTTCCATCGACATAAACTAAAGCTTCGCCATACTTATTTTTAACATGTACAGTTTGGGAATAAAGCATCGAAGAAAAAACGATGAAGCAACAAAATAATAACACATTTTTCATAGTTGGGAATTTAGGAGTAGACAATATAATTAAACAATTATATCTTTCAAAACAACCAATCTAGTATATTTCGTATTTCAGTAATACTACTAAATTAAAACCAGAAGTTTGCTAAAATATTACCTAAATAAAATTAATGTTAATTTACACATGCAAACGGATTAACTTATTGTAAATACTTATTAATCTACACATTTATCTAACTGAATTCATAGAAATTTATAAGAAAAATCTATGATCATACATAAAGTTGAAGTTAGAAATTTACAAATTGAAGATTATCCTAAACTAAAAGTCGCGATGCAAAGTGCATACGACGATATGGAAAATTCCTATTGGAAAGAAAAACACATCAAGTTACTACTCAAAAAATTTCCGGAAGGACAGAAAGTGGTATTTATCAATGATGAATTTGCAGGTTGCGCACTTTCTATCTTAGTAAATTATGAATTAGCAGAACGTGACCACACCTATTTTGAAATAACGGATCAATATAGATTCGGAACACATAACCCGATTGGAAATATATTATACGGAATTGATGTGTTTATTATTCCACAATTTCGTGGTTTAAGGCTTGGTAGAAGATTGTACGACGAACGTAAACAATTATGCGAACAATTAAATTTAAAAGGAATTATTTTTGGTGGAAGAATACCAAATTTCTCAAAATTTGCCGATACAATTTCACCGAAAGAATATATCGATAAAGTAAAATTGAAAGAAATTTACGACCCGGTTTTAACCTTTCAGTTAAGTAATGACTTTCACGTGTTGAAATTAATGACCGGATATTTACCAACCGACAAGAGTTCGAAGGAATTTGCGACCTTGTTAGAATGGAATAATATTTATTACACTACCGAAAAATCATTCCGAAAAACAGATGTTCGTTTAGGTTTGGTACAATGGCAAATGCGACCAATGAGCAAATTAGATACGCTCTTTGAACAGATGGAATATTTTATCGATGCTGTTTCGGATTACAGTTGTGATTTTTGTTTGTTTCCAGAATTTTTCAATGCGCCATTAATGGCAGAATACAACGATTTGCCAGAATCGGAAGCTATTCGAATGCTTGCGAAGTACACCGAAAAAATTAAATCTAAATTCAAAGAATTTGCAATCTCCTATAATATTAACATCATCACTGGGAGCATGCCATTTATTGAAAATGATCATCTATACAATGTTGGTTATTTATGTCGTCGCGATGGAAGCATCGAAGAATATCGAAAAATTCATATTACACCGAGTGAATCCTATGCCTGGGGAATGGTTGGTGGACATGAATTAAAGACTTTTGATACCGATTGTGGTCGTATTGGCATTTTAATTTGCTACGATTCTGAATTTCCTGAATTAAGTAGAATTCTTGCAGACGAAGGAATGGATATTTTATTTGTGCCATTCTTAACCGATACCCAAAATGGTTTTCACCGCGTTAAACGTTGTGCACAAGCACGCGCCATTGAAAATGAATGTTATGTAGCAATTGCTGGTTCCGTAGGTAACTTACCCAAAGTGAGCAACATGGATATTCAATTTGCACAATCTGCTGTATATACACCCTGTGATTTTGCTTTTCCAACCAATGGTATCAAAGCAGAAGCAACACCAAATACCGAAATGATATTAATTTGTGATATCGATTTGTCGCTATTGCGCGAACTTCATAATTACGGTAGTGTTACAAATCTAAAAGACAGACGATTGGATATTTATAAAGTGCAAAAACTGGAAGAAAACTTATAAAATTGCAAGAAAACGACATGTATATAAATACTACTTTTCGGAGTAGTATTTTTTTTGCCAAATTATCTAATTTTTGAGCTATATTTTCCAAAATACCTTATTTGTGGTATTGCCTGAGAGTCTCCTTGCGCGTACTTTTGTCTTGTTTAAAATCAATCTAAATAACGATGAAAAAAATACATAGATTTCTTGGGACACTTACAATTACAGCTTTAATTTTAACCAGTTGTAAAAAAGACGAGGTAAATCCTACCCCATCACCTGCAACGTATACTGTTCCGACTTCTTACGACTTCAAAAACACAAGCAATATTTCTACCGTAGATTTCAGCGGACAAAAAGTACGTTTGGTGATGCTAGACGAAATAAGCACATTAATGGGTGGTACTTCTCCTGTGAGCGAAGCTACGTTATTAGACATGCATAACGGAACTGGATTTACCGATGCTTCACTAAATACTTCTGGAAAAAAATTAAGTGATAAAACTGCGGCTTCTGTAGATTATTTTTCTGGAATAAACGCCGAACAAACAAGCATTCGCGAAACTTTCAAAGCCTTTTTCAAAGATGCTGAATCATTAACGAGTGGAAGTACGGAAGCAAGCGCTGGTGTTGCTGGTTACTACATGGATGGTACGAAAAAACGTTATTTCAATGCAAATGGCTTAGAACCACAACAAGTTTTTTCCAAAGGAATGATGGGAGCTTGTTTGTTGGATCAAATTCTAAATAACTACTTAAGTAAAAATAAACTAGACGCTGGTTCAAACGTAGCGAACAACACAAGTAAAGTTCTAGAAGCTGGAAAAACATACACTACCATGGAACATGCCTGGGATGAAGCGTATGGGTACATCTATGGAAATGATAACCTAACAGCAAATCCAGCGGTATACAAATTCTGGTCTTCCTATATCAATCAAGTAAACGCAGATCCAAATTTCAACACAGTGAAAGATGCGATTTCAAATGCCTTCATAAAAGGAAGAGCTGCGATTTCGAATGCCGACTATACAACACGGGATGCACAAGTAGCAATTATCCGCACTGAATTATCTAAGGTTCCTGCTGTACGTGCGGTGTTTTACCTAAACGAAGGAAAAACAAAATTAGGAACTGCTAACGGAAAAGCTGCTTTCCATGCTCTGTCAGAAGGGTATGGTTTCATCTGGTGTTTGCGTTTTACACAAAATCCAAGCACAAAAGCACCTTATTTCTCCAAAGAAGAAGTAGACAGCATGCTTGCCGATTTAGTTAAAGGCACGAATGGTTTGTATGATGTCGATTACCTAAATACCGCACTAGATACAATTGCTCAAAAAATTGCTACACGCTTTGGTTTTACTGTGGAACAAGCAATTGATGCGACAAAATAATTAAATTTATACAAAGTAATAATGGAAAGCGACTTAGCAGAAACTTTCACAAACTAAATCACTATGAAATACTTTTGGATCCTAGGAATTATTTTGACTCTTGTTGCTTGTAAAGAAAAAAAATCAGCCAACCAAGAAGATACATTTAAGAAAAGGGAATTATTACAACAAATTGCGGATAACTATATCTTGCTAGAGTATGCTAAACTACAAGGCGAAGTAACGACATTAACTTCAACAGCTGCTAGTTTTGAGGCAGTCACAAACCTTGTTACTTTCGATAGTTTAAAAGCACAATGGAAACGCGCATATATCCGTTTTCAATATGTGAAAATGTTTGATTTCGGTCCTGGAATGGAACAAAATCTTGCCATGAGTATGGGTACCTTCCCAACGGATAGTCTAGCAATCGAAACAAATATTAAAACCGGAACTTACAACCTTAATACAATCTCCAACTACGACGCCATTGGTTTTCCTGCCCTCGATTATCTCTTGTTTAGTAATGGAGCGTATGAAACGTTTTCTACTAGTGCTGCCCGCAAAAAGTACCTAGTTGAGCTAACACAAAAAATGAAAAATGAGGTAGATAAAACCGTTTCAAGCTGGAACACATACCGTACAACTTTTGTGGATGGATCTAGCAATGCTTCAACTAGCCCATTCTCTTTACTTATAAATAACTATATACGCGATTATGAAATTTTAAAATGGACCAAACTTGGATATCCACTTGGTGCAAATACGCTAAATGTTAAAAACCCAGCATATCTAGAAGCCAGAAAATCCGGCATAGGAAAAGAATTATTACGTGCGAATATTCTTGCATTACAACAAGTATACTTAGGGAAAGGTAGCAATGGGAAAGATGGAAAAAGCATGCACGACTATTTACTAGCTCTAGCGAAAACAACTACTGTCACTACCATTGAAACCAATTGGGGAGTATTTCTAAGTCAAATCGAGGCATTACCAACTAGTTTGGAAACTGCATTAAATTCAGATACGCAGAAAATGATTGATTTGTACAATGCTATTCACTTCAATACAATAGCATTAAAAACGGACATGGTGAGTGCATTTGGGATATTAATCACCTACTCAGACAACGACGGAGATTAGTTAGTGAGTTATTAAAATTGCTTTTTCTTCGTTCGACTGCAAAATTAACTTCCTCATTTACGTATGTAAACTGCGGAATTAATTTTTTGTCTGCCTCAAAAAATCTAATTTTAATAAACACACAAAATGAAAAATTAGATCAATGAAAAAATATCTCTTCAAAGAAACTTCCATCCTACCCTTAGTTGGATTTCGAATTATCTTTGGATTGTTGATGGTTATTGGAACACTACGATTTTTATTCAATGGGTGGGTAAACCAACTCTACATCCAACCAAAATTCTACTTTGGATTCATCGAAGGGATTTCACCCTTGCCAGGAAACTGGATGTATCTTCCTTTTATTCTTCTACTTATTGGAGCTATTGGGATACTATTTGGTGCATTTTATCGTATAAGTACTATCCTTGCTTTTGTCAGTTTTACCTATATCGAAGTATTGGATAAAACAAACTACCTAAACCACTATTATTTTGTGAGTTTGGTCTTGTTTCTGTTGTGTTTGGTTCCTGCGAATGCCTATTTGTCTTGGGATAGCAAACGAAATACTTCCATCCAAAAAACGGTAATTCCCCAATGGACCATCCGTATCTTACAACTGCAATTAGCGGTGGTATACTTTTTTGCAGGTGTAGCTAAAATCCATCCGGATTGGTTACTCCATGCGCAACCATTGGCAATTTGGCTGCAGGCCTACCGCGACCTTCCTTTCGTTGGAGATTACTTCGCTACCAGTTGGTTAGCATTTGCATTTAGTTGGTTTGGCTGTATCTACGACCTTACCATCCCCTTTTTTCTTTTAGGTAATAAAACACGCCCCTTCGCCTATTTCTTTGTCGTTATATTTCATATCGTTACGTGGTTATTGTTTCCAATTGGTGTATTTCCATGGGTAATGATTTTCTCCACGCTCATTTTTTTTCCTGCTTCATTCCACGAAAAATGGTTGTCCAAAGTTGCTACTTGGTTTCGTTGGAAAAAAGATAATAACGTATTACCTTCTAATTATCAAACTAATAAAATTATCACATCGTTTGTCTTGGTATATGTAATTCTTCAATTATTTCTTCCGATACGTAGTTTTTTTAACCATCCTCAAACCTTGTTTTGGCACGAAGAGGGAATGCGCTTTTCGTGGCGTGTCATGCTCATGCACAAAGAAGGGTTTGCGACGTTTTATGTAAGGGATAAAAAATCTAAACGCGAAATACAAGTACGTAACGAAGATTTCCTGACCGTCGGACAAATAGATCAAATGGCCACACAGCCAGATATGATTAAGCAATACGCAGATTATTTGTATACACAATTCGAGGACAGTCTTTTCCAAACCATACAAGGTCCTTTCCAAATTCAAAAACCAAGCATTCACGCTGAAATTTACGTAAGTTTAAACGGTAGAAATACCCAACTATTTCTATCCAAAAAACACGATTTACAGGAAAAAAAATATACATTTGCGCCCCACAAATGGTTGGAACCATTTACTACCAAACTATGAAGATTCTTAGCCTTTTATTTTTACTATCTATGACCCTTTTTGTGCAGGCACAAGGGTTTCACGGGTATGTCGAAAATGAAAATAAAGAAGCAATCATCGGTGCTAAAGTAAGTTGTGGCAGCCTATTAATTGCCAGCGATTGGAATGGTCGATTTGAATTAAAAAATCCTACTTCCGATACCGTTATAATTTCCTACACAGGCTTCGAAACAGAAGTAATCTTGCTTTCCAAGCTTCCAAAAAAATTCATACACTGCACCTTACTAGCAAACGCAAAAGAGATACAAGAAGCCGTAGTAATCAAAAATCGCTTTGAGAATTTTGATATTGGTTACCTTCCTCCGGTCAAAGGGGTACAAATCACTACAGGAACTAGTACGCTTATTCAAACAGAAGGACAAGGTGGCGCCAAATCTAGTGCAAACCCACGTGAATTGTTCGCAAAAGTTCCTGGTCTTAACATCTGGGAAAGCGATGGGGCGGGTATTCAAATGGGTGTTGGAGGAAGAGGTTTAAGTCCAAATCGAACTGCCAACTTCAATACGCGCCAAAATGGGTACGACATCAGTGCAGACGCTTTAGGGTATCCGGAATCTTACTACACCCCACCCTTGGAAGCACTTTCTGCTATTGAAATTATTCGTGGTTCTGCTTCATTACAATATGGTACACAATTCGGCGGATTGATGAACTTCATTATCAAGGAACCAGCAAAAAATTCTCCTTTTGAATTTACCTCGCGTGCCACCTTTGGTAACTTTGGATACAAGGCTGGATTTTTACGTTTCAGTGGGACGAAAAATAAATTCGAATATCAGACCTATTACCAATACAAAGAAGGTACTGGTTACCGAGAAAATAGTCCATTTAATCAACAACAGTATTTTGCGCAATTAGGGTATCGTTTTAGCGATAAACAATCCATTCGTCTAGAATACACAAATATGAGTTACAATGCGCAGCAACCTGGTGGTTTGACCGACAAACAATTTTATGAAAATCCAATACAAAGTGTCCGCGATAGAAACTGGTTTAAGGTAAATTGGAACCTTCTTGCCTTACATTACAACTTGGAAATTAAACCAGATGTATTACTAAACATCCGTACTTTCGGAATTCTTTCTTCCCGTGAATCGCTTGGTTTTTTAGGGAAAATTAACCAACAAGATCCCGGTAATGAAAGACAACTCATTTATGGGGATTTTAAAAATACAGGTACGGAAGTGCGTATCTTGAAAAAATATGAATTTACCCTGAAAGAAAAAACGATCAAAGGTGCTTCTTTGGTTGGCGGAAGATATTACATAGGTCAAACTTCTGCTTTACAAGGAAATGCACCAGGTGGCAGCGCAGCAAATTTTCGTTTTACATCGAGCAACGAACTGGAAAATTCCAACTATTTATTCCCATCGAATAACCTTTCCTTATTCACCGAACACATTTGGTTTTTAAGTCCACGAACATCTTTCAATGTAGGATTTCGCTACGAACATATCACCAGTGCTTCTTCTGGTTATTACAAAGTATACAGTATCCATAACTTAACCCAAGATACACTCGCAATTCAAAAATTGGAATCGAGCAATTCCTTGACACGCTCCGTACCGCTGGGTGGATTTGGACTTTCCTACAAAACAAGTAAACAAACAAATCTGTATGGAAATTTCTGTATGAATTATCGTGCAGTCAATTTTAGTGACATTCGCGTTACAAATCCAAACTTATTGATTGATAGCGCCATGCGTGATGAATATGGATCCACCGCTGAAATCGGTTTCCGTGGATTTATCAAACGCTTTTTATATGTCGATGTAGCCGCTTTTCACCTGTATTATGGCGATAAAATAGGAATAACACCTCTTGCTGGTAGTATCAAAAAAATTCGAACCAACATTGGAAATGCGCGTAATGTTGGTGTAGAATGTTTGGTGGAATTTGATTTTATAAAAGCGTGGAGAGATAGTTCTAAATACAACTCCTCCTTATATGTCAATTTCTCCTACATCCATGCGAAGTATGTCTCTTCCAAAGAAACAAACTTTATCGGAAAACAGTTGGAGTATGTGAGTCCGATTATTCTAAAGACAGGGGTCAAAATCAAACACGATCGCTGGGGCGCAACCATCCAAGGTTCGTACAATGCCGCACAATTCTCCGATGCTTCTAATTCCGTAGAACCGAGTGGCGATGCTGTAATTGGAGAAGTTCCAGCCTATTTTGTCATGGATTTATCTGCAAAGTACAATTGTAAGAAATGGATTACACTTGAAGGCGGCATTAATAACCTCTTAAACGAATCTTATTTTACACGCAGAGCAACAGCCTATCCTGGTCCAGGGATTTTACCTTCGGATGGACGCAATTTTTATGTGACGGTACAATGGAAAATTGGAGAGCGTAAATAAGTTTAACAACAACTATAAATGCGCTTAAAACTGCAAAAAATAAAATTTTGCACCGTATCAAATGGCGTAACATGATCTTCCGTAAAACATCCCATTTTATCAAAATAAGCACCAAATAACTGCTGAAAACTAGTTTCATTGTATTGCTTGATTTCCAAACCACTACATTTCAACGGACCATTTTCGGAGAAAGTACCCACGATAAAGTATCCGCTAACATGATTGGCAACTCGGTGAACGTAGTTTTGAATGGCATCCGCATTCGTAACAAAATGAAAAACAGCGCGGTCATGCCAAACTGCATAGTGTTGATTCGGAACAAATTCATTAATATCGGATACAATCCAAGACACCAATCTCGCCTTTTCTCCCAAACGTATTTTAGCACGTTCTAGCGCTTTTGCGGAAATATCTAATACTGTAATATTGGTATACCCTGCTTTCAGTAGATAATCCACCAAATGACTATCCCCCCCACCAACATCGATAATTGCTGCATCTTTAGCGATACCCGTTCCCTGAATTAAACGTAAGGAAGTACCCGGTACAGCTTGTGTCCAACTTACCTGTTCCGATGTTTTTGTTTCATATACATTTTCCCAATGTGCTTTTTCAGACATAAATTACAATTTTCACAAAGCTACATTAGTTTACATTTGAAAAGTGTAACTTTAGTTGCAGATTGCACGAATTTATTATTGAGATTAAAAAAATTTGCAAAAAATTAGTGATAAATAAACTTATAAAGTATAATTTTAATTGCGATTTAAAACTATGAGAGTATTTTTCACCTTATTGTTGCTGTTTATGTACGCTATTGCATCGATAGGTGTGAATGTGACATTACACTATTGTGGTGGAAAATACACAAGCTTTTCTGTTGGTAAATCTGACACAATTTCATGTGTTTGTGGGAATAAAATAGTGAAAAAAAACTGCTGTGAAGACAAAACTATTTCTTTTGAAATAGATGATGATCAAACAAACGCAGAAGAACTTTCAGTAAGCATTTCAAAATTATATAGCTATCCAAAAGCGCTTTCTCACGTATTTTCGTTTTTAAAAAATAATAAAGAAATACAAGAAAAAGAGAATTATTTTTATCCTCCACCTAATCGGATAAAGCAATCGCTTTACATTCTAAATCAAGTATTTCTGATTTGATTTTTTTACTGCAAAAAACGAGACACGCCAAAATGGTGTTATGTATTTTATTGTTATATAAAAAAAAATCCAATGATCAAATTAATGAAAACTTTAATGATGCTATGCATTGCATCTGCTACGCTTACTAATTGTACAGCACAAGTGAAAAATGCGAAAACCGAAAATGTGAAAATTTATGGTAATTGTGAAATGTGTAAATCAACCATCGAAAAAGCTGGAAATCTAAAGAAAATCGCAGTAGTAGATTGGGACAAAAACACTAAAATCGCAACGATTACCTATGATACTTCCAAAACAAATTTGGATGAAATATTGAAACGCATTTCTCTTTCAGGATATGATAGTGATAAATTTCAAGCGCCTGAAAAAGCGTACAAAAATCTACATGGTTGTTGTCAGTACGAAAGACCAAGTAATTAACTTCAAAAAGAGTATCCATGAAAAACTTCAAATTAATTGTAAAACTTGTAGCAAGTTTATGTATTTCATTGTCAATTTATTCATGTAAAAAACATGAGCAACACACTGAAAAACATACCAATAGTACTAACACATTAAACATAAATTATCCAGCGCTTTTTGTAGTTAATGGATCTTCAAACAATGTTTCCGTAATAAGACTTTCAGACAATACTGTAAGTGAAACCATTAGTTTAAATGGCGCTAAATTCCCGCATCACATCTATCTGAATCCAGCAAAAACTAAATTAGCGATCGGAATCACCTCAACAGACCTTAGTAGTGGACATGGCGGGCATGAAGGACATGGTTCAACAAGTACAGGATATAAAGTGTTAATAATTGATGTAGTTACTGGAAGTATTGATAAAGAAATTCTAGTATCGAAAATGCCTCATAACGCAATTTACAATACTACTGGAACGGAACTATGGGTTGGACAATCAGATGAGGTTCAAAGCCAAATTTTAGTCTATAACACTTCGGATTGGACAGTACAAAACAAAATAAATGTAGGGAAAGGACTATCAGAAATTACCTTTACAAACGAAGGGAAGAAAGTATATGCATGTAATACAAATGATGGTACTGTTACAATAATTGACGCAGATACAAAAAACGTAGATACTACTTTAGCTGTTGGAAATGGACCTGTTGGAGCTTGGAGTGCTAGTAATGGAAAAATGTACGTTGATAATGAAGTAAGTCAAACAATTTCAGAAGTTTCAAATTCTGAAATTAAAATTTTGAATACCATACATTTAGGCTTCAAACCAGGGTATGTTGCGTACAACTCAATGAAAGAAGAGCTATGGGTAACTGATGCGACCAATGGTAAAGTAGCATATTTTAAGTTAATTGAAAACATTTGGACTTTACAAGGGAAAATTTCAACCGGTACAGACGCTCACGCAATTCTTTTCAATAAAGAAGGTTCAAAAGCCTATGTTACCAATCAAGGTCAAGGAACAGTTAGTATAATTGATGTAAATACGCATAGTGTAAGCCAAACAATCACTGTCGGTGCAAAACCTAATGGTATTGCAATTAAAGAGTAAAATTTCAGCGTAGTCGAAGGGGACTACGCTTCTTTACAATATTTAATTACCACAAAATGGTATTCGAGATAACCATGGTTTGACATAATGGTTGAAGATCTATATGGCACATTCTTAAAGACCATTTAATTTAAAACTATCTAAAAATGAAAAAAAATAGTATTCTATTCTTTTTGCTTTTATTCCTTTCCATGAATGGTCAATCGCAATTAGTAAAAATTGAATTACAAGCGACTGGATTAACGTGTTCTATGTGTTCATTATCCATCCAGAAACAACTAAAAACAATACATGAGGTAGATAGTATCTATACGAATATAGAAACGAGTACTTACTTTATTATTTTGAAAAACAACAACAATTTAACCCCCAATATTTTTAAAGAAAAAGTAGAAAAAGCAGGGTTTTTCGTAGGAAATTTTATCGCAACAGCCAATATAGATGTTATGGATAAAAATTTATATATTTTGATTGATGACTGTAAATTAAACAATACAGAAGTAAAGTTTCAAGTGATCGATAAAGGTTTTGTTACTGCTAAAGAGTTTAAAAAATTATCTAAGCAATATAAAAGCATAGTAACTTATACTGCTAATAATGAAAATGATTTTCATATTAAATTAATTGAACCATGAAAAGTTACTTTACATTATTAATACTATTACTAACTCATAATATATCTAGTCAAGAATTATTTGTAGTTACAGATCCTGCAAGCAATTTACCAACAAACTCAATGTCTGTTAATGTGATGAATTCTATTTTTATTGAGAATACAACAGACATTAATTATCACTTGATGCCAGAAATTTCCTACGGTATAGATAAAAACCTAATGGTTCGAAGTTCTTTTTTTCTGAGTAATAGAAATAACCATTTATATCTAGAAGGAGGAAATATCATGGGTAAATATCGTTTCCTTTCTATCGATGATATTCATAGTCATTACCGGATGGCAGCGTATGGTAGATATAGTATGAATAGAGCGGATATTCATCAAGAACAAATTGAAATAATAGGCCACAATAGTGGTTTTGAAACTGGATTAATTGCTACAAAATTGAACAATAAATTGGCAATTAGTTCATCCCTTAGTTTTGAATATGCTACGGATAACAAACCCAACTATATTTTCCCTAAAGACATGGGAAATAACGCTATGAATTACACACTTTCATTTGGACGACTTATCTATCCAAAGAACTACAACAATTTCAATCAGACGAATATAAATTTAATGGTTGAATTTGTTGGCCAAACAATAAATAAGAATAATAAAACCTATGTAGATATTGTAAGCGCCATTCAATTTATTTTCAATAGTCAAGCGAGAATTGATTTAGCATACCGCAGAGAAATAGTTTCCTCTATGCTACGGAGTGCACCTAATGGTGTTTATCTAAATTTATATTATACTTTTTTTAACTTATCGAAGAATTAATTTATAAGTATATACATCTTTTCGTTTATCATTCTTAAAATGTATACCTTCGAATCGTAAAAGTATACACATGAAAAATACAATATTCAAAACTTTCCTAACGCTATTTTGCATGTTGATCATGCTTGGGTGCACCAAAGAAAAAGAAACGATTACGCCTGTTGTAACAACTGAAACCAAAACTTCCGACCAATTATTGTTTGAGAAAGCTAAATCCCTAGTAGATTTTACGTGGTTTGAAAAAGTAGATTCGCTCTATAAAAAAAGCAGTGGCAGTGGTCACGGTCAAGCATTCTTTAAAACAAGATTCAATGCGATAGCAGCAACAAAACTCACCAGCAATGGAAGAATTGTGCCTGATGCAAATTTCCCAGAAGGTTCTTTAATCGTTAAAGAACTCTACAAAGACGCCCAAACACTTGATCTATACGCAATTCTTTATAAAGACAGTAAAAATGTAGACGCCGATGCCAAAGGTTGGGTGTGGGGGTATTTAAGACCTGACGGAAATGTCGCTGTTTCAGCTTCAAAAAAAGGTACATCGTGTATCAGTTGCCATTCCCAAACTGGTAATATTGATTACGTCTTGATGAATAAGTTTTATTAAAAAGCCTACACCACATAAATATTCTCGGCAAACTTTTCGCTTACACTGGATGCTACTCCATTCACTGCAATCACCATCAATGCATCGTATTCCTGACGCGATTGAACGTATATTTCATTATTAATTCCTAAACCTACCTTCACTACATACTGTAAAAAAGCAGAAGAATTATCCTTCACTGCTACCATCTTGCAAAGCTGACCGACTGGTATGTCTAACAATGTCTTACGAAATTGCTTGGTCAATTCACCACCTCTGGATGGTATCGGATCTCCATGCGGATCAAAGGCTGGGTAATCTAAAAATTTCTCCAATTTATCAATCAATTTAGTTGATTGGATATGCTCCAATTGCTCCGCAACATCATGTACCTCATCCCAACTAAACTCTAACTTCTCATACAAAAAGGTCTCCCAAAGCCGGTGCTTACGTATCACTTCCGTGGCAATATTCTTCCCCTCTCGTGTTAAGGTAATCTTCTTGTACTTTTCGAAATCAACCAACGCTTTGTAGCGTAAACGCTTCAACATGTCATTCGCTGTTGCAGGTTTTACCCCCAAGTGTGAGGCTAATTCGTTCGTTCCTACACCTGTTTCGCCACTGTCAAACGAAATGCGTAACAAGGCTTTTAAATAATTCTCCTCCGTAAATGAAATCATAGACATGTAGTTGTTAGTGCTTACAAACAAAGATAGAACAAATAATCAAACTAAATTTGTTAGGCTGGCCTAACTTTATTATATTTGTATGTAGCATTAATAATAAAAATCGATGTATATATACAAACTACAAAAAATTATTGCTTTGTGCTGTACCTGTTTTTCATTTTTTATATATGCACAACAAGGTACAATTAGAGGGATAGTAATTGCTGACAACAAACCAACCCAAAAGGTTAGTGTGGTTCTCGTAGGTACATCCTACTCCACCATTACAGATTCTTTAGGTCAATTTATACTCGAAAAGATTCCAAACGCAAGTTATAAAATCAGGGTACTCTCCCTCGACCACCACAAAAATGAAAAAACAATTACGCTAAAAAATAATGACACGCTTAACATTACCCTAGAACTTTTCTCCAATGCAAAAGAATTAGAACAAGTAGTCATTTCTGGAACCATGAAGGAAATAACTAGATCCGAAAGTCCTGTCCCTGTGGAAGTGTATTCCCAAACTTACTTTAAGAAAAATCCTACGGCAAACATATACGAAGCACTCCAAAATGTCAATGGTGTTCGGCCTCAACTCAACTGTGCAGTATGCAATACGGGGGATATCCACATCAACGGATTGGAAGGTCCATACACGATGGTACTCATTGATGGTATGCCAATCGTTAGTAGTTTATCCACGGTTTACGGACTCTCGGGAATACCGAACTCGCTTGTCGATCGCATCGAAATTGTCAAAGGTCCAGCCTCCTCCCTCTATGGTAGCGAAGCAGTCGGAGGATTGATCAACATCATCACTAAAAAAGCACAAAATACACCCCGTTTTAGTACGGATGTTTTTACTACAAGCTGGGGAGAAGTTAATACTGACCTAGGTTTAAAAGTGAAAATCAAAGAAAAAACGGAGGTACTAACTGGTGTCAACTACTTCAATTTCCAACAAAAAATAGATATAAACAAGGATAACTTTACCGATATGACCCTACAAGACCGTATTTCGGTATTCCAAAAATGGAATTTTATCAGAAAGGAAAATCGCATCTTCAACCTAGCTGGTCGTTTTATGTACGAAGATCGTAACGGTGGAGATGTTCGATGGGAAAAAAAATTCAGAGGTGGCGATAGTATTTATGGGGAAAGTATCTACACCTCGCGCAACGAAGTACTCGGTAATTATCAACTTCCAACTACAGAAAAAGTAATGCTCGCTTTCTCATACAACAGCCACGCACAAGATTCAAGGTATGGAACAACTTCCTACATTGCTAACCAACAAATCGGATTCACGCAACTTACATGGGATAAAAAAATAGGGAAACAAGACTTCCTTCTAGGTACTGCCCTTCGTTATACCTACTACGATGATAATACACCTGCTACACAAAATACAGATTCCTTAAACCCAACAACAATCGCGCAAAAAACGTGGTTGCCAGGAATTTTTCTTCAAGATGAAATTGCCATCAAGGATAAAAACAAACTTCTACTCGGATTTCGGTACGACTACAACTCCTACCATGGAAACATCTTCACACCACGCATCGGCTATAAATGGGCAATTAAGGAAAATAAGAGCCTGCGAATTAACGCCGGAACAGGATTTAGAGTGGTCAACCTATTCACCGAAGACCACGCAGCACTAACAGGTGCACGTATCGTAGAAATTAAACACGAATTACGACCAGAAAAATCCTACAATGCAAATATCAACTACATCCATAAAATTACGTTAGAAAAGGGAACAACAATCAACCTAGATGCTACTGCGTTTTACACCTACTTCAACAACCGTATCGTTGGTGATTTTGATACCGATCCCAATAAAATAATCTATGATAATTTAAACGGACACGCTGTAAGTAAAGGATTGAGCCTGAATGTAGAATTGAATCTAATACAAGGACTCAAAATAATCACTGGTGGTACACTAATGGAAAATACTTTAACAGAAAATGGAATCACCAAACAACAAATACTTACCGAAAAATTCACAGGGGTGTGGGCCGTTTCTTACAAAATAAAAAAAGCAAAATTAGCAATCGACTATACAGGGAATGTGTATAGTCCCATGCGTCTCCCAACACTCGGCGAACTAGACCCACGTAGTTCCGTTTCACCTTGGTGGAGCATCCAAAACATTCAGTTTACCTACAACGGATTTAAAAACTTCGAAATCTATGGTGGTGTCAAAAACCTCCTCAACTGGACGCCATTCAAAGAAAAAAATCCATTCATCATCGCGCGCACCAACGACCCCTTCGATAAAAACGTAAAACTCGATACACAAGGAAAAGTACTAGTAACTGCTGAAAACCCATACGGACTCACCTTCGACCCAACCTACATCTATGCCCCAACACAAGGGATTAGGACATTTATTGGTGTGAGATATACTTTTAAGTAAAGACTAAAATAAACCTATAGTTTAGTCACTCCATTAGCGGTTGAAAGTTTATCATTTTACAGAACCATTAAACGCGGTTTTGACACGAAACTTTCTCAGTACAAAGGAAAACAATGCGGATGTGCATTTTTTGACGTCAGGATAAAAATTAGCACGAAGCAATTGTTTGAGTGGTTTTAGTGGAGCGCAGAGGAACTAAAATGGACCTTAGGAAAGTTTCGAAAAAGCATTTTTGGTTACTTTTTTTGCTTCGGAAAAAAGTAACAATACAAAACTTAACACTTTTATATTAATTCATTGAATAAAAAAGAAAACATCATCACGTACCACAATACGTTCTATAATCCCCATCCCCTTCCAATGGTGGTTCTTGAAAATCTTCATAGCCTTTATGCTCCTCATACGGCCCTTGTAAGACTTCCAACAAACGATTGAACAAACCATAATCATTCAAATTCGCTGCCTGATGCAAAGCCTCCTCTACCAAATGATTTCGAGGAATGAACTTCGGATTAAATTTCTCCAGCAATAGAAGAACTTCTTCTCGCTTATATTTAGAAACACGTTCCACCCATCGCGTATACCAAGATTGAAAATCGGCTTCTCCATAGATGCCGATGTGTTCGTTCTTCGCTTTAAGCAACTGCAAAAAAGTATTTGTAAAATCCGCTTTATTTGCTTCCATCCAAAGCAGTAAGTCTTTTATCAACCCCGCATCTCCTTCCTGTTCTTCCAACATCCCCAACTTGTAACACATCATCTTCGCCCAACGTTTTTCATAGACTTGCGGAAATTCATTTATAACTTCCTGGCATAATTTAACCGCCTCTTCCGGATCATCATGAATTATCGGAATCAACGCACTTGCCAAACACGCAATGTTCCATTGTGCTATCGTCGGTTGATTTCCATATGCATAACGACTATTACGGTCTATCGAACTAAAAACAGTCGATGGATGATATGCATTCATAAACGCACACGGACCATAATCGATTGTTTCCCCAGGAATACTCATATTGTCGGTATTCATGACCCCATGGATAAAACCTACACGCATCCAATCTACAATCAAATCAATTTGCTTGTCCTGCACTTTTTTCAAAAATGCTAACGGAGGATTTTCTTCCTCTGCAACTTCCGGATAATGTCGTTCGATTACATAAGCACAAAATGCACGCAATTCATCTTTAGGTAAATACTTCGATGCATATTGAAATGTCCCCACACGAATGTGACTCGCAGCAATACGCGTCAACACAGCCCCCTCACTTACATATTCGCGATACACTTCATCGCCTGTTCCAACAACTGCCAAACTGCGCGTAGTTGGAATACCCAATCCATGCATTGCTTCGCTAATCATATATTCACGTAACATAGCACTCGTGGTAGCACGACCATCACCATTACGCGAATAAGGCGTACGTCCAGCACCTTTTAATTGGATGTCAAAACGATTTCCAGATGGCGTTATATGTTCGCCTAACAGTATCGCGCGACCATCCCCAAGTATATTAAAATGGCCAAATTGATGTCCTGCATACGCTTGTGCAATTGGTTCAGAACCTTCCAGTACACCATTACCAGCCAAGGCTGAAATAACATCGGAAGAAAGATCACTAGGTAAATCTAGATGATTAGCCAAGTTTTTGTTGTACAATAATAAGCGAGGCGACTCTACGTACGATGGTACTACTTTGGAATATAATTGTTGGTTAACAGTTAAATAAGAATTATTCCAGTTAAAGGACATAAAAAATGATTTTGAGGGATATTTTATAAAATTGAAAATAGTCAAAAGAATAGCATAATTATAAAATTAAATGAATATTAATAGATTTTAACACGTAAAACTTTACAAATCAAACAAATAAAATATTAGTTGCATAAAAATTAATTTTCTCAAAATAAAACTATAACAGAACTATAAAATACAAGTAATAAGCACAAAACAATGAAGACATAAATTTGAAATAAAATTATATTATGGTAAAAAAAATTACAAGTTTATTATTTGCTGGTGGTTTAGTAGTTTCAGCGCAAGCTCAAATGAAATTCCCAGTAAACATTGACACTGCGTGGTCTACTAAAACGATTTGGATGCCTAAATCACCGTTGAAATACCAAACTGTTTTTGTTGGTGGTGTTGACACAGTTCAAACAACTGCTACTACAACGAAAGATCCAGTTAAAGGAACTATCAGTTCTCCGGCGGGAAAAGAGTTAGCAAAACAATGGCATGATTACATTGCTGTTGTTAAAGACAAAAACAAAGCGAATGAAGGATGGGTTATCGTTAATCATGAAATGATTCAAGCTAATGACAAAATTGGAGATGGTGGAGGTATGACCATGTTCAAATTAAGAAAAAAGTCAGACGGAACCTTGGAACATGTAGAGCAAACATTAACTGATGGAAGAAAAGGTAAGTTTTTCAATGTTGACTTTTCAAATACCGTAGGTGAAACAGGAATGAACTGCGGGGGTATCAATGCAAACGGAAGAGTATGGACTGCTGAAGAATGGATGCAAACTTCAAATGCAGCTATCTTTTCTAAAGGTGCAGGATTTAGAGATACATCTGATTTTGTTATTGGTGCAACCACTCCTGCTGGATTCCAAGGTTTTAATGGTAAATCGTTAAAAAGATTCCAAAACTTGAATTGGATGGTAGAAATTGATCCAACAAATGCAAAAGCAGTTAGAAAACAATACAACTGGGGAAGAGCTGGTTGGGAAGGTGGAGTAATCATGCCGGATAACAAAACTGTTTACTTGTTTGAAGATGGTTCCCCTGGTATTTTAGGGAAATATGAAGCTAAAACAGCTGGTGATTTTACAAGCGGTCAATTGTTTGTTTACAAACATGATGCGCCAACTAGCTGGATTTCTATTGAAAACAATTTAGATACCTTAGTTAATCTAAATACTGTAGCTGTTAAAAGAGGTGCTACAATGTTTAATCGTTTAGAATGGGGGCAACTTGCTAATGGAAAGATTTATATCTGTGAAACTGGTAGAGATGGTTTTGATTACAAAAAATTCAATGGTGTAGTTTCACCTTCTTTAATCGATGGATATAAAACACGTTACAAAATTGTAAATGGTATGGATTTTTCAGGAACAGATGCAGCTGCTGCAGATTCTGTAAAAAATGGAAAATTTGCTGACTACTACGGTCGTGTTATTGAATTCGATCCTGCAACCAATAAAGTGCGTTCTTTCTTAGAAGGTGGGCCTTATACATCCACAAAAAACTCTCTTCAACAAAATGATTATCCTAGCATTCACTTATCCAATCCTGATGGTATTGACTTTATGAAAATAGGAGATAAAAATTACATGATTGTTCAAGAGGATTTAAATGGTTTGACTTACAACAGAATGCCAGGTAACATCACTAAAACAATTTGTGAAACCTATTTATTAGATATGACGATCACAAATCCTACATACAAAGATTTAATTCGTTTAACAGCTTGCGCTCCAGGTGCAGAAATTACTGGTGGAACTATGTTTGATGATGCAACAATGCTATTAAATTCGCAACATCCAGATGCATCGAACATATTCCCATTCAATAATTCTATGACCTATGCAATCAACGGTTTTGAAGCTATCTCAACGTTAAGTTTACCAACTTTGAATTCAGACAATGAATTTACTGTATTCCCAAATCCAACATCGAGAGAGATATTCTTCAACACTAGAACTGACGTAGCTATCTACAGTGTTTCTGGTCAAAGAATAAAAGTTTATAGAGATGTAGAACAAGTAAATATTGAAGAACTTGGCGCTGGAACGTATTTTGTTCAAAATGCGGAAGGAAAAACCTTGAAAGTTATTGTCGAATAATTAAAATCCAATTATTTAAAGCTGCTCCATTTGGGGCAGCTTTTTGTGTTTAATAACCTTGTTTTATTACAATGAAAAACAATTCAAAATATAAAATAATGCTACTTTTTATAGGTGGTATAAGCATTCTATCTCTCCTATCATTTAATTACTTAAAGTCAAATAACAATGATGCTATTGATGCGATAAACAAAAGACAAATTTTACGTTGGGAAAAACTAATTCAAGAAACAGAGAACTTAAAATACTTCATAAACAAAGAAGGAGAAACACACAAAAAATGGAACGAAACAGTATCAAAATATAGAAAACTCAGAGATGCTTTTAAAGCATTTGAATACCTTGGAGAAAATAGTGACCCTACTTTATTTAAGATGTTTTTAAATGGATCACCATTACCGAAAATGGAAGAAAATTCCTATGAGCCAAAAATTATTGAGCCAAAGGGATTACAAAAAATAGATGAACTAATTTCAGAAAATAGACTTGAAAATAATACACAACTTTACTCGCTTTTAGTCGAATTTGAAAATAATTTAAAAGCAAACAAACCAGCCAAACTCTATGAAAGAGACTTTTTTAATGCATCCAGAATTGAATTAATTAGAATATATACACTCTCTCTTTCTGGTTTTGATACACCTGGATCAAATGATTTTGTGAATGATTGTAAAATATCGATCGCCACTCTAAAATCAGATTTGATACTTTTTAAAAATAGTATTCGAGAAGAAAAGTATTATGCCTGTATTTCAAACTATATAGCACTCGAAAATTATTTGATTAACACCGATATTAAAAAGCTAGATTACGTAAAAATTGTGCGTGATTATATAGATCCATTATTCTTAGAACTCTTAACTATTCAACAAGAAATTGGAATCGAATTTCCAGAAGAATACCTACAATTTCCAAGTGCAATTAATCTTCACGCAAAAAGTATTTTTGATACAAAATTGCTGAATGCAAGTTATTTCAGTAGAGTACCTAATGAATACAATAATAAAGAAGTAATAGACTTAGGAAAATTCTTGTTTTTTGACCCTATTTTATCCAATGATGGAAAAAGAGCATGCGCAAGCTGTCACCAACCAGAAAAGGGATTTTCAGATCAACTACCAAAAAGTTATGCATTCAATCGAGAAGGATATCTCGATAGAAACGCACCAGGATTAATCAATGCAATATTTAGCACTAGATTTTTTCATGATATGCGCGCTTCGTCTTTCGAAGACCAAATGGAGCATGTTGTGCATAATAAAAAAGAGTTCAACTCCGATTATTTTTCTATTCTAAATAACCTGAAACAAAGTGATGAATATAAAGCACTTTTCACTAAATGTTTCCCCAAAGAAAAAGAAGCCTTAATTTTCAAAAATGTACAATTTGCAATTGCTGCATACATTCAATCACTTGTCGGATTAAATTCCTCATTTGACAAATATATTCGAAAAGAAACGACAGAACTTCATCCCGATGCTATAGAAGGCTTTAACCTTTTTATGGGAAAAGGAAAATGTGCTATTTGTCATTTTGCACCCATTTTTAACGGTACAGTTCCTCCAATGTATAATGACTCCGAAAGTGAGGTTCTAGGTATATTTGAAAAACCTGCTATTAAAGTGATAGATAAAGATAAAGGGAGAGGAGATGCTTTATTAAAAGAAAGAGTTAATTTTTATCAATATGCATTTAAAACTCCTACTATCAGAAATACGAATTTAACCTTTCCATATATGCATCATGGAGAGTATAAAACATTGGAGGAAGTAATGGAATTTTATAACAAAGGTGGAGCTGTAGGACAAAAATTAATACTAAATAACCAAACATTACCAGCTTCTTCTCTACAATTATCCAAAAAAGAAGTAAGCAAATTAATTACATTTATAAAATCCTTAACAGATTCAACAGGATTAACAAAAAAACCAACCTATTTACCCCGAACAAACGATGCTAAGTACAGCAATAGAATTATAGGAGGAGAATATTAATCCTCCCTTAAACTCTTCATACAGCGTATCGTATTACCTTGCTTTTTATAAAATTTATCGCGAATAATGTGCTCCCCCATATTCCCAATGGAATAACTGTAAGCTGTTTCTTTATATTGTGCATCCTTAGACCACCAACAAGCTCGTATATTATCTTGTGTTAATTTACCCGTAACCTCCATAAATCCTGTTGGTATAGCGTTAAATACATTTGTATCTTTAAGTTTGGTAGTATCCCCCCAAACCACTAATTTTTTTAGTCTTATTCCAGCTTTTTCAGTTCCTCCTAATGCTTGTATTAATTCATTAAAATCTTTTTGAGATGGTACTTTCCAACCGGTTGGACAAACTCCTCTTTTGTCATTTATTACATACCAATTGTAATACCTTGTTTTATGATTTTTAATTCTGTGTTGTGCACATTGTGGTAAAGTATCTTGCTTTACCCATTTAGATGCTTTTTTTGCAATTTGTATCTTGTCGCCATTTGTATATCGAGTGGTATTTAAATTACTTTCAAACCATAATTGATCTTTGATCTTTATTACGGTATAAGTATTTCCATCCACATCCCGAATTTCTTGAGAATAACCAATCGATAAATAAATAAGACTTAGTGCGAATAAAATATAATGCATAATTAAATTTAGTAAATAAAAAAAGGGACTGACAATGCCAGTCCCTTTCAATTAATACATATTCTAGTTTTTAATAATTGTATACGTTACATTCAATTTACCTCTAGAAACTCTAAGATTATAGTTGCCAGGGATTAAATCCGAACCAATTTGAATTGATTTTTCAAACTTTTCTATCGGTTGGTTAATAAGTAATTTACCCGCATTATCAAACACTTCTATCGTTCCTGCATTCTCTAATTCAGAGTCAAAAACTAATTCTAGTTTGTCCGTGAATGGATTAGGGAATAATTGAAGTGCTTTTGAATCCACTTCATTAATTCCTAATTTACACTCAGCTTCTGATTTAATCGTAAGATTCAATTTTACAATAGAATCACAACCAGTTACTGTCTTTCCAGTCCAAGTATAATCCCCATTTTGTATTAAACTCATCCCATTCCATGAATAAGGAGCACACGCTGTTTTTGATTCGTTTATAGTAACTGGTTTATTAATTGTAAGTTCTAACGTTGCAGTAGAATCACAACCAGCTTTATTTGTTGTTGTAAAATTATATTTACCACTTTGCGTGTATGTGTTTCCATTCCAAGTATAGGTTTCACAAGCAGCATGTTGTGTAGTAGACTTAGAAGTCTTGTTAATTGTTAACTCTAACGTTGCAACAGAATCACATCCAGCTTTATTTGTTGTTGTAAAATTATATTTACCACTTTCAGTGTATGTATTTCCATTCCAAGTATACGTTTCACAAGCAGCATGTTTTGTTAAAGATGAAGTCGGTGCGCAACCTAAATTGCGGTTTCTAGCAATAACTAACATTGTACTTGTGTTAAAAGTCAATTCTTTACCTGATGCATCAACAAGTTTAGTACTATTGGATGAACTTGGGTTTTGCATAGAAATGAACATATATTTATGGTCTGGTGAGAAAGTCATCCCAGTAGGTTCTGAACCATCTGGTGTAGTTGCAAAAATATCTACTTGAGGATTCAATTGTGTATGTCCTGGTCTTACTACCCAAATATGATCTTTCGTTCCATCTTGTAATACCCAAAGATTCCCTAAATCATCAAATGTAAGGTTATCATTACCAGTCCCCCAAGGTTCTAATACAACCCCATTTGGAGTATTCACTAAATAATCTGTACCACCTACAAATGTTTCGAAATTTTCAATTAAGGAATCATTTTTTTCTGTGAATTTGTAAGTTCTACTGTTACCTTTCGCTGTGAAATATATATCCCCATTGATTGGATTAATTTCCACATCTTCTACACCACTGAAAAGCGTCGCTCCTAATGCAGAAGCATTAGCATATACTTTATTTCTTTCCTCTTTTGTTGTATTTGGGACTTTTGCCCATTTTCCTTTTGAAACTACAGGTTCATTATTCACCATTTGCGCATCTAATTTAAGTGCATACAAAGTTCCTTCAGAAAGATTTCCTTTCTTATTAGCTACAAATTTGTAAACGTGTCCATTACCTGCATCTTCTCCATAGTATGCTGTTAAACTATCGTTTTTAAGAACAACATTTTCGTGACTCATGTTCCCCATTGCCCATAATTTAGCTTCTCCTTGTCCGTAATCAACAACCTTATTTGTTTTTGGGTCAATTTCTACTAACCAACCTTGGTCAACATATCCATCTTGGTTTGCATCAGTATTTCCTCTAACTTCCTCAGCAGTTATAACCGTTCCCCATGGGGTAATACCACCAGAACAGTTTCTAGATGTTCCTTGTACTTTAGAAAAATCAATTGCTTGTGAACTATCTACAACCCATAATTGATTGCTTTTATCTAAACGAACATCAAACATGGATACTGCACCTGTGGATAGCTCATGATTCAAAGCAATATGCCCTTTCTCATTACTTGTCATGTTCTCAGGAATAAATGCTGTAAAATCGAAATTCGTAGTAATTGAACCACCACCTTTAGTGTATGGCATTCCACTTTGTGCTAACATTTGCATTTTGTGTGTCATAGGTATTACTAAAGATTGACCTTTAGTTGCAGGTCCTACTGATTGAAAACATCCTATATGCTCCGGGTTGTTTTTACAAAATTCAGCTGAATTGTATGCTTTAGGAATATTTGTCAATTCTAAATCAAATGTTAAATCTGAACTATTTATCTCATTTTGGTGTACTTCCACAGCAAAAATATTTTCACCGTTTACTAAAGAAGATTTAGGAATCATGTACGATTCAAATACTCCTTCCGCAGCAGATGATTTGGCGAATGTAGAATAGGTGATTGCTCCTGTTGGCATATTTGTTCTAACAACCTCTTTTCCATTAATATATACAACTGCACCATCATCTTTCATAATTGCTAGTTTTAATGTATCTGATATTGCTGAAATATCTTTAACAGTAAATCTTTTTCTGAAATAATTTGTGATGTATTTGTTGTTGTTATCATCCCCAAAAGAAACGATTGTAGAGACTGGATCGGTATAACCAAGAATTGCAGGTCCGTTCGCCCATCCTTTATCTTCATAATTTAAGTTTGTCCAAGTGCTTCCTAAATCTACACCTTGATCGTGAAATAACCAATTGTCTCCTTTTTTAATTGGAAAAGATGCTATTGTTGGATAAGGTAATTTACCAATCAATTGTAAATCAAACACTATATCAGAACCATCTAACGCTGCTTGGTGTAACTCAACTGCTATAACATTCGTGTCATTATCAATCAAATTATTTGCAATTACTACGCGTTGGTATTTATTATTTGTTTTTTCAGCATTCGCTAACGTTGTAAAATCTGCTGTTGAAGGTAAATTGTCTCTATGCACTTCCTTACCATTTAAATATAAAACAGCACCATCATCCGCTAAGATATAAAGTACTAATGAATCAAATTTTTCACTTCCTTTTGGGATGAAATTTCTACGTAAATAAGTAGTTATGTGTTTTTTTGCTGCATCAGATCCGAATTTAAGCTCTGTACCCAAACCTGCTTGTCCGTATCCTAATTTTCCATTTCCAAATACCCAGTTGGTATCTTTAGCATAAACAACATCTTTCCAATTTTCTTGGTCTAAAGATTCACCTTGATCCGTGTATTTCCATTGCGAATTTCTGTTGATTGGAAAAGAACCCACTTCTGCTTTAGGTTTAGGTTGCTCTTTATTGTTTCCACTTAATAATTCTACAACTAAACGTGGTGCTTTTGCTGGATCACGGTCAAATGCTTGTGCAACTCTTGCTCCCACGCCATTGATAATAAACGAAACAGAGTTTCCTGATTTCCAATTTTGCTTTGTTAAAATTTTATTTAATAATGCTGCCAAATTTGGAGTTTGTTGTTCTTTTCCAGCATCACCATCAACCGTCCACGATGCTGTAGGATTCCATAAAACAGAGTCAAGAACTAACTTTCTATTTGAAATGGTTCCAATTGCTTCTGTGTATGTAGTTGAATTATCAGTATCCTCGATTTGTAAAACAAGTTGACATGGATCTATATTCGTAACTTCATCAACCGTAAATTGAATATACGCATTTTGTACCTCCATTCCTTGCGGAATAGTTAATTTGTCAAAACGTAAACCAATAACTTGTTTAGAAGTTTTATCCATTGTCAATTCCAAGTCAGAAGAGGTTAAATCACCAGCAGTACCTTTAGGTTTTTCTTCCGCATCATCTGAACTAGATAAAATTGAAAATGTATTTTGAGTAGGAACAAAGTAATCAACTACTAAACGAGGAGCTTTTACTGGATCGCGGTCAAAAGCTTGCGCTACTCTTGAACCTTCTCCTGTAAAAATAAAAGCCATTGCGTTCCCTTGTTGCCAACCATCTTTCGATACAATTTGTTGTAGTAATGTAGCAATATCTGGTGTGCGTTGATCCAAACCAGCCTCACCATCAACTGTCCATGCAGCTTTAGGACTCCATAGAACAGAATCCAAAATTGTTTTTCTGTTTGAAATTGTTCCTGTTGCTTCCGTAAATGTTGACGCATTCGTATTGTCTTCTACTTTTATCTTTACGTTACATGGATCTACGTTCGTAACTTCATCTACACTAAATTGTATATGCGCACTTTTAATTACCGCATTTTTTGGAATAGTTAATTTATCGAAACGAAGTCCTAAAGTTTGTTTGGATGTTTTATCCATAACAAATTCTAAATCCGAAGAAGTTAAATCACCAGCTGTTCCAGTAGGTTTTTCCTCAGCATCATCCGAACTTGAAAGTATAGAAAATGTATTGTTTATAGGTAGGATATATTCAATTACTAATTCTGGCGCTTTTGCTGGATCACGATCAAATGCTTGTGCTACTCTAGCCCCTTCACCAGTAAATGCTAAAACAATCGAATTACCTTCTTTCCAATTTTGATTTTGTATAATTTGTTTTAGTAAAGTTGAAATATTTGGGGTTCTTTGCTCTAAACCTGCCTCACCATCTACTGTCCATGCAGCAGTTGGATTCCATATTACTGAATCTTTGATATAGGTTCTATTTGAAATAGTTCCTACTGCTTCCGAAAATGTAGAAGGGTTTACGTCATTTTGTATTTTAATGTATAGCTTACACGGATCAACATTTGTAGCTTCATCCACTGCGAACTGAACATATGCATTATAAATGAGTGCATTTTTAGGAATGTTTATGTTAGTAAAACGTAATCCTAAAATTTGTTTGGATGTTTTATCCATAACAAACTCCAAATCGGATGAGGTTAAATCACCTGCTGTACCTATTGGCTTTTCTTCAGCGTCATCTGTCGATGTATTAACGCGTGTCTTAAAAACTGTTTGACCGAACACTTCTTGTCCAGTTAAGCAGAAAAAAGAGAATGCTCCTAATAAGAACATTTTTTTTAGATCTAATAATTTCGTTTTCATAATTCATTCCAAATTGGTATACAAAGGAATGTAGTTGTGAAGCATGTTAGATTAAAAACATGTCATGATTTCTTTAATTGATTCTTATGCTTTAACACATTAAATTAACACTGATTTAATCTGAATCACAATAGACTATATGTCATTTAGTTATAGAAAATAAGGGTGAGATTACAGTGAAAACACCTCACAAAATCACTTCATTTTAAATATCCCCGTTGTCTTAAGTCTTTTTGATTCGCAACAATAGCATCAGGAAATAATTAACTAACCATAAGGCACAACTTTACTTACTTGTCAAATGAAAAACTAAGGTAAATAATCCGGGATTTCTTAATGATTTATTCAGTCGCTATAACCTGAGGCAAATTAAGAAACTAAAATTGAAAAATTACACTAATTTTGAAATCTGAACCTTTTATTGATGCAAAAAAAATCACGTAACACCACCGCTAAACAAGAAATCTTAAAATTGATTGCTAACGCAGGGCAAGCGCTTTCGCATGTAGAAATCCAACAACAATTAAACAACCTCTGCGACCGTGTTACCATCTACCGTGTTTTGAACCGCTTGGTAGAAGAACAAAAAATTCATAAAATCGTAAACACTGACGGAGTTGTAAACTATGCTGCTTGCCACGACTGTGAACACCACCACCATAACGACAACCACGTGCATTTCAGTTGTACTAATTGTAAATCCGTAACATGCCTCGATAACATCATCCCAACATTTCAACTTCCAGCTGATTACCAAATGCAAGAAATGAATTTTATGATTGCTGGTATCTGTCCAAATTGTAAGGCATAAAAAAAGGACCATCTTTCGATGATCCTTTCTACCCTAAAACATAATAAAATCTTCTATTTTACGTATACTTGAAAGTCTATATCAACATCCGTATCTCCGGTCTCTGAAGTACCATCTTTCACACCTGGTTGGTGCATTAATTTTACTTTTACTTTTCCAGAACCTGCATTGGTTGTTGTCCAAGTAGATTTCAATCCTAAATTTTTATTGTTACTATCCTTGTCCGTTATCAATACATTCACTAAACCTGTTGGATTACTTGAATAAAAGAATAAGTGATCGTTCGCTTCTTCCAATACTTCATTAGAAATCGTGTCTGCTGGTGTTTTACTTTTATCAAATAAGGTTAGTTCAACATTGTAAGAACTATTCTTTAATAAATGAATGGTATCAAATTGTGTCGCTGCATTTCCGCCATCACCATCTGAATCATTAAAGGTTACGACAAACGTTGTATCATAACCTAAAACTCCTTTCCCTGAAAATTTCAATTCTAAGGTGGTAATTAATTCACTATCATTATGATCATGATCATCAGTAGGTTTTACATCATCCTTTTTACAACTTACCACCACCAAACTCAAGGCACCTAATGCCAACATAAACGGTTTAAACATTCCTTTTTTCATAGTTATTCAATATTAATGCAATTATGTTGCAAATATAATAAAACTTCTAATTAACGCAATATTGTTGCAATTAAAAACGATACTTCATACGTAACGAAACATTCCTACCCATCGCATCCGTAAAATATCGAAAGCGATCCATGTAATCCCGATAACGGGTATTTAACAAATTAGTGATTTGTAAACCTATTTCAGCATGATTCCTGCCCATACGGAAATGGGTCGCTATATGCAAACTTGTCAACCAATAAGCACTTGGTGGATCCACAAAATCACTACCTTCCGGAACACGATGCTGCTTTGCTACATACTGTATCGATGGACCGATATAGATATGTTTCAAGCGTTGATTATGATCCCAATGAAATCCAAACTCTGTTTCAATGCGGTCTGCTGGCATTAGTATCAACCAATTATTAGCACGTTGATTCCAAGCTCGCAACATAGAACCTTTCACCTTCCATTCCAACCAATGGGTAAAATGATAAGAAGCAAATACATCTAACCCTCGCAATATCGCATCTGTTTGGGTGTAATTAAATCCAGGAAAAGCCCCGCGTATAGTCAAAACTGGTGTTGGGGTAGGCTGACGATAAATAAATCCTTGAATATAATTGTAATAAGGACTAACCTCAATATGTAAATCCTCATTCGGTGTATACAATCCTGTAAATGTTGCAACATACGCTTGTTCTACTTTCAACGCTGAATTACCATATTCTACTGCAGCAGCACCATGATGTAAACCATTACTATATAATTCATTGACAGATGGTGCACGCCAAGCTGTACCTATATTAAACATACACTTCCAAGTGGTATCAATCGTATAATTCGCTCCAATACTTGCACTCGACTGTTTAAATGGATGACTTGTTTTGACAAGTAAAGAGGAATTATTTGTTGATTTTTCAGATTGATATACAGAAAGTTGTTTTAGATCATACCGTAAACCTGCTTCAATTTCCCAACGCTTATATTGCCAATTTTCAATGACGAAAACTCCAAATCCACCATTTTCAAAACTAGGTACTAACATCCGACCCCGATACGTATTTGCTTGTTGCATTCCCTGAGCACCAATGGTGCCTTTAAACCCATTTTTACGAACATGCGACCAATTTAAATCCAGCGTATGCGTAGTTAAATGAAATTCTAAAGATGGTTGATTTTTTGATGCTAATAAATCGTTTAATGGTCCGTGCTTATCATACTCATACCGCCAATTATATTGACGGGCATAAACTAAATTTAGTTTGCCAACTTTACCTGTATTTATATAAAATTTAGCCTTAAATAACTCATGCTCCACATGTTGGTATGGACGATTTATCGCATACGTAAACGACGTTGATTCTAAAGGAACTTTACTATCAAAAGCACGTTGTAAATCCGTTAAATTACCGATATGCGATGCGCCAAAAATACCCAACGTGGTATTAAACTGACTGTAAAATAATTCAGCGCCATAATTCTTTTTTTTCCAACCCAATTCATACGAAAAATTATATTCTTTTAAACCGGTATTAATTAACAAATAATCTGGCGCTGCAATAGTCCCATTTTGTTTCAAAGTTCCTTGTATACGCCAAGAAAAAGCTGGTACTTGCTTAAATTTTCCTTCTAAAAAAGAAGCAATTGTTCCTCCCCTACCATTCGAATTACCGACAACATTTACTTCCCCACCTAATTTAACACTATCTGGTAAGGTTTTCGTATCTATTAATATAACCCCAGCAATGGCATCCGATCCATACATAATACTATTTGCTCCTTTTACTACCGATATTTTATCTGCGATAAATGGATCTATCTCTGGCGCATGCTCACTACCCCATTGTTGGCCTTCCTGTCGAATACCATTATTCAAAATCAAGACACGATTACTATGCATACCATGTATAACCGGTTTTGAAACAGAATTTCCAGTATTCAATGTATTAACACCTGGAATGGATTTCACAATATCCCCCAAGTTAGTACCACGGTTTTTTTCTAATTCATCGCCGAAAAGTAAAGAAGCGTGTAAAGTAGATAATTTATCCTTTGGTTTACTTAATGTAGAAATCTTAACTTCAGCCAACTCTTTTAAATGCACTTCAATTTTAAAATTATACACAGTGTTTTCTTGTACATCGAATAATTTCACAATGGGTTTATAGCCATCGCGGTTAGAACAAACAATGGTATACTTTCCAGGACAAAGCGATAAAAATTGAAAACGACCTAAACTATCTGTTTCCACCTTTCTATTTAATTCCTTTAAATAAATTTCAATAGCTGAAATGGGTGCATCGTTATGTATATCGGAAACTATTCCACTAAAACTATGGGTGCAATTTTGTCCGATGGTATTTCCCGAAATGAAAAGAAATAATAATAGGACTAAAACATACAAATTGTTCATCTTTCAAAAATACAAAAGAATAATAAATAAAAACGCAATAGAGTTGCAATAAAATACAAATCAAAAAAAAGGCTACCCAAATGAGTAGCCTTTTAATAAATCTATTTTCTGTTAATTATTCAATGCTTCAGCACCACCAACAATCTCTAAAATTTCATTAGTAATCGCTGCTTGACGTGCTTTGTTATAACTTAAGGTCAAAGAACGTTTTAATTCTTTCGCATTATCCGTCGCTTTGTGCATCGCAGTCATACGTGCTCCATGTTCGGAAGCATGAGAATCTAACAATGCTTTAAAGAATTGTGTTTTCAATGATTTTGGAATCAATTCTTCCACAATCTCTGATTTAGATGGCTCAAAAATATAATCATTAGATACTGCAGTATCTTCTGAAACAGTTGCAACAATTGGCAATAATTGTTCTGCTTTAACATCTTGAACACTTGCATTAACAAAAGAATTGTATACCACTACTACTTTGTCAAATTTGCGATCCAAAAATAATTTAATCACGTTTTCAGTAATTTCAGCAGCATTCGTAAATGTAAGATTCGAAAAAATATCATTCACACCAACAGTATCGTTCTCAATACGCAATGGACTTCTTCTAAAAGAATCCGTAATCTTTTTCCCAAAACATAAAATGTTCACATTGGAACCTTTATATTCTTTAGAAATCAATTGATTTACTTGTTTAAGTACATTATTATTGAATCCACCACACAAACCACGGTTGGAAGAAATTGCCAAAATCAAAACATTTGATTCTTCTCTAACTTCTGCAAACGCATTTTCAGACAAATCTAAAGTAGCACTTAAATTACCCAAAATTTCTTGCAACTTATTGGAATAAGGCTTCATTTGCGTAATCGCATCTTGTGCTCTTTTCAATTTTGCAGCAGAAACCATCTTCATCGCAGAGGTGATCTGCATCGTAGAAGAAATGGAAGTAATTCTGTTTTTTATTTCTTTTAAGTTAGCCATACTGTAACAAAAAAAGTGTAGCCTAATTACTTAAGCTACACTAAAAATTATTAATATTTTGAAGCGATTTCTTTTGCAACTTTCGTTAATACGTCTGTTGCTTCATCTGTATATTTACCAGCTTTCAAAGAAAGCATAATATCAGAATGTTTTGCCTCTAAATAATCTAAATATTCTTTTTCAAACGCTTTTACTTTGTTTACTGGAACTTTTTGGATTAACCCTTTTGTACCAACATAAATAATAGCAATTTGTTTTTCTACTGGGTAAGGATCACCATCTTGTTGTTTCAAGATTTCCACGTTACGTGCACCTTTATCCAATACATATTTTGTTGCAGCATCTAAGTCAGATCCAAACTTAGCGAACGCTTCTAGTTCACGGTATTGTGCTTGGTCTAATTTCAACGTACCTGCTACTTTTTTCATCGATTTGATTTGCGCGTTACCTCCTACACGTGATACAGAGATACCTACGTTGATCGCTGGACGAATACCTGCGTTAAACAAGTCACCTTCCAAGAAAATCTGACCATCCGTAATAGAAATTACGTTAGTTGGGATATACGCAGAAACGTCACCACCTTGCGTTTCGATAATTGGTAAAGCAGTCAAAGAACCACCACCTTTTACGATACCTTTCATACATTCTGGTAAATCATTCATCGTAGCAGCAATCGCATCATCATTGATGATTTTCGCCGCTCTTTCTAATAAACGAGAGTGTAAGTAGAAAACGTCACCTGGGTAAGCCTCACGCCCTGGAGGACGACGTAATAACAAAGAAACCTCACGGTAAGCAACCGCTTGTTTCGATAAATCATCAAATACAATTAATGCTGGTCTTCCTGAATCACGGAAAAATTCACCAACAGCAGCACCTGTCATTGGAGCATAAAATTGCATTGGAGCAGATTCAGAAGCATTAGCAGCAACAATTACTGTATATGCCATTGCACCTGCATCTTCTAATTTCTTAACGATTCCAGCAACAGTAGAACCTTTTTGTCCAATCGCAACATAAATACAGAAAACAGGCTCTCCTCTATCGTAGAATTCTTTTTGATTAATAATCGTATCAATCGCAACAGTTGTTTTACCAGTTTGACGGTCACCAATGATTAACTCACGTTGACCACGTCCTACAGGAATCATTGCATCAATGGATTTGATACCCGTTTGTAATGGTTCTGTTACTGGTTGACGGAAAATTACCCCTGGAGCTTTACGCTCGATTGGCATTTCATATAATTGACCAGAAATTTCACCTTTACCATCGATTGGATTACCCAATGTATCGATAACACGACCAACAAGTCCTTCACCAACTTTTACAGAAGCGATACGACCCAATCTTTTCACTGTGTCACCTTCTTTAACAAGCGTAGACTTTCCTAAAAGTACTGCACCTACGTTGTCTTCTTCTAAGTTTAATGCGATTCCTTGTAAACCTCCATCAAATTCAATTAACTCACCGTATTGAACTCCATCAAGTCCATAAATACGTGCGATACCATCTCCAATTTGAAGTACAGTACCAACCTCTTGAAGCTCAGCCTCTGTACGGAAGCCTGAAAGCTGTTCTCTTAAAATTGCAGAAACTTCTGCTGGTTTTACATCTGCCATATTGTTTTATTTTACGCCTACTTAAAGGCAAATCAAACTATCGTGTTAAACGTTGTTTTAAATTTTTAAATTGATTCGCTACAGAAGAGTCAAATTGTGTATTTCCAATTTTTACTACAAATCCACCTAACAATGCTTCATCGATTGTTTCGGTTAATTCAATAGTCCCTTTTACGGTAGGTTTCACTTTCGCTAAAATCGATTGAACAGTAGCTTCGTCTAATTTTTTAGAAGCAACTAATGTTACAGGAACAATTCCTTGGTGCTCTTTCAACAATACATCAAAAGAAGCCGCGATTTCAGCTAATATTCCTTCTCTTCTATTTTTAGTTATTAAAGCAATAAAAGAATTAGAAAGTGTATCAAAATTTTCAAACAATTGATTTAAAATAGAAATCTTTTTATCCGATTGGATTAAAGGACTATTTAAAAACAATTGAAATTCGTTTGTCTCGTTTTTTGCAGCAACAATAGCACGCATATCAGAAGATACCTTGTCAACCTTGTTTTGTTCGATTGCAAGCTCTAATAATGCTTTGGCATATCTTGATGCTGATTTTGTACTATTGATACTCATACAAACAATTAATTCAAGTTAATATCTTCTGCTAACTTATTAGCCAATGCTTTTTGTTTGTCATCGGAAGAAAGTTCTGTACGAACAATTTTTTCAGCGATTTCGATTGACAAAGAAGCAACATGCAAACGTAATTCAGAGATTGCAGCAGCTTTCTCTAATTCGATTGTATGACGTGCACTTGTTAAAACTTTCTCTGCTTCAACTTTCGCATTGTTTTTAGCATCCTCCACCATTTTGTTTGCTGTCTCTTTAGCATCCTTAATAATGTTATCTCTTTCTACGCGCGCTTCTTTTAATAAGTTCTCGTTCGCAGACTTCAATTCAGCAATTTCTTTTCTCGCTTGTTCTGCTAAATTAATCGCATTTTCAATTCCTTCTTCACGCTCTTGCAAGGAATTTAAAATAGGTTTCCAAGCAAATTTTCTCATTAATAAAATCAATATTAATAAGATCACTGTTTGCATTACAAATAGCCCTGGCGAAAAGTCATTTAATAAAGTTTCCATGGTTGTATATTTAAATAGTTTGTAATAATAAATCAAGTTAAAAAAGGTTTTCCATAACCAACCGTTATGGAAAACACTTCGTTTCTTTTAGGATTATTTTCCTAAGATCAAAGCACCAAATGCAAGACCTTCCAAAAGAGCTCCGATGATGATCATCGCTGTTTGGATTTTACCTGCTGCTTCTGGTTGACGAGCGATACCTTCCATCGCTTTTCCACCAATTTGACCTAAACCGATACCACCTCCGATAACGACTAATCCAGCTCCAATTAAGTTGTAAGTTACCATAACTACTGATTTATTATATATTAAACAAAAATACTAATTAATGATGGTCGTGTTCCACTACGGCCATTCCGATAAACAATGAAGATAACATTGTAAAGATAAACGCTTGTAAAAACGCTACCAATAATTCAATAACAAAAATAAATGTAGAAAGCAATAAAGACATCCCTGTTGAAGCAACTGGACCAAAAGCAACTTTCATCGTAATCATTAAAGCAATCAAACTCATCAATACGAAGTGACCTGCTGTAATATTAGCAAACAAACGAATCGTTAATGAAAATGGTTTTGTAAACATACCCAACACCTCGATTGGCGCTAAAATAATTTTCATGATAACTGGTACACCTGGCATCCAGAAAATGTGTCCCCAATATTCTTTGTTCGCACTAAATTGAACAATGATAAAAGTAAACAATGCTAAACATAACGTCACTGCAATATTACCTGTTACGTTAAACCCTAGTGGAGTCAATCCTAATAAGTTCAAAATCCAAATAAAGAAAAATACAGTCAATAAGTAAGGCATGAATTTTTTGTATTTTTTCTCCCCGATGTTTGGACGAGCAATCTCATCTCTAACATATAATACTAAAGGCTCTAACACTCTACCTAAACCAGTTGGAATTGGACCTTTTTTATATCCTCTTGCTAAAGCACTAAAGAAAATCACCATCAACAAACCTGTTAATAACATTCCTAATACACTTTTAGTAATCGATAAATCAAGTGGTCTGAAGTTTGCTGGGTGCTGTTCGTGGGCTACTGGCTTATGTTTTTCATTGTACAACAAACCATCTATGTTTGTTTTATAAATTTTTCCGTGTGCTAATTTGTAGTAATTCCCTTTACTTGCAACTACTTTTTCACCGTGGTGAAATTCAGCAGCAGAAAAAACGTGTAACCCACCATCTAATAAGATAACAGGTAAATCAAAACCAACATGTTTTCCCGTTTTACCATCTGTATACAAAACAAAAGAATGCGCGTCTTGTAAGTGATGTTTGATATATGCGTTAATTTTTTCCGGCGTATCGATCGGACCTTCTTCATGACTTTTAGTATGATTTTCACCTTTGTGTTCCTTCGTATTTGCGAAAGAGAAAGAGGTGATTACCATAAAGATAAAACCTAAAAATAAACCGAAATATTGTTTTTTATTTTTCATGTTTGTAGTATGAGATAGTCAAACTTCACTTAAATTCGAGTGCAAAAATACACATTTATTTAAAATAAAAAATCTTTTTTTATAGAATGAAATAACGGATTTCACGATTTTGTTGATAAGTTGGAATGAAAAGGAAGATTCTATTTTCGTAATCGGGTAATGATTGCAGCAGACTCTATCCCTAAAAAGGTGAAAAGGGGCAACAAAATCCCGATTTTCTCTGTAAAATTTAAAGGATGTTCTGCCAAGCCCTTTGCAAAGAAAATCAACATAAATAATCCCATTTTCAGGAAAATACCAACTAAAAAAGCATAGGCTGCACTCGTTGGATTCACATCAAAAAGAAACTCAATTCCTGTGATTAAGATGATAGAACAAATACCAAAAAACAAATAAATAGAAAAAAGACTAAAAGGTGCTTTCCACGCTGCAGGGTCTAAAACCAAATTGTGTATAAAGTACAAAACACAAAAAGAAATTAAAACAAGACTGTTGTAAATTAAAATTCGCTTTAGGGTGTTATTTTGATTCATCGTCATTCGACATTTTAATTACTTGACGGATTACAGAAAACGTAGATCCAAATACCGCAAACAAAGTTAACACTTTATTATACGCAAAAATATCACTGGGATAATTTTTGTCTAACCAAGTACCTAATAAACTTGCCAAATAAATGGATAAACCCATCTGTAAACCCAAGGATGAAAATTTCAACCAAACGGAGGACTTATTGTCTTTTTTAGGGGTTTCCATAGCGCAATGCTTTACATCTACTAATAAAAATACGATTATGAAATGATATTTCCTAAATTTTGAAAAAGTATCTATTATATTTGTAAGTACAATGATGTCTGTAGAAGAAATTTTAGCGCCGATCGAACAGGAAATGAAGGAATTTGAAATTCATTTTCGCAATAATTTACAGTCAAAAGTTCCATTACTCGATAAAATCACGCATTATATCATCAAACGCAAGGGAAAACAAATGCGCCCGATGTTTTTATTCTTAACCGCTAAAATGTTAGGAGAAATTAATGCAAAAACATACCAAGCAGCTTCTTTAGTGGAATTATTACATACTGCAAGTTTAGTACATGATGATGTTGTGGATGATTCCAACGAACGTCGTGGTTTTTTCTCGATAAATGCCTTATGGAAAAATAAAATTGCAGTATTGGTTGGTGATTATATGCTCTCTCGTATTCTACTGCTTTCCATTGAAAACAAAAATATACGTGTACTAGAAATTGTTGCCCGAGCAGTGCGTGAGATGAGCGAAGGAGAATTACTACAAATAGAAAAAGCACGTAAGTTAGACATTACAGAAGAAGTATACTTCGAAGTAATTAAACAAAAAACAGCATCGCTAATCGCAACGGTATGTGAATCCGCTTGTGCATCTGTAGATCGCGAGGATCAAGTAGAAAATATGCGAAAATTTGGGGAATTAGTTGGTTTAGCTTTCCAAATAAAAGATGATATTTTTGACTATGGCGATTCGAAAGAATTAGGGAAACCAACCGGTTTAGATATTCGGGAACAAAAAATGACTCTCCCCTTAATCTATGCAATCGCTAATTCTGAAAAGTCAATCAAAAAAGAATTAATTTATATCGTAAAAAACAAATACGACAATCCAAAAGCCATAAAACGTGCTATCGAACTTATACGTGATGCTGGAGGGATAGAATATGCTACACAAAAAATGATTGCACTAAAAAATGAAGCACTTGCTTTACTAAACGAAATCCCAGAGTCTCCTGCTAAAAAAGCATTAATTGGATTAGTGGAATACTCGATTGAACGAAAAAAATAAGTTTTTCTATGAAACAAATTTACATACTGTTACTTTTCAGTCTATCCTTACTTGTTGCTTGTTCTCGAAACGAAGCAAATCAAGTAAAAAAGAAATTACCTAAAAAAGAATCACTTGTTGATATTCATGATGGAATTTTCACCGAGTATTATCCTGGAAAAAAACAGAAAAAATTTCAAGGAGAACAAGATGCAAATGGACAAAGACAGGGGAAATGGACGTTTTATGGACCAGAAGGTTTAGAGCTTAGTACTACCCATTATGAACATGGTATTCGTCACGGACATTCCATCGTGAAATACCCAAATGGAGCAATCCACTATTACGGCGAATATAATATGGATCAACAGATTGGCATCTGGAAATCCTATGATATGCAAGGAAATTTAACCGAAGAAAAAGACTACGGACAAAAATAATGGCAAGAATACCTCCGCATATTATTGACGAAATCATGCAAACTTCTCGTATTGAGGAGGTAATAGGTGAATTTGTTCACTTAAAGCGCGCGGGTTCTAGTCTAAAAGGTTTAAGCCCATTCACCGACGAAAAAACGCCATCTTTTGTAGTATCTCCTGCAAAACAGATATTCAAATGTTTCTCTACCGGAAAAGGTGGTTCCGTCGTAACTTTCTTGATGGAGAAAGAACACTACTCCTACCCAGAAGCTCTTAAGTGGTTAGCGAACAAATATAATATCACGCTTCCAGAAGAAGAGGAGCAAACAGCAGAACAATTAGCCGCCGTCACGGAACGCGAAAGTTTACAAATCATTAATGAATTTGCTAAAACCCACTTCCATGATCGGATGCATGCTACAGAAGAAGGGAAAGCAATTGGATTAAGTTATTTTGTTGAGCGAGGTTTCAGACAAGATATTATTGAAAAATTTCAATTGGGATATTGCCTTGAAAAAGGAAACGACTTTACAGAAGCTGCATTAAATAAAGGGTATAAATTAGAATATCTAGAAAAGATCGGTTTAGTCAAATCGAAAGATGGGAGAAATTTCGATTTTTTCCGTGGACGTGTCATGTTTCCGATCCATTCTGTAACTGGTCGCGTTCTAGGATTTGGAGGTAGAACCTTACTTTCGGATAAAAAAATTGCAAAATACTTCAATTCACCGGAAAGTATCATTTACAACAAAAGTGATATTTTATATGGATTATACTTCGCAAAAGGCGATATTATCAAATACGATAATTGCTTTTTAGTGGAGGGTTACACCGATGTAATTAGTATGCATCAGGCAGGAATTACCAATGTTGTTTCTTCCTCTGGTACTTCTTTGACACATGGTCAAATTAAATTAATTCGCAGATATACCCCAAACGTTACGATACTTTACGATGGAGATGCTGCTGGTATCAAAGCATCCTTTAGAGGAATTGATTTACTCTTAGAAGAAGGATTAAATGTACGCGTCGTATTATTCCCAGATGGAGACGACCCAGATTCCTATTCTAAAAAAGTAAGTTCTGCTGAGTTAGACGACTATATTAAATCAAACACCAAAGATTTTGTAACGTTCAAAGCAGAAATATTATTGCAAGGAACAACGGATCCTATTCAGCGCTCCAAGTTAATACACGATATTGTTCATTCTATTTCGCTTATCCCGGATCAAATATCCAGAACAGTATACACCAAAGAAATCGCGAAGCGCTTTGATATTGATCAAACAATCGTAGAACAAGAATTAGTAAAACTAAGAAAGACAGCGCTAGGGAAACAAAATACGGAGCCAGGACAAACGGTTTCCGAAGTAGACTATTCTGTTACTCGAAAACCAAAGATTGAACAACCACATTCCAATGACCACGAAATTGACGATCAAATCAATGCAACGGAATATGATTTGATTCGTATACTCGTAAAATATGGCACATTGGTGATTCCGGATGAAAAAAGAGAATTATCTTTGGAAGATGTGACTGTAGCTCAATTAATTTGTAATGAATTATTTAGAGATGAATTAACGTTTAATCACCCTACCCTTCAAAAAATATATGAATATGCAAATGAAGGTATTAATCAACAAAAAACAACCTTTCAAGCAAAACATTATTTACGTTCTGAAGATCAAGATATTGTGCAAATTGTCTCCGAAATTGAAACAGATAAACACGAATTAAGTCACAATTGGCTGAAAGATAAAAATATAGAAACAAATTACGAAATAGATAAATTAAAGGCTGCTGTTTCAAGCTCAATTCTAGCCTTTAAAACGGATAAATTACAACAACGTATTAATGAAATACGCAAAAAAATAAGTCAATTAGGTGACGATGAAATCGAAAAAATGGAAGAGCTATTGATTGACCAAATAAATTATGAACGAGCTAAAATGCGATTTGCAGAACAACTAGGGAGAATAATTTTACGCTAATGATGAGTCAAACACTTTTTGAATTAGGTCCATATAATGTATGTTTATGGAATATTTTTGCACTTGCTATCATCTATTTAATTGCATTCATACTTCGTCGTGTTGCTCACCAATCCCTAAAAGAATATTTAATCGGTGTTAACATTCGTGTAGAAGGAAGAAGAACAACTTGGTTGCGCCTGGTTAGTCAAAGCATCTACCTTATTGCTGCGTACATCGCAATATTGAGTTTTAAAATCAATAACAATAATGTTTCGTTTAAAGAATTTCTAAATTTTAAACTCGTTGAATCTAAAACGATTAATATCTCTTTTTTCCAAATTATAATTGTAATCGTTTTGTTTTTCGCAGCTCGAATGTCTGTGAATTTTGTAAAACTATACTTTAACAGAAAATTTAGACAACAAAAAAATTACAATCCAAGCACCGAATATATCTATGTGCAACTGAGTAAATACTCGATTTATATATTTGCTATCTTATTTAGTTTAAACTTATTCAATATTAATCTTGGTCTATTACTAACTGGTTCGGCAGCCTTATTAGCAGTTATAGGTTTTATCTTTCAAGAGGTCTTTAAAGACATGTTTTCTGGGCTTGTTTTACTATTTGAAGGTACGCTTAAAATTGGTGACATTATTGAAATACGCGATTCCAAATTTAAAGAACCAGTATTTGCAAGAATTCTTAAAATTAACGTACGAACCACCCAAATAGAAACACGCGATGGCAACGTATTTATTATACCGAATGCCAAATTGACGCAAGAGTATGTGGAAAATTGGAGTCAAGGAAACGAAGCTACAAGAACCACCATTTTTATTAACGTTCAATACGGTACGGATACAGATTTAGTTAGCAATTTATTGAAACAAGCTGCCTTAAGTCATCCAAAAGTTAAAAAATCACATCCTATACAAGTAAGACTTCGGAATTTTGGTGAGAATGGATTGGAAATGGAACTTTTATTTTGGGTAGAAAACACGTGGGATATTAGTAATTACAAGTCAGAGGTGCGCATGGAAATAAATCGTTTATTCAGAGAATATAAAATTGTTATACCTTATCCACATAGAACTATTCACCTTCATTCCGATAATAATGCAGAAAATAATTTATAGTTGTCTTTTATTGCTTCTATTTTTCGTGCAAGCTAAAGCACAAAACATAGATTATACCTTATTAAAACAAATAAATAGTTCATACACAGAAAGGGGAGGTAAAGTACAATCTGTTATTACAAACAGCGTAACTCCAATTATGATAGCTGTTCCAGCTGGAATTTTAGCCTATTCGTTATTTAAAAAAGATTCCATTACACGTCAAAAATTTTATACGATTGCCTCTTCGGAATTATTTACTGGAATAATTACAACATCGCTGAAATTTGCTTTTAATCGAGAACGCCCATTCAAAACCTATCCAAACGATATTTTCAAACATGCAACAGCTGGATCATTGTCTTTTCCTTCCGGACATACAAGCGCAGCGTTTTCAGTTGCTACATCGCTAAGTTTAGAATTTCCAAAATGGTATGTAATCGCACCTTCTATGCTTTGGGCTGGCTCCGTTGGATATACTAGAATGTATTTAGGCGTCCACTATCCTTCGGATGTTCTTGTTGGAGCGATAATAGGCGCAGGAACAAGTTATTTGTGCTATAAAGCAAATAAATGGTTACATCATTAAACAATTAGAGCCACAATGATTGCAGCTCTAATTATTTCTAATGTATCCTTACATTTTAACCTTTAAAATCTCGCTAAAACGATTAAATTAATCTTTTGGTTCACGAATAAACATGCGTGAAAAGTCGATGATTTCTGTAGGATTAGTTACAAAGTTTTTAATCCTAAAATTCACCATGGTCATAAAATCCTGATGAAACAGAGGCATAACAACCGCATCATCGATGATTTGTTGATCACATTTTACAAACAAATTTCGTCTTGTATTTGGGTTGCGCTCACGCATAGCTTTGGTGAAATTTGCATCAAAGACTTTACTGGAATATTTAAATGGATTCGAAATAACAGAAGTATTCGAAATGTTTTCACTAAAGAAAAGATTTAAAAAATTCTCTGGATCCGGGTAATCAGCTATCCAACCACCTCGCCACATTTTTGCTTCACCTGACTGAATTGCTTTATCCCGATCTTCAATCGAACATAAATTCAAGGTAACATTAACATTTAAATTCTTTTTTAATTGCTTGCAAACTCCAACAGCTGCCTTATAAGGTGCAGTCCCAACTTTCGCATTTACAAATAATTTTACTGTTGGAAAACCTGCACCATTTGGAAAACCTGCCTTCGCTAACAACTGCTTTGCGGCTTCAACATTGAATGAAAAACCTTTAACCAACGAATCATTGTAATCCAATATTTGTGGAACGAACCCATAAATCGATGGATTACCTTCTCCTTGTAATGTGTTTTCAATTAAATAAATACGATCAATTGCTAAATTGAATGCTTTTCTTACATCCATATTATTAAAAGGTTCTGATGTATTGGCAAAACCATAATAAGCAGAACCCAAAGCCTCTCTTATATCAATTTTATGTTTTACCGTTTTACCATCCATAGCAGTATTTAAATCGCCTAACATATTTTCTATCTGATCAACTGGTATATCCATCACTAAATCAATCGATTTATTTCGGAATGCAATTAACTCAGCCTTTTTATCTTTCGAATAACTTATTTCAATATTTGCTAAAAAAGGTAATTGATTTCCTAAATCATCTTTCTCCCAATAGTTTGGATTTCTTCCTAGTGTAATTTTGTCTGTTGTCCATTCTTCTAAAAGAAAAGCACCTGTACCTACTGGATGTTTACCTAGATCAGCCCCATATTTTTCAAAAGCCTCTTTCGGGAAAATACCTAAACTATAATGCACTAACAGTTTATCAAAACCAACAAAAGAATACGCTAAATCGATACTTAAAGTATTATTATCGATTACTTTGATTGAATTTAAATTTTTTGGAGCAACACCCTTTTGAGAATTTGCATAATACGATTTTGCCCCTTTAATTTTAGAGATTAGTAACCAATAAACTTCATTATCAACCGCCTTACTACAAGCAAACTCCAATGTGTTTTTAACATCATGTGCTGTCAATTCTCTTCCTTTACCCCCATCAAAACAAGCATTATCATGAAAGAAAATACCTTTGCGAATTTTGAACGTGAACTTGGTTGCATCTTGATTAAGCGTAAAACTTTCAGCTACACTTGGTACAATTTCATTCGATATAGGGTCCACTTTTAATAAGGTTTCAAAGATTTGACTTCCTACCCGTTGGTTGTAAATACTGGAAGAAGACATTGGTAATAATGTTGTGATTTTTTCAGCGGACATAAACCTGAAAACACCACCGTATCTAGCATTTCCTTTCGCTTTTAAACTTGAAATATCGTTGCTATCCGAACAAGCTGTATTAAACAGTATTGATAACAATGTTGCAAAAAATAGTATTCTACGCATAAACTTATTAGTTAGTGTAACAAATATATTAATAATAGAAAGATAATTATACCAATTCTTTCTTGTTAGTTCATTTTTTACTAATTTAGATAGACAAAAATACACTATGTTACAAAAAATTGCCCTCAATAAAATTCTGTTTTTAGACATCGAAACAGTTCCACAATTTCCAACTTTTACAGATTTGGATGAAAAAACAAAACAACTTTATAGTCAAAAAACAAAGTTTTTACAAAAAGACAATACCCATACAGCGGAAGATTTGTATGATAGAGCCGGTATTTACGCTGAATTCGGTAAAATTATATGTATATCAGTAGGTTATATACATGAAGGAAGTTTGGGAGAACAAATACGTTTAAAGTCCTTTTACAATACGGATGAAGAAACGCTATTACGCGAATTTGTAAACCTGCTGGAAGAGAATTACAAATTCGCTATTTTGTGTGGACACAATGCAAAAGAGTTTGATTTTCCATACATCTGTCGTCGACTTTTGATACATGGTATTACACTTCCTGCTATATTAGATATCGCAGGGAAAAAACCTTGGGAAATTAATCACCTAGACACAATGGAATTATGGAAATTTGGAGATTATAAAGCCTACACTTCACTAGCGCTTTTATGTCATATTTTTCAAATACCAACACCAAAAGACGATATTTCAGGGGAAGATGTTGCGCGCGTTTTTTACGAAGAAAAAAACCTGGAAAGAATCAAAGTATATTGTGAAAAAGACGTAGTTGCCTTAATTCAATTATTACGAAAAATGATGGGGAAAAATTTAATAAAAGAGGATAAAATAATATCTATTTAAGTATACTATGGTGTCGTTTCGATTATTTTTTTGCGAATAATAATAGTTGCTGGTTTAGTAACACCTGTCTCTAATTGAACATACGAGAAGCCCTCGTATTCAACTCCTCCAATAACAATCTCTCCTTTGATATCTAGGACAGCTACACCAGCTTGTCCATCTTTATATATACTAGAAAAATCAAAAGCAACTTGTCCACTACCATTGGTCACTCCACTATCTGCAAGACTTCCATTTGCTGGTGTACCTTGCGTAGATTGTGCGCGAATAGTAATTTTCACGTTAGACAATGGAACTTTTGATTCATTTAATGCTGTTACCACAGTTTTAGTTGGTTCAATTTTATGACAATTTGTAAATATTAAAGTTGCTAAAACTAAAATTAAAGAGAAAACTATCTTTTTCATTCGTTATATATTTAGTTAGTTATTGAAAACTTAACAGTCTGTACTTGCGTTGTTTGATATGTTGCACGCACAGTCCCTAATCCAGAGAATTGATCTTTATCAACAACGATATCAAAATACCCATCTCTAGAAGTTGCAATTTGAGAAGCAAAAAAAGTATCTAAATTAAAGGTGCAAAAACCAGAAGTATTTGTTCTTAGTTTATCACTATGTTTTGCTGTTGCAGGATCCGAATTGGTGCTTGAAATTATCTTCACTTCTACATCTCCTACCAAATTCCCACTAGCATCGCGAACAAAAACCTTAACTAAAGATTGAGGTTTTTCACAACTAGTTAAATTTAAAACAAATAACGCTAAAAGCGTTAATAAAAAAGGTCTTAATAAACGATTCATCTAAAACTAAAATTAGAACTAAGTATCCAAAGTTACATATAAATTTTACGTTGCGTAAAAAATCAATCGTAAAATATTAAAATTGTTCGTATACAAATAGAGATTTATGTAACTTTGAAATACAAAAAAAGAAAATATTACTTTTTCAATTCAAAAACGTATGAAAAATAAAATAGCGAATATTTCACTACAAATCAACACTTTTGAAATCAATGACAGCATTCAACTTGAAACATTCCGTATTCAATTTTTAGGGTCTAAAAGTGAGATAAAAAGTTTATTTGGAGAGCTAAAATCAGTGCCAAATGAAGAAAAAAAATCGATTGGAAAAGAATTAAATGATTTACGTATTCAAGCAGAAGAAAAATATGCTACGTTTAAAGAAAATTTAGATAACAACACAACTAGCAAAGAATCAATCGATTTTTCAAGACCCGGAGAAAATTTCACAGTAGGTTCGCACCACCCTATTTCGTTAGTTAGAAGAGAAATTATAGAGATATTTAATAGAATTGGATTTGTTGTTTCTGAAGGACCTGAAATTGAAGATGATTGGCATAATTTTTCAGCATTAAATTTCCCACCGGAACACCCTGCTAGAGATATGCAAGATACTTTTTTCATCGAAAAAGGAGAAAACGAAATAGCCTTACGTACACATACTTCCTCCGTACAAGTGAGAGTTATGGAAAATCAAAAACCACCAATTCGAACAATTTCGCCTGGAAGAGTATATAGAAACGAGGCAATATCCGCAAGAGCGCATTGTTTTTTCCACCAGGTAGAAGGATTATATATTGACAAAAATGTCTCTTTTGCAGATTTAAAACAAACGCTTTTATACTTTGCAAAAGAAATGTTTGGTGAAAAAGCGCAAATCCGTTTACGTCCATCCTATTTCCCATTTACAGAGCCAAGTGCAGAAGTAGATATCTCTTGCACCATTTGCAATGCGAAAGGATGTAATGTTTGTAAATACACTGGATGGTTAGAAATTTTAGGTTGTGGAATGGTAGACCCTAATGTCTTAGAAGCAGCAGGGATTGATTCAAATACCTATACAGGATATGCTTTTGGAATGGGAATAGAACGAATTACGCAGTTAAAATATAAAGTGAATGATCTTCGTTTATATTCTGAAAATGATGTTCGTTTTTTAAAACAATTTACACCTTCAATTTAATATGGGACTTAACTGGAAAGAAATAAATTCTATCGATGATCTTCATGATATTTGGGAGAATTCCTTAGAAAAACCTGCTGTTTTTTTTAAACATAGTACACGATGTAGTATTTCATCGATGGCGCTTCGTGCTTTTGAACGTAACTGGGTTTCGGATGATACCCAACTATTTTTTATAGACTTAATTGCAAATCGTGATGTTTCCAATCTTTTAGCCGAACTTAGCAAGGTAGAACATCAATCGCCACAAATAATTGTTACAAATAACAAAACCGTCGTATTTACAGATTCTCATGGAACTATTGACGCAGAAAAAGTACAAAATCTAATTAGATAAAAACATGTCAAAAGCAAGACGTATTTCAATTATAGTTATCCTAATACTACTTTTAGGTGCCTATTTTATAATACCATTAATAGATAATTTTGAGCCAAAAGTACCTACTCAAGAAACTGAAATAATATTAGCAAATTTCAATTTCGCAGACAATGTTACGTTAAAACATGGAACTACTAAAAAATTAAGTTTTTCTATCAAAAACAATACAGTTTCCAAAATCGAATTGGTGATTGCTGACAATCTAATACAAACATGGAACTCACCTTCTGGTAAAGTAGAATTTGAATTAAAATCGATCGAATTACCTTTAGGAGCTCATGAAATTAAATTAAATATTTTTTCAAAAAATAAACTTGTTGCAGAAGAGAGTAGATTAATTCGGGTTTTATCAGATATTAAACCACAAATTTTTAATGCAAAAGTTATTTCACTTACACCTCACAACACGGTTAATTTTACCCAAGGATTAGAATTTTACCAAAACGAATTATTCGAAGGAACTGGTCAATATGGTGAAAGTAAAGTCATGAAAACGGAACTTTCTTCAGGAAATGCAAAGAAATCTGTAACTATCGAAGCAACATGTTTCGGAGAAGGTATCACCATATTTCAAGATAAAGTATATGAAATTACATGGAAAGAACAAAAGTGTTTTATCTATGATGCGAATACACTAGCACTTGAAAAAACAATTAATTATGTTGGTGAAGGCTGGGGACTTTGCAATGATGGAAAGAATATTATTATGTCAGATGGTTCCGAAAGAATTTATTTTAGAAATCCAAATACGTTTGAGATTACTAAAACCATCGAAATCTATGATAATATCGGGCCAAAAATAAATCTAAATGAGTTAGAATTTCTAGACGGTAAAATTTATGCAAATGTATGGCAGGAAAATTACATCTTAGTGATAGACCCAATCCTTGGTAAAGTAGAAAAAGTTATCGATTGTTCAAATGTTGTTAGCCAAGCAAGAGGCCAAGGAGAAGTTCTCAATGGAATTGCTTATAATAAAAACACAAATAAATTGTATTTAACAGGGAAAAATTGGAGCAAGATTGCGGAAGTAACACTTACTAAAAAGTAAAGGATTAATTCGGATAAAATCCGATTGCTTTTCGCGCTCTATTTAATGTTAATTTTGCTATTGTGCGTGCTTTTTTTGCTCCTTCGGCCAAAATTTCATCTATTTTAGATGGATTTTCTTGGTAATAATTAAATAATTCTCGCTCTTTAGCAAAATGTGTAAGCACTAATTGTAACAATTCAGATTTTGCATGTCCATAACCATAACCCTTTGTTTTATAATTTAGTTCCATTTGGGCACGTTGGTCTGCAGATGCAATTAATTTATACAATTGAAAAACATTACAAGTACTTGGGTCTTTTTCATCATCCAATCCTTTTGTATCCGTAACTATCTTCATTATTTGCTTTTTCAACTCTTTTTCTGGAAGAAATATGTCGATATAATTGTTGCGGGATTTACTCATTTTTTGACCGTCAATTCCAGGAATAAGTTGCGTATCTTGTTGTAAATCTTCTTTTGGGATTACAAATACTTCCCCCATTTTATGATTAAAACGCGCAGCAACATCACGCGTAAATTCTAAATGTTGCAATTGATCTTTTCCAACTGGTACAATCTCTGCATCATACAATAAAATATCTGCAGCCATTAACATTGGATAATTAAATAAACCTGCATTTACATCTTCTAAACGATCTGCTTTATCTTTAAAACTATGCGCCAAGTTTAGACGTTGAAAAGGGAAATGACACATCAAATACCACGTCAATTCAGCTGTTTCTGGAACATCGCTTTGACGATAAAAAAATGTTTTATTCGGATCTAGACCAAAAGCTAACCATGCAGCAGCAGTCTCTTGTGTATTGGCATGTAATTCTACAGGATCTTTTATTTGTGTCAATGAATGCATATCTGCTATAAACAAAAAAGCTTCATTTGCAGGATTATTAGCCATTTCAATTGCTGGTCTAATGGCTCCTAACAAATTTCCTAAATGTGGTCGTCCTGTACTTTGAACCCCTGTTAATACTCTTGCCATGCTATTTAATTTTTTTTATAGTGCGTTTTTAATTTTTTGTTCTAATGCCTTAACATCCATCCCTCCAGCTTGTCGCCAAAGAATTTCTCCTTTTTTAAATAAAAGTAAGGTTGGTACACTTCGAATTTTAAATGTAGCAGCTACCTCTTGGTTTTTATCTACATCAATTTTAACGACACGAACAGCACTACCCATTTTATCTTTTAATTTATCTAGAATTGGATGCATTTGTTGACAAGGACCACACCATGTTGCATAAAAATCAACTAAAGTTGGTATTTCAGATTGAATTATTTCTCGAAATTTTGACATTTTAATGCGTTTTTTTGAGGGTTAAACGAAGAAAACATATTCATCCATATCATTCTGCTCCATCGATAATTTAGTGGTGCAAAAAACAAAGATACTATAGAAATAAATAAAATATAATACCAGGCACCCGTTTCGGGATAAATAATGTAAGTCAATAAAAATGTTGTTATCGAAATTGCAACGGTTAAACCATAACTAACATACATGGCACCTTGCCAAAAGCCACCCTCGATTTCAAATTTATGCTTACAATGGGGACATCTTTCTGGCATTTTATGAAAATTTTTTAAATCATATTTTGCAGGAGTAAGAAAAGCATTTCCTTCGTGACAAATTGGACATTTTTCATTCCATATACTAAACATCTTCGTGCCTTTCTTCATAATATTAAGTTGGATACAACAAAAAAGGCACCGTAATTATACGGTGCCGTTAATCCTACGATAACCGTAAATTATTTATTTGATACTAAAGAAGCCTTTAAAAACTCTCTATTTAATCTAGCAATATTGTCTAATGAAATTCCTTTTGGACATTCAATTTCACATGCTCCGGTATTTGTACAGTTACCAAATCCTTCTTCATCCATTTGACGCACCATGTTTAAAGCACGTTGTGTTGCTTCCACTCTACCTTGAGGCAATAAAGCATATTGGGATACTTTAGCGCCAACGAATAGCATTGCAGAACCATTTTTACACGTTGCAACACATGCACCACATCCAATACAAGCTGCGGCTTCAAACGCTTTGTCTGCATCCTCTTTCGGAATTGGAATAGCATTTGCATCCATCGTTCTTCCAGAAGTGTTTACAGATACGAATCCACCAGCTTGTTGAATACGATCAAATGCACTTCTATCCACTATTAAATCTTTTACTACAGGGAATGCGGCAGATCTCCAAGGTTCAACATAAATTGTATCACCATCGTTGAACTTACGCATATGCAATTGACATGTGGTTGTACCTGTATCTGGTCCATGTGCACGTCCATTGATGTATAAAGAACACATTCCACATATTCCTTCACGACAATCGTGATCAAAAGCTACTGGTTCTTTTTTCTCATTAATTAATTGCTCGTTTAATTGGTCAAGCATTTCTAAAAAAGAACTTGCAGTAGAAACATCGTTTAACGTATATGTTTCCATTTGACCTTTAGCATTACAATTTTTCTGTCTCCAGATTTTTAAAGTAATATTTATTGATTTTGCAGCCATATTTTATTTAGTTATTAGCTTTTAGGAATTAGGAAATAGTCCTTTTAACTAAAAGAATATTAATTAATTAATTCTATAGATTTTACACTTAATTTTTTAATAAAAGAGGAAATCATTTTTGATTCTTCTGTTATTAAATACATAATCGTAGTATAATCCTCTTCGTTTTTAATAAAATTTAATTTATTAGCTAATAGTAGTTGAGTTTCTAATTCAAATAAGGATCCTCGTGCTATTTTAGTAAAATGCAGATAGCTTTTGGTGGAATTTCTACCATAGCCTTCCGCAATGTTACTTGGAATAGAAATAGAACTTCTTTTAATTTGACTTGTTAATCCATTTTGCTCTTCCATTGGAAAACTTTTGGTCAATTGGTATACTTTTTCAGTTATATCCATTCCATTTTGCCAAATTAATAATTCTCTATATGAACTAATTGCAATCATGTATTTTAAATCTATTTCCTAACTACTATTGGCTATTTACTATTTATAGTTTCTTGCAGCAATTTTTATAAACTCATATTTAAGTTCATCTTTGTGTAATTGCTCCTGTTTGATATCGTCACCTTTATATTCCCATGCTCCAACAAAAGAGAAGTTTACATCGTCACGTAATGTTTCTCCTTCTGCATCTTGGAACTCTTCACGGAAATGTCCACCACAAGATTCTTTACGTTGCAATGCATCGATCGCCATTAATTGTCCTAAATCTATTAAGTCTGCAACTCTAAGTGCTTTTTCTAATTGCGGATTTAACTCATCAGAACTTCCTGGAACATATACATCACTATAAAAATCTTTTTTCAATTGCTCAATCTCATTGATAGCTTCTTGTAGACCTGCAGCATTTCGACCCATACCAACTTTATTCCACATAATTAAACCTAATTTTTTGTGGAAAAAGTCAACCGATTTTGTACCGTTATTAGACAAAAATTTATCAATTTGAGATTTCACATTATTTTCAGCTACCTCGAATTCAGTAGAATCTGTTTTAATTCTTCCTGTTTTAATTTCATCCGCTAAGTAATCAGAAATCGTGTATGGTAATACGAAATATCCATCTGCCAATCCTTGCATCAATGCAGAAGCACCTAAACGATTCGCTCCGTGGTCAGAGAAGTTAGCCTCTCCTGTCACAAAACATCCAGGAATAGTAGATTGTAAGTTGTAATCTACCCAAACACCACCCATTGTATAGTGAACTGCTGGATAAATTTTCATTGGAGTTTCATACGGATTCTCATCTGTGATCTTTTGATACATCGTAAACAAGTTTCCATATTTCTCTTTCAACCATTTTTTACCTAATTCCGTAATTTGTTCAGGGGTAGGATTATGATTACCTTGCGCAAAAGCTGCTTGCTTTCCTTTGTTTTGAACTTCAGAAGAAAAATCTAAATAAACACCTTCATTCGTATCATTCGCTTCAATTCCTCTACCTTCATCGCAAACTTCTTTGGCTGCTCTTGAAGAAATATCTCTAGGAGCTAAATTTCCAAAAGATGGATATTTTCTTTCCAAATAATAATCTCTATCCTCTTCAGCAATTTGTGTTGGTTTTAATTTTCCGGCACGAATCGCTTCTGCATCTTCTTTTTTCTTAGGTACCCAAATACGTCCTGAATTACGTAATGATTCAGACATCAATGTTAATTTTGCCTGATTGGTTCCATGAACAGGAATACATGTTGGGTGAATTTGAACATAACAAGGGTTAGCAAAAAAGGCACCTTGCTTATGTGCTTTCCAAGCTGCTGTTACGTTACTTCCCATTGCGTTTGTTGAAAGGAAATATACGTTACCATAACCTCCTGTCGCTAAAACTACTGCATGTGCAGAATGTCTTTCTAATTCTCCAGTTACTAAGTTACGTGCAATAATTCCACGTGCTTTTCCATCCACCTTAACGATTTCTAACATTTCGTGTCGGTTGTACATTTTCACACGTCCTAAACCAATTTGTCTCGATAAAGCAGAATATGCCCCCAAAAGTAGTTGTTGACCTGTTTGTCCAGCAGCATAAAAAGTACGTTGTACTTGCGTACCACCAAAAGATCTGTTATCTAATAAACCTCCGTATTCACGTGCAAAAGGAACACCTTGAGCAACACATTGGTCAATAATACTCGTTGAAACTTCTGCTAAACGATGTACGTTTGCTTCACGTGAGCGATAATCCCCACCCTTGATTGTATCGTAGAATAAACGATAAACCGAGTCACCATCATTTTGATAGTTTTTAGCAGCATTTATACCCCCTTGTGCAGCAATCGAGTGAGCACGACGTGGTGAATCTTGAAAACAAAAAGCTTTCACATTGTAACCCATTTCACCTAAAGATGCTGCGGCAGATGATCCTGCTAAACCAGTACCAACAACAATGATATCGATTTTAGGTCTATTATTTGGAGCAACTAACTTCAAATGATTTTTGTAGTCAGTCCATTTATCTGAAATATTACCTGCTGGTATTTTTGAATCTAATATTGACATAGTAGTATATTTTAATTCGATTAATTGTTCAATTTCCAAATAATTACTGGAATAATAGCAAAAAGTAGGGGGATTAAAATTGCAAATCCATTTCCTATATTTTTAATTGTTTCCGTATATTTTGGATGTCTTAAACCCAATGATTGGAAAGCGGATGAAAAACCATGCATTAAGTGAAATGCGAAAACAACCATTGAAATAACATAGAAAACGACAGCTAATAATGCGTTGTCGTTACCAGGAACACCATTTGTTTCTTTTCCAGAGAAAAATGCCATTACTACGGAATGTAAATCTTTGTAACCCTCCCCTAATTTTATATCTACACTTGGTTCGTAAAATTCAGTGTGGTTTTTGATTTTTACTCCTTGAACTGGCAAATAGCTTCCAGAAGTTGTAACATACAATTCAGACTTTTCAGGACCGTTTGGAGATTGTACAACTACTTTGTGTAACAACATATCATGCTTCACTTTCGCTTTATACCAAAAATGAGCTCCATGCATCACAATGAAAACTAGAATCAAACTTCCTAATAAAGCCATGTTTCTAGAAGACCATGTAGAACTTTTTGTTCCTGCAGCATGTGCATATCCAATCGGACGTGCTTTCTTATTTTCAATAGTCAATAATACACCATCAATAATATGGAAAAGTATTGAAATGTATGTCATCCAAGACATTACCTTAATGAAAGGATTATGTGCCATAAAATAGGCATACTCATTAAAAGCTCTTCTTCCTGACTCGCCAGTATGCGTAATCAATTGAAGGTTACCTAGTAAGTGTCCCACCAAGAAAAGGCAAAGGAACAACCCCGTTGCAGCCATCCAATATTTTTTGGCTAGAGAGGATTTTAATAGTACAGATTTACTCATAATTAGTTAGAAAATGGTTGAATATTCACGACAAATTTAATGCTTACTTAAAGACAAAATCCGAATAAATGTTATTTAGATTGATTTTAAATAAACTTATTCTAAATCGATATTTTGTTTTTTTAATATTCTACTTACAACAATTGCAAAAACAGCAAGATACACAAAACATAAACCTCCAATTACAAAGGATTTTTGGATTCCGATAAGATCGCTTAATTTACCTTGTAAGGGAGGGATTATTGCTCCACCAAGTATCATCATAATTAAAAATGCAGAACCTTGTGCTTGGTATTTTCCTAAACCTCCAAGGGACAATGAAAAAATACATGGCCACATAATTGAACAAAATAAACCAACACTTAAAAAAGCATAAATCGCTACCAAACCAGTAGTTGTGAGTCCAATTGACACTGCAATCACTCCTAGTAAACTGAATATCAACAATGTTTTTGCAGGTTTATTTTTACCAATATAAAACCCAATAATCTGAATAAAAACACAAACCACATAGAAATAGAGTTGGGAAACAGAATGACCAGCTAAATGGGTAAGAAATAAAACAAGCATGAAAGCAACTATTGGTATGGCAATCGTTAAACTATTTTTAATGGATTCTTTCAAGTCAAAAGCATGAATGGCACTTGCCCATCTTCCTATCATTAAACTCCCCCAATAAAGCGCAATAAAAGGAGCAATGTTAGAAGAACTGTAGGAGCCAAATTCTTTTTGTTTTAATAATTCTGCCAAATTACTACCAACCGCAACTTCTACACCAACATAAATAAATATAGCCAACATGCCTAAAATTAATTGCGGGTATTGCATTGCACCCCAACCAGCACTATTTTTTTTCGCACTTCTAAAAGCAAGTAGTAGTCCCCCAACAATTACAAGTAAACCCATTGAAAGCCAAAACATGCGTTCTTGTTCTAAAGGTATCTTTAAATCTAACATTTCTTGTTCAAGTACTTTTATGACTTTTGAATTCGAAACTAAACTTTCCTCTGCCTTAATAATTTCACTTTTTCGAAGTATTTCTTTTGCTTGAGAACTTCTATAACTATTAAAAACCGGTGCAAAACAAAAAATCAATAAACCCGTAATTATCAATAAAGCCCTTAATGCTTTGTTCGAGTTTTCTGTTTTTTCTTCATTAATTCCTGCTGGTAATTTTTTTGAAAATGAGAACAACGTTGCAATTCCAACAAAAAGTAATCCAACACATATATATAAAATAATTACTTTATCTAAACTCAAATGTTGAATTTGGTTGTCACTCACCGCAACACTTCCAAACAATGCAAGCGCTACGACTAAAGGCCCAATGGTTGTACCTAAACTATTTATTCCTCCACCTAAACTAATCCGATTTGCGCCAGTACTTTCATCTCCTAGCGAAATCATAAACGGATTCGCGGAAGTCTGCTGTAATGAAAATCCTAATGCCACAACAAACAAACCGAAAAGCATTCCAATAAATACGTTGAAATAAACGGAAATTATCATTGCTCCTGCTCCGAGCGAAGAAAAAAGTAAGCCATAAATGATACTTTTCTTATACCCCCACTTTCCAACTGGATTAATCCCTTTGTTTGAGCCAATCGCAAATAAAATTAATGCTCCAATATAATAGGCGAAATAGAAAGCAAAATCAATTAACTGACTTTGAAACTGGTCTAACTTAAAAAAATGTTTACAAAAAGGAATGAAAATACTATTTCCCGCTGCGATGAAACCCCAAAAAAAGAAAACTGTTATTAAGGTAAATAATGCGCTATAATTTGTTTTTACTTTTGACATACTAATTATTTTTTGTCAAAAATAGAAGATTTAAGAAGGATAAACTGCTGAATGAAATTAATTTATGATATATCAAATGTTAATAGACAAATAGAAAATTTACTACAACAATTTTTGAATATCTCTGGCTAATTTTTCTACTTCTTTTGCAGAAGTACCATCGTAATAACCACGAATACGTTTATTTTTATCGATTAACACAAAATTATTGGTATGTATGAAATCACTGTTTGCATCCCCTAAATTTTGTGCTTCAACAGGCTTCAACAGAAAAAAAGATTTTCTAGCAAGTGTATATATTTCTTTCTTATTTCCAGTCAAAAAATGCCATTGTCCATTTTCTGCACCATATTCTTCCGCATATTTTTTTAAAATTGGCACAGAATCTATTTCAGGTTGCACCGTAAAACTCAATATTTTAAAATTTTCAACCCCTTTAAATTTCTTTTGTAAAACTTTCATTTGGGTATTCATTTTAGGACAAATAGTACTGCAAGTCGTAAAAAAATACTCCACAACATACACGGAATTAGCAAGATCTTTATCTGAAATCTTATTTCCATATTGATTCAAAAATTCAAAGGATTGAATTTTATGTCCATACCCCTTTCGTTGTATGGTAGAATCCACTAATTCATTGGTAACATCAATAGGATTTATTATAGGTAGGGATTGTTTTTTACTGTGCTTATCAGACATGGAAGTATAGGCAACTACAAAACAAATAGCTGCTATAAAAAGTAAAATGTAGATGCGTAATTTCATAAAAATAGTTTATCTAAAACAATTCAAATTTATGAACTATTTATAGATTAAATTATTTTATTTCAATTTTTAAATGATTCAATAAGCCTAGACAATTTTCTTTCGAGAATTTAGCCTTTGTTAATTGATTTCTACTTGGGTCTATTGAAAAATTAAAGGAAGTTATAAAATTGACGTTTTTTAATATCGTTCCATCAAAAATAGAAGCACTAAAATCACAATTATCAAAGGTGCTGTCCGATAAATCAGTTCCACTAAAATCAACTTCTTGCAAAGAACAATTTTCAAATAAGGTTGATTTAAGTGTTAATTTGTAAAAAGATGCAAAATTTAAAGTGCAATTATGAAACGAAACGTTCAATAAAAAGGGATTAACCTCTTCGAATTTTAATCCTAGTAATTTACATTGTATAAATTGAACATCCTTGAAACTAGTATTTGCAATCTTTACATTACTCAAATCGCATACTTCAAAAATACATTCTGAAAAAATGAAATTATTTAAGTTTAACTCGTTAAATGAACATTGAAAAAAATGACAATTTTCATACTCTGCCTTTTCTAAATTAGCAACCGCTTTAAACGTTTGATCTTCTATTCTAATCATCCAAGTGTATTATAAGAATCGAATGAAAATTGTAGTTTCTTTGGTAAAGAATTAATGACACATTGATAGGAATGTAGGATTAGTTCTTTCAAGAAATTATCATCTATCGATCCGTCCATCACTATTGTATTCCAATGTTTTTTATGCATGTGCCAACCTGGAATTATAGCGGGGTATGTTTCCCTTAGCTCCATTGCTCTTTCAGGGTTACATTTCAAGTTTACACTTTCAAAACGGTCCATATTTGTCAATGCAAACATTTTGTCTTTCACTGTAAATACAAGCGTAAGGTTATCAAAAGGGGTTTTCTCACCCGTAAAAGGAAGTGAAAGACAAAAATCCCGAAACGATTCGATGTTCATCTCTTTAATTTGAAAATTTGAAAATGAACATACTTACGTTGCTACTTCACTTTAGCGAAGAAAGCTTTTGCTTGAGCGTCAGCAGGATCTATTTCTTGCACAATCGCAAAGAAGGATTTTGCTTTTTCTAGGTCTTTAGAAGTTGAATTAAAATAATAATCTCCTAAATATCTACAAGACTCTAACACCATGGATTTATTCGCTGAAGTTGATCTTTCTTCTGCTTTAATCATCTCAAAAGTTTTTTCATAATATGGTTTAGCAGCAAAAGTCTTATCGTTCAAATTTCCAAAATAAATAGAACGTGCTTTCCAATAATAACCAGATGTAAAAGTTGGTGATTTAGCTATTACATTCGTAAATGCACTATCTGCTAACACATATTTTTTTGGTCCAAAAAAGTAGGCTTTTCCTAAATCAAAATATTCTGCGGCAGATAAACCAGCTGTTTTTAATTTTTCTTCTAAAACATCAATCCCTTTTTGATATTTTTTTGTTTTTAAATATGCTTTCGCAATAACTGGTAATAAATCGCCTTTTTTAGTTTCATCTTTTGCAATTGCCTTTTCGTATTCTAACACTGCTAAAGAATCTTTGTTTGCTGCCTGTAACAATTGTCCTCTGTATTTAAAATCCAAGAAATTGATTTTGTCTTGTGGAACTTTTTTGAAGAATACATCTGAAGCAGCTATACCTTTGTCAATATTTGCTTTGTCTGCCGTTGTCTCTGCATATGCAAAAGTCAACATACGATCTAAATAGAAATTCGAAAAACCAGTAGCTAACAAATTATTTGCTTCGCTAATTACTTCAGTATACTGTTTCCCTTTGTAAAGTGCAGTAATGTATCTATATCTGGCCTCTTGACTATTATTTAATTCTAAATATTTTTTCCAGTTTTCGATCGCTTTGTTCGCTTTATTTGCATACTTCAAATATAACTCTGCATTTTCACGATATGCAGGAGCATAGGTAGGATCAATACTAATTGCTTTTGCGAAATTTACATTTGCCGATGAATCGGAATTTACGCGCGTATACAATTTACCAATACGTACCAATCCGCGTGGTGATTTTGGATTAATATCGAGTACATCATTATAATTCTTAATCGCTTCATTTGGATTGATCGGTTCGCTTGTAAGATAAGCATCCCCAAGTAATAAGAAGTTAAATTCATTTTTCGGATCCACTTTCACCGCTTGATTTAGTAACGCGATTGTTTCCGTAGTATTCGGGAAATCAGAATTTAAATATGCTTTAGCAATCATACGGATAACTTCCGCATTTTTGTTCTTTGTTTTAGTTAATACTTGCGTAAATAAAGCTTTAGCTCCACTTATATCCCCTTTTATCAATTTAACTTTACCAGACGCAACTGTAGATAATGGATTTAAAGGATCCTTTTCTGAAGCTTTATTCCAATACACTATTGCTGAATCAATTTCTTTTTGTGCAAAGAAATTTTCCCCTAGATAGAAATAATTACTTGCATTTAGAGGTTCGTTTGTAATTAATTGTCTGAATTCTTTATCCGCCTCAGTAAAAAATTCATTATCTGTATTTTTTGTAGCGTTTTGTAAATTTTGTCCAAATGCAGTACTCGTAGCAACAAGAAGAATACCACTAAAGATTTTATTAAATTTCATATCGGTTGTTTTTAAAGCTTAGGGCAAATTTCTTGCCGAAAAAATATAGCTCAAATTTAATGGATTTTTCGTTTTATTGACCAGTAAATTGAATTAATCTTACAGGAGAATTTGCAGGTACCAATCCAGCCTGTTGTATAATGGTTTGACCAATTTCATTTTTCATAAATAAAACAAATCCGGAATGTAAACCTGATCTTCTACCTTTATTAATCATCCAAATGTCACGCGTCAATGGATATTCTTGTGTGTACATGAACCCATTATATGGCTGAAAATAAGTAGTATTCTTTTTTTTAGCTACTCCCATTACCTTAATACCCTTTAAGAAATCTTGTGTGTCAAAATCATCATCGTCACTAATCCAGTTCAGGCCAATAATTCCCATCGCATTTGGATTTTTCTTTACAAAATTGATTACTTCTTCGTTTGATTTTGCTGCAAAAATCGCTTTGTTGTTTGCTTGATTACCACATAATTTCGTTAAATAATTAAAATTTGCTGAATTTGGCTTATCGTACACAACCTTAATTTCGTTTCCAGTTGCACTCCAACGGGTATTTTTACCTGTTAAAAGTGCTTTCAATTCATCTACGGTAATTAACGTGTCTTTGTTAGAAGGATGCACAATTAATGCAATGGCATCTACCGCTATTTTTTCACTACGTAATTCAATTTTGATGGAACGTAAATAGTTCTTTTCCTTTTCGTCTAAATCTCTAGAAATAACAATAGTTTTTGCTTTACGATCGTACATTGCTTGTACAATTTCATTTTCCGTTAGATACTTCGGTATTATTTTCGCTTTAGGGTATTGTCCTTCAAACGTTGAAATACCTGTTGTAAACAAAGGTTTAAAAGCCTCTTCGATATATACAACTGCCTTACCTCTGCTGTGTGTTTCGGATTGATATGCTAAAGGATTTTGCGGATGATTACATGCAGATAACACAAAAATGCTCAACACTACGTTTGCAAAAAACATCATTTTATTCATACACTTACTTTTTTATTAGTCGATATACTTTATAAATTCTAAAACCGGCATAGATTGTTAAAAGCACTATAAGTACTATTCTTTTTGTACCAACTAAACGATCAGAAAATAATTCGGTTGCACTTAAAAAATAGACAAGCACCAAACAAATCAAAATCGTGGTTGAAGATAATAAGGCGTTAATGTACTTCATAACTTTGAAAAAAAAATCCCCAAACAATTGCTTGTTTGGGGATGAAATTAATGTATTACAAATTATTCTCCAATTAAGATTGGAAGACTAAATCTTGAACGAACTGCTTTACCATTATTCTTACCTGGTTTCCAACGAGGCATTGAACGAATAACACGTATTGCTTCTCTATTTGCTTCTGGCGATAATCCTCTAGCGACATCAACATTAGAAATAGAACCATCTAATTCCACTACGAAACGTACAATGATTTTACCTTCTACATCTGCTGCTGCATCTGGATTAAAGTGTGAACTTACGAAATCACTTGGTTTACCACCAGGAAATTCAGCATCTTCTTCCACCGCTTCATAGATTTGTTCCACTTTAGGAGCTTCAACTACAGTTTCCGCTGGACCAACCGATGCATTAAAAGAATCATCTGAACCTTCTTGATTGATGGTAGAGATTTTTTTATCTTCTAAATTTTCTTGAATTGGAGGAACTTCATCCACTTCTTCGTTAACAATCACAGGAGGAAGAAATTGTGTTAATTTCTCCAACACTGGAACTGGTGGTTCAGGTGGTGGTGGTGGTAATTCTTCTTCTGGTTTTGCTGGTGGAATTGTACTAACATCTACTGGTTTTATTTCAATCACCTCTTCCGGAATACTTTTAACATATGCAAAAATTCCAAAAGAAAGTGCTAGCGTAGCAATAAAACTCACTAAAATTATTACCATACGTTTGTCGTAATCTCTACGCAAAGTATAGGCACCGTATTCTTTATTTCTATCTGCAAAAACGATTTCGTTTCGGTCTGCAGAAGTTACTTGTTGCCAATCTCTCGCCGAGAAATAGTCGTATAAGGAAATTCCTGCTACGAGTAAAGCAACGATTAATACTACTGTCATACGCTTTTATAGTTTAGCTTTTAATAAATCTGCTTCACTTTTCATTAATTCTAACGGAGCAACCACACCAATTTGTGCTATTTTAACTTCATCCACTAAGTCGATAAAATTTTCACACGTTGCTTTTTCATCTGTTTTAATTAACACTTTTAATGCTTCCTTTTTGGTTTTTAAACCTGTAGGACCATTTAATAATCTTTCGTAGGTAGTGTCCGCAATTTGTTTACGTTTCAATTGATCATCTAACAATGCTTTTTGTTTAATAACAAAGGCATTTTTATCTGCTAACAATTTACGGATACCTTTAGCGTCTGTTGGGCTAAAATTTGTTTCTTCTAATGTTGTAACAGGACCACCTTTCGGATTAAACTCACCTACATAATAGAAAATTTTATCTTTCGAAAGAAGAAACGTAATACCATTATTTAATGGAGGTTGCTTCACATCCTCTGTTTTGTCAATTTTAGCTGGATAAGAAAGACTCATCACTTTTGGTTTACTAAAGGTTGTTGTCATTACGAAGAACGTAAGTAACAAGAAACCTAAATCCACCATTGGTGTCATATCAATTCGCGTGGAACCTTTCTTGGGTCTTTTCTTGCCGCCTTTGTCGTGGCCACCGCCACCTTCTGCTATTTCTGCCATTTTAGTAAATTTTTATTTAGGTGCTTTTTCACCAGCAGTAATAAAGTTCAAGTTATTTAAATTCAAATCTCTAAAAATATCGATAACTTTTTGCGCATATAAATATGCTGCTTTGCCATCTACTTTTAAAATGAATTTAGGTTTAAAATCATTTGCATTTGGTTTGTCACCTTTCATTTCAGCTTCTAAAAACTTAGTTTGACCAGTATTCAAGGCTGCAATATTTCCGTAGTAAATCCAATCTTTTAGTTCATTCTTTAATGAATCTGTTGGTATACCAATGGTAGGGAATGCTTTACGTTCCTCCCCTTTCATATCAATGTATTTCGGTAATTCTTTCATAGAACATCCAAAACTTGTCATAATAGTGAACTTCTCTGTTTGTTCCGCAGTAAGACCAACTTTGTATTTACCAGCCATATTTTGCAGCATTTCAGCACGGGCATCTGAATGACTTAAATTCAAAAATACTCGTCCACCTTTATCAATCGTCACCGTCAAATTATTTTCAGGAATGATTTTTTCACTGATACTTGAAGGAGTTGTTACATCAACTGGATCTGTTTCTCTTGGAATAGCAGCAAGCATAAAGAAAGTCACAAGCAAGAATGCCAAGTCAACCATCGGCGTCATGTCGATCGATGGTGAATGTTTTGGTACTTTTATTTTAGGCATTGTTTGTTGTTTTAGTAATTGCTAACTATTCTTATTTCTTTTTCGTTTTTGCGCTAAAATTTTGAGCAATTGAATGACTAGCTTCGTCCATACTGTACGTTAATGCATCAATTTTAGTAGAGAAGAAGTTATACGCAATAATTGCTAAAGTAGAAGCTAAGATACCTAAGAATGTATTTACAAGTGCCTCAGAAATACCTGTTGCTAACTCTGCTGGATCTGGAGCACCACCTGCCATTGCAGCGAAGGCTTTGATCATCCCTAATACTGTACCGATCAAACCAATTAAGGTAGCTACAGAAGCAGAAGTAGAAAGAATAGTTAAGTTTTTAGAAAGCATTGGTAACTCTAAAGCTGTAGCTTCTTCTAATTCAGACTTGATAGCCTCCACTTTTTGTTCGTTATCTAAAGTATCATCTGCAGAAACAGAATCAAATTTTGTTAAACCAGAACGAACAACATTTGCTAAAGAACCTCTTTGTGCATCACACGCTTCGATTGCTTCATTGATTTCGTTGTTATCTAATTTTTCACGAATACCTTCTACGAATTTATCCGTTCTTCCTTTTCCTTTTCCTTTTGCTAGAGTAATGAAACGCTCAATAGAGAAAATCAAAACGATTAAGTTCATTGCAATCAAGAAAGGTACGATGAATCCACCTTTGTGTGCAATTCCTAAGAAATTACCTTCTAATGGTTCAGCTGACGGGTCATTGTCCACGAAATTTGCTGGATTACCAAGTACGTATACGTACAAAATAATACCAATTAAAATACATAAGGCAACTGTAATTGTTGCAACTAATGAAGTAAATCCTCCTGATGTCTTTTGTTTTGTGCTCATCACTTTTAAATTTTAATTTAAATTTTTAATTTTTTTCAATTATGGTTACAAACATACATAAAACTTTTTTATTGTTCAAATACCAAAAGAAATTTCCTACTTTTTTAATAGACTATTTTACTTTTACTTCATTATATCTATAATTAACAGTGTTTTAACCTATTTAGACGCGCTGAATAAAACCAAAAAAAAATTGTAAAATGGTTCTAACAATCAACTTTTGACTAATAAACTCAAAAAGTTTAATGATTTCTTAATATAACGAGATATGGCTACAAATAGTATTGAGAAGCAATCTGTAATTTTATTAAAAATTACTTAAGCATTAATTTCGCAACATATTTACCAATAATGTCAAATTCTAGATTTACGTGGTCACCCACTTTTAATTGGTGAAAATTAGTATGTTCGAATGTATATGGAATAATACAAACAGAAAACGTATCTGTTTTTGAATCAACTACGGTTAAACTTACTCCATTTATCGTGATAGAACCTTTATCTACCGTGACATGTGAAGCTTGATATTCAAATGTATATTTCCAACTTCCATCCTGATCTTCGACAGATGTGCAGACGCCTTTTGTATCTACATGCCCCTGCACAATGTGACCATCTAATCGACCGTTAAGTTGCATACAACGTTCAACATTCACTTTTGAAGTTATATCCCAAAAGCTGATGTTTGTTTTTTGGATTGTTTCTTGAATTGCAGTAACTGTATAGGAGTTATTATCAATAGCCACTACTGTTAAACAAATCCCATTATGCGCAACACTTTGATCTATTCTAAGTTCATTAACAAAATCTGCCTCTAAAGTGATATGTAGATTTTCATTTTCTTTAACCACTTTTTGGATGGTTGCTAATTGTTCAATTATTCCTGTAAACATATTGAGTAACGAGTTAAGAATGACGAGTTAAGTTCCGATAATTATCTGGAAATAAGTTAAAAATTTATTTAGCGTGTTATCCAACTGCTTGGATTCATTCGGTTAATTTGACCATTCGAGACTTGGTGAATTTCAAAATGAGACACCGATAGTGCTTCTCCATCAATTGATAAAAGTGATCCGACTGCTTGTTTTGTTTTAACTTTCGTTCCAACACTAACATAGACTTCTTGTAAATTAGAATAAACGGTTCTATAATTTCCGTGTTTAATAATCACAATTTTTCCTGCACCAGGAATCGAGAGTACACTAGTCACCTCGCCGTCAAAAACAGAACGAACATTTGCATTACGGTGGGTACTTATGTCGACACCATTATTATTCGTATATATTTCTTTTAGTTTTGGATGAAGTTGACGGCCATATCCTTCCGTAATAGTTCCTCTTTCTACTGGCCAAGGCAATCTTCCTCTGTTACTTTCAAAGCTTTGGTTTAACTCCACCTCTCTTGTTTCAGAAATCGTGATTGTTCTTTTTGGCGTTTCCGTCGTTGTTGAAGAAACAGTTGTATTGGTTTTATCACTGGAAGTCACTTTAGCATTCGATGTGTTGGAGGCCGTGTTATTTGCAACATTTTTTTGTGTGTTTTTTCGTTCATTTGCTTTTCTTCTTGCTTCTTCTGCTGCTAATTCCGTGCTAATCGCCTCTTTAATTCGTTGTTTTAGAATGATTTTTTTGTTTTCAATTAGCTTCATTTCAGCAGCGAGTTTGTTTTCTGCTTTTTTTAGTTTATCGTAATTTTTTTCTTGTTCTTTTTTGTCTACCAGTAAATCTTCTTTTTCTAATTTCTTTTGTTCCGCAATAGTAATTTTACTTTGCTTTTCTTTTTCCAAGGTTGTTTTTTCGTTGGAAATAAGTCGTTGGTGTTGTAAAATGATTTGCTTTTGTTTGCGTTGTAATTCTGCGATTTTAATGAGGTATTTTTTTCTTTTTACCGCTTCATTATAATTTTTTGCAGCGAATACATACATCCATTGTCCTTCCTTGCTTCTGTGTTTATATGCATACAACAACAATTGTTTGTATTGAAAAACTAAAAGCTCCAGCTTTTCTTCGAGTTGAACAATTTGTTGTTTTTTTTCGTCAATTTTGAGTTCCGTTGAACGTATTTGGCTATCAAAATTCTTCAATAACTCTTCCCGGTAGTTTACTTGATTTTCCAGAACACGCAGTTCACTTAAAGTTGCCTCCGTATTTGATTTAGCCTTCTTAAGTAAGCCTTTGGTTACGGTAATGCTTTTTTCTAAACGCTCTTGTTCTTTGCGTAGCTTTTCGCTATTTTTTTGACTAAAACCAGTAATAGGTAATCCTATCAATAAGGTCAAAAGAAACAATTTAATTACAAGCTTCATAATTTTCCGGTATCTTAAAATAAATTTCTTGTGCTTGATTAACTTCTATTTTTTCATAGTTAAGTGTAATAAAAATATTGTTTTTCTTGGTAGAGATATGAATTTCTACTTCTTGTGGCACCAAATAGTTTTCAACGTATTTTTTAGATTTATAATTTATTACGATAAACGTAGAGTCTTTATTGTTTTCTACTTCCACCTTTTTAATCCCTAAACTGTCATTGGTAAAATGATATTTTAAAATAAAATCATCAAAATTCTTACGTTCCATCTTTTTAATTTCTCTTTTTCTATGGGAAGAAACAATATAGGTATATGGGTCGTGTATTTGGTAATATTTTTGTTGCGGATGATACCCTAGTGGATTACCCAATAGTAATTCTTGTATATTTTTCAGGTCAAAATCAACTCCAAATTCTTGTTTTAACAACTTTAAGTTAGTTTTCACAAAACATCGCTCTTTTTTATTTGTGAATTGCAATGAATCTTTCGTGATAATTGAATTTACTAAAGGGATACCGGCGTAGGTAATCATTGCAGTAATAGCGCTATCGTTAATGATTCGTACAGAAGTTTTAAAAGAGACTTCTTGGTTGGTGTCCTTGTAGGAAGTAGAAATTTTGGAATAAAATGTATGGGGTGCCTTTTTTGAAAGACTATCTATTATACTTACTAAATCAGCAGTTCTTTTACGTTCCACTTTTATTAATGGAATTTCACCAACGATTTTTTTTGCGCATGAAGTGATTCCAACACATACACACACCAAGATGATTAATGTATTAAAAAACTGCTTCATAATACTGTTTTTTTTCAATTTTTTTAGGTAAAATGGCATTTTTTGCTCCTTTTTCTAATGCTAATTTCCAATATATTACTGCTTCATTACTATTCCCTAATTTAAACTGACAGTCTCCAATATGTTCTAAAATAAGCGGTTCATTTTGTGCGTTTTTTTGTGCTTCTTGAAACGTCGTTAATGCAAGTACAAATTTTCCTTGTTGAAAAAGTATCCAACCATAGGTATCTAAAAAATGGGAATCATTTGGGGAAAGCGTTAAAACTTCTTTAATCATTCGTTCTGCTTTATCCAATTCTATTTTCTCATTTGCGAGATAATATGCGTAATTATTCAAATTTAACTGATTCGTTGGGGCGAGTTCAATTGCTTTAGTATAACTTTCATTTGCCTCCACTTGTTGTTTATTCTTAAAATATGCTTGTCCTAATTGTGCGTAAAATTCTGCTTTTAACTCTACATTTTTACCAGCATATTCTTTGCCAATTTCTAATAAATCGATTGCTTCTGTATATTTTTTTAATTGATTTGCACTAACACCAGCTAATAAATACAACTTATTTTTCGTCGGGAAAAGTTCAATTGCTTTTTTACAATCCAGAAACAACTGTTGGTATTGATGGAACTCATATTCCATGATAACCACTTCCTCCCAAATAGAATAATGGCTTGGATCTAATTCAATTGCCTTGTGGTAAGCGGCTAACGCGGAAGTGTCATTTCCGTTTTTACTTTGAATATCTCCCAACAAAGTAAAAACCTTTGCTTCGGTTGGATGATCCAAAGTCAGTTGATTCGCTAATGTCAGTACTTGCGGGTCTATTGTAACTTGTTTATCAAGAAAATAAGTAATCGATTTAGTTTTTGTTTGTAGGGAAATTTCTGGACATTGAAAGGCTAATATTAATTCTGCATAGGTATTTATCTTATCCCCTCTTTCTAAATAATATTGTGCTAAAGTTAAATGCACATTTCCATTTTTTGGATCTGATTTGGATAATTTAAATAATAATTTAATTGCGGCATCATCATTTTTTGTCTCAAAATAAAAATCAATCATTTGGGCTAACAACTCATTTTCAGAAGGGAATTTCTCGATAGCTTTTAGCAGAATTTGTTCAGCTGCTTTATCCTCGTGTAAATAGCGTTTAATTTTATATTTTTCAACAGCTATCTCTGGAGTTTCTCCCAAGGCCATTTCTAATTGTTCCATGGTTTCGAATGCTTCTTTTAATTTATTTGATTTTAACAAACATTCGGAATAATTAATCAACCAATCTGGATTACGCGGATTAATTTTTAACAGTTTTTGATAGGTTTGACTTGCAAGTTTATAGTTACTTGTCGCTAAATATTTTATTGCTAGATCTTGTGTATAGTACTCATTTTTAGGGTCTAATTCTGCCGCTTTTTCAAGCGCTGTAATAGACTTTTCTTTTTGATTGATATACCCATATAATTCCGATAAAGCAAAAAATGCTGCATCGTCATTTTTGTTCTGGGATATACATGCTTCAAAAATAGTTATTGCATTTTCATATTGTCTTCGTTCTTTGGTTCTCACTCCCTCGTGAAATAATTCGGTGTAACGCGGGGAAAAGGCGATTTTTTGTGGCACTGCTTTATTGGAAGTGCCACATGCACTCATCAGCAATCCAACAACTAGGAAAAGTAGAAAATACTTCATTAAGCGATGGTTGAAAAATCTCCTAAACTAATATCCGCAATATTCCCTTGATATTTCGCTTGGTTTCCAATCATTGAATCTTGCAACAATGCATTTTTGACTGAAGATTTATTTTGAATAATTGTATTTTTAACGATGGAATTTTCGATGGTAGAACCCTCTCCAATGGAAACATGAGGTCCAACAATTGAATTTACAATTTTGACATTTTCACCAATATAGCAAGGAGGAATAATTACAGAATTTTCAGAAATTACATTTTCCGCTATCGTAGCTCTGCCTTTTTCCAAATCATATTCCAGGACACGTTGGTTGGTATGCACGGTTACTTCTTTATTTCCACAATCCAGCCATTCTTCTACTTTCCCTGGTTTGAATTTATTTCCAGCCTCTGTTAAACGGCGAAGTGCATCTGGCAATTGGTATTCTCCACTTTTGATAATAGAATTATCGAGTAAAAATTCGATTTCTTTTTTTAGGTCTTCTCCATTTTTAAAATAATAGATCCCAATCATTGCTAAATCAGAAACGAAAGTTTGAGGTTTCTCAACGAAATCGATTATTTCGTTATTTTCATTTAATTGAATAACCCCAAATGCGGAAGGATCTTCAATTTGTTTAACCCATAAAATTCCATCTACTGTTGCGTCTAATTTAAAATCAGCTTTAAAAAGCGTATCTGCAAAGGCAACCACTACAGGTCCTTCTAGCAGTTCTTTTGCACAATAAACAGCATGTGCAGTTCCTAATGGTTGTTCTTGGTAATGAATAGAGCCTTTAGCACCTAATTTTTCAGCTACTTGAATCAATTCTTGTTCAACTTCAGATCCAAAATCACCAATAACAAATGCTATTTCATCAATTTTGTCTGAACAGATGGATGCAATATCCTCCACCAGTCTATGTACAATTGGCTTTCCACCAACTGGAATTAATGGTTTAGGTATTGTTAAAGTATGAGGGCGAAGACGACTTCCTCGTCCAGCCATAGGTACGATAATTTTCATAATAATTTTATTTTTTTCCAGTACTTCCGAAACCTCCTTGTCCCCTTTCTGTTTCATTAAGGGATTCTGTTTCAAACCATACAGCTTGTTCTACTTTTGCAAATATTAATTGGGCGATACGATCTCCGGAATTAATTTCGAAATTTTCAGAGGAGTGATTAATAAGTATTACACCTATTTCACCACGATAATCTGCGTCGATAGTACCTGGAGAATTTAATACGGTGATTCCATTTTTAAGCGCTAATCCAGAACGAGGTCTTACTTGTGCTTCATACCCTTCTGGAATTTCCAAGAATAGACCTGTTTTAATTAATTTACGTTCACCAGGACTTAAAGTAAGTTTTTCTTCTATAAAAGCGCGTATATCCAAACCTGCTGAAGCAGATGTTTCGTAGGATGGTAGCGCATTATTTGACTTATTTATGATTGCAACTTTCATGAATTGAAATACGTTGATGATAGAAATTAAACATGTAGATTCTTTCCACTTTCTAATACAGCATCTTTCAAGGATTGCATATAATTTTCAAGTGTATTAAGTAAATTTTCATCGCTTGTAGCAATTATTTTTGCAGCAAGAATTCCAGCATTTTTTGCTGCGTTTAGGGCAACTGTTGCTACCGGAATACCATTTGGCATTTGAAGTATTGATAGAATACTATCCCAACCATCGATTGAATTACTAGATTTTATAGGCACTCCAATCACAGGAAGTGGAGTTAGAGAAGCTGTCATACCAGGTAAATGCGCTGCTCCACCTGCACCTGCTATAATCACTTTTATACCACGTTTGTGTGCGTTTTTCGCATATTCCACCATTAATTCAGGCGTACGATGGGCTGAAACAACATTGATTTCGTAATCTACACCAAATTCTTTCAAAATATGCGCTGCATCTTGCATAATCGGTAAATCCGATTTGCTCCCCATAATTATTCCAACTTTAGCCATTCTACTGTTTTTTTAACAAATGTAAGTACTTTCAAACGTGTTTACTCCATATTAAGCGGAAGTTCTGAAAAGAAAAATGTTAGTATACTCGAAATTAATCTAAATTAACAACCTTTTATTAAAATTACGTCTACTATTAAATTAGTGATTATATTCATTAAAAAAAATTAGATTCTATATGAAAAAGACTCTCTTATTCCTTTTGTTTTCCTTGATTATAAACGTTTATTATGGACAATTATTACCATGTGGTCAACATACGTATTTAAATGAACAATTAAAAGATCCAACATTTAAAGCACAATATGAATTAGAACAAAAGATTCAGAAACAAGTGCTTTTGGAAATGTTAAAAAATCCAGCACAAAAACGAGGGACTATTTATAAGATTCCAGTTGTTTTTCATGTACTACATTCAGATGGTAGTGAGAATATATCTAGAGCCCAAATACTAGATCAAATTACGATATTAAACAAAGATTTCCGTTTGCAAAATTCAGATGCTGCGAATGTTCATCCAGAATTTAAAAATATGCCATCAGATGTTGAAATCGAATTTGTATTAGCTACGAAAGCTCCTAATGGCACTTGTTTTTCTGGAATTACTCGCACATATACAGCAACAGCGACAACAGATGGTCATGAGCAAGTAGATTTAATTAAGGCTGGTAACGATGTGTTCAAAGGAGAATGGACAGGATACAAATATTTAAACATATTTGTTAGTGCGGGATTAAATGGTCCTGCAGGTTATGCATATAAACCATATGGATATGGAAATTCTATGGAAAGTGGTATTTATATATTAGATAGGTATATAGGTAGTATTGGAACAGGTAGTGCTTTTACTAGCCGTGCCTTGACACATGAGGTTGGGCATTGGTTAAATCTAGATCATACGTGGGGACCAAACAATAACCCTGGAGAAGCTTCTAGTTGTGACACGGATGATGATGTTTTAGATACTCCTAATTGTATTGGAGACAAAAGCATATGTAATTTAGATGATAAATATTGTGGTCCACGTGCAAATGTGGAAAATTTTATGGAATACTCGTATTGTAGTAAGATGTTTACCCAAGGGCAAGTAGATCGTATGCGTGCTGCTTTACTCTCTACGATTGGTGGTAGAGATAAGATGATTTCACCCTCTAATTTAACCGCAGTTGGCGCTAATTCCATGTCGATTTGTAAAGTCGATTTCACTAGTAATAATTCCCAAATATGTGAAGGAGGTCAAGTTTTTTTTACGGATGCTTCATATAACTCCCCTGTATCTTGGAATTGGTCATTTCCAGGAGGTACCCCTAGTAGTTCAAAGATTCAAAATCCAACTGTAACCTATAATACTAAAGGAGATTATAATGTCACATTAACGGTTTCTGATGGAACAAATTCTAAATCTATTACTAAAACTAATTTTGTTAAAGTGATCAGTGATCGTAGAATATTGCCATTTATAGAAACATTTTCATCCTATTCTACCCTTTCAAATGCAAGTTTTTGGAGTAGTTCAAACGTTGGGAATAACCAAAGTTTTCAAATTTATACCGGTGCAGGTTATTCGGATAATTCTTGTTTAAAATTAGCGAATTTCTTAGAGAATACTGTAAGTACCGATGAACTTACTTCCAATGCTATCGATTTATCTAAAATAACCAATCAAGGTTTAATTACACTTACTTTTCGTTATGCATATCGTAAAAAAAACAGTACTAACTCCGAAGTATTACGTGTAGCCATGTCGGGAGATTGTGGTTCAAACTGGAATATTCGAAAAACATTATCAGGCGCAAATTTATCCAGTTTAGTAAGTACTTCCGATTGGACTCCATCTTCGATTTCTGATTGGACAACCGTTCATGTCACCAACATAAATAGTACCTATTGGAACGCAAATACAAGAATTCGTTTTTCATTTGATGGAAGCGGTGGTAATAACTTCTTTTTGGATGATATTAACGTATATCCTTCAGGTCCTTCAACAACATTATTTTTAGGCATCGACGAATTGAAAAATTCAAGCGAAATTTCTGTATTTCCAAATCCTACTGATGAGGAATTATCACTAGAATTTCATTTAAATTCCCAACAAATTGTACAGTATGAAATCGTTGATATTTTAGGGAAACCCATTTTTAATAATTCTATTCAAGCTGCTGGCGGTAATAATTTAATTGTTATTCCGACTAATAATTTAGGAGTTGGGAGCTATTTTATAAAATTAAATTTTGGTGGGGAAGCGGTGATGAAATATTTTCAGGTAGGAAGGGAGTAGATGTCCTTCGACAAGCTCAGGAACCGAAGAGGCGAACAAATAATGATGAATGAGGAGATTGGAGTGACGAGATTGGAGTGATGAGTGACGAATGAAGCGTGATGAGATTGAAGGAATTATAAGTAGGAGACGCAAAGCATTGCTAAAAAGAGAAGCAAAGCATTGCTACCAGGAGACGCAAAGCATTGCGTCTTTACGATAGCTTATCGGAGAGGATGCGCATTTCGATAGTTGGGGAAATTTTTTCGTAAACGATATTATAGACCGCTTCGATAATTGGCATTTCTACTTGGAACTTTTTATTGATTTCCATTAGACATTTAACAGCGTAATATCCTTCTGCAATCATTTCCATTTCTAATTGCGCACTTTTCACGGAATATCCTTTTCCAATCATAAATCCAAACGAACGATTTCGTGAAAATTTGGAATATGCTGTAACCAATAAATCGCCTAAATAAGCGCTTGATTTAACATCTCTGTGAATTGGACTAACGACATCGATGAAATTTTCGATCTCTTGAATCGCATTCGAGATTAATACGGATTGAAAATTATCTCCATATCCTAAACCGGAACAAATACCAGAAGCAACCGCATATACATTTTTGAGTACCGCTGAAAATTCTGTTCCAAAAAGATCATCCGAAACAGTAGTTTTAATATAACGACATGCTAATGCATGCGCCATTGTACTTGCTATCAACTCATCCTGACAAGCAATTGTTAGATACGATAAACGTTCCAATGCAACTTCTTCTGCATGACACGGACCACAAATAATCCCGATTTTATGGTAAGGAACATCGAACGTTTTATGAATAAAACGTGCAGGAATTGCATTAAATTCAGGAATAATACCTTTAACGGCTGAAAAGACTACTTTTCCCTCGAATAAAGATTTATCGACGTTTTCAAACAATTTTGTTAAAAATGCGGAAGGAGTAGCAATAATGATGTATTGTGCTTCTTTTAGAATTTGTTCCAAATTACTAGAAACTACGAGTTTTTCCGTATCAAATTCAACAGATTGAAGGTATTTTGGATTGTGTTTGAATTGTAAGATATGATTCACTTGTTCTTCTGATCGAACAAACCAGTATACTTTATTCAGGTTATTACATAGGATTTTAACTTGCGCAGTTGCCCAACTTCCACCACCAATAACTGCTATTTTTTTGTCTTTTACCATAGTAAGTCTGCTACAAATTTAAACTTTTTATTTAAATGGGAAGTGTAAATTAAATATGGAGTCCGAATACAAAATTGTATATTAGCATTAGTAAACTACTTTTTCACTTTGAAAAATAAGATTCTTCTATGAAAAATTTAAAAATTTCCTCTTTTTCAGAATATCAAAAACAGTATGAATTTAGTATCACAAACCCAGACTTATTTTGGGATGGTGTAGCATCTACATTCTTATGGAAGAAAAAATGGGATAAAACCTTGTCTTGGGATTTTAAAATACCGAGTATACATTGGTTTGAGGGTGCAACATTGAATATTACTGAAAACATATTTGAGCGAAATTTAACTACCAAAAAAAACGCTTTAGCATTAATTTGGGAAGCAAATGACCCTAGCGCCAACAATCGAACTTATACCTACGAAGAACTTTACCATTCTGTTAATCAATGTGCGAATGGATTAAAAGCGTTAGGCGTAAGTAAAGGAGATCGTGTTTGCATCTATTTGCCTATGGTTCCAGAATTAACTATTGCTTTACTTGCTTGTGCTCGAATTGGCGCTGTACATTCTGTTGTTTTTGCTGGCTTTTCTGCAACTTCTTTAGCGGACAGAATTATCGATGCAGAAGCTAAACTTGTCATTACTGCAGATGGATTAAACAGAGGTCCAAAACAAATGTCACTGAAAGATGTTGTAGATGAAGCTATACTTCATACAACTAGCGTAGAAAAAGTTTTAGTGTTACATGTTACAAATACATCCTGTTATATGGATGTAAAGCGTGATTATTGGTGGCATGAATTAATTCCAATACAAGACATTCTTTGTCCAGCTACAGAAATGGATAGTGAAGACAATTTATTTATATTATATACTTCTGGTTCCACAGGGAAACCAAAAGGAGTTGTACATACCTGTGGAGGATACATGGTTTATACCGCATATACCTTCATGAATGTGTATCAATATGAAGATGGAGATATTCATTGGTGTACCGCAGATATTGGATGGATTACAGGTCATTCCTATATTGTTTATGGTCCATTATTATGTGGTGCAACAACGGTCATGTTTGAAGGAATACCTACGTATCCCGATGCAGGTAGGTTTTGGGAAATTGTAGACAAATATAAAGTCACTCAATTTTTAACTGCACCAACAGCAATACGTTCCTTGATGGCATTTGGAGAAGCGCCTATTCAGAAATACGATTTAAGTTCTTTAAAAATCATCGGAACGGTTGGAGAACCGATCAATGAAGAAGCTTGGCACTGGTATCAAGATAACGTAGGAAAAGGGAAATGTCCAGTAGTAGACAACTGGTGGCAAACAGAAACAGGTGGTATTATGATTTCAGGAATTGGCGGAATTTCACCACAAAAACCAACATTTGCAGGTTACCCATTGCCGGGGATTCAACCAGTTTTGTTAAATCAGGACGGGGAAGAGATAACTGAAAATGAGCAAGAAGGATATTTATGTATGAAAGCACCCTGGCCTTCTATTATTCGAACCACTTATGGGAATCATGCCCGTTGTAAAGAAGCTTATTTTTCGAATTTTGAAGGGTACTATTTCACTGGAGATGGTGCAAAACGCGATAAAGATGGTATGTACCGAATTATAGGACGTATCGATGATGTAATCAATGTATCTGGACATCGTTTTGGTACAGCAGAAATTGAGAATGCTATCAATGAAAATGAGCTCATTATAGAATCAGCAGTGGTTGGTTACCCACATCCAATTAAAGGTCAATCGATATACGCATTCGTAGTTTGCGAACATGCAATCGATGACCTAGAAGCAGCACGAAAAGGTATACTAGTAACGGTTACTAATGAAATTGGTAAAATCGCACTTCCAGAAAAGATTCAATTTGTCAGTGGATTACCTAAAACGCGTTCAGGTAAAATTATGCGTCGGATATTACGTAAGGTTGCAGAAGGCGATTTAGAGAATTTAGGAGATGTTTCTACTTTGCTAGACCCGAGCATTGTAACTGAAATTGTAAACAATAGGTTATCGTAATTTTACTACAACCTATTGTTTAACTTCTTCAATTTCTAGTCCTAAATCAAGTACATTATACAACACCTTTTTGGTGATTCCTTGTTCGAAAACAAAGGTATATATTCCAGGTTTTGCAAGTTTTCGGTTACGAAATACTAATCGATTTTCTACAATAGATCCTGTTTTTTTTCCTAACCATCGCCCTTTTTCGTCTGTAATTTTGATTTCAAAAGGTTCTCTCGCATATGCTTTATCTGGCGATTTAGAATTTAAATACACCCAAACATTATTGTAGGCATAATTTGTTGAATTTCTTAAGGTTAAGATAAAATTATACGCTTTTGAAGTATCTTTAATTTCCACTTTAAACGATGGACTGTTTTTTCTAGCCCACGTATTATTTTTAAAAGAAAAAGACTGCTGAAAATAGGGTTGCTCTTGACATGCTGACAAAAGTAACACACTTACTAAAGCAATAATTATTCGATTACGCATTTGATTCCGTTTTAGGACCTTGAGATACGTTTTCACCGTCTCTTCTAGGTGGTTTTCTACGTTTTTTCTTTTTAAAAGCAGGCTTATCACCTTGTGGCGTTGTAGCTTGCTTATCTTGAACTAGTGGTGTAGTAGTTTCCGTTTTATCTTCTGCCGGTTTTACTGCTTTTACTGGTGTTTGTTGTGCATTTGGAGTTGGACGATTTGGTTTTTTATTTTTCTTTTTATTGAAATTATTATCAAAACGATTCAAACTATCTTGACCTACCACATTATCGTATGCAGGTTCTACGACAACGATTTCCACCTTCGCAAAATCTTTTAAGGATACCGGTTTTTCCTTACGCGCATTCATCTCCATAATTTCCTTTACACGTTCTGGTGTTAGCGCAACAAATTCGCCACCTTCTTGCGTAAAAAACATTAAACGTTTGAACACATCTGTTTTCACGTGAAAAGAAGTCCCTTTTTCCGTATATAATTTTGTTTCCGCAGCAGGAAAAGCTTTTAATGCATCTAAATAACTATCTAATTCATAGTTTAGACAGCATTTCAACTTACCGCATTGACCAGCTAATTTCTGTGGATTTAAAGATAATTGTTGGTAACGTGCAGCAGAAGTGGATACTGATCTAAAATCGGTTAACCACGTAGAGCAGCACAATTCACGTCCACAAGAACCGATACCACCTAAACGCGATGCTTCTTGGCGTGAACCAATCTGACGCATTTCAACTCGAATCTTAAATTTTTCAGCCATGTCTTTAATTAACTGGCGAAAATCTACGCGATCGTCGGAGGTATAGTAAAAAGTTGCTTTCGTTAAATCTCCTTGGTATTCCACATCGGAAATTTTCATGTCTAGATTTAGATTTACAGCTAAGGTTCTAGATTGGTACATTACCTCTTTCTCTAGCTCTCTAGACTGCATCCATTTCTGAACATCTTCTTGTGTAGCGATTCTATAAATCGCAGGAGTTTCTAAATTTTTCGGATTCGAAACTTTCTTTTTGACTTGTATTCTGGCTAATTCACCAACAATAGATACTACCCCAACATCGTGTCCAGGGCTTGCTTCTACCACAACCACATCTCCTACTTGTAAGGAGAAGTTTTTACCGTTACGATAAAATGCTTTTCTACTATTTTTGAATCTTACTTCAACTATATCGTAGGCTTTTTGACCAACTGGTAATTGCATATTTGCCAACCAATCAAAAACCCCTAATTTATTGCATCCTCCAGAACTACAGGTCCCATTATTTTGACAGCCTCCAGGTGTTCCACCACCCGTGCTACAATTGGAACATCCCATATTTTCTTTTTTTGAGTTACAAATATACGATTTTATTCATGTATCTAATTTGGAAAAAAATGGATTTAACGCTAATTAAGTATAATTATTTAGTTGAAGCCCTTAAAATCATCCGGACATTTAAACATTTCTTGTCTTTTACGTTTAGCTTGAAAACCTTTCAATAAATATTTATCATCCATCATGAAAACTAAAGAAATTTCATGCGAACCGAAAGAAGACGTTCTTAATTGGGTCAAGGTAAAATCAACGCTATAAGTAAATCGTAATTTATGGACAGATTTTACCGGTAATAAATACCCGATTGAGGTAATATACGATTCAAACCGTTGATTATTCATTGTATTACCACTTCTAGACCAAATCCCAATATTTAAGGATGATTTATGTTGGAGATTAAATCCGATAGTTCTTGTCGAAAATTTATTTTGCGTTTCATAAATACCAGCAAAGGAATACACTAGAATTCCAAATAGAATTTGTGTTTTTGCATGAATAACAGTTTTAATAGGTATGTATTTATTTTCAGCAAAGAAAGCATCTTTGGGACGGTTCAAATGCTGCATTGCACCACCAACATTTACTAATATTTTTTTAAACTGTTTGGTTGTTTTACTATCGTAATAGAACTGGTAGGCTGCACCCGTGCCTAAATCCATGTATGTAATTGTGTTAAATGAAGGAGCAATAAAATTAGTTGGATAAATCTTACCGAGCACCTCATCGTATTGATCTGAAAAACTTAACTTACTCCAATCTACGTAACGATTCATAATTCCTCCAGACATCCCAAATTGAAACTTATGATTACTTGTTTCGATTGGACAGTAGGAATAAGACATTGTACCGCCTGTTGTACGAAGCATACCTTCTCCTGCTACATCACTTAATACATTAATCCCAACTCCTAGTTTATTTAATATTTCCCCTTCAAATGTAGCAGAAGTAGTGTTAAATTTTCCAGGAATAGGCGCCCATTGATTACGCGTATTAAGTCTAAACGTAAACCCTCTATTTATAGCTGTCATTGCAGGATTATAGTAAGCAGGGTTATTGTAAAATAAGGTAAAATTTGGATCTTGCGCGTTAACAACTGCGACAACAAACAAATTATAAATAGTAATTATTAATATCCTTCTCATTTTATTTAATTACAGTAACAGTCCCTGCTCGTTTATAAATAGTTGGTTGATATTCTTTCCCTTCCCAAACAGAGTTATCTCTAAAAATCGCATTTACTTTCCAAACATACGAATCTTGTTGTACATATTCACCTTTATAGGTACCGTCCCATGCTTCCGTTGGTCGTCCATATTCATCGATAGCAGTGGAACGCCAAATTAAATTACCCCAATCATCATAAATCGTTATTTCATATTCAAATAGACCGACTCCTTTTGGCAAAAAGTGTGATACTTGAAAATCTTGATGTCCTAAATAAATAGCATTTGCGACATAAAGTCCTTTAAAGAAATCAACATGGATTGTTTTCGTGATTGTATCCACACAGTTATAACTATTAGTCGCAATTAAAGTCGTACTAAAATCTCCGCTATGGTGGAATTTATGGGTAGGAGAATTTACATTGGAGGTATCCCCATCACCAAAAAACCATGTATAATAATCTGCTTGTTTAGATGCATTTTTAAATACCATCGTTCCATTCAATAGATCGTCAATTTTGATTCCTTCAGCATTAAAATCTGCTACAGGATCTGGATGCACAATAATTTGTTGCGTCAACACAACTGTATCGGCACATCCACCTTCACCCTCTCCTATTACTGTAATCGTATAATTTCCTTGTTTCTTGTAGGTATAATTGATGGTTCCACCTTCTTTTTTGGCACCATTACCCATGTCCCACGTAATCTTATTGACAAATAATGAATTAATGGAATAGAACAATTGATCCCATTCACAAAAACCGGAAGGTAATTCCTTTGGTGTAAGTTTCGGCGTATTATAATTTCTAATAAATTGTTTCGCTGTACTTAAACAACCATATTCATTTTTAGCATTTAAAACAATTAGATGGTTGTTTACCTTCGTATAATTGACAATTGGGTGTGTTTCAAAAGAAGTTATTGCATCCCCAAAATCCCAATCATAATTTGTTGCGCCAGTTGACTGATTATACGTTTTTACTTCCATTGGTTGGAAGCATGGATCCGAGTTAGTGATCGAGAATTTAGCGACTGGTAAAGGATGTACTAAAATTGTTTTAGCAATTGTATCCTTACAACCGATGCTATTTTCTGTAACTAAATTAATTTGGTATTTACCATCTTTTAAAAATACATGATTCGGGTTTTCAGCGGTAGAATAATTGGTATCTCCAAAATTCCAATTTAAGAATTTATACCCGATACTCTTATTGGTGAAATCTACCTTTAGTGGCATACATCCTTCCACTTTATCGGAATAAAAATCGGATTTAGGACGATTATTCACTGTAACAAATTTAGAGACCGAAGTTGTACAAGCGTATTCATTGATTGCATCCAATTTCACCTTATAGACATTTGAAGCATCATATTTCACGGAAGGGTTATCTAAGTTAGAGGTTTGATTATTCCCAAAATTCCATGCGTACCCAACCGCACCTGTTGACTGATTATTAAATTGTGTAATCATCGGGATGTAGCAAGGGTCTGTTGTAGTGAAATTAAATGCAGGTACAGGAATTGGGAAAGTCGTTAATTTATGTCTAACGGTATCCTTACAACCTAAGGTGTTTTCTACAATCAATTCGATGTTTAATTCACCCACTTTCGTAAATAGATTATTTGTAGAAGTATTTGCGGAATTATTTCCATCGTCAAAATTCCATTTGCTATAATTTGCATATAAAGATTCGTTTAAAAAGCTCACTGACAAAGGAATACAACCCTTGTCTTTATCCATACTAAATTGTGCTTTAGGTTTTTGATTCATTTGCACCGTTTTTCGGATGGTATCTTTACACTCAAATTTATTTGTCGCGATTAAATCCACATTATATACCCCAGCTTTCAAATAGTTAGCAGCAGGATTTGTTTCTGTGGATAATTGCCCGTTCCCAAAAAGCCAATCATATTTCTTAGCATATAAAGAATTATTCTGGAAATATGCATTCATCGGATTATAACAAGGATCTGTTGTCATATACGTAAAATTCGGAACAGGCAAAGGCATTGTTGTTATGGCATGTTCAATCGTATCCTTACATCCATTGCTACCCTCTACGATTAATTTCACTTGGAATTTTTTAATCGAATCTTGTCCGGAAGTTTTAAAGATGTGTTTGGTGTCTTGTTGATTAGATACGTTTCCATCGTCAAATTCCCAACTATAGTATTTTCCAAATGTGGATGTATTTTTAAAATCAATTACCAACGGAATACAACCTATGTTTATATTGGTGGTAAATTCAGCCGCCGGTTTTTGTAATAATGTAACCGTTTTTTGGATGGATATACTACAGTTATATTCATTGGTAGCAGTTAATTTAACGTTATAATCCTTTGGAATCGTATAGGTGGTCTTAGGATTTGTAATAGTTGCAACTAAACCATTATCAAAATCCCAATCATAATATAAAGCACCTGTAGAAGTATTTGTAAAATTAGTCACCATCGGTGTTGCGCAAGTATCGGATCGTTGAAAAACAAAATTAGGTGTTGGTACAGGGAAGGCTTCGATTGGAAGTATTAAGGTATCCTTACATTTATCACTATTTTCTACAATAAGCCTAACATTATATTTACCAGCAATCGGATAGATTGTAGTTGCATCCGTCGTATTTTTTGCATTCCCGTCACCGAAATCCCAACTATACTTACTTGCTCCTTGACTCTTATTTGTTAACGAGATTGACAAAGGAACGCAGCCATCTTTTTTATCTGAAGTAAAATCTGCTTTTGGTTTTGGGTATTTTATTACTTCGTGAGAAATACTCGACATACATCTAAATTCATTTTCACCCTCCAATTTAACAATGTACTTGCCTGGTAATTGATAAACCATTGTTGGATTTAATTCTACCGAAGTCATATTATCATGGAAATACCATTTATACGATTGCGCTCCAATAGATGTATTTGTAAAATCCGCATACATTGGCGTATAACATTGATCCGAAGGTGTGTAGGTGAAGTTCATTGTTGGCAAAGGGAAAACATGCACTTTAGATGTAAAAGTATCTTTACAGGAAGATGCATTTTCAACAATTAATTTCACTTCAAATAATGTATCTTTTAATACCGTTTTAAATAAATGATCCGATTCAATGATATTTGTAATTGTTCCATCGCCATAATTCCAGGAATGGAAATTCGCTCCAATACTCTTATTTTTAAATTTCACTAATATAGGCGAACAACCTTGGGTAGTATCCATACTGAAAGCCGCAACAGGTCTTGGTTTAACATACACTGGATGTTCTACGGAAGCACTACAATAATTATCCACATTGGAAACTTGTAGATTAATGGTGTACTTTCCAGCATTTAGGTATGTGTGTGTCGGATTTTCAACAAAAGAAGTATCCCCATCTCCAAATATCCATCTATAGGTAAATTGGTCTGTTAGATTTCTAATTGTTTTGAATGCAAATGCCCCCTTCAAACATAGACTATCCTTCGAACTCACAAAATCAATTTTAGGCGTTTGGTACACATTTATTGTCGCGCGCATGGTATCCTTACTACAACCATTACTCACTGCCAAATAAACGTTATAATTACCTGGTTTTGAATATACATGGGTCGGGTGTATGTCTTTAGAGGAAGTACCATCTCCAAAGTTCCAAATATGAAACGTATTACCCATGGAGTATTGTGTAAATTTGATGCTCAAATCCGTACAACCCTCTATTCTATCTGGATTAAAATGTGCTTTTACCGTATTAGGATGCACCAAAATAGTTGTTTTAGCAGTATCCGAACCACATTCATTTACAGCAATAACTTTAATATTATAGGTTGTAGAATTTAAAAGACCTGTAGTATAATTTTTATAAATCAACGAGTCTTTTGACTCTACAAAATTTCCATCTCCAAAAAAGTCCCACTTAATTTCATCTGGTAATCCAACTGTTTTATTTGCATATACAATAGGCAATACCGAACAACCTTCATTTACGTTTGGTGCAAAAATAATTTTAGGTACAGGCTTCACTACTACTGGAATTTTCATGGAATCAGCGCCACATAAATTCTCAATACGTAATTGAATTTGATAGGTTGTATCTTGAATTATACCAGGATTATATATTAAATCTGCCGGATCTTTTACAGTCGTTTGTTTACCATTCCCAAAGTCCCACAGGTAATTCACTCCAATTCCTTTCGATAAGTTTGTGAAAGATACAAGTCCGCAAGTACTATCTGGGGTACGCGTAAATCTTGCGGATGGACCTTCACGAACCTCAATGTTTTTCGTTAAAGAATCGATACAACCAAAAGGGGATGTTGCGATTAAACGAATATCAAAAAAGCCTACGCTATCAAATTTATGCGTTGGATTTTTATCTGTATAACTCGTTTTTGGAGAAATCGACCACTTGGAGCTTCCTAAATAATTTGTTTGATTCAATATAGTATGGGTTGTGTTTAAACATACGATGGAATCAATCGAAAATTTCACTTCTGGTAAAGGATGTACTTCTGCAATCAGTGTATCCCGTTTAACACAACCAGTAATCGGATGCGTATAACTAAACACGATTGGATGTTTTCCTACACCAGCTATACTTGCTTTAAAACTTCCTTTGATTGGATCCGTAATTCCATTTCCTTTCCATTCCCCTTTGTCCATGGGTGAAGTTGGAGTGTAAAATTGATTTACAAAATCAAAAACTGGATCCGAGAAACAAAATTCTTTATCGGCACCTGCATTAATTATAAAATCTGGATGAACCTTAAACAGCATCGTATCCCGATTTAAACAAGTACCTTTTCCAATAGTAAATACCAATGGTACTAAAGTATCTTTAATTGGTTTGAATACACCTGTGGTTGAGACGTTAAATCCAGTCCATGTTCCAGGTTGAGGAATACCATTTAACTGCACATCCAGGTCATTAAAACAAGCAATCAAATCTGGACCAGCATCTGCTTTTGTTACATCTTTAACCGTAACTATTGTAGTATCAAAATTTTCACAACCTGTAGGTAAAATAAAATTATACACCACTGAATATACACCATTTGTTTTTGGCGTATAAATACCTTCTTTGGTTAGGTCTGGGGAACCTGTCCAAATTCCTGGTTTAACAACCCCTTCCACAGTACCAATCAACTGTTGTGCTATCGGTTGATTACACAATGTAGTGTCTGGACCTGCATATACTTTTGGTAGTGGATTAACAAAAACGGTGGATTCTGTGGTATCCTTACACGTATATCTATTTGTCCCAATAACCGTATATTTTGTAGTTATCGTTGGAGTTGCAACCGGTTTTGGACAAACATTACAAGACAAACCAGTAGCAGGTGACCATGCATATTGCGCACTGAAAGCAGCACCTCTTCCTTCTAAGGTTGCTTTTTTGCCTAAACAAATAGTAGCATCTGTTACTTCAATGATTGGTTTCGGCAATATAGAAAGATAGAAAGTGTCTAAAATTCCAGCACAAGTTAAATTTTGGAAGGTGTATTTTGGAAGTACCGTAAAAAGCACTTTTTTAATACTACCTGAATCTGGATGTATTGCAATAAATGGTGGAATATTACCTTCTCCATTAAGGACTTTTAATCCGACTCCTGCGACCGCTGTATTCCAATGAAACGATGTTCCAACACCTTTAAATTCAAACACATTCGTCGAACTTCCATGACAAATTAATTGTTCTTCAATTGGTTTTGCTTTTGCTACTGGATTTACGGTTATTGTATACAACGAATCTTTACCATAACACGATTCTGTTGCTGCTTTCGTATAAGCTTTAGCAGCGATGATAACATTTAATGGTTTTGTTGCGCTATTGGTTAGTACCAAAGGATCTATCACTTGAGAACCAGAAGTTTTTGTAAACCCTTGAATACTATCTGGGATATCATTTATTTTCCATTCAAAAAACACATTTGGCGTAGATGAACTTATCGTAACCACTTGGAAATTAGTAGCATTACAAATTGTTTGATTCAATAATGAAAACGCTACCGAAGGGGCAGGATTTATCGTAAGATTAAAGGCGATAGATTGACCTGAACACCCAGCACCATCTGTCGTAACATCATACACTAACGTATAAGGTAAAATACCTGTATTATCAATAATCTTAGCCGGCATCGCAGCTGAACCACTTTTAAGATAACCTTTAATAGTAGTTGGAACCAAAAGGGAATCTCTTAATTTCCAATTAAATACTGTATTGCTTACATCCGAATAAAAAACAGGAGATACATATGCTTTGCTACCACAAATACTTTGCGCTGGTATCAAATTGACTTTTGGTCGGGGCAACACTTGAAATGTATATACAAACGTATCCCCAGAACAACCTTTCGAATTAGGAACCACATTAAAAGATACATTCGCTACCGACGAACTATCATTAAGCATAGTAAAAGGAAGTATATTTCCTTGTCCAGCTGATTTTGTGAGTGCAATTTTGTATGGATTTGCTTTCAAACTCCAAGTATATGAGGTAATTCCATTTTGTATATTGGACTTCCAAATTACCTCTTTCGTATTCACTCCAGAACAAACTTCTTGACTGCCAGGAGTATCTATTATTTTAGCACGTGGATTAATTACAATTTTATATTCTCCGACTTTACTCGGACATTGATTTGCAGTTGCAACTATGTTTACAATCGAAACTTCTGTTTGGTTTGTATTATTTAATCCTTTGAATGACAGTATTTTATTTGTTCCAGAAAGCGGTAACCCACTATTAATTAATGGTGTACTATTATTCCATTGGTAAGACGCTGTAGAAATGGTAGAATTAAATACAACTTCTTTTGTATTTTGATTATAACATAGTGTATCATTCAATGGGATAATGAGTTGTGGTGTAGGATGAATGGTATATGTAAATTTCAAAGTATCCCCAAAACAACTTTTACTTTCTTCCGTGAAAATAGGTACTACTTTTACGTTGGCAATTTTACTTGTTGAGGTGGTATTGAGTGATTTAAAGGAGTGTATCTCTCCAGTACCAGACTGCGCCAGTCCAATAGCGCTTAAATCATTAAACCAATTATACGAAGTTGCGGAACCCGTAAAACTTACTTTTTTCGTAAGTGAATCATTACACAAAACCAAATTTCCTGGTTGTGTCATGGTTGGAATTGGATTAACCTTTATATAGAAATTAGCAGTATCCCCTTTACACTCTTTACTTAAATTACTAAAAAATGGTACTACTTTAATATTTCCAACAAGGGATGTTGTTGTACTTACATTTAGCCCTTTAAATGGAGTAATATTTCCAGTACCTGAACTTGCTAATCCAATAGCATTAGTTGTATTATACCATTTAAAATAAACACCATTGGATGAACTATTAAATGGATTTAATTTTACGGAATCTTGGTGACAGACAATTTTATTTACCAAAGGATCCATGAGTGGTTTTGGATTTACTGTTATGTTAAATAATTTTGGCGTACCAACACATTTGATTACATCCATAAATTCAGGTATAACAGAGATCGACGAAGAAACCGGAATTGTTCCGTTATTAATTCCTTTAAATGGCTCTATACTTTTACCATGGTTGGATGCTAAACCAATTGCAGGATTTGCAACTGTCCAAGTATAATCTGTCCCATTTCCATTAAAAACAATATTTGTTGTGTTTTCATCTTTACAAATTACTTGATCAGCAATAGAAGCTAATTCTGGGATTGGATTAACATGTATATAGATTGTATCTTTTTTTCCATCACACACTGCTAAACCTGCTGTTTTTGAAAAAGCGAGTAGCTTTATGGTTTGCTTATCTAATTTGGTATGTTTTAGTGTAAATACTGGTATCGAACTAATTGTTCCTGAAAGGGTATTTACTCCACTTACATTCGAAGAACCACTTACAACATTCCAAATAAAGGAAACATTTGGAGTAGAAGATGCCAATGTAATTGCAGCCGTATTTTGACCAGAACAAATTGTTTGAGGTGATATTGGATTTAAAGTTGGTGCAGGGTTTACCGTAATTTTCAATAGTTGTGAAGCTCCTCCACATCCTGTAGATCCATTCGTAGAAATTTCGTACAATAAATCGAAAGGATTTGACCCCGAGTTATTAATTATTGTGTCTTTTAAATCGCCTGTTCCACTACCTGTTGCGTTATCAACATAGCCCGAAATCGTAGCTGGTACAACAGCTTTATTGGTCAATTTCCACTTAAAAACAGTTCCTGCAACATCCGAAATAAAAACAGATGCTGCAGTGGATGTACCGCCACAAATTGTTTGATCGGAGACTCCTTTTAAACCTGGAGAAGGATTAATAAATAAAGTATATAAAAAAGAGGTGTCACCAATACATCCAGCATAGGTAGGTGTAATTCGATATACTAAACTTCGGATTGTTTTGGCGGTATTAAATATTTTGACTGATTTGAAATCGCTTGTACCTGTTAGTGCATGCCCCGAAACTGAATCTGGTGTATTGATTAATTTCCAGGTATAACTAGTTCCTGTTGCTGTAATATTTGTATTCCAAACAATCGACTTGGATAATTCACCAGAACAAATTGTATCTTCCAAATCCGTATTGGTAATTTTAGCAGTTGGTTTAACTGTGTAAATTACAGATTTTGGTGTACCATCACAAGCCACTAAATTATTGGTAAAGGTTGGAGTCACGGAGATAGTTGCTGTAACACTTGCTGCAGTATTATTTACAGCAGTAAAGGTTGGAATCGATGTGATTCCTGTTGCACCTAAACCAATCGAAATATCCGAATTATCCCACTTATAGGTAGTATTAGGTATATTACTCGAAAATGTTTTAACTGGAAAAACTTCCTTGTTACAATAAGTAAGTGGTGTTAAATTTTCTAGTATCGGTCGAGGGTTAACTTCAATATCAAATTGATCCGCAAGTCCCAGACATTCTTTGGTATTTAAGGTGTATTTTGGCGTAACAGCTATGGTTGTTTTGATAGGAGATGTCCCCCCATTTATTGCAGTAAATAACGGAATATTTCCTGTACCAGTAGCTGCAGATAAACCTAATAATGTATTCGAATTTATCCAATCAAAAGAGGTTGCTGTTCCAGTAAAACTAATCGCTAAAATCTGTTCATTGGCACATTTGGTAATATCTGAAGTTGGAGTAATTTGCGGGGTAGGGACTACATGTATCAAGTGTGTTTTAACACTACCCGGACAAACTGCAGAACCAGTGGTACTCGCCTTCGCTTCGATACTTACTGCAGCAGGAAGACTCGTTGAATTTGAAAGTATGTATGCAGGTATTTCTCCTGTTCCTGTAAGCGTTGTAAACCCAGTAATCGAAGTTGGAAGCGTTGCAGTCCAAGAGATCGTTGCGTCAGAAGGCTGCGGTGTGACGGTTACTTTTTGGGTGCTTACATTATTACAAATTGTTTGATCTGGCACCGAAAATGTTACTTGAGGTGTCGGATTTACTAATACCGAAAACTCTTTTGTATCACCACTACAACTATAAGCACTAGGCGTAATGGTATATACTAAACTTTGTGGTAGATTATCCGAATTTGTGACAACCACTCCATTGATTGGACCAGTTCCAGTGGCTACGTACCCACTTAATTTTGTTGAAATCGCGGGGGAAGATTTAATTGCCCATGCATAGGTTGTAGTTGTCCCAATAGAGGAAGTAAATGTGGGAGTGGTAAAAGAAGCGCCACTACATATAACTTGCGAAGCAATAGACGATAATACCGGTCTTGGATTAATCGTTAAAGTATAATCCGTTGGATCACTTTCACAAGCATCAACTTTGGCAGTAACGGTGAATTTGACAGCAATTGGACTTGTCCCTGTATTTAAAAACGAATAGCTTGCTGGTATATTACCATTTCCAGTAGCAGGTGTAATTGTTAGTCCAGAAGACATCGGGGAACTAATCCAAGTATAAACAGGTGTAGGTGAAGTAACACTACTAGTCCAAACAACCTCTTTATTATTAACACCACTACACACCTCTTGTGCTAGAGGACTATTCGTAACTCTCGGTTTAGGCTTCACATTTATTTTAAATAGGACAGGCGTCCCCGGACATACACTTGCAGTAGGTGTAACTTGTATTGTTGCTGTTTTTACTAAATCTGAAGTATTAACTGAAGTAAATGATGCAATATTCCCTGTACCAACTGTACCGCTGATACCAATATTATCTCCTGTGCTTGTCCAACCAAAAGTAGTTCCACTAACATTACTTGTAAATGCTACGGTAGGTTGAACGAATTGTGGACAAATGGAAATATCCGAAATAGGATCTAATTTTGGAATAGGATTGACTTTAATCGTAAATGTTTTATCATCGCCTACACATGTTTTTCCTGAATTGGTAAAACTTGGCTTCGCTGTGAAATTGGAAGTTACAGGGGAAGTAGTAGCGTTTGTAAGCTTCATGGAACTTATATTTCCAGTTCCTGGTGTAGTAATTCCTATTGCTAGATCATTTTGCCAATTTATAACGACATCCGTTGCGGGTGAAGTAACAAAATTTACAGGATCGTTATTCGTATTTGAACATTTTTCTTGATTGGATATCGGCGTAATGGAAGGCTTTGGTAATACTTTTATTGTAAAAGGAAGTACTGGCCCTGTACAAGCTTTGCCTTCAAAAGTAAAGGTTGGAGTTACGTTGTAAGTACCTGTTTTGATTGTAGCACCTGAATTTTCAGCAACTACACTAGAAATAGCTCCTGTTCCACTTAACGCGGAAGTAGCATTTGGCTTGTCACCAGTTAATGCCCAACTATACGTACTGCCAGCTGCAGGGTTCATCACCGGTGTAACCTCATCCGTATTATCCCCGGTACATTTTACCTGACTTGTAATCGGATTTACTTCAGGAGTTGGTAAAACTTTAATAACGGCATCACTAGGTACACCGTTACATGTTGACAACGTCGTCTTATAAATTGGTGTTACTGTTACTGTAGCAACTTTGACATCTTTTGTTGTATTCGTTGCGGTAAAAGAAGCGATTGAATTACCCAATCCACTTGCAGCTAAACCAATCGTAGCATTTGAATTTGTCCAAGTATAAACTACATTGGATGGAGTTGTACTCGAAAAATTAATAGCCGTTGTATTTTGCGTATTACAGATTAACTGACTTGGTGTACTTGGTGTAACATTCGGTTTTGGATTTACTGTAATCGTATGGGTCCTTGTTTGTCCTGGACACGTGGATGCTCCAAGCGTTGCTGCTTTAACAACTACATCGACAGATAGAGGATTTACTGTGCTATTCGTGAACGGAAAAGAAGGGATCGAAAATGAAGTTGCACCGATTATAGAATCTGACAATTTTGAAGGAGCACTTAAACCAGTTGGGATGGTCGAGAACTTCCAAATATATTTTACGTTAGCTGTTAAAGAAGAAAATGGTATTGCTTCCGAATTTGTTTCTGAACAAATTTCTTGTGTGGTTTTACTAAGTGGTTGAATCGAAGGAGCTGGAAATATTGTAAATGAGAAAGTACTAGGATTACCTTCACATACATTGGCAATTGATTTAACAGTATAGGTAAATGAAACAGGATCTGTTCCACTATTATTGATGGTTAAATCGGTCATCTGCCCCGTACCAGTTTGATTTGTGGTAACAACAGTAATAGCACTAGGAACAGGATTAGGAGTTGTTAATGTCCATTGAAAAGTTGCACCAGCTACCGAAGATGTAAAAGTAGGAACGGTAATTTTTTCACCGCCACAATAAGTGGTTTTTGTAAGAGGGGAAATTGTTAGGTTTGGTTTAGGCTTAACAACGATCGTGTATTCAAATGCTGGACCATCACAACCATTGGATTTTGGAATTACGGTATATTTAAGAGTTTGGTCTACAAATGTTGGGTTTGTTAAAGTCCTTACAGGAAGATTTCCTTCTCCTGATGCTGTAGCTCCTGTTATATTTCCAGTATTTGAACTAATAGACCAACTGTATGTTGAAGCCATCGTACTTGTCCACGTAACTAGAGATGTTGCTGTTTCAGAACAAATTGTTTGGGAATTATTTGAGTTATTTACTGATGGTAATTCTTTAACCGTTACAGTAACCGTGTTGGTATTACTGCAAGTACCATCTTCTCCTTTAACAGTATATGTAGTTGTTTCTAATGGGGAAACTTTAACTTTACTTCCCAATGTTGGTATAATGTTTGTTGTAGGCGTCCAAGTAAATTTCCAATTTGTAGGTGTATTAGATGTTTCACCAAAAGCTTCTAAATCAGTTGATGAATTTTTACAAATTTCAGTAGAAGAGGGAGTTATCGTTAAGGTTGGTTTGGTTTTTATAACCAGTGTTACCAATTCCTCTGGACCAGCACAGCCATTCATTGTACCTTTTACTTTATAAATACCATCTTGACTTACACTATTTATAGGTAAACTGAAATTTTGATTTGTATTCGTATACCCATTTGGACCAGTCCAACTATAGGTAGCTGGTGTTTGTGGCATTGTTCCAGAAGTAAAATTGGCATTATCTCCAATACAAACATTTACAGTTGGTGAAAGATTGTTTATTCTTGGATATAATACTGGAGGCAAAGGTTTTACATAAACAGTCTGATTTGCAACAGCGTCTCCACAAGCGGATTTAACTGTTAACTGAATGGTTTTTAAATCGGTTGAATTATAGGTAATATTCCCGGGAATTAAACTTGTTGAAGTAGCTGGTGATCCAGTATTAAATATCCAAGCGTACCCAGAAATAGTATTATCACAAAGATTAACAGTTGCAGTAGGTGAAATGGATGAATTTAAACAAATGGAATCCAACAATGGAATGCTTACAATTGGTAAGCCCAGCACCTTAATTTGCTGATCATACCAAACGGTATCACAGGTATTTGCTAATTTTAAACGTATGGTATAGTTCCCTCGTGTATTGAATTTAATTTTAGGTACTAGCGAACTCGCTGAGGTTCCATTTATAAACTCATAATTTCCAGTACTTGCTGAACATGGGGTACTATTAAAGAAAATTTCCCATTTACGATAAGATCTACACGATTTTGAAATATCCGATAAATCTTTGATTATAGGTGTGAATGGAGCGCAACCAGTTAATTTATCTAATTCAAATTTTGGAATAGGTTTATCTTCGACGCAAATAGTTTTTGTTTTGGAATCTTCTGGACATAAACTATTTGATATAGCATTAATTTTCACATGATACAATCCTGCTTCTTGGAAATTCAATGATATTATTTGATCCCCGGACTCTGAATCTAAATATTTAATTTCTTTTAATCCTAGATTTGAAGAAGTAGTCCATCCTGTATTTGGTGTTATTTCCCAAAAATGTTTATAATTCGTATTACAGGAATTAGAAAAAGCTGTTATTCCCCCAATCGTTTTATTATAAACTAAGGTATTTCGATTAATACAAATAGTATCTACAGGAATATCAAGGTCTGCTTTTAAAGGCTCAGATATATAAATTGGCCAGCTTCCATCAAACACACCTGAGGTATCACAACTATTTAGTGATTTCATCACAGCCCAATGTGTATTTTTATAAATATCAAATTTAAATCCGCAAGATGATTGTTTAAATGCGTGCCATATTGTATCTGGTAATTTACCATATTCATATTCGTATTCATTTCCATCACTAAAAATGATTTTATAAAGCGTAGTTGGATCATCAGCATCATTACTCTTTAATTTAAACCAAAGATTTCTAGGAATACATCCATCTGGATCTTTTTGAGTTTCAATATCAGGAGGTCCAGGTTTCTTACCTACAAATACCTTATACTTATTTTCTATTATACAATTTGTAGTTGTCTTAATTCTATATGTCAAAATATAGAAACCTGCATTATAAATATGGATTGGTATTGACTGATTATCAACATTAGTTTTAAAAGTTTGTGAACCATCACCCCAATCAACTTCATAATCAGTTATTAAATCAAATAAAGCAGAAGAAATACCATTTTTAATTTTAATATTTCCTGTTGGATCAACAGTACAATTTTTCAATAATATTTCTCCTTTTAAACCCTCTTGCAAATAATCACTCGTAATTATCGCATCTATTAAATTTAAATTACTGACAGCAGAAACCTGACATTGTAAAACATTAGCTTTTATAGTATAGGAGCTACCTTGTTGTAAATTAAATAATGAAATATTTTGATTATTTGAAGAAAAACCAACTGGACCTGTCCAGTTAAAAGAGACTGAATAACCTAAATTATTCACTATGTTTGCTGATAAATTCGAATTTCCTCCTTTACAAACTATTTGATCAGAACCTGCTGATACTGATAAATTTTTTAGATTAACAACTTTTACATTATCACTAAACACACAATTTCCTGCTGTAGCGGTTAATGTCAAAGTTGCTTCTGTTGGAACTTGTGTCTTAGTAATATTTATAGCGTTATCTGTTCCTGTAATTCCTGCTGGTAATGATGTCCAACTATATACAATTGAAGTATTGCTATTTTGTATGGTTGGTGCAATATCTACATCGTTTGATCCAGGACATATAGATTTAGTAGTCCCTAAATCAAACGAAAATTGATTTATAACCTTCACATCAAAAGTGACTTCTTTTGGACAGACATCACTTCCTTTAGTAACTTTCATTATACATTTATAGACACCTTCTTGCGAATTAGTAATTCCAGTTTTTTTAAACGAGCTCCCAATTTGATTCGCTATAGGAACGTTGTTATTAGGTTCATACCATTCATAGGTGACTATTCCGCCATCAATATCTCCAGTATATTCTGTTTGTAAATTAATCTCTTGTCCGACACAATATTTTAAAGAGGTATTGGATACTTTGAAAACGATTTTTGTACAATCTAATGCGTAACTGTTCAGGCTAACCAATAAAGGAAAGAAAAATAAAAGTACGTAACGAAAAATAGTATTTTTTATCACTAGGTACTTTTTAGGATGTTATCTTGACTTTGTGGTGTATCATAAATATTCCTCTCTTTATTTTATCACTAGTAAAGATTACACAACAAATAAACTACATTCCAATGAAATATAAATTCAGTTTGAAATAATATTATCTTTTAAGTTAATTAACGCAACAAAACTTATTCAAAAAAATTATAAATACTATAAATTTATCGATTTCTTATACGCTTTAAAAAGGAATAAGTTACATAAATTCAAAAGAATAACACTAAAAAATTAAGTGTTTTTACGCAATGGCTTTTCTAATTTCCAAGCCAGTCCCACAAAGGCTAAAATAAAGAGGTTATGGACAATGAATTTCAACCAAGCGGTTTGGATATCCATGGCATAACACAAAAAGAAAAAGAGCAAACTCAAAATCATGTAGAAGAAGAACTTACGCAGGTTATAATGGATCGGATAATACTTTTGACCCAAATAATACGAGACAATCATCTGCGCTGCATAAACTATTAAAGTAGCCCAAGCACATGCCCAATAACCATAACGGGGTATAAAAATAACATTCAATAAAACCGTTAAAGTAGCTCCGCCGATGGCAATATAGGCGCCAAATTTAGTTTGTCCGGAAAGTTTGTACCAAATACTTTGGTTGTAATAAATCCCTAGAAAAACATTGGCTAACAATAATATAGGAACAACTCCAAGTCCTTCCCAATAACTTTCATTTTGGATAAAATGCTTGAAGATATCAATATTTAAGGTCACCACTAAAAAGACCAAACATACCGTTGCTACAAAGTAATTCATCACCCTACTGTAAATTTTATCTTTTTCTTGATTTTTCATTTGGGAAAAAAAGAAGGGCTCAGCTGCATAACGATAGGCTTGCAAAAGAATAGAAACCAACATCGCTAATTTATACACCGCACTATAAATTCCTACTTGTGCTTTTGCGTATTCAAGTGTTTGTCCTGATTCAAACAGCAATCGTTTTAGTAATGCTCTATCTAAAGTTTCGTTAATTATACCTGCAAATCCACCAAACACCAATGGCAAAGCATATACCACCATTTCTTTCGCAAGTTCAGGATTAAATTTCAAGCGTAGGTTTAGAAAATGTTTGTATAACAAAAGTGGTTTTACCAAGGAAGAAACGAGGTTCGCTAGTAGAATGTAAAGCACACCTTGTTCGGGACGAGACTTATCGAAAATGAGTAACATCAAGACTAAATTCAACCCAATATTTACAAAAATGGACGCTAATTGGATTCCAACGAATTTTTTTGCTTGTTCTTCCGCCCTTAATTTTGCGAGTGGTAAACTTGCAATTGCATCGATACAAACTACTGCAATTAAAAGAACCACATATTCATTATGATCCGGATACAACAGGAAATTCGCGATGTTTTGATTAAAAAACAGACTCACCAAAAAGAAAAGAATGTTGATTCCTATAACTGTCAAAAAGCTATTTTGGAACACCTCATTTTTATCTTCTTTTACTTGAATAAAACGGAAAAATGAAGTTTCCATCCCGAATGTTAACAATACCACCAAAAATGCAACGTATGCATACAATTCAGAAACTACGCCATAATCGGAAGGATTGGCAAATGCACTGGTGTACAAGGGTACCAATAAATAATTTAGTAGTCGCCCAACAATGCTGGACAACCCATAAATGGCAGATTGGGAAAGTAATTTCTTAAGTGGATTCAAACTAGTTGGTAAAGGTAGGTTTTCTTTTCTCTAAAAATGCAGTTGTTCCTTCTACGAAATCTTTAGTTCCAAAACAATTACCAAATTCTTCAATTTCCGTTACAAAACCATTAACATCTGTTTTAGTACTTGCATTTACCGCACGTATGGCACTTGCAATCGCGATTGGCGAATTAGCAGCGATTTTAATCGCGATTTTTTCAACTACAGATACTAACTCCTCTTGTGTACATACAGTATTTACCAAGCCCCAAGACAATGCATCAGCTGCTGGAATCATACCCGCAGTAAATATCATTTCATTTGCTTTCCCTTTACCTACCAATTGTGCCAAACGTTGTGTACCTCCATACCCTGGGATAACCCCTAAACTCACTTCTGGCAAACCTAATTTAGCATTTTCCGAAGCAACACGTATATGCGATGCCATTGCTAATTCTAAACCACCACCTAAAGCGAAACCGTTAACCGCCGCGATAATTGGTTTACGACTATTTTCAATTAAATCAAACAATTTTTCTTGTCCTTCTTTTGCTAAATTCTTTCCCTCCTCAGGCGAAAAATCCGCAAACTCTTTAATGTCTGCACCCGCAACAAATGCTTTTTCTCCAGCACCAGTTAATGCAACTACACGAATTGCTGTATCGTTATTTGCTGCAGTTATAGCATCGTGTAATTCTTGAATCGTTTGTTTATTCAAAGCGTTTAATTGCGCTGGACGATTTATTGTAATCCACTGAATCGATTCTTTTTGTGTAACTAGTAAATTCGTGTATTCCATAATTCTAAAATTTGTTTTTTTGACGAAAATGTTTATAAATTTTCACGGCAATCATGAGTAAAATTCCAACTAAAAAGAACCCAACGGTGCCTTTCACCCAATCGAGCGTTGTTTGTAATTCAACTAAAAATACAATTGCAACTAAAAACAACGTTGCTAATTCATTCCATAATCTGAGTTGTGTAGAGGTCCACCGAATTTCATCCCGTTTGAGTTGATTCATAATACGGTGACAAATTAAATGATAGACAAGTAACAAGACTACAAACGTTAGTTTGATATGCATCCAAGGCAAAGTGAGTAAATACGTATTTTTCAACAACATCCAAACACCAAACACGACCGTTAATACCATTGCAGGAGTTGTAATTATAAACCACAATTTTTTCTGCATGATTTTATATTGATCCCCTAGAATCTTTGCTTCTAGTTCGGACTTTTCTTTGGTTTCCGTATGGTAAATAAATAAACGCACCATGTAGAACAAACCAGCGAACCAGCTTACAACAAAAATGATATGCAGTGCTTTGATAGCGTTATAATCCATAAATGAGTGACGAGTTAAGCGTGACGAGTGACGAATGGGCTATACTTTCAAACCTTTTACAATACGATCTTTTCTTCTTGTTTTTTGTAATTTTTTGATTGAAACAAGTAAACATGCATTGGCAGAAGTCGAAGTAGCATAATAAATTTCATTTCCATAGGATACTTCTGCACCTTTATCGTAATCCCATTTAGCAACAAAATAAAAACGATCATTGGATTGTCCTTCTCGAATACCGAATTTTATAATACGACCAGAGCCTAACTCAAAACGAACATTGATATCCCCATTTGCTTCAAAACTTTCAAAGATACATTTGGTTAACGTCGGAATAATGACACGATTTTCTTCTTTACTTTTGGAAGTAACTAATGTTCCATCATCTGTTTTTGCTTTTCCTCCATTTGTTACCACACGCTCCAAAACGATTGCGGAAGAAGTATAAAACTGCACTTTTTTCATCGCATCGGCAGTGTTCAAACTATATTCTTTTTTAATTTCTGGAGTTAAAGGTTGACGAATTGCGCAACTAATAGCTAGAAAAAAAACAGATAGATAAACTAAAAATTTCATAGGAATTATTTTGAGTTACTACAAATGTATAAAATCTATGTAATCAACGGGAAGTAATAAAAAAAAGAAAGCATGAATTATGTATTTTTGTCAAAAAAAACAAGATGGCACTTCATATAGAAAAATTTACGTTCAACCCATTTCAAGAAAATTCCTATGTGGTTTCTGCACCGGATAAATCAGCGGTGATAATCGATCCAGGATGTGCAACTTCTTCTGAAAAACAAGCACTTTCCACTTATATTTCTATAAACAACTTGGAAGTAAAAGCTTTATTAAGTACGCATTGTCATATCGATCACGTACTCGGAAATGCATATGTATTAAGAACCTACCCGGTAGATTATTACATGCATAAATTAGATTTACCCGTGTTGGCTGCTGCAGAACGTTCTGCGGAAGTGTATGGAATTGAAGGATTTGAACCTTCCCCACAACCAACTCATTTTTTAGAAGACAAACAAATCTTGAAATTTGGAGCTATTGAATTAGAAGTAATCTTTGGTCCGGGTCATGCACCCGGTCATGTAGCATTCTATTCCTCTGCAGACTCTGTGGTAATCTCTGGCGATATCTTATTCCAAGGTAGTTTTGGTCGCGTAGACCTTCCTGGTGGGGATATCGAAGTACTAAAGAAAACAATCAAAGAACGTTTTTTCACCTTACCAGAAGAAACCGTTATTTATTGTGGTCATGGTCCAAATACAAGCATTGGTAAAGAAAAAATATCCAACTATATTTTACAGTTTTAATAGCCTATTATGTGTAAATTCATTTTAATCAGCACACTATTGTTAAGTCATTTACTACTAATTAGTTGCGGAGGTAAACCAGCGAACAAACATACGAAAATTTCCAAAAAAGAAAACTTAGATAGTTTACTTAAATTGGACCCTAATAATGTAGATTTATTAGTTAAACGCGGAAATAAATACTTAGCTACCTATAAATTTTACGATGCCTTAACCGATGGCGCTAAAGCCTTTCGTTTGGACTCGAGCAACTTAGAAGCCCGTTTTTTGTATGCCAATGCATTGAATAATCGTGCAGAACGTACACAAGTGGATATTGAAAATGCAAAACAACATTTCTTATACCTCATCCAACGTCAACCGGGAAACAAAAAAATCTATGTGAGTTTAGCTTCTTCGTATACCCAACAAGGGGATTTTGAAAAATCCTTTCAATACATCAACGAAGCTTTGCGCATCGATAAAAAATACCGAGATGCATATATACTTAAAGGAACAAATTATTTAAGTATCGGAAACCGTAAATTAGCTAAATCCTCTTATGAGACTGCAATACAACAAGATACCAAGTTTTTTGAGGGATACTTATATTTAGGGTATTTGTATTCCGAAGATAACGATCCTTTAGCAGTAGAATATTTCCGTACCGCAGCAACCTTGCGACCAACCTCTACTGATGCATTGTATGGAGTTGCTTATAACCTGCAAATTCATGGGAAACTAGAAGAGGCATTAAAGGCATACCGTGAATTATTGCAGGTAGATCAAAAATTCTATTTGGCATTATTTAATGAAGGATACATCAAACAATTCGAACAAAATCAAATAGATAGCGCAATTTATTATTATTCAAGTGCGATTGAACTACAACCGAAATTTGTCAAAGGATGGCATAATTTAGGTTTGTGTTATGTGTCGTTAGGGAGAAAACCGGAAGCTTTAAATGCTTTTGCAACTGCCTTAAAGCACAACCCGAAATTTGAAATTTCACGTATCGAAGCCAATAAATTAAAATGAATCGACAATCTAAAATAACACAACTTATTGGAGATCTAGCAATCCCCTTAATTGGTTATTATTTCTGGGGATGGAACATGTTATTCATCTTGTTTTTCTACATTTTGGACGTGGGTGTTTCTACCACATTTACTTTTGTGAAAACGAAATCTATCAACAAATTTCAGCAAACCAACTATTATCCTTGGAAACACATTTTACTGATATTTCTTGGGTATTTTCTTACTTTTTATTTAGTATATTTTTTGATCCTAAACATTAGTCCTAAAGTAAATATTTCGGATGAAATTCTTCGCTTTCTTCTGATGAAAGACATGGGATTACCACAAATAGTTCTGTTACTTCCGTTACTTATTGTTGGCGGTTATATGCAATACAAAATTTCGTTTTTAGTCACCCGTGCTTTCGAAACCACCAAAATTGATTCCTTGTGGCACGAGCATGTAAAAGTGTTTTTATTGATTGTTGGCGTTATCGCCTTGTTATTAGGATTGTCGATTTGGATCGTATTTCCAGCATGGGTGTATGTTTGGGGAATGGTGTTGGGAAGTTCGGGGTATCGGTACTATGTGAGATAAGAGTGACGGTCCTTCCTTTCGACAGGCTCAAGGTGAACTAGCCTCAGGAACCGAGTGACGAGTGACGAGTAATAGAAGATTACAGATTATAAGATTACAGATTATAAGATTTTAACTTTTTGGTTATAGTTTAAACAATTGTTTTACAATATTAAACAATTATAAAAGAGTGTATTTATACGCGATTTACACGAGTGCTTTAAATCGAATAAATAATTTCTTTAAATTTGATTAAACAATTACCATCATGAAAGCAATCAATTTTAATAGCAATTTAATTAACGGTTATATCCACTTACTAGAAAGATTAAGTCCAAAAAATAAAATGGACTTAATAACACAATTGTCAAAATTCACTTCACCGAAAAAAAATAACACAAAAAATGAATTTGCTAATTCATTTGGTGCATGGAAGTCGCATGAATCAGCAGAAGAAATAATTGAAAAAATAAAAGAAACTAATAATATTACCCCTTCTTAGCCCTCACCAAATTCCCATAAAACAACTCTTTTCCAAGTTTTGTTTTTCCCCACAATTCATTTGCTTCAATGTTTCGTTTGTCGAAAAACTTAGTTGTTTCACGAACCACATCTTGTAAGGTTATTTTAGGTGAATAGGTGTTTAAAATCAACGTTCCGTTGTCTGAAAGTAGTTGATATGCAGTTTCCAAAAGGGCTGGTAATTTTTGTTCCAAGATCCACTTTTCGCCTTTTGCGCCAAATCCAAAAGCTGGAGGATCCATTAAAATCACATCGTATTTTTTTCCGCGTTTAACTTCTTTTTGTGCAAAGGTTAAAGCATCTTCATGCATCCAACGAATATCGGAAAGGTGGTTGAGTTCCATGTTTTCCTTCGCCCAATGAATTAATTGCTTTACGGAATCTACATGCGTCACAGCTGCACCAGTATTTCGTGCAACCACCGAGGCTATACCAGTATATGCAAAAAGGTTTAAAAAGGTCTTAGAAGGATCTAAATTGGCGGATAAAAAATCCCAATTAACCACTTGTTCTGGGAATATACCGATGTGTTTAAAGGAAGTCAATTCTAATTTGAACTGCAAGTCTTTGTATGCAATGTTCCAACTATCCTTTTCAAGCGTATTTCTTCGCTTCCATAAACCTTTGGTAGTAGATTTTTCAATGAATGCGCAATCGGCTTTTTTCTCCCATTCTACAAAAGTGGTATCCGATTTGAAATATGCTTGTAATTCAGGTCGAATGGTGGTTACAGAACCAAAACGCTCCAATTTCTTTCCACCACCAGCATCTAGTAGTTCATAGGAATCCCACGCTTGGGTGAAAAGTTTGGTGGATATAGACACTGTTTATTTCTTAGCACGTGGCATTTTCTGACGACCTTTAGTCATCTGAGCCATACGCATTTGATTTTTAGAAGGAACGGCAGAAGAAAGTTGCCCTTTCATCATCGTAATTTGCTCTTTCAAAATTCCATTCTCATCCATTTTCTTTGCTTCATTCAACAAAGTTACCGCTTCTTGTTTTCTTCCTGTTTGCGCACAAATACCGGATAAATGTAAACGAGCAACCGCATTATCTTGTTTAGTTCTCAATCCCATCTGTACCGCTTGACGCAACATTTGTTCTGTTTTCGCAAAACCTAACTCTTGCGTACCTAACATCGCTTTCAAATACAGCACATAAGCATGTTGTTTTTTAGGCAATAAATCAGGACGAGAAATTTTGTTTAAGTATCCATGTGCTTTTTCATGGTTTCCAACACGCATTTGATTCAAGGCTAAAATCATGTATTGATTTCGGAAGAACGATAAAATAATTAATGCTGAAACAAAAACCATAACGATTCCCCATCCCCAGTGACCTGTAGCGAATGAATACACCAATAAAAACAGAGAAAAAGCTGATAAAATACAGCGAATTACAAAACCTAACATAAAAATATAGAATTAATCAATAGTGGCAATACATTTCAATTCAATCGCGATAGGCGTTGGTAATGAATTGATTTCGCAAGTAGTACGACAAGGTAAATTATCCTTGAAATACTCTGCGTATAAACGGTTATATGTGTGGAAATCGCGTTTCATGTTTACCAAGAAAACGGTAACATCTACTAAATTTTCCCAGCTAGAACCAGACTCTTCTAAGATAACACGTACGTTATCAAAAACGCTTCGGCATTGTGCTTCAAAATCAAACTCCAAAAAGTTTCCATTTTTATCCAATTTCAATCCTGGAACTTCAGAATCTGTTGCATCTGAACCTGCAGTTCGAGGTCCAACTCCAGATAAAAACAATAAATTACCTACGCGTCGTGCGTGAGGATATAAACCAACTGGTTTTGGTGCTTTGCTAGTAGAAATACGTGAATTATCAGACATGAGTGCTATTTTGATGTGCAAATATAAGAAATCTATTCCCAAATACTTTCAATCACTTCCAAGGAATTTGTTGGATTAAAATTGGGAATGTGGTGCTTAAAATACGTTAAAAGTAATTGTAGAACTTGTTTTCGAAGATCTTTTGGAATAGAAAAATGTAATAATACTTCTTTTGGTAATGCTAAAAGCGAACCTAATACATCGACATCTAGTCCTGATTTATAGCTAAAATTAGAGGGGATAAAGGGAAGAAACTCTCCATTCTCTACATCGAAATAAGGTGTATTATCTTCTGTTTTTAACGGATAAAAACCCAGTTGTTGCGAAACTTCTAACAGCCAATAAATCGGATAATTTGCCAAGTTATCATTCGCATCTAACCACGCTAATTCTTCTTCTAAAAAAGTATAAAGGTGTTTATCTATCACTCCCTCGTGTAGTACGTTTGCTAAAATTTCTACTTGAAAAAAAACAACGGTAGATTTTACAGGGTCAAATGGTATCGTTCCAAACGACTGATATAAAATTGCATCTGTCATTTTTGCGAGTTGACCTTCGTCTTTTTGATAATAGGAAAATTCAATGGGAGATAAAGGCAATAGTACTACCCCTTTCTTCTTCTTTGCTCCTTGAAACAGAAAAGATTTAAGTCCTTCATTTTCGGTAAAACAATGCACAATCAGACTGGTTTCGGAATAGGAAAAACGTTGGATGATTAGTCCTCGAGAAGTCTTTTTCATTATACTAATTAATCACTACAAATTCCCCTACCTTTCTTCCTTCCCCTTCATTTGGGGCGGTCCAAATAAAATAAACACCCGCTTTCACGCGTTCGCCACTTAAGGTTTTGCCATCCCAATGCGCTGTTCCACCATTGGATGTCGTTTTGTAAACTAAATTACCTCCAGCATCTGTAAAACGCACATCGGAGTCGTAAGCAATCCCTTGAATAGTAACTCCATAAGTATGTTCCGGTTTTAAAGGATTAGGAAATACCAAAGTGTTTTCGTAGGTATTATCTCCTTGGGATGCATCTGTTCTAAATGATACTAAACCTTCTTCCGTAATTATATACAATTCACCCGTTTGATGGTTTAACTTCAAATCTAAAATCGTATTGGAAATCAATGGGCTATTATCTTTGGAATAACTTGCAAGAATTTCAGAACCATCTGGAGAAAGTAAAAATAAACCTGCACTCGCTGTAGCGATCCATTTTCGGTTTCCTCCATCTACTTCAATATCTGAAATTGCTGTTTTACCCAACATATATTCCACATTTCCTTCAAAACGTAATTTAATACGTTGTGCTGCAAAAGATTTTTGCTCTTTAGAAAGTATGGAACCAGCGTTATATAAAATACAGAAACCATTGTCCGTCCCAATCCATAACTGATTATTAAAATCCATTGCTAAAGCTGTAACTTCTTTGGAAGGTAAAGCACCACTTGTCAATCCATCATTTACCACTCGAAACAAATCATCGGAAGCATCGTCTAAAGTACCTCCATCCGAAAATCCTACCAAACCGGTTCCATATACGGTAAACCATTTATTATTCTGGTTATCAATAATTAATTTACGATTAAACACATTTTTAGAAGCTCCACCTGTTTCAAATGTATGCCATTTCCCAGATTTATCGAGCATTTTCAAAGGTGTATTTGTAAAAGCATTTAATACCCATAAGTTTTCATCGAGATCATATTTTACATCGGAAACACAAGTCCAACCATTATCTCCTAAAGCATATTTCTGTAAAGGAGAATTAGTAAAAGTATAGGTGGTGTCTATCTCTTTTCCGGTATTAATTACGGACAAAGGAACTTCCGAAAACGAGCCAAAAGCAATTTGATTCGGATTGATCGGATTGATCGCAACGGAAGAAATGTCCCAAATGTTTTTATTTAACCAGCGCTTTTGATTCCATTGGTTGAACATCGTCCAGGTTTCATTTTCGAAGGTATAAGCACCTGTTCTGTTAAAGGAAACTGCAGCTTTTTGTAATATTCCTCCTGAAAAAGCCATTTTACCTTTTTGGCAATCCGCTGAAAAAAAACTTCTTTTCCCAGGTCCTGTCATTGCAATACGCGAATTGTAGTAGTTATCTTGCCACTTAACTAGTCCATTTTCATTATCTGCAACCCAATACGAACCTCCTCCAAATACTATTTTTTGTGGTCTTGTTGTAGGATTAAATGTGTAATTATACAGTATTTCTGTGCGATGAAACGATGTGTCGTAAAAACAGACGTTATTATAAATACATACTGTAAATTGTGATTGTCGTGCCTGAATAGCCGCTATTTCCACATCGTTCGAAAATAATGTGCTATTCATCTCCATGAGTTTTTCCTTTTGCAAAGAAAAAATAGAATCCTTCCCATAAACCGGGTGAATGGAAGCTACATACAAGGTATTTAAAAAAGGTGTAATATATTTAAAAACAGAAACATCCCGTTTTTTTATACGTTGGTCTATTTTCCAATTTAATGGATTAGCAATCAATGGGTGTTTGGATGCAATCACAAAAAGGTTGGTATCACTTAACACATAAATAGAATCGTTGTGAAAGGTGAAATCATTTAATTTTCTTCCATTTAATGGCGGATAATAGGTGTCTAATACCTCCATTCTTACTGGGTCAATTTTGAGTATTCCAAAAAGGGTTGCTGCGTATAAGTATTTGCCTTTGGAAATAAATTTTACAATTTTTTTATCTCCCATAATACTTGCCAATTTTAGGGATGGAAAGTTATAAATGGTGGAACCATCTAATTTATCCATGTTTCCATTGGCATACCCAATCCAAAAAGCATTCGAAGTAGAATCAAAAACAACACTGGTCACCAACACTTCGGAGAGATGGTTGATTTTATTCCATTCCGTCGTTTCATGGTAGTTATTATCATATTCTAATACTCCATTTTCAAACGCTGCAAGTACTTTATTATTACCAAAACACACATCGAATGCATTTGCCGCATTTACGTGAAGTCGCCATTGACCAGTGGCAATTTGCGCCGAAAAATTGGTTGTAATAAATAATAATAGTAGAATAAATAATGATTTCATAGTAAATTACAATACGGATCCATAACGAATGCGAATCAAATTTATTTTAAATTTTTCGCATTGTACTATATTAACGAATTTATTTACCTTTGCCAAAGAAAAAAGACGCTGCTTTTGAGAAGCAACCGATAACAATCGGGAGTTTAAAGCAGATAATGGCTCCGTGGCGCATCCCGATAGCTATCGGGAGTATAGCGAAGTAGATAATGGCTCCGTGGCGCAATTGTATAGCGCATCAGATTTCGGCTCTGAGGGTTGGGGGTTAGAATCCCTCCGGGGTCACTAAAGCGGAGATTTGATCATTTTTGATCGGATCTCCGTTTTTTATTTCCACTAAAACATTTGAAATTGAGTGAGTTAACTCAAATAAAATATTGATTCTAAAAGTTAGAACTACGCATGTTTATTCTGACAGAATCCTGTATAATTCAAGGTTAAGATAATAATGTTTTCCCTCTATTGTTTTTTTCTCTAGAACGCCCATATTGCAAAGCTCATTCAGGTATTTCCTTGCTGTTTTTTCAGCATATATGCTTTGCTCAACCAGTTGGTTAACTTTTGTGTAAGGTTGGTTAAACATGAACTCTATCAATTCGTTGGGATTAAGGAATTTACCTTCCTTTTTAATGTAGTCTAATATTGCATCTTTAACCGAAATGATCTCATTTATTTTATTGTATGTAATTTTCGAAGTATGTTCAACTGCATTAAGCATAAAGAGAATCCATTCTTCCCAGTTTCCTCTTTGCGAAACTCCTTGTAGTCCGGCGTAATAATCGGTTTTGTTATCGAGAATATATCGGCTTAAAAATAGAATTGGAAAATCTAATAACCCTTTAGCTGTCAAATAATGGATATTGAAAACTCTGCCTGTTCTGCCATTACCATCACGAAAGGGGTGAATTGCTTCAAATTGAAAATGTGCGATTGACATTTTAATTAGGTGATCCATATTATATTTTTCATCATCATTCAAAAAATCTATCAAGTTTGATAATTTCTTTTCAATCACACCCGCTCCTCGTGGCGGCGTATAAATTACTTTACCCGCATTTGGTCCCGTGCCACCTTGTTTTATAGACGTTTCAAGAAAGGGAGGCCTTATTTTATCTTTTGTTTGTTTTATTTCTTGAAAAATTTGAAGGAAATAATCTTGATTGAATTGCTTTGTTTTCGAAAGATAATTATACCCTGACCAAAGCGCTTCTCGGTATCTCAATACTTCCTTTGAAGCACCATTTGCTTCGCTTTGTCCATCACTAAATGCTTTGTATAGTTCATCATCAGTAGTAAAAATATTTTCGATCTCAGATGATATTTTCGCTTCTTGCAAGCTAATTGAATTAATTAACATTCCTTGATTTGGGATGACAACACTTCTTCCTTGAAGCTTAGCTAACGCTGCTTTCGCATCTCCCAGTTTTTTCAAAATCGGAATTGAATCAATCAATTCATTTCGGATTGGTAATTCCGGTAAATCATTCCAAGGTTTATTGCGGTCTGGGTTTATCTGATAAAGTAAATCTGGCATAATAATCTTTTTTGTAAATATACTTTATTAAACAAGTAAACGGTAAAAATTTTAAAATATATAGTATGCTTGCTTTTAGACGGTAAAATATTGTTTCAAATTAGTATAAACAGTAAAATATATCTAATTTACCGTTTCATTCGTTTTTGACGGTATAGAATGATTATAGTTCTTTGATAAGTTCTTGAGTAATTGTCCAAATTCAATAACACTCTCCAAATCCTTATAAAAGTTAGATTTTTTCGATATCTGCGGTCACGATTATGAATCCCATTTAATTGTTAATCAGTTAGATGGTATTTTTTGTGGAAATAATAAAATAAAATTTAAAAAAAATATTAATTAATCCTTTAGGCATCTTACAGACAAACCTAAAACTTTATAATTACTAAACCTGGCTACCTCTCCATTTAAATTATTCAAAAAACAATTCCAAGCATTATATTTATCTGTTTCTGAAGAACTCCACCAATAACTGCTGTTTTATAAATTTGGCCTTCAATATCTTTGATGTAAGTTTCAGAGCTACTATTTTGTGAAAATATAATAAAAGATTTAATCGCAAATATTAATAATATAAGAATCCTGAACATAGATTAATTAATTTTTAGATTTTGTGAAAAATAGAAATAATTAAATGATATTCAAATATAAATAAATTTAATAATGTTCTGGATGAAGCCTTTAAAAATTACATTTCAAACTATGATGTCAAAAATAATAAGTTGCAATACATTAAGACTCCTTACTTCCCCTTCAAATCCATTGCTTTCAAGGTATTAATCATCAACGACGCTATTGTCATCGGACCAACACCACCTGGAACAGGAGAAATATACGCACATTTTGGTGCTACCTCATCAAACTTCACATCACCAGCTAATCTCCAGCCACTTTTTTTCTTAGCATCTTCGATACGAGAGGTACCTACATCAATTACCACCGCTCCTGGTTTAATCATGTCCGCTGTCACAAATTCTGGTTGACCAAGCGCTGCTATTAATATATCTGCTTTAAGACAAATTTCACGCAAGTTTTGTGTATGCGAATGTGTTAGTGTTACCGTACAATTTCCTGGATTTGTATTTCGGGTAAGCATAATGCTTAACGGTGTCCCAACAATATTCGAGCGACCAATAATGACACAATGTTTTCCTTCTGTTTGGATACCATTTCTGTGTATTAACTCCAAGATACCCGCTGGCGTTGCGGATAAAAATCCTGGTAAATTAAGTACCATATTCCCTACATTAAACGGATGAAAACCATCTACATCTTTTTTCGGATCAATGGCTAAGGTTACCTTCATCTCATCAATATGCGCTGGAAGCGGTAACTGTACAATAAATCCATCGATACTTGTATCTTCATTTAATTGTTGAACACGACGCAATAACGTTTCTTCTGAAACAGAGTCATCGTAGCGAATCAAGGTACTTTCAAATCCACATTCCTCACATGCTTTTACTTTCGCAGCAACATACGTCATGGAACCACCATCCGTACCGACTAAAATGGCAGCAAGATGCGGTATTTTTTTTCCTGCAGCCTTTCTGTCTTTCACTGCTTGCGCAAGTTCTTGCTTAATCGCAATAGCAGTAGCTTTTCCGTCGAGTAGTTTCATGTGGGTCTGTTTTGTGGCGCAAAGATACGATTTTAAGTGGGGTAACACATTCAATTTTATCGTATTTTTGTTACTCAATAACTCCCTACATGTTCAAAAAACTAACCATCGATTTTTTTAAACTGGTACTTTTTTGGATATTACTTTTTGATTTTCAGCGCATCACTTTTTCCCTGTTTCATTGGAGAAAATTTCAAAGTTCTACTTTTTTTGAATGGCTCCAATCGTTTGTTTTTTCAATTCGTCTAGACCTTGGAATGGCAGGCGCTTTGTGTATTTTACCAATTCTTTTTTTGAGTCTAAAGCTCATTTCTAATAAACGTTGGATTTCCAAAACTTTTTATGCAATACTTGTTTTTGAAATTAGTATTGTCTGCCTGATTCACAGTGGTGAAATCAATGTATATGATGAATGGAACCACAAACTTACGTCACGTGTATTTAAACATTTAGCAAATCCCGATGAAGTATTTCGAACTGCAGCATGGAGCAGTACATTTTGGTATGTTTTCTTTTTTGCACTTGAATTTTTTGTCGCTTGGAAAGGAATGCGCTGGCTCTTCCAACTAGATCCAATCCAATTACCAAAACACTGGTCGATTCGAACGCTTGCTTTTTTAGGATCTTTTATCCTTTTTGGAGGAACAAGTTTCGTTTTACTCCGCGGAGGGTTCCAACAAATTCCACTCAATATCAATGCCGCTATTTATTCTACCAATCCATTAAACAATGACTTATCCATCAATGCTACCTACAACTTTGCAAAAAGTTATTTGCTATATAACCGAACCGATATTGATGTATTCATGCCTAAGATGGATACCGTAGTTTCTAAACAACTGGTTGCAAAACTCTACACCTATCCAAAACAGCACAATAACTATTTTCTAACAACTCAAAAACCAAACATTGTATTTGTGGTATTAGAAGGTTGGTCTGCCAATGCCATGGGATGTTTAAGCGAAACAAAAGGTGCTACTCCAAATTTTGACAAACTTGCTTCAGAAGGATTATTATTCACTAATGTACGTGCAGCTAGTGGTACTTCTGAAATTGGAAACTCAACAATTTTCAGCGGTTTTCCAGCAATTCCGGAAGTTTCCATCACCATGCAACCAGAAAAACACCGAAAAATAAGCAGTATCAACCAAGACTTAAAAAAACGTGGATATACAAGTTCCTATCTTTTTGGAGGAGATTTAAAGTACGGAAATATTGGAGGATATTTAATGGACCATGGTTTTGATAAAGTGATTGATGAAAACAATTTACCCGACATTCCTCGAGGAAAATTGAATTACTATGATCCAGATGTTTATCGTTTTTTCCTGCAAGAAATTAGACAAACAAAACAACCATTCTTACAATGTGTTTTTACTGGAAGTTCTCATGCACCTTATGACCATCCAAAGCAGGGGAAACAAAAATTTGAGGGAGTAGAAGCGGATTATATGAACTCCTTAATTTATTGTGATAAAGCAATTGGTAAATTTATCCGGAAAGCAAAGAAATTACCAAGTTATAAAAACACTTTATTTGTTTTTGTTGCGGATCATGGTCACGGAGCTCCTTTCAATGAAAGTCCACATGTAGGAGCTTTTTTCCGAATTCCATTACTCTTTTTTGGAGAGGTTATCAAACCCGAATATAAACATCAGAAAATAAATACTTTAGGGTCTCAAACAGATATTGCAGCGACCCTACTCTATCAATTAGGAATCGATGCGAAAAATTATCCTTGGAGTAAAGATTTAATGAACCCAAATGTGCCAGAATTTGCTATTCACACCATCAACAAAGGATATGGTTGGGTTACCTCTAAAGGAAATATGACGTTTCAAATGCAAAGTAATATTTACATAGAAGATGTATTCGACCCGAAAATTCGTCAGGAAGAAATCAAAAAAGGGAACGCCTTATTAAATGAAGTGTATCGTTATTATAAGAAGTTATAGACGAAAGACGGAAAGACATAAGACTAAAAGATAAAAGATAAAAGACAAAATATGAAAGACTTTATTTTATTATTTTCTTGATTGTCGCAAGAATGGTCTGTAATCTTTTTATCTTTATTCCTCATTTACATCCATGGAAAAGAAAATCAACATTCGTAATTTAACATTACCAGAATTACAAGCGGCATTTGTAGAAATGGGAGAAAAAGCCTTCCGTGCCAAACAAGTGTATGAATGGCTTTGGAAAAAAAACAGTGGAAAATTTAGCGAAATGTCTAATTTGAGTGTCGCTTTACGGGATAATTTAGAAACTACTTTTTTCATCGATAAAATTATTCTAGACGACCAACAAATAAGTTCCGATAAAACCATAAAATGTGCGTTTCAAGTGGAACCAAACAAAGTAGTAGAAGGGGTGCTAATTCCTACTACTTCCCGAACTACTGCATGTATTTCTTCCCAAGTTGGTTGTAGTTTAGCATGTACGTTTTGTGCTACTGGTAAACTTAAATTATTACGTAATTTGACTGCAGGTGAAATTGTGGACCAAGTAGTTTACTTAAAAAATGAAGCGGAATCGCGTTATGGACAAACACTCTCTAACATTGTTTACATGGGTATGGGAGAACCATTATTGAATTATAAAAATGTATTGCGATCCACCGAAATACTTACTTCCGAAGAAGGTTTAGGTATGTCTCCAAAACGTATTACAGTTTCTACTGCCGGCATCGCAAAAATGATTAAACAATTAGGAGATGATCAAGTGAAATTCAATTTAGCCTTATCTCTTCACGCAGCGAATGATGAAAAACGGGATAAAATCATGGAAATTAATGAATCTAACAATTTAGAAAAATTAAAAGAGGCATTGATTTATTTTCATGAAAAAACGGGCACACGTGTCACCTTCGAATACATCATCTTTAAAGACTTCAACGACAACTTGATGGACGCTAAAGAACTTGCCGAATTTTGTAAATGTGTCCCTTGTAAAATCAATATTATTGAATACAATCCAATTGACGGAGAAAACTTCCAAAAAGCGGATGAAAAAGCGACAAATGCATTTGCAGAATTCTTAGAAGCACGAAATCTAATCGTCAATATTCGTCGTAGTCGTGGTAAAGATATTGATGCTGCCTGCGGACAATTAGCCAATAAAAATAAGACGATTGCAAAAGAAGAAAGAATTTTAAAAAAATGATTCAAAGGTACATCGCTCCTAAAATTAAAGAACACCTCGCTACCCACAATATACTAGTTTTGTTAGGTACACGTGGTGTGCAAAAATTTGAATTAGTAGCGAGTTGTATTGAAAACCAAGAGGAAATTCTAACCATTGACGCTTCAAAGAAAAAAGTTCGAAAAGAAATAGAAGCCCTAAAAACAGAAGGATACCTCTCCTATTTTGGATTCAAAAAATACATTCTTATTCGCGATGCCCAATACCTAGCTAATTTGCAAGAAATCATAGAAGAAGTTCTAGATAAAAATGCGGCAATTAACCTTGTACTTTTATGTTCCTATGAGCCAATTCTAGACCCAGTTCTCCGTGACGTGCTTCAAATGGAGGGATTAGAAATTCAAATCTTCCCACTGCTATTCCAAGAAATTGCCAATCAACAAGGAATCGTAGAATTCGACAAACGATTGGAGCAACGCATCGTATTTGGTAATTACCCAAGTGTAGTAGCAGACCCAGAATCCGCAGAAATGTTTTTGAATCAACTAGTAAAAGATGCTATTTTCACGCAATTAAACCCGAATGAACGCATCAACAAAGGACCAAAACTGATGAAAATGCTTCAGATTTTAGCGTTTGAAATCGGTCAAGCTATCTCCTATAACGATATTGGTTTACGCTGTGGTTTAGATAATGAAACTGTAGAACGTTATATAGAATTACTAGAAAAAGCATATTTGCTAAAAAAAATTCCATGTTATTTCAACAACAACACCTACGAATTAAAGAAAACGCACACGGTTTACTTCCTTGACAACGGGATTCGAAATGCCATTATTAAAAATTTTCATGGTTTCGATTTGCGTAATGATATTGATGCTTTATGGAAAAATTGGTTGATTGCGGAACGAATTAAATGGAACGATTACAACGGATTAAAGGCAAACTACTACTTCTGGAAAACGCACACAAAACAACAAATGGACTTCATCGAGGAACGGGAAGGTAAATTAATGGCATACAAGTCATTATGGGACAAGCGTAAAAAACCAAAATTCCCTGCAAGTTTCAAAAAATATTACCCAGAAGCAGGTTTATTTGCTTTAAATAGAACTACTTACTGGGGATTTTTAAGTAAAAAATAATTCATGAGTGCAAACATTACAATACGTTTAATCATTGCTGTCTATAAAAACACGACATTTCTAAAAAAAGTATTAGACTCGGTGGAACAACAATCCTATCGTAATTTCGTAGTAACGATTGTCGAAGATGGAAATTCAGAAGTAATGCGCAGTTTTGTGCAACAAACAAACTATTCCTTTTCGATTACACATTATACCCAAGAAGATATTGGCTTTCGAAAAAATAAAATTCTAAACGTAGCGCTAAGAGAAGCTACTGAAGATCTTTGTGTTTTTATTGATGGTGATTGTGTTTTGCATCCAAGCTACCTAAAAACGTATGTGAAATACTTCGACCCTAATACAGTTTTATACGCTAAGCGGACCAATTTAGACAAAAAAACATCTGAAAAATTACTTCAGTCAAACAACATTATTCCTTCAAAATGGGGAATGATTCTAAACGGAAGTACCCGTGTGGAAGATAGTTTCAGACTACCTTGGAAACCAGTTAAATTCAAGAAAAATCCAAATATTATTGGTTGTAATATGGCTATTCCGATGCATATAATCAAAACAGTAAACGGATTTGACGAAGATTATGAAATTACAGGCTATGGGGAGGATTGTGACATCGAATGGCGAATGAAAAAAGCAGGTTTTAAGTTCATCGATCTAAAATTTCATGTCATCCAATTTCACTTATACCACGAGCGACCAGAGCGTGAAGATCAAACAGCAATAAGTAGAAAAATGTATCACGAAAAAATGGAAATTGGAGCAGTTTTTTGTAAAAATGGCTTAGTTAAATCCTAATTTTCGCGTTTCAAAACGTAAACTGTATACGTATCCATAGGAGATACTAATTGCCTGAAAAATGTAATATTCCAAATGAAGGAATCCGAGGAAGTACACAAAATTTGTTTCTTCTTTAGGAAAGTAGGAATTCTATCCCCTGTCTTTACTGCTAATAATACATTTCCTTTTTCTCTTTTTTCAACATTTTTAAGGCAGGCATAATCTGTAACTTGAAGTACTTGTAAATTAGTATGCCGATAAAAATGAATTCCTTCATATGGATTTTTCTCTAAATAATACAATTTAGTGGGTGTTTTGAAGGAAAAATAAATTGTTTTATACAAATCAAAAGTAGGATTTAATGGGCGAATAGCTTGAACCAATGAGAATGAAAGATTGAAAACAAGATACACTACAACAAACCAATTAAATAATTTAATTTTTGTTAAGTCTATCTGATATTTTACATCCACCAAGCGAATACTTTCTATCAATAAAAATGGCAATACCATTAAAATTGGAAAGAAAAAACGGAGTTCTTTGTGCGCAATAAAAAAATGAATGCCAAGAAAAGACACTAAACACCAAGTCAAAACATCCTTTGGTTTCCAAAATACATAACACAAAATAGCTACTATATATACTAAACTAAATGGCGCTATTCCAATTTTATATGCTTCTGTAAAGTAAAAATTCCACGGGGATTCTCCGAAAAAAGACACACGATTTTGTACTATGTTATGATTAAAAAAATTCCAAAAATAATTCCAGGAAGAAATCGTAAAGGATTCATAAAAAAGGCTATCCAAAAGAATTCCGAAAAGAAAAATAAGTACAAATCCTGTACTTACATACAATACTATTTTTCTGCCAATCTTTTGAATCAATAGGCTCCAAGCAAATAATCCAAGTATCAAAAATATACTCTGAAATCGAAATAAAAAGGAAAATCCGAACAAACAACCAATCCAAACATATTTCAAAAAGTCGTTTTTATCTGTCTGTAAATAAATTACTAACGCAATAAAAAAAATGGCGCCTGACCAGTTTTCCGAGCTAAATCTAACCGAATTGAAAATTAAAAACCAAGTCAAAAAGCTTAAAAGAGTAAACCAATACTTTAGCTTTAAATTATTGATTTTCAAGGACATGTATTGATAAAATTTTAACATCGAATAAAAAGCTAAACACGCAGACATTATTCGTAAAAAAAGCACAACAATAAATGGCGAAGTAATAGAAAAACAAGAGGATATTCGATAAATGATAATCGCAATTATTGGTTGAATTGTTGCGCGCATTTTTTCATGATACTCCCAAGGAAGATTCTCCGCCTGATTTAAATGCAATTTTAATCCCGCAAATTCTAAGAGTTGATAATGTTCATCTGCTTGATAATATCCTACTGAAAAAAATGCTGCGAGCATTAATAGAAGAAAACTGCATGGAATAATAAAAGATTTTCGAAGCAACTTTTCAGACATTTTACACTTAAAATTCTACTAATTTAAAGATATTATTTACATGTGGTTTATATTTATTCCTAGTTACTGTGATGCGTTCCACGGAAAGTTTTTACCTTTACGTTACTTCATAAAAGCAATATAGTATGTCAAAATTTGATACCAAAGAAGATTTATTAGTTTCGATTCAATTGTTATTTAACAACCTGAAAATCGGAAAACTAAGCGAAGAGGATATGGAAACATTGGTGAATAGCACCCGCGAATTACACGAACGCGCACTCATTCTTCGATACAAAGCATACGAACATAAAATTTATGGAGAAACTTCGAATGAAATAAACGACGTTGTAATTCCAGAACATGTTCAAGAACATATAATTGTTGAGCCTGTCATTCCAAACATTGAACCTGAAAAGAAAGAAGTTGTTTTAGAAAAAAAACACATCGAAACTCCTTCTTTTGATATGTCTTTTTCCTTGTTCGACCAAATAGAGGAACCACAAAAAGAAGAAGAAATAATCCTACCAACCGAAATTAGCGTTGAAGAACCTGAACAAGAAATAGATGATTTTATAGTTTCGGAAGCCTTAGAAAGTGTTGAAATAATTCCTACCCCAGAAACAATTGCACCTATTACAGAAACCTCTTCCGCTCCAAAAGATCTGTTTGACAAAATGTTAGAACAAGACAATTCACTGGGCGCAAAATTAATGTTCTCCAAAATTGAGTCGCTACAAACGGCTTTTGGATTAAACGAAAAACTGCAAATTATTCGTGAATTATTTAAAGGTTCTAGCGAAGATTATACGCAAGCAATTCAAATATTGGATGTACAACCAAATTTCGAACAAGCAAAAGCTATTTTAAGCAACTTCACATTAGAATATGCTTGGGAATTAGACACCCCATTAGCAATCGAATTCGTTCAAAAAATTGCGCGTAGATATGCTTAAATGCAGTGTTACATTTTGTTTCCTAGTTCTAATTCAAGCTCTATTTGCACAATTAGAAGAAGCAAAAAGAATCACACAACACTTATGTAGTAGAGAGTTCCAAGGAAGAGGATACGTCAACCATGGAGACTCCATTGCTGCACGTTTTATAGAAAACGAATTCTCAAAAATAGGACTAAATTACATCCAAAATCAAACGTCTTACTTTCAGTCGTTTGCACATAATGTAGTCACATTTCCAGGTGAAATGTCTGTAGTACTAAATAATGACACCCTAGTACCTGGTATAGACTTTATGGTAGATCCTAATTCTGGTTCCAGTAATGAAATATGGAACTATCGAATTTTAACTATCGATGAATTATTTGATGTGGAATTAAAAAACAGATTCCTAGATTCCAAACGAAAGATTGCTGCAAACATCAATAGTTGCATTATCGACATACGACAAATCAAAGGAGACTCTTTAAAAAAACTGCATCGTGAAATCATTCCAACATTAGCACAACAGTTACATGTACTGGTGATAACCGATGAAAAATTTACTTTTTCAGTTGGAAACGAACCTTACTCCTTCAGTTTAGTATTTGTGAAAGGTCAAAAATTCACCAGTATTTCCTCGATAAAAACCCATATTCAATCCCGATTTAAAGAAAATTACCTTTCTTCAAATGTTATCGGAACAATTCCTGCGGTAAAAAAGACAAAAAAAACGATTGTAATAACTGCGCATTATGATCATTTAGGGAAAATGGGGGAAAACACATACTTCCCTGGCGCTAATGACAATGCTTCTGGAGTGGCTATGCTTCTGGAACTTGCGCGCTATTATACCAAAAATCCAACAAAATATAATCTATTATTTATTGCTTTTGCAGGAGAAGAAGCTGGCTTAATCGGATCGTCTTATTTTGTTCAATATCCATGGATAAAATTAGAAGACATACATTTCTTATTGAATCTTGACATCATGGGGAGCGGAGAAGAAGGAATCACTGTGGTAAATGCAACGAAACATCCTGAATCTTTTCAAAAACTGGTAGATATCAATACCCAAGAAAAGTATGTACCTATAGTTAAATCTAGAGGTCCTGCAGCTAATTCCGATCACTACTGGTTTTCAGAACGAGGCGTACCTGCGTTTTTCATCTACACCATGGGGCCTAACAAAAATTACCACGATATTTTTGACACCTATGAAAACCTAAGTTTTTCAAAGTTCATTCCTATTTCAGAATTACTAAAAAAATTCATTGGTGGATTGTAAGTCTATTTTCTTGAAATTAAGATTTCTTTGTACCAAAGAACAGGCATCATTTCATTGTCCCACGCAGCGTAGACGAAGTGCTTTACTTTTTACTACCTTCTTTCTTCTTTCCTCTTTCTTCTTTTCTCTTTCAACTACCTACGCACAATCTACATTCTTTACAACTTCGGATACGCTAAACAGCAAACGAAGTATAGGAATTAATATGTTATACGGCGGAGTTTGGTCAAGTAGCCTTGTAATGCTGAATAATGCTTGGTATAAAGACTATCCAAAATCATCTTTTCACACCTTTAATGATGCAGGAGAATGGATGCAAATGGATAAATGTGGACATGCCTATACGAGTTACCAGATCAGTAAATCGCTCACTTCCTTGTATCGATGGACAGGTATGAAACCAAAAAAGGCCGTAATCGCTGGAACACTAATTACTTTAGGATATCAGGCATCCATAGAATATTTAGATGGTCGAAGTGCTGCCTGGGGATTTTCTTGGAGTGATATTGCAGCTAACACAAGTGGCGGTTTATTATTTGGCATACAACAGTACTTTTGGAAGCAACAATTTATTCTTTTTAAAGAAAGTTATTCCAATAGCCCCTATGCAAAATTACGTCCAAACGTTCTTGGAAACAACCTAGCCGAACGCTATTTAAAAGATTATAATGGACAGACATATTGGTTGAGTTTTGCACCGAAAAATATTTTACCGAATGCTAAAATACCAAATTGGTTACTGCTTTCTGTTGGATATAGTGTGGATGCAAAAATAATCGGTGATAAAAACAATTATATATCATCCAATAATGAAACTTACAACGCTTCTCGTGAGTTTCTTGTATCCTTAGATATTGATCTTTCAAAATTGCCTATCAAACGCAAATGGATAAAAAATATACTACGTCCGATAAATGCGATAAAAATTCCTCTTCCTACGTTAAGATGGAAGAACGGAATCTGTTACGGACACGGAATGTACTTTTAGTAACGAGAAAAGTGTAAAGAGCGACGTCTATAGACTTTACAAAGATTCTATTTATCGTTACTCGTCACTCGATTTATCCCTGAGGTTAGTTTACCTTGAGCTTGTCGAAAGGAAGGGTCACTTACTTAGTACTTTTGGAATTCTAAAATAATCTGAATCACGTTTTGGTGCATTTTTCAATGCTTCTTCGTGTGTTAATGAATCTACAGCAATATCTTCACGAAGCACATTTACCTCATCGGACATGAAAATTAACGGTTCAACACCTTCTGTATCTACTTCAGATAATTTATCCATAAACGTAATGATACGTTCCATATCTTCTTTGATAGCTTGTTTGCCTTCTCCAGTAAATTCTAATCGTGCCAAATGAGCAATGTGATCAACTGTTTTTTCATCGATATGCATAGGATCTTAATTTTTTACAAATATAATTCGAATTTCGCTTTGTTCTAAACTTTTAAAAACCTTTCGGTTGTTCAATTACGATTTAGTAAGTAATGGAGCATTAATCGTTTCAAAAGCATTTAATTTCAAGTCTTCTAGTTCAGTATTGGTAACCGTAATTGCATCTATTATTGGGTGAACTACCACTTGCGCAGTTCCAGGTCGAGCAACACTTTGTTTCACCGCTGGATCTTCGAGTAACTCATAATTATTCAAAAAAGTAATCGGAACGATTGGGACCTGATTATTCTTTGCCAAACGAAAAGCACCATCTTTAAAGATTTGTAAAGTAGGAACGAGATGCTCTTTAATTCCTCCTTCTGGAAAAATAATAATGCTCCACCCTTGTTTTAGTGCTTGATCTGCCGCTTCCAAAGCTTTATGGGCATTTCTACCTCCTTTATTACGATACACCGGAATATGTAATCGTTTGAAAAATGTCTTTACCAATGGAACTTTAAGTAATTCTGCTTTTCCTAAAAACAAAAAAGGATGTTTTGGAAACAACAAATACATAAAAAGAATATCCAAAAACGAGGTGTGATTCGCAATGAAAACACATGGACCTTCAGGCACCGAAAAAGTAGTTTTAGGTTGAATACGATATCCTGCTAAAAAACAAAGTAATCGACACCAAAAAACAAATAACGGAAACGCTTTCTTTTTGGTTTTATCCCTTAATAACAAAAGAAGTATTGGTACATATAAAAGTAAAAGGGTAACTAAAAATAAGATACCCAAATACAATTTAAAGAAAATAGATATGAATTTATTCATAGAATGAATCTAATGTCTTTCGTCTTTTGTCTAATGTCTAATGTCTTTTATCTAAAACCTATTTAAACTCCCAATTATAGGTATCTAAATCCGTAACACACGCAGTCAATAAATCAATACTCGCCTGAATGTCATCTTTGTTCGCCATTTCGATCACTTGATGTAAATGTCTTGTAGGTACAGAAACCGCTCCTGCAATAGATCCTCCTTGAGTCATCCGTTGAATACCTGCTGTATCTGTCCCGCCTGCAGTTAAGATCTCTGGCTGCCATTTGATTTGATGTTTATCTGCTGTCTTTTTCATGTAATCTACCATACGATAATCACAAATCGTAGATGCATCCATAATCTTAATTGCAGTACCTTCTCCTAATTTCGTAATCATCTCATGTTCCGCAGCTCCCGGTAAGTCAAAAGCAATAGTCGTATCTAAACCAAACCCAAAATCTGGATTAATTTTTAGAGAAGCTACATTGGCACCACGAATTCCTACCTCCTCTTGTACAGTAAATACCCCGTAAATATCATAAGGAACTTCTTTTCCTTTTAGGGTTTTGAACATCTCAATCAAAATGAAAACCGCTAAACGATTATCCAAAGATTTAGAATTCACACAATTCCCCATCTCAATAAACTCACGCTCACGTGTAATTGGATCCCCAATCGAAATATGTTCCAATACTTCTTCTTTAGACAAACCTGTATCGATAAAATAATCCGTCAATTTAGCGACTTTATTACGCTCATCCGGAGTCATGACGTGGATTGGTTTAGAAGCCATCACACCGATAATATCTTTTTTACCATGAATAATTACACGCTGTGCTGTCAATGTTTTTGGATCAAAACCACCTAAAGTAGTTACGCGAATAAAACCTTTATCATCAATATGCGTTACCATGAATCCGATTTCATCCATGTGCGCACCGATCATTACGCGCTTGTCTTCTTTCCCTTTTTTAACTGCGTAAACGTTTCCTAAATTATCGGTTGAAAGTTCGTCTACAAAACCTTCCAATTCTTTCATTACCAAGGCACGAACTTGTTGCTCAAATCCAGATGTGCCAGGTGTTTTACATATTTCTGCTAATAATTGTATGTCTAATGCCATGAGTTTTATTTTTTAGAAAGGTAAGAAATATTTTTTTAGTCAACCACCTCCAATAACAACTTCCAAAATTCGTCCGAGGATTTCACACATCCCTGCTCGATCATCTGATGAATTTCTTCTTCGCGTTGTTTCGTGTAGGCTTTTGTATGTTTAAAAAATCCAACCTGTTTAGGATAAACAGTTAGAGCTTCATGAATAGATTCAGGAGTTTCAAAAGTTACCCCATCTGTTTCTGTGTCTTTTTTTTGCAAGCCAATCATCTCTATGGTATCCTTCCCAAGATTAAACACCAAACAAGCATCTTTGCTACGATGTTCTAAATAAGAAATATTTTCATATACACGTTGTAACACTTGATCACTAAACAGTCCAACTAAGTCTTGGGCTGTTTCGGGTGTATCAAGATTCATTCGTTCCCACTCCTCCTTGTAAACGTGATTAATGATCAAAAACTGCTTTAACTCTTCTTCTAGATGAGTTAATTCTTCGGAGGTGAGCATTCTGTATTTCATAACGGGAAAATTGATGGGTAAAGGTAATTATTTGTCGTAAAAAAAACCGCCAACTTTTCAGCTGACGGTTTCAAATCAATATTCCTTATTAGATATTTAGAATTTCTTCATAAAAATCATAAATAGATCTACACAAGCCCAAATTCCAAAACCGCCCATTGTCAAAATAAATAAGATATTCCAACCAGTTGGTTTACCTCTATACCATCTATGACCTGCTAAACTCCAAAATAAACCAAATAATAATAATGTTATTATAAATTCTTTGTCACTCATTGACGATCTTCTAGGAGAGTTCATCTTTTTAAGATGCTTACTTGAACTTTCATTTTTAACAATATCGTCACTCGTTTCAATATTATTTTTTGTTTCAATTGAGGTAAATTCATTTTTAACCTCTTCATTTTTTACAGGAAATGATGCATTAACACCACCTGAAATTAAAAAAATTGCAATTATTAAACTGAAAATTATTTTTTTCATCTTTTATTTAAATTTACGTGTTAAAATCTTACTAATATTTATTGTTTTACATATGTTTCCCCATCTAAAATCATCTCCATTTGACCAGGGTAATCTATAGAAGCTTTAGGTGCTTGATCAATCGTAAAATTGGTTGATATAAACGACACTTTTAAAGACAATTTAGATCCTTCAATAATAACTCGTCCATTAGTTACATTTTTAGTAACTCCACCTTTTTTATAGTCATATGTACCTCTTCCTTCAGACTTTAATGATAAAGTTGCATATTGGCTATACCAATCACCTACATAACTGGCATAATCTCCAGTTAACTCTGTTTTTTTACATCCAAAAGCCACAAAAACAAGGCTTACTAACGCAATAATTTTTAATTTTTTCATAATATTTTATTTGTTTAAAATGCAAATATTACAATTACAATTACAATTACAATTACAATTACTAAAAAATTATCAACAATTTTTTTTAAAAATCTATCTGTTAGTTAATTAAAAATTTAATTTTGTTTAATGAGACATCAAATATTAACACTATTTTATTTTATAATTTTACCATTTTTCTATATAGCCCAACTTGAGAGAAAACAACTTTATATAGGATATTTAACCACGGAAAACAAGGAAGTTTTTACTTACCAAATTGATTTTAGTTTAGACAAAGAAAATAAAGTTAAGGGTGAATCCACGACGGATATCTATGGAAAAGATAAAACCAAATCAATTATTACTGGTAATTATAATGCACAGAAAAACACTTTATCATTCAAAGAAATTCAAAATACTTCTACAAAATCAAAAGCCTTAAAAGAGGAATTCTGTTTTATTGAAAGTCAGGATTTACAATTAAAAAAAATTGGAGATAAAGAAATTCTTACTGGTAAATTTTATGGAAGATTAACAAACGGTAGATTGTGTGCGAAAGGAAAAATATTCCTGACAAGCAAGGAAAATTCAATAATTGAACCGATAAATAAATCTTCATTAGATTCAATATTAAATGCAAAACTTACATTTAAAACATTAGTAGCTAATAATTCGATCTCAATTCCATGGAAGTCAAAAACACTTAATTTTTATGTGTGGGATGGTTCAAACGAAGACAATGATGTAATATCCATCTATTATAACAACTCCCTAATCCGAGAAAAAATTATCCTAAAAAATAAAAAAGAACGTATAACAATACCAATTACATCAAATTCCGAGAGTAAACTTAAAATTCAAGCGGTTTCGTTAGGTAAAGAAGGAAAAAACACTGTTAATCTTCTTTTTGTGGATAATGAAACCATTTATCCCTTCATCTCTATTTTAATTCAAGGAGAAAGTGTCATTTTTGATTTAAAATAAAAAAACTACATTGATTCTGTAGAATTTAATCTCGCTAATAATTCTTGTAATAAGTCATTCATCTTTGAAAATGCAAACCATTTTTTTCCTAAATCTTTAAGGGAAGCACCTAAATGATATAATTCATTTTCATCAATGATTAAAAATCGATCGTGACTTTTCTTTAATTGTGAAATTTCAATTTTAGGATATTGTTCGTGGTGTTTTACTAACGTTAACTTAAATTTATCATTTAATTGAGATGTAAACACACTTGCTTTCACACGTTCATTTCTATGAGCAAGCATTATTAACGTGTTCTCATCCATATAATTATCAATCAAAATAATAGAAAATTTAGCGCTTTTTATCAAATCAATTGCAAATTTGTAAGCATCAAAAATTTGACCATCATAAAAAACACCTTGTTTTTGAGGTAAATCATTTTGTCTCATTATTTCAAACAATTGATTCACTTTTTTATCTGTAAACTGTTGATTTATCTCAATAGATGAAATTCTAGAAGTTAATGCCTGATTTGTAAGAATAGAATGCCTCATTGTAACAAAAGCATTCATAATTTGTATACTCACTTGGATTGCAATATCGCTTCTTAATACACTAGACAACATTGCTACTCCTTGCTCTGTGAATGCGAAAGGTAAACTTGATGAATGTTTTAAGAAATGGAACCGGTCACAAATTGTGACCAGTTGATCAAATTCATTTTTAGTTAATTGAAAACGAAATTCTTCTGGGAATCTTTCTATGTTTCTTTTTACAGCTTGATTTAATACTTTAGTATCAACTTGATAGATTTTTGCTAAATCCTTATCTATTAATATTTGTTTTCCTCTTAAGACTAAAATTTGTTGTTGAATCGCTATTTCTGAAGTGAGCATTATCTTGTTTTAATTTAAAGATAACGAAAAAGATTAAAAAATAATCAATAAAAAACTAATATTTAATCTTTTTTAATCTCCATACAAAAAACCGCCAACTTTTCAGCTGACGGTTTACTATATTGTCACATTGAGATTGTCGAAATGTTATAATCCCAAAAGTACTGCTAAAGGATCTTTACCTCCGAATATCATTCTTTCTGGATTTTCTAACATCTCTTTCACTTTCACTAAGAAACCAACAGATTCCTTGCCGTCGATGATTCTGTGGTCGTAGGAAAGCGCTACATACATGATTGGACGAATTTCAACCTTGCCATTAATCGCTACTGGACGCTCAACAATATTGTGCATACCTAAAATGGCAGATTGTGGAGGATTAATGATAGGTGTAGATAACATAGATCCAAATACTCCGCCATTTGTAATGGTAAATGTTCCACCTGTCATATCATCTGGTGTGATTTTTCCATCACGTGCTTTAATTGCCAAACGCTTAATTTCGCGCTCAATCTCAGCTAATGTCATTTGCTCCGCATTGCGAACTACTGGTACCATCAATCCTTTAGGTGAAGATACTGCAATTCCTATGTCTGCATAATTGTGGAAAATAATCTCATTTCCATCAATTTGACCATTAACTGCTGGATACATATTTAACGCTTCCGTCACTGCTTTCGTAAAGAAAGACATAAATCCTAAATTCACTTCGTGGAATTTTGCAAAACTATCTTTGTATTTCGCACGTAAATCCATAATTGGTTTCATATCCACCTCGTTGAAAGTAGTCAACATCGCTGTTTCGTTTTTAACAGCAACTAAACGTTCTGCAATTTTACGACGCATCATCGACATTTTCTCACGCGACTGCTCTCTTGTACCACCCCAACCTTGCGTTGCATCCGCAGATATACCAGCAGACATCGCCGCTACTACATCTTGCTTCGTGATACGACCATCATTACCAGATGCCGCTACTTTATGCGCAGGAATATTATTTTCCGCCATAATTTTTGCAGCAGCAACAGAAGGTGTTCCACTAGCATACGATGTTTTTTCGTTAACGGGATTTGGAGAAGGAGCTGTAGTTTTTGTTTCAACCGATTTTGGTGATTCAACAACTGGCGCTTCTTCTTTAACAACAGGAGCTACACTTCCTTCCGGACGAGCAGCAGATGTATCAATCAAACATACTACTTGACCTACTTTTACTACATCTCCCTCTTCTGCTTTCAAGGTGATAATTCCACTTTGTTCTGCAGGTAATTCTAATGTCGCTTTATCTGAATCTACTTCAGCTATCGCTTGATCTTTTTCTACGTAATCTCCATCCGATACCAACCAAGATGCAATTTCTACTTCCGAAATCGATTCTCCTGGGCTAGGTACTTTCATTTCTAATACTGACATGCTATATTTGATTTTATAGTGTTATTGTTTTGCGTAATTAGTTGCATAGTGAAATAAATCATCATGCAATTTTTTCAATCTACGTTTATGTAACGATGAAGATCCTTCTGCAGATGCTGCAGATGCTTGACGTGTTATACCAATTAATGGCAAATGTCTTAATGTCATGGCTATATGTCTCCAAGCACCCATGTTTTCAGGTTCTTCTTGTGTCCAAATTAAATTTTTAGCACCAGGATAACTCGCAACTAGATCGTCAAATTGTTGTTGTGGGAATGGATATAATTGCTCGATACGAACAAACGCCATATTTTCAACACCTAATTCAGCTGCCTTTTCAGAAATCTCATAGTAGAACTTACCGGAACAAAAAACAAGCGTATCTACTTGATTACGATTTGCGTTTTTGTCATCAATAATTTCTTGGAAACTACCAGTCGCCATTTCATCTAAACTTGAAACAGCACTTGGATAACGTAACAACATTTTCGGAGAAAAAACAACCAAAGGTTTTCTAAAATCACGTTTCACTTGACGACGTAATAAATGGAAATGATTCGCTGGAGTAGATGTGTTCACTACTTGAATGTTATCATCTGCAGCTTGTTGTAAGAAACGCTCCATACGACCGGAAGAGTGCTCTGCTCCTTGTCCTTCGTATCCATGAGGCAATAACATCACCAATCCAGATTGTGTCGACCATTTATCTTCTCCAGCAGTAATGAATTGATCAATCATAATTTGAGCGCCATTAAAGAAATCTCCAAATTGTGCTTCCCAAATAATCAATCCTTTAGGCGTTGCTAGAGAATACCCGTATTCATATCCAAGTACACCGTATTCAGACAATAAAGAATTATATACACTAAAATTCGCTTGTTTATCAGCCAACAAATTCAAAGTAATTACTTCTTCTTCAGTATCTTCTGTTTTAACTACTGCATGACGGTGAGAGAAAGTACCACGCTCCACATCTTGACCAGATAAACGAACAGGATGACCTTCCACTAATAAGGAAGCATATGCTAACATTTCAGCAGTTCCCCAGTCTAGTTTATCTTCTTTAACCGCATTTAAACGATCTTCAAAGATTTTAGAAATCTTACGGAAATATTTTTTTCCTTCAGGAAGGGTTGCTAATTTATGTCCTAATTGTTCTAATTGCTTTTTATCTACTCCAGTAGCTATGGATTTTACAAAATCTTCTGCTGTAGAATGTCTGTAACCCTCCCACGTAGTTTTCAAGAAATCCCAAACAATTGCTTTTTCATTTTGTTTTGAAGCTGCGTGTTGTTCTTCTAGGTAATTATTGTACCCTTCCTCAATTTCAGTTGCTTTCTCTTTGGTAATAACTCCTTCCGATAAAATCTGTTTTAAATAAATATCTTTCGGATTAGGGTGTTTTGCAATAATGTTATATAAATGCGGCTGTGTAAATTTAGGCTCATCTCCTTCGTTGTGACCATATTTACGGTAACACAATAAATCAATAAAAATATCACGATGGAATACTTGTCTGTATTCAATCGCCATTTCAACTGCTTGTAAAACTGCTTCTACATCATCTCCATTCACGTGGAAAACTGGACATAAAGTAGTTTTAGCAACGTCTGTACAATAGGTAGATGAACGTGCATCTAAATAGTTCGTTGTAAATCCAACTTGATTATTTACCACAATGTGAACTGTTCCTCCTGCACGGTAACCGTCTAACTGTGCCATTTGAATAACTTCGTAAACAATACCTTGACCTGCAACTGCAGCATCGCCGTGTATCATTACCGGACAAACTTTAGACTCATCATAAAAAATTGAATCTAATTTAGCACGTGCTATACCTTGAACAACAGGATCTACCGCCTCTAAGTGAGAAGGATTTGGAGCCAAAGTCAATCCTACCTTTTTACCACTTTTAGAAGTAATCTCCGAAGTATATCCTTGGTGGTATTTTACATCGCCATCAAAATTTCCTTCAATCTCAAATTCTTTTCCTTCAAATTCAGAAAAAATATCTTGCGGACGCTTCTCAAAAATATTTGTTAACGTATTTAAACGACCACGGTGAGCCATTCCCATCACGAAATACTCAATCCCTAAATCAGCTCCTTTTTGAATTAAGGTATCTAATGCAGGAATCAAAGCTTCTCCACCTTCGACAGAGAAACGTTTTTGACCTACGTATTTTTTTCCTAAAAAAGCTTCAAAACTTGCTGCTTGATTTAATTTCGAAAATATTTCGATTTTTTTTGCAGCGTCATATTTCGGACGATTTTTAAGTTCTATTTTATTTCTTATCCACTCTAAACGCTCTGGTTCACGTGTATACATATACTCGATACCAATAGACTGACAATAGGTTTCTTCTAAATGATCAATGATATCTTTTAATGTCGCTGGACCAATACCAACTTGGGTTCCAGATTGAAAAACGGTTGTCAAATCAGCATCTGTCAACCCAAAGTTTTCAATTGCTAATGTTGGTTCGTATTTTCTACGATCACGCACTGGATTCGTTTTGGTAAACAAATGTCCACGAGTACGGTACCCATTGATTAAGTTTATTACCTTAAATTCTTTCTGGAAATTCTCTGGAATACCTCCTTTTTCATCATAATTTGTTTGAGCAAATTCAAATCCTTCAAAGAATTTTTTCCACCCAATATCAACACTTTCAGGATCTTGCTGATATGATTTGTATAAAAAATCAATCGCTGTCACATCCGCATTCCCAACGTAGGTTACTTTATCCATGTTTTTAGAACATTTTTATAGAACAGCGAAGTTACAAAGAAAATGTTTTTGAGGGGAAATTTTAGGGGAATATTTAAGCTATTTACTTCCTTTAAGTAAATTGTTTTTATTTTTTCTATTGTTCCAAATTCGTACAATCAAAATTTCATTTTCATTTACGATGGAATAATAAATAGAAACTTCAGGAATTATTAGAATTGTACGTATATTTTCAATTCCTGTTAAAGGAAATGTAGTAGGGTTTTTAGTGATTAATAAACATGATTTATCTACCATATATAAAAAATCATGAACTACTTTATCTGAAAAATATTTTTCCAAATAACTAATACATTTGTCGTAATCATCTAAAGCTAATTCGGTCCAAATGATTTGCATTATATAAAATACTTAGGATGGCGATTTTTCATTTCTTCCATTACCTGTTCATTCGAAAGAATTTTTCCTTCTTTCACTTGATTCAATCCTTCTTCAATCGCTTTAATTTGTTTTTTTGAAAGCGAAGTTTTCTTCTCTTTGTTCTCAACTATTTGTGATGAAATACCCATTTTATCCAACAATTGATTGATAAAATTAAATTCGATAGAATCTTTGGGAGTTATAACTAATGACTTCATGACTTAAAAGTTGGTGTACAAACAAATATAAGAAAATCGAAACTAAATTAAGAATACTTTTCTCTAAAAAACACTTTCAATGCTTCTCGTCGTAGTACAACCCATGTAAAATCTTCCATCCAATTGAGTTCGTTGGAAGTGGCTAATTGTAAATAGGTTTGCTCTGAAACATCCATGGTGTATAACAAAGGATGCCAACTAGAAGCTTGCTTTTCGACCATATACATCAAGGCTGCTGCCAAGGTATCTACTAATGCTTCAATGGAATAGGCAACTTGTGAAAATTCAGGCGCAAAATCAAAACCATGCACACCAAAATCTTTGACTAGTTGTAATTGCGTTTTTAAAAGAAATTGTTCATGCGCAAAATGTGCTTCTAATTCTGTATTTCTATTTTCTGGCAACATTACTTCTGGTAGATTTCAAAAAGTACCGGGCGACTAGGGGTAGCATCATTTTCAAATGGAGCAGTTTGTAAATTGAGCAAATATATACCATCTTGAATAGAATCATCAATATAAATAAACTCTGTAATGGTTTTATGAAATTGAGGATTTGTAGGAACTTGCCAAAAGGCATGGTGAAACAATAATTTACCTTCGTCATTCTCTCGATCAACGGAAGGTAGATCGATTAGAAAATGTTGAACACCTTTTTGATTTAATAAATCCACGCAAGCGACATCTAAATACGGCGGATTTGTCGACGAATAGTTTTTATGCTTTTTGGAAAGTTCATTTGGTGTGGTGCGTAAAACGATAGCTTCCACATGTGAACTTTGTATGGCGTTGGTCATCTGAGACAAACTAATTACTTCGTCGAATTGTTGCTCTTTTTCATTCCAAATTTTCTCTGGAGTTATTGAAATTACTTCAGCTGTAATGAACGAGTCTTTTAGTTTATTATTAACCGAATGAATCTCCGAAGTGATGTGCCCCAGGCATTCCGTATGGGTTCCATGTCCATGTGGATTGAAAAAAATATTCCTAAAATTAGTACTGCTTCCCTCCGTAACTAAACCTATAAATCCATCCGCTCTGACTGGTTCGAAAGCAGGTTTATCTACATACCATGCCAATGGATTTTGGTCGTCATTTGAAAGCGGAATAGAAATATCTAAACCATTGGAAGTATCAATATATCTTTCTGAATCTAAATGTAATAACATAACTAATTATTTAGGTAATTTAGTAAGCATATTAGCATAATCTTCTTTGAATGTATTTTTTCCAACACACCCCATTCCGACACGCTCGTTGTGAAAATGTTCGATGCGATTCTCCGGATTAGGATGTGTACTTAAAAATTCAGGAACCTTTGCTCCTTTATTGTTTTTTTCTAATTTTTCAAAAAAGCCTGCTGCACCATCTGCATTGTAAGGTGTACCACACAAATACAATACAGAACGTTGGTCTGCTTCAGTTTCATGTCCTCTTGAATTTTTTAAGTTAATCAATCCTAAACCCATTTGATTAATTTGTGGTGTAGTTTGTCCCAAAGCAATCATTTGAGTAACTTCCAATACAATTTGCAAACCATACATTGTGGTCATTTGTCTAGTAGAATGACGCATATCGGCATGTCCAATTTCATGTGCTAATACTCCTGCTAATTGGTCTTCACTTTCTAGAAATTTTAATATTCCAGTATACACATAAATATATCCACCTGGTGTACAAAATGCATTTAAGGTATTATCATCGTGGATGATATGAATCTTCCAAGCAAAATCATTGCGGTAATCGACTTTTCCTGAATTTAAGATATTGTTCTTGACTTTATTTACATATGCATAAATATCACGATACTGATTTGGATCTAGTATCGGATACTGTTTTGGATCCGACGCAATTTGTTTTTCAGTTTGCACCCCAAAATTTTTATCTGCAGAAAGCGGTAAAATATTAAATCCTTTCCCTTTATTTTTCGGATCTATAATCCCGCAAGCTCCTATTCCAAGAACAATTGCAATTAGTAAAAAACGATATTTTGTTTTCATAAATTTAAATTTACATAATCGAAATTTAATATAGATTTTTCGAGGCAAACAAGATATTTATTTTAGAGTTTACTTAAGTAAATGATAAAATAAATAGTGAAGTTGAACGATGAAAAAGCAAAGTAAATTTTGATTATAATACAACGTTAACGATTCGACCTGGAACTACGATTAGCTTCTTAGGAGCCTTCCCTTCTAAATACTTATTCATCTCTTGCATACCCATCACGTGTTCTTCAATCTCTTTTACAGCCATACTTGCTGGTAAATCTACTTTAAAACGAACTTTTCCATTAAAAGAAATTGGATAGGAAAATGAATCCGAAACTAAATAAGTTGCATTACAAATAGGGAAAGCCGCATAACTCAAAGTTCCTGCTTCATGTCCTAATTTTACCCATAATTCTTCACAAATATGTGGCGCATATGGCGACAATAAAATAACCAATTCTGTTAACACTTCACGATTATTACATTTTTGTTCACCTAATTCATTCGTTGCAATCATAAAGTTGGAAACCCCCGTATTAAAAGAGAAACGCTCTAAATCAGAAGTCACTTTTTGAATCGTTTTATGCAAGGTTTTTAATGCATCTTTACTTGCTTCTCCTTGTGAAACTACAAAGGTATTTTCTGTACCTTGGTGGAATAATCTCCAGAATTTACGTAAGAAATTATGTACACCATTAATTCCTTTTGTATCCCAAGGTTTTGCTTGTTCAATTGGACCCAAAAACATTTCATACATACGCAAGGTATCTGCACCAAATTTTTCTACCAACTCATCCGGTGTTTGCACATTGAATTTAGATTTAGACATTTTCTCCACTTCGGTGCCACACACGTATGAGCCATCGTCTTCTAAAATGAACTCAGCATTTTTATATTCCTCACGCCAATTTTTAAATGCTTCGATATCCAATTTGTCATTATCCACAAACGAAATATCGACATGTAATGGAATGGTAGTATATTGATCTTTTTTCGAAGCTGTTACAAAAGTATTTCCATCAACTGTTCGGTAAACAAAACTACTTCTACCCAAAATCATCCCTTGATTAATCATTTTTTGGAACGGTTCTTCAAAGGTAATGAAGCCCTGATCAAATAGAAACTTATTCCAGAAACGTGCATACAACAAGTGACCTGTAGCGTGTTCTGAACCTCCAATGTATAAATCTACACTGTTCCAATAGTCCGCTTTTTCTTTATTTACAAATACTTCTTCGTTGCTTGCATCCATATAACGCAAGAAATACCAAGAACTACCAGCCCAACCTGGCATCGTATTCAACTCCAATGCAAATACAGTTTTATTGTCAATTAACTCATTAGATACAACGGAATTTTTAGTTGTATCCCAAGCCCAGTTTTTTGAGTTACCTAGTGGCGGTTGGCCGTCCTCTGTTGGTAAGTATTTTTCTACTTCTGGAAGGACTATTGGCAGATGTTTTACATCAATCATTTTTGGTAAACCGTTTTGGTAATATACAGGAAATGGTTCACCCCAATAACGCTGTCTAGAAAATACAGCATCACGTAAACGGTAATTTGTTTTCCCTTTTCCTAATCCACGTGCTTCAATCTCAGCGATTGCTTTTTTCATTGCATCCTTCACTTCCAATCCTGAAAGAAAATCGGAATTTGCTATCTTACCAGATTTATCCGCATAAGCAGCTTCTGAGACATCAACATTCTCGAAGATATTTTTTATCTCAATATGAAAATGCTTCGCAAAATCCCAATCGCGTTGATCACCACAAGGAACCGCCATCACAGCACCTGTACCATAGGATGCTAATACATAATCACCAATCCAAATCTGAATTTTTTCTCCTGTAAATGGATGCAGCGCATAAGCCCCAGTAAACTGTCCTGAAATATTCTTCACATCTGACTGACGATCGCGTTCTGACTTTAAAGATGCTGTCTTTTTATAATCTTCAATTGCTGTTTTATATGCTTCGGTTGTAATGACATCAACAAAAGGATGTTCAGGTGCTAATACCATAAACGAAACTCCGAAAACAGTATCAGGACGAGTAGTAAACACCTCGATAACTGAATCTGTCAATTTGGAATCTGCAAGCTGGAATTTCAAGGAACAACCTGTCGATTTTCCAATCCAATTTCGTTGAATATCTTTTACGGAATCTGTCCAATCTAAACCTTCTAATCCAGTCAATAAGCGCTCCGCATATGCTTTGATACGCATGGACCATTGACGCATTAATTTTTGCTCTACTGGGTGACCTCCTCGTTCCGAAACGCCGTTCACAATCTCATCGTTTGCTAAAACTGTTCCTAACTTAGGACACCAATTCACCCATGAGTCTGCTAAAAATGCCAAACGATACGTTTGTAGTACATCTTCTTTTTGTTTGGCAGTATACGAAATCCACTCCTCAGCTGTAAAAGCAACTTCACAATCGGAACAAGCATCTACACTTTTATTTCCTTCTTTTTCAAATACTTCTATCAACGAAGAAATTCGTTCTGCTTTATCTTTGGTATTATCATAATAACAATCAAATAATTGCATAAAAATCCATTGCGTCCATTTATAATATTCTGGACTAGAAGTTCGCACCTCGCGCGACCAATCAAAAGAAAATCCAACATTATCTAACTGATCACGGTAACGCAATATATTTTCTTCTGTCGTAACTGCTGGATGTTGACCGGTTTGAATCGCATATTGTTCTGCTGGTAAACCAAACGAATCATACCCCATAGGATGTAAAACGTTAAATCCTTTCAAACGTTTGTATCGCGCATAAATATCCGAAGCAATATATCCTAATGGGTGACCAACATGTAAACCTGCGCCTGAAGGATATGGAAACATATCAAGCACATAATATTTTGGTTTATCAGAAGTGTCTGGTGTTTTAAAAGTTTGATTTTCAGCCCAAAATTTTCTCCATTTGGTCTCTATCTCGCGAAATGTATATTCCATGCTACTAACTTATTTTTTTGAAAAAGTAAAGATAGAATATTTTTAAACGCTTTAAACGCTAATCCAATGCTAATATCTTACTCGCTACCTTTTCACTCGCGCTTCCATTCCCCAACATTTCAATTAATGTCGCGCAATCTTTTGCTTGTTGCGCACGTTTTTTTCCACCTTGTAACACATACGATAATTCTTCTGCAACTTGATCTACGTTACAAGCATCCTGAATTAATTCGCGTACAACCTCGCGGTCAAAAATCAAATTGACTAATGAAATAAACTTAATTTTAATTAAACGCTTCGCAATAGTATAAGAAATTGGCGAAGCGATATAGCATACTACCTGCGGAACTCCAAAAAGCGCGGTTTCTAATGTCGCAGTACCTGAAGTCACTAAAGCTGCCTCCGCAGATTCTAGAATTTCATACGTTTTTCCAAACAAAATTTTGGCATCATAGCCCTCAATAAATGGCGCATAAAAAGTTTCTTCCAATGAAGGTGCTCCAGCAATAACAAATTGATATTCCGGAAATTTACCCGCAGCTTCTAACATTACAGGTAATTTCGTGCTAACCTCTTGCCTCCTACTCCCCGGTAAAATAGCTACAATCGGCTTTTCTATTTTAGTGTTTTTTTCGCTATTCGGAGATGTCGTAGGGTACTGAGGCTCTCGAAGTACTCGATACTCCGCTATAGCATCTACTAATGGATTTCCAACATACTCCACATGCATGTTGTATTTCTTGAAAAACGCTGTTTCAAATGGAAAAATAGTAAATAAAGTATCTACATATTTTTTGATCTTGTGCACGCGTGACTCTTTCCAAGCCCAGACTTTCGGAGATATGTAATAATAAACTTTAATTCCCTGTGATTTAGCCCATTTAGCCATCCGTAAATTAAATCCTGGATAATCAATCAACACAAGTGCATCTGGTTGAAATACAAGAATATCCTCCTTACACTTTTTAAAATTTTGTACAATGCGACCTAAATTCATTATGACTTCCACAAACCCCATAAAAGCCAAAGCTTTGTAATGTTTTTCTGGCTTCCGGGATGCTGCTTTTTCCATTAAATCACCTCCCCAAAAACGAAGGTCAATGGATGCGTCTTTTTGAATTAATGCCTTGATTAAATTGGAACCATGTAAATCACCCGATGCTTCTCCAGCTATTAAAAAAAGCTTCATCGGATTATTTAATAAATTGAATATAAACAATATATGGTATAAAAGCCATGGACCCTAAAATGATTCCTGTTGTAAAATTGTATTTTCTACGATTCAAAGACCAATAAAACCAAGTTAAATTTGCAATCACAGAGATCGAAAGTATTTTACAACGAAAAATATCATTCGTAAAAAACATATCCCAATAATAATCAAACTTTAAAAAGCTAGAATTATCAATCCAAGGATAAATAATCTCCACAATAGGGCTTGCCAAAAAAACGGTCACAATTCCAATTAAAAGTCCGTAGGTGTGTTGTTTACTCCAATAACGTAAATTCATGACTCAAAGATAAAGACTTTTTGTTTTGAAACATTTAATATATATGAAATTAAAAGCAGCAGGATTAGAAATTATAGATGAACAAATAAATACTTTTCAGTTATTCAAAGCATAATTTCTACATTTGCTTACATGAATCAAACGCTCGGAAAAGAATATAAACTTTGCAGTCAAAAAATTATTCAACAAATTTTTGAAGAAAAACGTTCTGTGAAACAATTTCCTTTTGTAATAAATTATTGTTTTGCGGAATTGACTTCTGAAAAATCATTTCAAATCGTAATCGCTGCACCAAAACGTATTTTCAGAAAAGCACACGACCGTAATAGAATCAAACGTTTGTGCAGAGAAACCATACGAAAAAATAAATTCATACTAGAAGAATATCTTTCAGCGTCGAATAAACAAATCGCACTTTTTTTTGTCTATACGAATAAAGAAGAAATGGAATATGATGTGCTTTTAAAAAAAACGGAATCACTATTTAAAAAACTAATCATAGAATTAAGTAAATTAGACGCTTAATTCATTTAGCAATACGACTATATTATGCAAAAAATACTTTTTTTAATTCTAGTTCTCTCTTTTTCGCTTCAAATTAAAGCACAATCTAACGGATTCGAACTTATCAAAGGAATGGAATTGATGGACTTAATTCATCAAAATCTAGAATTACATTATGTAGATGAACCAAAACCAGGGAAACTTTGCAAAGTGGCAATTGATGCTATGTTGAAAGAATTAGATCCATACACCGTTTATTACCATGAAGCTAACATGGAAGATTATAGAATGATGACAACAGGTCAATATGGTGGAATCGGCGCATTAATTCGTAAAATCGATAATTGTATCTACATATCCGAACCTTATGAAGGAAATCCTGCACAAAAATCTGGTTTAAAAGCAGGGGATAAAATCATTTCAATCGATGGGAAAGATATGTGCAATAAACCATCCGACGATGTTTCTGCAGCACTAAAAGGCCCTAAAGGAACAACAATTCAAGTAAAGGTTTTAAGAGATGGGAAAGAATTAAATTTACCTATTACCAGAGACGAAATTAAAATCCCGGATGTGCCATATGCTGGTATATTGACGAACAATATTGGGTATATAAAATTAAATAGCTTTACACAAACTGCTTCCGAAGAAGTGATTAAAGCATTTAAAGAATTGAAAGAAAAAGGAATGAAGGAGTTAATTTTAGATCTTCGAGAAAACGGAGGTGGTTTACTCATGGAAGCTGTTAAAATAGTCAATATGTTCGTCCCTAAAAATCAACTTGTTGTTAGTACAAAAGGAAGAATTCAAGATGAAAATAAACTCTACATAACAACGGAAGAACCACTAGATCTTACTATTCCTTTAGTAGTTTTGATAGATGAAGGATCCGCATCTGCCAGTGAAATTGTTTCTGGTAGTTTACAAGATTTAGATCGTGCAGTAATTATCGGAACCACATCTTATGGTAAAGGGTTAGTACAACGTACATTCGACCTAAAATATGGTTCAAAAATGAAACTAACAATTGCAAAATATTACACTCCTTCTGGTAGATGTGTTCAAAAATTAGAATACTACGAAAAAGCGGAAGGTGAACGTCCACAAGCGATTGCAGATTCTTTGATCAAAAAATTTAAAACTACAAACGGAAGAGAAGTGATTGATGGAAGAGGTATTGAACCAGATATCAAAATAAAAGAAAAAGAATTTAGCAGGCTAACTGCCATGTTAGTAAACAAAAACTTCATCTTTAATTACGCTACTAATTACGCAAACACACACAATACGATTCTAGACGCATCCACTTATACTTTATCGAAAGAAGATTATGAAGTATTTAAAAAATTAGTCTTAAAAGATACGTTTGATTATTCTACTGCATCCGAAGAAATGCTGCGTAAAATGCGTAAAACCGCTGAAGAAGAAGGATATTTTGAAGATTCTAAAACAGAATACGATGCTCTATTCAAAAAATTAACACCATCCAAAGAAAGTGATTTAGAAAAATTCAAAACTGAAATAACTAATATTCTAGAAAATGAAATTGTTTCTAGATTCTATTTCCAAAAAGGTAGAGCTGTTCATGCATTTAGGTCCGATGATTTCGTTGAAAAAGCAAAAGAAATTCTACAAAATTCAAAAGAAATAAATACGATATTGAAAAAATAGTCGTTAAAATACTATGTTGCTTCAAAAAACGAATCCTAAAAAAATCCAATTCCTTTTACTAGTTGGCTGTTTTTCGGTTATTATAGGATTATTATTTAGTAAAGCAATTCTATCATTAAGTACAGCATACTTAATACTTCTATTTTTTCTACGTGGAAATTATTCAGAGGGATATACACGTTTAAAAAAGAATAAAGCTTTCCTCTTTTTCCTTTTATTTATTGCGTTTTATGGACTTTCATTATCTTGGTCATCCTTGATTTATAATGGACTTTCAGACCTACTCTCTAAATGCAATTTAATACTTTTACCGATTGTTTTAATCGCTTTACCAGCATTATCTAATAAAAATAAAACAATCATTTTACGTCTATTTGCAGCATTTGTAATTATAGAAAGTAGTATAAATTTCACCCTTTTTGAACTTAATTTCACCCCGGATCAAGACATCCGATCCATGTCTATCTTTATTTCACACATTCGATTTTCACTCTTTGTTGTTTTTGCAATCTTTATCCTAGCTTACCAAAAACAAACGAAAATTAGTCTCAAAATAATACACTGGTCGGGAATTGCATGGTTACTGTTTTACACCTACTATGCGCAAGTATTAAGTGGGGTATTAGTATTATCTGTTTCTAGTATTATTCTATTAATCCTTGGATTAAAAAATTCGAATAAATGGGTGAAAATTTGTTCACTTATTACTATTGTTTCAATTATCAGTGCTTTAATTATAAGTGTATTAATTTTCAATAAGAATAACAGCGAAAATATAAACCTAAAATCATATCCTAAATACACAAAATTAGGACACCTATATACCCATGATACTATTTCCAAAGCAATGGAAAATGGATACCCATTACATTGTTTTATCAACGAACAAGAATTAGATAGTACTTGGAAAACAAAGTCAAACATCGCACTTAACACATATACTAAAAATGATTTTAGCTATCATTCGGTATTAATTCGGTATTTAACATCTAAAGGACTTACAAAAGATGCAGAAGGGGTAAACAAATTATCGCAAGAAGACATCAAAAATATAGCATTAGGCATACCTTCTATTCTTCATCTAAAAACAGGTTTGCAAAACAGACTCAACGAATTTAAATATGAATTAAATAGTCGCGAAAATCCAAACGGTCATAGTCTTTTACATCGGATAGAATATTGGAAAACAGGATGGTCAATATTTAAACAACACTGGCTAATTGGAACAGGAATTGGTGATTATAAAGAAAGCTATCAACAAGAATACACAAAATCAAACTCCATACTAGATCCAAAAAATAGATTAGAAAGCCATAACCAATTTTTAGGTATAGCAATCGCAACTGGCACTGTTGGATTACTCTTGTTTTTAGTACATCTCGCCTATACGTTTCGTTTGTTTTGGCATAAAAAAGAATTGATTCCTGTTCTTTTTCTTTCTATTTGTATTGCTTCTTTTTTGGTAGAAGATACCTTAACTACCCTTGCTGGTATGAGCTTTTATAGTTTCTTTATTGGATTATTTTTGAATATCCAATCAAAAAAATAATTAAGCTTTCAACTTAACAAAATTTATTTTCTCTTCTCCAGAATTCTTTTCTACACGCAAAATATAATTTCCCGCCGGTAACTCAGTAAAATCAAGGGCTAATTTATGTGTTTCTTGTTCAAGCATCCCTTCATACATATTCTGTTGCTCCTGTCCTAATAATGAATAAACTGAAACTTTGACAAATTCATTTGATGTAGCAATCCGAAGTGTAGCAGCAATTGAAACAGGATTAGGATACAGCAAAGTCAGTGTACTATCTTGCGCTACTTCATCCAAGCGTAATGTACAACCACCTATAATACGATGAAACTTAATTTCATGGGCAAACATTTTTTGAATATCTACAGGCGACACTTCAAACCAATCTTTTAATATAGAAGCATATACATCCCTGAAATCGATCTCCATTGGCACGCCTTCTTGATTAATTATTTGATCTGTAATAATTGGATTATTACCATAAATAGGTGTTTCTAAACACGATCCGAACAAAAATAATGGCGCTGCATCTCCATGATCCGTTCCAAAACTAGCATTCGAAGCAATTTGTCGACCAAATTCTGAAAATGTCATACCAGCTACTCGTTTATCTAAGCCAAGTAAAGTAAGGTCATCCTGAAATGCTTCTAGGGCATCTGAAACGGATTGTAATAAATTCGCGTGGTTACCAAGGGTTGTATCCGTATATAATACTTGTGAATCATGTGTGTCAAAACCAGGTATATTAACAACATACACATTCGTTTTCAAGCCTCCTGAAATCATTTGAGCAACATACTTCAATTGTGTAGCTAATTGATTTTTTGAATCGTATTTTTTAGATAAATTGTTACCTTTTTGCGCTGCATCCAGTACACGTGTACCATACTTATTTGTTTGAGCGATAATTGTACTTAAAAATTCCATGTGACTACCATAATAGGTGCCATCATTTACTGCAGCTGATAAAGAAACATTTACCGCATCATTTGGATTATTAACGGTATGTGAGAAATTTCCTAAAATACCTTGACAAGTAGCAGAAACTTCATAACCCATACTAATCGCAAAAGGGTCTTTATGCGTTTCATCCGGATAACCCTCTGGAAAACCTGGGTAATCATTGTCAAAATTTCTACCTAACCAACCTGTTGTAATCGTTTGTTCTAGTGATCCACTTGTCCATATATCCGTAGAACGAAAATGCGATCGATTTTGCACTGGATACCCAACATTTTGTATCACAGATAATTTACCTTTCTGCAATAAATTTGCCATCCCTGTCATTGCTGGATGAAAGGCGTTTTTTGTATTCACCTGTATCAATTTATTCTCTGGAAGAATAATATTTGTTCGTTGCTTGTATAAATTAGCATAGAAATCCATAGGGATTACAGTATTTAATCCGTCATTTCCCCCATTAAGACAAATTAATACTAATACTTTATCTTCTACACTTCGTTTTAAATTAAATAAGGGTTCAGTTACGGCAGCATAACTATAATTCTTAAACATAAAAGGTATAGTCAATGATGCAAGGGCTGAATTTTTTATAAACTTTCTTCTTTCCATAATTCTATCCTTATATTGTTTGAAATTCTGGTAACTTAAACAAACTATCTAAAGTTAAACCTACTCGAAATAGTAAGGCCTTTTTCATAGCAAGATCTGATGGATTTTTCAGATATTCATCATATTGAACGGACCATTCAAAATCAGGAAGGCCATTCGTTAAAATAGATTTAAGCTTCACTTTCGCTTCTATTGATAATCCTTTAGCACAAAAAATCAATGCAAAATCATCAATCAGTTGAACTGGATCAGCAGGTGAAGATAGTCCCTGAATAAAAGCGATCAAATCAATTTGCCAAGATTTGGTTTTATCTACCTTAGATTTAAAATTTTCGGTTAAAGTTAATACAGAAGAAATCAAAAAGCGTAAATTAATATAACTAGAATTAATCCATAACTTCGTATAATTAGGAGCCTGATAATAGGCCGGCCAACCTCCAACATTTGGTGGTCTAAAGTAGTTCATACCCATTACTGCACATATGTCACCCAACTGGCTATAAAAATCATAATTAATTGGTGTTGTATACGAAATCTTCGACCCTGTACTATTTAACATTGAAAACACCAATTCAATTGGATTCTTTATAATAGTGCCTCGATTTGTAACTTCATAAAAATGAGCGCTAGTTAATAAAGCTCTTACAACTGGTTTCAATTCATAATTATGAAACAGTAAAAGTTGAACCATAGGATCAATAACGGTAGCTTGCACATCCGGCGTAATCGCATAATTTACAAACCATCGATATAATTTTTTACAAATAAATTGCGCTGCATGATCTGTTTCGAATAAAATATCAATATAATTTGCATATTCATTTTCGTTGCCATTTACAACAACTCTATTTCCTAATCTGGAAGATAAATTTTTGGTTGTTGTATCGTGTTTACTAGCAACAAATGTTGCATTTACTTTCGTACTTATACTACTTTGAACACCGTCGATTCTCCAACCTGTCAATATTTTTGCTCCTTCTTTTATATCAGACTCCGTATAATTTGTATAATCTCCTTCTCCAACTTGTTCCCCTTTTCCAATAGAAAATAATTCTAATAATTCTCGTGAATAATTTTCATTAGGACTATTCTTTGTATTTGAATTTCCATTTAAAAACTGTAACATACTAGGATTAATAGTGATCTTTTTAACTAAATCCTTAAAATTTCCAAGCGCATTATCCCGTAGTAATTTGTAATAATAATAGGTTGCTCTAGCATCACTACTCTCTTCAACTGCAAAATGATTCTGCCAAAAAAGCGTCATCTTTTCATGTATACTTAGAGATTCATTGCTAATATTTTGAAATACCCATCCCGCTAACGATTTATTACGAGCACCTTGAGTTTCTTGCGGATTTGAAACTGGAAAAGGAGAATCCACCCATGATTGCCCCTGACTAACGACTGTTTCTTTGTCACTTACCACCAAGGGCAAGGTTGAAGCTGGTAAAATGAGTAATTCATCAATTACAGTTTCCATACCTTTTTGACTAGCATACTGTATTTGCTGAAAAGTAGGGCCAAACATCGTTCTTCTTAATAAGTGAGATGCTAGATGCTCATCCCAAACTCCAGAGTAGACTTCTAAAGACATAAGTTATGATTTAGTATGTATGAAATTAATATTACGCATTAAACCTTCTTTTTTAGTACGCTTAACTGCACTATTCTTAAACAAATTAGAAAACAATTCATCCGTCAGATCTTTCCAATCATTTTTAGTGTAATGTAACCATAAATTATTAGGTGAAAACAAAGGTTCTGTATGCGGCGATGAGAAACGATTCCACGGGCAGACATCTTGACATATATCACATCCAAACATCCAATCATTCATTTTACCTGTAAATTCACTTGGAATTACTTCATCTTTTAGTTCAATGGTTAAATAAGAGATACATTTAGATCCATCGACTACATACGGTTGTACGATTGCATCTGTAGGACATGCATCAATACATCGTGTGCAAGTTCCACAATAATCCTTTATAGGACCATCTGCTTCTAATTCTAAATCTATAATTAATTCAGCAATAAAGAAAAAAGACCCTTTTTTAGGATGGATCAAATTACTATGTTTTCCAACCCAACCTAAACCAGATTTTTTTGCCCAAACTTTATCCATAACTGGTGCAGAATCGACAAAAACACGGCCATCCACTTCGCCGATTTCAGCGCTTATACGCGCTAAAAAAAGTTTTAATTTTTCTTTTAATACAAAATGATAATCTGTACCATAAGCATATTTGGAAACTTTATAGGAATCCTCTTCCTGCTTTTGCTCCGGATAATAATTATAAATAAGAGATACAATACTTTTAGCTCCTGGCACCAATAAACGTGGATCTAAACGCATGTCAAAATGATTCTCCATATACGACATTTTGCCGTGTTTAGAATCCTTCAACCATTTCTCTAAACGAGGTGCTTCTTCAGCTAAAAATTCAGCCTTCGAAATTCCACAAAATTGAAAACCTAATTCATAGGCGATTTTCTTTATAATTGAAGTGGAATTAACGGAATTCATATACGTTTAAAACAGACCACCTTGAACATATCCAAGATCTCTCCCTAAATGTTTATACGCTTTCTCAGTAGCTTTTCTACCACGTTGCGTTCGAATTAAAAATCCTTCCTGAATTAAAAATGGTTCATATACTTCTTCCAAGGTACCCGCATTCTCTCCAATAGCTGTAGCGATAGTGGATAAACCAACTGGACCACCCTTAAATTTATCGATAATTGCTAATAATATTCGATTATCCATTTCGTCTAAACCATAAGCATCGACATTCAATGCTTCAAGCGCTATATCAGTAATCGCTAAATCAATATTTCCAGTTCCTTTCACTTGAGCAAAATCGCGAACTCGTCGTAACAAAGCATTCGCAATACGTGGGGTACCGCGACTTCTACTAGCAATAGAATACGCAGCCTTTTCATCAATTAATATATTTAACAAATCGGAAGAACGTTCTACAATAGATGTTAATGTTTTAGAATCATAATATTGTAAACGCGCATTTATACCAAATCTAGCCCTTAATGGAGATGTTAATAAGCCTGAACGTGTAGTTGCACCAATAAGCGTAAATGGATTCAATGAAATCTGAACAGTACGAGCATTCGGGCCACTATCAATTAAAATATCTATCACATAATCTTCCATCGCAGAATACAAATACTCTTCCACTACAGGACTTAAACGATGGATTTCATCAATAAATAATACATCCCCAGCATCTAGATTAGTTAGTAATCCAGCAAGATCTCCTGGTTTATCTAATACAGGTCCGCTCGTGACTTTAAAACCAACACCTAATTCATTTGCTATAATATTAGCTAAAGTAGTTTTTCCAAGTCCAGGAGGACCATGTAACAAAACATGATCTAATGGTTCACCACGTTGGGTTGCTGCTTGGACAAAAATTTCCAAATTATCAACTACTTGCTTTTGACCAGCAAAGTCTGTCAATTTTTTAGGACGTAATACTTTATCGTAATCGTTTTCTATAGGTTTGTCAACCTCTCCGCGATAATCAAATGATTCTTCTTCCAAAACAGTAGTTGTAAATGATAATACAAAAATAAAAAAGCCTTCTAACAAATGTTAGAAGGCTTTCAAATATTATAAACAGATTAATGTTCTTCTTCTCCTTCAGCTAAAGGAACCGTTTGAAGAATAAAGTCTTCTTCAGCACCTGGCTTAGAATAATCATAAGGCCATCTATGAACAACCGGTAAAGCACCTGGCCAGTTACCGTGAATATGTTCCACAGGTGTTGTCCATTCTAATGTATTTGATCTCCATGGATTTTGAACAGCAACCGGGCCTCTATAAATACTATAAAAGAAATTAAATAAGAAGATTAACTGACCAATTGCAGCAACAATTGCAAAAACAGTAATAATAACATTTAAATCTAACATCATATCATACGTATTTGTATCGAATTCATTGTATACAGAATAATCATAATAACGACGTGGTGCACCAGCTAATCCAACAAAGTGCATTGGGAAAAATACACCATAAGCACCTACAATAGTAACCCAGAAGTGTGCATAACCTAAACGAGTATTCAACATACGACCGTACATTTTAGGAAACCAGTGGTAAACACCAGCAAACATTCCAAATACAGCAGACATACCCATTACAATGTGGAAGTGAGCAACTACGAAATAAGTATCATGTACAGCGATATCCAAAGCAGAATCCGCTAAGATAATACCAGTAACACCACCTGTAATAAATGTAGATACTAATCCGATAGCAAACAACATAGCAGGAGTAAATACGATACTACCTCTCCATAATGTAGTGATGTAATTAAATACTTTCACAGCCGATGGGATAGCAATCAACAAGGTTGTAAATACGAAAACACTCCCTAAGAATGGATTCATACCAGTAATAAACATGTGGTGACCCCAAACAATAAAAGAAAGGAAACCAATCGCTAATATCGATCCGATCATGGCTCTGTATCCAAAAATTGGTTTTCTAGCATTTGTAGAAATGATTTCAGAAGATAAACCTAAAGCAGGTAATAATACAATATACACCTCTGGGTGACCTAAAAACCAAAATAAATGTTGGTAAAGTAAAGGAGAACCACCGTGGTTTTCTAACATCTCACCTCCTACAATGATATCCGATAAATAGAAACTAGTTCCAGCTAAACGATCCATCATTAACAACACAGCTGCAGATAATAAAACTGGGAAAGATAAAACCCCAAGAATTGCAGTAACAAAAAATGCCCAAATTGTTAATGGCATTCTAGTCATCGACATACCAGTTGTACGTAAGTTTAAAACAGTAACAATATAATTCAAGGATCCTATCAAAGAACCAGCGATAAATAGAGTCATCGATACTAACCACAAAGTCATCCCTAAACCAGATCCTTCAATAGCTTGAGGTAATGCAGATAAAGGAGGATAAATTGTCCAACCAGCCATTGCAGGTCCAGTTTCAATAAATAAAGAAACTAACATGATTACGGAAGATATAGCAAACAACCAGTAAGAAATCATATTTAAAAATCCAGAAGCCATATCCCTTGCTCCTAATTGCAATGGAATTAAAATATTAGAAAATGTACCAGATAATCCACCTGTTAATAAGAAGAATACCATGATAGTACCATGTATGGTTACTAAACCTAGATACATGTTTTCTTTTAAAACACCACCTGGCGCCCATGTTTCACCTAAAAACAAAGATAAAAAATCAGAACTTTCACCTGGCCAAGCCAACTGAATACGGAATAATAAGGATAATAACATCGCTACTAATCCCATAAATACAGCAGTAATTAAAAACTGCTTTCCAATCATTTTGTGATCTTGACTGAAAACGTATTTTGAGATAAACGTTTCCTCATGGTGATCGTGATGATCATGAGCATCGTGATGTCCGTGTGTGTCGTGTGTAATTGCTGACATTATATTTAATTTAAAAAAATTAATTTATTTATTACATTTCAATTTTAGTAGTATCTCCTACTGATGCAGCAGCCGATGTAGAATCAGAAACAACAGTTGCCGGTTTTAAATAATCATCTCTAAATGTTGTTTTAGATTTCAACCAAGCGTTATATTGCTGAGGAGTATCAATAACAACAATCATTTTCATTTTGTAGTGCGCACTTCCACAAATTTTATTACACATAAGCACGTAATTAAATTTAGGATTGTTTTTTCGTACACGCATTTCTTTCGTAGAAATTGTAGGTGTTACTTTTAAACGGGTAACTTGTCCTGGTACCGTATTAATTTGTGCACGTAAATGCGGGAAATATGCAGAGTGAATAACATCTTTCGCTCTAAAGCTTATTTCGTACTCTTTACCTTTTAATAAGTGTAGCGTATCTTTTTGTAAAATATCATCATAAGCAGAAGCATCTAATTTCGCATTATGTCTCACCTTCATTTGATATAACAAACGTAACAAACGTGTTTTACGATCTAAATCCGTCTCCATTTTCATACGATCTTCTGGAATAAAGATATTCTTTGGATTATTTAATTTATTCTCCAATAATTTTATTCCTAGAACTGTACTATCCGCTTTTCCAAATTCCATGTAACGTATAGCAGAATCAAGTGTAGCAGAAGTTAATAAAGCTAACTCGTTTTCTTGTGTAGTTAATTTGTAATCAAATTTACCTAACACATTATCTTCCCCAGAATAACGAGCAGTCCAGTCAAATTGTTTAGAAAATAATTCGATTCTTATAGCTTCTTTAGAAGAATCTCCTGTTATACCATTCCAAGTTTTTAAACCCAAAATAATAATCACCGCTAATACTATTGCAGGAACAACTGTCCAAATCAACTCTAATTTATTATCGTGTGGATAGAAATACGCTTTAACACCTGGTTTACGCACATATTTCCATGCAAAACCGAACAGTAATGTATTTGTTAAGAAGAAAACAGCAATAATAATTACAAAGTTCAGGTTTAATAACCAATCGGTTGTTTCACCATGAACAGAAGCAGCATCTCCTCTACCAGTCCAACCATATTCCGTCATTAAATAAATGAAACCTGCATAAAAGAAAATCATGAAAGCAAGTAACAAATTAGCATTTAACTTATTATCACGATTCGTAACATCCTCTTCTCTTCTATTTCTTAATTTAGAAGATAGCTCATATAATCTTACCAATTGGGATACAGCAAGAACTCCCAATACGATTACTATAATTGTTATTAATTTAAAACTCATCTTGTTTTGGTTAGCTATGAATAAAAATTATTATTAAATCTCGTGGTGAATACTTTCGTCTAGGAAAGGGTGATTCACAACGGTTAACGGTGCTTTAGTAAGATTTTTCAATATGGTTTTCAAAAACAAACCTAAAACAGCAAGTAATAAACCAATTTCTAAAAATCCAATTCTAGCATGCTCGCCCATAGAACCAGCCATGATCATAATATATACATCCACCCAATGTCCAACTAATACGATAGAACCAACAAAAGTTAAAATTCCTGCGTGACGTTTTGCATCTCTTGACATTAACAATACCATAGGGAAAGCAAAATTAACTAAAAACATACCAAAGTATAAAAATCTAAAATCTTTAATTCTAGTTAAGTGATATGTAGTTTCTTCCGGTATATTAGCATACCAAATCAACATAAATTGAGAGAACCATAAATAAGACCACAAGAAACTTGTTGCAAACGTCCATTTACCAAGATCATGGATATGACTCTCATTAACATTTGGTAAGTAACCATTTTTCTTTAAGTACAATGTTAATGTTACCAAAGTAATCATTGTAGTACACCACATACCAGCAAACACATACCATCCAAACAAAGTACTAAACCAATGCGCATCAACAGACATAATCCAATCCCAAGACTGCATTGAACTAAAAACAGCAAAGAAAACTAAAAATACAGCTGCTTTTTTGTAATTAGTAAAGTGGATATCCGTCCCTCCTACTGTATCTTCTAATATAGATCTTTTTCTAAATCCTCTGTAGTAAATATAATACACAGATAAATAAACAAGTGTTCTAACCCAGAAAAATCCTTTATTTAAATATGCGGATTTCTCTTGAAGTATTTCGTCATTTTTAACTACTTCATCATCCATCCAAATATACAAATGAGCACCATCTTGTAGGGTAATAATTAACAATGTTACAGCTAATAGAATTATACCTACAGGTAGGAAACCAGAAACCGCTTCAATTACTCTTTTTACAGATGCATACCACCCAGTTTCAGTTGCATATTGTAATGCCAAAAAGAAAAGAGCACCTAATCCTATTCCGAAGAAGAAAAAGCTATCAATAAGTAAATTACCAGCTATACGAGTGTTTAAATGATCATCACCAATACTTGTAGCAATTCCAATACCTGTAAACAACAATCCTACGACAATTAATGTCAGGGTAAGGATGTTAGCGTTTTTTGTTACTTTGAATTCCATCTTACTTTATCTTTTATTATTGTTTTGCTGGTTTATCTACTTTAACTGAATCAGAAACAGCAGCAACAGCTGATTTTCCATCTGCACTGAAAGTTCCATAAGAAGCATTTTGAAACTTACGAATATAATGTACCAAAGTCCATATCTCTTTTTTATTCAACATGGAAGCATGGGCACCCATTGCTCCTTTACCATAATAAATGGAATAAAACAATTGTCCATCTCCTAAAGTAGCTCTATCGGTATAATTCGGAACACCAGCATATGCTCCACTTGTTACCATCGGACCGTTACCATCTCCTTTTTCACCATGACAATGCATACAATTTGCAGCAAATAATTCCTTTCCTTTCTTTAAGATTGCTTCCGCATTTTTAGAAGTCAATAATAATGGATTCTTATCATTAGCAGCTTGATTATACTCATAATCTGCTTCCGTATTTGTAGTATAATCATACCCAATCAAACCATGTGTTGAAGCAAATGCGGCAGATGGTTTTCTATTGTATGGTAACATTAACAATACTTCTTCTTCATTCGTTCCATAATAAGGAACTGTATGATTAGGAGGTGTTAAAGCAGAAGCAGTATTTTTGAACGTTTCGTTAATTTTACCTCTAACTTCACCATAATCAACATATGGTTCTATCGCTGGGGAACGATACATGTCAGGCATGTACTCTAACCCAGCACTATCCTTATCCGCAGAACAAGAAACCATAATAATTCCAGTAACTGCGACTGCTGACAAATTTGCTATTATCTTAAAAATTTTATTCATCACTCTGATAAATTACGATATAATTGGATAATCTATTTAACTTCTTTTTGATCTAATTCTACGTATCCAGTTGTTTGAATTAAAGAAGTTAATTCTTCTTCCGTAAAATTACTATTTTCAGACATTCTGAATTCCATTACAAAACGGTCATCCGTAGTTCGAGGATCCGGATTAGAAGCAGGTAAACCTGGTAAAATTTTATTTCTTAAAAAATAAGTCAAAGCCATACCATGTGCAGCACATAAAACTGTAAACTCAAAAGTTACTGGTATGAATGCAAGAATATTGTCAAGATATGTATTATTTGGTTTACCTCCAATGTTCATTGGCCAATCTGAAATCATGAAATAACGCATAGCAATCGTAGCCAACATTGTTCCAGTGATTGCATATAAAAATGCCATGATACCTAGACGAGTATTTTGCACTCCAATAATAGGATCAATTCCGTGAATCGGAAATGGAGAGAATACTTCAGATACTTTAACTCCTTTTGCGACTAATTTCTTTGCACCATCTTTTAGTACATCGTCATCGTCATACATTGCGTAGATAATTTTTTCTGCCATGACTCCTTATTAATGATTGTTAGTATTATGGTTATCTTCTGCATGTCCATCATGTCCATGCGTATCTGGAGCATTTTTATAGGATTCTCCAGAAGATTTTAATATTGTTTTCAACTCAGCTATTGGAAGCACTGGGAAGAAACGAGCAAACAATAAGAAAAATACAAAAAATAATCCGATTGTTCCTACATACACACCTAAATCGATATGACTTGGGTAGTGCATACTCCAAGAAGAAGGTAAATAATCACGGTGAATAGAAGAAACGATAATTACATAACGTTCAAACCACATACCAATATTTACGACAATAGAAATAATGAATGTAAATAATAAACTTCTTCTCAATGGTCTAATCCACATCAACTGAGGAGAAATAACATTACAAGTCATCATTGACCAATACGCCCACCAATATGGTCCAGAAAAACGGTTAATGAAAGCATAGGCTTCATATTCAACGCCAGAATACCAAGAAATGAATAATTCTGTAATATAAGCAGTACCAACAATAGAACCAGTAACCATGATTACAATGTTCATATACTCCACGTGACGTGTATGTATGTATGCTTCTAAACGCATTGCTTTACGCATCACAAGCATTAATGTTTGTACCATTGCGAATCCGGAGAATACCGCTCCTGCCACGAAGTATGGAGGGAAAATGGTAGTATGCCAACCAGGAATTACCGATGTAGCAAAGTCAAAGGATACAATCGAGTGTACGGAGAATACAAGAGGTGTAGCTAAACCAGCTAATATTAAAGAAACCATTTCAAAACGATTCCAGTTTTTAGCTCTACCTGACCAACCAAAAGAAAGTATGGAATACATTTTTTTAGGGATTGGTCTTTTTACTCTGTCTCGTAATGTTGCAAAATCAGGAATTAAACCAATGTACCAGAACACCACTGAAACGGAAAGGTATGTAGAGATTGCAAAAACGTCCCAAAGAAGTGGTGAATTAAAGTTAACCCATAAAGATCCAAATTGATTTGGAAGTGGAACAACCCAGTATGCTAACCAAATTCTACCCATGTGTATCATCGGGAAAATACCAGCCATAAATACAGCAAAGATTGTCATGGCTTCTGCTGAACGGTTAATCGCCATTCTCCATTTTTGTCTGAATAACAATAATACGGCTGAAATTAACGTACCAGCGTGACCGATACCTACCCACCAAACGAAGTTAGTGATATCCCATGCCCAACCAATTGTTTTGTTTAATCCCCAAACACCAATACCGGTACCAATCAAATAGGCAATACATCCTACTCCATATAAACCGATAATCAATGCTATTGAGAAAAGAACATACCACATTTTTGGTGCCTTATCCTCGATAGGTTTACACACATCAGCTGTAATATCTGCGTATGTTTTGTGACCTAAAATTAGAGGTTCTCTAATTGCTGCTTCCTTATGCATTACTTTCTAATTTAGCGATTAATGATGAGCTTTATTTTCTTTCTTTTCACCGTGATGAGCAGATACTTTAACAACTTGTAACTTTTCTAAGTCCGAATTTTTTTCATTTCTAACTTTTACTTGGTACCAAACGTTTGGTTTAACCCCTACTTCTTCAAGTGCTTGGTAAGAACGTTTGTCGTCCGAATTTTTACGAACTAAAGAAGTGATATCGTTCCAGTCACCTACTGTGATTGCATTAGTAGGACAAACTTCCGCACATGCTGTTACAACATCTCCATCTATAACTGGTCTAGCTTCTTTTTTAGCAACTAATTTACCAGCTTGGATTTTTTGAACACAGAAAGAACATTTTTCCATAACCCCACGTGTACGAACTGTAACATCAGGATTTAACACCATACGACCTAAATCGTCTTGTGCAGGGTTCACTTGCGTGAATTTTTTATAGGATGGGTAATTAAACCAGTTAAAACGTCTTACTTTATAAGGACAGTTATTTGCACAATATCTTGTACCGATACATCTGTTATAAGCCATTTGATTTAATCCTTCATTGCTATGTGTAGTTGCAGCAACTGGACATACAGTCTCACAAGAAGCGTGATTACAATGTTGACACATCATAGGCATGTGCACTACTTTTGGATTTTGTGCAGCAACTTCCGCTTTATCATAATCAAAAGTTTCTTTATTTTCTCTTGTTCCAACTGTAGCCTCTTCATCCGATGCATAGTAACGGTCGATACGCAACCAATGCATTTCACGTCCTCTTCTAACTTCGTCTTTCCCAACAACAGGAACATTGTTTTCTGATTGACACGCAACCAAACAAGATCCACATCCAATACAAGAAGAAAGATCGATAGTCATTCCCCATCTGTGGCCAATTTTCTCCACTGGATGTGCTTCCCATAAGTCAAACTTACTGATATGCTCTGGTCCATGATGCGTTTCCAACATATGAGGAGGATTGTACGCTTCTTTATCTTTAGAGGTATAAATATCTAATGTCGTTTCACGAACAATTGAATGACGACCCATTACTGTATGGTGAATCTGAGTTGCAGCGATTGGATAAATTCCCTCCACTTTTGTTACAGTTCCATTTGCAGCAAAGGATAATGTTCCGTGCTCAAAAGAAGTAAATGCAAATGCATTTTTTCCGATAGGTAAACGTTTTCCGTTTTCATCCGTTGCATGACCACCATATTCTTTCGTTTGGAAAGCAGCATTCCCGATATTTTCATCGTTAGCTCCTCTTCCATATCCTAATGCAACACCAACCGTTCCAGGAGCTTGTCCTGGAGATGGATATACAGGTAATGTTAATTCTTTATTACCAACTTTAACAGATGCTAAATTCAATCCATTTTCTTGATCAAAAGTAGTTGCATAGTTTGTCCCCATTTCAGTAGGGTTCATGGTAATATAGTTATCCCAAGTAACTTTAGATACTGGATCTGGTAATTCTTGTAACCAAGGGTTGTTCGCTTGAGCACCAACACCAATTCCTGCTTTTCTGTATAAAACAACTTCTAAAGCTGATCCTTTTGGTAATTTACCAGCAACATTAGATAAAGCAGCATCATTGAAAACTGCAGGTGTATTTTCTACAGCAACATCGATGCAACTATCATGAATCGCTTTGTTCCAGAAAGTCTCGAAGTCAGCGTATTTAGAAGTCGCTTTAATATTATCTGCAGACCAAGTAGTTTTAATTAAATCATATACAACTGCAGAATCTTTACCGCTTCGTTTAGCAGCACCAGCCCAAACTAAAAACGACTCTTGTGCAGCTGAAGTTTCAAATAATGGACGTATTGTAGGTTGTGCAATTGCAAAATGACTTTTCTTTGGATTAAAATCATTCCAAGCTTCTAATGCATGGTGATCCGGACAAACATATTTACATTTAGTAGCTGTTTCATCCGCATAACCTGCTAAAGAAATCGTTAAATCAACTTTAGTCAACGCTTTTCCAAATGCTTCACCGTTAGCTAAGGTATAAACAGGATTTACACCGTAGAAAATTACAGCAGCAGGAGCTTTTCCAGCAATTGTATTTGTTACGAAAGTATTTAAAGCTTCATCATTCGAAGCAAATAAATTAACAGTATTAGAAGTGTTAATTGATTTACCGTAAGTACCTAATACTGTATTCAACTTGTTTGCCAAGATTTGTACAGCAGTATTATTAGAACCAGCAACAACAATCGATTCGCCCTTAGATTTTTTCAAGGAATCAAAAGCTAAATCCGCAACTTGTTGTGCTTGTTTAGAAAGCGTTGTTGCAGCAGCAGTTTTAACACCAAATTTGTTTAATAAATAAGCAAGTACATTTGCTTCTTCAGATGGTTTAACCATTCCTCTGTAATCAGCATTTGAACCAGTGATCGAAAGGATGGATTCGAATTGGAAATGTTTAGACATCCATTCTCCATCCGGATTTCTTCTAGCACTCCATTGCGATGTATATTCCGTTGCTAATAACCAAGTAGACAAGAAATCAGCACCTACAGAAACTATTGTTTTAGCTTTCGAGAAATCATAATCTGGTATAAAATCAGTCCCGAAAGATACTTTATTTGCATTTCGAATACCTGCATAAGAAACAGCATCGTACTGGATGTGCTCAAAAGAAGTTCCAGCTTCATCTCCTGCATTTACTAAAGCTTTCAATTTCGCAATTGAAGCATTAGTAGATGGGGAGATTATTGTATTAGAAACTAAAATTACTTTTCCTTTTTTAGCTGCAATATCCTTTAATTTCTCTTTGATTTCTGCATCAACAGTTGACCAAGATGCAGCGTTATTTCCTTTTCTAGCACCTGCTAAACGAGCAGAATCATATAAAGGAAGAACAGACGCAATGATTTGAGGATTTACTCCTCCTTTTGTAACGCCGAAATCTTTATTTCCTTTGATGTAGATCGGACGACCTTCTCTTGTTTTAACCAAGATAGAAGCGTAAGAAGTTCCATCATAATAGGTAGACGCATACCAAGTTGGCATACCTGGCGTAACGTTTTCTGGTTTAACTACATAAGGAATTGCTTTTGTCACTGGTGATTCACACGCAGCAACAGTAGCAGCAGCAACACTAAAACCTAAAAATTTCAAGAAATCTCTACGGGCAGTAGAAGTTTCTTTTAGATTTTCGTCTGCTAAAAATTCATCCACTGACATGGATTGAGGAAACTCTTGGTCTCTACCTTCCACGAAACTAGGAGTTTCGTTTAATTCTTCAAGACCTTTCCAATATTTTCTATTCGTACTCATATGCTTTTAGCCTAGTCGTTTAATATTAATAGTGACATTTTGCACATTCCCATCCTCCAAGTTCTTTAACGGTAACTTTACCATCATCCAAGTACTTGTTGTAAAGAGATTTGTCGTTATTCAATAGACGTCTATGAATTTCATCATAGTATCCATCTTTTTTACCATCTAATGGTCCTTCTTGAATTGCTTTTTCACCGTGACATTCGATACACCATCCCATCGTTAATGTTGGACGAGTCAACGGAATATTTCCTTCAATTTTATTTAATTCACCAACAGGAACTACACGAGCAGTTTCTTTTTGTTTCGTCATATCACCATGACATTGTTTACAATCTACACCACCTACAACAACGTGTTGGGAGTGATTGAAATAAACGTGATCTGGAAGAACGTGTACTTTATTCCATTTGATTGGTTTCGTATGACCAGTGTATGATCCAGCTCCTTCGGTACTCCAACCAGCCGCTTCGTATACTGCTTTAATTTTTTCTTGTTGTTCTGGAGTTCTACCATTCACTTGTTTGTGGCAATTCATACAAACGTTCACCGTTGGTAAACCAGCAGATTTAGATTTGGTTACAGAGTTGTGACAGTACTTACAATCAATACCATTTACACCTGCGTGAATTTCGTGCGGGAATTCAATTGGCTGTGATGGTTGGTAATTCTCTACAACACCTATATCCCCAAGACTTAAAACTAGAGAAACAATTAAAGAGAAAATCAAAACTAGTGAAACTATACCTACATAGATTTTATTTTTCCAAGCCCAAGCTTTAAACTCCTGCATATAACTTTGTTCATCTGCATCTTTCGATTCATTTAATGCAGCTTTTAACTGACGACGAACACCACTTACAGCACCAATGATTACAGCAAAAATTACACCTAGAAGAATCCACACCCAAGAAAAAGAACCTTCTTCTGTTTCCTCAGTAGTTGCAGCACCTTCAGCAGCACCATCTTTTCCATCTGCAGCTCCAGCAGCAGCAGGATCTGGTGTAGCATCTACATAATCAAAAATCGCGTCGATTTCTTCTTTTTTCAATTCAGGAAAAGCTTGCATCGCGCTAGCAGCCCATGTCGAAACAGTTTGTGCATATGGATCAGAAGCTGCAGCAGCTTGCCAGTTATTTACCCATTTGTAAATTGACCCTTCTTTTGCGCCTCCATCCGACCATTTTTTACGAACCTGGAATAACTTTGGCCCAGTCCCGTTCTTATGAGGTTGGTGACACGTAGCACATTTAGCCTTAAAAAGACCTTCTCCTTGTGCATTAGCGTTAAATGAACCTGCAAAAAACAACAAAGTTAATGTTGCAAAAGTCCATTTGTTAACTGATTTAAACACTTGATTTATAAATATTTTCATAAATAAATTTTTTGTCGTGTGAGAAAATACACCATTTGACGATAGCAAAATTAAAATAATCACAGTGATTTATGACAATTCTATGACAATTTTAATTGCAGATGATTTAATTTAAAATGATTCTAAATAAGGATGCTAAAAATTAATATCAATTAACAATTTTATGGTGACAACTCTATGGAGCAAATTTCTTATTTAAGTATATCTTTGCAATTATGAAAACATATTTATTTTTTCTTTTTACACTTTTATTGTTAACTGGATATAGTCAGAATACCAAAGAAAATTCAGGAGTAGTTATCATAAAAGACAAAAAAATTGACGATTTAATCAAAAATAAAAGCAATATTCGTCGAATTTCCACTGCTGGATATCGTGTTCAAATTTATTTCAGTACGGACAAGGACAAGGTACAAGATCTTCGCATGAAGTTTATCAAGCAATATCCAAAAATGGAGACTTATATTACGTTTGATGCACCAAATTACATCTTACGTGTTGGCGATTTCACGGAAAAAAATGATGCAGAACGATTTAAAAAAGAAATATTTAGAGAATATCCTGAAAATTTCATTCTTAAAACCGCTATTAATGTCCCAAATGATGATGAGGATAATTGGGACTCTAAAGATAAGAGTGACGAGTGACGAAGTGACGCTTTTGTTATAGTTTTTAGATTAACAGATTGAAGATTGGCAGATTAACAGATTGCATATTAGCAGATTTTCAGATTGGTTGTGCGGCTACGTAGCCTGTAGAAAAACAAGCTTGTAGAAGATATCCACCGGTGGGTGCGTCCCAGTCAATCATTTCACCAACAATACTAATTTTTGGATAGTTGATTAAACGTAAGTTTTCATCCAATTCATTCCAAGAAACTCCACCACTACACGAAATTCCTTCTTCAATAGGCCTAAACGAAATGGGTTGAATGAAGAAAGACTTTATTAATTTGGCTATATAATGTATTGATGTATACTCTTCCTTTGTTGCGTATGATTTACACCAAGAAATTATTGGAATTGGGATTTTCAATTTCTTTAACCCTTCCGAAATATTTTTAGCATTCTTTAATAAATCAACGATTTCATTTTCGGAAAAATCGGGTTTGAAATCAATCAAAATTGGCAATGAAATGTTTGAACGAATAGAAGGATTTAGATAATAAATAGGAGCTCCTTCAACTCCGTAATTGGTTAAAACAACTTCGCCTTTTCGTGTTGACTTGTGATGAGAGACAATTACATTTTTAAAAACTTCTCCTTGAAATTTTTGTAAAAATTCAGTAGGTAATAAACAGTTAATCCCTGCATTAGAAGCCTGGAATGGTACAATTTCAATTTGTTTCGTTTTAAACAGCGAAACCCAAGCGGCATCTGACCCTGTTTTTGGCCAAGAGGCAGCACCTAAACCTAATACAAGGTGATCGAATCGGTGTTTTTCAATAACTGTATTTGTTTTTATAATAACTTCATCCGAAGAAAAATCTTGGAGTGTTGTGTTGAAGACAAACTTTACACCTTGACTCTTTAAAAAATTCAACCAAGTTTTCAAGACAAAAGCCGGTTTGATTTCTTTCACAGGAAAAATTTTACCTGACGAACCAACATAGGTGTCAATTTCTAATTCTTTTAACCAAGTAACTAAATCATCGTTCGTAAACTGACGAATGATAGCTGCAATTTGCGGATGCGAATAATACGCTGTAAAATCATTTATTGAGCCGTCATGCGTTAGATTAAAACCACCATCCCCAGCAACGAGAAACTTACGACCAGCGGTTTTCATTTTCTCAAAAACAAACACCTCGTTTCCTTTTTTGATTGCTTGTGTAGCAGCCATAAGAGAAGCAGGTCCAGCACCGATGATAATAGTTTTCATTTAGATTAACAGATTGGAAGATTAGCAGGTTGCAGATTGGATGTATAATGCAAAAAAAAGCAGGAAAATCCTGCTTTAAGACGCTTACTTAACTTCAATAAGTAAAGCCATTGCTTGTGCTTTTTCTACGAGTTCTTGGACATCTTGATTTCCGTAAGTTAAAGTAACCGCCATTCTTCGGTATGGACGCGTAGATGGTTTACCAAAAAGACGTAAATCACTATTTGAGAAAATAGCAGCTTGGTCTAATCCTGAAAAAACTGGTTCGTTTTCTGAAGTTTCAGTCGCTAAAACAACTGCACTTGCGCCATTTCTATGTAAGTCGATTTGAGGAATTGGAATATTTAATATTGCACGTGCGTGTAATTCAAATTCATTGTAGGATTGTGTACCTGCTAGTGTAACCATACCAGTATCATGTGGTCTTGGAGAAAGTTCTGAAAAATAAGCCCCTTCTTTTGTTATGAAGAATTCAACTCCCCAAAGTCCAGCGCCACCCAATGCTTTGGTAACATCCGCAGCCATTTGTTGTGCCTCTTTTAAATGTTCTTCATTCATTGGCATTGGCTGCCAACTTTCTTGGTAATCTCCTCGTTCTTGTCTGTGGCCAATTGGCGGACAAAATAAGGTAGGTCCATCTTTTTGAGTTACCGTTAATAAGGTTATTTCGTAATCAAAATCTATAAATCCTTCAACAATTACTTCTTTCAAATCTCCTCTAGAACCCTCTAAAGCGTAATTCCACGCTTTTTGCCAATCTACTTCCGATTTAATTACGGATTGACCTTTACCAGAACTTGACATCAAAGGTTTTACTACACAAGGCATTCCTGTGTATTTAACAGCTTCCACTAATTCATCGTAGGAAGTTGCATATTTATATTTAGCTGTACGAACACCTACTTCTATTGCTGCAAGGTCACGAATCGCTTTACGATTCATGGTAAAATTTGCAGCTTTTGCACTAGGAACAACTTGAATTCCTTGTGCTTCATAGTCATAAAAACGTTCGGTACGAATTGCTTCAATTTCTGGTACAATTAAATCTGGTTGGTGTTTTGCAACAATTTGATCTAACTGATCCCCATTTAACATATCGATTACTTCAAATTCATGCGCGACTTGCATAGCAGGTGCGTTTTTGTAACTGTCAACAGCAATTACATATTGCCCGAGGCGTTGTGCAGCGATGGTAAATTCTTTTCCTAATTCACCGGAACCTAGTAGTAAAATTTTTTTTCTCATAAAAACAAAGGTAACAAATAAGAAAAAAATAGCACAAAAAAATTGTTTGTTCTTGCTATTAACCACCTAACTAATCTAAAAAAAAGACTACTTTTGTTCTTTACTAAACAAGAATTTATGTCGATTGGTGTTAAAATATTTGCTGGAAGAGCTTCGAAAGATTTAGCTGGAAGAATTGCTACTTCCTATGGTACAACTTTAGGAGATGTTAAAGTCCTAGATTTCAGTGATGGCGAGTTTCAACCATCTTTTGAAGAAACCGTTCGTGGACAAGATGTATTTATTGTACAATCTACCATGCCACCGAGTGACAATTTATTTGAGTTATTACTATTAATTGATGCGGCAAAAAGAGCTTCTGCTCGTAAGATAATTGCTGTGATTCCATACTTCGGATTAGCGAGACAAGATCGAAAAGACAAGCCACGTGTTGCAATCGGTGCTAAATTAGTCGCAAATATGTTGATGGCTGCCGGAGTTGACCGAGTAATAACGATGGATTTACACGCGGAACAAATCCAAGGATTTTTTGAAGTTCCTGTAGATCATTTATATGCTTCTACGATTTTCTACAAAGAATTGCATGAGTTAAACAAAACAGGTAACTTAATCATGGCTGCACCAGATGCTGGAGGAGCTAAACGTGCAAATTCGTATGCTAAAGTTTTAAATATCGGTTTGGCATTATGTCACAAAAACCGTAAAAAAGCGAATGAAATTGCAGAGATGACCGTTATTGGAGATGTATCTGGTAAAGATGTAATACTTGTAGATGACATGTGTGATACTGCTGGTACATTAACAACTGCAGCAGATTTATTTATGGAGAAAGGTGCTAAAAGTGTTCGTGCATTTTGTACACATGCGATCTTATCTGGACCAGCATACGAACGCATTGAAAATTCAAAAATTACAGAATTAATTGTAACGGATACCATTCCATTAAAGAGACATTCTGACAAAATAAGAGTATTACCAATTGATGAATTATTTGCAGATGTTATTAAAAGTTTAATAACAAACAAGTCAATTAGTGATTTATTCGTAATTTCGTAATCTAATAATCAAAAATAAAACAAATGAAAGTATCAAAATTGAGCGGTTTGTTAAGAGCAAACGTAGGGAAGAAAGATGCTGCAGCACTTCGCAGAGAAGAGAGAGTACCATGTGTACTTTATGGACAAGGAACGCAAGTTCACTTTTCAGCTCGCAGAATTGACGTTGAAAAATTAGTGTTCACTCCAGAAGTGTATCAAGTTGAGTTAGATGTTGAAGGAAGAACAGCGAAAGCAATCATCCAAGATATCCAACAAGATAATTTAAATGGAAAAGTAAAACACATAGATTTCTATGAGTTGAACGAAACTAAACCAGTTAAAGTTGCGTTACCAGTTCGTTTAACAGGTGCATCTCGTGGTGTATTAGCAGGGGGTAAATTATTACAAGTATTCCGTCGTTTGACAGTATTTGCTTTACCAAGTGCTTTACCAGATGCTGTAACTATTGATATTACAAAGTTACGTATTGGTCAATCTATTCGTGTAGGACAAATTGAAGCGAATGGATTAACTTTTTTAGAGGCTGCTAACGCAGTTGTTGTTTCTGTTAAAATGGCAAGAGGGGCTGCAAAAGGTTCTGACGGTGGTGATGACGAAGACGAAGAATAAGAAATTTCTTTTTAAAATTGAAAGCCTGATGATTATTCGTCAGGCTTTTTTTATGTTATAAATCTTATATTTGTGCCATGACTGAACTAGCACAAAATCTACAGGCGCGATTTCCGAGTGCACAAATCACTTTACTTGAAAAACAGACTTCTTCTGATATTGATTTACTTTTAATATCCACCGTAAAACGTTCACCGGTTCAATTATTAATGACATGCGGACTCTCAGAATATGTGCAACCTGTTCCCGAGAAATACAAAACACTTCAACATATTGAGTTATACTTTTGTTTGCCAAGCTATTGGGATATAAACGCTATCGACAACCCATCCATGCATTGGGTAAAGTCATGGATTCAAAAGCTTTCGCGGTTTTTAATTGAAAAACAAACCTGGTATGGTGTTGGACATACATTTCCAAATGGTAATCCTTCGGAAGCAATCTCCCCAACAATGCAGCAAAAATATTTTTTATTGAATACCCCAACCTATTTTTCGGAGGAATTACAGCCTTTAGAAGTAGCTGGGAAAACGGTAGAATTTTTAGCGATTGTTCCCATTTTTGAAGATGAATTAGATTACAAAATGGGGAAGGGAACGTATAAATTACAAAAGAAATTTTTAGATAAAAACATTACGGAACTTTTAGATGATTATCGTATGTCGACCTTAAAAAGCAAATGGCGGGTATTTCGATAAATTTATCTTTTTCAAACAAAAACATACTAATTACTTCGTGCTAATAAACTTTAGCTAATTATACAATATATTTGCAAGTTATACGTTATAGGGGACAATTTAAAGATTATGGAACAACAATTAGATACGATTATACAAAAGGAAAACATCGTTCAATTTATCTGGAAAAAGCGCAAATTAATTGGTTTGGTAACGCTAGTTGGAGCAATTGCTTCGTTGGTTATTTCGTTTTTTATCACTCCTGAATATTTATCTACCGCGATTGTTTTCCCAACAGCGACTAGTTCTGTTTCCTTCTCTGAACAACGAAATGCGAAGGCTTCATCCATGGATTTTGGGGAAGAAGAACAAGCCGAACAAATGATACAAATTTTACAATCTGCCCAAATTCGCGATCGTATTGTACAGCAGTTTGGATTGATGAAACATTATGAAATTAAAGAAACAGACCCATATAAGAACCATAAGTTAGGCGAACAATATGCAGGACATTTTAGTTTTACCCGAACACGCTACGGTTCTATTCAAATAGATGTATTAGATAAAAATGCTACCCAAGCAGCAGCGATGGCAAACAAAATTGTAGACCTCATCGATACGGTAAAGAATGAAATGATCAAGGCTAGAACAATTCCTGCCTATGAAATTAATAGAAGGGAAAAAGAACTCATCGAACAAGATATCAAAATCATCTTAAATCGTCTGGATAGTTTGAGTGCCATTGGCGTGGTAACGGATGAAGGTCGTGCAACTCTTTTTCAAGCATATAATGAAGCAAAAGGTAAAGAAGATAGACGTTATTTCCGCAAACAAATTGATGTGAATGTAAAACACGGAGCAGAATTTGATGGGTTATCGATGATGCGGGATGAAAAAATGACAAAATTAGCAGAATTTGAAACTGCGTATGACCAGGCAGAATCGGATGCAAATGCGAATTTTAGTCACAAATTCGTTGTAGAACGCGCAGTGAAAGCAGATAAGAAGGAAAAACCAAAAAAATCAGTGATTGTTCTTATTTCAACGCTTTCTACCCTATTATTAATGATCTTTTTACTCTTATTACAAGAACGTATCCAAGAACTTCGAAAAGCGTCCTAGTGCAAACGATTAAATCCAATTTATTCGCAATTATCGGAAGTAGTTTATTTATACTATTTTCTCTAGTTGCTTTTTATGTAGAAAATTGGTTTTACTTTTTTACTCCATTCGCACTACTTATTATCTACATATCGATTTATCATACTAAATATGTATTTCTATTTATCCTATTTGCAACTCCATTAAGTATAAATATTGAGGAATTTGTAACAAGTGTCGGTTTATATATCCCAACTGAACCCTTGTTATTTGGACTACTATTACTCGTGATTATGTATCAATTGCGGACAAATTTTATACCCGAATTTGTTTTTAAAAACGAAATTGTTTGGGCGATTGGAATCTATTTAGCTTGGATTTTTATTAGTGCGTGCATGAGTACACATCCCCTAGTCTCTTTTAAATTTTTATTGGTAAAACTTTGGTATGTAGTTCCATTAATTGGTTTTGGTGCACACATTTTTCAAAACAAACGGTATATCCGTTCATTTTTGTGGCTTTATAGTGTGTCTATGTGTATTGTGATTGTTTATACGGTTATTAAGCATGCTGGATATGGATTTGCTGAAAAACAAAGTCACTGGGTAATGGACCCATTTTTTCGGGACCACACAATTTATGGCGCAGCAGTCGCATTGATTTTCCCATTTCTTTTAGGTTTATACTTCTCCAAAAAGCACGATTTATTTACCCAAGTTATTTTATTGGTATTGTTAGTAATCAATTTAACCGGATTGTATTTTTCCTATACCAGAGCTGCATGGTTAAGTATCGTTGCTGCGGGAGGTGTTTGGTTATTAATCGCTTTTAAAGTAAAATTTAAGTACATTCTATTCACTGTTATCAGTTTGGTTGTGGTATTAACACTCTCTTGGACCGAAATTCAATTTGCACTGGCAAAAAATAAATCCGAACATACGACAGAAGATTTTGGAAAACGTTTGGAAAGTGCTGCAAATGTTACAACGGATGCGTCCAATCTAGAGCGCTTAAATCGCTGGTCGTGTGCGATGTCGATGTTTGAGGAACGACCAATGTTTGGGTTTGGTCCAGGAACCTACGCTTTTGAATATGCTCGTTTTCAGAAACCAGAAAATTTAACGATTATTTCTACCAATTTTGGGGATGGTGGAAATGCGCACAGTGAATATTTAGGGCCATTATCGGAAATGGGAGTCTTAGGCTTATTGACGACCTTGTTGTTAATCGGTACAATCTTTTACAAAGGAATTACCTTATACAATCGTTGGGGTGAGGGAGATCGCGAGATGCGCGTGTTATTACTATGCATGCTATTGTCGTTGGTAACGTATTTCGTACATGGAATACTTAACAATTACTTAGATACCGATAAAGCATGTGTACCGATTTTTACGATATGCGCGTGTATTGTGGTGATGGAGAAACGAGTGACGAGAGACGAAGTAAGAGGGACGAAGTGACGGGTTGAGAAGAGAATAGATTGGCAGATTACAAATTGCAGATTGATAAATTACAGATTGCAGATTGACAAATTAAACATTAACGCCGAATAGGTAACCTACAAGTGCTGTTAGCCCCATTGCGAGGGTGCCCCAAATGGTGATGCGCAAGATTGCTTTTTTAATGCTGGAACCACCAGTTTTTGCAGCGATTGTTCCGAGTAGTACTAAAAAGAGAATCGACGAAGCATATAAGGCATATTCCATTCCTGATAAAGGAGAAAAAAGCACGACAATAAGCGGTAATATTCCGCCGAGTGTAAAGGCAGCGCCGGAAGCCAATGCAGCTTGGATAGGATTTGCCTGACTAATTTCATTGATTCCTAATTCATCGCGGACATGCGCAGCCAACGCATCTTTTTCGGTAAGTTCGATCGCTACTTGCATAGCGGTTTCTTTAGATAATCCTCTTTGTTCATAGATGGTTGCTAGAATTTGTAATTCTTCTTCCGGCATATCTTGTAATTCTTGTGCTTCGCGGGCGATATCGGCTTTTTCGGTATCCATTTGGGAACTTACCGACACATATTCTCCGGCAGCCATTGCCAATGCACCAGCAACCAAACCAGCAATCGTAGCCAACACAATAGGTTCGCGGGTAGAACTTGCTGCGGCAATACCGATAGCAATACTTGTAATGGAAAGAATACCATCATTTGCTCCTAACACAGCCGCACGCAGCCAATTACTTCTATGTATGTAGTGATTGTCTAGGTAATTATCGATATCTACCATACGATTTTGAATTTTAGTTGACTTAAAGGTACAATAATACTAGATTCTATAAACACTAACAAATTATTATTGAAGATAGTGCTAATCTACATTTACATAAAAATAGAAAATTTAGTTTGAAGAATACAACTATTTAAAGTAAGTTTGTCTTAATCTCAAACGAGAGAGATTTATTAAAAAATTAGCGTTTGCTAAACTGCCTGTAAAAGAAAAGTCGAAAATTCAATGTACACAGGGAAGTTAGAGTTAAACGCTCATGCCATAGGCGTGGGCGTTGCTTTACTTTGTGTACAGGGCTTCGACTCCCTCTTTTACAAGTATTGCAACAGTCCCACGCTTTTTTATTTTATTTATAACTACTTAGGGACGGGTAAACTAAATAAATGAGGTATGAAAAAAAATTACATGAGACTAATTGTAGCATTGCTTTTTGCTACAAATTTAATGGCGCAAAATGTCCCGAATTATGTTCCAACGAATGGATTGGTTGGCTGGTGGCCTTTTAATGGAAATGCCAATGATGAAAGTGGGAATGGGAATCATGGAACGGTGAATGGGGCGACATTGACAAGTGATAGGAATGGAAAAACGAATAGTGCATATCGTTTTGATGGAAAAAGTTTTATTTCTTCAAATCAAAATAATTTTCCAATTGGGAATAATTCAAGAACAGTATCATGTTGGTTTAAATTAGAAAAAGAAGATTTAAACTTTAAAATGATTTTAAGTTATGGTAATTATTCAGCATCAAATTTATTTGCCATAGGTTTTTATCAAAAAACAAATGAATTTTATTTTTCAAATCATTCAAATGCTCTTTTCAAAAGAAAATTAAATCTTAATCAACTATATAATATTACAATAACTTACAATGGTTCAGATTATATACTCTATATTGATGGTGTATATGTAACAAGTGAAAAAGCCATAACTAATACTACATCAGGATTTTTCTATATAGGCAAAGATCCTGGTGGTGGTAATTTTATAGGTTTAATTGATGATATCGCTATCTTCAATCGCGCATTAACCCAAGAAGAAATTACTGCATTATATAAAGGATGTACAAAAGAAACAGCAACATCTACTAGTTTTAATTCTTATGTTTTCACTAATAATGCTCCTATTAACTTATCTGCAACACCCATTGGTGGAACATTTAGTGGAGATGGTATAGTAAATAATGCTTTCAACCCTAAAGAAGCATTATTGGGGAAAAATGCAATTAAATACAACTTTAAAAACACATCAGGATGTGCTGACTCTACAGATTTTTCCATGATTATGGTGGACACCGTAGGAAATGTATGTAAGAAAACCGTAAATGACACCGTAAGTATCTTGAAAATACACTTCCAATTAACTACAGGAATTAAAGCAAATACTGTAACAAACATTACTGTTTATCCAAATCCAACATCGGATGTATTGATTATTGACGCTACTGATTCACAGGCATTAGCTGGATATACGTACCGTATTTTGGATGTACAAGGAAAGCAAATTTACAATGCGCTAGTAACTTCTAGTAAAACAGAAATTACATTAAAAACATTAGGTACAAAAGGGGTGTATGTTTTACACATAGTAGATGCTAATGGAATTTCTATAGAAAACAAAAAGATTGTGTTGCAGTAAAATGACCACTTAAATTAGATCAATAAACAACATAGGCTACCAAAAAATGGTAGCCTATGTTGTTTTAGGTTATATCCCCATGAGTGCTTTTAATTCATTGGTATTATTAATTTTAGTAACTGGCTTAAAGGTCAGTTTTTGAGTAGTTGGATTGTCTTTCGAACATTTAAGTAGTTGCTCTGTATCCACTTTTGCCAGTACATCTCCTTCTAAAACAGTGTATAAAGCGGCAGATTCATCTTGCATAAGAATTAATTTTTTAGAGAAGGCATAATCGATACTTATTTTATCGCGTTTACTTACATAGAAATAACGTTCCGGTATAAAGCCATTTTTTCCTTTTGGAACAACTAACTCTACTTTTGCTTCGAAAGCCTGTGGATTTTGATAAAAACGGTCACAGTTATATATTCCAAACTGACTAATAGTCAATGTTCTCATCACATCATTCATTTTTGCGAGTGTACGTTCTTGCTCTTGAATTTCTTTTAATGTTTCTGCATAGTTAGCATCCCATTTTTCAGGACCGAATTTAAACAAACTTTTGATGGTCATTTTAGGTCGTATCAAAGTGGTAAACGTTTCCGTTTTATCATCCGGATTAGAACAGGTAAGTTCGTAGGTATTGTCCGCATTCTTTATTAATTTAGCGTGCGATGCTTTTTTCCAATTTGGAAATTTCTTTCTGTCAACGCTTTCCCAAACAAGGTAATAAGCAGGTAATTTGTTTTCATTTAATTCTACTTGATCATAACAGATAATACGTTCCGCGTCCACACCATATTTTAATAAACGTTTAGGAATTACTTTTTTGGGATTTTCATAATAAGAATAAATCTCTTTTTCATTATTATTTAGAAACTCATCTAATAAACTATAAAAGTCTAACACAAAAAGCTCATTGTTAAATGCTGTTTTTCCTTTTAATTTGGCAAGTTGACTACGGATTATTTCTTTGTCGAAGTTTGGAATTATAGTTTCTTCTTCCGTTTTTGTCCAAAGCCCTGTTTTTTTATCGAGCATGTAATTAGAAAACCCTTTTTCGGCAGAATAACTAGATAAATCCATTTTAATTGGATGTTGTTTATCAATCATCACTTCTTTTCCGGACGCAGTAGTTGCCTGCATTTCAAACATTCCTGCAGATTGAAAAGGAACATCTTTATTTTCGCTATCTGAATATTTCATTGGAATTCCAGAAGTTAGCATTTCCGCAGGATCCATGATGGATTGTAGATGTAAAGTAACTGGCTCTGTAATTGGAGCGCCATCTTTATCCACCAAACTGAATGAATCGATGTAAATTTTTGAGCCATTTTGCGCTGTAATAACCTGACTTACATTTGGTTGTACTACAAAACTTTCTTTCGGTAAAGACACCGATTTGAAAGGCGAAGTATATGCTAATTTATTCTTTGCTTTTGCATTGTTTTTAGTAACAGATGTATTGCAAGCACCTAGTATGAGAACACTAACCAGTATACAGTTAGTAATAATCGCGTGTATTGTTTTCATAGGGATGAAGATTAAAGGTTAAGTAGCATCATTTCATAGATTTCGGATTTAGGTAGTAAGCACAAGCTATGGAAGCATAACAAAATTGCGTTCCAAGGTATTTTGGTCCATTTGGAAAGGTGTTTAAATTTTCATTTTGAAGAATATTTTGGTACTTCTTATGAAAACCAATATTATAACAAGCAGCATAAAAACGAAGTTTATCTTTGGTAGTATTAAATTTCAAAAAATGAAACTTGTGATCACAAATAGCAATAAATGCATGTAAATATGTCAATTGCCAATCCATTTGTTTCAAACGAGTTAAACGTAATTTTCTTTGTTTTAATGGCGATGCTTTTTGAGCAATTATCAATTTTTTGTATTGGAGAAAATCAGCTGCATTTTTTTCGATATACTTTTCAATGTGTTCTGCAAAAGATGGTTTCATTTGAAAGTGACCAATGGAAAAATCTGCTGTTTTAGCACCATAACGCATATAAATCAATTCCAAACCGGATGTTTCGATAAAATCTTGTATGTAATTATAACGTAATAACTCTGGGTAAACAATTGCCGTCACAAAATCATTTTCATGGTGGAATTTAATGGCTTTTTGCGCCATTTTTTGTTGGTTAGCTTGCAAAAATTTAGCTACTTCTTCCCGTTCGTCTCTAAAATAGACTTCATACGAATTCTTTGCCAGTATCGAACCACTGAAACATACTAAAAAGAGGATGGAAAAAATACAGTTCATGGTATAAAAGATTTCGAACGATACTTATACTAACGCAGATAATTTAAGAATCGTATATGTTAAAGACTTCTTTTTGATGTAACTAATAAAATGAAGAAAATGACAGTCAAAAAATACGAAAGTGAATTTAAGTTACGTTAGTACATTATTCCCAACGCATTTATTCATTCTTAAATTTCACAGCCATGAACAAGTTCCTATTAGTGACCTGCATCTTTATCAGTCTTGCTTTTCAAACATTAGCTACTGTATCTAAATGGAAAGAATTCCGAATTGGTTGGAATTATACCCATAATCATTTCGAGCGCAGTACACAACTTGCTAAAAAAGCGCTTCATAAAGACGGAAAAAATGGATTTGTGCATTATTGTTTAGGTATGAGTTTGTACCACACCAAAGGCATGCAAACAAAGTCAATTAGTGTACTCGATAAAATACTTGGGCATTTAAATTCTGCTTTAAAACAAAAAGATTCACGGATACAAACCATGATGATTTCGGATACCAGTGCCTTACGTACACTGAAAGAAAAGGCTATGGAGGTTACAAAAAGTGAATTTGTTAAGTTTCCGAGTAAAAGTTTAAAGCGTGTACAAACCATGATTGCGATTTATGGAGATTCAGTCGCGATTTACAAAGAATTTGAAGTAGAAAGAGCGGAAGTAGAAAAAAGACAAGCCGAATTCGCCAAAAAACTGGCAGAACAAACCCTAAATAAAAATAGACAAAAGGACTTAAAATCACTCGAAAAGTCAAGCACTACGATCTATACCGTTGAAAAAACGAGTTTGAAAAACTTTAACGATACCTTGGAAAACTATTGTGGAATTGCCCTTACGGTACAACAGAAAAAAGTACTAAAAACCGCATTGACCTACAATATGGTTAGTAGTTATACTTCTGGAAACAACCCGAAAATCATGCAGTTTTTTCATCAAACAGGATTTCCAACGATCAAAAACGACGAAGTAAATTGGTGTGCTGCCTTTGTCAATTATTGCATGGAAGAACTTGGCGTAGCTCACCCCCACTCGCTATTAGCAAAAGATTGGATGAAAGTTGGAACACCCGTAAAAGAACCTCAACCGGGAGACATTGTTGTGTTTTGGCGTGGAAAAGAAAAAGGTTGGCAAGGTCACGTAGGTTTCTTCATCAAGGCAGATAAAGAAAAAAATCTTATCTATGTATTTGGTGGAAACCAGGATGGGGCAGTTTGTATGAAACCATTTAGTACTGAAAAAGTACTTGGTTATAGACGAGTAACTTTGTGAAAAATTCCTCTTGTAGCGTGTTACTAACTACAAGAGGAATAAATATATAACTTATAAAGTACTTACTTGAATTGCAAGTTCTTGTAATTGTTTGTCATCTAAAGTCGATGGAGCATCAATCATTACATCACGACCTTTGTTGTTTTTAGGGAATGCGATGTAATCACGAATTGAATCCGAACCACCCATGGTTGCTACCAAACGGTCTAAACCAAATGCTAAACCTCCGTGTGGCGGCGCACCATATTCAAAAGCTTTTAGTAAGAACCCGAATTGTTTTTGCGCTTCTTCCGGCGTGAAACCTAACAATTCAAACATACGTTCTTGTAGTGCACGGTCGTGAATACGAATGGATCCACCTCCTAGTTCAACCCCATTCATTGCTAAATCGTATGCATTTGCTCTCACTTTTCCTGGATCCGTATCAATCAATGCGAAATCTTCTGGTTTTGGAGAAGTAAATGGGTGGTGCATTGCATGGTAACGTTCGTTTTCTTCATCCCATTCTAACAAGGGGAAGTCCATTACCCATAATGGTTTGAATACATTTGGATTACGTAAACCTAATTCATTCCCCATGTGTAAACGCAACTCATTCATTTGTTTGCGTGTTTTATCTAAACCACCACACAGTACTAATAACAAATCACCTGCTTGCATGTTTGCTCTTTCAGCCCACAAAGCCAATTCTTCTGGACTATAGAATTTATCTACGGAAGATTTCAAGGAACCATCTGCATTGTATTTTAAATAGATCAGACCAGTCGCTCCAATTTGCGGGCGTTTTACCCAATCTGTCAAAGCATCTAATTGTTTACGCGTATATTCTGAACAATCTTTAGCATTTATTGCAATGACTGTTTCTGCATTATCAAAAACAACGAACCCTTTATTTTGCACTAAATCCGTTAAATAAACAAATTCTAAATCAAAGCGAATGTCTGGTTTATCCGAACCATATTTCTCCATCGCATCCGCATAGGTCATGCGAGGGAAATCTCCTTCAAAAGTTACCCCTTTCACTTCTTGGAAAACGTGTTTCACCAAACCTTCAAACATATTTAATATGTCTTCTTGTTCTACAAACGCCATTTCACAATCGATTTGGGTAAACTCTGGTTGACGATCCGCACGTAAATCTTCATCACGGAAACATTTCACGATTTGGTAGTAACGATCAAAACCAGAAACCATTAATAATTGTTTGAATGTTTGTGGAGATTGCGGTAAAGCATAAAACTCCCCTGCATTCATACGACTTGGAACAACGAAATCGCGCGCTCCTTCTGGTGTAGATTTTATTAAGTATGGAGTTTCTACATCCAAGAAATCGTTTTTATCTAAATATTTACGTGTTTCTAATGCAACACGATTACGCAAACGCAATTTTTCTTGCACTGGACCACGACGTAAATCTAGGTAACGAAATTGTGCACGAAGCTCTTCCCCACCATCTGTATCATCTTCAATGGTAAATGGAGGAGTAACAGAAGCATTTAGAATCGTCAACTTTGTAACTAAAATTTCAATTTCACCCGTAAGGATATTTTTATTTTTGCTAGAACGTTCGATTACAGTTCCTTCTACTTGAATCACAAACTCACGTCCCAATTTTCTTGCTTGTAAGCAAAGCCCTTCATTTTCTTCTAAATTGAAGGCTAATTGTGTGATTCCATAACGATCACGCAGATCTACGAAGGTCATTCCTCCGAGGTCACGCGAACGTTGAACCCATCCTGCAAGTGTTACGGTTTGGTTTATATTTTCAAGGCGAAGTTCGCCACACGTATTTGTTCTAAACATGGTGATAAAATTTGAAAAGCAAAGATAAAAAAAAGGAGTGCAAAATGCTTCATTAAATGAATAACTACACTAAAAACGAAATAAAAGTGAATTATACTTTATATCTGGGAATAAGAATGCGCGAAATTATTCTCTAATATGGATAAATTATGTAATTTTAATATACAAAAATGTTCCGGAAATGTATTCAATTTGTGTAAAAGGTAAAGTATTTCGTCCATTGGTAGTTACAGAAAATCACCTAATCCTACATTATCATCTTGAAAATTATAGCAATGTAATCTTCCCAAAAAAAGAAATTTCGATTGTACTTAACCTCCGAGAAGCAAATATTACCTTAGACAATGCTTTGGACTTGGTCGAGAAAACCATCGGAAAAGACATGGAATTTTACCTCCAATTTCCTAAAATTGGTCCAATGTATAGGGTTGACATGCAAGAAAGTAAGTTATTCTAAAATACGTCTAGACGCAATAACTACAATAATTTACATATTGCTCTGTATGCATGAACGCTTGATTTTCGTCGTATATTTCTTCTAAAATTTTACCTAATACATCTGGGAAAAGTTCAATCATTTCTGCAATAGAAACGGATTGCGTATACAATTCAAACGGACTGTTTTTGATATTCACTAATGAAATAATGGCACTGCTTTTAGGAATACGATGAAAACGCTTGAAATACAAGAAACAATAGAGCATTAATTGGAAGAAATGTTTCGAGTTTTTAGCAGAATCAACTAAATATTCGATTTTTTCCTGCCCCTTTTTCAGATCTTTCCCGACATCTTTGATATCTACTTTTCCTGTTTTATAATCCCAAATATAGATTTCACCATTTAGTTCATCCACACGATCAATAACACCTTTCAAGGTGATTTCTTTTGGTTGACCAAAAACTTGCACTATAATCTTTTCTTCCAATTTTTCCTCCAAGGCTACGATACGAATTCCAGTATTGTGCAATTCTAACACACGTTTTCTTTCAAATTCAAAAAATCGTTTTGTAAGTTCCAAGGCCATTGTAAAACTCAAATAATTTTTACCCTTGGAAAAAGCCTCTGCATCCCCATTAAAATGAATACTAAATTGTTTTCGCATTTCTAAAGGATACGCCTTAATCATCTGTTCAATATCCTCTACTAAAATTTTAGGTGGAACAATCGTTTTTTCTATACCATGCTTATCTTTCAAGGAATACGGCATATATAATTCTTCCAAAACTGCATGTACAAAAGTTCCAAGTTGGTTACTTTCAATCGACTCTTCCACTTTTTCTTCTTCTCCAAAACGAAGTACATATTTATAGTAAAAATCGAGTGGACACGTAAAATAGGTTTTAATTGCACTTGCAGAAATACCAGCGCGCAATAGTTGGTCTAATTTTAAAACTAAATCATTCGTTTTATCTATCGATTTTATTTTTGTAATCTGTTGATTTGATTCAAGTGTATAGAATTTTTTGGTGAAATTTATTTTCGATGAAAACTTGGTTAATTCTAATTCTAACTGCAACAAATAACGACTTGGTTCGTTTGAATTAACTCCTTCCATGGACGAAGAATAGGTGATATACATTTCCGAACAACAATGTAATAACCTGTAAAAGTGGTGAGCAAATAAACCTTGTTTATCGCGCGGTAATGGCAAACCAACGTGTTGTCTTAAATCCATTGGAATCAAGGTTTGGATTGGATTTGTAGGAGGCATTTTTCCCTCATTCATTCCAACTACTAAAATAGTTTCAAAGTCTAACAACCTAGTTTCTAATAACCCCATTATTTGTAGTCCACCCATTGGATTACCATAAAAAGCCATTGCATCCCGAGTCCATTCTTGGTTAAACAAATTCTTAAACGTATGGATAGACATTTTTGGGAAATCTTCTGAAATACAATTTTGAAAATCTATTATCGCATGATCAAATCCATGTAGCAAAGTTTTTTCATACAAATACTTTTCCGCTAATAGTCCAAAAAGCGTTTCATTAAATTTCCGGATAATTGTAAGTGCTTTTTGCCAATCATTTGCCCAAGGAGTATATAATAAAACAAGTAATTCATCCAAGCGCGGTGAAATTTGCACCTTGTTTACTTGCTGGAAAATCGTATTATATTTTCGCATGTTTTGTTCCTTCTCATGGATAAGCTTTTCCTCTTCCTTCGATAATAAAGCAATGATAAATGGGTGATTCCAAAACGCCAATAAATCTTTGTGGTAGATAACCACCCGATTATGTTTTAGAATACCTTCTTGAATTTTAAATAAAAGATCCACCCATGTTCTAACGGAACTATTTTTCAATGGTAACCCTAATGTAATATTGGCTTCTCCAACATTGGAAGGAATCGAATTAATTAAAGGAACAATTAAACTTTCATCTGCAAGTAATACAAGTGTATTTGAAATTTTTTCAGGGGAAAAAGATTCTAAAAGAGAACCGATCGCTTTCACTTGTCCTGTAGACTGTGAGCAAGAAATCAGCGTAATATTTTTTTCTTGTGTTCCGATAGCATTCGAAATAAAAGAAGGATTTTTAATTCCTAAAAAATTAGTTGTATTTCGAATAAATGCACCTGCTTCATGAAGTTTATCTTCTAAATAATACGCATCTGCATCAAACAAAACATTTCCTCTTCCTAATTGCTGTAATTGTTTAATAATTTGTTTTTCAGCCAATGACATGGCATTAAAACCACAAAAAAGAAAATGAGCATTCGCATTCTTAGCAAATACACGATCTATGTTTTCAGATAATTCACGGTAGGATTTACCACTATACGTTGCGTTTTTCGCAAGTAAACGCGCATTGAATTCTTGGTAATACCCAGGAAGACGATCCCAAAATTCCATGAATCGTTTTTGCCGTTCTGAAAGCTGCATTCCTTCTCCAAAACTCCAATTTTCAATCTCTTTTATGTCTTTTAAATTACGAAATAGATAGCTAGAGTCGATTTGGTAACGTTCCATCTCATCAAAATCAGACAATAGAATGTTTCCCCAAGTCATAAATTCATCAAAAATAGCATCAATTGCTTCTTTACCTTGTTTTGTATGCACTTCAAACAAAGTCAATAATAAACGTGTTTTATTCAGAATTGTTGGACTTGTATATTGCTTCACCCATTGATTAATCGTTAAGATAGTTGGTGAAAAAACGGGTTGTTGGTATGCGCCATAAATGGCCTGTTGCACATATTGTTTTGCACGTTCCGACGGAAGAATAATGATCCAATCTTCTAAAGGAACCGTTGAATCTTTCACAAATGCAGCGATTTTATCTACAAATTTCTCCATAACCAAGTATTATAGGGCTAAATTACACAGGATATTAGATACATCCTTGTTTAATTCACAAGTAACTTTATTTTTGCAGAAAAAAAATCGTGCGACTGACCTTTCTGATTTTATCCTTCTTTTTAGTGTATTCTTTCACTGCGAAAGGTCAGATCATCAACAATGACCTAGGAAAAGCGTTCGAGGAACAACCATTTTTTCTCCCAAAAGAAATCAAACTTAAAAAAGTAAGAGAGATACGTTGTACCTATTTTGTTAAAAAAACAGGAGACATTATGCGCGATATGGATAAACTATCCGTCTACTACTTCAATGAAAAAGGGTATTTATCGAACGTATTTGAAATTCAAGATCCTGGATTAAATGCAGATACAGCGTATTTTGAATATAAATATTCTCCAAAAGGATTATTAAAAACACTTAGGAAAAATAATTACGTAGGATTTACCTCAACGAATTATAGTTATGACTCTACTGATCAGATTATTAAAGAAGAATATTACCGAGATATTGCGCTCAACCGAGATTTAACGAATGCGGAATTTAAACAAGATAGTATAATAGACTATGAAACAATGCGTTACAAAGCCTATCCAAATCAACGAAAAAAGATAGTATATAATAGTTATGGCAACCCTTATTTAGATTTTATCACCTATACAAATGCTAAGGGACAAATTATCGAGATTGACAAAAAATTAAAAATGACTTCCGAGATTAACGAAACAAAATACTACTATACTATTTTGAATCAAATAGATAGTCTAGTAAATTTTTCAAGTTTAAGTCCTAATGAAACAGAATCCATACACTTCAAATACGACACCAAGCAGAATCTAATAAGCAAAAAATCCTATACCAACAAAAAACTACTTTATAGTACAGAATATTTATATAACAAGAAAACAGGTGTATTATCTTCCATCATACAGCAAGAAGTAGCAACAAACTTGCTTTCTATTACGCGTTTTGAGACCATTTACTATGATTAAACACTAATTCCTCACGCATAATTTAGAATAAATGACTTCCTTCGCGTATCTTTGTGAAAAATTCTGCTCGCGATGAACACAAGAAAAACAGGGAAAGGTGATTCCTTTTCAAAATTTAAAGACAAAAAAAAATCAATCAAGGTTTCCAATCCTACTAAAGGAAAACCAGCATTTAAAGGAAAACCAGCACCAAATGCAACAACAATAACTCCGACTACGGAATCCAAAATAGAAACTCCTTCTCCTAATAAAAAGTTCTTCCCACAAAAAGAACGTGTTCGTAAAGGAGATCCAATGCCAACCTTTAATGAAAATGAAATTCGTTTAAATAAATTTTTATCGAATGCAGGTGTCGCTTCTAGACGTGAAGCGGACGTATTAATCGGTTCAGGTGTTGTTAGTGTCAATGATGTGATCGTACTTGAAATGGGCTATAAAATCAAGCCTGGTGATATCGTGAAATACGATGGTCAAACGATTAATGCGGAACCTAAACGCTACGTTTTATTAAATAAGCCAAAAGATTTCATCACTACGATGGATGACCCTTTGGGAAGAAAAACAGTAATGACTTTGGTACGTAAAGCATGTAAAGAACGTATTTATCCTGTTGGTCGCTTAGACCGAGATACAACAGGTGTTCTTTTGTTTACGAATGATGGAGATTTAGCTAAAAAATTAACCCATCCTCGCTATAATGCCTCCAAAATTTACCATGTTGAATTGAATAAAGCAGTCATCATGGAAGATGTAGAAAAACTTCGCAAAGGAATCGTATTGGAAGATGGAAAAATTGCTTGTGATAAAGCGGAATTTATTCCAAATACGGGAAGTCGTGAAATTGGAGTAGAAATTCATTCCGGGAAAAATCGCATTGTACGTCGTATGTTTGAAGCTTTAGGATATACTGTGGTAAAATTAGACCGTGTACAATTTGCTAGCTTGACAAAAAAGGATCTTCCAAGAGGATTTTACAGACATTTAACAGAAAAAGAAATTGCTTTCTTAAAAATGAGTTAAATGATTCGGTATTGCTTGGTAAGCTTTAGTTTATTGTTGTTCGTATTCCAAACAGAAGCGCAAGTACAAACCCTTCATAACACAGTAGCGAAGGGGACTTTAAATTGTACTGGAGGACTCCAATTCAAAGAAATATCAAACATACATATTTCCCAATCGAACAATTACGCATTTGCGATAAATTATTGTTTCAAACACCACTATACGATTGGTTTAGAATCAAATTTAACCGCTTTTACTTCGATTAATTTTACACCATCTGCAAGCTGGACAAGTAAAAATTTATTGACTGGAATAAATGTACAGCGTAACGACCATCTTTTTAAAACAAAAATGGGGAAATTTAAAGTCGCTTCTATTCTGACGATTGGTGGCGGTGGTGTGTTTTCAAGCGACGAATTAATTGAACAAAATCAAACAAAAAAAAGCACCTTTAATCCGACTGGTTTTTACACCAACGCTGGTGTAGGTTTACGACTCGAATTTTTCAGACGGATTTTTATAGAGATAAAAGAATCAGGTGGTTACCTAGTAAAAAACAAGGTAGATCTACGATTGAGTAACCAAAATAAGATTTCCACTAAAAATTGGTATATAGAAACACAAATAAAATTTGGTATATTTATGTTTATCAACACATTAGACAAATGTGGAACTTGTCCTAAATGGTAAATTTTACCCTTGGATTCAAAAAAATATTATTTTGGACATTAAAATGTCAATAAAAAAACTTGCTACTTGCAAAATAAAGCCTTAAACTTGTACCTCTAAAACTGCACAAACTAGGTTTATGAAAAACATATTATTTCTTACTCTTCTTTTATTCCTAGGTAATACAGTACTTGCTGCACTATCTATTGAGGGAAGTTACCAAGGAAAAAATTTGATTGTTCAAAACCCGGAAGATCCAGACGGATTCGGTTATTGCGCTACCAAAGTAACAGTGAATGGTAACATTATGCCAGGTGGTATTGGTGCAAGTGCCTTTGAAATTGATTTCTCTTATTTTAATCTTCATATTGGACAACAAGTATTTATTGTTATTGAGCATAATTCTGGTTGTGCGCCTAAAATCTTAAATCCTGAAGTATTACTTCCAAAAAGCACCTTTAAAGTAGCAGAAATTATAGTAAGTGCTTCTGGAAAACTTTCTTGGAAAACTACGGATGAAAATGGTAAACTTCCATTTATTGTTGAACAGTATCGTTGGGACAAATGGGTGGAAGTTGGACAAGTACAAGGCAAAGGAAAAGCAAGTGCTCCAAACATGTACGACTTTCAAGTAATTGCCCATTCTGGTCAGAACACGATTCGTGTGATTCAAGTCGATCACACAGGTTCTAAACGTACATCCAAAGAAGTAAAATTCACTTCTAACTTACCGGAAGTTAAGAAAACACCGATCAAAGTAAAAGAAGATATTAAATTTACTGCTTCTGAACGACCAATAGAAACGAAATATGAAATCTACGACGCATATGGAAACATTGTTAAAAAAGGATTCGGGTCAAGCGTAAATTGTAGTACCTTGGTAAAAGGTGCTTACTACATCAATTTCGACAATAAAACGGAGAAATTCGTTAAAAGCTAATTCAGCTTTCACTCTCATGAAAAAAATAGAACACCTGGGAATTGCAGTTGCTAACTTGCAAGATTCAATTACTATGTTCGAAAAATTATTGAACACTACTTGCTACAAAACAGAAGAAGTAGTTTCAGAAGGTGTTCGCACCGCTTTTTTTCAAGTAGGAGAATCCAAAATTGAACTTTTAGAGGCTACAAATCCAGATAGTCCGATCGCTAAATTCATCGCTAAACAAAGCGGAGGAATACATCACATTGCATTTGAAGTAGAAGATATTGAATCTGAAATGAAACGACTAAAAGCCTTAGATTTTATCTTAATTCAAGAAAGTCCAAAAGACGGGGCTGACAATAAACGTATCGCCTTTTTACATCCAAAAAGCACGAACGGTGTTTTAGTAGAACTCTGTCAAGAAAAGAAATAAGATTCCTGCATAAATTTCCTTATTTTTCTTGCTCTAAATTTTCAACTATGAAATTCGCAACAAAAGCAATCCACGCTGGTGTTCACCCAGACGAATCGACAGGTGCAATTATGACACCAATTTACCAAACTTCTACCTATGTGCAAGATGGTGTTGGAAATCACAAAGGATACGAATATTCTCGTACATTGAATCCAACGCGACATGCATTAGAAAAAAATATTGCGGCAATTGAAAATGGACGTTTTGGAGCGGCATTTGGTTCAGGATTAGCTGCAATTGATTGTGTAGTAAAAATGTTAAGTCCTGGGGATGAAGTAATCTCTACAAACGATTTGTATGGTGGTACATACCGATTGTTTACCACAATTTTCGCAAAATACGGCATCCAATTTCATTTTGTGGATATGTCCAATGCTTCCAACATTGAAAATTATATTACAACAAATACAAAATTGATTTGGGTGGAAACACCAACGAATCCGATGATGAATATCGTAGATATCGAGGCGGTTTCTCAAATTGCAAAAAAAGCAGGCGCAATATTAGCGGTTGACAATACATTTGCTACCCCTTATTTACAAACTCCGATTGATTTAGGGGCAGATATTGTAATGCATTCAGCAACGAAATATTTAGGCGGTCACTCGGATGTGGTTATGGGAATTTTAGTAACCGACAATGAAGAAATTTCGAAAGAAATGTACCGCATTCAAAATTCTACCGGAGCGGTTACAGCACCGATGGATTCGTTCTTAGTGTTACGTGGTATCAAAACATTACACTTACGCGTTCAACGTCATTGCGAAAACGGCGCTGAAATAGCGCACTGGTTGGTGAAACATCCAAAAGTGGATAAAGTATACTGGCCAGGATTTGAAACGCACCCTAATCACGCAATCGCAAAAAAACAAATGCGTGATTTTGGGGGGATGATTTCCTTTACATTGAAAGGTAATAACATCGAAGATGCACGCACACTTGTCAAAAAAGTAGCAGTTTTTGCATTAGCAGAATCCTTAGGTGGCGTGGAATCGTTGATTGGTCACCCAGCAACCATGACACATGCTTCAATTCCGAAAGAAGCCCGTGAAAAAATAGGTATTGTTGACTCCTTAATTCGTTTAAGTGTTGGTGTAGAAGATGTGGAAGATTTGATTGCAGATTTAGAACAAGCGCTTGATTGATTATGAATTTATCAGCTATAAACGCATAATCTCCATAAAAAGTATCAAATATTTTTATAACTTTGCATTCTTTTGGACTTTCCAAAAAAGCAGCGAAAAGCACTTAAATAATACGACGATATGAGTAAAATGAAACTTTCCGAATTCAGTTTCGATGTTCCGCACGAATTAATTGCACAACATCCAACTGAAAATCGCGATGAAGCGAGAATGATGGTAATCAATCGTAAGGAGAACAAAATTGAACATAAATTATTCAAAGACATCATTAATTATTTTGACGATGGCGATGTAATGATCACTAATAATTCACGTGTTTTTCCAGCACGTATGTATGGAAACAAAGAAAAAACAGGAGCAAAAATTGAAGTATTTTTGTTACGTGAATTAAATCGTGAGTCCTTGCTATGGGACGTTTTGGTAGACCCAGCTCGTAAAATTCGTATTGGAAATAAATTATATTTCGGAGATGATGATTCATTAGTTGCAGAGGTAATTGATAATACAACATCAAGAGGTAGAACATTGCGTTTCTTATTTGATGGTGATTACGATGAATTTAAAGCAAAAATTACAGAATTAGGAGAAACTCCACTTCCAAAATACATCGAACGTGCTGTAGAACCAGAAGATGAAGAACGTTACCAAACAATTTATGCAAAAGTAGAAGGGGCTGTTGCGGCACCAACTGCTGGACTTCACTTTTCCCGTGAATTATTAAAGCGTTTAGAAATTAAAGGGATAGACTTCGCTGAATTAACATTACATGTTGGTTTAGGTTCATTTAGAACTGTGGAAGTGGAAGACCTAACAAAACATAAAATGGATTCAGAACAGGTTATTATCCCTGAAAAATGTGCTGAATTAGTAAACAATGCGAAACGCAACAAGAAACGCGTTTGTGCAGTTGGGACAACAACAATGCGTGCTATCGAAACTTCTGTATCTACCGAAGGCATGTTAAAGCCTTTTGATGGTTGGACAAACAAATTTATTTATCCTCCTTTTGATTTTAGTATTGCAGATAGTTTGATTACAAATTTCCACCAACCATTATCCACTTTATTAATGATGATTTCAGCATTTTGCGGGCATGATTTAATGATTGAAGCATATAAAACTGCGATTAAAGAAAATTATCGTTTTTACACCTATGGGGATGTAATGTTAATTATTTGATGTATAAATTGAATGTATAAACAATGAAGGGGCGAAATATTTTACGCCCCTTCATTGTTTAAAAACGTTCGTAATTATTCTTCAGCCTTGTATTCAAAAGGATATCCATCGAACATTTCGGTCAATCGATGCACTTGATAAACACTTCGTGTATACGCATTCGATAATGCAATAATACATACTGTGTCTCCTCGAAGGGTTGCATAGCATCCCGTATTTCCATGCCACCATCCTGTATGAAAGAAATATGGTTTTTTATCCGGAACTTCCACCATGCGCATTCCTAACCCATAATTTCTAGTTCCTGGATTTTCATAACTATACCCTTTGTATATTTCATTGCGTACTTTTTTCGAGAGAAAATCCGTTGAATAAGTAGCAATATCCATTTTAAGTAAATCTCGTGCAGTACTGTACATGTTTTTATCCCCATAAATTCCATCTAAAAAATCAACTGCCTGTATTTGAAAACGAGAATTATAGGATGGGGATATTTCATTTATCTTATCCGGCGTATCTAGTATAAAACTATTAGACATTTTTAATGGATCGAACACTAGCATTTTCATCGCTTCTGGAAATTTTATTTCAGTAACTTTCTCTACAACAAGCGCTAACAAAGCATAATTGGTATTGCAATACGCAAAATGTGTCCCTGGAGGGAAATTCAGTGGAAATACGTGTTTATTCAAAAGTTTCAACACATCTAGATTGGTCATCTTTTTAGAATGGTCCCAAATACGATCTGCAAAATAACCATAATAGGGTACGCCGCTACGATGTGTTAATAACATACGAATCGTGATCCCTTTGTACGGGAAAATTGGTAAATATTTACGGACATCGTCTTCTAATGAAAGCTTATTTTTGTCCACCAAACGCATGATTGCTAATGCAGTAACAGATTTACTTATGGAAGCAAGGTGAATTGGGGTATTTATTTCCAATTTTTTTTCTTTGGCATAATCTAAATAACCGTCTACCTTTTCAAAAATTATTTTTCCATTTTTTGCCACCAAAAACATTCCATTAAATTTATCATTCCCAAGTATTTGATCGTAAAATGGATAAATGTGTTTTCTTTTATTTGTAATATATTGTTTAGAAATTGCATTAAATTTCGGGGTATATTTTGGAATATCTAATGCAAATTTTGTAGCCTTTTCGTTATTATCCGTACAGGATGAATTTGTAATCAATACCAGAAAAAAAAGAAAATAAATGCCGTGTTTCATAGGATTAACAAAAATACTAAAATTGCTATACATTTATTCCCCGACTTCTAAACTTGCTCTGTATAATTTTAACTCATCCCAAGAAAAAGCATCACCAACTTTTTCTTTTAAGGGAGTCAAGGAAAGTTCTGCATACCCCTCGAAAATATCTGCTAATTCGGAAATCCGTTCAGTAGGCATAACATCTGCTAATTGAATTTCTCCCATTTTTATCAATTTCACGAAATGCGATATAATCGTTCCTTCTGACATAACACGACTTGCAGCAATTTCTGACAAAGACTTGTTTTCACGTATTAATTCTAATGTAACTTCATACGTCGATTTTTTAGGCGTTTTTTCTTTTTTGGTTCGAGATTGTTTTTTAGGACTTAACTCCTCCTCTTCTTCCTCGAAAATATCCTCCAAAAATGAAGTAGGTGTTTGCAGTTGTTCAGCTTTAATTTTGTCTAAAATGTTTTTACGATAATTTAAAATCTCTGGTTTCCAAATCTTATCCTTTGTGATTTCTTCGCCATTTAAAAGCATTTCCAACATGTTGTTTGCGCGCAACAAGGAAGTTAAGACTTCAAATTGAGCCATTTCTAACTCTTCCAACTCTTCGTAATACCCTTTAATTTTCTTAATACGCTTTACTTCTTCCATTTTTTTCAAGGTACTAAGGGCACAATTTTCAAGTGTTTTAAAGAAGTACGAATTTGCCGCTTGTACCCGTTCTGTAATAAATGAAAGAGAAATTGGATGCGTAGAAAACAATTTATTTAATTGACTAATAAATTTTTGAGATGGTTCGATTAAAGTATGAAAAACATTGGCCTGATGTGCTGCCCAGGACTTATGTTTCCCTTTTTCACTTTTAGAGCCCAACAAAAGATAACTTGCCTCGTGAATTCTCCACAAAGAATCAACATCCCGCCATTCAAAAGATTTCACTAAAAAAGTATATACAAAATGTATGGTATCATCCTCTAGAAACTTTTCTAAAATAGCGTCTTCTTGTTTGGAAGCCGAATAAAGCATCACCTGTTGATCATTACTCAATCCATTCATTCGCATTGGAGAAAGTAATACTAGGCCATTCAAACTTCGCAAACGGGACAGCGCAACATAAGCTTGCCCGGGAGCAAACACTTGAGAGACATCCAAAATAGCCTTTTCAAAGGTTAATCCTTGACTTTTGTGTACCGTTATTGCCCATGCTAATTTTAAAGGATAATGAACAAAAGTGCCCAAAACTTCTTCTTTAATTTCTTTTGTACCTTCATCCAGCGTGTATCGAATATTTTGCCATTCGTATTTCTCTACTTCAATCGTTTTCTTTTCTTCTGGAAAATGAACTAAAATTTCTTGGGAAGAAATTTCTTTCACTACGCCCATTTTACCATTGTAGTAGTTTTTTTCAAAGGATAAATCATTCTTTACAAACATGACTTGTGCTCCTACTTTTAATTCCAATACTTCATCTAATGGATACATATGAATTGGGAATTCACCTGTAATTTCAGTAGCATATTTTCGAGATACACCCTTTAATTCGTGAAGCGATTGTAGATTAATGGTGTCTGCTTTTGCATTATGGGTTGTAAGTGTAATATATCCAGCATTATTTTTAATATCAAAATTTGGATGGACATATTCATTTAATATTTGGATATCTTTTTCATCAATTTGATTATTTCTTAAATGATTTAATAAATGAATAAATCGTTCATCATCTTGTCTGTAAATTTTAGTGAGTTCAATAAATAAAGGAGGATTTTCTTGAACTACCTTCGCGTGAAAAAAGAATATTCCGTTGTAATAATTTTTCAATTCTACCCACTCTTCATTTTTAACTACTGGTGGTAATTGTAATAAATCGCCAATATACAGAACTTGTACACCTCCAAAAGCTTCATTACGTTTACGAATAGTACGTAAGGTCCAATCAATCGCATCCAATAAATCTGCTCGTAACATACTTACCTCATCAATCACGAGTAGTTCCATGGATTGAAAAAGTGCTTTGCGTTTTGCAGGAATGCGAAAATGCTTAACCAGTGTATCTTTAGTTTCCCATTTTACGCGGTCATTAAATTTTGGTGTTACCCCAAATTCTGGAATAAATCCAGAAAAAGGCAATTGAAAAAAAGAGTGTATTGTAACACCGCCAGCATTTAAAGCAGCGATACCTGTTGGAGCAACGATTACTGCTTTTTTGTGTGTTGTGGTGATAATTCTTTTAAGTAAAGTAGTTTTACCAGTCCCTGCTTTTCCGGTTAAAAATATGGATCGATTTGTTTGATTGATAAAGCGAATTGCTAATTCAGAGGAAGTTGTTGTTTCGAACATGTATTGTTATTTTTACTTGAAATTAAGCATAAATATTCAAAGAACATTACGAAAAATAATCGCAATTCGAAGAATAGTGAACTTGGATACTATGAAAAACAGAAATTTTGTATTTTTACTCGTATGAAATATTCACTCCCATTTTTAATAGCTATAGGCATTCTATTAACTACAAGTTTTACGAATTCAACCAATATAACTATTCCGATTATCGTCAAAAACATCAAAAATTCAAAAGGGAGATTATCCATCGGAGTATTTAAAGACGCAAGTGCATTTGAAGAAGAAAAACCATTTAAAATAATACTCGTCTCCAAAAAAGAACAGGTAAACGGAACATTAAAATCAACGATTGAAATAGAATCTGGAGTATATGGTCTTTCCATTTTAGACGACGAAAACAGTGATTATAAAATGGAATATAACATGATCGGAATGCCTAAAGAAGGTTTCGGTTTTTCAAATTATTATCATGCGGGCTTTACAAAACCAAATTTCAAACAATTTTTAGTTGTAATTAACCCAAGCCAAAAATCCCCAATTACTTTCAATTTGCGTTATATTTTATAGAATAAATGTAAATGACTTATTCTCAAAACTATAATTTTCACGGAAAAATAGTACCTTTGCACTCAATTAAACAAAGCTTAAAGTGATTGATATTCTAAATAAATCATTCGAAAAGTACATTTCTGTTGAAGAAATTCAAGAGCGTATTGCTTTGTTGTCGCAAGAAATCAATGCAGATTTTACAGGAAAAGAAGTAGAATTTATTGCTGTTTTAGACGGTTCTTTCATGTTTGCTAGCGATTTATTTAAAAAAATAAACCTACAAACAAGGATCTCTTTCTTAAAAGTTAAATCGTATGAAGCAACTGAAAGTACTGGAAAAATAAATGAATTAATTGGACTACAATCAAATGTAACTGGTAAACATATCGTTCTCTTAGAGGATATTGTAGATACAGGCGCTACTATGGATTATGTTGTAGAAATACTTCAAAAACAAGAACCTGCATCCATTTCTATTGTAACATTACTATTTAAACCAGAAGCATTTAAAGGAAAACATTCTCCAAAATACATCGGATTCAACATTTCAAACGAATTTATCGTTGGCTACGGAATGGATTTTGATGGTTTTGGCAGAAATTTAGAATCTATTTACCAAATAAAGGGTAGTGACCCAAAAATACCACTATGTTAAATATCGTTTTATTCGGACCTCCAGGGGCTGGGAAAGGAACTCAGTCAGAAAGATTAATTCATAAATATGGATTAATCCACCTTTCAACAGGAGATATTTTTAGAGCTAACATCAAGGGCGAAACAGAACTTGGAAAATTAGCGAAAAGTTACATGGACCAAGGTTCCCTTGTGCCTGATAAAGTAACAATCAACATGTTGCGTACCGAGGTGTTAAAACACCCTGAAGCAAATGGTTTTATTTTTGATGGTTTCCCACGTACCAATGCACAGGCACAAGCATTAGACACTTTTTTAGCTACATTAAATTCAGCAATTTCAATTATGTTGGCTTTAGAAGTAGAAGAAGCGGAACTTCGAACACGTTTACTTTTACGTGGTCAAAACAGTGGTCGACCAGATGATGTAAATCCGGAAGTAATTCAAAAACGGATCGATGTGTATAACAACGAGACTAAACCGGTAAAAGACTTTTACCAAAAACAAAATAAATTCGTTTCAATTGATGGTATTGGAGAAATTGATGAAATTTCTCACCGATTATATACAGCAATTGACGCTTTAAATTAAAAATATGGCTTCTGATAATTTCGTAGATTACGTAAACATACATTGTACTTCTGGAAACGGAGGTGGCGGATCTACGCATTATCGTAGAGAAAAATACATTCCTTTAGGTGGTCCAGATGGTGGGGATGGTGGTCGTGGCGGACATATTATTGTACGTGGAAACACACAATTATGGACCTTACTTCACTTAAAATTCAAAAAACACATTAAGGCTGGTCATGGGGTACATGGGACTGGAAACTTAAAAACTGGAGCTGAAGGGGATGATCAATACATAGAAGTTCCAATTGGTACCATCGCCAAAGATTCTGAAACTGGTGAAGTACTTTTTGAAATCACTGCAGATCAAGAAGAAAAAATACTAGTGCCAGGTGGTCGTGGTGGTCGTGGAAATAGTTATTTCAAATCAAGTATTAATCGCGCACCACAATTCGCACAACCAGGTGAACCAGGGCGTGAGAATTGGATGATATTAGAATTAAAGATTTTAGCAGATGTTGGATTAGTTGGGTTCCCAAATGCGGGTAAAAGTACACTACTATCTGTTTTAAGTTCTGCGAAACCGGAAATCGGCGATTATGCATTTACTACACTACGTCCAAATCTAGGAATTGTACCTTACCGTACCCATTATTCCTTTATTATGGCAGACATTCCTGGAATTATTGAAGGTGCACATACTGGAAAAGGATTAGGATTACGTTTTTTACGTCATATTGAACGTAACTCTATTCTTTTATTCATGATTCCTGCAGATTCAGATAATATCCAAAAAGAATATGATGTTTTACTGAACGAATTACGTCAGTATAATCCTGAATTGTTAAACAAAGAGCGTGTTCTAGCAATAACTAAATCAGACATGTTAGACGATGAAATGAAAGAACAAATGAAAGCCGATATTCCAGCAATTCCATATTTGTTTATTTCCTCGTTAGCGCAACAAGGTTTAGTAGAACTTAAAGACCTTCTTTGGAAAAAATTAAACAATGCTTGATTTTTTGGAATCAATCGATCATACGATTGTACTTGCAATAAATTCCTTACATACACCCTTATTAGATGAGATAATGTGGTTGATTTCAGGTAAAATTATCTGGATTCCAATGTATCTTTTCTTAATTTATTTATCCTACCAACATTTTGGAAAGAAAAACACCCTTTACTTTGTAGTTTTAGTAATTACGGCGATTGCACTTTCTGACCTAGTTTCTTCGCAAATAATTAAAAAATCCGTAGAACGTTATAGACCATCACATAATGTTGAATTAGCACCACAACTCCACTTTTACAAACAAGAAAATGGAGAATATTATCAGGGAGGAGAATATGGTTTTGTTTCGTCCCATGCTGCAAACTTTTTTGCGATTGCATTATTAGTAGGACTAATTTTTAGAGAAAAAGCACCAAAATTAATCTATACATTATTTACAATTGCTGTTTTGGTTGCATTCTCACGTATCTACTTGGGAGTACATTATTTAAGTGATATACTAGGCGGAGCGTTAGTTGGTACAATTATTTCTTACCTGCTTTGGAAATTTGTGTGGGTGAAAAGAGTTTTAAAGCAGTTAAGTTAATAAAAATTAATTAATTACTGTGTTTTATACATGAAAAAACATTGTAAAATACCATGAAATATTAAAATTTAGTTTTAATATTTCATGGATTTAATTATTTTTGTTACTATGTTAACAAGATATATTTACAACGAACTAGTAGAAATTATTCATGAATTTCCTGTTTTAGGTATTGTTGGTCCTAGACAGGTGGGTAAAACAACCATTGCTAAATTATTAGTAAAGGATATCAAGAAGGACACCGTCTTCTTAGATTTAGAAAATCCAAGAGATATAGCTAAGTTGACTGATCCTATGTTGTTTTTTGAAAACAATCAAGACAAATGTATCATTATTGATGAGGTTCAGATTAACAAAGAATTGTTTCCAATAATTAGAGCCGTAATTGACTTAAACAGAGAACCTGCACGTTTTATTTTGTTGGGGTCAGCCTCTCCTGAATTGATCAGAGATAGTTCAGAATCACTTGCAGGTAGGATTTATTATAAGGAATTGACACCTTTTCATTTTGATGAGGTAAATACAGTTGTGAGTTATCAAAAACATTGGTTAAACGGTGGATACCCTGAGGCTTTACTAACAGATTCAAAAAGTAAAAGCAAACGATGGAGAAGATCTTTTATACAAACGTATATAGAAAGAGATTTACCAATGTTAGGCTTACAAAGTAAAACAACAGATATTCAACGACTATTTAGAATGATTAGCCACCTTCATGGTCAACAATTAAATTATCAGTTATTATCCAAATCTTTAGGTTTAAGTGGACCAACAATCAAAAAACAAATTGATTTTTTAGAGCATGCATATATCGTTCGTTTGTTGGAACCCTATTATTATAACACTAGTAAACGTCTTGTAAAATCTCCTAAAATATATATCAGGGATACCGGAATATTACATTCCTTATTAGAAGTGGATGAAATTGATCTGTTATTTGGTAATCCAGTGATTGGAAATTCTTGGGAGGGATATGTTGTTGAACAAATTTATGCAGTTTTACCTGAAGGTTGTTCCTTAAATTATTACCGTACGCAACAAGGAGCAGAATTAGACTTAATTATTTGTCGAAATTTAATCCCATTAATAGCACTAGAGATTAAATTTAATTCTAACCCAAAAATCAGTCATGGGAATGAAATTAGTTTACAGGATTTAGGAATAAATAAATGTTTTGTTGTAGTTCCAGAAACAGATAGCTATTTCCTAAAACCCAATATCGAAGTCGTTTCTTTATCCAGTATTCTCTCAATAGTAAAATCTATTTAACGCTATTTTCTTTTCTACTTTGGAAATTTGTCTAACTGAAAAGAGCAGTAAATTAATTCTTTTTGTATATTTGTAGTCCGTTTCTAAGTATAACAGCGGTTATACGTTAAATGCCCGAGTGGCGGAACTGGTAGACGCGCTGGATTCAAAATCCTGTTCTTTCGGGAGTGCCGGTTCGATTCCGGCCTCGGGTACACAAGTAGACGCTTCCAGTTTACGAGTAAGCTTAAGCCTCAATTATCGCAAGATAGTTGAGGCTTTTCTTTTTAAATAACTTGTCCCATTTTCCCTTTTTGCGTATCTTAATACTAAAAAGAACAAAATGACCAACCAAGAATTAGGAATCCTAGGAGAAAAATTAGCACAAGAATACTTACGAAACAAAGGATTTGTTCACCTCGATTTAAACTACCGATTTGGGAAATTAGAAGTGGATATTATATCCATCGACAATCATCAACTTGTTGTTACAGAAGTTAAAACAAGACAAACTGCAGAGATTGGTGAACCTTGGAGAGCTGTAACACGCGCTAAACAACGCCAAATTATAAAAGTTGCAGATGCATATATCAAATGGAAAAAGTTAAACATAGATACCCGTTTCGATATCGTTTCTATTGTACATAATCAATATCGAACAGAAATTGAACATATTGTAGATGCATTTACAACGGTTTGATGTAAAAAGCACAAAAATTACACAAGAAAAATTGTATTTTTACGTTGAATATAACTGCATGAAAAAAACTACGTCACTAGCCTCTCTTATACTTCTCACTCTGACTTGTATTCTAGTGTCCGCTTGTTCCACGGAAAACAATGCTTTTATCAATCGTAAATACCATGGAATAACTGCAAAATATAATGGTTATTTTAATGCAAACGAACTTCTAAAAACTGCATTAGAATCTTACCGTACAAATTCAAAAGAAAATTACTACGACATTCTACCAATTGAACAAGTTCCAAACGATAAAGAATTTCAAGCATTTCTCCCAGCTATTGATACTGCTATTGCGAAATGTTCCAAAGTCATACGAAACCATTGCATGCCAAGTATGGAATTTGGAGGTGGGAAAAAAGTGGAAAATAACCCTTGGATCGATGAAAATTGGAATACGATTGGAAGAGCATACTACTTAAAACACGACTACGAACTCTCTCAAAAAAACTTTGAATATGTACAACGCCTGTTTGCGAATGATAAATCGTACTATGTCGCAAGCATGTGGATTATCAAATCGCTGATTGCTACAAATAAAATAAACGAAGCAAAAGAAAAATTACTAGAACTAGACCTATTAGTAGAAAAACAGAAAAAGGAGAAAGAGGCAAACAAAACCAATATAGTCGGAAAAATTTCAAAAGTTTTTGCTAAAAAAGAGAAAAATAGTGTCAAGTTACTTCCGGAATTTACCAAACGTTTAGAAGTAGAATTAGCATTATTAAAAGGAAATTTATATACTCAAAATGGAGAATATACTTTAGCAATTGAAAATTTGGAAAAAGTCATTAACAAATCCAAAAAGAAAGCAGAAAAAACGAGAGTACACTTCATCCTCGGACAATTATATAGTTTATCGAAAAAATATGAACTAGCAAAAAATCACTTTTCAAAAGTGGTTACATCTCCACAAGCACCATTTGAAATGCAATTTAATGCGCGAATCAATCGTGCATATCTTGGGAAAGATGAGAAAATAAAAAAAGAATTGCAAAAAATGTTACGAGATGACAAAAACACGGAATTCCGAGATCAGTTGTATTATGCATTAGCAAAATTATTTTTACAAGAAAATAATCGTGCGGAAGCAATAATATTGTTACATAAATCTACTTACTACTCTACGGTAAACAAACGGCAACAAGCAATAAGTTACGAAGAATTAGGAAACTTGAGTTACCAAATAAAAGATTACATCAAAGCACAAAAATATTATGATAGTTGCGTAAAAGTGATGCCTGAGACCTATCCAAATAATGAAGATATTCGTAAAAAAGCATCCAAACTTAAAAACCTAGTTATTGCGGTGGATATTGTGGAATATGAAGATAGCCTTCTACGTTTAGCGAAAATGGACGATAAAACTAGAAAAAATTACCTGGAACAAAGCATCAAAAAGATTAAATCTAACGCAGAGAAAAAACAACGAGAAGAAGCAGCTAGATTAAGAGATATACAAGCAAAACAAAAAGCGGCACAAGAAAATGATCCTTCCGGAAATAAATGGTATTGGAACAACGTCAAATCAAAAGCGGATGGAGTTAGTGAGTTTAAGAAAAATTGGGGTGAACGAGAAAACGAAGACGATTGGAGACGTAGCGATAAGTTAGTAATTGCAGCTAATAAAATGGACAGCTCACAAACAAAAGCAAGTGGAAGTGGAAGTCTTACCTCTGAAAAAGAAAAAGATACCTTAACCATCGAAAATCTACTTGCAAATATTCCACTGACAAAAGCATTACAAGATTCATCGATGGAACGTTTACTGGCTGCGCAATATGAAGCAGGACTCATTTACAAAGAACTACTTGGAGAATATAAAATGGCTACCGAACGTTTTATAGATGTTGTAAATCGCAACTATACAAGTGATTATAAACTATTGTCTGCCTATCAATTATACAAAATATACGAAGGAAAAGATAACGCAAAAATGCAAGTGCAAAAATCCTATATCCTTCAAAACTTTCCAAATTCCGATTATGCAAACTATTTGAAAGATCCAAACTTTTTCACAAAGAAAAAAGAAGAAGAACGAAAAGCGGAAGCGATCTATGTGAAAGTTTTAGAAAAATATAGAGCTAACGAATACGTCGAAGTTATAAATGCTTCTAATGAAGTAATTAATAATGACCCGAAAAATGTTTTTCTTGCTAAGTACATGTTATTAAATGCAATGGCACAAGCTTTACAAATAAATGACAAAAAAGAGATCGAACCGTTATTACAGGAAATTGTCCAAAAATTTGCAGGAACATTAGAAGCTAAAAAAGCTAGCGAATTGATTGAAATTCTGCAAAAAGGAGTTTCTCAAGATAAAAAAGTAGAATTCAACAAAGAATCGATTTACAAATTTGTTGAAGGACAAGCAGTATGGATTATTATTTTTCTAGATTCTAACAGTGATTCGAATGCAGCAAAAAATAAAATTGCATTGTTTAATGAGGATGCCTATGCTGGTAAAGAAATTACTGTCTCTTCTAAATTATTTAATGAAAATCAAAGTATTGTGGTTTTAAAATCATTCACGCATACGGATGCAGAAGAATATGTAGATCACTTTAAAACAGATAAAACAAACCTTGATGCGTATGCAAACTTGCCAATTTACTTAATTTCGCAGGAAAATTTAAAAGTGCTTTTTGAAACGCACAAACTTGAAGAATATAAAACTTTTTATACTGAATATTTCAACTAATGGAAAAAATCTGGTACGGTAAACACTTTCAATTGGGTGTATTAGGAGGAGGTCAACTTGGTAGAATGTTAATCCAAGAAACAATCAACTACGATGTGCAAATACATTGCCTAGATCCGGACGCAGATGCTCCTTGTAAAGACATTGCGCATAGTTTAACCGTTGGTTCTTTGAATGATTTCGATACAGTTTATAAATTTGGTAAAAACAAAGACGTAATCACCGTTGAAATTGAAAATGTTTCCATCGAAGCACTAGAAAAATTAGAAGCGGAAGGAAAAAAAGTCTTCCCGCAACCAGCTGTTTTAAAAATTATTCGCGATAAAGGCTTACAAAAACAATTTTACGCAGACCATAATATCCCTACTCCTGCTTTCTATTTGGTAAACAACAAAGAAGAAATCACAAATTATATTTCAGAATTCCCTTTTATGCAAAAAATGCGTACGGGTGGTTACGATGGAAAAGGGGTAACTCCATTGCGTTCCGAAAAAGACTTGGAGACTGCTTTTGAAGTACCTAGTGTTTTGGAAAAATTTGTGGATTTTGAAAAGGAATTATCCGTAATCGTTGCGCGTAATGAAAACGGCGAGACAAAAGTGTATCCGACGGTAGAATGTGAGTTTAGTCCCGAAGCTAACTTAGTGGAATTTTTATTCTCTCCTGCAGATGTAACTCCAGCAATTGAAAAAGCAGCAGAAGAATTAGCAATTAGCATCATCGATAAACTTGGAATGGTTGGAATTTTAGCGGTTGAATTATTCCTAACTAAAGATGGTCAGTTATTAGTCAACGAAATCGCACCACGCCCGCACAACAGCGGTCACCATACCATCGAATGTAATGTGACTTCTCAATTTGAACAACACATGCGTAGTGTGTTAAACCTTCCACTTGGAGATACACGTATCATACAGCCAGGCGTAATGATTAACTTATTAGGTGAAAAAGGATACCAAGGTAGTGTGATCTACCAAGGATTAGAAACAGCCATTGCCATTCCTGGGGTTAAGCCACACATTTATGGAAAAGCAGAAACAAAATCCTTTCGTAAAATGGGACATATCACCATCGTTGCACCTACCCTAGAAGATGCGAAAATGAATGGAAGAAAAGTGAAAGATTTAGTGAAAGTGATAGCGTAAATTTTGTGTAGGGATAGGGCAGACTCTATCCCTACACAAAATTCTATTTATTTTTTAATTTACATTCCGCCTCCGCCAAATTCCTCGCTTCTTCATCCACCTTCACAAAATCGGCATATTCTGGCTCTTTCACTAACGTAGCCTGATCCATCACACTTCCATTAATTCGAGCAATATCTAAAAATCCAATTTGACCTTTCAAAAAAGCTTGAACAGTAACTTCATTCGCAGCATTTAAGGCACAAGCTGCAGTCCCTTCTCTATCCATTGCAATAAAGGCTAAATTCAAATTTTGAAACGTTTCACGATCGGGTTGCTCAAAAGTCAACTGCGGATAATCCATAAAATTAAAACGTGGGAAATCCGTTTTCAAACGTGCTGGATAGGTAAACGCATATTGTATCGGTAATTTCATGTCTGGCAATCCCATTTGTGCTTTCATGCTACCATCTTCAAATTGTACTAAAGAATGTACGATCGACTGTGGATGCACAATTACATCGATTTGGTCTGGACGCAAATCAAACAACCACTTTGCTTCGATGACTTCCAATCCTTTGTTCATGAGTGTCGCAGAATCAATGGTGATTTTTGCTCCCATGGTCCAATTTGGATGTTTTAATGCTTGTGCAGGAGTAACTGTTTCTAATTGCTCCCGTTTCCACCCTCTAAAAGGGCCTCCAGAAGCCGTTAAATAGATTTTCTCTATTGGATTGATATTTTCCCCAGTCAAACATTGAAAGATTGCTGAGTGCTCAGAATCGACCGGATAAATAGTAACGTTATGTTCAAGTGCTAATTTAGTAATCAATGAACCAGCAACGACCAAGGTTTCTTTGTTCGCTAAGGCAATCGTTTTCTTTGCTTTAATAGCTTCTATCGTAGGTTTTAATCCAGCATAACCAACCAAGGCAGTCAATACCACATCTATTTCAGAACCTGTAACAATTTGATTCAATGAATCCTTCCCACAAAAAACTTTGATATCTTCCTCCCACAAAGCAGTTTTGACCTTTTCGTACAAAGACTCATCTACAATAACAACACTATTCGGTTTGAATTTTTTGGCTTGCTCAATCAACAAATCCGCATTGCCATTTGCTGTTAATACTTGCAAATCAAAAACGTCTGGATACGATTCAATCACTTCTAAGGCTTGTGTGCCAATCGAACCAGTCGAACCTAAAATTGCAATCCCTTTTTTCTTTGTCATAGTAATTTATAAAAAACCCGTAACAAAATTCATCGCTACGGGAAATTATCATTAAATATTTTTGGAATAAATCAACCAATCATTCCGTAACTCGTCACTCTTAACCCTTAACTCAACTACCACCCCCCACTCATAACATCAGGAAAAATCCCTAACGCAACAGTAATCAAGATACAAAGAATCAATACCAATTTCACTGTTCCACTCATCGGAATCACTTCTTCGCTTTCACCTTTGAACATCGTAACGATTAAACGGAAATAGTAGTAAATACTGATTGCAGAACCAATCAAAGCAACGATGATCAAACCAATTCCGTGATTTTCTAAGTACGAAGTAAACAAATAGTATTTTCCGAAGAAACCTGCGAATGGAGGTATACCTGCCAAAGACAACATGGAAATAATAGTTGCTACTGCCAATAAAGGATTTTTCTTCCCTAGTCCTTCAAAAGAACTAAAGTTTGTATCTCCTTTTGCTTGCAATACTAAAGCAATGATAGCAAAAGCAGCAATTGTCGCTACAGAATATGCTAAAGTGTAATATACCAAAGCATTTCCTCCAGAAGCATTATTGGCTAAAATAGCTAATAACAAATACCCTGCATGGGAAATACCAGAATACGCTAACATACGTTTTGCAGACGATTGGAAAACTGCAATTAAGTTTCCTAAAATGATTGTAATGCCGGCGATATAAGATAAAGTACATTCCCAAGTAGCGCTTTGTGAGCCAAAACTTACTGTAAACAATTTATAGAAAGCAGCAATTGCAGCTGTCTTCACAATTGTAGACATTAAACTTGTCACTTGAATTGGCGCTCCATCGTATACGTCCGGTGCCCAAAAATGAAATGGTACTGCAGATATTTTAAAAGACAAACCAATTACTAAAAGTAAAATTCCAGTATACACCAATTCTAAATGCTCTGGACTATTTTCCATATACATTTTGATCTCAGCAATATCAAATGATGCAGTCGCTCCATAAATAAAGGCAATACCCATCAATAAGAAACCAGTTGCAAATGAACCCATTAAGAAATATTTCATGGATGATTCATTCGAACCTAAGTCTCCCTTTTTACTCCCTGCCATCACATACATACAGATCGATAATATTTCAATTCCGATAAACAACATCGTTACATTGTGGTAAGAAACCATACAAACAGCTCCAACTAATGCAAATAAAATCAAAGTTGTTTTATCTGCTACATGTTCGCTATCATCAAAAATAGGCGTAGAAGTCAAAAACCATAAAATTGCTGTTAACACCAACACTGCAATAAATGAAATGGCTAAATTATCGAAATTGACCATGTTTGAAAATTGTAATGGCGCAGGATTATCCCATTCTAAAAAGGTAATTCCAAGTGTCAAAATCAACCCAACAATCGTAAGTTTATAAATGATTTTTTTGAAATTTAAGATTTCAGATAATATCCCTAAAAACCCTAATCCACTTAATAATATTAATGCTTTCATACTTATGTTATTTCCGTTTGGACTTATTTAATCGTTATTTCCATGATGGTATACAAATTCTTCACTGCAGGAGTAATCACATCTAACAATGGTTTTGGATAAACACCCATCACAAAAATCAAGATGATCAGTGGGAATAAGATTATTTTCTCTTGCCAAACCAAATCAAAGAATTTATCTGAAATCGCAGATTTATCACCCAAAATAGATACCTGATAACTTTTTAACATATACACAGCTCCTAAAATAGTAGACAATCCAGCAAATCCAGCTAACCAATAATTGTATTCATAAATACCTACTAATAATAAGAATTCACCTATAAATCCACTTGTTAATGGCAGTGCAATACTTGCCATCATGATAATCATAAACGTAGTAGCATAAACAGGCGCAACTGTTCTAATTCCACCCAACTCATTTAATTGTCTTGTATTTGTACGATTTACCAAGATGTCCACAACATAGAATAAACCTACAGCAGAAATACCATGCGCAAACATTTGCACTACTGCACCAGCAATACCATTATGGGTCATACTAAATACACCTGCTGCAATTAATCCTACGTGTGCTGCTGAAGAATAGGCGATCAAACGTTTGTAATCTTTCTGGAACATTGCTAACAAAGAAGCATAAATCACTCCAATAACTGCTAAAGTAATCGCGTAAGGACCATAATTATTTACACCCATTGGAACAATCGGCAACAAAATTTTAAGCGCCCCATACACACCCATTTTAGACATAATACCCGATAATAACATCGTACCTGGTGTAGGTGCATCCGTATAGGTATCTGCCAACCAAGAATGGAAAGGGAAAATTGGCATTTTAATAGCAAAAGCAAAAAACAACATCCAGAAAACCCAGTTTTGTGTACCTTCTGTCAATTGTAAATCATACAACGCTTGCAAGGAGAAATTATGTGGTAGTGGTGTCTGTAAATACAGGTAAATCAAGGCTGCCAACATCAACAAACTTCCTGCTAACGTATAAATAAAGAATTTAAATGTAATGCGTATACGATCCGCTCCACCCCAAAGCAATGCAATAAAGTAAATTGGAATTAAGGCAACTTCCCAGAAAATATAAAATAAGAAAGCATCTTGCGCTGTAAAAACTCCGATTAATCCAAATTGCATCAACAAGATTAAACCATATAAACTAGAAGGGTTTTTATAGGTATTACGATTTGCAACCATAATAATGAATGGCAACAAAAGTGTTGTCAATAATACAAGCACTAAACTAATGCCATCCATACCAACATGGAAATTGATTCCCATTCCTTTTATCCAAGGAATGTTTGTTACATATTGAGCAAGCACTTGTTTTTTATCAAACTGAACAAACGCTGTTACGCCTATAACAAGTTCCACCAAACTTGCCCCTAAAGCGATTTTTTTAACGTTTTCTCCTTTTAGAAAGAATAATAAAATTCCTATAACTAACGGAAAAAATAAAAGTGTAGTAGTTATCATTCTCTGTTTGTTATTTGTTAAATAAATTAAGTGCTAATATTACCAAGATTCCAATCACCATTGCGAAGATGTAGAAGCCTGTATTTCCAGTTTGTAGTTTACGCGCTTGACCACTGATAAACACAACCAATTTTCCAACTCCATTTACGATAGCATCTACTTCTTTTAATTCTAAGAATTTGTAAGAGAAACTTGCTAATCCATTCAATGGTTTAACGATAATCGCGTTATAGAATTCATCTACATAGTATTTGTTAGCCAACAAACGCGGAATGAAACCTTGTTTTACACTATCATCTGCAGGAACAAATCCTTTACTAACAAACTTGTTACGCGCGAATAAGATCATCAAAATAGTAATGGTAACTGTAACGCCCATTAACACATATTCTGTTGAATGCGTTAATTTATGTCCATGTGCATATATTTCAGATTGTTTAAATACAGGTGCTAAGAAATGTTCTAACCAATGACTACCACCTAATACATGTGGAATGCCAATAAATCCAGCAACTATTGCTAATACCGCTAAAACAACCAACGGTATAGTCATTGTTTTTGGAGACTCATGTAAATGGTGTTTTTGATCCTCTGTACCTCTAAATGTTCCCATGAATGTTAAGTAAAACAAACGGAACATATAAAAAGTAGTCATCATAGAACCTAACACACCCAATACCCAAAATATTGGATTCACTTGAAATGCATGCGCTAAAATTTCATCTTTAGAGAAAAAACCGGAGAAAGGAGGAATACCAGAAATCGCAATTGTTCCTACTAAGAAAGTCATATAGGTAATTGGAACATATTTTTTCAAACCACCCATTTTACGAATATCTTGTTCGCCACCCATCGCGTGAATTACACTACCAGCACCTAAAAACAATAATGCTTTAAAAAATGCATGTGTGATTAAATGAAAAACACCTCCTGTAAAAGCACCTACTCCGAGTGCTAAGAACATATATCCTAATTGACTTACTGTAGAATATGCTAATACTTTTTTAATGTCGTTTTGGAAGATCCCAATCGTTGCTGCAAAAACTGCAGTTGCTCCACCAATAATTGCAACAAAACCAAGTGTATCTGGAGAAAGACTATATAATAAATTAGAACGTGCAATCATGTAAACACCTGCAGTTACCATCGTCGCTGCGTGTATCAATGCTGAAACAGGAGTCGGTCCTGCCATTGCATCCGGTAACCAAGTATATAAAGGAATTTGAGCACTTTTCCCCATCGCTCCAACAAATAATAATAAAGTAATTGCTACAATTGTTGGGTCATTTTCTGTGAAATTTATCGCTCCACCAAAAACACCACTATATTGAATCGTTCCAAAAGTGGTGTAGATTAAGAAGATACCCAAGATAAAACCTAAATCCCCAATACGGTTTACGATAAATGCTTTTTTCGCAGCATCATTATATGGTTGATTTTTGAACCAAAAACCAATTAATAAATAGGAAGCTAAACCTACACCTTCCCATCCTGCAAACATTACCAAGTAGTTGTCTCCAAGCACTAACAACAACATGAAGAATACAAATAAGTTCAAGTAAGAGAAGAACTTCGCATACCCTTCATCATCGTGCATATACCCCATAGAATATAAGTGAATCAAAAATCCAACCCCAGTAATGATTAACAACATGATGGATGTCAAAGAATCTACTAAGAATGCAATATTCACATGAAAATCAGCAGTTGCGATCCATTCAAATAGCGTTACTGTTGTAGGTTTACCATCACCATTCAATACATCAAAAAATACACCCAATGAAATAACAAACGAACCAAAAACCATTGCACTTGCAATGATACCCGCTAAACTTTTAGAAAAGTATGATTTTCCTAAACTAATAAGTAAAAATCCTACTAATGGCAAAAGTGGCACTAACCAAATTAATTCCTTCATCGTTCTTAAAATTTAAGTTTATTAAGAAACCCAACATCTGTTGTGTTTGTATTTCTATGCATCATAATTAAAATGGAAAGTCCTACTGCAACTTCTGCAGCTGCAACAGCCATAATAAAGAATACAAATACTTGTCCTGACCCGTCACCGTGATGCGCTGAAAATGCAACCATCAACAAATTCACTGCATTTAGCATCAACTCAATACACATAAAGATGATGATTGCATTTCTTCTTAATAATACACCCATTACTCCGATAGAGAAAAGGATAACACTCAAAAAGATATAATGATTTAATGGAATCGCTTGTAATGTCCCCATAACTTATTTTTTTACTTCTTTTTTACTCAACATAATCGCTCCAATCATCGCGCTTAGTAACAATACCGATGAAATTTCGAATGGCAATGCAAATTCTCCAAATAAGATTTTACCCAAATTAGCAGTAAGACCAATTTCAGGGTTATCTTGAATCAAAGGCATAGCTTCTGCTTTATGGAAAGTGGCAACTAATGTCAACATCAATAAACCACCTGAAAGAACTCCTGCAAATTTCACCCAATTTTTCTTTACTGGTTCGGAATCTACGTTTAGGTTTAAAAGCATCAATACATAGAGGAATAATACCATAATTGCTCCGGCATAAACCACAATGTGAACGATCGCTAAAAATTGCGCATTTAACAACAAGTAATGACCTGCTATTGCAAAAAACGTCAAAACCAAATATAAAACACTGTGAATAGGGTTTTTAGAAAATACCACCATCAATGCAGAAAGTATTGCTAAAAAGGAAAGGAAATAAAATACGTACTGTGTCATAGCTTCTATCAATTATTTATTATGACTATATTTTTTGTTTTGTTTGAAATCTATGACATTTTGCGTCTGACGTCTAGTAACATCCACTCTATCATCTACTTTCTCTACTAATTTGTCTTTACCAAAAACAAAATCATTTCGTTCAAATTCAGTTGGAACCAAACGATCCGTTAAGAAAATTGCTTCTTTCGGACAAGCGTCTTCACACAAACCACAGAAAATGCAACGTAACATGTTGATTTCATAATTTGCAGCATATTTTTCTTCGCGGTATAATTTTTCTTCCCCTTCTTTTCGTTCTGCAGCTTTCATCGTTATCGCCTCCGCAGGACAAGAAACAGCACAAAGTCCACAAGCTGTGCATCTTTCTGCGCCTTCATCATCGCGTTTTAATACGTGTTGACCTCGGTAAATTGGACTAAACTCTCTTTGTTGTTCCGGGTATTGAATGGTAGCCGCTTTTTTAAACATGTGTTTAAACGTGATTATCATCCCGTTGATAATTGCAGGTAAGTACAATTTCTCCGCAAATGTCATCTCTTTTTGAAGGACTGCTTTCGATCTATTTGTAAGTGGTTGCATCTCTTTCTATCTTAATTTAATTTACCATTCATCCACATCACAACTCCAGTGATTAAGATGTTTAAAATTGCTAATGGAATTAATGATTTCCATCCCAAACGCATTAATTGATCATATCTGAAACGAGGTAAGGTCCATCTAATCCACATAAAGAAGAAGATAAAGAAGAAGATTTTACCAAACATTACCAACGTACCTAATGCAGTAGCCATATTTGTCGATAATCCTAAAGCCTCATTGATTTCATTTTGGAATGGGAAGTTATATCCTCCAAAATAGAACGTTACAATTACTGCAGAAGAGATAAACATGTTGATATATTCTGCAAATAAGAACAAACCTAATTTCATACTTGAATACTCTGTATGGTAACCCCCAATCAACTCGGATTCAGATTCTGGCATATCAAATGGAGCACGGTTCAACTCTGCAAAAGCACAGATTAAAAAGATTAAGAATCCAAGTGGTTGATATACAATGTTTGCTAAACCAGCATCTTGTTGAGCAGCAATTTCGCCCAAACTCATTGTACCAGTTGACATAATCAAGGCAATGATAGCTAATCCCATTGCGATTTCATAACTAATCATTTGCGCAGATGCACGAATTGCACCCATCAAAGAGTACTTATTATTCGATGCCCATCCACCAATCATAATACCATAAACACCTAAAGAAGTTACTCCGAAAATGTATAGCACACCTATGTTTAAGTCCGCAACTTGTAGGTTGAACGTTTCTCCCCACAATTCAATTTTTCCACCCCAAGGAATCAAAACACCTGCCATCAATGCAGTTGTCATAGCCAAACAAGGACCTAGAATGAATAACGTTTTATTGGAAACATTCGGAATAATTTCCTCTTTCATAAACATTTTGATACCATCCGCAAGTGGTTGTAATAAACCAAATGGTCCCGCTCTGTTTGGTCCAAGTCTATCTTGCATTAAGGCCGAAATCTTGCGTTCAGCAAAGGTTGAGTACATAGCTACTACTAATGAAACTACAAACAGTGCTACTACTAAGATGATTTTAAATAGGTAATAGTTTTCCATCCGTTATGCTTTATTTATATTAGATGCAACTTGTCTTTGGTACTTCTCAACATCTTCTTTGATATCTTTTAAGTGCTCGTAATGGTTTGCAGAAATTACAGACTTATTATTAATATGTCTTGGTCCTTCAATTACCCAGTCGCTCACTTTTTTCTTCTCGAAACGACACGTATCGCAAATGAACTCGTCTACTTCGTGGTATGCGTCTTTACGACCTGTAACACGTAAAATATCTTCTCCTTTTTCCCATACTACTGCTTTACCAGAACATTTAGGATTTTCACAATCTCTGTGTGCGTCCATTGGTTTTGTAAACCAAACACGACTTCCAAAACGCGCTGTTTTATCCGTTAATGCGCCAACAGGACAAACATCGATCATATTTCCGGAAAAATCGCTCTCAATTGCTTTCTCAATGTACGTCGAAATCTCTGCATGGTCACCACGATTAATGATTCCATGACAACGATCTCCATCTGCTACCTGATCCGCAACATACGTACAACGGTAACAAAGGATGCAACGATCCATGTGTAACTTGATTTTGTCGCCGATATCGATTTTCTTATACGTTCTTCTTTCTTCTTCGTAACGCGTTGCCGCTGCTCCGTGCTTGTAGCCTAAATTTTGTAGGTCACACTCACCAGCTTGATCACAAATTGGACAATCCAAAGGGTGGTTGATTAATAAAAACTCCACAACCCCTTTACGCGCTTCAAGCACTTCAGGACTTGTAATGTTTTCTACCACCATACCATCCATTACCGTAGTACGGCAGGATGGAACTAACTTCGGCATTGGACGTGGGTCGTTCGTAGAACCTTGGCTCACTTTTACCAAGCACGTACGGCATTTACCACCACTTCCTTCTAATTTGGAATAGTAGCACATTGCAGGCGGAACGATATCGCCCCCTACACTTCTTGCAGCATTTAAAATGGTTGTTCCGTCTGGAACTTCCATCTCTACTCCGTCGATTGTTACTTTTGCCATTTCTTTACTATTATCTTATTAGCAATTGTGCATTTCAATTAAACATTTTCCAATTTAGAACTCACAAAAGGTTCGTGTGCAAAATGTTTTGGATCTTTAACTTTTTCAGGATGCAAAATGTGGTATTCAAACTCCTCACGGAAGTGACGAATCGCACTTGCAATTGGCCATGCAGAAGCATCTCCTAATGGACAAATGGTATTTCCTTCTATTTTTTTCGCGATATCTACCAACAAATCAATGTCCTTGATAGAACCATGTCCGTGTTCGATACGGTGCAACACTTTCTCCATCCATCCTGTACCTTCACGGCAAGGCGAACATTGTCCGCATGATTCGTGGTGGTAGAAACGTGCTAAGGTCCACGTATGACGAACAATACACGCAGTTTCGTCCATGATTACAAATCCTCCAGAACCTAACATCGTACCAGAAACGAACCCACCATCCGATAAAGACTCATACGTCATCAAACGATCTTCACCGTTTGCTGTTTTTGTAATTAAATGTGCTGGTAAAATTGGAACGGAAGAACCGCCAGCGATCATCGCTTTGATTTTTCTGCCTCCTTTAATACCACCACAGTATTCATCGGAATAAATAAATTCTTCTACCGTTAAGCCAAGTTCAATTTCGTAGGTTCCTGGTTTGTTGATGTGACCTGATGCAGAAATTAATTTCGTTCCAGTACTTCTTCCAATGCCAATTTTAGCATACTCATCTCCAGTAATGTTGATGATATGTGGAACTGCAGCAATCGTTTCAACGTTATTTACTACCGTTGGCGAAGCATATAAACCAGAGATCGCAGGAAATGGTGGTTTCATTCGTGGATTTCCACGTTTCCCTTCCAAGGATTCTAATAATGCCGTTTCTTCCCCACAGATATATGCTCCAGCACCAATTTGAACGTGCACATCTAAACTATAGTCTGTTCCAAAAATATTTTTCCCTAACAATCCAGCAGCATATGCTTCTTCGATTGCTTTTTCTAAAATACGTAGTACATAAAAGTATTCACCACGAATATAGATATAAGAAGTTTTCGCTCCTAAAGCGAAACTGGAAACCAACATCCCTTCAATCAAGGAATGAGGGATTTTCTCCATCAAATAACGATCTTTGAATGTACCTGGCTCACTTTCATCCGCGTTACATACCAAATATCTTGGTTTTTCCGATTTTTTATCGATAAAACTCCATTTCATTCCCGCAGGAAAACCAGCTCCACCTCTACCTCTTAAGCCAGATTTTTTAACCTCTTCCGTGATATCATCTGGTTGCATGGTTTTGATTGCTTTTTCAGCAGCCGAGTAACCTCCCATTTTACGGTAAACCTCCAGTGTTTCAATTCCTGGTACGTTAATGTGTTCTAATAATAATTTGCGTCCCATAGTAGTACTTATAACCCTATTAACAATATCTAGAGCGCTTGTTTTCTGCGCGTAATTTCTCTATCAAAGCATCTGCTTTCGTCTCATCCAAGTTTTCGTGGTAATCTGCACCACATTGTAACATTGGTGCTGTTCCACAAGAACCTAAACATTCTACCGTTTTCAAAGTAAACATTCCATCTTCCGAAGTTTCACCTACTTTGATGTTCAATTTTTTCTCGAAATGCGCTACCAAATCATCCGCTCCATTTAACATACAAGGACCTGTTTGACACACTTCTAACAAGCATTTTCCAACAGGTTTTAAGTTGTACATCGAATAAAAAGAAGCAACCTCATAAACTTCAATAGGCTTAATTTCTAAAATGGAAGCAACGTAATCCATTACATCGGAACTTAACCAACCATCAAATTCTGCTTGCGCTACGTGAAGTACAGGCAGTAAAGCAGATTTTTGTTTCCCTTCTGGGTAACGTTTGATTAACTTATTTACAACCGCTAAAGTTTCAGCTGAAAAAACTATTTCTTTGGACATATTCTACTACTTATAATTGAATAAATACTATGCGTCTAACTCACCTGCAATCACGTTCAAACTACTCAACGTCAATACAGCATCGGATAACATAGCGCCTTTAATCATTTCTGTATATGCTTGGTAATAAATAAAGCAAGGTCTTCTAAAACTCAAACGGAAAGGAGTTCTACCCCCATCGCTAATTAAGTAAAATCCTAACTCACCATTACCGCCTTCCACAGCGTGATATACCTCACCAACAGGCACATTTGTTTCACCCATTACAATTTTGAATTGGTAAATCAATGCTTCCATGTTGTGGTACACTTCTTCTTTTGGAGGAAGGTAAAAATCAGGAACATCCGCGTGGATTGGTCCTTCTGGTAATTTTGCAATTGCTTGTTTGATAATACGTAAAGATTGGTGCATCTCTTCTTGACGAACCATAAAACGATCGTAGATATCTCCATTTGTTCCTACAGGAATATCAAACTCAAAATCTTCGTAGGAAGAATATGGAGCAGCGACACGAACATCATAATCCACTCCTGCAGCACGTAGATTTGGTCCAGTAAACCCATAATTCAATGCTCTTTCTGCAGAAATCGGTCCAGCACCAACTACACGATCCATGAAAATTCTATTTCTCATTAGTAGCTTTTCAAATTCAGCTAATAATTTAGGTAGACTTTCCAAAGAAGCGTTCACTTTATCCCAAACACGTGGCGAAAAATCTCTTTCTAAACCTCCGATACGCCCCATGTTGGTAGTTAAACGCGCACCACATAGTTCTTCAAAAATTTCGTATATTTTTTCTCTTTCTTGGAATACAAATAAGAAACCACTTAATGCGCCTGTATCTACACCGATAACACTATTACATACTAAGTGATCTGCAATACGCGAAAATTCCATTAAAATTACACGTAAATATTGTGCTCTTTTTGGAACTTCGATTCCCAATAATTTTTCCATGGTCATGTGCCATCCGAAATTATTGATAGGTGCCGAACAATAGTTCAATCGGTCTGTAAGGGTAGGTATTTGATAAAAAGCACGTCTTTCTGCTAATTTTTCAAAAGCACGGTGAATATAACCCACCGTTGGAACTGCATCCATAATAATATCTCCATCCATCGTAAGAATGTTTTGGAAAATACCGTGTGTTGCAGGGTGAGTAGGACCTAAATTAAGGATAGAATATCCTAATTTTTCTGCATCTACTCTCTTTTTTTCTAATTCTGTTGTATTCATACCTAATTAGTTTAATTCGTATGAGAATTACTTGCTTGTCCTTTTTTCGTCCATTTAACTAATAAAAAAACAAATGTTACAAGCATTAATAGTTGACCAAAAATCAATAACAAATTAGCAAAAGGCCAATGCATAATTTTAAAAAATGCACCTACCATCACCAAAAAAGCGGAAAGTAAGAAAGCTAAAATAATTCTTAATCTATCATTCATAATTTCAAAAATTATCGTCCAAACTTGCTATCGTCTTTATCATCTCTTGTCTCATCTTCCAATTGGTATTGTTTACGCAATGGAAAATAAGGTTGATCATCCATGTTTAAGATTTTCGTTAAATTAGGATGGCCCGTAAATTCAATTCCAAAGAAATCATACGTTTCTCTTTCCAACCAATTTGCGGTAGAGAAAAGGGAAGTAACACTTGGCACTTGAATTTTAGCTTCTGAAGTATATACTTTCAAACGTATACGTTGGTTTTTCACCATATCGTTTAATTGATAAACAACACAGAATTCTTCTTCTTTTACATTGTCCGGGTAATGAACCCCACAGATGGATGTTAAGAATTGAAATTTATATAATTCAAAATCATATAAAAAAGTCAACACATCTAAAATGCTTTCTTTTTTAAATGTAAACGTTGGGAAATCAACAATTAATTCTTGTTTCACCAATGCATCACCGAATTTATCCTGTAATGCTTTTCCAATAGATTCCATTACGTTTTCCATATTATTCGATTCCGTAGGATGCTAATAATTCTTTATATTCAGGAGAACTTCTTCTACGAAGAGATTCTTTACCAACTAATTCTTGTACTTTCAAAATACCATCGATCACTTGCTCTGGTCTTGGTGGACAACCAGGTACATATACATCCACTGGAATAATACGATCAATTCCTTGCAATACACTGTAAGTATCAAATATACCTCCACTGGAAGCACATGCCCCCATTGCTAATACCCAACGAGGTTCAGCCATTTGCAGGTAAACTTGCTTAACAACCGGAGCCAATTTTTTAGAAATTGTTCCCATAACCATTAATAAGTCAGCCTGACGCGGAGAAAAACTCAAACGTTCAGACCCAAAACGACCTAAATCGTAATGAGAAGCCATTGTAGCCATGAACTCAATTCCACAACAAGAAGTTGCAAAAGGTAAAGGCCACAAAGAATTTTTACGCGCTAAACCAACCACTTGGTCTAAGGATGTAGCAAAAAAACCAGCACCTTCAATGCCTTCAGGAGCTTTGGTAATATTTACCTTTGATTCAATAATATCTTTATTTTCTGTACTCATCGTTTAATTATTATCTTCCCATTTTAAAGCACCTTTCTTGATAACATAGAAAAAGCCTAATAAAAGAAGTCCTATAAATAAAAACATTTCTAATAATCCTGTTAATCCTAATGCTTTAAAGTTAACTGCCCAAGGATACATGAAAATAACCTCCACATCAAAAAGGACAAATAAAATAGCGGTTAAGAAATAACGAACAGAATAAGGAACACGTGCATTTCCTGAAGATTCAATCCCACATTCAAATGGGTCTAATTTTTTCTTTGTTTTTCTTTTTGGCCCTAAAAAATGTGTCGCAATAATGGTTGTAACCACGAATCCGAGCGCAACAGCAAGCTGAATTAAAATAGGAACATAACTAATTGGTGTTTCCATAAACGTGTAAATTTCAATTAATTTTTATATGTTTCTGAATGTCAAATAGTTGAAAACACTACGGTTTAAAAGCATCTATTTACAGTAAGTAACAAACTGCTAAATTAATGAATTTTAGTTTTTTTTAACAATTTCGAGAAGAAATATTGAGACAAAAGACTTAATTCCATTTTGACTTTTAAAATCAGATTGCAAATATAAAATCCTTAATTTCGTTCCTCAAAACCCTAAAACTTCATGAAGTTACTTCTTGCTTATTTGAAAAATTATAAATGGCTTGTTTTACTTGCACTTTTTTTAGCTGCAATAAATCAAGTGTTTTCACTTATTGACCCTTTATTTTTCAAGCGCATTGTGGATGAATACGCAACAAATCCTCACAAACATGATAAAGCATACTATATTAAAGGTGTTGGAGGATTAATCTTATTATCCATGGGTGCTGCTATGGTTTCGCGTATTGCTAAAAACTTTCAAGATTATTTTGTCAACGTTATCACCCAAAAATTAGGCGCTAAAATCTACTCAGATGGACTAAAACATTCGTTAGAATTGCCGTATCAAGTATTTGAGGACCAACGTAGTGGAGAAACATTAGGGAAATTACAAAAAGTAAGAACAGATGTAGAAAAATTAATCAATGCTTTTATTGGTATTTTATTTACCTCCTTAATTGGTGTCATCTTTGTGATGGTCTATGCGATTAGAATCCATTGGCTAATTGCACCCGTTTATTTTGCTGCAGTCCCGTTATTGGGATTCATAAGTTCTGTATTAAGTAAAAAAATTAAAGTTATTCAAAAGAAAATTGTTGGAGAGACAACCGCATTGGCAGGATCAACAACAGAATCATTGCGCAATATAGAGCTAGTTAAAAGTTTAGGTTTAGCAGAACAAGAAATAAACCGATTGAACGACACTACCTTAAAAATTTTAGGACTTGAATTAAAAAAAGTACGTTACATCCGTAGCATCAGTTTCATCCAAGGAACCTTTGTCAATTTATTACGAAGCAGTATATTATTTTTATTAATGTATTTGATTTTCGCAGATAACATGACCTTAGGAGAATTATTCTCGCTACAAATTTATTCCTTCTTTATTTTTGGTCCATTACAAGAATTAGGAAATATCATTAATATTTACCGAGAAGCGGAAGTTTCTTTAGATAATTTTAAAACCATTTTAGACACACCTGTTGAGAAAAAACCAGTTAATCCAACGCAAATTAATGGGATTGAGACTTTAGCTTTTAATGCAGTATCTTTTCAACACCAGAGTGCTACGACAAAAGCTTTAGAAAACATTAGTTTTTCTACCAAAAAAGGAGAAACCATTGCGTTTGTTGGCCCTTCAGGATCTGGAAAAACTTCACTGGTAAAATTATTAGTAGGATTATATCAACCGGAAGAAGGAGAAATTTATTATAATGATTTTAAAAGTCACGATATTGATTTAGACCAATTACGCGGTCAGATAGGTTTTGTAACCCAAGACACCCAATTATTTTCTGGAACAATCAAAGAAAATTTATTGTTTGTAGCACCAAATGCGAGCGATGAGGCATGCATGAAAGCATTAGAGCAAGCAGCTTGTCAATCACTTTTAGCAAGAGCAAATAAAGGACTTGATACCATGATTGGTGAAGGTGGTGTAAAAGTTTCCGGAGGGGAAAAACAAAGACTATCCATTGCAAGATCTTTATTAAGAAATCCATCTCTATTGGTTTTTGATGAGGCAACCTCGGCTTTAGACTCCTTAACAGAAGAAGAAATTAGCAAAACAGTACGTGATTTATCTGCAAAAAAATCGCATATTACCATATTAATTGCCCATCGATTAAGTACCATTATGCATGCTGATCGTATTTTTGTATTAGAAAAAGGACAAATCACAGAAGCTGGAAAACACCTTGAATTACTTGAAGAAAAAGGCTTGTACTATGCAATGTGGAGGCAACAAATAGGAGAAAGATAATCGAATAACAAAAAGAATCATGTCAAAAATTCTTATAAAAAACATCAAAGGATTAGTTCAATACGGTGAAAACCTTCCTATCGCACGAATAGGTAAAGAAATGGAAGAACTACCAATTTTAGAAAACGCATATCTTGCAATCGAAGATAACATTATTGTTGCGTATGGATCGATGGAAGAATGGGAAGGGATTACAGATTGGCGTAATGTGGAAGTGATCGATGCAGAAGGAAAATATGTTCTACCCGGATTTTGTGATTCACATACACACATTGTATTTGCTAAAAGTCGCGAAGAAGAATTTGTGGATCGTATCAAAGGATTGACTTATGAAGAAATTGCATTAAAAGGTGGAGGGATATTAAACTCAGCAAGACGATTAGCAGAAAAATCGGAAGATGCTTTATATGAAGAAGCACTCTTGCGAGTAAAAAAAGTCATGGCAACTGGGACAGCTGCCATTGAAATAAAATCTGGTTACGGATTATCCGTGGAAGCGGAATTAAAGATGTTGCGTGTCATTAAACGTTTAAAAGAAACTCTTCCAATCACTGTTAAAGCAACTTTTTTAGGTGCGCATGCATTTCCAGCAGCATATAAAGAAAATCATCGCGGGTATATCGATTTGATTATTAACGAAATGTTACCTAAAATAGCCGAAGAAAAATTGGCGGATTATATCGATGTATTCTGTGAACGCAATTATTTTTCTCTGGAAGAAATGGAAGAAATATTACTTGCAGGTAAAAAATATGGCTTAATACCAAAAGTACATGTCAACCAATTTTCCGTAATGGGGGGAATTGCAAAGGCGATTGAATTAGGCGCATTATCGGTGGACCACTTGGAAGAAATCTCGGAGGAAGATATTGAGGCAATTAAACATTCCGAATGTATGCCAACCTTATTACCGAGTTGTTCGCATTTCATTTCAATTCCATTTGGAAATGCACGAAGATTAATTGAAGCAGGATTACCCATAGCTCTAGCTAGTGATTTTAATCCAGGTACCACACCAACAGGTAATTTACAAGTAGTTCTTTCTTTGGCTTGTATCAAAATGAAGTTAACGCCAGAAGAAGCTATCAACGCATTAACCCTAAACGCTGCTTACGCAATGGGGATTCATAAAACCCATGGAAGTATCAGTCTTGGCAAAAGTGGGAATGTACTAATTACGCATGAAATACCATCCCTCGCTTACATACCGTATGCGTTTGGCGAAAATCATGTAGCGCGATTAATTTCATAAAAACAGTTTAGTGGAAAGAAGGAACACTCCTTAAAAAAGGAAAAAAATGATTTTTCCACTGAATCATAGCAAATAAAAAAATAAAAGATATATCTTTGCATCCAAATTCAGAATTACACTTAAAAGGCAACAACTATGTCAGTTCAAGGTAAAATATCCCAGGTAATTGGTCCTGTAGTAGACGTAAACTTCGATAAAGGAGTTGAGCTTCCTAACATTTATGATGCATTGGAAGTAAGAAGAGACAACGGAACGCGCGTTGTTTTAGAAGTTCAATCACACGTAGGAGAAAGCTCTGTACGTGCAATTTCAATGGACTCAACAGATGGTTTCACACGAGGAATGGTTGTTACTGCTACTGGTAGTGCTATTAGAATGCCAATTGGTGAAAAAATCAAAGGACGTTTATTTAACGTAGTTGGTGAAGCGATTGATGGAATTAATGAAGTGAGCAACGAAGGAGGTTTATCTATCCATCGTGATGCACCGAAATTTGATCAACTTTCAACAGCAACTGAAGTGTTATTTACAGGTATTAAAGTGATTGACTTAATTGAGCCATATGCAAAAGGTGGTAAAATTGGGCTTTTCGGTGGTGCTGGAGTAGGTAAAACAGTATTGATTCAAGAATTAATTAACAATATCGCTAAAGGACACGGTGGTTTATCTGTGTTTGCAGGTGTAGGTGAGCGTACACGTGAAGGAAATGACTTACTTCGTGAGATGTTAGAATCAGGTATCATTAAGTATGGTGCTGAATTCATGCATTCGATGGAAGAAGGTGGATGGGACCTTTCAAAAATTGATTTAGAAGAAATGAAAGAGTCTAAAGCTACTTTCGTTTTCGGTCAAATGAATGAGCCTCCTGGAGCACGTGCTCGTGTTGCTTTATCTGGACTTACATTAGCGGAATACTACCGTGATGGTGAGGGAGACGGACAAGGAAAAGACATTCTTTTCTTCGTAGATAACATCTTCCGTTTTACGCAAGCTGGTTCTGAAGTATCTGCATTATTAGGTCGTATGCCTTCTGCAGTAGGATACCAACCAACATTAGCAACAGAGATGGGTGCGATGCAAGAGCGTATTTCCTCTACAAAAAATGGATCTATTACCTCTGTGCAAGCGGTTTACGTACCTGCGGATGACTTAACGGATCCAGCGCCGGCAAATACGTTTGCGCACTTGGATGCTACAACAGTATTATCGCGTAAAATTGCTGAGTTAGGTATCTATCCAGCGGTTGACCCACTAGATTCTACATCTCGTATTCTATCTGCAAAAGTATTGGGTGATGCTCACTACGATTGTGCTCAAAATGTAAAACAAATCTTACAACGTTATAAAGAACTTCAAGACATCATCGCTATCTTAGGGATGGATGAACTTTCTGAAGAAGATAAATTAGTAGTACACAGAGCACGTCGTGTACAACGTTTCTTATCTCAACCTTTCCACGTTGCTGAGCAATTTACAGGATTAAAAGGAGTATTAGTTGATATCCAAGAAACAATCAAAGGATTTACGATGATCTTGAATGGTGAGGTTGACGAATATCCTGAAGCAGCATTCAACTTGAAGGGTAGCATCGATGAGGTTATCGAAGCTGGTAAGAAAATGTTAGCGGACACACATTAATATTAGCCATACCTTATGCGATTAGAAATTATTACACCCGAGACAAAAGTATTTGAAGGTGAAGTTACTGCGGTACAACTACCTGGTCAAGATGGACTTTTTCAAGTATTAAATAATCACTCACCGATTATTTCTACACTTACTGAAGGAACGGTAAAAATAGATTTGGCTGAGGCTATCGAATCGAAAAAAGTATCTAAACTCAATAAATTAATTCAAGTTGACGGTTCTAACAAAATTATTCGTGTAGATGTAAAAGGTGGCGTAATTGAAATGCTAAATAATAAATTAATTATTCTTGCGGAATAAGCAAAAAATAAAAAATCGAAAGAGGGATTTGGGCAACCAGGTCCCTCTTTTTGTTAAGCATTGTTAAGTTCAAGACACAAATTATTGATTTCCACCTTAAAATTATTACCTTAGTATCATTTTTTAATCCAATGAAATCATTAGAAAAAATAGATAAGAACAATATCCCGCAGCACATTGCCATTATAATGGATGGAAATGGACGTTGGGCTCAAAAACAAGGCCAAGAACGTCTATACGGTCACTCCATAGGCGTTGAAGCTGTGCGCGAGTCTATTAATGCATGCTTATCTATGGGGGTGAAATATTTAACCCTGTATACTTTTTCCACCGAGAATTGGAATAGACCAAAAGACGAAGTGGATGGAATCATGAACTTGTTAGTTCAAACCATTTCAAACGAATTAGAATTATTGAATAGTCATCAAACTGGATTAATCGTAATCGGGGATGAAGATGGCTTACCAGACTCTTGTCGCGAGGAATTACAAGAAGCAAAAGCTTTTTTATCAAAAAACGATAAGTTGTATTTAGTATTAGCATTAAACTATAGTGCACGCTGGGAAATCAAAAATGCGATAAAAAGTATTAGTGAAAAAGTAAAAAAAGGTACAATAGATTCAAACGAAATTACAGAAGAAGTAATCGCAGGTGAATTATGTACTAAAAATATTCCGGATCCTGAATTAATTATTCGAACAAGCGGAGAACATCGGATAAGTAACTTTCTATTATGGCAATTAGCTTATAGTGAATTGTATTTTACAGAAGTACTTTGGCCGGATTTCAAAGAAGAAGATCTTTATTTAGCAGTAATAAACTATCAATCCAGAGAACGTAGATTCGGTCAAACATCTGAACAAATTATATAAGTATATGAAGTATCTGTTTTCTTTAGCATTACTTATATTGATAAAAGTATGTGCATACGCTCAACTATCAGACAGCACAAAATCCAATAATCAAATCATAGGGGGTACTCTTTCTTTAGATTATACAAACCCAAAAGAATACGAAATTGGGAATATACGCATCGAAGGAGCAGACTATTTTGATCATCAAGCAATAAAAGTAATCGCAGGTATTCGACCAGGAAGTAGAATCAAAATTCCAGGAGTTCAAATTACAGAGGCAGTTAAAAATCTTTGGAAAGAAGGATTATTTTCAACCATTGATATTGGAATGGATAAAGAAATTGGGGATGTTGCTTTTCTTGTTATTAAATTAACCCCAAGACCAAAGTTATCCCGTTTTAAATTTGAAGGTGTTAGTAAAAAAGAAGCAGATAAATTAAGAGAGTCAATCCATTTATTTTCAGGAAAAACAATAACCGAAAATTTAGTACTTACTACCAAACATAAAGTACACGGATTTTACAGAGATAAAGGCTACTACAATGTAAAGGTTGTTATCGTAAGGGAAGCTGACAAACTAATGAACAACTCGGAAATGTTTGTTATACAGGTAGATAAAGGAAAAAAAGTTAAAATTGGAAATATAGAAATAATTGGAAATACAACTATTTCATCGCGCAAAGTTAAAAGAGCAATGAAAGAAACAAAAGAACAAACAATCTGGAGATTTTATAAACGTTCGAAATTTTCTGTTTCATCCTTTGAAAAAGACAAAGCTAGCGTATTAACTAAATTTCAAAGTATAGGTCTACGCGATGCACATATTGTTAAAGACTCTGTATACTTGATCGATGAAAATCACTTAGGAATAAAAATACAACTAGAGGAAGGAAGTGTCTATCGTTTTGGGGATATAGAATGGGTTGGTAATACAAAATTCAGTAGTGGATTTTTAGATACAATATTAGGAATCAAAAATGGCGATATTTACAATAAATCAATCATAGATGGTCGTATGTCTATGAGTCAAGATGGAAGAGATATTTCCTCATTGTATATGGATAGAGGTTATTTATTCTTCCAAGTCATCCCTATTGAAACAGGCGTTAAAAACCATAAGATATCTTATCAAATGCGAATCATCGAAGGAAAAGAAGCGCGTGTACGAAAAATTATCATTAAGGGAAATACAAAGACGAATGACCATGTAATTCGCAGAGAAATTAGAACTAAACCAGGAGATTTATTTAACCGTAATGATATTATACGTACGCAACGTGAGTTATCCCAACTTGGCTATTTTAACAATGAAGCTTTTCAAATTAATCCATTACCAAACCCACAAGAAGGGACGGTAGATATAGAATATACCGTAGAAGAAAAACCATCCGATCAAATCGAACTTTCTGGAGGTTATGGTGCAGGACGATTGATTGGTACAGCAGGATTAACTATCAGTAACTTCTCATTACGTAATTCCTTAAAAAGGAGTGCTTGGTCTCCACTACCAACAGGGGATGGTCAGCGTGTTTCACTTCGTTTCCAAACCAATGGAACATTTTTCAAATCTTTTAATTTATCTTTTACAGAGCCTTGGTTAGGTGGAAAAAAGCCAAATTCATTTTCTTCCTGGTTAACGCATTCACAATTTGGAACAGGTTTGTTGCGTTCTAGCCCAAATTATCAAGGGATATCTATTACAGGTGCAGGGGTTGGGCTAGGGAGACGTAAAAAAGTTCCAGATGATTTCTTTAACGCTTATTATGAAATCGGTTATCAATATTATGAGGTAATTAATTACCCAAGTTATTTTCCAAGCTTTAGCCAAGGATATGCAAATGACATCAGTTTAAAATACATTCTTCAACGTAATTCCATAGATAGTCCTATCTATCCAAAAGAAGGTTCACACTTGACATTTACAGCTAAAAGTTCGTTACCCTATTTTTTAATAAACGGTAACAAAGATTTTACAAATGCAAGTCAACAAGATAGATACAAATATCTTGAGTATTTTAAAATTAAATTTACAGGTGAATGGTTTTTACCATTAACACGGGATAAAAAATTAGTATTGCGTCCTAGAATCGGATTTGGTTTTATGGGAGGATACAGTGCTACAAAAGGACTTACACCATTTGAAAGATTCACATTAGGTGGTAATGGATTATCCGGAATGAACCAATTAGGTGGACGAGAAATAATCGCTTTACGTGGTTATAATGACAACAGTTTATCTAGTAAAGCGAGTGATCCTGTAATTGCAAAATACACATTAGAACTTCGTTACCCAGTTTCTTTAAATCCACAAGCGACCTTTTACGTATTGGCTTTTGCTGAAGCAGGGAACACATTTCCAACTATAAAATCGTTTAATCCATTTAATGTTAAACGTTCTGCTGGAGCTGGAATACGCGTATTCTTACCAATGTTTGGGATGTTAGGAGTTGATTATGGTTGGGGGTTCGATTATTTAGATCCACATGCGCAAGGATATCGTGTTGCTGGAGGTTCGGATGAGTCTATTCAACAAAAAAGTTATTTTGGTAAATTAAACTTTACCATTGGTATGAATTTAGGAGAATTATAAAAATGAAAAAGCTATTTCTTATCGTAATACTAGTATTTACATGTGTTATTTGTGTGGATGCTCAAAAAATTGGCTATATAAATTCCGAATTTATTTTGTCTAAATTACCTGAATATAAGGAAGCTAAAGACCGTTTAGACAAATTAGCAGATCGATGGACAAAAGAGATTGATGAGCGATATGTTGTTTTAAATCAAAAGAAAGACTTATTTTTGCGCGAAGAAGTGTTGTTGCCTTCTGAAGAAAAAGAAAAACGTAAAGGAGAATTACAAAAATTAGAAAACGAAATTGTAGGATTACAAAAAACGCGATTTGGTGTTGGCGGTGAATACTTTCAAAAACGCCAAGAGTTAGTAAAACCGATACAAGATAAAGTTTTCGATGCGATGCAAAAAGTTGCTTCGAAAAAAAATTATTCGTTTATATTCGATAAAGCAAACCAAAGCAATTTGGTATATGCGGATAAAAAATCCGATTTAAGCGACGAAGTGATTAAAGAATTAGGAATTAAATAACGTCTCAAAGATTATGGAGACAATTAAATAATAAATAAAAATAGAATAGAATGAAAAAGTTAGTATTAGTTTTCGCAATTTTTGTTTCATTAACATCTATTGCACAATCCAAAATTGGACACGTAAACACACAAAAATTGTTGGATACACTTCCTTCCCGTAAGGCCGCAATGTCTCAAATAGAAGATTTTGAAAAAAGAGGAATGGAAGAGCTTAAAGAAATGGAAGCGGATTTACAAAAAAGATATTCTAAATACATGTCTGAACAAGCTACTTTGTCTCCAATCATTAAACAAAACGAAGAAGAGCAATTGCAAAAGAAACAACAAGCGATGCAATTACGTGAGCAAGAATTACAACAAAAAATGCAACAATTAGGAACGGAATTAAACGAACCTATCTTAAAACGCGTTAAAAAAGCAATTGAAATTGTTGCTGGACGTAAGAAACTAAATTATGTAGTGGATGAAACTTCTACCTTATATTTTGCTGGAGGAACAGATATTACAAGCGAAGTAAGAACAGAATTATTACGTTTGGATGCTATTGAAGCACCTATTAAAAAATAATTTATTCATAAACCTACTTTAAAGGCAATCATATCGGTTGCCTTTTTTTATTTTTGGTAAACGAAGTACTACATCTATGAAAAAACCAATTGGTGTTTTTGATTCTGGTTACGGTGGATTGACCATATTGGCTGATTTACAAAAAAAGTTACCAGAATATGATTTTTTATATTTAGGAGATAATGCGCGCGCGCCTTATGGTTCACGTTCTTTTGATGTTGTGTACGAATTTACCTTACAAGCCGTAGAATTTCTCTTTAGTCAAGGTTGTGAGTTGATTGTTTTAGCTTGTAATACAGCTTCTGCAAAAGCATTACGCACTATTCAACAAAACTATTTACCGACGGTAGAAGCACATAAACGCGTACTTGGTGTTATACGACCAACTTCTGAAATAATTGGAAGTATTACACAAACGAAACATATTGGCATTTTAGCAACAGAGGGAACCATAAAATCAGATTCTTACCGACTAGAAATTGCAAAATTCTTTCCGGAAATTGAAATCTCGCAAAAATCCTGTCCAATGTGGGTTCCGCTAATCGAAAATCAAGTATATGACCAATTAGGAGGTAAATGGTTCATTGAACAAGATGTAATGAAACTAATCGCAAAAGATCCTGTAATTGATACATTACTTTTAGGTTGTACCCATTATCCGATAGTTGCAGAAATTGTAAAAGAAATTGTTGGTGCAGATATACAAGTAATAACCCAGGGAGACATTGTAGCAAATAGTTTAGTAGCTTATTTAAACCGTCACCAAGAATTAGCGTCTAAGTGTTCGAAAAATGGAGAAACTAGCTATTTAACGACAGAAACTGCGCTAGATTTTGACAAAAAGGCATCTACCTTCTTACACAAAGAAGTAAAATCCAAACACATAATCATTCATTAAATATGTTCAAACTCACCCATCAATTAATTCTAGGTTCAAAGTCACCACGTAGACAGGAATTAATCCAAGGTTTAGGCTTGCCGTATGAAGTTCGTACATTAGATACGGACGAAAGTTATCCTGAAAGTCTAAAACCGCAGCAAATTGCTTCTTTTTTAGCTGAAATTAAAGCAAAAGCATTATTAGACACGTTAAAACCAAATGAATTATTACTTACATCAGATACGGTAGTAATAACCCAAGACCAAGTACTAGGAAAACCAGCAAACAAAGAAGCTGCAAAAAAAATGATTGCAACACTTTCTGGTAAATCACATCAAGTTATTACGGGTGTTCATTTAGCGACATTAGAACAATCCTATACCTTTGACGTTACTACGGAAGTAACCTTTCTCCCTTTAGAATCTTGGGAGATTGATTATTATGTAGAAAAATTTAATCCATTAGATAAAGCTGGTTCCTATGGAATTCAAGAATGGATTGGGTATATCGGCATTGAAAAAATGCATGGTTCCTATTACAATGTCATGGGTTTACCGACTGCAGAATTGTGGAAGGTAATGAAAAAATTAGGGTATATCCAACAGACATGCTAAATACAAAAGATACTATTAACCTTTTCAGACATCTAACATTACCACGTGTTTGGAATCTTTTAAGGTTGTATTTTTCCTTTATCCTTTCTCGTATTCTTAAAAAACCAATCGTACTAGGCAACCCATTTACTGTAAGTATAGAGCCTACAACTGCCTGTAATTTAGCATGTCCAGAATGCCCTAGTGGCTTAAAACAATTCTCTCGTCAGACTGGAAAAATTGACCTTGCGGTAAATCGTAATTTATTACGTAGTTTAGGTAAACAACTTTTTTATATTAATTATTATTTTCAGGGCGAGCCATTTTTACATCCAGATTTTTTAGAACTGATTAAAGATGCAAAAAAACATAACGTATACACTGCGACCTCTACCAATGCTCATTTTATTACCCCACAAATAGCAGAAGAAATTGTACATTCTGGTTTAGATCGCTTGATTATTTCCATTGATGGTACTACCCAGGAAACGTATCAAAGTTATCGCGTAACTGGAAAATTATCCAAAGTGATTGAAGGAACAAAAGCGATGGTAGCAGCAAAAAAAGCTACAAATTCTTCTAGACCTCATCTCATTTTTCAGTATCTAGTAGTTAAACCAAATGAACACGAAATACCTGCTATTTATAAATTGGCGGATGAACTTGGTGTGGATGAAGTACGTTTAAAATCTGCACAAATTTACGATTACACCCACGGGAATCCACTTATTCCTTCGCAAGAACAATATGCACGATATAAACAACAAAAAGACGGAACGTATCGATTAAAATATAAAACAGGGAATCATTGTTGGCGCATGTGGTCTTCTTGTGTACTGACTTGGGATGCTAAAGTTGTTCCGTGCTGTTTCGATAAAGATGCCTCTTATACTTTAGGTTCTGCTCTTGACCAACCATTTCAAAGCCTATGGAAATCCAAAAAATACCAAGAATTTAGACGTAGTGTACTTACAAAACGCAATCAAATAGATATCTGTCAAAATTGTTCTGAAGGAAGTAAAGTATGGTTATAATTCTTTACTAAAGGCAATAATTTTATCAACGAAATTTTCCCAAGAATTTTCTAGTTTTTCTTTTTCAATTTCAGCCGCAAAATTGGCTTTAAAATTACCATCGAAATACGTTTGGATAGATTCTGCGATTTGAGAAACTACTGGTTTTTCTACAATCAATCCTGTTTTATGGTGGTGAATTGTTTCTTTTAAACCTCCCACATTCGTAGCAATAATCGGTAAATTATAATGATTCGCAATGGAAGTAATGCCAGACTGCGTAGCGGATTTATAGGGAAGTACACAAACGTCTGCTGCCGAAAAATAATCCGAAACTTCGTTATCTCCGATGTACTGATTATACAAAGCAATACGCTGTTTTGCTTTTGAATTATCTATCAATTCTTGGTATCTATCAAACGAACCATACACTTCTCCAGCGATAAGTAATTGATAGGTATCATCCAAGACATTCATTGCTTGAATTAATAAATCTAAGCCCTTGTAATCTCTAATAAACCCAAAAAATAAAAGTGTTTTTTTTGAGGGATCTAACTTCAAAGTACTTTGAGCTACCTCGCGCGCAATCGGAGCAGGAAAATGGTTGTATACAGGATGATTTACGCGAATATATTTTGCATCCGGTTTAATGGATAATAAATCCTTTAAAACAGCATCCGACATAACAACAAAGCCGTCATTATGTTTTAAAAAAAATCGATTACAAAATCCATCAAAAAAACGTTTTTCATGTGGAATGACATTATCCAAAACGGAAATGCGTTTCGACTTTTTATTTAATTTTTTCGCAACGTAACCCAAGGAAGGGCCAAAAAAGGTCATCCAATATTTTGTTATAAAAATATCTGGCGCAAATCGCTTTACTTTTTGAACGGTAGTAACATACGTAATTGGATTGATGGAATCCAAAACCTCTACGGATGGAATTTCATCTGTAATATCTTCTTTTGTTACGTATTGAGTTTCCCCAGGAAATAAAAAATTTGGGTATTGGCGTTTAAAGGTAAATGCTTTAACGGTATGCTCTTTTTCAAAGGCGCGATACATCAAGGCGTTAAATTGGGCAATTCCTCCTCTAAATGGATAAAAAGTAGATAAAAACGCGATTTTCATAGTTACTTACTAGCGAGTGCGACAATTGCTTTCAAAAAATCATTAGGTGTAATATCGTGCATACAAGAAGTTCCTTTTATACAAGTATTGCCATAGAAACAGACACACTCATTTGGTGGACCTACTATTATACCACGCTCGTATAATTCAAACTCATGTTTATTGAAAATCGTATTGCAAAGTACCATCTTTTTACGAAGTGCCGTGGCAATATGCATCATCATGGAAACTTGCGTCACAATAATATCACAAGCATTCGTTAAAGCGATAAATTCTTCTAAGGAAAAATGTCCTGGGTAATGTGCACCAGTTATATCCGCCATTTTAAGATTTTTGGCATGTTCTAATTCGCCCCCTAAAAAAATAGGATAAAAACCATTTTCATGGAGTTGAGTAGCTAGTGTCTCCCAGGATTCTTCTGACCAAAGACGGGTATTCCAACGTGGACCGCAACCTGTATTTAAACCTACTATTACTTTTCCTGCAGCTAGCGATTGAAGTTTATCTTTCCATGTTTTGGCTAGCGCGTGGTTTAAATTGATTTGATAATCTTCTTTTCTAAAATCAAAATGACAGATTTCAAAAATTTCTTCGAGGTAGCTTTTGGTGTTGTTTTTGGATAATTCATCAAAGAAACCAGTCAATAACTTATGATTTGCTTTCTCTGTTGCTGGAGCAATGTGGTTATTCTCCCAGGTATATCCGTATTTAATTGGCGCATCTACTTTGGCAAGTAACATACACGCTTCTGGATCTTTATCTAGGTTTACTGCAATATCAAATGAAGAGTTTTCAATCGTAAAGACCGAAGTAAAATCCCAGGTATAAATCACATCGATTTGGTCTTTCGGAAGGATTGCAGGACTTAAGGTTAACCAAGTCACATGTACACCAGGATATTCCTTTTTAAATCTTTCTAACAAAGGGGTCGTACGAATAACATCGCCCAATGCACCTAATTTTACAATTAAAATACGTGTTTGGATTTTATCATAGGCATTACAGGTTGAACATACTGCATTTTCTTTCTTATTAGGAAGACAAGGAATTCCTGTTCTAAAGTGCCTACAATCAAATTTAACGTCCGAAAGATTCATACCAAAAGGTTATAAAAATTAAACTATATTCCTTTTGTTATTTCATCTACCCATGATTTACCCCATTCCTCTTTTTCATGCTCAGACCAAAGTGCAGGATAGAAGATACGTTTTTGGAATCTTGGAGGTAAATATTTTTGCCAGTTTGTACCACCTGTTGCAGCAACATCTGTTTTACCAGTATGTAAGTAACGCACAGCAGATTTATAATGAGCTAATGGCCAATTTACGTTAACATTGATATCATTTTGTTTAAGTGCAGCTATAATCTCTGGATTTTGTTGGTCTTCTTTGGATAAACGAAGGTAACATTGCCATAAATTAGCAGAACGTTTTTTCTCTCCCAAGGCGATAAACTGCTCTTTATATCTTTCTTCAAATTCAATAAGCGTCAACGTTTTTTTACCGGAAGCAATTTCCGTAGCGCCTTCTTTCCAATAGATGTGCTCGAAAAGTTCGACAATCGCTTCATCTCCCGTATAATTATCACGCACATCTTTGTGTACTAAACGAATAAAGTCTGTAGAAGATATTTCAATTTTTCTATATTGTGCTGATTGAAAACCAGATGCAGGAAGGAGAGACATTCTAAATTTCAAGAATTGTTCGCGTTCCATTCCATCAATCATAATTTCAAAACTATGTGTCAATGCCCCAAAATAACGATTGATACGAGTAACGCGATCTAAAAAGAATTCAGCAGTTAAATTTTCACGTTCACTGATTTGATCAAATTCTCGTAAAGAAAGTTTGAAATACAATTCGGTGATTTGGTGATACATGATAAAAACCACCTCATCCGGAAACTTTGTACGTGGTTTTTGTAAACTTAAAAGGGTATCCACTTCAATGTAGTCCCAATACGTTACAGAGTCTGCGTACAATAATCCTTCTAGGTAAGCATTAAAATCTTCTCCAATTACAGAATATTTTGCTTGGATTTTTTCTAATTTATCTTTAATTTCTTGTGTAATTTCCATAATACAAGGGGTTTAAAACAAATATTATTTGAAAAAGATGCGATAGACATCGTTTCCATTTGCGTATAACATTAAACTTAATAATAAGACGATTCCAACATATTGCGCGATTTCTAATACTTTTTGAGGCGCTTCTTTACCAGTAATCATTTCATATAATAAAAACACAACATGACCTCCATCCAATGCTGGAATAGGAAGTAAATTCATGATTGCTAACGCTAATGAAATCCAAGCTGTTCGCATCCAGAAAATCTCCCAATCCCACGTACTTGGGAACATATTACCCATCGAAGCAAACCCACCTAAAGAAGATGCTCCTTTTTTGGTAAAGATGTATTTAAACTGTGCGACATAATCCCCTAAAGTATTAACTGCTAAATCAATACCTAAACCAAAGCTTTCACCTAAACCTGGTTTATATTGTTTAATCAAATTTACGTCAATCCAATTATGGGTTGTCATAAATCCTAATGTTCCCTCTTTGGTTACCTTCATTTTTAGGTCTAACGTATCCTTTTCTCTTACAATTTGTGCAGTTGTTGTTTTTGTTTTGTTAAGGTATAATTGTTTTTGAAGTTCATCAAAGTAAGCAATTGAATTTCCGTTGATTGCTATAAATTTATCTCCTTTTTGCAGTTTTGCTTTTTGCGCATTGGATTTAGGAACGATTGAATCTACAGTGGTAGAACTAGAACGTAAACTAATTAACGGGAAAGCAGAATTTTCAAACAATTCATGTCCAATATTTTCGGGAAGATGAATTGTAGAAATTTTTCCATCTACATGTTTCACTTTTATATCTCTCGCACCACGGAACATTACCTGACTAGTAACTTCCAATACATTTTTGGTTGGTTTACCGTCAACAGCTAGGATATAATCTCCTGATTTTAATCCATATTTTTCAACATATGGATGTATTGCTACCCCTTGTTTTAGGGAGGAAGGTTCTAAACGTTCGACACCAAAGTAAAAGACAACACTAATGTAAATAACAAACCCTACAACTACATTCACAAACACCCCGCCTAACATGATAATTAAGCGTTGCCAAGCTGGTTTAGATCTAAATTCCCAAGGTTGTGCAGGTTGCGCTAACTGTTCTTTATCCATCGATTCATCGACCATACCAGAAATTTTCACAAAACCTCCAAGTGGTAACCAACCGATTCCCCATTCTGTATCCCCTATTTTCTTTTTAAATAGAGAGAACCAAGGATTAAAGAAAAGGTAAAATTTTTCTACGCGTGTTTTAAAAAGTTTAGCAGGGATAAAATGACCAAATTCGTGCAGAATAACTAATAAGGAAAGTGATAAAATAAATTGAGCGGCTTTAATCCAAATATCCATGTTTTATTTTTTTAGTATACAAATATATATTATTTAGCATTAAGAATCTCGTATCGTATTCTGGATATACTTTTCTAACTATTAACTAGACGGTTACAATTGGACTAATAAATATCATTTTGTTCAAAATAATCTAGGATTGCCTCTTTTATAAGATGTTGTTGTTCCTTATCATTTAGAACAGGTAAAGGCTTTAGGACAGCAAAATGCGGCCAGTTTTCGACATCACGCGCTTCAAATTTATAATAGCCATGGGGTTCTAATAAAGTACAAACCGCAATATGCAAAAGGTCTGTCTTTTCTTGTTTTGTAAATTCTCTATAACCAAGGCCTAATTCTTGAACACCGATTAAAAAAAGAATTGCCTGTGTATCTAATCCTTCTCCAAAATCGTTTTCTATTTTTTTTGTGAGCGCTTGAAATCGTAATTCAATGTCATAATCCATGTAACAAATTTACGCTTTTGAGCTAGAAATTAACACTAGGATACATGTTTAGTAGTGATATTTTTTTGAAATCGGTACATTATTTGTAATTTGGCACTATCATGATAGCAAAAGATTTAATTACAGACGAGATTCCTCCTTTAACTCACACAGATACAGGTGAAGTTGCCTTACGTTGGATGGATGAATTTAAAGTATCTCATTTACCTGTTTTAAAAAATGGGAACTTTGTCGGTTTAATTTCAGAGTCTGACATACTAGACAAAATGGATTTAGAAGAGAAATTGGATGTTTTATTTGATCATTTACCACGCCCATACGTACTAGAAACTGCACATATTTACGAGGTGTTATATAAAGTTTCTGAACACAAAATTTCCGTTGTTCCGATACTGGATAAAAATGAAAAATATGTTGGATGTACTTCCGTGCACGACATTTTAACTATGGTAGCAAGTACTGGAAGTATTAAGGAGCATGGCGCGATACTTGTTTTGGAAGTGAACCAAATTGATTATTCCTTGGCTCAAATTTCACAAATTGTAGAAAGTAACAATGCACGGATTTTAAGTTCTTACATCATGTCTACGCCTGATTCTACCAAATTGGAAGTAACCTTAAAAATCAACAAAACAGAGTTAGATAGTATCATTCGTACTTTTGAACGGTATGATTATGTGATAAGTGCTTCCTATCAAAAAAGTGATTTCAACGATGATATTCAAGATCGTTATGATTCTTTATTGAATTTCTTAAAAATGTAATACGTTTTACGTAAATTTTACCGAAATGAAAATTGCGATTTACGGAAGAAAACTTACCCGTCAAAACAGCGTTGTATTTGAGCAGACTTTAAGCAGTATAGAGGCATTAGGTTGGACAGCTGTGCTTGAGCAAGATCTCAAAGAACAATTAATAAAAAAATCCAATATAGGACACAACTTGGATAGTTTTTCCAGCTATCACGACTTAAAATCAGGCTTTGATATAGCTTTTAGTATAGGTGGGGATGGAACATTTATCAAGACGGTTGGTTTCATTCGCGATAGTGGAGTTCCAATTGTAGGTATAAATACCGGCAGACTAGGATTTTTAGCAAATATTACGCCAGAAAAAATCGAAGAAACCATGGAAATGGTTCGTGATAAGCGATATACGTTTCAGAAACGTTCTTTAATCAGAATCCATACGGAAGATGATTTATTTGGAGATGATAATTTAGCTTTAAATGAATTAACGTTGCATAAAAAGGATACTGCATCGATGATTACAGTTCATGCGAGTTTAGATGGGAATTACCTTAATTCGTATTGGGCGGATGGATTGATTGTTGGTACACCAACTGGTTCTACTGCTTATAATTTAAGTTGTGGCGGACCGATTGTAACTCCTGGTTGTCAGATACACATTTTAACTCCTATTGCACCACATAATCTAAATGTGCGACCGATGGTAGTTCCTGACCATTTACCAATAAAATTAAGTGTGGAGGGAAGAGAACGAAAATATTTAATCAGTTTAGACGCTAATACGAAAAGTATCCCTCAAGGTTCCGAAGTTTTGGTGCAAAAAGCAGAATTTATGATTAATGTTGTTCGTTTTGATGACACTAGTTTCTTGGATACTATACGTAATAAGATGTCTTGGGGCATGGATAAGCGAAATTGATCGTAAAATAAAGTTACAATACAATTATAAAACTTTCATAAATCAAAAACGCCCCGCTTTTCAGCGGGGCGTTTTCTTTATACCCTAGATGGACATTATTTTGAAATCATGCGCGTGAAGCTTGACGTTTCACTAACAATTTTTAAAATATATTGACCATTTACCAAATGACCTAAATCCAAGTTAATTGCATTTGTATTCGCAAAAGAATTTGTGTATAATTGTTTACCAGACATGTCCATTACATGGATTTGGTAATCTTGCACTTTTTCTAATTTAACCGTGAATTTATCACTGAAAGGGTTCGGATAAACATTCACATTTTCAGTTACTTTTTCTACAATTGCTGTTGTACCTTCCGCTATATAATAAAAAGATTCAGAAGCTTTTAAGAAATTTCCAATTGCTTTCTTTTCGTCACAGTACAACTCTAAATTAATAGCGTATACACCAGTACCAGCAGTGAATACATACATATCTGTCACATAAGTAACATTTGAAGCACTATAAATCGCCCAAGTTACTAGTAATGAATCCTTAGCTATCATTTTGTATTTAACAATTTGTACAGAATCGATTGCGTTGTAATCAATAGAACATTCTTTAGTAACTGAAGTAGATACTGTATCAACTACAGTTGTATCTGAACCTACTGGCACTTCAACTTCTTCGTTAATAATTGTATTCAATGGAGAAGAGATTAAGTAAGATAATTCAACAACTTCATTTTTAGCGTCTTTTACAATTACAGAGTATACTCCAGCACATACACCAGTTCTACTATCCGATACTTCACCATTTGAGTGGTAGAAGTAATACGGAGCGTTACCACTAACTACTTTAACATTTACAGTTCCATCACAAGCACCAGCAGCTGTTACATCCGTTGAAGTAACATACGCTTTAAGTTTTTGTTTTTTAGATGGTAACATACGTACTTTACCATTTAAGGTAATGTTACATTCGTTAGCGTCAACGATAGTTAAAGAATAACCACCTTCACATAAGTTAGAAGCAAATAAAGTAGAATCACCATTAGACCAAGAATAGTTGAAAGGTGCTTTACCACCTTTTACAGTTACTTCTAAACCTCCTAAACAAGTAGAATCATCAGCTGAATAATCTTTTACACTTGAAATATAGCCATTGAACCCTTTACATAAGTCAACGATGGAATCAGAACCAACAAATTTATCTACTTGGTTTATACAATTATTCGCATCTTTTACATATAAGAAATACTTATCTGAACAAACATCTATAATATTTGCTGTTTTAGCACCATTCGACCATAAATAATCATAAGGAGCTTTTCCACCAAGTGTTGAAGTAAAGATAGCACCAGAACATTTGTTATCTCCGGCTTTATCATTTTTCACCTCTACTACTTTCGTAAAGAAACCATCACATACATTTTTAGTTGAATCTATGGATACTTTACCCGTTAGAACAATTGCACATTTATTTGCATCTTTTACCTCCACGGAATATTCATTAGGACATAGATCCGAAATAGAAGGTGCTTTTACACCATTAGACCATGTAAAGTCATACGGAGCCTTACCTCCTGCAACTGCAACTTTAAGTCCGCCATTACATTTAGTAGCATTTAAACCACAATTTTCAACCGAAGCAATTTTCGCGTAGAAATTTTTACATGGATTAAAGACTGAATCAAGACCTACATATTTTTCAATGGTTAAAGAACAATTATTAGCATCAAAAACAGAAACAGCGTATGAACCTTTACAAACATCTTTCAGATATGGTTGCTTAGAACCATCTGACCATTTATAGTTGTATGGTGATTTCCCTCCGCCAGCATTTACTAATAAAACACCAGAACAAATAGTGTCGCCATCTTGATCATTTTTTACATTAACATTTGCAAAGAATCCTGCACATGGATTTTGAACGATAGAATCACGTCCAACATATTTATGCACTTTAATTGCACATTTTTTCGCATCCATTATAGTAACTGAATAATTCCCTTCGCATAATCCATTAATTGCTTTTCCAGTCGCTGAAGTATTCCATACAAAAGCATATGGAGCTGTTCCTCCATTTACAGAAATTTCTAATGCACCATTACATGCGTTTGCTGAAGCGTTCGTATTTTTAACAAGCACATTTGCTGTTAACGTTGTACAATCATTGTTTACACTAGCCGTGTCTGCTTTCACTTCTTTCGTAATACTTACCAAACAACCATTTGCATCTAAAGCTTTTAACGTATAAGTTCCTGCACAAACATTGGATAAAAACAAATCTTTTGTCCCATTACTCCAATAGAAAGTATACGGTTGTTTACCGCCAGAAACATTTGTCATAATAGCTCCTGTACAGTTATTTGCTCCTTTTACCGCGTTTTTAATACCGTTTACATTGATGATAAAACCAGCACAATTGGAAGTAGTGGTTGAATTAATAATCGAATCTGCTTTAACGAAAGCTGTTAGTTCAGATCCACAATTATTTTTATCTCTAACTAATAAGGTATATTTTCCTTCACACAATTTATCCATCACGTTTGTAGAACCGCCATTGCTCCATTTATACGTATATGGTGCTGTTCCACCGTACGTGCGAGCTTCAATAAGTCCTGTACAAACTGTCTCTCCTTTGCGTGTATTTTGAATTTTTGCAATTTCTACTTTAAAGCCTTGACAAGGATTGGAAACAATCACCGAATCTTGGAAAATAGATTGCGTAAACGAAGCATAGCAATTATGCGCATCTTTTACATTTAATGTATACGAGCCAGCACACAATTTTTCATTGTAAGGAGTATTCACACCATTATTCCATTTAAAGTAAAAAGGAGCTGTTCCACCAACAGTGTGTACATCAATTAAACCAGTACAAATTGAGTCGCCATATTTATCGTTAATCGCTTTGGTCAATTCCAATTTGAATTCTTTGCAAGGATTACTACCAACAACAGAATCATTTTTGATTTCAAAAGAAGCCATTACAGAACAATTGTTTGAATCTTTCAAATGAACATCATATTTACCAGGGCATAATCCTTTCGCAAATTCGCCAGTAATGTTATTATTCCAATGGAAATGATAAGGAGATTTTCCTCCTGTCGCTTTCACCTGAATTAAACCAATACAATTAGTACTTCCTTGTTTATTATTTTCGATTTTAACTAATGCAACTTTTAGGGTGCTATTTTTACAATCTGTTTTTGGTTCATCAAAATATGGAAATGACATGGTATCTATTTGTCTATCTTCACAGCCTATAGAAGTAGTAATTGCATATTCAAATGTATGTTTTCCAGGAGTCATTTTAGCAATAAATGTCGAATCTTTAGAAACTACTTTTCCATCGATTTTTAATTCGTAAGATTTTACAGTTCCATTATTATCTACTCTTGTTTGTAATGTTAAATAGAAATTTAAACCTGTTGAATCTGTGGATTTTCCTTTTAATTCAACCTGACATGGTTTTCCATTTGATCCACCACCGTTATTTCCTCCACCGTTATTAAACGATGTATCTTTTATTGCAACATTGAATTGTGCGGTACAACCCATCGAATCTTTTACATAACCTCCATAGTTACCTCCACATAATCCTTCCGCACTATTTGTTTGGTTTGGGGCATTTGTTGTCCATGTAAACATAAATGGTTTATGACCACCTGCTACGGAAAGTTCGATACGTCCAGTACATTTTCCAGATGAATCTTTAACGTTTGGTCGAACATAACTAGGAAACACTTTGAAGCCATCACATGTGTTTGTTCCACCTCCAGTGCCTCCACCGTTATTAAACGATGTATCTTTTATTGCAACATTGAATTGTGCGGTACAACCCATCGAATCTTTTACATAACCTCCATAGTTACCTCCACATAATCCTTCTGCACTATTTGTTTGGTTTGAGGCATTTGTTGCCCATGTAAACATAAATGGTTTATGACCACCTGCTACGGAAAGTTCGATACGTCCAGTACATTTTCCAGATGAATCTTTTACATTTGGTCGAACAAAACTTGGGAAAACTTTGAAGCCATCACATGCGTTCGTTCCACCTCCAGATGATTTTGTGTTAACAAAAAACGAATCGATATGCGTTTTGTTCTGTTTGTCTACATATTGAATTATGTATTTACCACCACAAAGATTTACTAAATCTTTACCATCTTTTTGAATAATGGTTGTGTCTTTTTTCCAAACCCAGGATGTAAGATTTGGAAGTGCAAGGGATGAAATGATAGCAGTACCATCACATTTTCCTTTTGAAGTTTCATCACTTGTGGTTACAATACTTTGTGCATTCACGAAAGAAAGCATAAAAACATAGATAAACACAAGCAGAAATTGTGTAAATTGTTTCTTCATAAAAATTATTTTTTTAGTTATTACACGACAAATGTACAAAAAATATCGACCAATTTATATTTTATTAACTAATTTAATAATTAACAGCGATTTAATATATAATCATTTTGCAACGACTATCGGAAGTTTAAAATGGGATATTTTGGCTTTGGTAAAATCAAAAATTTGCACCCAAAACACATAAATACCTACTGGTAGTTTTTGCTTGTTCAAATCTAAGCCATCCCAAATAAAAAGCGAATTTTGTGCGATTAATGTATTTTTTACGAGTGGTCGAACTTCTACACCATTCATCGAAAAAACACTAATTGTCGCACTTACATTTGGATCTGCATTCGCCAATTTAATTTCCACAAAATCTTCGAATCCATCATTGTCTGGAGAAATTGTTGGAGAAGAAATACTGATTTTTACAGGGATTTCTGACGATAACCCATGGGAATTTACTTCTCCAGGTGTTGCAAAACCAACAGATTCAGCAGCAGTGAACCAATTATCATAATCCATGGTGGGTAAAAATGTACTTAAGCGTTCTAACGATTTACCTTCTTTATCATATATTAAAGAAAAATGCGAAGATTCCTCATACGTCGCTTTATCTATGACTTGCTTATTATACATTAGAATAACCGTCCCAGAATCATTATTCATGGTTGGAATGGACATTTGTATTCCATGTAATTTATTCGTGTTTGGATATATTTTTTCTTGAGAAGCAATGTAAGGTGTGAGAAAAACATACTCATGGGGTTTTAGAATTCTATTTTGCTCGATTACTTTAGGACTTGATAGTAAGCCTTTTTCAAGTGAAAATAATGTAAGGCCTTTTAGGTTAATCCATTTTTCCGAAGTATTGTATAACTCGATAAAATCTGCACCATCGGGATATGGATTAAATAGTAACTCATTGATTACGATTTCATTGGTGTCCATTTTTTCTGTATTTGCAAAAGTTGTAGCTAAGGAATACGAATGCACCCAACAATCCTGTATTCCGTTTAGTTGAAGTACAAATTCTTTCGATTTTTCAAGGGCGGAAGGTAAAATGATTTGCATGCTGTTCTCCTTAAAAAACCTAGATTTCCAATTTAATTCTGGCACAAATTGAATCGCCACATTATCAGCTGAAACAGTATCTATTTGTTTGGAAAAAACAACTTCTAATACCGAATCAGAAAGCACATTACTGGAAGTAACCTCCATCGTTGTGTTATCTGGAAGCGTATCATAGACCGAATTTTGTTCATTTGGTGTTCCACCATCTGGATGAGTTGCTCCTTTCCAGTTTGAAGCATCCGAACAAGGATGATAAGGATTCATTCGTTCAAGGCTAATTCCTCCAGTTGATATACCATCGAATTTATACCACGAAAGTGCATATTCCACCTCATCCAACTGATTTCCTAAAGTATCCAACAAGGTGATTTTATCTCCAGAATTATTTAGACTTGGAAACGAGGTTACCCCTACCGCTGGATTCAAAAATGGGAGTCCACTTGTATTGCATAACACTTTGTATTCATGTGGTCCTAACCAAGCGGTTGCAATTTTCCCTTTGCTCGTTCCGTCCGTTACTATCCAATTTTCGAGGTTAAAATACTTGTTGCTTTTGTTGTAGATTTCGATGTATTCGATTTCTGGTAATCCGACTACAGGACTAGGATTGCTCATGATTTCATTGATAATCACCTCTCCTTTTTCTGGTTTTTCAGCGATGATGTAATATATGTTTTTAGTTTCTGGAAGCATCACATTTCCAGACAAATCGGCAATTTGACTAATGTTAATCGTATAATTCGTCGCGTTTTGAAGTGGAGTATCGAGTTCAAGCATAACACAAGCAGTAGCATTTTGTATCCGGGAGGCACTTAAGATGGTATTGCTTGAATTTATAAATGCATAATTTTCAGGGATATTCGCGCTGGTAGAATCGATCGTTTCCGAAAAGGTTAACTTCAGGTGTTTGTTGTCGAGCACTTGAATTTGTTGGCAGGTCGGTGGAATTTTATCGACAACTTTGGGGCCAAAATAAAAATTATCGTAATAAAATTTGGTCGCATAGGTCTTCGTAAATTGACAATACACGCCCGAATATTTACCAGACACTTGCGCATTATCTAATGCCGAAGCTTCGAGTGTGTAATTTTCACCACCATTAAAATCCGAGTAGATTTTCCATTCCCCAGATGGCTCACGAACGACTTTGATTGAAGTGATAAAATTGGTCGAAATAGCCCCAATTGTGCCAGCGCAAATTTGCGTAGAAATACTATTTTTTCGCTTAAAAAGTCGAATTGCGTCGTTGGTACCCGTTTCTCCGAACTGCAGGTAATACCCATCCGGATTTGACTTTAAATCTAACACATTGGTAATCAGATAAAAACGCGAAAAATTATTGCTCGATGGCGAAAATGAATGCTTCATCCAGAAGTGCCATTCGACCGAATTTTGAAAATCGATCTTGTTTTCAAGTGCTAAAAAAATAGAATCCGAAGTAGTGCTTTTTGAGTGTAATTGAAAGGAATTATTGACCTCAAATTTAGTATCTGAACCTACCCAATTCGGATTCAAGGTAAAATTTCCGTCTGTAAACCCATCTGTAATTTGTGCATAATCAATAAAATACAAAAAAGAACAGAAAAATAATAGAAAGTAACGCATAAACTAAATCAATGGTATTAAAAAATAGTAATTTTGAATCACATCTATTAAAGTTAAGAAAAATGAGAGTAGCAGTAGTCGGCGCAACAGGTATGGTGGGTAATGTGATGCTTCAAGTATTACGTGAACAAAGTTTTCCAATCACCGAATTAATTCCAGTAGCATCTGAAAAATCAGTGGGTCAAAAAATTGATTTTGGGGGTATGGAATGTACCGTTGTTGGTTTGGCTACCGCAGTATCGATGAAACCAGATTTGGCTATTTTTTCCGCTGGAGGTGATACCTCGTTGGAATGGGCTCCAAAATTTGCAGAAGTTGGAACGTTTGTGATTGACAATAGTTCTGCTTGGCGTATGGATCCTACAAAATGCTTGATCGTTCCAGAAATTAATGGAGATATACTTACCTCCGAAGATAAAATCATTGCGAATCCAAATTGTAGCACGATACAAATGGTATTGGCATTGGCTCCTTTACACCGTAAATACAAAATCAAACGTGTGATTGTTTCTACGTATCAATCCATTACAGGAACAGGTGTAAAAGCGGTTACCCAAATGGAAAATGAGCGTGCAGGAATTTCAGGCGAAATGGCGTATGCATATCCAATCGACAAAAACTGTATCCCACATTGTGATTCATTTACCGAAAATGGGTATACAAAAGAAGAATTGAAGTTGATGAATGAGCCTAAGAAAATCTTAGATCCAAGTATTCAAGTTACTGCTACTGCGGTGCGTGTACCAGTAGTTGGAGGACATTCCGAGGCGGTGAACGTTGAATTTGAAAACGATTTCGAATTAGCAGACGTGCGTAAACTCTTACACGAAACTTCTGGCATTACCTTGAAAGATGATCCAACGACCAACAGTTACCCGATGCCGAAATATGCGGAAGGTAAGGACGACGTATTTGTTGGAAGAATTCGTAGGGATGAATCGCAAGCAAATACCTTGAATATGTGGATTGTAGCGGATAACTTACGTAAAGGCGCTGCGACGAATGCGGTACAGATTGCGCAATTGTTGATTAAGAAAGGAATATTGTAGAGACGGCCCTTCCTTTCGACAGGATCAAGGTTGGGAGTGACGGAAGCGACGGCCCTTCGAGAGCCTCAGGGACCGATGAGATTGGCGATTTGCTTTGCTCATGGGGGGAACCATATAAGGCATATAAGTTCCTACTCACTCATCCGAATATCCTTCAAATTCAACTGTATCGTTGTTTTTTCCTTCCAGGTGTTGGATTCAATGGTATAGAGAATATCGCAGGGTTTACCGGATTGTAGGAGGTCAAATAATTCAGTCATACGGAAACCGATTGCAGGAATTTTTCGTTGTTGAGTGCCTTCTGTGAAAACTGCTTTGATGTGTTCGCCTTTTAAAAGTGTAGCTTCGCATACTTCCACTCTTTTAGTACGAAAGATTGGTTTCCTGTTTCCTGGTCCGTAAGGTTCCATTTGATTGAGCAAACGGGAAAATTTAGGAAGTTGGAAATTTGCTTCATTGACTTCAAAAAGTTCATCAAATGAAAGGTCGGAATCAATTATGATCTCCTCTGTTTTTTCTTCTTGAAGTAGGAGTTGATCTACTACTGTTTCAAATTTTTCTCTGAATAACTCGTAATTATCTGGATGGAGTGTCATCCCAGCAGCAAAGGTGTGACCACCAAATTGTTCCAATATATCTTCACAATGTGTTAGGGCTTCATGAATATCAAGGCCTATTATACTTCGTGCAGAGCCTGTCAATTTACCATTCGACTCGGTCAATACAATCGTTGGTTTATAATGTGTTTCTATCAATCTGGATGCTACAATACCAATCACTCCTTTGTGCCATTTTTTACTAAATACTACAGTAGTTTTACGCTGACTAAATGAAATATCTTCTTCAATTTGTTGTAATGCTTCGAAGGTAATTTGGGCGTCTAATTCGCGACGTTCTTGATTGTCTAACTCAATACTCGTTGCGATTTCTTGAATTACGGTATTATTCGTAGAAATCATTAATTCCACCGCTTTTCTACCCGATTGAATTCGTCCTGCAGCATTGATGCGTGGCGCAAGGACAAATACCACATCTTCTAATTTGAGAGGCAATTGTTTGTTTGCTATTTGTAATAAGGCCACGACACCTTTGCGCGGCGATGTATTGAGTTTTTGTAACCCATGGTAACAAAGTATGCGGTTTTCCTCCGTAATAGGAACAATATCTGCTCCGATACTAATAGCTAAAAGGTCTAGTTGATCCAATAATAATTGTTCATCCCAATTATTGGTTTGTTGGAGTGCTTGAAGTAATTTAAATCCTACTCCACAACCCGACAAGCCTTTGTATGGATAACTACACTCTTTTTGCATTGGATCTAGAATGATGGCTTCCGGTAACTCTTCTCCAGGATGGTGGTGGTCGCAGACAATGAAATCAATTCCTAAGGAATTCGCATAGGCGATTTTATCCACCGCGCGAATACCACAATCTAAAGAAATAATTAGTGAAACACTGTTAGCTTTAGCAGTATCAATTCCTTGTGTGCTTATTCCATATCCTTCTGCATAACGATCCGGGATGTAAGATTCCAAATTTTTGTAATAGGAATGAAGGACATTCCACATTACTGCAACTGCGGTGGTGCCGTCCACATCGTAATCTCCGAACAACATAATTCGTTCTTTGTTGATGAAAGCCTGATTGATGCGTTTGACAGCACGATCCATATTCAGCATCAAAAACGGGTCGTTGATTAAGGACCAATCTGGACGAAAAAAAGCACGTGCTTGCTCGAAATTTTGGATGTCGCGTTGGACTAGAATTTTTGCAAATGTGGTTGGAATGTTTAGTTCAGTTTGTAGATTTTGAATTTGCTGTAAGGTTGGTGTTTCTTTTACTTTCCAAATTTTGTTACTCATGTAGTGTTTTTGTTAATTTTTACTTTAAGTTAGTGAATAATATCATTTGGCTGTTTATTTATTCAAGAAAAAAACCACTGGAATACATTTCTAGCGGAACTTACTATTAAATTTACACCATGAAGATTTTGGTTGTACGTTTTAGTTCTATTGGTGACATTGTGTTGACTACACCTGTTGTTCGTTGTCTAAAACAGCAACTTCCTGGGGTTGAAATCCATTTTTTAACCAAAAAAAAGTTTGCGGGAATTCTTTCTTCGAATCCATATATTGACAAACTTCATACCATTGATCGTTCCATTAACGAAGTACTCTCTACCTTAAAAACGGAGAAATTTGACTTTGTGGTTGACTTACATACCAATTTACGCACAAAAAGTTTGCTTTGGAAATTACGTGTTCCTTCCGCTAGTTTTCCAAAATTGAATTTCAAAAAGTGGTTGTATGTACGTTTTAAATTCAACAAGTTACCCGACACACACATCGTAGAACGTTATTTTGAAACCGTTAAAAGTCTAGGCGTTAAGAATGATCAGCAAGCTTGTGATTATTTCATTGCTTCCGAAGATCATGTGGATACAACTACCATAGGTTTGGAACCTAATTCCTATATTGCATTTGCAATTGGCGCACAATTCGCAACCAAACGTATGCCGACCAATAAACTTATCGAAGTCTGTAACGCCATCGGAAAACCTGTCGTTTTACTTGGAGGACCAGAGGATGCTGAAATTGCTAACTCCATTATTTCACAGTCTACAGGGAACATACAATCACAATGTGGAACGTTACGCTTGGGGCAATCTGCAAGCGTGGTTCAACAAGCGCAACTATTAGTTACCCACGACACCGGATTGATGCATATTGCTTCTGCGTTTAACAAACGAATCGTTAGCATTTGGGGGAATACTACTCCAGCATTGGGAATGTATCCATATATGCCGCAAAACAGCAAAAATTACAGCATACATCAAGTAGAGGGATTAGAATGTAGACCATGTTCTAAAATTGGATTTCAAGCGTGTCCCAAAAAGCATTTTTCGTGTATGCATTTACAAGATGTAGGAAAAATTGTAGCGGAGATAAACCGTTTATAATATGAATGATCAAAAACAAAGAACTTATACATATCCATTATTTACCTGGATACTAACCATATTAATTGCACCTCTTTTTCTGGTTATAATTAGTATTATTAAATATGGATTTAGAAACAATCGATTTTTCGAAATTTTCGAAGTGTTATCCGTTTTTTTTATTCTCGGTGGGCTTTATTCATTACCAACTCTTTTAGTTTTTCTAATTAACTACTATTTTTTGACACAAAGAAATGTATCGAATTTACTAATAAGAAGTATATCTATGTTTATAGTTTATCTTTGTATCTATCTCACATTTTTATTTATTGGAGGATCTGAATCTATGAAATTAACCCTCGTTTATGGTATTACAATGACTATTTTAGTTTGGATTGTTAAAATTAAACAACACAATAAAACACTATAGATTTCCACACGCCTCTTCTCCCAACACGCCAAGAGAACGAAGAATTTGATACATGACTTCCCCATTGAGTGCTTCAAAAGTAGAAGCCTTTAATTTCTTTGAATTTTCAAGCGACTGAACAAACAAATAGGTATTGTTTAGAAATTCTACATAGCCGATATACCACGCGTGTTGTTTGCCGTTTTGTAAACCTGTTACTTTGAAGGTATACACGTTTTTATTTACCAATTTAGTTAGGCGAAACGTCGACTTTACCAATCGAATATTCTCAAAGGAGAATGGTAAGTTATAGTAGTACAACTTTTTCAGTAAATCGAATTGTTGTTTGGTGGAAATCTTTAGGCTATTGTTGTTCCAAAATACAGTTGTTCCTCCAGAAATATCTCTGTTACCATAATTTAGAAGATTTAACCAATTTTGTATCTTTTCCTGTTTTAATCTACGTGCATTCACCGAGAAAAAAACTGGATTATCCGACTTCAATGCTTTGATTAGATTGTCATTCGTTAAGGTGTCATCTCCATTTGGAGTCTCATAATTTTTGATAACACCACTTTCTAAACCGATTAATCCTGCATATAAATGAAAAGAATTATTTGGAGTTTGTAAGGTTTGTATTTTTATGGTATCGCTGTAATAATAGCTATTCTTACTTTGATTAAAAACCACACATGCACCAGTTACTCCAAATTTTTTATAAATGGAATCTAGTTTTAGGTGTTGTTCGTGATAGGATTTTTGAGCGAACAAATTTTGAGAAGTAAAGGATATAGAACCCCAAACAAAAATTAAAAAAAACAAGAAATTTGAAAATCTAATCGAATAATTCAAAATAAACTACATAAATTAACCATTTCAAAAATAACTAAAAATAACTTACACCAATGATAGACTATAATCCGCGAAATTGGCTTACACTAATTTTCGCACTTCATAAAAGCGACACATTACGAATGCTTTGGAAAGAGTTAATATACATGGGTATATTTACCTTGCTTATCGCTTTTTTAAAAATTCATTTTTTCCCAAAAGTCGATTATTTAGACAAATTAATTGCCGTTTACTCCCTTATAGGATTTGTGATTTCATTGCTTTTAGTGTTCAGAACAAATACAGCCTATGATCGTTGGTGGGAAGGAAGAAGAAAGTGGGGAGAATTAGTAAATGATACCCGAAATTTTTCTGTAAAATTAAATGCTATGGTTTCAAATACAGATGAAAAGAAAGAATTTGCACGTCTCATTCATTTATTTGTTTTTTCCATGAAAGAACACTTACGAAAAGGTGTTTTAATAGATGAATTGCCTTTTACAGAAAATGAAAAACTACAATTGAATACATCTAAACACATACCAACAACTGTTGTGGGTTGGATATATGCTAAAATTCATATTTTAGTAAAAGAAGGTAAATTATACAAAGAGGATTTAATAGTATTGGATAAAAATTTAAATGGTTTCTTAGAAGCATGTGGCGCATGTGAGCGTATAAAAAACACGCCTATTCCATTTTCTTACTCTTTGTTTATAAAGAAATTTATATTCATCTATGTATTGACTTTACCGCTTGCCTTTGTCTCTGTATTTGGATATTTATCGGCCTTAATAGCAACATTTGTTTTTTATGTATTGGTAAGTATGGAAGTATTGGCAGAAGAAATTGAAGATCCATTTGGCGATGATGATAACGACTTACCAACGGACCAATTATCCCAAAAAATGAAAGAAATATCTGAAAGTATATTGATCCAAAAATAAAATTAAAGGAAACTAAAAAGGCGACTCTCACGAATCGCCTTTTTAGTTATGGATTATGGATTATGAATGGATAGATTAAAATTTATAATTCATCATCCATCCTTTATAATCCCTAAAGAGTTCCTCTTTTTGCTTGTTCTCTTTCGATAGATTCAAACAAGGCTTTAAAGTTACCTGCTCCGAATCCTTTAGCGCCCATACGTTGGATTATTTCAAAGAATAAGGTTGGTCTATCTTCTACTGGTTTTGTAAAGATTTGTAACAAATATCCTTCTTCATCCGCATCCACAAGGATAGATAATCTTTGAAGTTCCTTGATATCTTCTTTCATTATATCCATATGTACTCCTAAACGTCCTGGAATCTCATCGTAATATGCTTGAGGTGGTGGTGGTAAAAATTCAATTCCACGTGCTCTTAATTCACGTACAGTTGCAATAACATCATCTGTAGCTACAGCGATGTGTTGAACTCCTGGACCTTCATAGAAATCTAAATATTCTTCAATTTGAGAACGTTTGTTTCCTTTAGCTGGTTCGTTGATTGGGAATTTAATACGACCGTTACCGTTCGACATTACTTTACTCATTAACGCAGAATATTCTGTGTGAATTTGTTTGTCATCAAACGAAAGGAAGTTAACAAATCCCATTACATCTTCGTACCATTTTACCCAAGTATTCATTTCACCCCAACCAACATTTCCAACCATGTGGTCGATGAATTTTAAACCTACTGGTGCTGGGTTATAATCGGATTTCCATTCTACGAAACCAGGTAAGAAAGAACCAGTATAGTTTTTGCGTTCTACGAACATGTGAACCGTTTCTCCGTAAGTATAAATACCTGCACGAACCGTTTCTCCATTTTCGTCTTTTTCTACCGTTGGTTCTTGGTACGATCTAGCACCACGTTTGATAGTTTCTTTGTATGCTTGACGTGCGTCGTCTACCCACAGAGCAACAACTTTTACACCGTCACCATGTTTTTTCACGTGCTCACCAATAGGAGAATCACTTGTTAACGCAGTAGTTAAAACTAAACGAATTTTATCTTGTTTCAATACATAAGAAACACGATCCGTAAGACCAGTTTCTAAACCAGCATATGCATAGGATTGAAATCCAAAAGCTGTCTTGTAAAAGTGAGCCGCTTGTTTTGCATTCCCAACATAAAACTCTACGTAATCTGTTCCTAATAATGGAAGGAAATCTTGTGCACCTTCGAAGATTTTCTCTAAACCGTATTCTACGTTTTTGATTTCTTTACTCATTGTTTGTAGTGTTAAATAATTAAATTAATCTTCTAACCAACTAGTTAGGTAATCTTTATCTGCTATATCCACTGCAGCTTGTGTTATTTTTAATGGTCTAAACGTATCTACCATCACTGCTAATTCTGCAGTTTCTTTTTGGCCAATACTACGTTCCATTGCACCCGGGTGAGGTCCATGAGGAATTCCACCTGGATGAAGCGAGATATATCCTTTTTCTACATGATTTCTAGACATAAAGTCTCCATCTACGTAGTACAATACTTCATCTGAATCGATATTACTGTGGTTATAAGGCGCAGGAATCGATTTTGGATGATAATCATACAAGCGTGGAACAAAGGAACAAATCACATAGTTATGCGCTTCAAACGTTTGGTGTACTGGGGGTGGTTGGTGCACACGACCAGTTATAGGTTCAAAATTATGAATCGAGAAAGCATATGGGAAATTGAAACCATCCCATCCTACAACATCAAAAGGATGCGTTGCATACACTAATTCGTGTAGTACATTCTCTTTTTTGATTTTAATTAAGAAATCCCCTTTTTCATCAAATGTTTCTAATTCAGTTGGCATTTTTAAATCACGCTCACAAAAAGGAGAATGTTCTAATAATTGACCGAAATCATTTCTATATCTTTTAGGCGTAACTACAGGACTAAAAGATTCTACGATAAACAAACGATTGTCTTCCGTATCAAAATCAATTTGATAGATAATCCCACGAGGAATTACCAGATAATCGCCATATACAAAATCGATATTTCCTAAAAAAGTTCGCAGCTTACCAGAACCTTTATGAATAAAGATTACTTCGTCCGCATCCGCATTTTTATAAAAATAGCTTCGTAAAGATTTTTTCGGTGCAGCTAAAGCAATGTTTAAGTCATTATTAAACAATACAATTGTACGACTCTCTAGAAAATCTTCTTTTGGAGCAATTTCAAAACCTCGCAACATTTGGGAGGAAATGTTTTTATCAATTGCTGCAACAGGCGTTAAATCAACCGGTTTTGAAACCGATCGTACTTGTGTTGGTCTGTGTACATGGTATAACAAGGATGCAAATCCATGAAACCCTTCCGTACCAAACAACTGTTCATAGTAATATCCACCTTCCGGCTTTTCAAACGTAGTGTGACGTTTAGCAGGGAACTTACCAAGTTTCGCGTAAAAAGGCATAAAACTTTTGTCTTTTTAAATAATTAATAAACAACTTCTCACTATGAATTTAATAAATAAATAAAGAAGTAGAACAAATTTAGGATTTGATTTGCAATTCTGCAACAAAATGAAAGCAACGTGTTTAAACAAATAAGATATAAACGTTTGAAAGTGTTAAATTTTTAAAAATTACAAATCAAATAGAATATAAAAGTACTTAATTTCGTTACCACATTTAAAATCTAAAAAAATGGAAGTTGTTGGAAAAAAAAACATTGGTAAGAAAATAGCAAAATGGACTGGAATTTCATTAGGAATTCTATTACTATTAGCGATTATCGTTCCTTATATCTTTAAAGATGAGATAAAGGAAATGGTGCAAAAAGAAATGAAACAACAGTTACTTGCCGATATCGAACTTAAAGATTTCGACCTTACATTTTTAAGTACATTCCCTCATATATCTGCAAGATTAGAAGGATTAAAAGTTACTGGAACAGATAAAAACTTCAAAGGAGTTGTATTGGCTGAAATGGAAAGTTTTGAGGCAAACCTAAATTTTTGGAGTGTTGTTGGTAGCGACAAAATGGAAATTGAAGGAATCGTTTTAAACAAACCAAAATTTGATGTACGTGTTTTGAAAGATGGAACTGCAAATTATAACATCGTTAAACCAGATTCAATCAAGACACCGGAAGAGAAATCGGAACCATCAAACTTTAAATTGAGCATGCAAAAATATGAGATTAACGAAGCAAGTATTCGTTACGATGATCAAAGCATGGATTTGTTCGCAGACATACAAAATTTAACCCATGTTGGTAAAGGAGATTTAACTTCGGATATCATTGATTTTGAAACAACAACTACCATGGATGCTTTCACCTACGAAATGGATGGGATGTCTTATTTACAAAAAGTTAAAACAAATTTCGTTGTTAATTTATTGATGGAATTCACCGAAAAGACATCAAAATTTACCTTAAAAGAAAACACATTTGAATTAAATGCGTTAAAATTTTCTTTGAATGGATTTTATGAAATGTTGGAACATAAAGACAATATGGACCTTACATTAGCAGCAAAAGAAGCAACATTCAAAGACTTCTTATCCTTAATTCCATCCTTCTATCAATCCGGTTACGAAGACATGTTAACACAAGGAACCTTAGCCATGCATGCAAAGGTAAAAGGGGTAATGGATGAAAAAAATATGCCAGGTTGGGACGCGGGAATTCAAGTGAAAAATGCTTCCATTCAATATGCTGGGTTACCACAATCCATTAAAAACATAGCAATTGATGCTAATTCAAGTTTTGCAGGAGGTTCCAATTTAGACCAAATGAAGTTAGATGTTTCTAAATTTCATGCAGACTTTGCTGGAAATGTATTAGACATGACTATGCGCCTACGCAATCCAATGACAGATCCAGCAATTGCAGCTAAAATTAAGGCTAAAATTAACTTAGCAACATTAGGAAAAGTTATGCCAATGGCTGAGGGTGAGTCCTACCAAGGAAAACTACTTGCAGATATTGCATTGAATGGTAAGATGAGCACGATAGAACAAGAGCGCTATGAAGATTTTGATGCGAAAGGTATGGTAGAACTGAAAGACATTCTTTACACATCAAAAGATTTGCCAGCAGCTGTTAAAGTAGCAGGAATGAAATTACTATTTACACCACAAAATTTACGTTTGGAAAATTTACAAGCGAAAATGGGGACTAGTGATTTTGCAATGAATGGTACAATAGATAATTATTTAGCCTATGTATTTAGAAATGAATTGTTAAAAGGAAATTTCAATTTTTCGAGTACTACGTTAGATTTGGATGCATTGATGGGCACAAGCGCTACACCAGCAACTACTGAAACCGAAACAACGGACAAAGCTCCAGAAACAGCCTCAACCGAACCATTCTTAATTCCAGACAATTTAGACGTACTACTTACGATGGATGTAAAAAAAATGATATATAATGGTATTACTATTCAAAATACCAAAGGTTCAGTTGGGATGAAAGAAGAAATTGCTTCATTGAATCAGTTAACGATGAATGTATTAGGCGGTAAAGTAGGTTTAGACGGTATATATAATACACAAAATCATTCTAAACCAAGTGTTAATTTCAGCTATGATATCCAACAAATAGGTGTAGCCGATTTAGCAAAAAACTTTGTTACCATTGAAAAATTAGCACCAATAGCAAAATATGTAAAAGGTAAAATATCCACTTCATTTACGATGAAAACGATTCTACAAGCATCGATGGAACCTGTTTACAGCACGTTAACTGGTAAAGGGGATATCTCGTCAAATGAAATTAATATTTCTGGATATGAACCATTGACGAAACTAGCGGGTGAATTGAACATGCCCAAATTAGCCTCACAAACAATGCGTGACTTTAAAGCAAAATTCAAATTTGAAAATGGTAAAATTACACTAACTCCATTTACAATTAAATTAGGAAAAATTAATACGGATGTTTCTGGATCTACTTCTTTCGAACAAGATTTAGATTACAAATTAGTCTTAAAAATTCCACGTGAAGAAATACCTGCTGATGCCCTTAAACTAATTGAAAATGGACTAGCAAAATTAAATAATTTACCAATTAAATTAAAAGTTCAAGAATTACCATCTATCATACCTGTAAATGCGATAATTACAGGAAAAACAACTAAACCTATAGTTTCCGTTGATTTAAAAGAAACAATTGGTAAATTAACAGGTAACCTAAAAAATTCGTTAAAGGATGCTGTAAAACAAGCAAAAGATTCTGTTACTACTATTGTAAAACAAAAAGTAGCGGAGAAAGTCAACGAAGTAAAAGAAGACTTAACTAAAAAGAAACAACAATTAATTGCAGATGCGCAAAAACAAGTAGACAATATTAAAGCAGAGGCAAAACGTGCAGCAGATGCAGTTCGTGCAGAAGGGAACAAACAAGCAGATGCATTGATTACAGAAGCAGGAGGAAATCCAATTAAAAAGAAAGTAGCGGAAGTTGCTGCGACAAAAATTCGCAAAACAGCCACTGAGAAAGCACTTCGTATTGAGCAAGAAGCGAATCAAAAAGCGGATGAAATTATGAATAAAGTAAAGTAGATTAGGAATAGGGCATGCTATTTATACTACTACATCATGAAAAAATATTCAAAATATGATAAAATCGATTTTTTTTGTAGGATTCGGGGGAGCTGTTGGGAGTGTAATGCGTTATCTTTTGGGTGTTTTAGGTGCACACTATTTAAAAGGAATATTTCCAATAGCGACATTTATAACTAATTTTTTAGGATGTTTAATTATTGGATTATTAATTGGTTATTTTGGGAAAAGTAATGAAATAAATCCTCAATTAAAATTGTTGTTGATCACCGGGTTTTGTGGGGGATTTACAACTTTTTCTACGTTTGCTGCAGAGAATGTGCAGTTGTTGGAAAATGGAAATTATTGGTTGTTGCTAGGGAATGTAGTAGGTAGTGTAATATTGGGGATTGGAGGTGTGATTTTAGGGATGAAAATGATATAAATAAACATTTTTTGGAATTTTATTCCAAAAAAATGGGGTCGCGATGCGTCGCGACCGTTCGGGAAAATGGATTGATATTATTAAATAATAGAATGTTTTTCTGTGAAAGTGATTCCATAATTTTCTAATTCCGATAAAATAGGATCATACACCTCTTTCATAACCGGTATTTGCACCCCTTTTAAGGTTAATTTTCCGTTTAGAATCATTTTTCCACAAATTGCAACTGGCAATCCTACGGTGTTGCTCATTGCTGTAAACACTTGATTTTCTCCAATATTAACCATCGAAGAAATGATTTTATGTCGAGTGCCGCTGATCGAGTACTCGAAATCATGGTACATCACTAACATATCTTTATCGTTTTCTTCCAACACCCATTTTTCGACCAAAATTTTCTCTAATAATTGTGCTGGCGAAGCATTTTTCAATCCGATAGGCGCATCATTCTCGAAAATTCCTAACCATTTAAATTTGTGGAACAACTCATCATCACCCTTGGTAAACAAACGTTTAAACTTATCTTCTACAGACTCACCTACTTGAAATGGTAAAAAAGCATTAATAAAATTACGTGGGGTTAAGTGTTCAGAGTTCTCCAATTTGTAACTGTCCTCCGTCATTCCTAGTTCGACAAAAATATTCCATGCATAAGAAAATCCTGGTCTACGCAATGTACCACGATAAATAGTTGGAATATTATCTAATTGATAAATTGGTCTATACGAAAGTGAATTACGATTTGCATACCCTTCAAACTTTCCATATCCTTCAATTTCAACCACTTCTAAACGTTGAAATAAACGATTGTATGGAATGTATTTATATTCTTTCTCTTCGATAAAAGCAGCTGCTGGACCTTGTCCTGCAATCACCACATTTCTCGGATTCCACGTAAACTTATAATTCCACGGATTGGTATCGTTGCTTGGTGCGATCAAACCACCACAAAATGACTTAAAACTATGAATTACTGCATCTTGAGTACTTATTTCATCTAAAATTTTAGAAGCAGACATGTGATCTATCCCTGGATCCACACCGATTTCATTCATAATGATGATACCTGCCGCTTTTGCTTCTGCGTCCAATGCATTCATATCTTCCGAAACATAAGATGGAGTTATCAAATTGGTTTTAAGTGCAATACAATCTTTCGCTACTTCCAGGTGAAAACGTGCTGGTAGCATACTAATTACTAAATCAGCCTTTTCAATTTCAGGTTTTCTTTCTTCTGGATCAAGGGCATTAAAAGATAATGCAACTCCTCGACGATGTCCATTTAACTTATGTTGAACCAATGCTAAATCTTGGTCGCAGACACGTAATTGCCAGTCAAATTTTTCAGAATGATCTAAAAAATAGCGTATTAAAGAAGAGCTAGAAAGTCCAGCACCCAAAAGAAGTATAGTTTTCATCAGTTAATAGATTAACGATGCTAATTTAGAAATAAAAAGAGAGTATAGAATGATGAATGCTGATTTATGAATTATTTTACAAACATCTCCACTGCTTTCGCAACTTGGTCTTTGGTGTTTCCAATCGTTACGTTTTCTCCATTAATACAAAATGGACGTTTCAAAAACGTATATTCTTCTAACAATAATGAACGATAATCTGCTTCTGTCAATTGTTTTTCATGCAGACCTTGAAGACGAAATTTTTGTGCTTTCTTAGAAAATAAGGCTTCATACGAACCTACTTTTGATTGGATCCAATCTAGTGTGGGAGCATCGATATTATTAACTTTTATATCCACTAATTCTATCGTTGAATCTGGATTAATTTCATTTAAAATGCGTTTACATGTAGAACATGTAGAAAGGTGATAAATGCGTTTCATTTAAGCGTACATTAACATTCCAATACTAAAATAGATAAATAAGCCTAGTACATCATTCAAAGTTGTTATAAATGGACCGGTAGCAAGTGCGGGATCTATGTCGTATTTATCTAAAATCAATGGTATTAGAGTCCCCATAACTGCAGCAAAAACTATAACTACAAACAAGGAAGCACTAACTACTATCCCTAAATCTATCGTTCCAAAAATACTTGCTATTCCAAAAATAAGTGAGGAACAAATAAGACCATTAAAAAGTCCTACCAATACCTCTTTTCCTAACTTAGCGAAAATACTTTTAAACTGGTTTCCCTTTGCCAAAGATTGCACCACGATTGCGGACGATTGTACCCCAACATTTCCACCCATAGCTGTTATCATTGGAATAAAGAAAGCCAATGCAGGCACATGACTAATACTACCCTCAAACGAAGAAATTACTTTAGCGCCAAGGGTTCCTCCCAACATACCGATAATTAACCATGGTAAACGTGCCTTGGTAATACGGAATATACTTGCATTGTCTTCTACTTTTTCCGAAATACCCGTTGCTAATTGGAAGTCACGATCTGCTTCTTCGCGGATAATATCTACAACATCATCAATGGTAATTCTACCAACCAGCTTATTTTGATAATCTAATACTGGAATGGATACCAACCCATATTTATCAAACAAACGCATTACCTCATCTTGATCATCGGTCACCTTCACCGATATAATATTTTTAGCTTGGTATAAATCTCTAATTTTAAATCCTGGTTCTGAAAAAAATAAGGCTTTTAAAGATAAAACTCCCACTAACTTATTCAGATTATCCACCACATATATGGTATATACCTTATCTACTTCTTTTGCTTGCTCTCTAATTTCAGCCAAACATTGTTCAACCGTCCAATCAATTTCTGCATGAAGAAACTCTTTTTGCATGAGTCCCCCTGCCGTATCTTCATCGTAATTTAGTAGGTCAACGATATCGTCTGCGGCATCATCATCCTCCATATGGGAGATTACTTCCTGAATCTCGGTATCATCATACTCGTATAAAATATCCGCCGCATCATCGGAATCCAAGTTTTCTAATTGTTCTGCGATTTCCTTCTTAGAAAGTGATTTTAAGAAACGGTCGCGGACCTCTTCTTCCAACTCCATCAATACATCCGCCTGGGTTTCTTCATCCATTCGGAAGTAGATGGCTTTCGCATCTACGTTAGGAAGTTCATCCAGAATTTCAGCAATATCTACGAAGTGTAATTCCAGGACATTTTTATCAATCCATTCAAAATCATTACTTTGAATTGCGATGTGGACTTGTTCTAAAAATTCTTTCGTAAGGTTGAACCGCATGGTGATAGGTATTAGAGGTGCAAAGGTACTTAAATTTGTTACTTTTTGGAGAATTTGCGATTTAGTAACACAGAGGTCACAATGACGCAAAGAAGCACAAAGATTTTCGCCGAGAATCTGGAGATAGTTGAAGTATTTGACGGAATTATTGATGGCGCAGAGTTTTCTACTTTTAGTAGAAAATCAAGTGTATTTATTTTTGACTTTGTCAAAAATCTCTGCGTTCTCAAAAACGTGTTATCGTCAAAAAACTCAATAAACTCTGCGCAAAAAAACTCTACTTATCACACGCTTCTTTCAATTCAAGCATTTTAGCGCCGTCCATCGTTTGGAAATCCACACATTTTTTTTCTTGATCCGCCTTTAGTTTTTTCATTTTTTTAAGGTCTTTCGCTGTTGCTTCGCGTTGCAATAATTCCGCAGAGAAAATTTCTAATTTTTTTCCGGATTCAAGACACGAACAAATTTCGGTATTCGAAGAACAAGCTGTCAAGCTTAACGTAAAGATATACGCAGTAACACCAAGTATAAAAGATTTCATAGTAATGGAATTTTAAATTTTTCCCAAAATTAACAGAATGTTTAGCAAGGTTAATTATTTGGTAATAAAAATTGTAATGTATTATATTTACGATTGATATAATTTTAACACGAATTTCATTTATGCAATCAAAATTACCACATATCGGAACGACCATTTTTACTACGATGTCGAAAATGGCCAATGATTATCAAGCGATTAACTTAGCACAAGGATTCCCGAATTTTCCGGTGGATGAACGTCTTGTACAATTATTACAAGAGACAAGTATTGAAAATGCACATCAATATGCCCCAATGGCTGGTCACCCCTTGTTATTACAAGAGATTGCTTTATTAACAGAGAAAAGTTATGGTCGTACAGTAAATTCAAATACCGAAGTATTAGTAACTGCTGGAGCAACACAAGCGATTTTCACGATTCTACAAGCATTGGTGCATGCTAACGACGAAGTGGTTATTTTAGACCCTGCATATGATTGTTATGCGCCATCTGTATTATTGGCTGGTGGCAAACCTATACACGTATCCTTGAAAGCTGATTTTATGCCTGACTGGGATAAAATTGAACAGGCTTGTAATGAGCGTACTAAAATTTTATTTGTAAACAACCCACACAATCCATCTGGTCGTATATTTCAAGAAGCAGACATCCAAGCGATTGAAGGTATTTTAGCAAAATATCCTAACATCATTTTGTTATCAGACGAAGTGTATGAATACATTACATTTGAGCAAAAACACATTTCTGCTAATACACGCAATTCATTGTTGGACCGAGCAGTAATTGTTTCTTCCTTTGGAAAGACCTTTCATATTACCGGCTGGAAAATGGGATATTTAATTGCACCAGAAGCTATTATGGTAGAAATTAAAAAAGTACATCAATTTTTAGTTTTTTGTGTGAATAGTGTAGCACAAATTACTTTGGCTAAATATTTACGTGAAAAAGATGTACAAACGCTTGGAGCTTATTACCAGGAAAAGCGTGACTTCTTTCGAAAATTACTAGAAAAAAGTCGATTTACCCTATTACCTTCGGAAGGCTCCTATTTCCAAACCGTTCGCTACGATGCTATCTCAACAGAAGGAGATGTAGCATTTTGTGAACGTTTGGTAAAAGAATATGGCGTTGCAGCAATTCCGCTTTCCGTATTTTACAAAGATCAAACAGATACACATACCATTCGTTTTTGCTTTGCCAAAGACGATCAAACCTTAATAAACGCAGCAGAAAAATTATGCAAGATTTAAAAGTTACCCTAGTACAAGCCAACCAAGTTTGGGAAGACAAAAAAGAAAATATGCGTCACTTCGAAGACCTATTAGCAGAAGTGGAAGAAACGGATATCATCGTTCTACCTGAAATGTTTCATACAGGGTTTACCATGCATGCAAAGAAATTTGCAGAGGAAATGAAAAAATCGTCTGCAATTAGTTGGTTACAATCCATGGCTGCTAAAAAAAATGCAGCAATTTACACTTCTTTTATTGCGAAAGAAGACGATTATTACTTTAATCGCGGTGTATTTGTGGAACCATCTGGAAAATATACCCATTACGACAAACGCAAATTATTCACCTTAGCGGGAGAAGAAAAAGTATTCAAAGCAGGTCATGTAAAAACTCGAGTGAACTACATGGGTTGGAAAATACAATTACAAATTTGTTACGATTTACGTTTCCCGGAAATTACCAGAAATGGCTTACAAGACCATAAATCAGCTAAGTTTGATGCGTTATTATACATTGCAAATTGGCCTGAAAAACGCAATACACATTGGAAGGCTTTATTAACAGCTAGAGCGGTTGAAAATCAATGTTATGTTGTTGGTGTAAATCGCGTAGGGGAAGATGGTAAAGGGTTGACATATAGCGGAGATTCAGCTGCAATAAATGCGTATGGGGAATCTATTGCAAAATTAAAGGCGCATAAAGAAAGAGTAAAAACGGTGGTTTTATCTGCGGATCATTTGACGGAGGTGCGAACGCAATTGCAATTTTTGAAAGATATATAAAACAAAAAAGTCCTGATAGAAATTCTACCAGGACTTTATACTTTTTACTAAGTACTCTTAATCTCTGTTTCCTAACAAACGTAATAAGGATAGGAATAAGTTGATGAAAAGGATGTACAACATCAAACCACCAATTAAGGCTAATTTATTGCGTTGTACGCCTTCTAACGTTGGATCATTGCTAATGTGTTTCAATTGTTGCATTTGATACGCTGTTAAGCCAGTAAAAACAAACACACCTAAAACTGAAACAACAAAGTCCATTGTATCACTTTTCATAAAGATGTTTACGATTGTTGCTATGAACATCCCGATAAAGACCATGTACAACAAACTTCCAAATTTAGTTAAGTCTGTTTTAGTAGTATATCCTAAAATTGCCATCCCCGCAAAAGCACCTGCAGTAACTAAAAAAGTAGTATAAATAGATGCGATATCATATACCAAAAATATGGTACTCAAACTCAATCCCATTAATGCAGAATAAACTCCAAAAAGAAGCAATAATACAGGTAAAGACAAGCGATTATAAGCCATTTGAATTAACAATCCCAATCCAACAGGGGCAAATACTACGAGGTAAAATAACCCTGATATACCACCGTTTGTAATAAAATACTTCATCACAAACTCAGGTGTACCACACAAATATGCTATTGCTCCAGAAATACCTAAAGCAGCAAACATATAGGAATACACATTTCTAAAAAACTCCGACGACATCGTCTTTGCATTTGCATCGTACTCTTGACGATTTAGTAAATTTTCAAACATAGTTTAACGTTTTTAAATTAATGTAATTTGGCTTGCACCAAGCTAATAAACTCCTTACGTGTAGCATCATTTTGTAAAAACAAACCAGTAAACGCACTGGATGTCGTTACCGAATTTTGTTTTTGTACGCCACGCATTTGCATACACATATGACAACATTCTATTACGACAGCAACGCCTTTAGGTTTCAACGTTTCTTGAATACAGTCACGAATTTCGATGGTCAATCGTTCTTGCACCTGTAATCTTCGTGCAAAAGCATCTACTACACGCGGTATTTTACTTAAGCCAACAATCGTGCCATTAGGAATATAAGCCACGTGTGCTTTACCGAAAAATGGCAACATATGATGTTCACACATAGAATATACTTCAATGTCCTTAACCAATACCATTTCGGAGTATTCTTCTTGAAATAGAGCAGATTTCAGTATATCCGCAGGATTTAAATCATACCCATGCGTTAAAAATTGTAAGGCTTTCGCTACACGCTCTGGTGTTTTCAATAAACCTTCACGTTGTGCATTTTCTCCTAAATCGGACAAAATTTCAGTATAAACCGTTGAAATTTTGTCTGTTATTTCTTGTTTGTAATATTTTTCCATCGTATAAAAAGTTAAATTAGATTAATTCTAAATAATAAAAGACTAAAATAATTAATACGGTTCATTTCCACCGAAATATTCGACGAAATTGTTTTCTGTTTCTTCCAATCTAATTTTTGCAAGGATACCACCTGCCTTTAAAATAGGTTGTTCTAAAATTTCCCAGATTTTAATAACTATGTTTTCAGTAGAAGGAAGAATATCTTTCATGCAAGCAACGTCGAGATTCAAATTTTTATGATCGAAAACATCTACCACTTCTGTTTTGATAATTTTACTCAAGTCTTTTAAGTTAATTACAAACCCAGTTACTGGATTTGGAGTGCCTTTTACTGTGACAATTAAATTAAAATTATGTCCATGCCAGTTTTTGTTGGCACATTTTCCAAAAATTTCTTCGTTTTTTTCGTCCGACCAGTCATTACGTGACAATTTATGTGCAGCGTTGAAATGTTCTTTTCGAATGATATAGACAGTTTTACTCACGTTATTTTTATTAACTATAGTATTAAATAATACTCAAGATGCAATCAATACTAAAATTACTATTTATTTTATTTCCACCTTTTATTAACTTCGTTGCTGCCTCGCGGTCATTGCCAAAAAAAGGTGGAGCCAAAAAAGTCTAGGCCATATATGGCTTCAAAAATTCTACCCAAATACTTCTTCTACGATTTTGAATCGGTAGGCGAAAATTTCTTCTAATTTGGGTTTCACTAAAAATGGTTCAACTAATTTTCCAAGAAATCCAAGTGGTATAATGTACGAGACAATATCCGTCATTTCTACTCCTCCTTCCACTGCTTTAAAATGGTGTTCGTGGTGCCACATGGTATATGGACCTTTACGTTGCTCATCTACGAAAAACGATTTGTCTTTCACGTGGGTAATTTCTGTCACCCACTCTACCGGAATTCCTAATAAAGGTTTTACCGTATACGCAATAATTAAACCTTCATACATTTTTGTAGGAACTTCTGTTTTCACATCAAATCCCATGTACGACGGTGTAATGCGTTTCAAATTTGCTGGTGAGGAGAAAAAATCCCAACACGTTTGCAAATCCGTTTTGACAAATTGTTTTCGAATAAATTGGTGCATATTAATAGTATTTATGCTCGGTTAAGTAATTTTCAACGTAATCCTTTACGCCTTCTTCTAAAGTGTGAAATGGTATTTTGTATCCTGAAGAAACTAACTTATTCATGTTTGCCTCCGTGAAATATTGGTATTTATCGCGTATATCAATTGGTGTATCAATGAATTCAATGTTTGGTTTTAAGTGCAATGCTTGGAAAGTATTTGTCGCTAAATCTAAGAAAGTACGCGCTTTTCCAGAACCTAAATTGTAAATCCCGGAAGTTGGTTTTTCGTTCATCAAATACATACACACTTCCACTACATCTTTTACATACACGAAATCACGTAATTGTCCGCCATCCGTAAAATCAGGATTGTGCGAACGGAACAATTTCATGCCACCATTTGCTTTAATTTGATTAAACGCATGGAAGATTACTGAAGCCATTCTTCCTTTGTGGTATTCGTTTGGACCATACACGTTAAAGAATTTTAAACCAGCCCAAAATGGTGGTTGTTTTTCTTGTTGTAAAGCCCAAATATCAAAGTCATTTTTAGAATCACCGTATGGATTCAATGGCTTCAATTTGGTAATTACATCATGATTATCTTCGTATCCAAACTCCCCTAAACCATAAGTCGCAGCAGAACTAGCATATACCAACGGGATCGAATGAGCTGCACAGAAATTCCATAGCATTTGTGTGTATTCCACATTCAACGCATCAAAAATTGCCTTATCAAACTCTGTAGTATCTGTACGTGCGCCAATGTGAAAAATGATGTCGATTTGTTTTTGGTTTGTCGCTAACCAATCTGCCAATACTCCACGTTCTACTTTTGCTTCGAAGATTTTCCCTTCTAAGTTCTTATCTTTTTCGTGTTTCGTGAAATCATCTACAACTACTACATTGTTAAAACCTGCTTGGTTTAGTTTGCTTACTAAACAGCTACCTATGAATCCTGCTGCTCCTGTTACTATAATCATCTTTTTTATCTTTTGTGACATATATAAATTGCTTTTTCTTCGTTCAACATCAAAATTAAACTCCTCATATACTAAGGTATACTGCGGATTTAATTTCTTGTTTGCCTCAAAAAATCTAATTTATAAAAGCCACTATGTTCAATTAATACTTTATTTTTCCCTTTTTAAAAATTGAATTTCATATAACTTCTTATAAAATCCATCGATTTGCAATAATTCATGGTGGGATCCTTGTTCTACCAATTCTCCTTTATCTACTACAACTATTTTATCCGCTTTTTGGATGGTGGAAAGTCGGTGTGCAATGACAATCGACGTTCTTCCTTCTGTTAATTTTTCTGTTGCACGTTGTATCATTTCTTCCGATTCGTTGTCTACGCTAGACGTTGCTTCGTCTAATATCAAAATGGAAGGATTGTAGACATACGCACGAATAAATGAAAGCAATTGACGCTGACCCACAGACAAGACGCCTCCTCTTTCGCCAACGTGGTAATCATAACCATTTGGTAATTTCATTATAAAATCGTGTGCACCCACCGCTTTTGAGGCATCCATGACTTGCTCCAAACTAATCGAAGGGTCACGCAAGGTAATGTTGTGGTAAATCGAATCGGAAAACAAAAATACATCTTGTAATACGATTGCAATGTTTTTTCGCAGAACATCCAATTGAATGTCTTGTAAATTAGTAGTTCCAATGAAAATATCGCCTTTTTGGTATTCGTAAAAACGTCCCAATAAATTCACAATAGTAGATTTTCCTGCACCCGTAGCACCAACAAAAGCAACTGTTTTTCCTTTTTCGATGTTTAGGTTAATATTTTTTAATACCCAATCTTCGTATTTATAAGCAAAATGAAGGTTTTGGAAATGAATATCCAGATGAAAATCTAGTTGTGTAATTGTTCCATCTTTTTGGGTATGTTCGTTCAAATCTAAAACTTCAAAAACGCGTTCTGCGCGCACAATTCCACGTTGTAGGATATTAAATTTATCCGCTAATTGACGAATCGGCCGGAACAGCATATTTACCCACAAGGTGAAGGAAATAATTTCCCCATACATTTGTTCTGGATTCGGAGGAACATCCCCCATAAATTGAAATGCGCCCCACACCAATAAAAACGCAATGGAAAGCGAACTTAAAATTTCTACTACCGGAAAGAAAATCGAGAAAGCCCATACCGCATTAATGTGTGCTTTTTTATGGTCTTGATTGATTTCATCAAACAATTTTTCTTCTTGTTTTTCTCGAGAGAAAAGTTGCACAATTGCCATTCCTGAGATGTGTTCTTGCACAAACGAACTTAAACGAGTGACTTGCAAACGTTCTTGTTGAAAGGATTTTTTCATCGCATTAGCAAAAATACGGGTAGCTATAAGTAATAGTGGAATTGGAATTAAGGTCAATAAAGTCAATTGCCAATTACTAAAAAACATGATGAAAATTACGAAAAACAACATTAGGAAATCGCCTACAATTTCAATCATTCCTGAAGAAAACACTTCTGCAATCGCTTCAATGTCAGAAATTAATCGTGTCACCAACGAACCAATAGGTGTTTGGTCGAAATACTTCATACGAAAGGAAAGCATGTGCTTAAATAACTTTTGACGGATGTCGCGAATGATGGATTGTGCCAATAAATTACTCACCAAAGCATTAAAGAATTGAAACACTCCTTCTAAAACCAACAAGCCTAAAATCAATAAAGACCAATGTAATAATGCATCCGGATTTTTGGTAGAAATAATGTATTTATCTACCATCTGTCCGATTAATTTTGGTCGCATAGGACCTACTATCGAAAGGGTTATCGTACAAATAAATGAATAAATCATCAAACGTTTGTAGTTCTTTACAAACTTCAACAGACGTTTAAAAACATTAAAATCCATTTTCGATTCCTTACGCATTGTACAAATTTAATAGAAAAGATTGGTTGATTTTCTAATAATGTAGGTTCAAGAATAAATTGTTGTCTTTTTTATTTTAACTTTACAAAAAGCACAGTTATGATTATCAATTTTAGCGAAAACAAATCCATCGTTGGTCCTATTTTAGCGGAATTACGCGATGTACAGATTCAGAAAGATTCCATGCGTTTCAGAAAAAATCTAGAGCGTTTAGGAGAAATTTTGGCGTATGAAGTTTCTAAAAAATTAGATTACACAACACAAGTTGTTACAACTCCCCTTGGTCAATCCAATGAATATCAATTGGTTGAACAACCTATTTTAGCTACGATTTTACGTGCAGGTTTACCTATGCACCAAGGATTTTTAAATGTCTTTGATAAAGCAGATTCTGCATTTGTTTCTGCATACCGCAAACATGTTCACAACGATGAATTTGAAATTCATGTGGAATATGTTGCCGCTCCAACGTTTGAAGGAAAAGCATTAATTATCGTTGACCCAATGTTAGCAACTGGTAGCTCGATGGTGAGTGTATACAAAGCACTGTTAAAGCAAGGAAATCCGGGAAAATTATTTATCGTTTCAGCGATTGCTTCGCCAGAAGCATTAGAATACTTAAAAAACTATTTACCAGAATCTACACAATATTTTGTTGGGGCAATTGACCAAGAATTGACTGCGCAAGCATACATTGTACCAGGTATGGGCGATGCAGGAGATTTGGCATTTGGTATTAAATGTTAGTTCATTAAACAATGAATTTCGCAACCTACAGCACCTTCTTTTTACTATCCATGGTAAAATTTTTGTTCACACCTTTCGGTGGACCAGCTGCAGGATTGACATTTTTCGAAACGTATTTTTCCTGTTTAGCAGGAGGAATTTTTAGTGGAACTATCTTCTATTTTTTAGGAGAATTTTTATTAAAAAAAGCGCGCGCTAAAAAACTTGCAGCTTACCAAGCGTCTATAAAAAATGGTGTTCCCATCAAACAAAAAAAGACATTTACTCCTCTTAATAAAGGGGTGGTCAAAATGAAACGTAAACTTGGAATTGTAGGAATTTCGTTTTTTGCTCCCTTATTTATGTCTGTACCTGTTGGAACCATTGTAAGTGCTAAATTTTTCGGAAAAAATAAATTCACCTACCCACTAATCGTACTCGGAATGGTATGTAATGGACTGTTAACCACAGGTATTGCGTTTGCAATTGCTTCTTTCTTCTAATGATTTTTCTCAAACACGTATTTTTTGATTTAGACAGAACATTATGGGATTTCGAACAAAATTCTCGAAATGCCTTGCAGAAAATTTACGACCAACACGAGTTATCAAAACATTTCGATCATTTTTTACATTTTCATAAAGTCTACCACAACATCAATAATGACTTATGGAAGAAATATGGGAAAGGAAAAATTACCAAAGATGATTTGCGGATTGTTCGTTTTCAAAAAACATTGGAGCGTGTGGAAGTCTATAATTTAGCCTTTGCGGACAAACTAAACATTGACTACGTAGCAACAGCACCTAAAGAAACCATCTTATTTCCAAATGCAACAGAAACATTAATTGAACTCAAAAAACGCTATCAATTACACATCATCACAAATGGTTTTGAAGAAGCACAATTTGTAAAACTAAAAGCATCCAACCTGTTTGATTTTTTTGATGTTATTGTTTGTTCTGAAATGGTGGGTAAAACGAAACCACATCGCGACATTTTTCAGTATGCGTTAACACAAGCCAAAGCAACTCCTCAAGAAAGTGTGATGATTGGTGACGACCATACCACAGATATACTTGGAGCAATTCAAGTGGGTATGCAAGCCATTTTATTTGATCCAAACGAAAAACACCGAAAATCAGCAGGACAACATAAAATTAAAAACCTAGGAGAATTACCCTATTTACTGACAACGCTATAAAAATTAAGTGATTAGTTAAGATGGCCTCTAAATGCAAACATATCTATATTTCTGTTAGTAACGACTTGGTAACCGACCAACGTGTACATAAGGTATGTGAAACGATTTGTTCTAATTTCCCAGAATATAAAATCACCTTAATAGGACGCTTAAAAAAAGATAGTAAACCTGTAAATCAGCGTGCTTACAACGTACATCGTATGTCGTTACGTTTTGAAAAAGGATTTACATTTTATGCAGAATACAATTTGCGGTTGTTTTTATACTTATTATTCAAACCTCGAGGTGTTTACTTTTCCAATGATTTAGACACTTTGCTGCCAAACTTTTTACTTTCAAAAATCAAAGGGAGTGCGTTAATTTACGATAGTCATGAATACTTCACGGAAGTCCCAGAGTTAATTGGTCGTGATAGAGTGCGTGCCATTTGGTTGCGGATTGAATCATACATTTTGCCCAAACTTAAAACGATGTTTACCGTCAACGAAACATTAGCAAAAATATATTCCGAAAAATACCATATTCCAGTGCATGCTGTTCGAAACGTCCCGAAAATTAGTGGATATGTAAAAAGTTCAGAGGATAATCATGTTCGCGAAAAATATGGCATTTCTTCAATAGATCATTTGATTATTTACCAAGGTGCTGTAAACAAAGACCGTGGTTTGGAAGAATTGATAGAGGCGTTTGCGCTTTTACCTTCCACCTTTCACCTATTGATTATTGGAACTGGAGACGTGCACCAAGCGTTAGTGGAAAAAATCAAAATATTGAAATTAAAACAGGTGCATTTCTTAGGACAAATTCCATTTAGTGAACTTGCAGCCTATACAATTCAAGCGGATTTAGGTGTTTCTTTGGAAAAATCTACCAACTTAAATTACCGGTATGCCTTGCCCAATAAAGTGTTTGATTACCTCGTATCTGGGGTTCCAATTTTGGTAAGTCCATTAACAGAATTGTGCGCTATTTTAGAAAAACACGATGTTGGAAAACTTCTACCTTCCCACGAACCAAAAGAAATTGCCGTTACCATTGAAACTATCTTTGCTAACCAAAATCAATTAGCAATTTGGAAAGAAAACACCCAAAAAGCAAGCGAAGAATATTGTTGGGAAAATGAAGAGAAAAAGTTGGTCGATCGACTTTTGGAGATTTTATAAAATTCCCCTCAAATTTCTTATCTTTGTTACTTGTCACCAAATTTTTGATTGAATGAGCACAAAATACAACGAATACAAAGGGTTGAATCTACCAGAAGTCGCTAAAAACGTACTAGAAAAATGGGAAAATCAACAAGTGTTTGAGAAATCCATGTCAACACGCGAAGGACACAAACCATTCGTGTTTTTTGAAGGACCACCTTCCGCAAATGGACTTCCAGGTATTCACCACGTAATGGCACGTTCAATCAAAGATATTTTTTGTCGTTACAAAACCTTAAAAGGGTTTCAAGTAAAACGTAAGGCTGGTTGGGATACACATGGTTTACCAATCGAATTAGGCGTTGAAAAAGAATTAGGAATTACCAAAGAAGATATCGGCAGCAAAATTTCGGTGGAAGATTATAACAAAGCCTGCAAGGAAACTGTAATGCGTTATACCGATATTTGGAACAACCTTACCCAACAAATGGGATATTGGGTGGACATGAATGATCCTTATATTACCTACGATTCCAAATACATGGAATCTGTTTGGTGGTTGTTAGGGCAACTATACGAGAAAAACTTAATTTACAAAGGATACACCATTCAACCGTATTCCCCTAAAGCGGGCACTGGATTATCATCCCATGAAATCAATCAACCAGGGTGTTATCAAGATGTGAAAGATACAACAGTGGTGGCACAGTTTAAGGTGGTAAATCCTTTGGATACACCATTTGGGAATGCCGTAGAGCCACAATGCCTTGTGGCTCTACTGGCATGGACGACAACCCCTTGGACACTTCCATCCAATACTGCATTGTGTGTTGGACCAAAAATTGAATACGTATTGGTGAAATCCTTCAACCAATATACCTTCGAACCAATCAATGTTATCTTAGCGAAAAACTTGGTAGGTTACCAATTCGGAAAAGGATTTACCGCAGTAACTTCTATTGAAGAATTGGCGTCTTACAAACAAGGTGATAAAACCATTCCTTTCTTCGTTGCAGGAGAATGTCTGGGTACAGATTTAGTTGGCATCAAATACGAACAATTATTGCCTTTCGTGCTTCCGGATGAAACACCAGAAGAAGCGTTTAGAGTAATCAGTGGTGATTTCGTAACTACTTCCGATGGTACGGGTATCGTTCACATTGCTCCGACTTTTGGTGCGGACGATGCGCGCGTAGCTGCCGACGCAGGTGTACCAGGTATGTTAGTAAAAGACGAACATGGAAATTTAGTTCCATTGGTAGATTTACAAGGTAAATTCCGTCCAGAAGTTGGTCCTTTTGCTGGAATGTACGTGAAAAACGAATATTACAACGACGGAGAAGCACCAGAACGTTCGGCAGATGTTCAGATTGCCATCTTATTGAAAGAAGAAAATAAAGCATTTGCGGTAGCGAAATACGAACACAGCTACCCACACTGTTGGAGAACAGACAAACCAGTATTGTATTACCCATTAGATTCTTGGTTCATCAAAGCGACTGCTGCGAAAGAACGCATGATGGAATTAAACAAAACAATCAACTGGAAACCAGAATCTACTGGAACAGGACGTTTTGGAAAATGGTTGGAAAATCTTAACGATTGGAACCTTTCTAGATCGCGTTATTGGGGTATCCCAATTCCAATTTGGTCGACAAAAGAAGGCGATGAACGAATCATCATTTCTTCGGTAGAGCAATTGAAAAACGAATGCGATAAAGCAGTACAAGCGGGTGTAATGGCAACAAACCCATTGGCTGACTTTGTTATAGGTGATATGTCAAACGAAAACTATGCAAAAATCGATTTACATAAAAACTATGTAGATACAATTACCTTAGTTTCTGCGACTGGTAAACCTATGCAACGCGAAGCTGACTTAATCGACGTTTGGTTTGATTCTGGTTCGATGCCGTATGCACAATGGCACTATCCATTTGAAAATAAAGAATACATCGACAATCACGCGAGTTTCCCAGCAGACTTTATCGCAGAAGGTGTAGACCAAACACGTGGATGGTTCTATACCCTTCACGCCATTGCGACGATGGTATTCGACAAAGTAGCCTACAAAAACGTTATTTCTAATGGATTAGTGTTAGACAAAAACGGACAAAAAATGTCGAAACGTTTAGGAAATGCTGTGGACCCATTTACGACTTTAGATAAATTTGGTCCAGATGCGACTCGTTGGTACATGATTACCAATGCACAACCATGGGATAACTTAAAATTTGACTTAGACGGAATTACAGAGGTGCAACGTAAATTCTTCGGAACGTTATACAACACCTACTCGTTCTTTACATTGTATGCGAATATCGATGGGTTTGATTATGCTGCAGCAGATTTAGACATCAACGAGCGACCAGAAATTGATCGTTGGATTATCTCACAACTTCATTCCTTGATTCAAAATGTGGATGAAGCGTATGAGACATTCGAGCCAACAAAAGCAGGCCGTTTGATTCAAGATTTCGTAACGGATCAATTATCGAATTGGTATGTGCGTTTGTGTCGTAGAAGATTCTGGAAAAGCGATGATTCGAAAGATAAATTGTCGGCTTACCAAACATTGTATACCTGTTTGGAAACTGTCTCCATTTTAGGAGCGCCAATCGCACCATTCTTTATGGATCAACTATTCAGCGATTTAAATGCTGTTACGAAACGTCACGATGTGATTTCTGTACATTTAGCAGACTTCCCGAAAGTAAATACAGCATTGATTGATAAAGCATTAGAAACACAAATGGACATCGCACAACGTGTTTCTTCTTTGGTATTAGGTATTCGTAAGAAAGAACGTATTCGAGTACGTCAACCGCTACAAACGATTATGGTTCCTACCTTAAATCAAACATTCTCAGACAACATTACGCATGTGAAAGAGTTGATTTTATCGGAAGTAAACGTGAAAGAATTACGTTTATTAGAAGAAGGAAGTGGGGTGTTGGTAAAAAGCATCAAACCCAACTTTAAAACGATTGGTCCGAAATACGGTAAACAAATGAAGTCTATCGCTGCGTTAGTTGGCAAAATGACCGCAGAAGACATTGCTATTGTTGAGAAAAACCAAGGTTGGTCGGGCGACATCGATGGAGAAAACATCGTGTTAGACATCAACGACTTTGAAATCTTAGCACAAGACATCCCAGGATGGTTGGTAAGTACCGAAGGCGGATTAACGGTTGCCTTAGACATTACAATTTCTGAAGAATTAAAATCGGAAGGTATTGCGCGTGAGTTAGTAAACCGCGTACAAAATTTACGTAAAGATTCTGGTTTGGAAGTGACAGATAAAATTCGTTTGACCGTAGAATGTGCGAGTGAAATTCAAGCTGCCATTGCGCAAAATGAAGAGTATGTTTGCAATGAGGTGTTAGCTACAGAAATTTCATTTGGTTCATTTGACGGTGAAGCGTTAATCGTGGATTTAGTGGAAGAAGGAGATGCGAAGATTGGGTTGGTGAAGAATTAAGATTGATTGAGATAAATGATAGGATGGTCGCAAATTTTGCGGCCATTTTTTGTTTTATAATTCACCTCCATCCACTTTATTTCCCCCTTCATCGATTTTATTGCCACTCCTCTTTTTCCTTTTCTTATCTTTAATCATTCTTAATAATGCTTACCTATGATTTTTCGCTTTTTAATTTTTATTGCCATTTGGTTATTGGTTGATTTATACGTTTTTCAAGCAATGAAAACGGTTTTTACAGGACCCAAAGCAGTCTATGTAAACTATGCCTATTGGTTATTTGACATCGTATTAATGGTGATTATCATCTACGTAGGTGCATCCGGTAAAATGGCGGGTGGACCTCCAAAAGGTGGAAGTTACATCATGGGTTTAGCTGTTCTTTCCTTAGCTCCAAAAATCATCGTGACTCCATTTTTATTGATTGAAGACATTGTTCGGTTGATTCAAGGAGGATATGTAGGCATTCAAAAAATGCGTCATGTTATTGGTTCGGAAGACTTACACATGTGGGGACGACGAAAATTTGTAAGTCAAGTTGCATTGGGAGTAGCAGCTATTCCATTTATCGGAACTGCTTGGGGAATGATCAAAGGAAAATACGATTATCGCGTGCACAATGTAAAAATTGCATTCAAAGATTTACCGGATGCTTTTCATGGATTTAAAATCACGCAACTTTCGGATATACATTCTGGTTCGTTGGACGATGTGGCAGCAGTTCGAAGAGGAATTGAACTAGCAAATGCACAAAAAAGTAACGTCGTTGTTTTTACGGGTGACTTAGTAAATAATGTAGCAACCGAAATGGATCCTTGGATAGAGCATTTTTCGCAATTAGATGCGCCACACGGGAAGTTTTCAATCTTGGGTAATCATGACTATGGTGATTACGTACAATGGCCGTCAGAAGAAGCAAAAGCGAAAAACTTGCAAGATTTAAAAGAGGTGCATGGTAAAATTGGTTTCCGTTTGTTACTGAATGAAAGTTTGCATTTGGAGAAAGACGGAGAAAAAATCGCGTTGATTGGCGTAGAGAACTGGGGGAAACGCGGATTTGTGAAACATGGAGATTTGGATAAAGCCATTGCTCCGATTGAAGACTCAACGTTTAAAGTATTATTATCCCACGACCCATCCCATTGGGAAGCAGTGACGGTACCTCACGAGAAAAAAGTGCACTTAACCTTAGCAGGTCATACCCATGGAATGCAATTTGGTATCGAAATTCCCGGAATCAAATGGAGCCCAGTGAAATACATCTACCCACAATGGGCGGGATTATATCCAAAAGAAGGGCAATACATCTATGTAAACCGTGGATTTGGCTTTTTAGGATTCCCAGGAAGGGTTGGGATATTACCGGAAATTACGGTAATTGAGTTGGTGAAAGGGTGATTCTCACAAACCAAACCGCTTCCCTGGTAAGGCTTTAACCACCCCTTTTAATTCTAATCCCAACAAAATTCCGCTCATCAAGCGCACTGGAATTTCCGTTTTAATTGCCAACACATCTAAACTGACTTCCTGACTTTCTTTTAATAAGCCTACAATTTTTTGTTCTTGCTCATCAAGCTCTGCAAAGAGTTGTAATTGCTTATTTTCTGTTTTAGGAGTATCCTTCCAATCCATCATTTCAAAAAAATCATCCGAAGACGTAATGAGATGCGCTTTATTTATTTGGATGAGATAATTACAACCTTTGGAGTATTCTCGCGTTATATCGCCTGGAAAAGCAAATACATCACGCGCATAATCATTAGCTAACTCTGCTGTTATTAAAGAACCACCGCGTTCGCCACTTTCAATTACGATGGTTGCATCACACATACCAGCCACAATACGATTACGCATGGGAAAATTTTCACGATCAGGTTTACTTCCTGGAAGAAATTCTGTCAGTAGGCCACCATTTTCGAGCATTTTTTGCGCGATTGGTGTATGTGCTTGTGGATAAATGCGGTCCAAACCGTGTCCAAGCACGCCAATCGTTTGTATTCCTAATTCCGTGCATAATTTGTGTGCGTAGATATCTATTCCGTAGGCTAATCCACTTACCACAACAATATCCTTGCCTACAAAGGAATGTATTAGTTCTTCACATATTTTACGACCATAGCTGCTTGCATTTCGTGTTCCTACAATGGACACTAGCCGTGTCGCATTACACGTCATTTTACCCATCTTATACATCAAAACAGGAGCGTCGTCACATTGATTCAGACGATAGGGAAAAGCATCGTCTTTATAAAATAAGGTTTCGATCCGATGTTGGTCAAAATACTTCGTGTATTTTTCAGCTTCGCGAAGGGCCGTATTTCGGTCTAATTGCTGTAAGAATTTCTCCCCGATTCCTGGAATTGTTTTTAAACGATGTTTGCTTGCTTTAAAAAAATCTGCGCTATCTTCAAAATGTGCTAAAATTTTTCGGATTTTCTTCTTTCCTCCGCCAGTAAGTAAGGTTAATGCTATCTGATGTTGTAGACTCATGCTAATTTTCAAGTTTGTTACTTAAAATTAAGCACAACAAAGAAGATGTAGACTCTTGCTAAAAAAGTAATTTTTTCGTATTTTAATTTATGAGCACAAAAAAAGCCACCTCAAAATGAGATAGCTTTACTATATGCTTTAGTGAGATTATTCTTCGTCAGAATCCTCTTCTTCGTCTGCTGGTTCGTCGAAATCATCCTCCTCATCATCTGCAACATCCTCTGCTTCTTCTACTTTTACTTCTTCCTCTTCAATATCATCGATATCGTCCTCTTCTTCCTCATCCTCCTCTTGTGGAATAACTACCGGTTTTTTATTTACTTTATTTAATTTAATCAAGTAAATAATTTCATCTGTTTCCCATAAAAGCGCATCTAATGTTTCTCCTGTAGGCGTTTTGATTTGCGTCATACCACCACCAAATCCGTCTGGAAATGCATCTTCTAATCGGTCTTTCATGTCTTCTGAAAGCTTGTCATAACTAACTATCGCACGTTTTTTCGACATAATCTAAAAATTTCCTATTATTTATTGTTGAATGCTTAATCTTTGGCAAAAATATATTAATTGCTGAATTTACAAGGTAAAATAAAAAACTTTTTATTTTTTTTTCTAAAAAGATGTGTTGTTCGTCGCGAAAGTATAGAAATATTCGCGGATAGAACATTTCCTAAAAGTGAATTCAAGCCAAGAAATTCTTGTATTTTTGTCGCGTGAAAGCACTATTTATATTTATTTTTCTTTGTTTTCTTTCGCTGATTTCGTTTGGACAACAAATTCGTATCGGCGTATACCGTGATAATGATATTCAAAGGATTGTATTTGCACATGACGGAACAAATTACAGTGTTTTCGCGGACACATCTTATGTAGGAGAACTCATAAACGAGGGATATATTGAAATTCAACAAACTACGGATAAACGCTTAGAATTATTTATCGGAATTATTTCACAAGGAATTTTTGATAAAATATCACTAATCGCCAACGAAGAAAATGCAAGTATCGAACTTACACCGACGATACCAACTGTTAAAACACGAAAATATCAAGATGATTTTGAAATTATACCCGGATTAAAAGGACTGACATTAGTCAATGTGGCAAATTTCAATAATTATTTAGCTGGGGTTGTTGAATCGGAAGGAGGTACTGGAAAAGAAATTGAGTATTACAAAGTACAAGCGTTAATGAGTCGTACGTATGCGTTAAAATATCTCTCTAAACATGTGAAAGAAGGATTCAATTTATGTGACCGTGTACATTGTCAAGCATACCATTACAAACTGCGTTTTACACCGGATATTGAAAAAGCAGTGAGAGCAACCGAAAATGAGATGATGGAAGATGAACGCGGTAATTTAGTGGATGCATATTTTCATGCGAATTGTGGCGGACAAACCAGTGAAGCAGACTACATTTGGAACAATCGAGTAGAGTATCTAAACACATTTAAAGACACATTTTGTATCTATACAAAACAGGCAACTTGGGAAAAGCGTATTCCAAAACAACAATGGGCTGATTTTTTAATAAAACGGTATAATTATCCAATAGATGATTCGATTTTAGGTCCATTAGTTTTTAACTTCACACAAACAGAACGTTTAGCTTTTTACCACCATCCAATTTTAGGAATTCCACTACGCGATATCCGTCAAGAATTTAAATTAAAATCCACCTACTTCAGCAATTACTTGGACGGGAAAGAGGTGTTAATTCGAGGAAGAGGATACGGACACGGCGTAGGTTTGTGTCAAGAAGGTGCTATGCAGATGGCAAAATATAAATATAATTACCTCCAAATTGCCATGTATTATTTTCCAGGGATACAGATTCATAATGTAGCGGAAGACGCTTTTTATGCACAACGGGGTAATTTATTTTTATGTTCGCCGTATCGAACAGAAGATTAATTACTTATAGGTAATTATAAAAATATCTTCGTCATCTTTTTTGAAAAGCTTATTTTCACGAGCATAAGCCTCTAATTCGGAAGTGTAACGCAATTTATCTAGGGTGTTTTTAGTCTTCGCTAATTTTGCTTCCACTAACGCTTTTTCTTCTTTCATATTACTTAATTTAATGTTTTGCGAAATGATGGTAAAAATATCTACATCATCCAAAAACATTCCGTAAAATGAAAAAATGAAAAGTGTTACTACATATTTATTTTTGTAATATTTCGATTTACTTTGTATCCAAATTCCAAATTTGCTCGAGGCGATTGCACTTTTCATAATTCAAAGATACAAGCAAATCTAAAAAATAATTTGTGTAAGAATGGATATTTTCAAGATTGAAATGTTTGTAAAACAAAAAAGGTGTTCGAAAAATCGAAACACCTTTTAAAATTTGAAGATGTTTTAGAATTAGCTTCCACAATAAAGACAACCATCCTCGTCCTCTTCCGCTGTTGGGTTGAATTCAATTGCTGGATATAAGTGTTTTTTCAATTCATAGATAGCTTGCATTGTTTCACCATCTTCGAATAAATTTCCTGTTAATTTTGTTTTTAATTCCGTAATCTCTTGTTTGATTGCATCTTCCGTCATTGTAACCATAATACCTGTTTTTGATGCTACGAAGATATTTCAAAATCATGGATGTTTCCTAAAAATGAATGGATAAAGTTTTGAGTAGTAGGTGTTAATAAATTCTTATTTTGAACATGAAAAAAATTTAGATATAACTTATTATTTAATTATTTACATTTGATTCATGAGAAAATTACAAATACTACTACCATTCCTTATTATAACACAATGCTTGTTTAGTCAAGTAACTAATACCGGCTTAATGGATACTCTTGGCGGTGAAAAAATTAAAAATGTGACGATTGGTGGTTACCTAGACACCTATTATTCTTTTGGTTTTAACCAACCAAAAGATGGAACTATCCCATATTTAGTTTCAGCTGATAATCACAATGATTTTTCCATAAATCTCGCTTATTTAGACTTACGTTATACCGATTCACATGTTAGAGCGCGCTTTGTACCGGGCTTTGGCACTTATATGAATGCTAATTATTCCAACGAAAAAGGATTATTTAAAAATTTAGTAGAAGCATCTGTTGGGATTTGTTTATCTAAAAAAAGAAATATTTGGCTGGAATCCGGAATCCTAGGTTCTCCATTTACCAATGAAAGTGCTATCTCCAAAGATCACTTTATGTATACACGCAGTTTATCTGCAGAAAATGTACCCTATTACTTAACGGGGCTAAAAGTAAGTATTCCTTTAACTTCAAAATGGAATCTATATACCTATATTTTAAATGGTTGGCAACAAATCACGGATCAAAATTCCGGAAAATCATTTGCTACACAACTAGAATTTCGACCAAATGAATCGCACTTAATTAATTGGAATACCTATGTTGGAGATGAACGTAGCGCAATAAATCCATCTTTTCGAATGCGCTATTTTTCGGATTTGTACTGGATTTCCTCGCCAACTAAAAAATTAAATTTTATTACTTGTATGTATGCGGGGGTGCAAGAATTTTCAAACCGAAAACACGCATTTTGGTGGCAAGCGAATCTTTCAGCAAAATGGAAATTTTCAGAAAAACAAAACCTAGCAGGACGTATCGAATACTTTAACGATCCGCAAAATTGTATGATTATTAATCAACTAAAAAATGAAAAAATAGGAATATTAAGTACAGGACTTTGTTATAATATTACTATTCAAGAGCATGCACTTTTTCGCATCGATGCACGACAATTTTATACTCAATACCCAATGTTTACAAACCAACAATCCACCAATAAAAATAACGCATTTGTTTTAACTGGAAATATTACAGTTTGGTTTTAACGTTTCCTACGTTTCGCTAACCATTCTGGAACCTCTTTCTTCGGTTGTTTGTGATTTTCGGATCCCAATAACTTTTCAGCTAAATCTGGACGGTTTGCTTTTTGTAAACAATTTTTGATCCAATCCCTATTTTCACGTTTGTACCAAAAGAAGAAACGATTTTGATTCAATTTTTCCTCCTTGGTTTTAACGGTTTTAATCGGTTTTAAGGTATATGGATGTACCCCTGAATAATAAATTACTTCAGCAACCGTCATTGGGGTTGGAGTAAAGTCTTGTACCTGCTCCAATTGAAAGCCCATATCTTTCGTTTCTGCTGCCAAATTCGCCATATCTTCTTCCTCACACCCTGGATGTGAAGATATGAAATACGGTATCAATGGTTGATTTAAATTGTGTTTCGCAGAAATCGCATCGTATTTTTCCTTGAATTTATGGAAATACGAAAACGAAGGTTTACGCATCACCCGCAAAGTAGCATCTGAAGTATGTTCTGGCGCAACTTTTAACCGTCCAGATATATGGTGTTTTACAACTTGTTCGATGTATTCGTCGTGGTTTCCGTCTTCGTTATTTTTATTGAAATCATCCACCAATAAATCGTAACGTATCCCTGAACCAATAAATGCTTTTTTCACTTTCGGATGTTGGTCTACTTTTTTGTAGAGTTCCGTCATCGGTTTGTGGGAAGTGTCCAAATTCGAGCAAATTACGGGATGTATACAACTAGGACTCGAACAACGATTACAAATCGCTTCATCTTTACCTTTCATTTTGTACATGTTCGCCGAAGGTCCACCTAAATCAGAGATGTATCCTCTAAATTCTGGGTGACTGGTAACTTGTTCTAATTCTTTTAAAATTGATTTCTCGCTACGCGACGCAATAAATTTCCCTTGGTGTGCAGAAATCGTACAGAAACTACAGCCACCAAAGCATCCACGGTGCATGTTGATCGAAAACTTAATCATGTCATACGCAGGAATAGCGCCACGCTTTTTGTATTTTGGATGCGGCATACGCGTATACGGTAAGTCAAAGGATTTATCAATTTCCTTTTCTTCCATGGTTTTGTATGGAGGATTAATTACCAAGGTTTCATTTCCAACGTGTTGAATAATACGGTTCGCTTCCCATTTATTAGACTCAACCTCTACTATTTTGAAGTTCGCCGCATACTTAATTTTATCCTCTAAACAAACTTCATGACTTGCCAATTCAACCGTTTCCCATTGTTTATTTTTCGGTAATTCTTCTTCTTTCGGTTGTAAAAATGCAATTTGTTTTAATGTCTTCAAAGAAGAAAATGGAACGCCTTTTTTCAATAAACGCAACATTTCGCGCAAGGGTTGTTCGCCCATTCCATATACCAACATGTCGGCTTTGGAATCCACCAAAACAGAAGGCATCAATTGGTCTTTCCAATAATCGTAGTGAGTAACACGACGCAAAGAAGCTTCGATGCCACCAATTAAAATTGGAACATCTGGATATAATTCTTTTAATATATTTGAATAAACGATTGTAGCATAATCTGGTCGATAGCCCGCTTCTCCTCCAGGTGAATAAGCATCCGTGGAACGTAAACGTTTATTCGCTGTGTAATGGTTCACCATCGAGTCCATACAACCAGCGGTAACCCCAAAGAAATACTTTGGTTTACCAAACTTTTTGAAGTCGCGCAAATCATCTTTCCAGTTCGGTTGCGCAACGATCGCAATACGAAAACCTTCGTCTTCGATGATACGGCCAATAACAGCCGTTCCAAATGCAGGATGATCTACATAGGCATCACCGGAGATTAAAACGACATCTACATCGTCCCATCCACGTTTTTCAACTTCCTGTTTGGTGATCGGTAACCAGTCGGTAATTGGTCTTAATTGTTGTTCCATACCTTACAAAGGTAAGGGATAAAGAATGAAGAGGGAAATTTTTAAGGGGTATTTTATCCCAATTAGATTTTTGTCGAATGATAATAAGCAAATTCCGGGCTAATGTCGTAAGCACAAGCAATTATAGTCCCATCATAATCCTTCATTTCGCCTACGTTTTCCCAGTAAATTTCTCCAAAAGAACCAATTTTTGCAGCTTTGTAGGTGTTGTTATCCATTAATTTTTGGACAAACTTATTTTTTATATCTAACGATTTTGATACATCTAACAGTTTCGTTTCTCCAGTGTTAAAAGTACACTGAATTTGAAATGCGTCTAATATGAATATGTTGGTTACTTTATACATTTTTATCTTAATGGTTCGATTTTATGAAAATCTTTTGAATTCCACATTTCTAATAACTCTTCTTTGTGAATTTCAGCCCAAGCAGAAACAAGTTTAAGTTTACTAATAGGAAAATCTCCATTCAAAATGGAACCATTCTCAATTAAAATATTTGCTTCAAATTCTGAATATTTTACCTTAAAATGAGGAGGGTTATGATCATTGAAGAACATATAAATTATTATTCCGTAAAATCTACTTATTTCAGGCATTCAACAAATGTATTAAAAATATATAAACTCTGCAATAATCTTGTTGCCAGACAACAAAAACGAGCAAATATTTGTATCAACTAGGAAATTAACGCCATTTATTTTTAGGGTTATAACCCTATATTCTTATCCATTTTTAAAGCTTTTTATGGGTATAACCCTAAAAACTTTAAATTTATTTTAACTAATTAGGGATATAACTTATTTATTACGATTAGATTTTATTTGAGTGGTTCTGTTCTCTTTTGTTTATCACCGCCCTCGGTCCCTCCTCACTTCGGAAAAGAAATTCCCTCAAAAAATTCTGCCAAGGTAATTTTAAATAATTCGCAAATTCGAATGAGTGTTTTTAATTCAAAGTTGGCACCAGACTCCAAACGCCAATAGGCAGAACGCGACATATTCAATTCAAAAGCAATGTGCTCGTAATTTTTATATCCTTTTGCTTTACGTAACTCTTTCAAGCGCAAAGCAATTGCTTTATAGGATTCTGAATAATCAACTTTTTGGTCCATGCTCAAAATTGAAAATTCTAAGATTCAAAAAGTACTCTATTAAAAAATACACCTTATAATAGAATTAATTATATTTGTGCAGAAAACAATGTAAACAGAAAATTATCTATATATTTAGAAATTAAATAAATAAGAATTTTTTAAACTGAACTTATATTTCAGTGGTTTAGGTTTATTTTGTAAGATAGCGGTATCTGAAAAGCTAAAAAAAATAGAGTAGAAATTAAAAACAAATAAATATGAAAAAACAATTACTTTTTGTAACAGTACTTTTTTTAAGTATATCATCAATTTTCGCGCAAAATGTGCCGAATTATGTACCTACAAATGGCTTAGTTGGTTGGTGGCCATTTAATGGGAATGCGAATGATGAGTCAGGGAATGGAAATCATGGCACTGTGAATGGTGCGGCTTTGACAGCTGATAGAATTGGAAAAGCCAATAATGCCTATAAATTTAATGGAGCTGAAAAAATTGTAATTCAAAACACCATTTTAACAAATGATTTTACAGATCAAAGTACGTCTGTATGGATTAATACTAAAGTTGGAGCTACAACAATTATGTCTGATCGAGGAAAAAATGGAGGATATCCAGGTTATTTTTGGTACAAAAACAGTTTATTTGTTGATAGCATTGGAGATTGGAGGTCAGTTTCTCATAATAATAATTGTGTTAATGAATCATACAGCAAATCTAATTCGAGTGTAATAGATGGAAACTGGCATCATTTGTTGATTGTATGGGATTCAAAAAACAATTTAATAAAACTTTATACTGACGGTGTTCTAACAAAAACCAATACAAGTATAAATAAAAATTGTTATGGTAATGTTGGTCAACCTTTAACAATTGGTTGTTTTCCAGGCTATCCAGGTATTTCAGATTTAAGCTTCTATAATGGTTTAATAGACGACATAGCCATCTATAACCGCGCACTAAGCGAACAAGAAATCACTAACTTATACAACGGTGGTTCGCAATCTACAATAGCATCCACCAAAGTCTTCGTAGATGCTCCAGCAAGCGTAAAACAAAATGACACCTTACAATTATCCATCAGCACTGAAACGTTGAATACGAGTGATAATGTAATTGCTTATCAAACAGATTTTTCCTACGACACAACACGTTATACCTATTTGAGTAATAATTTGGTTGGAACATTAAACACCAATGGAAGTGTGGTAGTAAATAGTACTAAAAACGGAAAACTATCTATTAGCTACATGTCTCAAACAGCATTAAATGGTGCAGGAAGTTTGATGAAATTGAAATTTAAATCCAACAATACATTAGGACAAGGAATTTTTGGTTTGTCTAATTTCTTGTATAACACCACAACCATTACAAGTTTAAAAAGTGACACGGTAGTTACGATTGATGGTATCCCTCCAACGGCAAAAATCACATATTCCGTGAATCCAGCGCGTAAAGGAGATTCCCTTTTAATTACGGTAAAATTCAATGAAAAAATGGCGGTTTCACCAGTTCCTCAATTGAATTTAACAGGTCAAAATACCTTAGCTAATTCTAATTTAACCAAAGTGAATGATACAACTTATACCTACTGGTGGGTAGTTGAGAAAGGAAACGGAGCAGTAAATGTAAATTTAGCTACAGGTAAAGATTTAGGTGGAAATGGTATTGTTGCAACACCTACACAAAATCCAAGTTTTACAGTATTACCAACGTTATTTGGAGATATTGATACAAACAAATCAGTACAAGCGTATGATGCAGCTTTGGCATTGCAATACTCTGTAGGTTTAAACCCATTACCAACAATGGATCCTTTACCTTGGTCCAATTGGAGATTAGCAGTAGCAAACGTAGATACGGTTGGAAATGTGACTGCAAATGATGCTTCTTTGATTTTACAATATTCAGCAAAATTGATTTCTACTTTCCCAGCAGATGCGAAGAAACGTGGTGGTGATGCACCAACAGCAGATGTGACAGTTAGCAAAGAAGGAAACCAATTAGTATTTAGAACAACTGGTACATTGTATGGTTTTAATGTCTATTTCAAGGAAAATTTCAATGCTTTTGGTCAACCAGAAGTTAGCGATAAAAATGTAATTTTGGCGACGAATATAAATGCAACAACTTACAACCTTGGTTTAGCATCTACTAAACCAATTACCGTAAATGAACCATTTTTAATTATTCCAATCCTAACAAACACAGACGTTAAAGGAACAATGGATATCGTAGCAAATACGCAAGAAAAATCCTTAGCATATGGTGCAGCTTTAAGTATTTTAGAAATTAATAAAGAAATGCTAATTGTATATCCTAACCCAACGAAAGATATAGTGACGATTAAAAATGCACAAGGAAACACACTTCGTATCCTAAATGTAGAAGGAAAAGAAGTGTATAATCAAAAGATGACTGGAAACACAATGGATGTCTCTTTAAAAACAGTAGGTGCTAAAGGAATGTATATACTACATATCCAAGATGCAAATAATGAAAGCATTCAAAGTAAACAAATTATTTTAGAATAATTTATCTAAAACATAAAATGTAACCCTGTTCAGCAATGGACAGGGTTTTTTATTTTATAACACTTCAATTTAACTGACCTACATCACATTTTAATACTCCACTCTTTCCTAACTTTGTACTATATAAATTGTATACTACGATGAGATCACAAGTTGCTATATACGATAACCATGAAAAAGCGGTAGAAGCTTTAGGAAAATTAAAAGAAGCTAATTTCAACATGGAACATACTTCCTTGATTGGTCAAGCTGAAATTATCGATGACCATGTGCACGTAAAATCTGTAACAGATATGCGTATCAAAACAACTGCAATTGGGGTTGTTGCTACGTCCACCTTAGGCTTACTTTCAGGCATTGGTGTATTCGCTATTCCAGGTTTAGGATTCCTTTTTGGAGCTGGGGCTTTAGTTGGTGCAATCGCAGGACTAGAAATTGGCGTTGTTGGAACAGGTATTTTTAGTGTATTAACCGCTGCTGGATTTAAAAATGATAATATCGTGAAATACGAAGAGCATATCAAAGAAGGGCGTTTCTTAGTAATAGTAAAAGGTCCTTTAGAAGAAATCGAAAAAGCAGAACATATTTTACATACGGAAGGCACCCATTTGGGATTGGAATTATTGGATAAATAATTTTTTGTTTTTATTATATATTCGAATTATATATGGATGTATGTAGGGATAGGGCATGCCCTATCCCTACATACAATAAAAACATCCCTACATACAATAAAAAACATCCCTACATACAATAAAAAAAATATCCCTACTGCAATAAAAATATCCCTACCTATAATAAAAATATATCCCTATAAAATAATCACGATTCCACGTACACCCGATGTACACGTGACGAAACAGACGTCAACACTTCATAGGGTATCGTATTCATTTTTTTAGCATAGGCGGATAAAGATTGATGTTCGCCTATGATTTCAACGGCATCTCCCTCCAAAACTTCCACATTAGAGACGTCGATCATCGTCATATCCATACACACATTACCAACTACCGGACAAAATACACCATGGATAACCATTCCACCTGCCCCATTGCCTAAAGTTCTTCTAAAACCATCTGCATAACCAATAGGTATTACGGCAATTTTCATTGTTTTTTGGGCAACAAAAGTACACCCATAACCTACAGATTCTCCTGTCTGAATGGTTTTTACCTGCGTAACCACACTTTTCCATGCAACAGCCGATTGTAGGGACGCTTGTACTTGCGCATTCGAACTATAGCCATACATACCAATCCCCAAGCGTACCATATCTAAATGGGCAGAAGGATAATTTGCAATTGCTTCAGAATTAGCAATATGCTTAATATATGGATAGGAAATAGTTGCATCTAAATAACGAATAATTTCGTTGAACTTTTCAATTTGACCATGTGTAAAAGTGAAATTTTGAGCATTATCTGCATCTGCTAAATGACTATATACACTTTGTAATTTTATTTCTGGTTGTGTTTGTAAAATCGCAATAAGTTCATCTAAATCAGCCTGTTCAAATCCCAAACGTCGCATACCTGTATCAAACTTTACATGCACCGGATAATTTTCAAGGCCTTCTCGAATTAATACCTTAATAAAATCATCTAACATCTTAAAAGAATAGATTGCTGGTTCTAATTGATACTGAATAATATCATCAAAACCATCTTCTTCCGCATTCATGACTAAAATTGGGACAGTTATCCCATGTTTGCGCAATTCTACTCCCTCATCTGCATAGGCTACGCCTAAATAATTAACGCCGTTTTTTTGGAGGTATTGTGCAATTTTTATGGCTCCTGAACCATACGAAGAGGCTTTCACCATCGCTAAAATTTTACACGTATTTGGTAAATATGTGCGATAAACCTCTATATTATGCTTAACAGCAGATAAATCTATTTCTAAAGTTGTTTTATGCTTTTTCAATTGAAATAATCGGACTAATTTTTGAAGTTGCGCGGAACGTGTTCCTTTAATAAGTACGGTTGCGTTAGATATTTCTGTAACCGGAATTTCTGTGCCTTCCTCCAAATAATACACAGCATTCAGTTTAAAACCAGCAACTACCTCTTTCACTTCCTGAATTTGCTCCTGCGAAAAACCGGTAGTAGCTATAATTGCAACGCGCTGCTTGTGTTCCGAAATACTTAATTGATATTCCAACGATTGCACCAAGGCGTCTAAATCCAAGTTGTACGAATCATTAATAATGGTAGTTTGATTAATCCCTTCGAAAGTTTCCATACGCAAAGCCAAACGCGGCAAAGTCTTGATACGTTCTTTAAGTATTTCACTATTTTTTTCAAAGTAAAGAGCGATAGCAACAACCAATTCTAAATTACGCTTACTAACCGCATCGTTAAATGGATTTAAATCTACTAATTCTTTCGTTGAATCATTAAGTTGTACCACACCTCTAATTGAATTTAACTGATTACTATTCAATAAAATATCTTCTGAAAACCAAGTCATTTCACAGGTTTCAAATGCTTTTAATTTTTCAGCTAAATGTTGCTCTTTCGTTTCAAAGTTGTATGAATGTGCACGACCAAATGCGGTGAAAATTCCATACGTAGATTGAATCATTTCTACCAAGCTTTGCATCTCATTTGGTGCAGAAATACCAGCTTCTATCAATGCCATTTCGTGTGTTTCGTTGATTTCCAACAAAGAAAGGGCAACACCCAATTGAGAATTAAAACTTTTTGGACTTCTAACTATTTTTTTAGTAGATGAAAGCAAGTGATATAGCCATTCTTTAACTATTGTTTTTCCTACACTTCCTGTGATAATAAAAACAGGAAGTAAGAATTGATTGCGATGAAAAGTTGCTAATTTTTGAAGTGCTTTCAACGGTGAATCTACCACTAAAAAACACGCATCCGAAAATGTTTCTATACCAAAACTTGCGTCTACCACAAAAACACGCACTCCTTTTTGATAGGCATCTGCAATAAAACTTAGACCATCTCTAAATTTTCCAGGTAAAGCAAAAAAAACAGTGTTTTGTGTATCCGACAATTTACGGGTGTCATAAGCAACACGATGTAATATATCGGTATAAGATCCTATAACTTGATTTGCCTGAATGGCAGATGTAAATTGCGCTATGGTTAAATTTAATTTCAAATATAAAAGCGATAGATAAAAGTCACCATAAATGTAAGAAAATATCCTATTTATACGTTTAATATTCTTAATCGCTCTACTAACTAAATGAAAAAGTATATTTTCGCTAAAAAATTACACACGTTGAAATTTCTTTCTCTATTTATACTGTTTCTAGTTCATGCTGCTTTCACACAAGCCCAGGTGACAACACCCGAGCGTGAAAAAGAAATGGAAGAAGTGCATATTATACTTAAATCCAAAAAACAACGCGGGAAAGAAGTCATGAAAAAAGTGATTGAAAAACGCGAATTCTATGCAGATCAACTAAAAAATTATTCGGTAGAAACCTACTGTTTTACTACATTGGATAAAGAAGTAGATGACACCATTCAGAAAGATGTAAAAGAAACAAAGCGCATTGATCAACTAGAATGGAATGCTACGAGTTACTATAAAACGAATGGTAACTATAAAGATGTATTCCATGGCTATTTGAATTACGCAGAAGACATACTTTTTGTAATGGGTTCCGATGGTGGAAAATCGAGACCTAACATGATGGGAGATGAATCCATTATGCCAAATTTTTCCATAAGTGTAAACCCATTTGTATTTATTAAAGGATATAAAGAATCCGATATAAATCTTTACACGAACTTAATTTACGCTCCAAGTATTTGTGAACGTCCAATCATTTCTCCTTTAAATGCAAACGCATTTCTTTATTACGCGTTTTACCTAGAAAATGTCACTATCAATACTTTGAATCAGACGGTATACGAAATTCGCATAGACCCTATTTTTGATAACGAAGCATTATTTCAAGGACGTTTATGGATTATAGACAACACATTTACACTAGAATCCTACGATTTAATTGTAAATACTAGTGCTTTACCATTCTTCAAGTCTATGGAAATCAAAGGGAAATATGAACTAAAAGATTCGTTTTTATTTCCGACGCAACGCGAATTCAATTATATAACAAATGAAGGGAAAAGTCTTGTTTTTGGGAATTCAAGAATCAACTATTCCAACTTCACAAAACAGATGGATGAAAAACCAACTAAATTTTGGTTAGAGCCTGTTACCTATGAGGATAAAGCATTAGTTCAAAAAAAAACGTATTGGGATTCTATTCGTCCAATACAACTTACTACCAGGGATAGTGTGTTTTTTGCTAAACAAGATAGTATATTTCAAGTACAACATTCGGATACGTTTTTACTCCGAAAAGACAGTGTTTATAATGCAGTATCCTTTATGGATATACTTTGGTATGGGGTAGGATTTAAAAACACATACAAAGGAAACAGCTTGTGGATTAGTTCATTGGCTACGCAAATTGTTCCACTTGGTGTTGGTGGTTACAGACATCGCTTTTTTGTAAAATATAATAAGAAGTTCAAAAACGGGAAAGGTTTTAACATTGAACCATTGATAGATTATGGATTTTCGAATCACGATGTAAAAGGGGAACTAACACTGGCCTATCTCTATAATCCAAATCGCGCATCACGCATCCAAATCAAAGGAGGAGATATGTACGATTTCATTAATAGTTACCAAAGTATTGTAGGAACTTGGGGTCCAGGTAATCGCGTTCGAAATCAAAAATTGGAACTGACCCACCGTATGGAAATTTTAAACGGACTTTACCTGGAAAATTCCTTTTTATATTCTAATAGAAGTTCTATCGAAGGCATCAAATATCCTGCTTGGGTGGATGGCTTTGGAACATTCGCTAAACCTACCCCATTTGAAGGCTATAAAATAAGTTTATTAACTGCCGATTTTGAATACCACCACCAACAAAAATACCTCATCAAAAATAATCGGAAAGTAGTTATTGGTTCCAAATGGCCAACCGTTGCAGCAAAATTTAACGTCGGAATTCCTTCCCTTTTTGGAGGACAATCCAATTTTGGCTTTTTAGAATTTCGCGTAACAGATGAACGAAAATTGAGAACCTTCGGAGATTTCTTTTTCAAACTTACGTTTGGTCAATTTCTATATAAAAACGATTTACGTGTAATCGAACATAAATATTTTAGAACGTCGGATAATTTCTTCTTTTCAAACCCTACCAACTCCATGCAGTCCCTAGACACCAATATGAATACTTCCGCGGGTTACTTGCAAGGCAATGCGATACATCATTTCAACGGGTTCTTTTTAAATAAAATCTGGGGAATTAATAAATTAAAATTAGAAGAGTCTGTTGGTTGCGGAATACTGACAATTCCAAACACGCAATTTTTACAAACAGAAATATATGTAGGTGTGGAACGAAAATTCAGAATTCGGAGAGACCTATTAAAATTTGGCGTGTATTTAATCAGTGCAAATTCTACCCATGCACCACATTCGTTTCGATTCAAAATAGGTATCAATGGCTACGATACCTTCCGATCTAAATGGTTGTATTGATATTATACTTTAAAAACTCAAGTCAACTACCAACTTGCGTGTATGTATCTTCCAAACACCACCTTCTTGTACAAATGTATCATGATATACACCTGTCATGATTGTCTTCGTAGACTCAATTGCATCAACAACCAACAAATAACTTTGTGCATAAGCTCCACCTTCGTGCAAATCGACCAAGGTATTCGTTATGAAGTGTCGTTTTCCGCGAGTAAACTCAACTATTTTAGATAATAACGCCTCAATTTCTTCTTTTCCTTTTGCTTTTCCAATGCGTAATTCCAATTTCCCATCTTCGATAAACAAATCGCGGCATACATCGATGCGTTCAATATCTAAATGAATGGTATAGGAATTTATAAGCTCTGTGATCTGAAATTTATCAAATATGTCTTGCATTGGAAAATGTTTAAATGGAATGTTCTAAGTCAGTCTGAGCGTAGTCGAAGACTACTTACTAATCAACTCATACAACGGATTCAAATTCGGAGAAATAATAATATCAATACGACGATTTTTTGCTTTGTCTAATTCGTCTACTGGATGGAATTCACCGCGTCCTGCAGCCATTAAAATAGTTGGACTAATCGCAGTATTTCCAGTCATGATTTCAACCACTGAAGTTGCACGCAAAACAGACAATTCCCAGTTGTTTTTAGGATGACCAGCACGTGTCATTTTATCACTATCGGTATGACCTTCCACGATGATCTCTAATTCTTTTTCATTTTCTAACACTTTAGCCAAATCAATCAAAGCTGTTTTTCCTTCTGGTTCTACATCCGTACTTCCAGTCTTAAACAATAATTTAGCCTCCAAACTCACATAAATTTTACCATTTTTGTTAACTACCGTTAACCCACGATTTTTATACGCCAATAAAGCATCAGCAACCTTTTTTTGTAACATCTTAATGGCATCGTCTTTGCGTTGCATCATCTCTTCCAATTCATTAACGCGCTTCTCACGATCTGCTAATAAACGTTGTTTTTCTCTCAATTCCTCTTCTAATTCTTTAAGCACGTCTTGTTTACGTTGCAATTCGATGCTCTTCGCATCCATTTCTGCTTGCATACTTCCAGCACTTTTCGAAATCGTTGCACGATCATTTTCAATGCGTTTTTCGTAAGCTTTATTTTGCTCTTCTAGTTTTCCAAATTTTGTTCGTAGATCACGCAATAATTCGCCTAAATTAGTAGTGTCTAATTTCAATTGCGTAGCTTCTTTCTGTAAAACATTTAATGTTGCCCCTAATTCATTCGATTTTGTTTCAAAATTGATTGCTTTATCCTTCAATGCATTCAATTCTTCTTCACACAAACGTGCTTTATCTTTTACATCATTGTATTTTTTCATTGGGACACAGCCTACTAAAAGCAGACAAGCGGTAAAAAAGACGATACAGGTGTTTTTCATACTAGTTAGTTTGTGGTTTACGTGACTAACAAATATCGTAATTAGAAGCACGTTTTTCCTTGCACTACGTAATAGTTTTAAACACTAAATTTTTAGAAACTCAACAAGCACGTACCCTAAAATAAAGGACAAGATAGTTTATCGGTTGGTCTCGTTTCACAGGAAGAATAATGAAAGGATAATTCGTGGGTTAATAATGCCACCGTATTTATTTTGGAACTTATAAAATCTACCGAATACCCAAATGCAAATTGGTCTTTAAATCGCACTTGCATCATACCAATAAAAGACTCGTTATTTCGGATACCAAGTCCAATTTTAAAAGCATCTTTAAAATCTAAAAAGGCATTCAAATCAATAGACATAGGAGAATTTACGGTTTTTTTAACTAATAAATTAGGAACAATTGTGTATTTCTCATTAATTGCATAGCGAAACCCACTCGATAAATTATAATGCAAACGATAATAAGATTCTACACCCATACCTGTCCATTTAGAAGCGCTTAATTGATCCAAACTTAATCCTACAAAATAATTTTTTCCATCCCACCAAGTCCCAAAACACGCGATTGGGGTGTAAAAAGTACTACTCTTTTGGGTAGCTGGGTCTGCTTGAAATGTCGTGATATTTCTATTAGAAAATGTCATCTGCCTTGCACCTACATTCACCCCAAAGGAAATACGTGTTGCTTGTGTAAAATTAAAATGTATCGCATAGGTAAAAGACAAACCATTACTTGTAAACGGACCAATGACATCGCGCTCAAATTTAACACCAAAACCTTGACGAGGACTAAACATTTGGGTACGTTTTGTTTTTATGGGTGTAGTAAAAGTGATCATATTACTAACAGGCGCACCCTCAAAACCTACCCATTGCAAACGACTCATTGTCTTAACTTTCGAGCAATTTTGTATCCCAGCAATAGCAGGATTATACGCAACATGATTCCACATCCATTGCGAATATTGTGTTTCCTGCTGTGCATTTACCAGCAAAACCGTAACCAGAAAAAAGATATTCGTCCAGAACTTTTTCATCGGATAACGGTTACTGTGCCCTGCATTGGAGCATTATTAAACGAATCTCTCAAATGAATAATGTAAAAATAAACACCTTCATCCACCACATTTCCATTGTAAGTTCCATCCCACGATTTTTTATAGGAATAACCAGTAGTTTCAAACACTGGTTGACCCCAACGTGTATAAATTTTAACTTCACAATTAGGATAATCTTCTAAATATGGAACTAACCAAGTATCATTAATACCATCTCCATTCGGACTAAAACTAGTTACAGCATCCAAGGCATGTTTTAGTACTTTAACTTGAACGGCATCCGATAAGGTACATCCTTGATACGTTGAAACAAGTGTATAAGTGGTTGTGATATTAGGTTTAACGATTGGTTTTAGTGTAGTTGAGTTACCAAATGTAGGACTCCAAATAAAACTATCTCCATTCGTAAAACTTTGTAATTGAACAGATTCTCCTTCGTAGATTGTGGTATCTTTCCCTGCATCTACCACAAAATCTACCACAGAAAACGCTTGTGTTTTAGCTTTGACTTCGATTCTACATTTAGTAAAACACGCATTGGAAACACTTACCACATCCCCTTCTTTCAAGCGATTTGTCTCAAAATAGGAGGAATCTGTTTTCGCAACTAAAGTATCATTAATGAACCAATTGTAGATCGAGGAATCTTTGCAATGTAATAATTGACTACCTATACGGATCGTTTCTTTTTTACACACCTTTTGTTTAGACGAAAAAACGGAAATAGCCGGTATTGGTCGTGCAACCGCAGTGCCTAGCATGTGTACCCGCATTTGTGCTTCCGCAGGTATCGAAGCTCCTAAAGTTACCCCACCAGAAATTAGCACATAGTAGGTAGTATTTGCAGGTAAATTCACATCCGAAATGGTCAAACTTGTTGTACCGTTAGCCACACAATTACCAAGTAATTTATAGGTTGTTGGGTCACATGGTAATAAAGCATTTACTAAGGCCACATTCAATGCATTTGCCTGATTTGGATTTATTTTATAAATAATATTGTCAATGATAAACTGTATATCACCACCTGTATCATTGGTTGTAAAAGTCAACCAAATCGTATTTTTAGCAGGAAAACATACTACTTTCGAAAAATCATCTTCACAATTGATACATTTTGTACTTGTAGAATTATAGTTCGTAACGAATACCGTATCGTTTGGACAAATCGTTAAAGCGGATGCACAATTATCATAACCCTCTTGTGAAAACACAAAAGAAGACATCCAAGAAAAAAGAAGAAGTACTATGCTACAATTGCGCATACCAAAGCTTTAGTTATAATTCTATACGTAAGAATTGAAAAAATGTTGTGTTTTATAGCGTTTAAATTATTGATCAAGTATTTATAGATTAAATGAATTCCCATTAAAATTCGTAATATTGCCTCATAAAAAATATACAATGAAAAAAATTATTTTATCTATTTCCATCCTTTTTATACTTGTACTTCAAGTAAAAGGACAACAAAATGCATTCAACATACAAAAATTTGTATTAGATAATGGACTGACCGTTATTCTAAATCCGGATCCACACGCTGTAGGAGTTTATGGTGCAGTTGCGATAAAAGCAGGTAGTAAAAATGATCCTGCAGATGCAACAGGAATGGCACATTATTTAGAACATTTACTATTTAAAGGTACTACTGAATTAGGTACTACAGATTACGCAAAAGAAAAACCATTTTTGGATTCCATCGTTTATTACTACGATTTATTAGGAAAAACAAGCGATGTAGATCAACGCAAAAAAATTCAGAAATTAATCAATCACCAAAGTGTGCAGTCGGCTAAATACGCAAACCCAACAGAATTTGACAAATTAATCAAAAGCATAGGGGGAACCGAATTAAATGCATTTACAGCAAATGATATGACGGTTTATCACAATGCATTTCCAGCTACACAAATCGATAAATGGTTAGAGCTATATGCGCACCGTTTTCAAAACCCTGTATTCCGTTCGTTTCAATCGGAATTAGAAGTAGTGTATGAAGAAAAAAATCGAGGAATGGATAATCCATTCAGTAGTCTAATTGAAGATTTACATACCAAAGTATTTGCTACGCATCCATATGGAACACAATCTACCATTGGAACAGTTGAGCACTTAAAAAATCCTTCGCTTACTAAAATGTATAAATATTTCAACGATTACTACGTTGCAAATAACATGGCCTTAGTTATTTCCGGAAATTTTGATGTCGCTACTACTACCGCTAGTATCCAAGAAAAATTCTCCAAACTGCGTTCGGGTGTTGTGCCTACATTTCCAAATTACCCACAAAGTAAATTTGAAAAACCAGAGATTATGGAGGTAAAACGTACACCTATCAAATTTGGTGTATTAGCATATAAAACCTTTGGCTCACGTCATAAAGACCAAATTCCGATGGAAATTTGTTTGCGTTTATTAAACAATGCTTCCGAAACAGGAAGTTTAAATAAAATACAATTAGATGGTAATTTACTGTTTTCAGCGGTAACTAATTTAACCTACAACGACGATGGTGCTGCAGCTATACTATTCGGTCCAAAAATTCTTGGACAAAGTTTTGAGGAAGCAGAAAAACTAATTTATACGGAAATTGACAAGTTAAAAAAAGGGGAGTTTTCGGATACCAATATTCGCATCATTCAACAAGAAATTGAACGGGAACGCAAAGAACAATTGGAAAATGAGCAAAGTAAATGTATGACGCTTGTTTCCCTTTTTAGTGAAGGATCATCGTGGGAAGAATATATCGCACAAATCAACCAAATTAACCAAATCACAAAAGAAGATATTATCCGTGTTGCCAATACCTACTTCATCGAGAATCATTTTACTCTGCGTTCTTCCATGGGTTTCCCAAATAAAACTACCTTAGAAAAACCAAGCTTTGAAGCTGTAGTTGCAGAACAAAAAATTGAATCCGCTTTTTGTAAAAACTTCTTAGCAAATATGAAAGAATCCGGCACCCCAAAAATGTTAGATTATGAAAAAGATGCAAAATTGACACAATTATTTGGTACAAGTAACTTTTACTTGACGCCAAATCCTTACAACGACATCTTTACCTTAAAATTAGTGCGTTCAGTGGGGAGTGATTCGATTATCAATTTAGACGCAGCAGCGTATTTATTTAATAATTTTTACACCAAAGATTTAACGAGAGATAAACTAAAACAAGCTTTTGCAATGCATGGAATTTCTTACAGAGCATACACCTCTGAAAATCGTTTTACAATCGAGTTTTCTGGTTTAGAAGGGAATTTAACTAAAGCTTTACCATTAATAAAAACATTAGTTTACGAACCATTATTAGATGAAAATGCTATAAAAACAATGTTGGATGGTGAAAAATCAAACCGTGATGCGGAAGCGAAAAACCCTGATGGAATGGGTAGAATTCTATTAGATTATGCGCGTTATGGAAAACAATCGGAATACCTTTCTCGTATTCCTTTAAAAGAATTAAAGAAAATAACCGCAAATGATATTCTAGGAATTTATCATAAAACAGAAAATTATAAAACAACTTGGCATTTTGTAGGTAACATACCAGAAGCAAACATTAAAACTCAAATTGAAACAGTATTCCCTGCTGACAAAGGAGTGAAAAATATTCCTTATTTAGACAAATTGACTTTACCAATCCTAAAAAACAAAGTGTATTTGGTAAATGATAAAAAAGCAGTTCAAGGTCAAGTATATTTCTTTTTAAATGGTGCAAACTATTCTGGTCTTACTAATGAATTAGTAAATGCACAGGCATTTAATTCCTACATGAGTGATGGTTTCTCTGGACTTTTAATGCAAGAAATACGTGAATATCGTTCCTTAGCATATACTACTGACGGAATGTTAGCTACACCTAACGTGAAAAACAATCCAAACTGGTTCTACTCATATGTTGGTTGTCAAATGGATAAAACAAATGATGCTACTGCAGTAATGGATAGTATTTTACGTTTTATGCCAAAAAAACCAGAACGTATTGATATGGTTAAAGCGGGACTGATCAACTCTATGTCCTCTAATTATCCAAACTTTAGATCCATTTCTTCTTCGATAGCAACGGGACGAGAATTTGGATATACGCATTCACCTGCATTAGATCGTTATCCGCTTTACAAATCGCTTACATTCGATAATATCCTTGATTTCTACAACACTAATTTGGTGAATCGTCCTCGTATCATTACCGTTTACGGAAACCTAAAACTAGTAGACAAAAAGAAATTAGCACAATTCGGTGAAATCGAAATTTTGAAACCAAATCAGATTAGAATAGATTAATACATTATGAGTTATGGATTATGATTTATAATCCATAACTCATAATTATTTCACACCAATTCCTTCAAATACAATTGAACCGTATTCTCCAAACCGAAATACAAGGCATCTGAAATCAAGGCATGTCCAATCGAAACCTCTGCTAAAAAGGGAATGTGTTTTTTGAAAAAAGCCAAGTTTTCTAGGCTCAAATCATGTCCTGCATTGACTTCCATGCCTAGTTCTCTAGCCAATTCTGCCGCTTTAACATAAGGAGCAATTGCTTCTTCTTTATTGATTGGAAAATGTTCTGCGTAAGGACCAGTATATAATTCGATGCGATCTACCCCTGTTTTTGCAGCAAATTCAATGTTTTTCAACTCCGTATCCACAAAAATCGAAGTTCGCACACCATGCCTTTTAATTTCAGCAATAATATTACTTAATTCCTCCAAATGTTTCTCGGTGTCCCAACCAGCGTTAGAAGTCAACACATGCGGTGGATCAGGAACCAATGTTGCTTGCGCAGGTTTAATTTCAGCAACTATGGCCATAAAGCGTTGGTCTGGATATCCTTCAATATTCAACTCTGTTTGTACCACATTTGCTAAGTCATAGGTATCCTTCGTCGTTATATGTCGTTCATCTGGACGCGGGTGAATAGTAATGCCATGTGCACCAAAACGTTCACAATCAATCGCTGCTTGAACAACATTCGGAGTATTCCCACCACGCGCATTACGTATTGTAGCGATTTTATTGATGTTAACGCTTAGTTTTGTTTGCATGTCAAAATATTTTTACAAAGATAAAATTAAAACAAACTACAGATACGCTCCCCTTTTCCTAAATGATACGTTTGAATCCCTAGTTTCTGTGCCCCCAAAATATGTTGTTCTGTATCATCAATAAACAAGGTTCTTGTTGGATCCAATCGTTGTTCTTTCAAAACAAATTCAAAAATTTCAGCATCCGGTTTACGCATACCAATGTCGCTCGAAAAATAAACCTTTTCAAAATACGGATGTAAGGTTTTTTCCTCCGAAACTTGTTGCAAATGATGGTGCACTTTTTGAATGTGAATTTCATTTGTATTACTCAACAAAAACGTGCGTTTCTCGGTCTGCAAACGCTTTAATAATTCTAAATTCTCCACCGGAAAATCTAAAATCATCGCATTCCAAGCCTCTACCACCTGATTCGCTTGTGTTCCTGTAGGTAAATAATCTAATACCTTATTAATAAAATACTGCACCGAACACGCGCCTTTTTCAAAGGCATCAAACAAACCGCTTTGTGCAGCTTGCGAATAAAGATCATTGAAATTGGTCAAGCCCAAAGCCTCAAAAGCCATCGTTGTCCGTTCATACTCTAAGTTGATTACTACACCTCCCAAATCAAAAATAATCGTGTCAAAATCTGCTAATTTCATTCTATTCTAATTTTTATCAAACCCCTTATTAAGAATCAAAAAATGAACATCGTGAACTCAATGTTCTCCCATTCCTCCTTCTCCAAAAACGTCCTAAATTTCTGAACGTCTTAATGGTGAAAAAAAAATAAATGTACACATTCTTCACCTATTCACTTCACATTTCTCCTCCAGAATTTCTCTATTATTTTTTGTTAATATTTGTTTATCGCACTAACTTCGTTTTTTCTTACATTAAAATTTCCTAACTTCGCGACAATGAGTGAATCTGCAGAAAAATACAGCCGCAAAGGACTACGTACCAGTTACGTTTCTACTGTTATCGGTATTTCCTTGGTGCTATTTATGATTGGTTTGGTGTTAGGTGGTATGTTAGGACTAAAATCCATTCAAACCCAAGCGAAAGAAAACCTACAAGGGGATTTGTTTTTTAAACCGGAACAAACAAATGCTGATATCAAACAAATTGAACTAGAAATAAATACGTGGCCTGAATTTAAAGAAGTAACCTTTATTTCTCCGGATCGTGCCATGAGCGAATTCAGTGGATCTACCAATAACACGAAAGAAATACTTTCCATTTTTGAGAAATCAAATCCGCTGCCTCCAACAATAAGTTACCGACCAAAAGAGAAGTACGCGAATAAAAAAGGCATGTTATTTATCAAACATAAATTATTAAGAGCATATAAAAAGCAAATCGACGAGGTGAATTACGACGAAGCAAGCGTGGAACAAGTAAACCTTGGTTTCAGACAATTCGTTTTCTTATTCTTAATTGTTGCAGCTTTATTAATTGTTGTCGCAGTAGCTATGATAAATAATACCATCCGTTTAGCATTATACTCCAAACGTTTTACCATCAAAACTATGCAATTAGTAGGTGCAACCTCCGGATTTATTCGTAAACCTTTTTTAACACAAGCGATACTACAAGGTATTGTTTCTGCATTAATTGGTATGGCTTTATTGGTATCACTATTTTATACAATTAATAATTTAATCGATTCTGTTGAAATCGCATTTAACCTACAAACACTATTAATACTATTTATTTCTATCGTATTAATTGGAATAATTATTACACTCGTTTCTACTTGGTTTGCATTAAACAAGTATTTACGCATGAAATTAGACGACTTATATTAATTAAACTAGATAACCATGGACAAAGCAAATCACCGATTCGCATTTCAAGATTTAAACTATAAATTATTAATCATTGGATTAGTAATCAACATCATCGGATTTATTTTAATGATAGGCGGAGGGTCTGCAGACCCAACAAAATTTGATGCAGAGGCATTATTTTCACCGATCCGTTTGACAGTTTCTCCGATCCTAATTGTAGCAGGTTATATCATCATGATTTACGCAATCATGAAAAAACCAAAAAAAACAGACAACAACGAAACTCCTACAGAATAAGATGGATTTTCTTCAAGCGATCGTACTTGCAATCATCGAGGGATTAACCGAATTCCTTCCTGTTTCTTCTACGGCACACATGATTTTCACTAGTACCGTTTTTGGGATTGAAAAAGATGTATTTGTAAAAATGTTCCAAGTTTCCATTCAATTTGGAGCAATCCTTGCAGTTGTAGTTCTTTATTGGAAAAAATTCTTTGACTTTACCAACTTCAAGTTCTACGTGAAAATTGGATTAGCTGTAATTCCAGCATTGGTATTAGGTAAATTATTTGATGATAAAATTGAAGCTGTATTAGAAAAACCACTTCCAATTGCAATCACATTAATTGTTGGAGGAATCATCTTGTTATTCATTCATCGTTTATTTAAAAATACACGCATCGACGAAGAACAAAACGTAAGTAATAAAAGTGCTATTACGATCGGTTTTTGGCAATGTTTAGCGATGATGCCTGGTACAAGTCGCTCGGCAGCATCCATCATTGGAGGTATGCAACAAGGACTAACAATGCGCATGGCAGCGGAATTCAGCTTCTTTTTAGCGGTCCCAACGATGTTAGCCGTAACTAGTTATTCGATTTTCTTGAAAGATTGGGATGTCCCAGTAGCTGTTGGACAAATCGTGGAAATGAAAGGCTACGAAATGTTATTAGAGAAAAACTATTTAATCTTGTTCATTGTTGGAAATATCGTTGCTTTTGCGGTTGCAGTTCTTGCCATCAAATTCTTCATCGGAATCTTAAAGAAATATGGATTCAAAATGTGGGGATGGTACCGCATCGTGCTTGGTATTACGTTTATTATTTTTGAAGTGTTTTTCAATAAATAGCAACTGCATTTTCAAATTCACTCATTTTCAAATTTTCAAATTAATGCAATACGATTTTCAAGCTGGAGAAACTTTATTGGTAGACAAACCACTTAACTGGACCTCTTTTGATGTTGTCAACAAATTACGTTGGAACCTTAAACAAAAACTTGGAATAAAAAAATTTAAAGTGGGTCATGCTGGAACCTTAGATCCTTTAGCTTCTGGATTGTTAATCATTTGTACTGGAAAAAACACCAAAAAAATTGATCAATTTGTATTAGAAGACAAAACCTATACCGGAACTATCTTGGTCGGTAAAACAACCCCTTCTTACGATTTAGAAACAGAATATAACAAAGAATTTCCAATCGATCACATTACACCTGAATTATTGGAAGAAGTACGCACTTCGTTTTTAGGGGAACAAGACCAAGTTCCACCCATATTTTCTGCCAAACAAGTAGATGGAAAACGCGCCTATGATTTAGCAAGAGCAGGAAAAGAGGTAGTATTAAAAGCAAATACAATTAACATCTCTGTATTTGAAATGGATGCTTCCCGTTTTCCAGAAGTGGACTTCAAAATTACGTGTAGCAAAGGCACATATATCCGTTCCATAGCCAACGATTTTGGACAAAAATTGAAGTCAGGAGGAGCTTTAATCGCTTTGCGAAGAACTGCCTCCGGAAGTTTTTTAATCGAAAACTCCAAATCGGTAGACGATTGGATCACCACCATTCATAACACATAATCCATACTTTTGAAAAAGATTTGTTTAATAGAAGATGAAGAAAGCCTTTCGGATTTAATCAAAATGAATCTGGAATTAGAAGGCTATTCGGTTGATACGATTGTGCACGGTACAGAAGCGTTCTTACGTGCTTTTGAAATGGATAGTTTTGATTTAGTGATTTTAGATGTCATGCTTCCAGAAGTTAGTGGACTCACTATCTGTAAAGAAATTCGAAAATACAGCCGTGTACCTATTCTATTTTTGTCTGCTAAAGGAACAACGCAAGACCGCATCGCAGGATTAAAATTAGGGGCAAATGATTATCTCCCTAAACCTTTTGATTTAGAAGAATTATTACTTCGTGTGCAAATTCTCGTAGAAGGTATTGAAGAGGCAACAACCATAATCGATAAAATCAACATAGGAGAATTCTCTGTAGATTTTACCAGTTATTTAGTTAGTAATGCACAAACAGGCGAAAAACACGATTTAAGCAAACGCGAAATCGATTTATTGAAATTATTTAACTCCAAACAAGGATTGGTAATTTCCAGAGACGAAATTCTCGATACTTTGTGGGGAAATGATCAATTCCCAACCTCCAGAACGATTGATAACTACATCCTTAACTTTCGTAAAATTTTTGAAACAGACCCAAAAACACCGAAATACTTTCACAGCATACGAGGGGTTGGATATAAATTTGTAAAGGAATAAAAAAAAGGCCACTCTTTCGAGCGGCCTCCTATAAACTAATAATTTCTTTCTATTACATTTTAGATAAATCTGGCATATCACGAGTAAAAGCGGGGATACCCGTAACATCCATACCTGTAATCAATAAGTGAATATCGTGCGTACCTTCATACGATACAACCGATTCTAAATTCGCCATGTGACGCATCATCGAGTATTCAGAAGTAATTCCCATACCACCGTGAATTTGTCTTGCCTCACGTGCAATGTTCATAGCGACTTCACAGTTATTACGTTTTGCCATCGAAATTTGTGCAGATGTTGCTCTACCTTCGTTTCTCAATTGACCCAAACGAAACGTCAATAATTGTGCTTTTGTGATTTCTGTAATCATTTCCGCCAATTTCTTTTGTTGTAATTGGAAGGAACCAATTGGAACACCAAATTGTGTTCTCTCTTTACAATATCTCAAAGCTTGGTCATAACAATCCATAGCAGCACCTAAAGCACCCCAAGCAATTCCAAAACGTGCAGAATCTAAACATCCAAGTGGAGCTCCTAAACCTGATTTATTTGGTAAAATATTTGCTTTTGGAACCTTAACGTCTACGAAGATTAACTCTCCTGTAGCAGAAGCACGCAATGAAAGTTTACCATGCATTTCAGGTGTAGAAAAACCTTCCATCCCACGTTCAACGATCAAACCATGAATTCTTCCTGTCTCATCTTTTGCCCAAACTACAGCGATATCAGCAAATGGAGCATTTGAAATCCACATTTTAGCACCATTCAAAATTACATGATCACCAGCATCTTTAAAGTTGGTAGTCATTCCACCCGGATTTGATCCATGGTCTGGTTCAGTCAAACCAAAACATCCCATCATCTCACCAGTAGCTAATTTCGGAAGGTATTTTAGGCGTTGTTCTTCATTTCCATATTTCCAAATTGGATACATAACTAATGAACTTTGAACAGATGCTGTCGAACGTAGTCCGGAGTCACATCTTTCCAACTCTTGCATAATCAAACCATACGAAATCTGATCCAAACCTGGACCACCATATTCTTCTGGAATATATGGACCAAAAGCACCTATTTCTCCTAAACCACGTAATAAATGCATAGGAAAAGTAGCATTTTCATAATGCTCATCAATGATTGGAGAAACTTCTTTTTTCACCCAAGCACGCGCAGCGTCACGAACTAACAATTGTTCTTCCGTGTACAAATCATCCAAATTATAATAATCTGGGTGTGAATATAAATCTGTCTTCATAAGTATGTAAAATGATTCTTAAGACAAATTTAATATTATAATAGAACATAAACTAATAAAGAAGGTCTCGATTTAATAGATTTTAAAATAATTAAATTAAATTAAAAATTCACTTTATCGGAGGAATGGCAAGCTGTCTAAAAGGATCTATTTTAATTTATAGATGAAATAAAAAAACAATTTATAGAATTACCCTTAAAACAAAACACTAATTTTGCTTTAAATTAAAGACTTATAAATTGATTACGCTTGCATTTGGAATTATTAACAACACACAAGAGATTGTAGTACCAAAACTACTTTCTCCTAAAGTTAATTCCATGTATGGTACAATAACGTTATTCCTTTCTATTGCAATTTTACTGATCACATTTGCACGAATGAGTTCCAGCTATTTTTTAATTGCTATCACGAAAAGTATCTATAAAAATAGATCCATTGAAAAAATTTCCCAAGAAGAAATGCCTTTGAGTGGATTATCGTCTTTTTGTTTATTAATCAATTTTTTAATCTGTGCTAGCTGTCTATTGTATCTTACCGTAGATTTTTTTCACGACACAATTAGCACAAGCACCTTATTAGCAATAATATACACTCCGATATTATTTTTATTTGGTCCTTATTTATTTTTGAATTTGGTAGAATTTATAAGCGGTGAAATAGGGATTACCAAAGCAATTAAATTAACCAATTGGGCAATTTGCAAATTTTTAGGAATCCTTTTTTCACTATTAGTATTACTATGGATTTTTAACGATAAAAACGCTGGGGTTTTTGGATACATATTATTAGTAATACTCACTGTATGCTATGTTTACAGAATAATTAGAGGAATTATCTTTGCTTTTTCAAAGGGCATATCGTGGTATTATATTATTTTGTACTTTTGTATGTTTGAAATTATACCTATGTATCCTTTATGGATGCTGATAGAAGGTAAATTATAAAATAGATTAACTTAAAAATTAGCATTTTGAGCATCAAAACAATTTTGGTTTCTCAACCTAAACCTGAAGGAGATAAGTCTCCTTATTTTGATTTAGCTGATAAATACAAGCTAAAGATAGATTTTCGTCCATTTATCAAAGTGGAAGGGGTGAGTGCACAAGAATTTCGTACACATAGAATTGATTTTAATGAGTATACAGCTGTCATCATGACTTCCAAAAATGCCATTGATCATTTCTTCCGTATTGCCCAAGAAACGCGTTATACTGTTCCTGATTCTTTGAAATATTTTTGCATTTCAGAAGCTGTTGCTTTATACCTTCAAAAGTATGTTACCTATCGAAAACGTAAAATTTTCTTTGGGAAACAATCCATTGAAGATTTAATGGACAGTATGAAAAAACACAAAACTGAAAAATACCTATTGCCTTGTACCGATATTTTACGTGACAAGATTCCTGAAACATTGGAAGAGCATAATATCAATTTCACCAAAGCAATGTTGTACCGAACAGTAGCGTCTGACTTAAGTGATTTAGGAGATGTTTACTATGATATGCTTGTTTTCTTTAGTCCAGGTGGTATAGAATCTTTATTTAAAAACTTCCCTGACTTTAAACAAAATAAAACCTTAATCGCTGCTTTTGGTCCTACAACCGCAAATGCTGTCATTAAAAATAACCTTCGCTTAGATGTTCATGCCCCTCAGCCTAATGCTCCAAGCATGACTGCAGCGATTGAAAATTTCGTCAAAGAATCCCTAAAGAAAAAATAATTAATTCGTTAAAAGTGCTCCTCGAAGCACTTTTTTTTGGATAAAATATACGCGATATGGCTAAAAAAGGACCAACACAACAATCAAAGCTTTCCTCTCCTGAAAAAACGCGGAACTTCACGCGTCTATTTTGGGTGCTTGGAACTTTTCCTATCACACTTATTATTTCTTTATTAATTGTTCAATCATTTTCAGACCTACCTTCTATCGAAGATTTAAAAGACCCTCAACTTTCAGCATCAATTGTGTATGCAAATGATGGTCAAACAGAATTAGGACGCTATTGGAAAGTAAATCGTGTAGTAGCACATTACGACTCTATTTCTCCGTTTATAACTGACGCTTTAATTTCTACGGAAGATGAACGTTTTTTCGATCACTCTGGAATTGATTTCAAAGCACTAGCACGTGCTGTAGCAAATGCCGGTAGTGCTGGTGGTGCGTCGACAATTACGCAACAATTAGCAAAACAACTATTCACCCTAAAACAACGCGAAGACCGTGCAAATGGGGAGGAAGAATCGAAACCTTGGTTTGGTAGCATAGGAAGAAAAGTAAATCGTTTAGTGGAAAAAGTACGTGAAAACATCATTTCAACTCGTATTGAGGAAACATTTACCAAAGAGGAAATAATCACCATGTATTTGAATCAATTTGATTTCCTATACAATGCTGTTGGTATCGCTAATGCATGTAAAATATACTACAACAAAACACCGCAAACAGTAACTAAACAAGAAGCTGCGATGTTAGTAGGAATGTGTAAAAATCCAACATTATTTAACCCATATACGTTTACACAAAAAAATTATCGCGGAATTATAGCAAACAACAAAGGTATCTCACCAAACGATGTTGCTGCTAGTGATGTTGCTGCCGCACGTGAAAAAGATAGCATCCGTGCTTGGGAACGAAGAAATCAAGTATTGTTTCAATGGTTAAAAAATAGTAATAAAGGAAATGATGGACTTCGTGTGAAATTAACACAAGCAGAATATGATGAACTAAAAACTAAATCTATTCGTTCAAATTTCCAACAACTTAACTTCAAAAAAGGACGTGCAACCTATTTCAGGGAAGCTGTTCGGAAAGAATTAGTCGATTTATTAGAAGAAAAAAATGAAAATGGCGACTATGTAATCTACAAACGTAACCTAGAAGATCCGGAAGATAAAAGTCGCCCATACAGCATTTATGAAGATGGTTTGAGAATTTATACAACCGTAGATTACCGTATGCAAGTGTATGCAGAAGAAGCGGTAAAAAGACATTTAAGTCAAACCTTACAACCGCAATTTGATCAAAACAACCGTGGATTAAGAAATTATCCTTTTTCCAATGACATCAAAGAAGATGAGTACAAAAATATTATCAATACTGCGATTAAACGTTCGGACCGTTACTACAACATGGCAAATGCTGGGTATACGGAAGAACAAATATTAGAAAAATTCAAAGAAAAAATTCCCATCAAAGTATTTACTTGGGACGGTGAAGAAGAACGTTTAATGTCACCATTAGACTCCATAAAATATTACAAAGGAATACTCCAAGCTGGTTTGTTATCCATCGAACCGGAAACAGGATTCGTGAAAGCATGGGTAGGTGGAACAGATATTGACCATTTCGCCTATGACCACGTAAGGCAAGGTACACGTCAAGTTGGTTCTACTATGAAACCTTTTGTTTACGCTACCGCAATGTCAATGGGGGTTATTAAACCATGTACAAAAGTAGAAAACGTAAGACACTGTATCAAGCTTTACCATGACGACGGAACATACTTCAAAACTTGGTGTCCTGGAGGTAGCGGTGGCGAAGGAGGAACTGTTTCCATCAAAAAAGGATTGGCTAACTCCTTAAACAATATTGCAGCTTGGACAATTAACCACATGGGTAATAATGGACCAAAAATTCTCGGAAATGTACTAGAGTTAATGGATATTAAATTGGCTAAAAGAGACTTAACTCCTTCCATGGCATTAGGGTCTGTTGACATGTCTTTGTATCAATTAGTTGCTGCACAGGCAATGTTTGTAAACCATGGATTATTCAATAAACCAACCACGATACTTCGTATTGAAGATCGTTATGGAAATGAGATTTACACCAACAAATTTGTAACACGTGAAGTATTCAATGAAACATACGCCTACTCCATTATCGATATGATGAAAGAAGTATGTCGTTCAGGAACCGCTTCTAGTATACGAAGTGGACAAGCTTGGGCAAATATTTCTTACCCAACAGCTGGGAAAACTGGTACAACACAAAGTAATTCAGATGGTTGGTTTATTGGTTTAACTCCAGATTTAGCAACAGGTGTATGGGTTGGAGCAGAAGATCGTGGTGTACGTTTTAGATCTACGAATCAAGGTCAGGGAGCGCGAACAGCGCTCCCTATCTATGGTTACTTCATGAACAAAGTATACAAAGACCCCAAATTAAAAGTGTCTAAAGAAGATTTTGAAAAACCAGACGATTTTGATGAATCTAAAGTAGATTGTAATGAAAATTACGGCATGGTTACACGGGAAGAAGAAGGGGATGGAAGTGACGAAGAAACAAGTGAAGAAGATGCAACAAGTGAAGAAGTGGATCCAGAATTAGCATTACCGTAAATATTTATATATAATAGATTATGAATAAAGTAGTAAGTAACGTTTCAGAAGCCCTAAAAGGAATCGAAGATAACATGACCTTAATGGTTGGTGGATTTGGTTTATGTGGTATCCCTGAAAATTCAATCGCAGAATTGGTAAAATTAGGCGTGAAAAATCTTACCTGTATTTCCAATAATGCAGGTGTAGATAATTTTGGACTTGGATTGTTATTACAACAAAAACAAGTAAAAAAAATGATCAGTTCCTACGTTGGTGAAAACGATGAATTCGAACGTCAAATGCTTTCTGGAGAATTAGAAGTTGACTTAATTCCCCAAGGTTCTTTAGCGGAAAGATGTCGTGCAGGTGGTGCAGGTATTCCAGCATTTTTTACACCAGCTGGTTATGGAACAGAAGTAGCTGAGGGAAAAGAAGTACGTATTTTTAATGGAAAACCACACATTTTAGAAGCTGCACTAACTGCTGACTTTGCAATTGTGAAAGCATGGAAAGGCGATACAGAAGGTAACTTAGTCTTCAAAGCAACCGCGCGTAATTTCAATCCAATGATGGCGATGGCTGGTAAAATTACTATTGCTGAAGTAGAGGAATTAGTTCCAGCTGGAGAACTTGATCCAAATCAAATTCACACACCAGGAATTTTCGTGCAACGCATTTTCCAAGGAGAGAAATTTGAGAAACGCATTGAACAGAGAACGGTTAGATCGAAGTAATAGTTGATTTTCCTCCCTTGAGGGAGGATTAAGGTGGGTGATTTAGTCACCTCCCCTGCCCCTCCTCAAGGAGGGAAATTTTCAAATCTTCAAATTAGAAAAACATGGCTTTAGATAAAGTAGGTATAGCAAAACGTATCGCACAAGAATTAAAAGACGGATGGTACGTGAATTTAGGGATAGGTATCCCAACATTGGTAGCAAATTATATTCCTGAAGGGATAGAAGTGGAATTTCAATCCGAAAACGGAATTTTAGGGATGGGTCCATTTCCTTTTGAAGGGGAAGAAGACGCTGACTTAATCAATGCTGGAAAACAAACAATTACAGCAACAAAAGGAGCAGTATTTTTTGACTCTGCAATGTCGTTTGCTATGATTAGAGGTCAACACGTACAACTTACAGTACTTGGGGCAATGGAAGTGTCTCAAAACGGAGATATCGCTAATTGGAAAATTCCAGGGAAAATGGTAAAAGGTATGGGTGGAGCAATGGATTTAGTTGCTTCTGCTGATAATATTATCGTTGCAATGATGCATTCCAACAAAGCGGGTGAATCTAAAATACTTAAAGAGTGTACATTACCTTTAACTGGTGTTGGTTGCGTTAAAAAAGTAGTTACTGAATTAGCAGTAATGGAAATCAAAGACGGTAAATTCCATTTAATTGAACGTGCACCAGGAGTTAGTGTGGAAGAAATTATATCTAAAACAGAAGGAGATTTAGTAGTTCCTGATAATGTACCAGAAATGGTATTGTAACAAAAGAAAATAAATGATAAAACGGGTAATTAGTTCTACTAATTATCCGTTTTTTATTTGAAGCCAATACGAACCTCCATGTCTTTCCACATCTTGTAGGTTTGGATGATTCCAAATTGGCGCTAAAATTTGACTCAATTCCTTATCCTCACTAATAAAATAATTCGGCAATAAGGTAGAATATCGTATTGGATTTGCTAGTATAAAAGCAGCCAATGCGTATTGCTCCGAATAAAAACGATCACACATAAACTGTGGGTAATCGTAAGGCAAATAAATATCGTGGATGTGAACAATTACACCAGGATTTAAACGTGGGAGTATTTCCAAGAAAAAAACAGTTGCGTCCGAATTTGGAAGAACGCGGTGCGAATTATCAATAAACAAAATATCATTCTCTTTTAAAGAAAGTAAAAAGTCGATATCAATATTCTCAAAAGGTTTACGAATTACCTCATCCGAAATGGTATCAATTTCAGCGCGCGGATGTGGATCAATAGATATAATTTTTGTCTGTAATCCTTGGTCTTTGATTGCTTTATAAGCAACCTTGGTTGAGTTACCCGAACCAACTTCTACATAACGTTCTGGGTTATATTTTGCTAATAAGGTATAAATACCAATTATGTCTAATCCTGGTAAAAAATGATTGTTATATGCTGGTTGCAAAGAATCCGTTTCGTCTTTTTGTTTTTTTATCGCTTGGAAAATAGAGGTATAATTAAGTGCTTCTTGTAATAGCTTGCTATATTGCACTCGGGTTTCATTGATGATATTATACAATTGACCATGGGGAGGTTTACCATGACCGTAACGCGGAGCAAAATCTACAGGATACTCCATATATAATTTTTGCCATCTAGGAGATAGAAATTTGTAGAATTTCTTTAAACGCGTTAGCATACCTGAAATTTATTTCTTTAAAAATACCATCCGAAGTATCCCTATTATCTTTTTTCGAAAAAGAAAAACTAGTAAAAAATAAGGAATAAGCATCAAGTATAAAATACCGGAATTGATATTTGAACCAAACGAAGACTCGTCTGCTTCGGAAGCAGCTTGTTCGGCAACAACTTTACATTGTGCACATCCTTGTGCAAATACTTCTTGATCTACAAACAGTAAAACCAACAAACATAAAAAAATCCATTTCTTCATAGGTGAGAAATTAGATCAATCCAAATTGATTGAAATGATGTGTAAGATGCTTTGCATGTAAACGTTTCCATTGCGCATAATTCAAAGGACCATAATATGGATGAATGTGCTTCAAGTCAGGATTGTTTTCATATAATTCTTCGAATGATAAGTAAACATCGATGTACTCATCAATCGCTAACTCAATTTCTTCGTGGCGTAAGGGCATATCCGCTGTTGCAAAAGGAACTTGTATCTCTTTTGCCATTGGTTTGTCTGATTCTAAAAAACGCAACATGGAAGGCAATTTTTCTGCATCAATTAATAATCCTTGTGCATTTTCACCTGTAGCTATTCGAATAACATCTACTAGATGCTCTACCATACGTTGGGAAGACATCGTTCCCCAAAGCGCTGGTGTAGTTGCTGTTAATTTATCAAAGATTGGTAATACTACCTCTAATTCCGTATCTACAAACATTACGCAAGACTTTTTCCTGCTAAGATATTAAGACTTTTTGGGATAACTTGAATATTTAATTCTTTTCTTACTTCAAAAGGTTCTCCATCGTAATGCGCCATTTTTTGATTTAAAGTTATACGTGCTTTTTCAAGGGAGAATGTTTCTGTAAACTTTGATTTATAACTCGTTTTTTTGAAGAAATGATAAGCAATCGAAGGCGCTTTCCAAAAAGAAAATGGCTTTAATAAACATAATTCTAACTTACCATCACTCACACTCGAAGTAGGTGAAATACAAAAACCATTTCCAAATTCAGAAGCATTCGCCAAGGTACATAACACAACCGGCAATTCTCTTTTAAAATGTGGTAATTCAATGGTGATAGTAATCGGTTTAAACGAATATATTTCGCGTGTAATTAATTTCACATAATTCCACATACCACGTTTTTTAGACTTATTGAATTTATCCGCAATTAAAGCATCAAAACCATAACCGCCAACCCCTAAAAATGGTTTGTCATTTACCAAACCAGTATCCATCAACAAATGATTTTGTTCGTTGATACATTGAATTGCTTTTTTAATATTTAATGGAATTTGCATATGTCGCGCTAAGCCATTGCCAGAACCAACTGGTAAGATTGCTAAAGCGGTTTTAGTGCCAATCAAAGCTGTACCAACTTCGTGCACGGAACCATCACCACCTACAGCGCAGACTACATCGACACCATCTAGCGCAGCTTGTGCAGCAATTTCTTTGGCGTGTTTACAATATTCCGAATATTTAATCTCGTAATCAAAAATAGAATGGTCTAAATTTTCAAGAATCAATTTAGGCAAGTCTTTCTTCTTACCTGTTCCAGAAATTGGATTAATGATGAAATATATTCTCTTTTTCATATACCGTAGTTTGATTGTGGATCAAATCTCGGTTGTAACGTTGCACCATTGCTTTCAATCTGCGCGCCATTTTTTGTGATTCTTTAGAATGTTTTTTCATCGAATCGACAACCTTATTTGCTCTCGAATCTAAACTATACAAATACCGTGCCTTTTCTTGTGAAAACGATAATAAAAAGTTGTTCTGAAAGTAATAATAAGACCCATCTAAATATGTAACCGCCTCTTTTTCATTGTTTTGAAAGTAAGATTTTCCAAAAGAATAATACTTCGATTTTATATTTAACACATCTAATAATGTGGGTAATATATCAATTTGTTGAAATATTTCTTCGTTTTTTTCTTTTTTCAAGCGTCCACCTGGATCAAAAAACACAATTGGAATTTTATACATCTCTGTACGTTGGTTATACTTCGGATTTTTAGTAGCAGCCGTGTGATCTGCACAAAGTACAAACACCGTATTTTTATACCAAGGTTGCTTTTTTGCCGTTTCAAAAAACTTTCGTAAACTATAATCACCATAATGTGTCGCCTCGCAAATAGGTTGTGGACCTTTGCGTAATTTTCCACGCATATGTGGTGGAATATAAAAAGGATGGTGCGATGAAAGTGTAAAAAGACTTGCTAAGAATGGTTGTTTAAGCGTGCTTAATTTACGTGCGGTCCAAGGGTTAAAGTATTCATCTAAGATCCCCCAACTTCCGTCGTAATGTTTTTCGTTGTTATATTCTGTTCTTCCATAATATTGGTCGAAACCCGCTTGTGCTGCAAAACCGTCAAACTTCATGGAGCCATTGGTTGCTCCATGAAAAAATGCGGAAGTATACCCTTCTTTTTTCAAAATACGCGGCAATCCTTCGATACGATTATTCCCATACTGTGATGAAATATATGGTATTTCTAATAAGGATGGTAGCGAAGCAAAAATGGAAGGAACGGCCTCAATCGATTTTTTACCATTCGCAATGCCATTTTTAAAGTATAGACTTTCGGTAGTTAAGGAGTCTAAAAATGGGGTAAATGATTTTTTAGCTCCTGCAGCACCTACCCATTCATTCCCAAAACTCTCGACAATCAATACCACGACATTCGTTTTATTGGGTAAGATATGTTGTGGAACACTAGTATGAATTGGATTAAAAATAGCTTTTTCTTCTTTTAACGAAAAATAATGTTTCTCCTGTAACCCTTCTTTCGACCAAGACTTCGCCATAGTAAAAGGAGTGTTCAACACAAAAGCCGTATTTTCAATACGGGTAAATTGGGAGGCATCAATGGGACTTAAAGGTTTCAATACAAATCCACCGCGACCGATAAAAATCGTTAATCCAAGGGTTAGCACTAAGGTTATTAGTTGTTTATACAGTTTTTTAGATAGCTGTTCGGATTTGTTTATGGTCTTTGAGAAAACAAAGTTAGTTAAGACTAAAAAGCCAATAAACAATAACATCACCAACCAAAAATCACGAAAATAAGAGGTTAACTGTTGACTCAAATCATTCCCTCCTTGCACCATTTCAAAAACATCGACGGTAGAACGTTTTTTAGTAAATCGAAAATATTCGACATCTATCAGATTAAAGAAAACCAAGGTGCTATTTAATACCAAAAATAAACCCCTTAAAATAACTTGATACCAAGTCCGCATGGTGTATCTCCCTGGTAAAAGCGATAAAGTAATAAAGGGTAAGAAAAGTAAACAAATAGTAAGTATATCGAAACCAGCACCTACGAACCAATCCTTTGTAGATATTAATGAAAAATCAGCTTGATTCGAAAAATAAAACACCACACGACAAAGCTGCATACATAGAAGAACCCAAATTAAACGTTTGAGTAAAACAGACAAATTGGTTGGTAGTAAATGCTTAAAAATTCGATACATTGCTTAACAAAAGTAAGGTATTTTTAGCAAAAGTTCACCTCCCTCTGGACGTCCTTAAGGAAGGAAGTTTTAAATTTCGATGCAGGTTTTGAAAACATAATTTTTTGAAACCATAGATTCCCCTCGTTGAAGAGAGAAAGGAAGGTGACAAAAACACTTTTAAATCCCATTCTTTTTTCGTTTATTTGTTCTAGAAATTTAAAACTTTTCATTATGTTAATTCCAATCGGGTGCGATCACGCTGGCTTTGAACTAAAAACAAAAATCATTCAACATTTAGAAGCTAAAGGGTTTACCTTGGAAGATAAAGGTTGCTATTCGGAAGCAAGCATTGATTATGCAGATTATGCGCATCCTGTGGCTGCATTGGTAGAATCTACGCCAGGCATGAAAGGAATTTTATTATGTGGAAGTGGAAATGGGATTAACATGACGGCAAACAAGCACCAAGGAATTCGAAGCGCCTTATGTTGGTCGCCTGAAATCGCGAAATTAGCGCGTGAACACAACGATGCAAATATTTTGACTTTACCTGCTCGTTTCTTAACAGAAGAAGTTGCATTAGAAATCGTTGATATATTCTTTAGTACAGCATTTGAAGGTGGAAGACACCAAAATCGTATTGAGAAGATCCCTTGCTAAAATTTATCCCGCAACTTCATTATCGGATTTTCAAAATAGGTATAAATTATCCAAGCCAATACAATAACAATTACCCAATAACTACCATATGCAATAACATGTTGCAAGTTGGTATGTAATTTAAAGTTAGTTGTAATTAAAGTAATTACTATTCCCAAATTTATTAAATACAAAGAATAGGAAATCTTACTGAAAAAAGTAAAAAAATTTCCTATGTGTCGATTTTTATACGTTTTTATGGAATCCGCTAGCGGTAACAATAGCATTGCTCCAATTGCAAACATGTTAAAGTAAATCGTTTTAAAAAAAACACTGTTGTAATCTATTGGTAATAAGATAGTAATATATAATAGTATTAAACCTAAAACAAAAGCCCATTTTCTACATTTAAACCAAAATGTAGGATAATAAAACTTACAATACGCAGCTAACACCCCGTAGTTTATTGCATCCAAACGCGTTAGAACCACTTTTCTAAATTCTACGCCCCACCAAAACTGATCTACTTTTAGGTCCGAAATGGATATTCTATATAAAAGTGGAAGTAGCAATAAAATGGATATCGCAACGAAAATCGTTTTCTTAATCGATAAAATTCGAGATAAAACTAAGATTAATAACGGTAAAGAAATATAAAACCATTCTTCCACGGACAAACTCCAACTTTCCCAAAAGAACTCATAAAAACTCGAAGAGAAATTCTGACAAAAAATAAAAAACCGATAATTGAATTGATGTATGTCACCAGATATTAAGCCAGTTTTAGTTAGAATAATATTGAAAATCAATACTAAATAATAGGTCGGTAAAGTTCTAAACCAACGTCTTTTCCAAAAAACAAAAAGACTTTTAAAGTCGAACTTTTGATTCTTTTCTATTGTAGAAATCAAGATACCTCCTATCAAAAATCCACTTAATACAAAAAAAAGTTCTACTCCATCTATTAGTGGAATTTCTGGTAAAAAAGAAAACACAGCACCACTTAAACCCTTGCCATGTGCTAATAAAACTAATAATATGGCAACTGCTCGAAAAACATCTAGACCGTATATTCTAGAATTTAAACTATTCATTTTTGTCTCTTTGCAACAAAAAAAGCCTTCATCAATTCTCCGCATTCCGCTTCCATTACTCCATTCGTAACTAACGATTTTGGGTGGAATAAAGACGGGTGTATTTTACACGCTCCTCGTTTTTCATCACGGGCAGCATAGACAATTTTATCAATTTGCGACCAGTAAAGTGCTCCAGCACACATGCAACATGGTTCTAAGGTAACATACAAAGTACATCCATGTAAGTACTTTCCGCCCAAGGAATTTGCAGCTGCAGTAATCGCAAGCATTTCTGCATGGGCAGTTACATCCGTGAGTTGTTCGGTAAGGTTATGCGCACGCGCTATGATTTGATTGTTTGCAACAACTACAGCACCTACAGGGATTTCTCCCAAGTCAAATGCTTGTTGCGCTTCCTGAAACGCTTGTTTCATGAAATAGTTATCGTCAAACGGATTGATCATTGCTTAGTCATTCAATTTCAATACCGCCATGAACGCTTCTTGTGGTATCTCTACTCTACCAATTTGACGCATACGTTTCTTACCTTCTTTTTGTTTTTCCAATAATTTACGTTTACGTGAAATATCCCCTCCATAACATTTTGCTGTTACATCTTTACGTAACGCTTTGATCGTTTCACGCGCTATAACTTTCGCTCCAATCGCTGCTTGAATCGGAATTTCGAATTGTTGTCTAGGAATCAATTCTTTTAATTTGATACAGATTCTTTTACCTAAATCATATGCATTTGATCGGTGAACTAATGCGGAAAGCGCATCGATTGGTTCTGCGTTCAACATCAAATCCAATTTAATTAAATCTGATTTTCGATAGCCGATGGTATGGTAATCAAACGATGCATAACCTCTTGAAATCGATTTCAAACGATCGTAAAAATCGAATACAATCTCCGCTAAAGGCATTTCAAAAGTCAACTCTACACGGTCTTGTGTTAAGTACACTTGGTTTTTCAACTCCCCACGTTTCTCAATACATAATCCCATTACCTGACCAGTATAATCCGATTTAGTAATCACTTGCGCTTTGATGTATGGTTCTTCGATACTTGCCATGGAAGAAGGATCTGGTAACTCCGATGGGTTGTTTACTATGATTGCTTTTTCTGGATCTCTGGTCAAATAGGTATAATACGAAACGTTAGGAACCGTTGTTATCACGGTCATGTTAAACTCACGCTCCAAACGTTCTTGGATAATTTCCATGTGCAACATTCCTAAGAATCCACAACGGAAACCGAAGCCAAGAGCAGCGGAAGATTCCGGTTCAAATACCAAAGAAGAATCATTTAATTGCAATTTTTCCATGGAGTAACGTAGTTCCTCGTAATCATCCGTGTCCACAGGATAAATCCCTGCGAATACCATTGGTTTCACATCCTCAAAACCTTTGATGGAAGTCAAACAAGGATTTACAGCATTGGTTATGGTATCTCCAACTTTTACTTCGTTTGCTTGTTTAATACCTGAAATGATATAACCTACATCTCCTGCCTTAACCTCATTCTTAGGAACCAAATCCATTTTTAAAATTCCTATTTCCTCTGCATTGTATGTTTTACCAGTATTGAAAAATTTAATTTTATCCCCTTTCTTCATCGTACCATTTTTGATACGGAAGTAAGCAATAATTCCTCTAAAAGGATTAAAAACAGAGTCAAAAATCATCGCTTGTAAAGGTGCGGATTCGTCCCCTTGTGGTGGTTTGATACGTTCAATTACAGCTTTCAAAATAGCTTCTACACCCAAACCTGTTTTACCAGATGCAGGAATGATGTCTTCCATTTTACAACCAATCAAATCAATGATTTGGTCACTCACATCCTCGGGCATCGCCCCTGGAAGATCCATTTTATTTAATATTGGAATGATTTCCAAATCGTGTTCTAAAGCCAAATACAAGTTGGAAATCGTTTGCGCTTCGATACCTTGGGATGCATCTACAATCAACAAAGCTCCTTCACAGGCAGCAATGGAACGAGAAACTTCGTAAGAGAAATCCACGTGACCAGGAGTGTCAATTAAGTTTAATACATACTCAACTCCCTCGTATTTATAATTCATTTGTATCGCATGACTCTTGATGGTAATCCCGCGTTCGCGTTCAATATCCATATCGTCCAATGCTTGTGATTTCATATCGCGATCTGCGATTGTTCCAGTAGTTTGTAATAATCTATCTGCCAAAGTACTTTTACCATGGTCAATATGTGCGATGATGCAAAAATTACGTATGTTTTTCATCTAAAAATGTTGGAAATTTGTTTGTTACACAAAAATATAACAATTCATGGATATATTATGATTTTTTTGTTCGCTATATTATACTGTAGGTATAGGGCATGCCCTATACCTACAGTATAATATGACAATTCAAACAATAATTTTTCCTCTGAAACTAATTCCAAAAAATTCCGTTTAACTAACTATGTTGAAACTAAAAGTGATACTTAAAAAAAATGGATTGTTGCTTGCGACGGCATTTTCTTTTATGCTTTTTTTGACCCATAATCAGTTTGTTTTTCGCACCGATTTTTCTTACGACATCGAAAATTATCAGCAAAAATTTCGAAAAAAAGTAGTCAAATTAGATACATTTTTAGCCTATAAAAATAAGCATTTTTCAGAGGAAAAAATCTCTATTTTGAATCGAAAAGATTTGGAAGAAAATAGTTTTTTTCTTCACATTTATCGTAACGATTCTTTGTTATTTTGGAACACAAATCAGCTTCCAATTTCAAGATTTTCAGACATCCATTTTCCAAGTGAAGGAATCGTTCATTTACAAAATGGCTGGTATTATTCAAAAATTTTAAAGGTTAATAACTGTCAATTAGTGGCAAGTTTTTTAATCAAAAAAGACTATCCATATGAAAATTTAAACCTCAAAAACACCTATAATCCAGAACTAAAATTACCCTTTCGCGCAAGTATAATTTTAGAAAAAGACAATGCATATCCAATCTACTCTGCTAATAAAAAATTTCTATTTGCTTGGTATGTTTTACCGAACCAATTGATCTCATCATTGGATAGCGACCTACTTTTTAGTTCTTTTTTACTCTTCTTATCCATTGCGTTTTTTGCACTATACAAATTCCAAAAACGCTTAAATCGAACCTGGTTTTGGGTATTATTTTCGACCGTAATTTTAGCACGAATTGCAAGTGTAAAATGGCATTGGTTTGTGTTCGTTAACGGTATTACAGCATTCGATCCTTCCTTATACTCGAGTAATTATTGGTCGCCTAATTTTGGAGAGTACATCCTCTCATGCATAACGGCAATATGGTCTATTTTCGCAATAATCAATTATATTAAGCGAAATTTAATTGAAAATAAAGCATTAGGGATTTCTTATGTCTTATTATTTTTAAGCGTTATTTTCTCCTTCTTCTTGGGAGAAGCGTACCGAGGACTGATTGAAAATTCTTCCATTCCATTAAAAATAGAAAACCTTTTTGAATTGAATTTTTACTCGTTTCTAACGTTTGTTTCGATGGGCATTTTGTTCTTTTCTTACTTCCGTTTTTTTCGACAAATTTTATTATTGTTGCAAGAACAAAAACAAAAAAAGAGCACAGTGTTTTTTGTTTGGTTAGGAATTAGTATTACTTGTATTTTACTCGACATGACTTTCGGAAATCAGCAAATTTTGTTATTGCTTTTACTGTCATTTATCTCCTTACTAATTTTTCATTTCACCTATTATTGGAACGGAAAAATTCATTTTGGATACGGCATGTTGTTACTCTTTTTATTTTCATTTTTTGTCGCGCTGAACTTGGAAGTGTTTCATGTTAAAAAGGAAAATGCCGAACGTGAGTTATTAGCAAAACAGTTAGCATCGGATCAAGATATCACAACCGAAAATGAGTACCTCTACTTAAACAAAAAAATTGCAGAGGACGATTTTATTCGTCGCATTTTAGCAGAAGAAAAAACCATGGGAATTTCCGAATTTAAAGAGAACATGGAACGCCGTTTTTTTAATGGATTTTGGGAACGCTACGACACCGAATTTTACCTCTATGATAATGCTAAAAATTCACGCATAAATTATGCTAATTTTCAAACTACCAACTTAGAAAATTTAGAAGTAATTATTAATCGACATAGTCTTCCTTCCAAGTTGGATGGTCGTATGTTTTACATTAAAGACTACACGAGTCAATATAGTTATATCATCCGACAAGAAATAAAAAATTCCGCTGATAAAAT
>CAMAXI010000003.1 GCA_945862165.1 Chryseobacterium gleum
TATAAAAAATAAACTGAATATAATATTTAAATATTTTCGGTTCATAATATATTGCTAATTAACACTTATAAAATTAAATCCGTACAAAAATACAATTATTTAACTAATTCAACATATCCTGACTCAGGAGTTGTTCCATCTCCTTTTTCAATCATATAAAAATAGGTTCCTGCGGGTAAAAAATTCGTCCCCAATGTAGCACCTACATTTGGCTTTCCATCCCAATCATCTTTATATGGTACTTCTTTCGTTTCGTAAATCACAGCACCCCAACGATTAAAAATAGTCAAACTGCATTTAGGATACTTACTTTCATAATTTAATACAAATTTATCATTTTTTCCGTCACCATTTGGTGTAATGATATGTGGTATTTCTGCAGGGTCACAATCTGTAAACATAGCAGTGTCTAAAGCGACACATCCTTTCGTGTCAGTTACGATTACACTATATTTTATAGATTGATCATCTACTAAGTTCTTGATTTGAGACCCCTTCTCTATCATTTCCTGACCATTTTTAAACCATTGGTAGGTATAGGATGTATCCGCTCCTGTAATCACAAATATACCATTCCCAGCACCACACGTAGGTAATTTACTTGGAGTGATAGAAATAATCGGTGTTGTAAATTTAACCTCTATCTGTTGTGCATTTGGAGAAACACATCCGTTTTTTGTCTCTGTTGCGAAATACGTACCTGGAAGTAATCCCATACCAGGAGTTTGAACAACTTTATTTCCGTTCAACCAAACTAGCTCATTGGAAAAATACGGTTTTGTAGAAAGATCTGCTATTGTCTTATTACTTCCTTTACAAAAGGTATATGTATTTGTTGGATCTAATGTTGTTGGTCCAAAAGTCTGAACCGTGACAACTACCGATTGACGCGCCACACTTTCACAACCAGGCGTTAAAGTTGCGGATGCAAAATACGTTCCAGAAGTTAGGTTTGTTCCTACAGATAAGACATTGGTATCAGTTTCTGTTGAATACCATTTTAAAGTACCTGAGCCACTTATTTTTGTGTCATTTAAACTAGCAATCGTAGGATTATCTGTCGCACAATATGTTTTTGTGTTTTTCAACACCAAATCCGTCGGACCTTCGTTGATTTTAAATTGCAACTTCGCAAAAGAAGTACTTTGACACCCGTTATCATTCACGATGTTATAATATACTGTTTGTGTTGCGCCTCCCAAAGATCCAATCTCTGTAGTATCTGGAATTATTGTTTTACCATCAGCACTTGCTGATATTAAGAAAGAATATCCGCCAGGCAATTGTATAGGTGAACTAGCAATAATCGTTTTAAACGTTGGTTTGTCTATCGCACAAAATAATGCAGTAGTAAGATCTACTAATGGTATTAAAGTTGGTTCTTTATCAAACGGGATTGTTGTGCTAAGTTTTACTTTGCTTTCACATTTTCCATTATCAAATGAAAACTTGTATACTGTATTTGCTAAAACTACCGTTTTGCCAGAAATTGCAATACCATTTGCATCGTAGTATTTTACCGTTCCTGTTGGTGCAGGTGAAAATTTAATTTGATCTACTGTATAGGATTTAGAGGTACAATAGATTGCTGTTGTATCTAGGATTGGGGTTGCTGGGGATACTGGTTGTTGATCGATAATTACAGAAGTGGAATTTGGAGATAAACACCCATTTTCATCTTTTATTTGGAAGGTATACGATCCTGGATCTAAGCCTGTAAATGAATACGTAAATGGATTTGTTGTTAATTTATCAGTGGTAACCTTCACTGGATTCCCAACTACTGGTGTTGCTGTAATATCCCATACTCCTGCACTTGGCATGTTAATTTCAACAGAACCCGTAGCAACTAAACAAGAAGGCTGTGTATTATTCCCAGGTAAAATTGGTTTAGCTAAATCAATTATTGTCACATCTACTTTTGTACGATTCGTACTTTTACACGTACCTTCGGATTGTTCCGCATAATACGTACCTGTAAGCAATAAATCTACATCCTTAAATGCAGTACCATTTACTGGAGCATCGTACCAGGTTATTGTTTGTGTTAAATTAGTAGTAACCTGCGCTAAATCCGAAACTAATTTACCATCCGATTTACAATATTTCGGGGATACATTTGAAACCGTTAAATCTACAGGTGTTGGGGTAATATTTATAATCGTATCATTCGCATTGGAAGTACAAGCTCCATCTTCTAAAACTACAGAATAAGTACCTGATACATTCGCAGTGATACTATTTCCAAGCTGAGGTTGGGAACCGTTAAAATCCAAACCATCTTTTTTCCAATGGTATTTCGTTGTTGCTGTTAAAATGGATACATCTTGAACATTTGCAGTTATCGTAATCGATTGACCTTGACAAATTGGTAGTGTAGCACTTACAGATAATAAAGCGTCTTGTGGTGCACTAGGATCTGTTAATGTTACATCTTTAGAAAAATCACAAAAACCATTATTAAATGTAACTCTATAATTTCCTTTACCTAAACCAGAAACTGTTTCAAAAGGTGCAACTTTGGTTAAGGTAACTCCTGGATGCGTACCTAAAACAACTAATGGCGCGGATACTAAAGACCATTTTACGGTTCCAGAACCAGTTCCTTTTACCTCTATAAATCCATCTAGTAAGTTACATGAAGTTGGCGAACTACCGATTAATGACAAATCATTCACCAATACATTTACTTTAATTGGATTAGATGTTGCTGGAGAACCTGTAATACACTTCCCGCCAACTGTTGTTAATTCACACGTAATGATATCGCCATCTTTTAATCCTGCAGATGAATATGTAGATTTATTCGCTAAATTTATTACAGCACCTTTGTTTTTCCATTGGTAAACAACCGTTCCTAGCCCTGAAGATGGAGTTGCAGTGAAAACAACTTTTGTATCTGGACAAATCGTAATTTCTCCCGCTGTTTCTGTTTGATCAGAGGTTATTGTAACTGAAGCAGCAAGATTAGGATTTACAACCACTTTCAATACTGCACTTTCAACATCTGTACAAGCTCCACTTGAAAGAACAGCCTTATAGAACATCGTATTTGATAATGGAACTGTTCCACAAATCGGTAAATTTCCATCTGCTGTTCCTGTTATATTATTCCATCCTGAATTACCTGTTAATGATTCTTTCCATTGAATATTACCAACACTTCCAACTAATTTTAAAGACGCTGTACCACCAGCACATAAAGTATCTGGTGTAGAGGAAGCAGTACCTACAATCGGGGAAGGACTCACGGTAATAGTTACAACATTACTAGTAGCTGTTCCCGAACAAACACCACTTGTAATAAAAGCACGATAATAATAAGTACCTGGAGTTAAAGTTGTAGTAGTATATGGAGTTGTATTTGCACCAGGAATATTAGTCCAATTTGTACCGTCTGGAGAAGACTGCCATTGGATAGAACCTGTGTAAGCTGTTAAATTAATCGTAGTACTTGTACCTGAACACAAACCTAAAGAGGTTGCTGTGGCAATTCCTCCAACTGCTTTTGGATATACTTTAATAGAAGCTGTCTGTGTACAATTGGATGCGTCTGTATAGGTAATGGTAACAGTACCTCCTGATTTACCTAATACATCGCCATTTAGAACAGATGCAAAAGATGTATTAGAGCACACCCATGGCTTAACAGAATTAGGGGTGGAAGGTATTGTTAATGTATTATCCGTCCATGCTTTTAAATAAATTGTTGAATCAACACAGATATCCCCTGCACCAGATAAAACAGGTTTACCAGGAACAGCATTAAAGGTAATGATAGAATCTGCATAACAAATAGTGTTAGAAGCTCTAATTGTAAATGAACCAGAAGTTGAAGCTTTAATACTATCTCCTTTGAAAATGATACCTAAAGCAGGATTCGAAGTGTATATTAATTTACTGTCATAATTATTAATAATCGCAAATCCGTTTTTTGTACAAGTAGCTTGTGTAATTGTAATGGAAGGTTTAACGACTTGTTTTAATACTACAATATTAAATTTTGGTTTACAAAATTTAGTGACTTTCAATGTAATTGTATAGGTAGTATCATAGGTAAATTTAGAAAAATCTATTTGTCCAGTTACAGAATCCAATGCAGCAATACTTCCTGCATTACTAGGTGAAATTGAAAAAACAGCAGTTGGATTTGATGCATTGAAAATCTTTGGTAATTTTTTAGAAACGTTACCTATACACACTGAATCTGTATCATATGCGATTGAATCTTTACATGGAGGACAAGTATAAGTTATTACAACCGGTACAGCAGTACTACATCCATCCGCTGATGCAACAACATAATAAGTAGTTGTAGTACCAATCCCTGTCAACTTTACTTGTGGAGAATTTACACTCGAAGTATCTTTCCATTTAGAAGGCGAAGACTTAATATTAGCTATGTGTTTATTAGCATCTGTTAAATTATTATACCAATAAAAGATACCACTATTTGGATTAATTGAGGCAGATACAAAAGCTATACTGTCACAATCAGCAACAGCGGGTAAGGCAGTTGGAGGCGAACAGATTTTAATAACTGTCGAACAATCACCTAAAAAAGTTGGTACATTTCTAACAGGTGAATATGTTGGTGGATTTACATCTATTTCTCCTGTAATTCCTGATGGATTTCCACTACCACTAATGTTTACAGAACCTGACGCTAGAAAAACTTCAGATGAAGCACCACTGAAAGTACAATTTTTAATTGTTGTTATACCTCCTTTTAAATATATATCCTTCCCTTTTCCTGCAGTATTTAAAGAAAATGATGTAGAATCAATAGACACAGTACCGCCAGTAACGCCAATAGTACCATAAAACGCACCTGACGAATTTTGGGTAACAATACTTCTTGTAATTCTAAATGATCCACCTGCAATTTTAATTATCCCTCCTGCTTCACTGTAAACAATATTCGCTGTATTTTTTTCTATTACACAATCAAAAAGTTTTAAATCACCTCCTGCCTGAAAAATACCACATCCTGTATAACTCTGACCATTATTAAATGAAAAAATTGAATTATAAATTTTAACAGTTCCATCATCAACTCTTAGTGCACCTCCATGGTTATAACGATCATTCCCTACAAATAAATAATCATAAAAATCTACTATCGTTGAAGGATTTGAAATATGAACACCCCCTCCATTTGATAATACATCATTACAAGTACCACCGCCTGCGATAATTTTAACTTGTGAACCATCTGATATTTCAATAGGATAAGCACTACCTGTCTCACTCGCATTTCTATCTACTTTAACTCTTACTATTTTTATACCCGTATATGCTGCTCCAGTAATGTCGATAGCCATACCAATACCACCATTCAATGTATATCTAGTAATATAAAAATCCTGTAAAATAATATTATTTGCTTTAAGTGCAATAAACCTTCTGCCGGATGTTCCACCATTTACAACATCATCAAAAATCGTCAATGTAGAACCAGCACCGATAATCTGTAAACCATCTTGTGTGACTGTTAAACTTTCTTCTAAAGGTGTACCTGAAGCCCCACCCTTACTATATGTCCCCGCATCAACGAAAATTTTATCATTATCCCCTGCTTGTGTCAAAGCATAGGTCAATGTCAAGAAAGGAGCTGCTTTAGAACCAATATTAGAATTAGACCCCTTTGCTGTACACCAAATCTCCGTACCATCCATTCCGGCAGAAAAACTGCCTGAAGCAACACTTTTATTATCATTATTAACATACCAATCCTTAGCAAAAGAAGTGAAAGTCAAAAAAATCAGTGCTAAACTTGAAATAAATTTTGTAAATGTGTGCGTTTTCATAACGATAGTTTTTTGCTTGTATATATTTTAACGACGTAGAAAAAAGTTTTAAGTTGCCAAAACAAAATACACCTAAATTTAAAGTGTGCCAAAAATAAGATAATTTAAAGAAAAACAAAACAAATAAGTAATAAGATTGGCTGACAATCTATTAATTAATGGTGAAAATTGAGTCCTTTCGGAAGAATAGAATAACAAAAACCTACTGTACTTAAATTGAATTTATTAATCCATAGTTTAAGTAGTCAAATTATTAGATAACCAAAGTAATCTTTATGAAGACTTATATACAAAAACCTTGATCGCCATACTATTTTCTTACATTTTTCATTAAAAGTTTTTGATTATTAAAAAAAGGTGTACATTTGTACTCCGAAATAGATAGTTCGGTTAGATTACAGTCGCGTAATTTAAAATAATAAGCGGATATGGTGAAATTGGTAGACATGCCAGACTTAGGATCTGGTGCCGCGAGGCGTGTGGGTTCGAGTCCCTCTATCCGCACTAGAAAATTAAATAAAATGGTATAAGGCTTCTTATGCCATTTTTTATTTACAACTAATAAAGTCAAAAAGATGAATGTAATTCGCGAAGATGTAAATTCAACAAGTGCTATTTTACGTGTTAATATTGCACCTTTAGATTATGAAACGCAAGTTTCAAATGCTTTAGAGAAAGCTAGAAAACAAGCTAAAAACCCAGGTTTTAGACCTGGACATGTTCCTTTAGCTTTAATCAAAAAACAATATGGTAAAGGCATATTAATTGAAGAAGTTAATAAAGCTGTAAGCAATGCATTGACAACTTACTTTACCAATAATAAAGTAGAAATTTTAGGTAATCCTATCCCATACAGTAAAGAGGAAGTTAAAGGGGATTTCAATGCACCAAAGGATTTTGAATTTGCATTTGAAATTGGTTTAGCTCCAACCATTAAAGTTGATGCTGCATTAAAAGAAACTTTTAACTACGTGAAAGTAAATATAGATGCAAAATTGATTAACCAACAAGTAGATGACTTAAGAAGACGTTACGGTAAATTAGTTGCATCTGAAAAAGTTGGTGCTACCGACATGATTATGGCTCAATTTACAGAGTTGAACGCAGATGGGACGGTAAAAGAACAAGGGGTATTGCATTCTTCGACTATATCCATGGAATTTGTGGAAAACGCAAAAGCGAAAAAAGAACTGACAGGTAAAAAAATTGGAGATATCTTAACTGTTAATCCTGCGGATGTATCTAAAGGAGGAAAAGACACAGCAGCACTATTAGGTTTAAAAGAAGAAGATTTAGATAACATTTCAGATAAATTCGAAATGAAAATCAACGAAATTCGTCATATGGAATTGGCTGAATTAAATCAAGAATTGTTTGATAAATTATTTGGCGAAGGTGTTGTTTCTTCTGAAGAAGCTTTAAAAGAGCGTGTAAAAGAAGATTTAGATAAAATGTTTGCCCAAGATTCTGATCGTTTATTGACTCGTGAAGTTTATGAGCGTTTAGTGGAAAAAACGCATGTAGAATTACCTTCTGAATTTTTAAAAAGATGGATACAAGCTTCTAATGAAAAACCGATTACTTTAGAAGAAATTGAAGCGCAATTTGAAGGATATGAAAAAAGTATGAAATGGCAATTAATTCAAAGCCATATTTTCAAAGCGAATGATATCAAAGTAGATCAAAAAGAAGCGTTAGAATTCACAAAAGGATTATTAGTTAATCAATATGCACAGTATGGAATTCCTGCTCCTGAGGATAAAGAATTAACTTCTTCTGCCATTCAAGTATTGACTAACAAAGAAGAGTCTGCTCGTGTGTATGATATGTTAGCAGAAACAAAATTGACTGAATATTTTAAATCTACTGTTAAATTATCCGATAAAGTTGTTTCTTATGACGAGTTTATTGAAATTGCTAATAGTAAGAAATAATTGGAAGATGTCTATACTGAGCTTTGCTCAGTGGAACAAAAAAAATCTTGGGTTTTACCCAAGATTTTTTTTTGTTTTAAAGAAGATAGAAAAACACTAAATCATTTAGAGACGAATACATTGGAGACGCGAAGCATCGCGTCTGTACGCTAATTGGAGGTGATTTTAAATTCGGTACGTCGGTTTTGTTGGCGTCCAGAATCGGTTTCATTTGTTGCAATTGGTTTTTTAGATCCGTATCCTTTAGCAGATAATCGAGTTACTTCAATTCCTTTTGATAAAACATAAGCAACAACCGCATTTGCCCTTTGTTGGGATAAGTTTTCATTCATTGCTGCAGAACCACTATTATCTGTATGACCACTAATTTCAATTTTCAATTTAGGTGCATCATTCAACAGTTTCACCAAACGATCTAATTCTGCATTTGACTCAACTCGAAGTGTTGCTTTTCCTAAATCAAAGAAAATATTAGTTAATGTAATTGTACTTCCTACCGTAACATTTTTTAATTGAATAGTTTTAGAAACAATGTTATCCTCTCCCCCATCTGGTAAATCGAAATTTTCCGAGTGAAATAAATAATTATTAGCTTTTACAGTAATCCCATAATTTTTACCGGAAGACAAGGTGATTAAAAATTTACCTGTTGCGCTATTCGTATTTACAGACTCCGTTATTTTACCTGAAGTATTATCTGTAATATCAATTGTTGCTGCAACAGGTTGAGCATTTAATAAATCAATTGTATTTCCTTTAAATACCGTTAAAAATTTACGTGTTACGTCGACTTTTGACTCAATTGCATTATCGTTCACTGGCTGTAAAATCGAAGAAATCAAAAAATCTTCCGTAGAAACCAAAGGAGTTTTATCTGGACCCCAATACGTCACTTTATAAATATCATACCCACCTTTACCACCTGGACGATTGGAAGTAATATATGCGAATTTACCATTCACAGTAGGAGAATAGAAAAAGTCATCATATTGCGTATTAATAGGATACCCCATATTTACAGGAGCTGTCCATTGACCTTGTACAAATTTCGAGACTAAAATATCGTATCCTCCCATAGAACCATGACCTTGAGAAGCAATATATAAAACATCCCCTTTTATTGTAATATACATTGGACCTTCATTGAATTTAGAATTAAGCACATCTAAAAAAGTGGTAGTCGCATAATCTCTACGTAGTTTACTTTCCATTCCCGAATAGACTGCTTGAAATCCATTTTCAGCTTCCTCATTATCGCGTATGAAATAAATCTTATATCCAGTATGGTTATAACACGCAAAACGATCATTGTATTTTATATTAGAAATATTATGATTCATTTTTTCAGGTGTTGACCAATTAGCACCTACAAGTTTTGATTCGAAGATGTCCGATTGATTATTTACAGATCGATGCATTAAAAGCGATGTACCATCATAGCTTATCGTATTTACAACATCGTCTACTGTTGAATTGATATCGCCATTTAACTTTTTAGGTGCTAGCCAATTTCCTTGCGCTGTAGAAGATGCGTAAATTTCAAAATCATATTCTCCAATTGAATCGGGTGTATTGTCATTTTTTCGCCTAGATGAGAATAGCATGTCACTTCCATCCACAGAAATAGAAGGTGCTATGTCATCTTTATCAGAATTCAATTCTCCAACATTATCTACCCAAACACGTAAAGGATTTGTAACTAATTTTTTAGCATTATCACATTCTTTTTTACGTTGATCTATAAATTTTGTGAATTCTGATGCTTTTTTGTATTCTGTCGTAAATTTGACATAATAGGCAATAGCCTCATCATATTTAGCATCTAATTGTGCCATTCTACCGAAATAATAGTTCATAAAAGGATCACAATTTGGATCTAATTCTTTAGCTTTATTAAAATAAGATATAGCACTAGAAGGATTATTTGAATTAAAAAGACAAACGCCTATTTTGAAATTCAACAGTGCATTGGATGGATTAAAATTTTGCGCTAATTCATATTGATTTTTGGCATAAATAAAATTTCCTTTAAAATCCTTCACACCAAACAGTAAACTATTCGCCTTATTGAAATAGGAATCCCCTAATTCGATTGCCGCTTCCGCTTTTTTAAATCCTTCTTTATCTCCTTTAAAGTTTGATGATTTAAATTCAACATTTTGAGAAAAGGTGAAAAAACCTAAACTACATGTTATAAGTAATAATAAACAATTTTTCATTTTAATTAATTATTGCAATTAGTAGAATAATATGATTTCCCTAAATCAACACCTAAATCTTGGGCTTTACGCCAATCTTCACACGCACCTTTCATATCGCGTAACATTTCTTTTGCAATACCACGATTTAAGTATGCTACACCATAATATTTATCAATACTCACGGCGATATCCGCATTTTCGAGTGCTTTTTGAAAATCTTTTTTCAGAATAAATATTGATGCAAGATTTGCGTATGCGGGTGCATTATTTTCATTGATTTGTTTTGCTTGCATAAAATCTTTTTCAGCCTCCACATATTTCGCTTGTGAAAAATAGGTTGCTCCACGGTTCACATAAGCCATATAAAATTTGGGATCTACATTTATTGCTTTATTAAATGCTAGCATTGCTCCAGGAAAGTCTTTCATTTTTTTCTTGGTTGTTCCAATATTATTATAAACAAATGCAAGATTTGCATTTCTTTTTGTTGCTTCTTCATATTCTACTATTGCCTTCGGTAAATCTCCTAGCATTCGGTAACAACTTCCACGATCGTTATAATAATACGCAGAATTAGGTTCCATTTGGATACAACGTGAGAATTTAGAAATTGCATCTTTATAATCTTTTTGCATAAATCGTAATACTCCGTAATTATAAATTATTTTGACATTGTTTGGTTCAAAAGTTAAAGCTTTTTCATAGTTCTTTTCAGAAGCATCAAGTGCTTTTAATCCTTGAAAAGCTCTAGCTCGTTGAAAATATGCTTTTGAATAAGTAGAATCAATAGATATTAACTTATTCAAAGTGGAAGCAGAAGCAAGATAAGCCTCTAATTCATTTTCAGCAACCCCTTTATTATAATACGCTGCTAAAAATTTAGGATCGGAAAAAATCGCTTTTTCAAATTCTTTGACTGCATCGATTAGTTTCTTTTCGCTGTACAAATTAATACCTCGATTGTACGCCTCTTTTCCCTCCGCGCTTGCATTTGCAGCTTCATTGATTTGAGCAATTGAATCTTTGAATGCTTTCTCTTTGACCGATAATGACTCGATTTGAGAGAAGTAATTACCTATAGACAAAGCAAATAGAAATAGTAAAAGGATTTTTTTCATGAAATAAATTTTTGAATTGGTATGAAGATAAATATTAAATTATGATTTTAGGTTTACGGAATATGAAATAATTGATATTTTTTTTCGGTTACATTCATTCTCAAAGTCTTTACTATCTTTGATAATTAAAACTGAACTTTATGTCAAAAGATGTCTTTTTAGTGAACGGTGTACGAACTGCCATTGGAAATTTTGGAGGAACTTTAGCGAATTATCGTGCCGATGATTTAGGTGCAGATGTTCTTAAAGCATTACTAAATAAAAATCCTACTTTAGACCCTACTCACATTGAAGATGTTATATTGGGGTGTGCTAATCAAGCTGGGGAAGATAACCGTAATGTTGCACGAATGTCATCTTTGTTAGCTGAATTACCAATACAAGCAGGTGGAGAAACCGTAAATCGTTTGTGTGCATCTGGAATGGCAGCAACCATAAACGCTTCCAGAGCAATAAAAGATAATGCTGGAGACATTTATATTTCAGGAGGAATAGAACATATGACGCGAGGGCCTTGGGTAATTTCGAAGACTTCTACAGCATTTGGTAGAGATGCGCAAATGTATGACTCATCGTTTGGTTGGCGTTTTATAAATCCAAGGATGGAAGCACTTTATGGTGTGGACAGCATGGGTATGACTGCAGAAAATTTAGCTGTTAAATATAATATCTCCAGGGATGATCAGGATAAATTTGCTGCATGGTCACAACAGAAAGCAAGTATAGCTCAATTAAATGGTGTTTTTTCAGAAGAAATAATTCCAATTTCTATCCCGCAAAAAAGAAAAGACCCTATTATTTTTGAAAAAGATGAATTTATTCGTCCAGAAACAAGTTTAGAAACCTTGGGGAAATTACGTGCTGCATTCACAAAAGAAGGGACAGTTACAGCTGGAAATGCATCCGGACTAAATGATGGTGCAGCAGCATTATTACTTGCTTCCGAAGTTGGATTAAAAAACAATCAACTTACTCCAATTGTTCGCATTGTTGGAGGTGCTGTTGCAGGTGTAGAACCAAAAATCATGGGTATTGGTCCAGTTCTTGCATCCCAAAAAATATTAAAACGTTCTGGTTTAACAATCGATCAAATGGACGTGATAGAAATGAACGAAGCATTTGCTGCACAAGTACTTTCTTGTTCACGCGCATTAGGTTTAGCAGATAACGACCCTAGAATAAATCCTAATGGTGGCGCTATTGCATTAGGGCATCCGTTAGGGATGTCAGGTGCAAGAATCATATTAGCTGCTGCAAATGAATTAGTTCGCAGTAAAAAACGTTACGCATTAGCTACGATGTGCATAGGTGTAGGCCAAGGATATGCCGTAATTTTAGAACGCGTTTCTTAAATCATTCTACTTAAGTTGCGAAAATTGATAATGCATGAATAAAAAATGGTTTTTTTTCTTTATACTATTATTTAGTCTTTTTGCATGTCGAAAGGAAACGACTAATTGGGACTCCAAATGGAGTTTTCCTATCCTTAAAGACCAATTAAATCTTCAAGATTTAGTTACTGATTCTTTAGCGATTGTAAACGATACAAATGGTTATAAACTCATTTATGAAAAAACCTTGTATCGTCTTAAATTATCTGAGTTCATTAAAATTCCAGACACAATTATTCTTTCGGAATTAGCTATAAATTTTCCATCCCTTAATATAAATCCAGGTACGATACTTTCTCAAAAAGATGTCGAAAACCAACTAGAAATCGGTGATGCTGAATTAAAAAAAATCAAGGTAAAAAAAGGCACAATAACTATTACATTTTTAAACCCATTAACGACCAAAACCTATTACACGATTGAAATTCCAAGTTTTACGAAAGATGGAATTCCTGTTAAACAAACTTTAATGGCAGAAAAAGGAAGTACAAGCAATCCTTCTTCTGTTAAAAGCACATTAGATTTGAGTGGGTACACTGTTGATTTGAGTGGTGTTAATAACGGTTCATTTAATACAATAGTTACCAATTTCGATATGCAACTTGATCCAAATGCAACAACTGCAACAAAAGTAACCAATAAAGACATTACAAGAATGGAGATACAAATCTCCGGCATACAAATAGCATATGCGCAAGGTTATTTTGGCAATTTACATATTAATTCAAGTAACGAATTACCAATAGAAAGTATTCAAAAAATAACATCCGGAGACTTTAAATTATCGAATGCACATGTAGAATTAACGATTAAAAATAGTTGTAAATTAATGGCAAAAGGAGACATATCTTCGTTAACATCTACCAAAAATTCTGACGGATCAACGATTACGTTTCAAAACCTACAACTAAATAATCCTTTTTTTATTGCCCCGGCATATACCAAAGGGGATCAACTAATTAGTTCGGATAAAAAATTCACCTTTGACGAAAATAATAGTAATATCTTACCTTTTATTGAAAATTTAGGTGATTTATATAAAATAGCATATGCATTTGAACTAAATCCTTATGGAAATTTGAATGGTGGTTGGGATGAATTTTTTCCTACAAGTGAAATTTCATTAAACTTAAAAACGATTATTCCTCTTCACGTTGAAATAAACAAATTGACTTTTCAAGATACTCTAAAACTAGACTTATCCGCTTATCCTTCTTCTAGAACAACTATAAAAAGTGGGAAATTTAAACTACACTGTGAATCTTCTTTCCCTATAGATGCAGCAGTTTCACTGTTTTTAATGGATGATTCAAAAAACGTAATTGAAAAAATTCCCGGAACATCAATAATAGCAGGAAAATCAAAGTTTTCAAACGAAAATAAAATTTCCACTGTTTATTTCACTCCTACCCCGCAATTTTTCTCTAAAATGAATATCGTTAAATTTATAATTGTGAAAACAACATTTAATTCCGTAGAAAAGAGTTATGAAATTCCATATAATGGTAAAATTGATTTTCAATTAAGTACAGATTTTGAAACAAATATTAATTATTAATGCCTAGATTAATCATATTACTTTTTGTTGCCATTTTACTGCCAATAAGTAGTCAAATTACTTTGCCTCAATTTCTGGACACGACATTATTACGTCATGAAATACTTATTCAAGGTAAAACAGATTTATATAGTTCTTCCTTACAAAATGGATTTTCAAATAAACTATTCTTTGGAGGTAATTTAACTGCTAATGAAATCTCGAATCAAGTTGCTCTTCAAGATAAACACAATTCAATAGGATTAGAGGCTAATACAGAGATTGAATACCGAAACTATACTATTTTCCCAAAAAAAAATTGGGGAATGTTGTTTAAATCATCTGCTAATACCGTAAATTCTATTCATTATACAAAAGATCTATTTGGTTTAGTATTCCAGGGAAACAGTGCATATTTAGGACATCCCATGCAACTAAACCCTAGTTCATTACAATCTATAAGTTACATTAAATTTGGAGTTGGTTTTATTCATAAAAAAACAAAATCTAATTTTAGTTTCAATGTATTTCAGTTAGCGAATTATGTTAATAGCTGTTTAGATTATGGAGCTGTTTATGTCAATGATAGTAGTAATTTAACATTAATTGACGTGACAGGTTCAAGCACCTCCTATTTACCTAAATCTTCCCAAAGGAATATTGGTTTTGGAATAGATTTAGATTTAAAAATTCCAATAACTAGTTTTAACGATAAAAAAATTCATCTGAATCTAATAGCAAAAAACTTTGGAATTGGTATTTTAACAAAAGATGTTCAGTACTATTCGATAGATACAAATTATATTTTTCAAGGATTTACCTTAAATCAATTGGGTACATTATTAAGTGATAAAACATCTAATACATTACAAGACTTAAAAATTTATTCGAATCATACAATGCGTTTCACTCCACTTCTCGGATTTATTCAATTTGATAAACTTAATTCACAGGATGCTAAAACACGCTTTCAATCTATTTTTGGTGCACGCATGTATCCAAGTATTTCTTTCATCCCATATGTTTATGCTGGAATTCAAATAAAATTTACCGGTAAAATTTGGATTGGAATACATGAAAATTATGGTATTACGAATACATTAAGAACTGGTTTATATGTAAAAATAATAGGCGAAAAATTTGGTTTTAATTTGGGAACAGAAAATTTAATCGACTCCTTTAGGTCCAATGGTAAAGGACGTTCATTTCAATGTAAATTACAATGGCACATATAGTTAAATTAATTCTTCTGGTATTTGCATCGAGTTTCACGCAACAGATTATAGCGCAAAATAATTTTTACAAAATTTACACAGGAAATGGCTATGACTACGGTGAAGGTATTGTCCAATCTACTAGCGACAGCAACTATTTTATAACTGGAAGTTCAAGTAGTTTTGAAAATGCTCCAAGTCAAGCCTTTATTTTAAAAGTGGATACTGGTGGAACCTATATTTGGTCTAAATCCTACGGCGGAAGTGCGAGTGATATAGGGAAACGTATTTTCCATATTCCGAATGAAGGTAATTATGTAGCAGGATTCTCTAACTCTTTTGGAAACGGATTATTTGACTTTTATTTTTTCAAAACAGACACAAGCGGGAAATTACTTTGGGAAAAAACGTTTGGGGGTAGTAGTAACGAACTGTTACATGACGCTATTCAGTTACCCGATACTAGTTTTATACTCGTAGGCCAAACAAGTTCAAACGTAATGGAAATTGAAGATTTGTTTATTGTTCGAATATCGAAACACGGTGAAATTAAATGGCAAAAAACATTTGGCAGTAGCGGAGTAGACATTGCGAATTCCGTTAGTATGATAGACACCAATCGACTAATAATTGGAGGAGAGTATTACGATTCTGACTCTTCTAAACAAAAATCATTTATTTTATCTATGAATAGTCAAGGAGATATTCAATGGTTAAAGACATTCGGAAAGCTTAAAACAAACTATTACATTAAAGATATTTTTGCTGATTCTACATTTATTCGCGGCGTGGGATACGCACAAGTAAATAGCACTAGTGATAAAGTTTATTATAACATGTTAATCGATACTTTGGGTGATAAATATGTTGAAAATTACATCCCGCAGAGTGGGAGCAATTATTTTTCGCAAATTATACAATATGGTTTTTACAACTATAATTATATCGCTATGCAACCAAGGGACAATGGAATAATACCAACCTATTCAGGTGGTGAGGACTTACTTATTTGTCGTTATAAAAATGATTTAACATGGCATCCTAAATGTGTAAATGGCTCTAATCATGGAAATGATCACTGTAACCAATTACTTGCTACGAACGATTTTGGAGCAATTTCTGTGGGTTATAATGTCCATGGAGGAAAAGGTGGTTCGAATGTTATGTTGTTGAAAATTGGACCTTATGATCAATTTCCAAATACCACAGGATTGCCTATTGAAAGTACTTTAGTAGAATTAAAAACAGTAGAACCAACTTTAGAGGCTCAAGTTTACCCCAACCCAGCCACTAGTGAATTACAAATAAAGGTCGGAACGCATGATGAAACTCCTTTAACAATTTGCAATTTAAATGGTAGTATTTTATTTAAAAAATCCTTTATCACGGAAACGAAAATCGATATTACGTCTTATGCTCAAGGAATCTATTTTATTGAAATTGGTAACAATATTCAAAAATTTGTAAAAGAATAAGAAACTGTTAAGTTAGTAAGAGCTTTCCATTTTATTTTACGACTTCTGCAACAACATCATGAATTAAATCGGATTCGTATCCTTTAGAAGCAAGATATGTAATTACACGTCTTCTTATTGCCCATAAATCGTCTTTTACTTTCTTTTCTAAAAACTTTTTTTGTGCAAGATGTTTCATTGTTTCCAAATATGCATCCAAATCAATTGTCTTTAATCCTTCTTGAATCGACACTTTATCGATTCTTTTTTGGATAAGGTGGTGTTTAATTTTGATTTTACCCCATCTTTTTATTTTGAATTTTCCAGATACGAAAGATTCTACAAAACGTTTATCGTCTAAAAAACGATTACTTAGTAGATACTTTATTATTTCGGATTGTTGTTCTAAAGGTATGTTCCAAGAAGTTAGTTTTTGTTCCACTTCAAAGGTACATCGATCTTGATAAGCGCACCAAGATTCTATTTTAATTATCGCTTCTGAAAACGAGTACTTGCACTCTGACATAGTATCAGAGTGCTAGCGTATCGTTATTTGAATTTACGAAAGAGTATTGCATTAAATGATTTGCAACAACTCCTCGGATGCTTATCCATTTTTTATATTTAAAGAACCATTTTAATTGTCTTGAAATGATTCCACATTTGAAATAAGCTTCTAAATAAGGATGAACAATTAAAGTTACTTTAGTTTCTTTTTTATCTACAACCAGGTAATTTAAGTTGTTCTCAATTTCTTCTGCAAGTAAAATACTTGCTTGTACTTCACCAGTTCCGTTACAGGTAGGGCAAGTTTCATTTGTTTTAATTTCCGTTTCAGGTCGAACACGTTGTCTTGTGATTTCGATGACACCGAATTTTGAAGGAGGGATAAGATTATGTTTAGCGCGATCATTCTTCATAAATTCTTTTAATTTTTCAAAAAGAATTTTGTTGTTTTCACGCTCGTGCATATCAATAAAATCGACAGCAACAATACCACCCATATCTCGTAATTGTAAAACACGTGCAATTTCCTCTGCAGCTTCAACATTGGTCGCTAAAGCGTTTAATTCTTGTCCTTCAGAACCTTTACGGTTTCCACTATTGACATCAATTACATGCATCGCCTCTGTATGCTCGATAATCAAATAACCACCACTAGGCAAAGGAACTTTTTTACCGAAAAGCGTCTTGATTTGTTTTGAAATCCCAAAACGCTCGAAGATATCGATTTTACCATCGTAATGTTTTACGATTTTTTCTCTTCCAGGAGCTATTCCTGCCACATATCCGCGAATTTCATCTGACAGCACTTCGTTATTCACATGAATATTGGAAAAATCTCCATTTAACAAATCTCTTAAGATTGATGCTGTCTTGTCAATTTCCCCAAGTACTTTTTTAGGAGGTGTAGCCGTTTTTAGAGCGGTAAACATGGTTTTCCATTTCTCTAATAAATTATTAAGATCTTGGTGAATTTGCTCTACTTTTTTGTCTTCAGCAACCGTACGGATTATCACCCCAAAGTTTTTTGGTTTGATTTCGGATAATAATTTTTTAAGACGATCTCTTTCTTTTGCGTCTCTAATTTTTTGAGAAATCGAGATTTTTTCAGAGAAAGGAACAAGAACAATATACCTTCCGGCTAGGGTAATTTCAGCACTTAAACGAGGACCTTTGGAGGAAATAGGTTCTTTAGCAACTTGTACTAAAATAGACTGAGAGGAAGAAAGAACTTCTTCCATTTGACCTTCTTTTGGAATGTCAGATTCTAATTTAAAGTATTGTAGGTCGGCTACATTTTGCTTGCCGTGTAGCGTATCTTTGGTGAACTTATTCAGCGAATTGAACTGTGGCCCAAGGTCGAGATAATGTAAAAAAGCATCTTTTTCGTAACCTACATCCACAAAAGCTGCATTTAAACTTGGTACGGTTTTACGAACTTTCCCTAGGTATACGTCACCTACTGCAAATTCTGTATTACCTTGTTCTTCATGCAATTCAATAAGCTTTCCATCACGCAACAACGCAAGCCATATCCCGGTTGACCGAGAATCGACTACTAATTCTAAACTCACGAAAGCTTATATTAAAGATTTAAAAATAGAATAACTTAGCAAGCGAACCTACTAAGTTATCCAACGAATTTCAAAAGAAAATTATTTTTTCTTTTTGTGACGGTTTTTTCTAAGTCTTTTTTTACGCTTGTGCGTAGCCATTTTATGTCTTTTTCTTTTTTTTCCGCTTGGCATAACAATATATATTAAATATTAAACAATCTTATTCGTTGGTATTGTATTAAAAAAATACACTCCTATCGTTAAATAGGAGTGCAAAGATACAATTTTACTTTTAAAAGCATACAAGATGCTAAAAGAAAAAAATTATTTTTTCACTTTCACTTTACTTTTCACTTCTTCTACGAAAACTTTAGCAGGTTTGAAAGAAGGAATGTTGTGTGCAGGAATAATAATTGTTTCATTTTTAGAAATGTTACGACCTGTTTTTTCAGCTCTTTGTTTCACTACAAAACTTCCGAATCCACGTAAGTAAACATTTTCTCCTGTTGCCATAGAATCTTTCAATGTAGTCATGAATGCTTCAACAGTTTTTTGTACTTCTAATCTCTCTAATCCAGTTTCGTCAGAGATTTTTGCGATAATATCAGCCTTTGTCATAATGTATAATGTTTTGATTTTCAGAAGCAAATTTAAGTCAAGTAAATAATATATCTTTACAAATTGAAAATTATTTTTAAAAAAATCTACGAATGAACGATTTTAACCTATTAATTATCAAATGGTATAGACAAAATAAACGAAATCTACCATGGAGACTAACTAAAAATCCCTATATGATTTGGTTATCCGAGATAATTTTACAGCAAACGAAGGTTGATCAAGGTTTAAATTACTACTTAAAATTCCGTACTAATTATCCAACAATTGATGATTTAGCAAAAGCAGATGAACAAAAAGTACTATCTGATTGGCAAGGACTTGGATACTACAGTCGCGCAAGGAATCTACATACTACCGCAAAAACAATTATTGATACGTATCAAGGGATTTTCCCTAATACCTACGAAAATATACTAAAATTAAAAGGAATTGGTACTTATACTGCTGCTGCTATTTCTTCTTTTGCTTTTGACCTTCCACATGCAGTTGTTGACGGCAACGTTTACCGTGTTTTATCCCGTATTTTTGATGTTGAAACCCCAATAGATAGTACAGAAGGTGTCAAAGAATTTAATTTTCTTGCCAATGAATTATTAAACAAAGAACATCCAGCAGAACACAATCAAGCCATCATGGAATTTGGCGCTATTCAATGTACTCCTTCCAACCCGAATTGTACAGTTTGTCCTTTTAATCAAACATGTTTAGCGCGAATAAACGGAACTATTCAGCAGCGACCGGTAAAAAAAACAAAAACAAAAGTGCGCAATCGTTATTTACATTTTTTACATATAGAAATTGATAATCAAATAATTATTACACAAAGAACCGAAAAAGACATTTGGCAGAACATGTATCAATTTCCATTAATTGAAAAAACAAATGCCGAAGAATTACCGAAAATAAAACAAGAGATAGAAAACACCTACAGCATTAAAATTACAGATATTACAACTAATATTAAGCATATTCTATCCCATCAACACTTATATACTACATTCTGGAAAACAGATGCAATCCCAGAAATCATCCGAAAAAACAAAGAATATTTATTGATTCAAAAAAGCAAACTGATTGAATACCCAATACCACGCGTGATCGATCGTTATTTGGAAGGAAATTAAGGATTTAGTATTTACCTAGTAGCCTTTTTTCATATAGCTAATTTTTCTATCTTTGTATTATATGTACAACACTGTTAATAAAGTTATATTAATCGGAATAATTGGTGACAAAATTGAATTTCGTCATATAGAAAATGGCGGTGCAATTTGCCGTTTTTCAATCGCGACTTTTGACAATTACACGGATAAAATTTCCGGTGAAAATAGAAAAATAACAGACTGGCATTCTGTCACATGTTGGGGAGATCAAGCAAAAGAAATATTTAAACAAATAAAAAAAGGACATCAAATCTATTTAGAAGCGAAATTAAAAATGCGCACTTGGCAATCTAAAGAAGGGGTAACACATAAAGGCTATGAATTGTTTTTAGATAAGTACCTTCCATTAAACTTAAATATCAACGATAAAATAACGGGAAATCAATACCCAGAAGAAGGTACACCTAGTACACCTGCACCTATGCTTGGATTTGAATTAAGCGACCTAGACGAATTACCATTTTAAATTATGCAAACAATCTCCTTACTTATTACACTTGCAACAAACACTTCTTTTAACGGAACTGTTATTTTCAGTGTTTTAACAATTTTAATTTTACTCGTTTGTTCTGCCTTAATTTCTGCTTCAGAGGTTGCTTACTTTTCCATGGGACCTTTAGAAAAAGAAGTTTTAAAAATAGAAGAAGGTAAACAAGCTGAAACTGCTAGAGAACTTTTAAAATCACCCCAAGACTTATTAGCTACCATACTTATTGCCAATAACTTTGTAAATGTCGGCGTTGTAATAATTTCTAGCTTTTTACTTGATGCGGTATTCGGTGCTTCAGCTACGAATGAATTATTTCGTTTTTTAATTGATGTTTTTTTAATAACAACCATTATTTTATTAGTAGGTGAAGTAATACCAAAAGTATACGCTACCAAAAACGGTTTGACAATTGCGAAATTCATGGCGCCAGTATTAAATTTGATTAGTACTCTCCCGCCATTTTCATGGCTTAAACGTTTTTTAGTTAACGGTACGAGTTTAATTCACAAATACGCAAAAAAAAGAGGTGTAAAAATTTCTACCGATGAATTGGAACAGATATTAGCATTAACAAAAGAAGAAACTACTTCGGAGGAGGAACATAAATTATTAGAAGGAATCATAAAGTTTGGGAATACAGACGTAAAACAAATCATGCGTCCGCGTATGGAAATTGTAGCGATTGAAAACACTTCTAATTATACGGAAGTACTTCAAATTATTCTACACGCTGGCTATTCTCGTATACCTGTTTATGCGTCTACATTTGACAATATTATCGGGATTTTATACATCAAAGATTTGTTACCTCATTTAAAAGAAGGTGAAGCATTTGAATGGTTAGATTTAATTCATAAGCCCTTCTTTGTGCCGGAAAATAAAAAGTTAGATGATTTATTAAAAGAATTTCAGAGTAAAAAAATACACATGAGTATCGTTGTAGACGAATACGGTGGCGCAAGTGGATTAGCTACTTTAGAGGATGTACTAGAAGAAATTGTCGGAGATATAACCGATGAGTACGATGAAAAAGAAATCAATTTCACAAAAATATCGGATACTAATTATCAATTTGAAGGAAGGACAGCGCTTGTTGATTTTTATAAAGTATTAGAAATTGACGGGAAAGATTTTGAAGCTAATAAAGGTGAGTCTGATACACTTGGAGGATTTATGGTAGAACAGGCTGGAAGAATTCTCCGAAATAAAGAGCATATTGAATTTGAAAATTTCAAATTGATTGTTGAAAAAGCAGACAAAAAACGTATTAAAACAATCTGTGTAATCATTCAAGAGCACTCAAGCACTTCTTCTATTGAAAATTGAATTTATGAAAAAAAGAATCTTTAGTTTTATTTTCCTTAGTGGAATTTTAGCTTCCTGTAGCTCGGATGAATTAACCATCCCAAAGCCTCCAACTTTTTTAAATGTCCAATTGCCTGAGCACAGCTATATAAATTATTCTCCAGATTGTCCTTATAGCTTTGACATACCTTCTATATTCAAGATTAAAAATGTGAATTACGGAAAAGAAAGTACTTGCCATAGAGATATTGAATTAGGACCTTTAAATGGAACTCTTCACTTTTCCTATATCCAAATGGACAAACCACTTGCAGAATATGTTAATTTCTCCATTAGTAAAGTAGATGACCACAAAATAAAAGCAACTGCGATTGAAGATGAGAATATCATTCGGCCAAAGGATAAAATTTACGGTACATTTTTTGAATTACAAGGAGATGTAGCATCCCCATTTCAATTTTACTTAACAGACTCTACGCATAGATTTGTAAGTGGTATTGTATACTTTAACGCAAGACCAAACTATGATTCTATCAAACCGACATTAGATTATTTAAAAGTAGATATTAAACGTTTTCTAAGTACGTTTAAATGGAAGTAAGAAAAATCAATAATAGATAGCAAATACGTACTTTGAATGTTAAAAAAATAAATATTTGTATTTTTATTTTCACTTATTTAAGTGTCAACAACTTAATATTAAGTCAAGAAAAAGCACAATACAAAAGTTTAGGAAGTTGGAATGTAACGAACTTCAAATACACTTGGAATCGAGCATGGTACTTTACCCTTGAAGCACAATTAAGGTCTTTAGGATTTTATTCTAACTTTCATTACCACGAATTTAGTCAATCAACTAACTTTAGAATTAGTGAAAATTTAATTTCAACGCTTGGAATAGGTAAATACGATACTTATCAGGAAGGAGGTAATTTTGTTCTACCAAAAAATAATGATGAAATAAGGATTTGGCCTCAAATTACAACTTTTCAAAATTTTCGAAATATTACTATTGAACATCGTTATCGTATTGAATTTCGGATGGGTAAGAATATCTTTAGAAACAGATATCGATATCGTTTAGGAATAAAAATACCATTAGGAAAAGAAAAAAATGGTATACATCAATTCAATATGGATCTAAATAATGAACTGTTTTTCACAGAAAAAGAACCATATTTCGAGCGTAATAGATTGCAAATGCTAATTAATTACAAACCAAACTTACACGTGAATTTACAACTAGGATACCTGTATCAATTTGATTATAAGATACTAGATGAGATAGGAAGAAATTTTGTAATGGTAGGATTCAGTTTTAACTTCATTCGAAAGCAAAAAAAAATTCCCGTAATTAATTAAATAGCTTTACTTAAAAAAACATATTAAGTAATAGAAACCAGCCGCTAAAATAGCACTTACCGGGATTGTTAATACCCACGCCCACAAAAGATTAATAGTTACTCCCCAACGAACAGCGCTTAAACGTTTAGTCGCCCCTACTCCTATTATAGAACCAGTAATTGTATGCGTCGTAGAAACAGGAATACCTAAGTTACTAACTACAAACAAGGTTAATGCGCCTGCTGTCTCCGCACAAACACCTTCCAACGGAGTTACTTTCGTGATTTTAGTCCCCATCGTTTTAACGATTTTCCAACCACCAAATAAGGTTCCAATAGCAATCATTAAATAACATCCAAAAGAAATCCAAAACGGCATTGTATGTGAGTTTACTTTTGTAATTATTTTACATTCACTTTTCAATTTTCCATTTTGAACATATGGTAAAAAAAGCGAAGCATTCGAATAGTTTGCTTGAAGTTTGTTTTTTTCTTTAAATATTATTTCATCTGTACTAGCGTCAAAAATATTTTCTCCTTTTGAATAAACTGTTAATTCATCCGGTTTGAATTTCATGGTTTTTCCATCTTCATTTTTATAAGAAACTTGAATAACTTCAGAAATTTTAAACTGTGACGGAATTGGATCTTCTAGCTTACCTTCTCTGTCTAGGTTCCCATATACTAAAAGTGCAGCACAAATTATCCCCATAACCTTTTGTGAATCTGCACCACCATGTCCTAAAGAAAAAGCTGCGGAAGAGAGTAATTGCAAACGTTTGTACATATTCGACTCTTTAAGAGCTGTTTGACGTTTACCATGCATAGCCATATAGTAGATATACGCAAGAATGAAAATTACCAACATTGCAACTACAATCCACATCATTTCCTTCTTCATGTCCATGTAAACCACCATGTAATCCATTAGAAAATAAATACCTAACGAACAAGCAATGACAACAATAAATTTTAATACAAAGCGCCTACTCATGGTTATTAAAGCGACACCAAATGCAAGTATACCTCCAATCACAGGAGCTAAGAAAATAAACGCAATAATTACTAATATCCCACTAGAATCAATGACGCCAAAACCAGCATGAGCTACAGCTGCCCCTGCAAAACCACCAATTAAAGTATGTGAGGAAGAAGAAGGAATTCCTAATCTCCAAGTTAAAAGGTTCCAAAATGTAGCAGCTAATAGCCCCGCTAAAATTACCCATAGGTCAATCGCGTTATTATTTACAGTTTTAGCAACTGTATTTCCTACACTCATATCAAACACCCAAAAAGCTAATACGTTAAATCCTGCCGCCCAAACAACTGCCTGAAAGGGTGTTAAAACTTTAGTAGAAACAACAGTAGCAATTGAGTTTGCCGCATCATGGAAGCCATTAACTAAATCAAATAATAGTGCTATAACGATTACAGCAATTAATAATGTAAACATAATTACAATTTATTTTATGCGTATTTGACAACTATTGATTCAATTACATTCCCTGCGTCTTCGCATTTATCCGTAACTATTTCTAGTGACTGATATAATTCTCTTTTCTTAATCAACATTTTAATATCCGATTCGTATTCAAAAAGTCTATCAATACTTAAATCAAAAATATCATCCCCTTGATTTTCAGCACTATTTATTCTAACAACACAATCAATAATTTTTTGTGTATTTTTCAAATTACGAAGTTCGATTACTGCACTATTAACAGCTAAAACAGCATCTTTAATAACCAAAGCCATTTTTTGAACACCTTGATCATCCGGATTAATTTTATAGAAATTAATCTTTTTTGCGGAAGCATAAATGAAATATGCAATATCATCCAAGGCTGTTGCTAAACTATGGATATCCTCCCTATCAAATGGTGTGATAAAATTCTTACCTAACTCTACAAAAATAGTATGTGTCAGAACATTATTTTGGCGTTCTAACTCCTCCATTTGTTTGATGACATCCCCTCTTTTATTAAAATCGGATTCATTAACTACGATAACTAATTTTTCGGCTAATGATTCTAGATTTGCACTTGCATTTTCAAACAATGTGTAAAAGATTTTGTCTTTTGGAAGAAAGAATTTTAAGATTCCTGATAGCATAACTAAATATTATTTTGAACAAAAATACTTTATTTTTAGGGTTAATTTCTAAAATAGTAAAGACCTTACAAAAATTAACGAAAAAATAACATTAACAAAAGCTTTACTTTCTCATTAATTGATAAAAACAATTTTATTTAGGAATATTTTATGACAATTGACTCTAAAAAAACTCCAGACTGCTTACATTTTTCAGTAATTGTTTCTAAAATTTGATATATCTCCCTACGTTTAATTATCTCTTTGATATTTTCTTCCTCTTCAAAAAGAGAATCTAAACATTGGTAAAAATTATTTATGGATACTTCGCTAATTTCGTTTATTTTGATAATTGATTCTATGATTAGCTTCCCTTTCTTGAAATTTCGTAATTCTAGTACCCCATTCGAAACAGCCTCAACAGCCAAAACAACCGATTGAACCATTATTTCAAGACTTACATCTTTTGAAGCTAATTTATACAAATTAATTTTTTTGCCAGTTATCACCATGTAATCGCCAATATTCTCTATTGATTTTGCTAGTCCATAAATATCTTCTCTATCAAAAGGTGTTACATAATTTTTACTTAACTGAACGAAAATATGATGCGCGATCAATTCACTTTGTTTGCCAGCTAGCACCAAATCTTGTCCAATTTTTAAACGTTGATTAAAATCATTTTCATTCACTAATAAATTCAATAGATTAGAAATAACTTTTAGTTGTATGCTGGATTGTTCAAATAAATCGTAGAACACTTTATTATTTGATTTGAATAATTTAAATAAAATAAAACTCATTATATCACTATTTTCTCCAAATCTATATTAAAATAAAGGATGATTTAGAAACATTTAGAAATACTAATAATAAAATAACAATTAGTTCATTATACGATAAGTTTAGGTTATTGTTTGTTTAGATCGTTTTGATTTTTTAGTTAATTTAGTTGAATAACTAAAAAATCCTTTATATCATTAATTTTTAATATTAAAACTATGAAAAAACAACTAGTAGCACTTGGAATTGTTGTAATAACAACATTTACAATATTGAGTTTCACACAGCAAGAAGTTAGAAGTACAATTATACAAACTGAAAATGTTGGAATGATTTTTACAGAAGGTACTTTCGCAGAAATATGTGCTAAAGCAAAAAAAGAAAAGAAAAACATCTTTTTTGATGCCTATGCAAGTTGGTGTGGTCCATGCAAAATGCTTAAAAGAGATGTTTTTACTACTAAAACTGCTGGTGATTTTTTTAATAAAAAATTTATTAATGTAGCGATGGATATGGAAAAAGGAGAAGGAGTGGCACTTGCACCAGCCTTTCAAATTTCAGCCTATCCTACTCTATTAATATTGAATTATAAGGGAGAAATCATTGGAAGAACTATGGGGTATCAATCTGCTGAAAAATTAATTGAGTTTGCAAAACCTTATGTGAGATAAAAGTGACGGTCCTTCGAGAGCCTCAGGAACCGTCGAGAGCCTCAGGAACCAGAATTAAGATGTCTTTTATCTTTTTCTAAAAGTCTTTTATCTTTTATCTAACAGTCTTTTCTCTAAATCCCTTATATTTGCATTATGCAAGAAATGATATTAATTATTGATTTCGGATCGCAATACACACAGTTGATTGCTAGACGAGTAAGAGAATTGAACGTATATTGTGAAATTCATCCTTGGAATAAAATTCCAGCATTAGGTTCGAATATTAAAGGAGTTGTACTTTCAGGCAGCCCTTTTTCAACGCGTGACCCACAAGCACCCAATCCAGATTTGTCTGAAATTAAGGGTAAATTTCCTTTAATAGGCGTATGTTTTGGTGCGCAATATTTAGCAGGAAATTTTGGAGGAGAAGTTTTACCATCAACCATCCGTGAATATGGAAGAGCAAATCTTTCTTATGTTGACAAAATGCATGAATTAACGAAAGGAATGACCGACGGTTCTCAAGTATGGATGTCACATGGAGATACCATTAAAACAATTCCTGCCAATTATAAAATTATTGCAAGCACAGAAGATGTTTCTGTTGCAGGTTATTATGTAGAAGGTGAACAAACGTATGGTATTCAATTCCATCCAGAAGTTTATCATTCCTTGGAAGGAACTATTTTATTAAAAAACTTCATAGTAGACATTTGTCATTGCAACCAATCTTGGACACCAGATTCTTTTGTTGAATCAACGGTGAAAGATTTGCAGGATAAAATCGGTACAGATAAAGTTATTTTAGGTTTATCTGGTGGTGTAGATTCTTCCGTTGCGGCTGTTTTATTACATAAAGCGATTGGTAAAAATTTACATTGTATTTTCGTTGACAATGGATTGTTACGTAAAGACGAATTTAATTCGGTATTAGATTCCTATAAAGGAATGGGATTAAATGTCAAGGGAGTAAATGCATCTGAAAACTTCTATGCCGCATTGAAGGGATTAACTGATCCAGAATTAAAACGCAAAGCAATTGGTAAAGTTTTTATTGATGTTTTTGATGAAGAATCTAAATTAGTTACCGATGCAAAATGGTTGGGTCAAGGTACAATTTACCCAGATGTAATCGAATCTATTTCAGTTAATGGAGGGCCATCGCAAACCATCAAATCACACCATAATGTTGGAGGTTTACCAGACTACATGAAATTACAAGTAGTTGAACCTTTACGTTTGTTATTCAAAGACGAAGTAAGACGTGTTGGAAAATCTTTAGATATCGCTCCAACAATTTTGGGTAGACACCCTTTTCCTGGACCAGGATTAGGTATTCGAATTCTAGGTGAGGTTACCGCAGAAAAAGTACGTATTTTACAAGAAGTTGATGCATTGTTCATTAATGGATTAAAAGAGGATAACCTTTACGACCAAGTTTGGCAGGCTGGCGCTATTTTCTTACCTGTACAATCCGTTGGAGTAATGGGTGATGAACGAACGTATGAAAATGCAGTTGCATTACGCGCAGTATCCTCTACGGATGGTATGACTGCTGATTGGTGTCATTTACCATATGAATTTTTAGCAAAAATTTCAAATCGTATTATCAATCAGGTGAAAGGAATAAATCGCGTAACATACGATATAAGCTCAAAACCACCAGCAACGATTGAATGGGAGTAATTAGAGTGACGGTCCTTCGAGAGCCTCAGGAACCGTCGAGAGACGAGGGAACCGTTTAGAGACGAGGGAACCGTCGAGAGACGAGGGAACCGTTGAGAGCCTCAGGAACCGTCGAGAGACGAGGGAACTGTTTAGAGACGAGGGAACCGTTGAGAGACGAGGGACGGGAGAAGGTAGAAAATTCAATAATTAGAAAGTAGTATGAAACATTTTTTTGCCTTATTAGTAGTATTTCTTGCGATTCCAGTTTTCGGACAATTGAATGATAAAGATGTAGTTACCAAAGATGGTAAAAAATGCTACACCTATATTGTTAAAAAAGGTGGGACTTTATTTTCTGTATGTAAAGAAATTAACGTTCCTATCGATGAAGTTGCTTTATTAAATCCAGAAACAGCAAAGGGTGTTAGAGAAGGGCAAAAATTATTTGTTCCTCTTACAGCAAAAAAAGTGTTAGAAAATGGAGTGAAATCTTTTTCGTATACCATCCGAGAAGGAGAAACTTTTTATAGCGTTTTAAAGAAATTTTCTATCAGTGAGCAACAATTAATCACCGCTAATCCTGGACTAACAAAAGATTTAATTGCAGGTCAAACGATTAATATCCCAGGAAACAAACCAAGTGATTTGGTAGAAAACCCAAAACCAACTAAAAAACCAGACACTATTATTGTGCATAAAGTATTAGACCATGAAACTTTGTATAATATTTCAAAAAGGTTTATGGTGACTGTAGATGAACTTTCTAAACTGAACAATAATATTTCTTCTAGTCAATTAAAACCTGGTATGACTTTACGCGTGCCTATTTATCCTAAAAAAGTAGAGGATGTAGTTGTTCGTCAAATTGATTCTATTCCTACTCCCCTTTCAGAAAAAACTGCCATTATAGACACTGCTTTAAAAGTTCGAACGCATGCATTAGCTTTCCTACTCCCATTTAATACTGAAAAACAAAATGATCCAACTTCTGCGATTGCTACAGAATTTTACATGGGGGCACAAATTGCAATTGACTCTTTAATATCTCTTGGTTATCAAGGAAAAGTAGTGGTATTAGATGCCGGGAACGATACTACAACTGTTAGCCAATTATTAAAACAAACAGATGTGTTGAATTCCGAGTTAATTATCGGGCCGTTTAATGGGGAAAATTTAGAATTAACAGCAAAATTTTGCAAATTAAACAACATACAATTAGTAAGTCCCATAGTTGCTACAACATCCATTTTAAAAGAAAACTCTCTTGTAACAAATGCAGTTGCATCTGAAATTACCTTATTGAAAAATATGGCTAAATTCATTCAGCGCAACTACATAGCTGAACAGATATACCTTGTGAAAGTTGGTCCCAAAGATGATGATTTGTACCAAGCATTTCGTTCTTCCTACTTATCACTTGGAACTAAAAAACTGATTGAAATCCAAGAAAAAGATATCGCAACACATCTAAAGAAAGGTAAAAATGCTGTTTTTGTTGTCCCTTCCCGTGACAGAGCCTTAGCTACAAGTATTACAGATCAACTCTCTGCATGGAGTACGAAACCAAAATCTCCAATTATTACTATTGTAGGAACCAAAGATTGGGTGAATTTTGATGATATTTCTGCTGAAGCAAAAAATCGATTAAATTTTCATTATGCATCCTCTGTAGATTTTGACTTAACTAGTAATGAAACAGGAAAATTAAAAAAGTTATATCGCAAAAAATACAATAGTGCATTAACCAAATATGCTGTTCAAGGATTTGATGTCACCATGTATTTTGCAAAAAAAATCCTATTAGAACAAAAACCTGGTGACGGTGTTATGAATATCATTAATCCAATTCCGTTGAAAGAAGGTAATGGATTTGAAAATAGAGCATCTTACATTTTAAAACAAGACGATTACAAAATTGTAAAAGTTGGAGAAATCAATGACTAAAGAAACAATTGCATCTGCTTACAAAGCATTACAAGCTACGATTTGTGCAGATTTAGAAAAGTTAGATGGAAAGTCTACTTTTTCTTCCGATAATTGGGACAGAACCGAAGGTGGTGGTGGATTAACTCGTGTAATTAAAGATGGAAATCTATTAGAAAAAGGAGGGGTTGCTTTTTCTGCAGTACATGGAGAAGTTTCACCAGCCATGAAATCGCAATTACATTTGGAAGGAGAATCTTTTTTTGCGACGGGAGTTTCCATTGTTTTACATCCACATAGTCCACATGTTCCGATTATTCATATGAATGTTCGTTATTTTGAATTAGATAATGGGACCTATTGGTTTGGCGGAGGTATTGACTTAACTCCACACTATGTAATTCCTGCCCAGGCAACGCTATTTCACCAACGTTTAAAAACTATTTGCGACAAGTTTGATTCTAGTTTCTATGGAAAACATAAACCTTGGGCGGATACTTATTTTCATATTCCCCATCGCAATGAATCACGCGGTATTGGAGGAATATTCTTTGATCATTTATCCGAAAATAACACGGATTTAACTAAAGAACAATTATTCGCATATTGCTCAACGTTAGCTAGTTCATTTGTAACAATCTATTCAGAACAAGTAGAACTTGGCAGAACTAAAACGATTGAACCGCATCATTTAGCTTGGCGTAATTTACGTCGTGGAAGGTATGTAGAATTTAACTTAGTTCATGACAAAGGAACAAAATTTGGTTTGTTTTCCGGCGGTAGAACAGAATCTATTTTGATGTCTTTGCCACCAATGGCAAATTGGGAATATCAATATGAAGTAGAAGCAGGGAGTGAAGAAGCGAAGACATTGGAATGGTTAGGGAAAGTTACGAGTTACTTTCCTTACGGAAATGAGTGAAGAGGTACGAGAGGCTGAGATTTTATATAAACTACACACAAAATGAAATACATCTTATTATTTTTAATTTTCCAGACAAGTGCTCTCGTTTATTCGCAAGTATCTTTTTCTTGTACCTATAGAGAATATTGTGATTGGAATAATTACACAAAAAAGTTTGAAAATTGTGAAGGTTATGAGGAATCTTCTTTGTTTGTGATGAATGAAGCTGAAACCGTTTTTACACATACAACAGAAACGATAAAATCTTCCTATTTTGTAAAAAGTAGTGAATACGATAAAGAGAATGATGTTTACACCTATTTTGTAACAAGTGATGTTGGAAATGACTATTACTATATATTTGATATAAAAAATAAAGAAGTGAGAATTCTAATTACAAAAGAGGATACTATTGAATTATTACGCTTTTATGTAAAGGCAATATTTTAAATGATACCACCAATAAATTAAACCAATGAAAAGCATAGTTATAATAATTTTAATGTTGTTTAGTTTACAACTTAAAGCACAATTCTCTAATTTATTGGTGTTTGTTGGACCAAAATTTAATTTCAATTTTGGGAATGGTCAACATCGTTTTAGTGGTGGATTAGAAGCGTCAGCATGGACTTTAAATAATAATAGTATCCCTTTTGGTGCTGATTTTGGATTTGAATTTGAAAGAGATAGATGTCGTATATACAGCGAATTACAAGCCGGTGCAATTTTGGGGGTATCTGTTGGTCCCGTATTAGAATTAACTAAAGAAACACATGCTATAGGTTTCCAAGGTTCCGCATGGGCTGCTATATTTCTTGGTGTAGATATGCGCTATCGACGTATAAATGCTACGAATTATTTTGCTCCAGGTATCTTTTTTAAATACCCAGTTTTAGAAAAAGGAAATTTACCTTATTTTTAAGCTATTTAAATAAAGGTAAAGTCTACCCTACGGTTACGTTGTTTACCGTTGTCTGTTTTGTTATTGTCGACAGGTTCATCTTCCCCTTTAAAATCTGTAACAACCTTGTGCGGCGGCAAACCACACTTGACAAAAAAGTCCTGAATTGATTTTGCTCTACGCTCGGAAAGATCTTTATTATAAGCATTAGATCCATCTGCATCGGTATGTCCTGTAATTTTTATGCGTAAATCTGTATGATCTAATACTACACGTACCATTTCTTTTAGATAAGCATTGTATTCCAGTTTTAAACTGTCTTTATCGTAATCAAAATAGATTGGTTCAAACACAAAGTTTTTTCGTTCCCATTCACGTATTGCAGGTGCTTTGCGTTTTTGATTCAGATCTTGAATAAAGACATCTCTCCAACTTTGATGCAACATAATCATTTCCGTATTCGAGAATTCTGCAGTTGATCGATACATTGTGATTTTACCCGTTGTTTTTCGTCCAGCTAATTGTAAATAAGTACCAGAAAGGTAACCAGTAATTGTATCAAAAGACAGTTTTGCTTCAAACGGAATCCATGTGATTTTTGGAGTCGTTTTTTTTGTTTCAGTCACGTACTGTTTAAATTTTATTGAAATACTATCTACTATGCTTCCTTTGATTTTCTGAATCATGAAACAGTCTGACTTAGTTGCTTCTTCCCGTGTTCGTCCTGTTAAATTTTTATCGGAGGTAATTATTTCTAGAAATAAGACAGATGCTTCCGAAAGTTTTGCTCCGTCACGGACCATTACCCCTTGCCAAATACCATCCATTTTTACTTGCGTAAAAGTGTTGAAAATCCACAAGCAAAGAATTAAAGTAGTAAACATTTTCATACAAAAGTTAAACGATAATTTAATAATTTTGTTACATTTTAAGATTATATTTGTTGGAAACGAAAACTTACAAAAATGAAAACACTTATATTATTATTGAGTTTATTTATGGTAATAAATTCACATGCGCAAACTATTTATGATTTTAAGGTAAGTGATATTGAAGGTCATTTATTTGACCTAGCAACTTTAAAAGGTAAAAAAGTAATGATTGTTAATACCGCTTCAAAATGTGGATTAACTCCTCAATTCGAACAACTTCAACAACTATACACCCAATTTAAAGATAGTAATTTCGTGATAGTTGGTTTTCCAAGTAATGATTTTTATAAGCAAGACCCAGGAAATAATGAAGAAATAAAATCATTTTGCATTAAAAATTACGGGGTTACTTTTCCGATGATGGGTAAAATTGTTGTAAAGGGAGATACGATTGAACCGCTGTATCAATTTTTAACGACCAAGTCTAAAAATGGACTAGAGGATAATGAGGTAAAGTGGAATTTTCAAAAATATTTAATTAACGAACAAGGTAAGTTGGTCCGAGTTGTAAGCCCTCGTGTTAAGCCGATGGACGAGAGCATTATAGATTGGATTAGAAGTAAGTAATTTTTCAACATTTACCCTCCTTTTTTGTTGATAAATACCCTTCCTCCTCCACTCTTTTCACCCTACTAATTCTTTACTTTTCCTTATATTTGTTTCCTATCAAAAACGAATTATTTCCAAAGGAAAAACTATGAGTGAAGATTTAAAAGTAAATGACTATTCAGCGGATAATATCCAAGTATTAGAAGGATTAGAGGCGGTAAGAAAAAGACCAGCGATGTACATTGGAGATGTAGGTATCAAAGGTTTACACCATTTAGTATATGAAGTAGTTGACAATTCCATTGATGAGGCTTTAGCAGGTCACTGTGATACGATAAACGTATTAATCAACGAAGACAATTCCATAACAGTAAAAGATAATGGACGTGGTATACCAACTGGTTTAACTGCAAAAGAGAAAAAATCTGCATTAGAAATTGTAATGACGGTATTACATGCCGGTGGTAAATTCGATAAGGATACCTACAAAGTTTCTGGAGGACTACACGGTGTTGGTGTATCTTGTGTTAATGCTTTATCTATCCATTTACGTGCGGAAGTTCATCGCGATGGTCAAATTTTCGAACAAGAGTATTCGATTGGTAAACCGTTATATGACGTTCGTGTTATTGGCGAATCCAAAGAACATGGAACACAGGTAACTTTTAAACCAGACGGAACCATTTTTGAATTTACAACTTATAATTACGATACAATTGCTGCACGTTTACGTGAATTAGCATTCTTGAATAAAGGGATTACTATCTATTTAACGGACTTACGTAATTTTGATGAAAAAGGCTTACCAATTTCTAATAAATTCTTCTCTGAAGGAGGATTAAAAGAATTTGCAAAGTACTTAGATCGTAATCGCGAAGCTCTAATTCCAGATGTTATTTATTTCGAGGGAGAACGTGATGGTATTCCAGTAGAAGTAGCTTTAACCTATAATACTTCGTACACAGAAAACATTCAAGCGTATGTAAATAACATAAACACGCATGAAGGAGGTACACATCTATCCGGTTTCCGTCGTGGATTAACCAATACATTAAAAAAATACGCAACTGAATCTGGAATTTTAGCGAAAGAAAAAATTGAGATTGATGGCGATGACTTCCGTGAAGGATTAACTGCTGTCGTTTCAGTAAAAGTGCAAGAGCCACAATTTGAAGGACAAACAAAAACAAAACTAGGAAACAGAGAAGTAACCGCGCCAGTTTCTCAAGGTGTATCTGAAATGTTATCTATCTATCTAGAAGAACACCCATCAGAAGCTAAATTAATCGTTGAAAAAGTATTGTTAGCTGCACGTGCGCGTCATGCTGCTCGTAAGGCACGTGAGATGGTTCAGCGTAAAAATGTACTTACTGGTTCAGGTCTGCCAGGTAAATTAGCAGATTGTTCCGAGAAAGATCCAGCAATGTGTGAGATCTATTTTGTCGAGGGAGATTCGGCGGGTGGAACTGCAAAAATGGGTCGCGATAGACATTTTCAAGCAATTATGCCTTTACGTGGTAAAATTTTGAATGTTGAGAAAGCGATGCAACATAAAATCTTCGAAAATGAAGAGATTAAAAACATTTACACAGCATTAGGGGTTCGTATTGGAACAGAGGATGATTCCAAAGCATTGAACTTAGAGAAATTAAGATACCATAAGATCATCATCATGTGTGATGCCGATGTGGATGGTTCGCATATCGAAACCTTAATCTTAACATTCTTGTTCCGTTACATGAAGGAATTGATTGAAAATGGATATATCTATATTGCTACACCTCCATTATACCAAGTTAAAAAAGGACAACGTTCGGATTATGCTTGGAATGAGGATCAACGTGATGCATTAATTCAGGAATTTAAAGGAGCAGGTACAGAATCTTCTGTGAATGTACAACGTTATAAAGGTCTTGGAGAGATGAATGCTATTCAACTTTGGGAAACAACCATGAATCCTGAACAACGCACACTTCGCCAAGTTACGATCGAAAACGCAGCTGAATGCGATCAAATTTTCTCTATGCTGATGGGGGATGAAGTTCCACCAAGACGTGAGTTTATTGAGAAAAACGCGAAATACGCTAAGATTGATGCTTAAGAGACTTTAGAGAAAAGACTGAAAGACATTAGATAAAAGACATCAGACATTAGACTAGTAGATAAAAAAAACGTTCTTGATTGATTTCAAGAACGTTTTTTTTGTTTATTAAAGTGGCAGATGGATTAACTCTTTTAATGAAGTTACAGTGATTTTATCTTTTAAAGGATATGTTTTGGAAGTAGGAACGATTACATATAAATGATCTAACTGTAAATCTTCCATCGCGGAATAGGAACCTCTGGATAAATTAGGCGAATCGCTATATTTAATTTCGAAACCAATACGCTTTCCTCCCCTAAATAATAGCACATCTAATTCTGCTCCACCATGGGTATTCCAAAAAAATATTTCATCGTCTTTAAATTTACTTTTCAATTGTTCGATAACAAAACCCTCCCAAGATGCCCCTATTTTAGGATGCGTAACTAATTGTTTTTCATTTAATCCTAATAAAGCATGTAATAATCCTGTATCACGGATAAACAATTTAGGCGATTTCACTTGTCTCTTTGAAATATTTTCAAACCAAGGTTGCTGCAAATAAATCATATAGGTTCCGGACAAAATATCTAAATAATGTTGTATAGTATGGCTGGATAATCCTAACGATTTTCCAATTTCGGAAGAATTCAAAATATTCCCGTGATAATGTGCGAGCATATACCAAAACTTTCGAAGTCTTTCCGTTGGTATATTTATACCTAGCTGCGGAATATCTCTTTCTAAAAAAGTACGAATAAAATTATTGCGCCAATTGATACTTTTCGTTTCCGAATTCGCTAAGTAAGACAAAGGAAATCCACCACGCATCCATAAATTTTGTTGTGCATCCACACCAAGTTCCGTTAACGTAAATCCTACCATGTCAATAAAATGAATCCTACCCGCTAATGATTCTGAAGCCCCTTTAATTAAAGATGGAGAAGCACTACCCAAAATCACAAATCGGGTATCCTTTCTTTTTTTATCTGCGAGTACCCGAAGTAAGGAAAACAAAGCGGGCTTCAATTGAATCTCATCAATTACAATTATTCCTGTTAATGTTTCTAGAGCCAACATTGGTTGTTCAAACAAAAAAGCATCTCTAGGGTCTTCTAAATCAAAATAATGTAGCGTAAAATCAGGGTGTGTAATTGCTTTAGAAAGTGTTGTTTTACCACATTGACGCGGACCTAAAATTGCAGTGATAGGATTGTCATCAATTGATTCCAACAACTCTGACAGTAAAAAATTCCTTAAAACCATGATTAACAATTTGTTTTATAGAAACAAAAATACAAAAATAAATATAAAATATAATAATTAACCTTGAAATTTTGAAGTTCGACTTCAAAATTTCAAGGTAAAAGTAAGAGATATAGGATTTAAAATTTATCATTTTTATAGATTATGTACACTTTCTACTTTCTACTTTCTACTTTTACCACATGAACGAATTACATCCACACCAACAGCAATTGCTTTCATTGATTTCCTTAGAAATGAAAGAGCAAGAAAACCGTTATACTTTAGACCCGAAATCGGGTTTAAAACAGTTGAAAGCAGATGGTTTAGTATTACATCCGATTACAGTAGTTCGAAAAAGTTTTGGATATGCAGATTACCCGGAGATATCTTTTAAATTACCATATACAACAGACACATCTAATTTCAGAGATAATGTAGCGATTGAATGTTTCTTAGAGGGAGAAACTCCTATAAAAGGAACTTTACTTGGAATGGAAGGCCAGAAAGGTGAATTTCGTTTATTCGCGCCGGATTTTCCAGACTGGATGGAGGAGAAAGGAGTTGGCATAAAACTAGCACCGGATCATCGTACAAGTGAAATGATGTTAGCTGCTGTAAAAGATATCCAGCAACATAAATCGGTAGATGAAATTTTCACTAAAATTCATGGTGCAGAATATTTCAGTCAAGATTTACTTTTAAACAAAAAAATTGAATTCAAGAATCAAACGTTAAATACTAGCCAGGAACAGGCTGTAAAAGCGATACTTGATAATGAATCTCTAATAATACTTCACGGGCCTCCAGGAACAGGGAAAACGACTACATTAATCGAAGGGATTGTACAATTGATTCAGCAAGGAAAACGCATCCTAGTAACTGCTCCAAGCAACACAGCGGTTGACAATATTGCAAAAGGATTAGTAATTCAAGGTGTAAAGATTTTACGTGTAGGTAATTCTCTCAAAGTGGATGATGTGATTTTTCCCTATACACCTGAAGGTAAAATGGAGGGTGCAAAAGAACATAAAGAAATCAAAAAATTAAAAATTCGTGCAGAGGAATTGCGTCGAATGTCCTATCAATACAAACGGAATTTTGGACGTGATGAACGTGAACAACGCGGATTATTATTGAAAGAAGTGAAAATTATCCGTAAAGAAATTAGAGACATCCGAAATTATTTTGACGCAAAATTATTTGATCAAGCAGAAGTGATTTTAGGAACGCCAATTGGACTTGCCGACTTTTTACCTAAAACCGCGCATTTTGACACGTTAGTGATGGATGAAGCAGGACAAGCGATTGAAGCATTGGCTTGGATTGTTTTCCCACTTGCAAAAACATGGGTATTGGCAGGTGATCCATTCCAACTTCCTCCAACCGTATTGTCTCAATCTGCAGAAAAACAAGGACTTTCCATTTCTATTTTAGAACACAGTATTAATCGTTGTAAAGATGTTTATTTTTTAGATACACAATACAGGATGCGTAAATCTATTGCCGATTTTTCGAGTAACTATTTCTATTATTCAGCTTTACAAACACCAGACAATCAAAAAGATATTAATCAACACATTATATATTACGATACCGCGGGTACAGGATTTGATGAACAGTCGGGCACAGATGGAAACAGTTTAATGAATGAAGGCGAATTGTCAATCGTTCAAAAAATCATTGAACTAGAAAAGTTAGACCATTCCTCGATTGCGTTTATCTCACCTTATTCTGGACAAGTGCAATTAGCGAAAGAGCTATTACCTGCAGGAATATTGATTAGTACTATTGATAGTTTTCAAGGACAAGAAAAAGAAATCATCTTACTTTCCTTGGTTCGTTCAAACGTTGATGCAATTATTGGTTTTTTAAAAGATTACCGCAGAATGAATGTCGCATTAACACGTGCAAAAGAACAACTTTTTGTTATAGGTGATAGCTCTACGATTGGTCAAGATCCTTTTTACAGTAAATTTTTGGAGTATATGGAACACGTTGGAGGATATAAAAGTGCGTGGGAGTTGATGTGATGGAAGATTGGCAAATTAGTAAATTACAGATTACAGCCCTTCGACAAGCTCTGGGTAAAATTTAGAGATTGGAAGATTACAGATTTATTATGATTGATTTTAAGCAGATATCAATTATAACATTCGTTTTTTGAGTTCTTCGGTGGGAATGAGACAGGATGTTTGGTTTTTGAAAAAGTGTTTTCTGTTTTTGGCAATTAGGTTGTAGACGAAATCACGAATTGGGCGCGGAAAAATTAGTAGAACGAGAAAAATTTTAGACAGTATATTCAATGCTGCGAATGCACGAATTGCGGCTGAGGATTTTGTGTGTATTTTATTTTGTTGAAGATAAATTACAGTTGAATAGACATTTAGAGGTAAATTATTTGCTTGTAGAAATTCTTGTCCGAACTTGGATTGTAACGAAGCAAATTGAAATATTTTTTTTGAATCGTGTTTAATAATAAATTGCACGGATTTATTGCATAGGATACAATCGGAATCAAAAAGAAGAATGTGCGACATTGGTATTTTTATTTAATAAAAAATATTGTAACAATCTTATTATGCAATTATACTTAGTAATGTTGCAGTGCAACATTGCTACTAGATTTTGGAATTTCCTTTCTTTTGGCCACGTGTTTGTCTTTTTTTGTATTTGTCTTTTATGGAACGTTTGTATGAACCACCAAGATTTACTTTTTTATTTTTATCTATTTTTTCGTGGAAAGCACCTTTTGAATTTTTAATCGTAGCCTCAGGCATATAATTCACCCCAGGCATTACCGGTTTTTCAGATTCTAAAAGAATTTCAGATACTTCATAGGATTCAGGAAGCTCATTTACTTCAACCGTCATTTTCATTAAAGCTTCGATATTGTTTTTATTTTCTTCGTCAAAAGGAGTAACGAAAGAAATTGCAATACCATCTTTATCTGCACGACCTGTTCGTCCAATACGGTGAATATAATTCGTTGGTTCTTCAGGCATATCAAAATTAATGACATGTGTTACATCTGAAATATCTAATCCACGCGAAACTAAATCTGTTGCAATCAATCCTCTGTGAGTTTCATTTTGAAAATTTCGCAAGGCACTAAAGCGGTAATTTTGAGATTTATTAGAATGTATGATTCCAAATTGCTCTGGAAAATTTGCATCAACAATTTCAAAAAGCATATCTGCGACCTTTCTACTTTTGGTAAAAACTAACACTTTACTTATTTCTGGATTATTTTCAATTAAATTAATTAGCAGATTTACTTTAGAATGAAAATTAGGAACATTGTAGATGGATTGTTTAATCTTCTCAATTGGAGTTCCATGTGCGGCCGCTTCTATTTTCTCCGGATTATTAAAATATTCATCAATTAAAAACTCTACATCTTCATGCATTGTTGCTGAAAACAAAAGTGTTTGACGTTTTGGAGGTAATAATTCAAGAATATTTTTGAGTTGCGTACGGAAACCTAAATTCAACATTTCATCCATCTCATCGATAATAACTTTTTGAACAGCCTTCAACTTTAAGGATCCATTTAATGCTAAATCATAAAAACGACCTGGAGTAGCCACCACAATGTCTTGTCCATCCAATATAATATCTATCTGTGTATTGATACTAACACCTCCGTAAACGCCACAAACACGCACATTCATATAAGTAGTTAATTTTTCAATTTCCTCCACTATTTGCATTACTAATTCCCGTGTTGGAACTAAAATCACACAACGTGGTTCATATTGTTTCGCAAATTTGTACATATTCAGAATTGGCAAAAGAAAGGCAAGTGTTTTACCTGTACCAGTCTGCGCTAAACCAACCACATCTTTTCCGGACATAATAACTGAAAAAGCTTTTTGTTGAATTGTCGTTGGAGTCGTAAACCCCTGATCATCTAGGGCTTTCAATATATTTTTATGTAAGTTTAAGTCGTGAAACAACATCTTATGGGAATATGAATTATGGGTTATGGGTTATGAATTAGTGAAATTAGTGATTTTCAGCCATAATTCATAATTCAGAATTCAGAATTACAGAGGTCATACTTAATGAACCGCAACTAATTTATCGTTAAACAACTCCAATATCTTACATCGCATTCAATGGATTTCCGTGTCTGATAAAAGTATCGGCATTTTTTCAGTGGTTGGAAAAGAAGTTGGAAAAGAGTATAAATCGTTGAAGGATATCCTAGAAATAGATAAAGAAGATAGACCTAAAAGTTTTATAAAATTGGATCGATTCATCCTATAAAATTTAAGAAACATTACACATAATTCGACTACTAGCGCGTTAACATTTCCCAAAATTCCTTTTGAATATCCTTACTTCTATTTTTAGCATACCAAAGGTGTAATTCCTTTTTGAATCGTTTCATTTTTCATCTTTTCTTTTTTATACAATAGTAACGAATGACAATGTGTTAAAATGCAACAAGAGTTACACAACTGATAAATTGTTATATTTACTTATAGAATGAGAAAATATGAAAAAAATAGCCTTATTTCCAGGTTCATTTGACCCATTTACCAAAGGACATGAAAGTGTAATTCAAAAAGCGATTCCATTATTTGATGAAATTGTAATTGGAATCGGAATAAACACTAGTAAAAATTATTTTTTTGAATTAGAAAAACGTAAGAATCAAATCTTACATATTTATAAGGATATCCCTAATATTCGCGTTACCACCTATCAAAAACTGACTGTAGAATATTGTCAAGAAATTGAGGCACGATATATTTTGCGTGGTTTGCGAGACACGAATGACTTTGAATACGAGAAAGCTATAGCACAGATGAATTTGCAAATTTCTGGAATTGAGACTGTGTTTTTTATGACAGATCCTGCAGTTGCTCCTATAAGCGCAACTATTGTTCGAGAGATTGCACGTAATAATGGAGATATTTCTTCGTTTGTATCATTATCTGCAATGCTTCTTTCATGAAAAAATTAATTTATCTACTCCTTTTTACTTTTTCTATTGGTTTTTCTATTGCGCAATCAACAGCAAAAATCAGTGGGGTAACAACTGGATTCGTAGGTAAAAAGATAGAATTTTATCTTGTTAAGGACTATTTATCCTTAAAAGATAGTTTAGTTGGCGAAGCTACCATTCAAAAAGACAGTAGTTTTCAAGTAGATATCGCTTTAGCACGTAGTGAAAAAGTAATTGTTAAGTGTTTCAAAAACACAGGTTTTATTTATGCTAGTCCTGGTGGATCCTATACAATTGCTTTACCTGACAAAGATCCATACAATGCTTTTCGACCACAAGGTAATAAAATTGAGATTGCTTTTTTAGACCTGCCAAAAACAGATATAAACTATAAAATTTTAGAATTTGACAATTGGGTGCACGATTTTTTAGGTGTCTATTTAAACCGTAAAACAACCTCCACACTTGAATTCTCTAAACAACTAGATACTTTCAAATTAAATGTAGAAAAATACTACAAGGCTGACACTTCCAATTTTTTCAAGACTTATGTTCGGTTTAGTATCGCTTCATTGGACGATATAAATTGTATTGGCATGAAAACACGAATTGAAAAGTACATGTTGTACCTCAAGGATTTTCCAATTAATTATGAAAATGACAAATACATGGATTACCTATGTTTATATTACAAAAATATTTTCTCCATGGTTTCTACGGAGATGAATCAAAAAATATATAAAGCAATTTTAAGTAGTAGTCCTTCCCAATTAATGCGAACCCTGGGAGCTGACGCAACCCTTCGTAGTCCTCGTATTCGAGAATTAGTAGCAATTCAAGCACTTTCGGAAGTGTATAATGGCAAAGACTATCCGAAATCAAACATACTTACCATGTTAGATAGTATTGCGCGCTTTGGATTATACAAACAACACCGAGGAATAGCAAAACGTATCGAAGAGCGATTGACTGATTTAGCTCCTGGTATGAAAGCGCCAAATTTTCAGATCGTATCCATCAACCAACAGGATACAATTTCACTTCAATCCTATAATGGAAGTTATGTATATCTTCAATTTGTTGACCCAACACTACAAGAGTCAAAAAAGCAGATTGAATTATTAGTCCCTCTCTACGAAAAATATGGTAAAACATTCCGTTTCATTACCATCATTGAAGAAAACAATAAATTATCGAAGGAACAAAAAGTATTTTATGCTTCGATTCCTTGGGAGAAATATTTTTTGACATCCGATCATCCGATTTTTAAACATTACTCCATCAAATCTTTTCCGAGTTATGTCATGATAGATGAAACAGGGATACTTCACTCCTACCCTGCAGCAGGACCAATTCCAAACGGTGAATACGAAACGGTCGAAAAGGTTTTATATACCATAAAAAGAAAGATTGAGCTAGAGAAAATAAATAAGGAGAAATCCGGATTTGACGATATTTTTGACGATACAAAATAAAAGGGATGTTGTTTTACAACATCCCTTTTATTTTTGTGGGCGCAACGCACTGCGGTATTTTTGGCGCAACGCATTGCGGTATTATGTGCGCAACGCATTGCGGTATTATGGGCGCAACGCATTGAGGCATTTTGGGCGCAACGCATTGCGCCCCTACTCTTCGGTGTTTTTTAATTTCATTAATAAGGAGTACGCACCATTTATAACAACTGGAAATTCATTCAAATCCGTGTAATTTTCAATTTCAACAAACCCATTTTCTTTTGCGCCTACTTTTACAGCAATCATTTCAAAAGTTGTTTTATTGATCTGAATAAATACATTGTCTTTGTTTTCATAGCGTAAAATTGCGTTTTCAGAGATGGTATGTGCGCGTTTATTTTTCAATTCTACCTCTGCGTTCATATACATGCCTGGCACTAAATTTTTATCGTAATTTTTAAAATGGCAATGTACCTCTGTGTTTTTATCTGCAGAAAGGGAATGTCCAATTAAAATGATTTCTGTTTCGTATCTTTTAGATGGGTTACTATTATTATAAGTGATAACCTTTTGTCCAATTGCTAAAGAAGCCAAATCTTTCTCAAAAACAGAAACATTTAAATGAATATCCGCAACATTTACTAACTCAAACAACACTTCGCTTGGTGTTAAATACTTGCCGATATTCGCATTTACTTTGGAGACATATCCATTGATTGGCGATGTAATTGTTATGCGTTTAGAAATTTTGGTTTCATCCAATTTTTTAGGTTGAATGCCTATCAACTCTAAATTTTCTTCCAACGCTTTCACATTAATTTTAGCGTTTTTATATTCTCCTTCCGCAACTTGTACAATTTTATCACTGGAAGCTTTACTTGCGTTTAATTCACGCTGACGCAAGTACTCTCCTTCTACCACTTTCAATTTAACTTTCGCTAGCAGATACTCTTGTTGTAGACGAATATATTGTTGGTCTTCTAAAACTGCTAGCACTTGTCCTTTACGTACAATTTTACCAGGAAGCATTTCAGTAGATTTTAGATAACCTCCAAGTGGCACACTTACCGAAATTAAATTTTGAGGCGGAACATCAATTTTTCCATTCAATTTTATAATCGAGGAAATTTCTTTTTCAATTAGTTCCGATGTTTGAATTTCCGCATTGACAATTTGTGCATTATTTAATTTTACCGAAGCACTCTGTACTTTATTAGCAACTGGCACAGCTGTTTTATTTTCTTGTTTTTGTCCACAACCTAGAAGGGTTAAGATGGATATGGTAAGGAATATTTTTTTCATTTTTTTTGTTTTTTGGGATGTTACATTGCAACATACTTACGTTTTTTTTTTGCGTTATATAATTAGTCGCGTGGCAACGCGACTCTACAGGTTATTAATTTGGATTGCTAATTGGTTATATTTCATTAATGCATCTTGATAATCACTCTGAATAGAAATACTTTGATTAATTAATATTGCCCATTCGAGGTAATCTATTTCCCCATTGACAAATTGTTTTTGAGCCGTCTCAAAAATTATTTTCGCATTCGGCAAGACTATATTTTCTAAATCGTTAATGATTTGACTTTGTGTTTCAAATTGTTTGAACAATGCATCTATTTCATTTTGAATACGTATCTGTTCGGCATCAGATTGACTATTTACAATCATCGTATTGATTTTAGCCAATTTAATATTCTGACCTTGTTTCGAAAAAACAGGAATTTTCACACCAACTTGCCCTCCATTAAAACGGGAAGCATGCGTGTAAAAATTATTATCTGCTCCAAAACCATACATTGTTCCTGAAACATACCCCAGGTTGATACCTGGTAAACATTTTGACTTTTCTAATTTTAATTGCGCAAGTGCAATTTTTCTTTCGGTATCCAGAAATTTGATACTTGGAAGTTCATTTAATAAAAGTCGCTTGTCGAGATTATTAACCAAATTCACTTTTTCGTTGGAGACCATAGGAACGAATTGATTTTTTGTGTTTAATAACAATTGAAAATGCATTTGTTCTATTGTAACAGCATCTTCCAATTGTCTTAACTGATTACCAATCTGGACGCGTTGATTTTCAATCTTTATTTTTTCTAAAATATTGGTTTCTCCCAAGCGAATTCGTAATTCAGCTTTCGAAAGATAGGTACTATAAATACTATCTATTCGTTGTAATAATTTACGTTTTTCAAATAAAACCAACAGTGAAAAATAGGAATTACCAACTTGAATTTTCAGTTCTTTCTCCTTTAATTCTACTTGAATTGTTGCCAATTTCCAATCTTCCTTAAACACATTTTTTCTTCGGGAATAAACTAACGGAAAATCAAGCGATTGTGTAACTGAAAAACGATTATCCGTATACCTACTATTTAGTCTGCCGAATTCACCCAATATATCTGTTGTATTCCAAGCAGTCGCAGTACGAATTAACTGTTCTTTATATTTTGCTTTTAAGATTTCATTTTTATACCCCAAATTATTCGCAATAGCACTGTCTAAAGCTGCTTCGTATGTAATTGGTTTTTGACCAAAAGATTGACTACTAAAGGATAATGTAACTAGCAACAAAATAACACTCACTTTTATGTTTGTTTTATTCGCACTAAATTTCGTGACTTGCACATACAATACTGGTAAAACAAATAATGTTAATAATGTTGCAAGTAATAATCCTCCGATCACTACAGAAGCTAAAGGACGCTGCACTTCCGCTCCAGCTCCATGACTCATCGCCATTGGTAAAAAACCTAGAGAAGCAACAAATGCAGTCATTAAAACAGGTCTCATTCTAATTTTTGTACCCATTAGCACAATTTTTTTTAGATCCATCATTCCTTCTATTTTCAAACGATTAAATTCTGCAATCAATACAATACCATTTAGTACTGCCACACCGAACAGAGCAATAAATCCAACACCTGCACTAATAGAGAAAGGGAGACCTAGAATTGCTAGTGCTAAAATTCCTCCAATTGCTGACAGCGGAATTGCAGAGAAAATAAGTAAGCCTTGTTTGACGGATTTAAATGCAAAGTACAAAAATATAAAAATTAGTAATAAAGCAAGAGGTACGGCTATTGACAAACGTTGTTTTGCTTGTTCTAAATTTTTAAATGACCCTCCATATTCTACCGTATAACCAGCTGGAAATTTAATGGATGCTTGTTCTTTCGCTTTTAATTCTTCCACGAGACTTTGTACATCTCTCCCTCGCGCATTAAATCCTATGACAATTCTTCGCTTGGTATTTTCTCGTTGAATTTGGTTTGGACCTTCTACAATTTCAACTTTCGCTAGTGTGCTTAAGGGTATTTGAACACCCGAATGAGTTCGTATTAAGAGATTTTGAACATCCGTTACATCCGTTCTACTTTCCTTTTCCATACGAACCACTAAATCAAATCGTTTTTCACCTTCGTACACTTGTCCGGCTAGTTGTCCTGAAAAAGCTGCATTTACATTTCTATTAATATCTTGGATTGTCAAACCATATTGCGATAACACGGAACGGTTGTAATTGATTACAATTTGAGGCATCCCAACTACCGATTCGACATATAAATCTGCTGCACCTTGAATTTTAGAAACCAACTTTCCAATACGATTTGCATAAGCAGCCAAGGTATCTAAATCCTCCCCATAAATTTTACAAACAACATCTTGTCGTGCACCCGTCATCAATTCATTAAAACGCATTTGAACTGGATATTGAAATCCAAAAGTTACTCCAGGAACGACTTCTAATGCTTTATGCATTTTCACTGCTAGTTCATCAAAAGTTTTTGCAGAGGTCCATTCTTTCTTATCTTTTAAGATTACCATTAAATCCGTTGCTTCCATTGGCATTGGGTCCGTTGGGATTTCGCCACTCCCCGTTTTACCCACTACTTTTATCACTTCCGGGAAATTTTCTAATAACACTTTTTCCGCTCTCAAGCACATTTCCATGGAAGATTGCAAACTTGTTCCTGTGAGTACCCGCGTTTCTACCGCGAAATCCCCTTCTTCCAAGGCCGGAATAAATTCTCCGCCTAAAGTTGTAAGAACAATTAAAGCAATTACAAAAAAAGCAATTACAAGTCCTACAATTGTTTTCGGTATTTCTAGTGCTTTGGTTAGCATATTTTGATATAACCTTTCCACTTTTTCTAAAAAACGATCTGAAATATTAGGTTTCAATTTTACTTTTTTGGAAAGTAAGATAGAACTCATCATTGGTACATACGTTAGTGAAAGAATAAATGCTCCAATTAAAGCAAATGCAACTGTTTGTGCCATTGGTTTAAACATCTTACCTTCAATTCCTTCTAAAGTGAAAATTGGGAGATACACAACTAAAATGATAATTTGCCCAAAAACAGCGCTGTTCATCATTTTTCCTGCACTCGATTTAACCACATTATCCATTTCAATTTGTCGGAATCGGCTCATATTTTGGAAGCGCTTACTATGTTCTAATTGATGCATTGTGGCTTCTACAATAATCACCGCACCATCGATGATTAATCCGAAATCCAGTGCACCAAGGCTCATTAAGTTTCCACTTACGCCAAAAATGTTCATCATGATAATTGCAAAAAGCATTGCCAATGGAATAACACTTGCTACTAACAAACCTGCACGGAAGTTCCCCAGGAAAAGTACCAAAATAAATATGACAATTAGTGCCCCCTCCAACAAATTTGTTTCTACTGTATGAATGGCATTGTCCACCATTTTTGTTCGGTCCAAAAACGGTTCGATCACTACTCCTTCTGGAAGTGTTTTTTGAATTTCTGCGATTTTCGCTTTGACATCTTCAATTACTTTAGAGCTATTTCCTCCTTTTACCATCATAACAACAGCACCGGCTACTTCTCCTTGACCATTGTAAGTCATTCCACCATAACGAATTGCATGACCAATATCCACCCTAGCGATATCTTTTACTAAAAGTGGTACATTCGCGTCCGTATTTTTAATTGCTATATTTTCGATATCTTCTTTCGATCCAATTAATCCTTCGGTTCTAATGAATAATACACTCGCTTGTTTTTCGATATACGACCCTCCGGTATTTTGATTGTTTAATTCGACGGCAGAAAAAACATCGTCCATTGAAATACCGAACGCGTTTAATTTATCCGAATTAATAGCGATTTCGTACTGTTTCAGTTTTCCGCCAAAGCTACTTACATCTGCAATTCCTTCAACACGCAATAAATCACGACGCACCACCCAATCTTGAATTGTTCGTAGTTCCGTTTCGTCGTATTTATGTTCATATCCCTTTTTGGCTTTAACGACATATTGATAGATTTCCCCTAAACCTGTTGTAATTGGCCCCATACTAGGGATTCCAACACCAGGAGGAATTTGGTCTTTCACATTTTGGATTCGTTCTTGCACTTGTTGTCTTGCCCAGTAGACATCTGTTTTGTCATCAAAAATTAGCGTTACAACCGACAATCCAAACCTAGAAAAACTTCTTAATTCTTTTAGTCCATGGATATTGCTATTTGCTTGTTCTACTGGAAAAGTTACCAATCGTTCGATATCGGTTGCTCCTAGCGATGGTGCGACGGTTATAATTTGCACTTGATTATTGGTAATATCCGGTACAGCATCGATCGGTAATTTTGTTACTTCATAGGCTCCATACCCAATCAAGAAAATTACAAAAAGTCCGATTATTAATTTCTGTTTAACAGAAAATTCTATGATTTTATTTAGCATAAAAAGGATTTTAATTAATGAAAAATTACACGTGTAATTTGAATTTATCTAATAACTAGGATAAATAATTCATTAACTAATTTTAGGCGGTTGCCAGATTGCAGCGGTTACTTCCAAAATAAAAAGTTCTTTCACTGCAAATTTTTGTTTTTCAGCATTCAAAAAATGCGCTTGTTCTTTTAAATTAAAATGTGGTATCTCCGGAATTGTGCTAACAAATGTAGAGACACAATGGATATTATGTTGGTGGAAAGGAGAATGATGGTGCTCTGGATGATTCGTATCCGATTCATTCCCGTTAGTCAATGCATGCGAAATAAATTCTACCCAATCTTTGTCTTGGTGGTGTTGGTAATGTTCTGTTAGATCAGAAACAACATGGATATAATGAAAGATTTGCGTAGGAACTAGCGTTGCTACCAATAGGACTATTAGAATAAGGCTATTTAATTTTAATCTTTTCATTTAACCCAAAGATAATAAAAAAGGGGAATCATGATTCCCCTTTTTTATATTTGGGTGAATCGCGATTCACCCGAACGACTAAAATGCGGAGAAGTTTAAATGCTTTCTCCGAATGAAATTAATTTGCTCTCCAACTATGCGTATTTCCTTTAGGGCATGTTAAAGCTTGTGGACTTTGACCTTGCACAAGATTTACAGAAGCATCACATTTTCCACATGACCATTTTCTATTCCCAGTCTCACCTGCTGGTTGATAGTGATGTTGAGAACCTCCTTTTGCTCTACATCCGGATTCCCAAGGAGAGTTATTCGAATTTCCAAGGGTAGATTTACCACATTGATCACACACATACCACCATGATTTTTGCGGTAAACTTGTTTTATCTTTTGAGGTAATAAATTATAGTGTTAATAACGAAACACTTACGATTGTCAATGCAATTAGTACTTTTTTCATGATTTATTTTATTAATGTTTATTTACTTTTCCAGATTATATTTTTACCATTTAGGTTTTTACTTCCACTTATTAATGAATTGGAAACAGCGTCAAATGTAAAACTATCTTTTATGGGATCCGGATAAATCTCTTTATCTGGACAATTACAAACGATGGAAATTTTATTTCCTTGTATCGTTGATTTCCCAGAACATTCATCTACGTAAATCTTACCATTTATATCATTGGTAATAACATATACAACCTGATTATTCGGTTTAAACTTTAGGACAGATGAAGAAATAGTTGTGTTTTTTTCATGTGCAAAAGCTTTCCCAGATAGATCTATGGATTTTTGTGCGTGAATTACTCCACCTAAAAACACTACTAAAATAGCTAATAAGATACTTTTCATATTTTTTTTATTTAAGATAATAGGTTGATTCTTTTGCTTGACCTCTACCAACAATTAATCTGTTTTTATAAACTCTAAAACCAAAATTAGAACCATTTTCAGGACTCATCCCAAAAACATCAGCAAAATCAACATATGTAGTAATATCACAATTCACATAGAAAAAATTTACCCCGTTTTTGTTTGTTACTTTTATGGCATATGTATTATACATAGAGGTATATGTGTATTGAATTTCAAGACCATTATCCGAATTATAGAATACCTTGGAGTTCATAAAACTTACAACATCCGATTCTTCTTCAAACACACTACTTTGAGCATTCACAAGCGCAAAGGAAAACAGCATTGAGAGGATTAAAACTATTTTTTTCATATTATTCTTTTTAAAATTTAAAGACAAATTTAAGCTATTAAATTAATAAACAATTAAATACAACTAATTTCACGTATTAAAAATTGAATCATAATTGATTAAAAAATAAATCTTCCCCTAAATAAGTTATCCGATTTGAATAAATAGCATCTTTTCAAGATCTACGATATAAAATAAACGAATTTTACAACTGTTTAACACTTGATTTTCCTACGAATTTATTGCTGAGATAATAAAATTTGCCATTTTTTTTGGGCGTAACTTTGAGTTTGAATAATCCTCTCCAGGAAGATTTACAGCAAAGAAAGACTCCCAACTTTTAGGACGTGTTAATCTTGAAGGATGTGGTGTTGCTAAAAAAGAAAATGTAACACCTTCAATTTCTTTTTTGTACGGTTTTCTAATATCATCTTTTGAAATCGTGGATTGAAGTTTAATTTCTAGTAAGTTAGCAACTAGATCACGTGCTTCTCTACCCCAACACAATACTGCATCTGGTTTTACTTCTACTATTTCTTTTTCTATTAATACTTTATGAATTGGATTACTTGTATAGGAAGTTATGGTATTACTAATTATATTTTCTTGAACAAAATATGCTTTAAACACATCTGTCAAATAAATATTGAATTCAGTACTTAAAACTTCTATAATCTTCCAATAATCATTCGCATTTGTATTTCTACCAGCTTCCGCTTGAAGATAATATGGAGTACTCAATACAATATGATTACCAGCATGACCTGCCTTTGCATCCATACCGATAATCATCAATGTCTTTTTCTTTTTATTGTCGATAAAAAAAGGGAGATCAAATTGTTTTTTAGCAACTAATGATTGATTTAAAAAAAATTGAAAAATCTTATTTGTATCCTGATTTTCAATCGTTTTTATTCCACCTATTTCAAAAACTTTGTAAACAGCTTTTAATTCTTCCTTCTTCACATTTAAGACATCATCCAGCAGTAAATCAATAATATTATCGTTGAAATAGTTCATTTAATTCTTTCTTATTTATATAGCATTAATATCTAACCGGTCTCAAACGCTTTCCTAAAATCGCATTCGAATACTTTTGATCTAATTCATTCGTCCAGCCAATAGTATATTTAGTGAATGGACTAATTTCTAGTGATTCAATATGACGATACGCAAATGCCATCACTTCATTCGGAAATAAATCCATTGCTACTTTTTTACGTTTGATCGATTTACGTTTATTATCAAAAGGGGTAATGTATAAATCCCAAGCACCAAAAAGATGCAGAAACTCATGCGCAAAAACACTTGGGTATTTATAGCTCACTATGGAATATTCCACATTATGATTACTATTTGCATCCAATGTTAAGGACATTTCATCGGTGTGATAATTATTAATCAAGTACATCAATGCAATATTGTCTGTTCTATGAATTGCTCTTAAACGTGCAATCAATCGTTCACGGTCTGAAAGTTTATTTTTTGTTTTAATAACTTTCGAGGTATCCTTTGGTAAATTCTTCCCTGCCTCAATAGCCACTTTATCAGACCAATTATGTATGTCTTTCACTCCTGAAAAAAGTGGTTTTTTATAGAGTGTCGCCGATAATGTTTTCTTTGAAAATTCCTGATATATTGGAACTATTCCTGTATTCTTCCTATTGCAATCTATTTGTATTTCTAAAGGAATTGAATCTTTTTGCGCTTGTAATTCTAACCAATCCATCCCTTTACGCAACGAATCTAATGTTGATTTAATATCGTAATCTGTCCAAGGCTTTGTCTCTTTCGAATCAACAAAAACAGCATACACAACCACTTTACCTGTAAGTCTTCTACATACATTGTTATTTACAGAAGCAAACATTACATTCATTTTTTTTGTAGTCATACAACCAACAAGTACGATTACTAAAAAGGATAGCAAGAATAACATGTTTTTTTTCATAGAAAATAAGTTTAATTATTAACAACGTAATAAAAAGCAATTTATTACAGCTAAAATTAAGGATAAAATTAAACTAAAAAAGCACGATTGCTCGTGCTTTTTTTTTTAAAAATATTACTTTTTGGGGTGAATCGCGATTCACCCCAACGGGTTAGAGATTTTCTCCCCAATGTTTTATTTCGTGTTCTGACCAAAGTTCCGGGAAGAAAATACGCCGTTGATATTTTGGGTGCATGTATTTTCTCCAATCACTACCTCCAGTTGCCTCGACGATCTCTCCTTCTGGTTGTAGATATTTTGCTGCAGCGTTATAATGTGCCATTACCCAGGTTACGTTTACTGTATAATCATAATGTCGCATCGCTTGAATTAAAGTTGGATCTTCTTGCACCTCTTTGGGTAAAGATTTGAATTTCGCATATAAGTTAGAAATATTATACTCTTCCATTTTACGTAAAAACAACGCTTTGTATTTCTCTTCAAACAAGCGAATTAATGTGGATTTTTTTCCGGTTTTATGGTCTTTCCCTGCAGCATGCCAATATAAATGTTCGTACGCATGTTCTATCGGTGTATTTCGATCAATGTTTGCGCGGAAACGATAATCAATCAAATTAATGGTATCTGTTGAAGCGAATTCAATCAAGCGATATTGTGCACTTTGGAAACCACTTGCTGGGGTTAAGGTATTTCTAAATTTTAGGTACTGTTCTGTTTCCATCCCATTTTGCATGATGGAAAATGACGATGCTAACATATCGAAATAACGACTGATACGATCTAATTTTTCTGCAAAAAAGGGAGCCGTTAAATTCGTATTCTTTGTAACTTGTTCCGCTTCCCACAACATCATTTTGAATAATAACTCGTTAATTTGATGATACATAACAAATACCATTTCATCAGGCAAGGTAGTTCGTTGTGTTTGTAACGCAAGTAATGCATCCGTTTGGATGTAATCCCAATAGGTAATTGGTTTTGACCATACTAAACCCTCTAGATGTGTTTCTGGATTTTGATCTATGGCTTCGAATTTTTGTTCGATACGTGAAATGAGGTCTATTGTTGATTGTTTCATTTTGTTTTTTTTTATGAAAAATGGGATGTTGCAATGCAACATCCTTACGGTAAATAAGTGGGTGAGTCACGACTCAATTCGGGTGAGTCACGACGTATAATGGGTGAGTCACGACTCACCCCAACAGTTGAAGTTTTTGGAGTAACTCGTCGAGTTTTTCGATGGAAGTTGCGTCATCTAATTGGTGGATTTCTATCCAATTTTGGATTTTTTCTTGTTGTTCGTTTCCATACTTCAAGGCATTTTTATATTCCGTATTTGAAAAAGATACCATACTATAAAGCGGTGTGAATTCTTCCGGAAAAAGATGAGTCAAGCGATGTTCAATTTTATGAATCATTTTGAATACCGGATCCGTCACTTTGTCGCGCATGACCGTATAATTTTGCAAGGATAAATCCTGCATTGCATCACAGTTTGGCTTTCTTGATTTTTCATACTCTTGGAATATAATCGGCCAATTTTCGTTATGCTCTTGCATCAATTCCCACATGATTGAACAATCTTCAAAACCACAATTCATTCCTTGTCCATAAAAAGGCACGGTAGCATGTGCTGCATCTCCCATTAATGCCATTTTCCCATTTGTCCATGGATAACAACGAATTAATGCTAAAGCAGACAAAGGGTGTTCTTCCCAACTTTCCGCAATAGTAGGAAGTAATTCATAGAAATCCGGAAAAACTTCTTTGAAAAAATCTTGTACTTTATTTCTATCCGTCAATTTATTAAAACAATATTCATGGTTATCGAAAGGCATGAATAAGGTGCAAGTAAATGAGCCATCAAAATTTGGAAGTGCGATCAACATAAAACGACCTCTCGGCCAAATATGCAAACTGTTTTTTTCTAACTTATGTGTTCCATCTGCATTTGCAGGAAGTAAGATTTCGCGGTATCCATCTTCAATGTAATTCTGACTGTAGGAAAAACGATCTAATTTTTGGAACCCATGGTATCTAACTGCTGAAAAGGCACCATCACTTGCAAATAATAAATCCGTTTGGTGTTCTGTTTCCTCCCCTGTTTTATTATTTTTTAGTTTAAATTTCCCTGTTTTTGTATCTGCAAATACACAATCTACATCGAAATTTAGTGCTACATTTTCATTTTTACCAGCAATCTCTAAAAGTTTCGCGTTTATTTCTCCACGCGAAACAGAATAGATTGCTTGGTTTTCTTTTCCATATGGTAATGTAGAAATTGTGCCATCGAGCGCATGAATCGTTCGACTGTACATTGGGATTGCAATCTCGCGTATTGCATCTCCAATTCCTACAGCGTCTAATGCTTTCCACCCTCTAAATGAGGTTGCAAGATTAATCGATTTACCTGCAGATAACGCAACATTCCGAAGGTCTGAACGACGATCATATGTTGTAACTTTATACCCTGCTTTTGCAAGATAAACAGCCCATAATGAACCTACTAGTCCTGAGCCTATAATGGTAGCTGATTTTTGATTTGACATGATTTGATACTATTATTGATGGATGATGATGGATGATGGATTATGGATTATGGATTATGATAGATGATGGATGATTTTTTATTTTATAAAAAATCAGGGCGCGACACGTCATATTTTAGGGCGCGACACGTCACGCCCGTACGCGTAAGTATTGTTTTCGGCGGTTGGGATTTCCATTATTGTACCACATTTTTTACACGTACGAATTTCCTCTGAATCATATACTTTTTGTAACAAATTGGAAAGTTGACTAACTATATCTTCTAATTTAAATTCTTCGGAATATAATTCCTCATTACATGCATCGCAGAACCAGGTGCATGAATCAAATTCAACTTCTTTTCGATTTCGTTCGATTACAAGTCCAATAGTGTCTGCAAAACGTTGCGGTGAATGGTATGTTTTTCCTGGAAGTAAAAACATTTCTCCTTCCTTGATTTCAATTACAGTACGTTTACCATCTTGAATTATCGGCAATTTCATACTTCCTTTTAATTGATAAAATAATTCTTCCCCTTCGTTATAATGAAAATCTTTTCGCGCATTTGGCCCACCGATTATCATCACAATAAAGTCAGAATCTTTATACAAAACAGCATTATTTACTGGAGGTTGCAATAAGTGTTTGTTATCTTCAATCCACTTATTAAGGTTAAAGGGCATTAACATAATTATGGGTTTTTATTTCAATTCCTACCTAAAAAAAAGCACGATTGCTCGTGCTTTTTTGGGTGAATCGCGATTCACCCGAACGATTTGTGCTAATTAAAGCGTTCCTCTTTTAGCTTGTTCCGCCTCGATAGACTTAAATAAAGCCTTAAAGTTTCCTTTACCGAAAGAGTTTGCTCCTCTACGTTGGATGATTTCAAAAAATAAGGTAGGTCTATCTTCCACAGGTTTGGTGAAGATTTGCAATAAATAACCATCTTCATCTCTATCTACCATGATACCTAAACTTTTCAAGGTTTCAATATCCTCTTGAATATCTCCTACACGTCCAAAAACGGTATCGTAATAATCACCAGGTACATGTAAAAATTCTACTCCACGCTTACGCATTTCCGAAATCGTAAATACGATATCGTCTGTCGCTACTGCAATATGTTGACATCCAGCACCTCCGTAAAATTGAATATATTCTTCTATTTGCGATTTTTTCTTTCCGTGTGCTGGTTCGTTAATTGGGAATTTAATACGACCATTACCATTTGTCATCACTTTACTCATTAAAGCAGTGTACTCTGTAGAAATATCTTTATCGTCGAATGTGATTAAATTTGCGAATCCCATTACTTCTTCGTAGAATTTCGCCCATTTATTCATATCTCCCAAATCCACATTTCCAACCATGTGATCGATATATTTCAATCCAGTTGGTATAGGGTTGTATTCAGATTCCCATTTTTCAAATCCTGGTAAAAAAACACCATTGTAATTTTTTCGTTCTACAAAAATATGTACAGTATCTCCATAGGTATGAATCCCTGCTCGAACAACTTCCCCGTCTTTATCGGATTCTACGCGTGGTTCAAAGTAAGATTTCGCACCTCTTTTGATTGTTTCTTCATACGATTTTCTTGCATCATCCACCCAAAGTGCGATCACTTTCACACCATCCCCGTGTTGTTTAATATGTTCACCAATTTCACTTTCTGAATTTAATGGCGTTGTTAAAATCAATTTAATTTTATCTTGTTTTACTACATAGGAAGTTCTGTCTGTTACTCCAGTCTCTAAACCTTGGTATGCAAAGGATTGAAATCCAAAAGCGGTTTTATAATAGTGTGCTGCTTGTTTTGCATTTCCTACGTATAATTCAACATAGTCTGTACCATTAAGTGGAAGAAAATCTTGTGCTTCAGCGAAGATTTTTTCTAAACCGTAGTTATAATTCTCGACGTTTTTTAAATTTTTTGATTCCATTTTTTTTGTTTTTTTAATTATGGGTGAATCGCGATTCACCCTTACGGTTGATTCTTTTGGGTGAATCACGATGTTTTCGGGTGAATCACGATTCACCCCTAACCTAGCATTTCTTGGTTTACCCATGATTTATAATAGTCATTGATTTCTAATCCAAGCGCTTCTTCCGTAATCATTACTGGTTTGAATGGATCAATCATCACTGCTAATTCATTCGTTTCTTTTTTACCGATACTTCTTTCGATAGCACCTGGATGAGGTCCGTGCGGCAATCCTCCTGGATGTAAAGTGATTTGACCTTTTTGAATATCATTTCTACTCATAAAATCACCATCAACATAGTAAAGTAATTCGTCTGAATCAATATTGCTATGGTGGTAAGGTGCAGGAATTGCGTCTGGGTGATAATCGTACATACGAGGCACAAACGAACAGATTACGAAGTTGTTACCTTCAAATGTTTGGTGAATCGGTGGTGGCATGTGGATACGCCCTGTGATTGGTTCAAAATTAAAAATAGAGAACGCATATGGGTAATGGTATCCATCCCAACCAGCTACATCAAATGGATGCGTTGCGTATGTATAGGGATAAATATTTCCTTGTTTTTTGATGTTAACCAAAAAATTACCCTTTACATCAAATGTATCTAAGGCTTGTGGCGTTTTAATATCACGTTCACAGAATGGTGAATGTTCTAATAATTGTCCAAATTGATTGCGGTATCTTTTAGGTGTGGTAATTGGACTGAATGACTCGACAATTAACAACTTATTTTCTTGTGTCGCAAAATCTAATTGATATACTGTACCTCTAGGGATAATTAGATAATCCCCATATTCAAACTCAATTTTGCCATACATTGTTTTAAATGTACCATTACCCACGTGAATGAAAATCATTTCATCTGCGTCTGCATTTTTAAAAAAGTAAGGGGTTGAATTTTTCGGCGCTGCTAAACCAATATGTATGTCATTATTGACAAAAAGTGTTTTGCGACTTTTAATATAATCTGCTTCTGGTTTTAACTGAAAACCTGCAAAACTTAAACATTTTAAACTTTCAGATACAGCAATTTTAGGTTTTACAGAATATGCTTCCCCCATTTCTTTCACCATTGTTGGTGGATGTAAATGATACACTAATGAAGACATTCCTGCAAACCCCTCTGTTCCTACTAATTCTTCGTGGTATAAATTCCCGTTAGATTGTCGAGAAACGACGTGTCTCTTTTTAGGAATTGTACCGTGTTTTTGATAGAATGGCATAGTGTTGGGTTTTATAATTAACTGAAACAAAGTAATGAAGATTCAAATGCGTGATGAATGATGCTACTCACAGAAAAACATGATTAATGTCAGTATATTGGTAGATTAGGAAATAGTAGATAGGAATTAGTAGATAGCATTTAGGAATTAGGAAATAGTAGATAGCATTTATGGAATAGGAATTAGTAGATAGCATTTAGGAAATAGTAGATAGGAATTAGGAAATAGCAGTTAGTAGTTTGAAGACTTAATCTTAGTTAATGAGGCGGATTATTTTTTGGTCAAGTGTTTTGGCTTTTTATATCTTTACACCGCATTAAAACCCATACTATGAAAACAATACTTATTTGTATTGCACTAATTTGCTCTAATATCCTGTTCTCTCAAACACAAGGTATTGCTTACACAGCGGTTGGAAAAGGAGTAGCCACTACCTTTTTAACAGATTACCAATGTTTGGGTGTTAACACTTCTGCACTTGGTTGGGGAACTGGCTATACCAAGAAAAAATTCACCATGGGATCGAGTGAATTTGGATTTGGAATTTCTTCCGATGTATTAAATCAAGAACGTTTAAAGAATTTCGGAAAATCTATTTATACTGCCATTGCCTATGATTCAACAAAGATAATAAACTGGAAAAGCCAACAAGCAGCAATTTCTGAATATGCCCAAGCTGGAATATCTTTGTATGCAGACTATAATTGGGGAGGACTTTCGTTTCAAGGGAAATTGTTTGGTGGAATAGCTTTTAACGTACGTGAAAATTACCAATGGTATTCCCAATTAAGCAAAAATGCAACAGACTTAATTGTTAATGGAAAAGTTTCTAGTTTATTTGATTCTGTAGATGTCAAATTTGGAAACATTACTACACGTATTCCAAATACGGGAAATATTTCATCCGACACCTTGAAAAATGTTGTAAGCGGAACCATGGCAATCCCATTACCCTTGAGTTCATTGTTACATGGAACCTCCATCAAAATGGTTTGGAATCGTTCTTACAATCTTGGCTACGGTAGAAAAATATTTGGAATTGATAGTATTATCGAAATCTATGCTGGTATTGGGGGGCGTATTATTAAGTCAATGGCAATGTTTGATTTAGACGCCACAGGCAACGGGATTGAATTACATTCTTCGCTAACTTCTTCCTATAAAATAAACTACCAAAATGTATTATCGACTGTTAATACACTACAAAATTATTCTGGCGGTATCCCTCCTGCTGTTGGTTCTGGATATGGACTTGATTTTTCGGTTAGTACTATCCTGTGGAATAAATTGAAAGTTGCGATTGCAGTTAACAATATTGGTTCTGTTACCTACAATCGAAATGTATATACCATCAAAGACACGTTGATTGGTAACATCGGAATTAATAGTTTAACGGATATGGATATTTCTAAATCTGTGAATCAATTACTTACAAAAGGTGGATTATTAACCTTAAAAGGACAAGAAAAATACAAATTAGCAAATGCTGCTACATTTCGCTTTGGAACAAGTTTTCATTGGCGAAAAATCTTAGGAATTGGCTTTGATTTAGTGGCACCTTTTAATTCTGACAATCCAGGAAATATAAAAAATACTGTGATTTCTTTAGGTGGTGATCTACGAATATTAAAATGGTTACAATTAAGTTGTGGGTACTTTGGAGGCGGAATTTACAAAAACAATATGCCTGTTGGAATCAACTTCATTTTACGAAATGGTGGATATGAATTTGGGATTTCCTCCCGCGATGCTTTATCCTTTTTCCAAAAAGATGCGCATAGTTTATCTTTTGCTATGGGATTTGCTCGGGTACGATTTTAGATTGGTAATAGGGATTAGCTCATAGCATTTAGTAATTAGGGGAAAGGAGGATGAGAAGCCCTTCGGCACATTTCGACAAGTTCAATGGGGACAGCTGAGGGTGAAATTGGAGATTGACAGATTACAGATTCTTGGTACTAACTTTTATTTCGAACGCGCCTCTTTAAAGTATTTGTAAGGTACCCATAGCATACCAAAACATTCTCCTTCTTCTTTTCCAAGGTGTTTGTGATGCATTTTGTGTCCTCGACGTATCGCTCTAAAGTACAACTGATTCGCATTACGAAAGATTTTAAAACGTTGATGGATAAATATATCGTGTACAAAAAAATAAGCAATCCCATAAATAGTGATTCCTAAACCTATCCAAAAAGCCCAATTGTAGTCATGTTGACCGCCAATAATTAAACCAAGCATTCCAGGAACGGCGAAAATAACGAAGAAATAATCATTTTTCTCAAAAAAACCTGTCACCTCTTTTTTGTGGTGATCGCTATGTAAATTCCATAAAAAGCCATGCATCACATAGCGATGTGTTAACCAAGCAACACCTTCCATTCCAAAAAATGTAACTATAACAATTAACAAATTCATGTATAAACCACTCATAATTAATAATTTTCAATTATTTTTTTTTCTGAATCTGATAAAACATCTGCTTTAACCAAAAATGCTTTCATCAGTTTTTTTAATTCTTCATCGTCGATTGACTTAAATTGTTTTACGATAAAGCCTTTATCTGTTTGTATATGATCCGAATATCCTAAAAAAGAAGGCGATTTAGATTGCATTGCCAAACGCAAAAATCTAATTTCAACACTTTTAGAATCTTTATGTACACACTTTTCCAACAAGGATTTTCCTTTCGAAAAAGAGCTCAACTTATCCAATGGATTGAGTAAATATTTTGCATACATCATTAATCCACATGCTTTATAGGCAGTCAATACAGGTTGCGTATGTTCTGTTGCATTTTTCAAACCATACACTAAGGAAGTACAAGATTGTTGATCAAATGCAGCAGTTTTAAATAAAGATCTAGCTTCGGAAATAGTGTCCACATTTGCAGTTTTTTCCGAAGTACTACTAACTAAGAAAGGGAATAAAAAAAACATGATTAATTTCATTACAACATATTGGTTTTAAACTGTAACATACTTTTAAACATCAATGCAATTTTCTCTCCGTTACTTACGCGAATACGTTCTACCAACACACGTTCTACGGAAACACGCTTGATTTTTTTGAATAGAGTAAAATAATAAACATACGCTAAGTATACCCCACCTTTCGAAGTAACAGGTAAATTTTTAATCCCAATTAATGCTTCTTTAAAATCCAATGCAATTTCATCTTCAATTTCACGTTTTGATTGCAAGGTAAATTCGTTCATATCAACGTTAGGAAAATAGGTTCTTCCCAACGTTTTGTAATCATCTTTCAAATCGCGTAAGAAATTAATTTTTTGGAAAGCTGCTCCTAATTTCATAGCAAATGGTTTGAGTTCGTCGTATTTTTCTTGATTACCATCTAAGAAAACTTTCAAACACATTAATCCAACTACTTCTGCAGAACCAAGAATATATTTCTCGTAATTTTCTTTTACATAGAACTGTTTTTCTAAATCCATTTCCATACTATCCAGAAAAACATTTACTAACTCAATATCAATATTATACTGATGAATAACCTGTTGAAATGAATTTAAAATAGGATTTAATGAAATACGGTGTTCAAGCGCTTCGTACAAATCTGAACGAAATTTTCCCAATAAATACTTCTTGTCATAGCCATCAAAACTATCTACAATTTCATCCGCAAAACGAACAAATCCATAAATAGCATATATAGGGTTTCGTATTGGATTTTTCAAGAAAAGTATCCCCAACGAAAAACTAGTACTGTATCGCTTGGTAGTCAATTTACTACACATCATAGACACCTCGTCAAATAGTGCTTTCATCGTTTTACGGTATTAATTGTTTTATCAATTCATTTGCTGCTATTTTCCCAGAAATCAACGAAGGTGGAACTCCTGGCCCCGGTACTGTTAACTGTCCGGTATAGAACAAATTATTGATTTTTTTATTTCTAATTTTCGGTTTAAAAATTGCTGTTTGTCCTAAGGTATTTGCTAAACCGTACGCATTACCTTTATAGGAATTATAATCTGACACAAAATCATTGACACAGTAACTTCGCTTGTAATCAATGAAATCAATTATTTTATCCCCCGTTTGCTTCTCCAATCGCTGCATCATTTGTTGAAAATACGTTTCTCTCAATTCTTCAGAATCGGTTAATCCGGGAGCTAAAGGCATTAATAAAAATACATTTTCATGTCCTTCAGGCGCAATAGTCGCATCTGTTTTCGAAGGACAACAAACATAAAACAATGGTTTAGAGGGCCATACTGGATTCTTGTAAATTTCTTTCGCGTGTTGCGTTAAATCTTCATCAAAAAATAGCGTATGGTGTTCCAAATTTGCAATTCGTTTTTTGACACCAAGATAATAAATCAAAGAAGAAGGTGCAAATGTTTTTTTCTTCCAATAATTTTCGGAGTAATTTCTAAATTTTTCAGGAAGTAATTTACTTTCTACGTGGTGATAATCCGCTCCAGCAATTACTGCATCAAAATCTATCTTTTGGTCTTGGATAGTAAGAGAATTCGCTAATCCATTTTCGATATTAATATGTTGTACAGCAGCATTAACATTAAACTTAACACCTAATTTTTCAGCTACTTGCACCATACCGTCGATTACTTTTCCAAATCCACCCATCGGATACCAAGTACCCAATTTTAGTCCTGCAAAATTCATTAAACTATATAAAGCCGGCGTATCCTGTGGCATTGCTCCTAAAAACAACACTGGAAATTCCATCAAGGTTATAAGTTTCGGATTGGTGAAATATTTTCGGACATGTTTACTAAAAGAAGAAAAAACTTGCAAACGAAGTACTCCTTTTAATACATCTGTTGTCATGAATTCTGTTATCGAATTTGCTGGTTTGTAGATAAGTTCATCTACCCCAACTTTATACTTAAATTCTGCCTCTTCTAAAAATTTGATTAGTTGTAATTTACTTCCAGGTTCAATCGATTCAAACAAAGCGCATAATTCCTCAAAATTTTCAGGAACGTGCATTGTATCATTTTCTCCATAGACAACATCAAACGAAGGATTTAACAATTTAAGTTCATATAAATCTGCTACATCTACCCCAAAATCACGGAAATAGCGCTCGAAAATATCGGGCATCCAGTACCAACTTGGTCCCATGTCAAACATATACCCATTTTCCGTAGTAAATGAACGAGCTCTACCTCCTAGGGTAGTATTTTTCTCAAATACATGTACATCATGACCAGCTTGCGCTAAATATGATGCAGTACTTATTCCAGCAAAACCGGATCCTATGATTGCTATTTTAGCCATGTTATACTAATTCATTAAGGTTTGTCAACCAAGTACATGTTAATTTATCTGACAAATATTTTTTTGTCTGTTCATTGGTTGCGATGTGCAATGACACATTATAATCTCCCATCATTTTGGCATATTCGCTAATATCTTCTGCAGAAGGTGTACGTACCAAAAATGTTAAAGCATCCGAAATATACAAATCTTCTAATGTACTATTCAAAGCCTGAATCGGAACATTACTTCCTAAATAATAGACTTTATTACCTGTACTTTTTAGTATGTAATTTGCAATTAACAGACCTAATTCGTGAAATTCATTTTCAGGTAGAAATAATAACCAGGTTTTATCGGAAGTGCTACTGGAATTTTCTATTTGTTCTATAGCGGTAAAAACTTTCTGTTTTATCAAACTGGACATGAAATGTTCTTGTGTTATCAACATAGAGTCTTGTGTCCACATATACCCAACTCGAATCAATAAGGGATAAATAATATCCCCATACGTTAATTTCAATCCTTTCTCTGCAATGGCTGCGTTAAAAATTGTGGAAAAGGACTGCTCATTATATGCTGTTGCTGCCGCAATTAATTGGCTGATGTAAAATTCATTCACCGGATTTTCATCTTGCTTGGAAAGTAAATGTTCTTGCACCAACTCACATAATCCTTCATCCGACAGAATACAAAGTTTAGAAGGTTTGTATTTATATTCCATCAAACTGGAAATATTTAACAGTCTTCGCAACTGGTTATTATCATAATACCTTGTATTTCCTTCCGAACGACTCGGGTGTAAGGCATTATACCGCTGCTCCCAAATACGGATGGTATGTGCTTTGATTCCGGAAAACTGTTCCAATTGGGCTATGGTAAAAACTTTCATGTTTTTTTAGATATAAGCAAATATAGTTCAACGAACATTCATTTGAACTAGTTTTGTTTAATTATTTTAAATAAAATTTAAACAAAATAACTGAATAGGCAAATAAGCAACCCTAAAAATAGCTAATACAATCAGTTAAGGTAAACATTACTTATGGAAATTTATCTAAAATTTAAAACATACAACTTTCATCTGCCTTTCCAGAAAGATTACGAGACACTTCTAAAGGATGGGAAATATTGCATCTAAATACCTAGTCAATACTACTGAATTTGGGATTAAATGTAACTGAATCAATAATTTTTGCTTTCTTTTGTAGTATGGAAAATTACAACGTAGTTCGTCTCAATAAATTTATCGCTGAAAGTGGTATTTGTTCTCGAAGAGAAGCTGATAAATACATTGAAAAAGGAACGGTGTATATCAACAACCGTAAGGCTATAGTTGGAGATGTTGTTAAACCAAGGGACCGTGTTACCGTAAATGGTCAACGCTTAGAACCGCTTTCCATGGAAGATCGCGTTTACATTGCATTCAACAAACCGGTTGGTGTGACGTGTACTACAGAAGACGATGTACGAGGGAATATTGTAGATTACGTAAATCACTCTTCTAGAATTTTCAACATTGGTCGTTTAGACAAAGACTCGCAGGGATTGATTTTTTTAACCAACGATGGCGATATTGTCAATAAAATCTTACGTGCAGAAAATGCACACGAAAAAGAATATTTAGTGACGGTTGACAAACCTATCAATGAAAAGTTTATCACTTCCATGGCGACTGGTGTTCCGATTTTAGGACAGGTTACACGAAAATGTAAAGTCACCCAAGAAAGCACACTCGTTTTTAGAATCACCTTGATTCAGGGATTGAACCGTCAGATTCGTCGTATGTGTGAGTATTTTGGTTATGAAGTGCGCAAGTTGGAACGAACCCGTATCATGAATGTTCCAATTACTGGAATTCCGTTAGGAGAATGGCGCGATTTAACTGAAAATGAGTTGAATCATATATTCACAATGATTGAAACTTCTAGTTCTGAAACCAATAAATCCAAAATTAAACCGAAAGCAAAACCGGTTGCCGCAAAAGAGCCTACGTACAAAGCGAAAAAAAGCGGTAATAAGCCAAGCTTGTTTGGAAAAGGACCGAAAAAAGTGACGAGCGACGGGAGACGAGCGACGGGAGGAGGAAGTGGAAAAAAACGCGTTGGTAAACCAAAGAAATGAAGTGTGTGATATGGAAATCACAGTAAAATCTATTTAACATATTGATTAAAAAAAATCACCTCCCTTAATCCCTCCTCAAGGAGGGAAACAAAAAAAATTAAACATATAATTTACAATGATTTAAGAATCACAGCTCGATTAATTAAAAATAGTTTGACTATTATCCAATATATCTAAATTTAGCACTTACCTTACACCACTCTTGACATGTGTCGATTGTTAAAATCGATACTATGGAAAAGGTCTTTGACACTTTGATAGATTCATTTCTAGAAAACAAAGTGGGCATTGAGGAGAATTTCATTCCAAATTCTTTACTCTTAAACCTTCGCAATAATATCCTAGAACTTCAAAATCAAGGAAAATTAAAGCGCGCAGGTACAGGTAGTAATACCAATAGAAACACGTTGACCAATGTGCGTGGAGATCAAATTTGTTGGTTAGAAAGGACACACAACAACGCTAGTGAAAATCAATTTTTGGATATTCTAGACAACTTTATAGAACATTTAAATACAACGTGTTACACTGGGATTAAATCCTATGAATTTCATTATACGCTTTACGAAAAAGGAACCTACTACCATAAACACCTCGATCAATTTACGAACAAAGATTCTCGAAAATATAGCCTGATTCTTTACCTCAATGAAAATTGGCAAGAAAACGATGGCGGAGAATTGGCAGTAGAACTAGATCAGGAAACCTATAAAATTACGCCAACGATGGGAAAATGTGTATTTTTCAAAAGCAATGAAATTCCACATGCAGTTTTGACGACACAAAAAAACAGATTAAGTATTACCGGGTGGCTGAAAACGTAATAAGGACTTCTCTCAATTCATTCAAAATCAACGCTGTTGCTCCCCAAATTTGTTTGTCTCGAATATTGAAACAAGGAACATTCATTTTTACCAATTTATTTTCGGTAGTAACTTTCATTTCGCTGATAACATCTTCCGCAATTAATTCATCGAGTGAAATTGTAAAAACAGCTGCAACCTCGCGTTCTTGCTGCACAAATACGGGAACTTCCGGATAATAAAACACATGTGGCTCTACCAAAAATCCACTTACTGGGATATATACTTGTGTTAATTTCCCTAGGTATTCCGAAGAAGAAATATCGACACCTATTTCTTCTAAGCATTCTCTTATTGCAGTGGCTAATAAATCAGCATCTTCATTATCTTTTTTACCACCCGGAAAACTAATTTGTCCACTGTGCTTTCCAGTATATTCCGTCCGTTGAATCAAAATACATTGTAGTGTTGTTTCCACTTCAAATAATACAACCGCAACAGCAGATTCTTTGTATTCCGTTAGATTTTGAATCACTTCACTTGTAACAGGGCGATGCAAGGGCGACAAGGGTAAATGTGCTCGTTCACCTGGGAGATTGTGCTTTAAGGTATGGGCTAATTGTGATAAAAAGTGCATAGTTAAAGGTAATTAAAAAAATAAATCGGTCAGACTAACCATTAAAATTAAGCAAGAAAAAAATGTCTAAAACCGAAGTTCATTAAGTGACCTTTGGTCATTATTCATTTATATATAATTCCGATTTATTTCTCAAATCACTAAATATTAACCATTAACTAATCTATTCTAAATGTCTTAATGGAAAAAAACACTAATTTTACCAAAAAAAAATAAATGAAACTTTTTATTTATCTATCCCTATCCATCTGCTTATTTACAGCATGTAAAAAATCAGAAAAACTACCTCCTATCGACAATGCAATCGATTTAGATGGAACAACGATTAACGATTCAAGCTTAACACACCCAGAAAAGTTTTTACTTTCGGTTGCAAATCCAAGTCCGACCATTCAAGACAAATCTACCCCTGTATTCATTGCAGTACACGGATTTACGGCTACCACATTCGAATGGTTAGAATTTAAAAACTTCGTGAAAAACAATGGAAATGCATTGATTTCAGTTGTTTTATTGGGTGGACATGGCAGAGATTATAGTGACTTTAAAAAAGCAACTTGGGAAGATTGGCAGGCTCCTATCATTACGGAATATATTGCTTTACGAGCTCTTGGCTATACAAATATATCGTTGATAGGATCATCTACTGGTTGTCCATTACTATTAGAAGCAATTAGTGCAAATAAATTAAATACGGATGTACTAAAAAAGGTGTTTTTTATTGACCCAATTATTGTACCCTCCACCAAAATCTTAACCTTAATTTCAGCAGTTGGACCAGCTTTAGGGTATAGTGAATCTTCCATGGAACAAGGAGAAAATGGTTTCTGGTATCGATTTAGACCTTACCAAGCATTGGAACAGTTAAATACCATCACGCAATTGATGCGCAAAAAACTAGAGGATGGTATTACATTACCAGACAATGTTTCCTTAACAGTTTACAAAACTAAAAAAGATGATGCAGCAGACCCAATTAGTGCAGCCTTATTATACAATGGAATAACAAATAAGGAAAACCTTAAAGTAACGATTATAAATTCTGAATTACACGTTTTCACTAGACTTCAAGGTAGAGATACAATTACAGCGAATGACATTGAACTACAAAACAAAGTGTTTAACGAAATCCTTCCTACCTTATGAAAATAATTGTATCCTTTATTTGCGTTGTTCTTTCAGTAGTTACGCTAGCACAAGATTCTATCAAACCTTCGATTGAACTAGGAATTCGAAGTCAAAAATACACCGGTTTTTATACCGTAAATGGTATTACTGCAGAATATCGCTTGGTAAAATCTAACAAAAAATTACCCTTAAGTGTTGGAGTAAACATGACTTTTTCTAGATTAGGTTCTGCATTTCTTTCGAATGCATTATCTGTTAATCATTACGATGCATTTTTCGCCTATTATTTTCGTTCCTCCAAAAAACTTTCACCAACTGTAAGAATCAATGCTGGGTATGAACACACCAATTTGGGTAATTATTTTGAAGGGTTAGGATACAACAACAAAGCATTTATAATGGGATTGGAAGCTGGTTTAAGTTACAAGCTTCCCTATAATTTACGTGCAATAGCAACTGGTGGGTATAACTTTTTAGTTGTACAAAATGCTGCTAGTTTAGGATCTAGTGTGTACCCTGTATTTGGACAAATTTCGTTGGTGTATAATCTGAAAAAATAATCAACGTCGAATATACCCCGCCTCTCCTTTTTGAATTCGGTCGAAAATCCAATCGTAATTAATCGGCATGTGGCTATCGACAAAATTTTTCTTTGGCCAGGTTTTAGGGATAAAAGCCCTTCCATGTGTTGCATCATAAAATAAACCTTTCACTTGACATTGAGGCGCTATCCCATCTTGCTCCCAAACTGGATCTGGATTTGGTTGGTCTAGATTACTACCATACTGCCAAACTTGTTTAAATTGTGTCCAATCGACTCCATCCTGACATCCATTTTCTGGCGATAAAATATAGATACTTCCAAATACAACTTTATCTTTTAGTACTTCGATCATCCCCAAGGCATAAGCATATCCCATACTGTGACACACAATATCTACCGTATCTTTTTGCTGTTGATGTAATTTCAATAAAAGTGCTTTGCCTCCGATTCTCCCCTTTTCTTTTCGATAATTGAACCCAGCTGGATTTGGATCGACATTCAAGCGATTATACCTTTTCAAAGAATCATTCTTAGAAACAAAATGGTTGGACAAATAATAACTTTTCACAAAGCGAATTGTATTCCGGTGATTGGAAGTTTTTACACTTAAACTTCCGTCTAAATAATAACTTTCCATAGGTTTTAAGGAATCGATAAATCGGTCGTCCAACTTATACCAATAATGGTAGCGATCTTTCGATGTTACCAAATTATCACTCTCATTTTCTTCCCGTTCATATCCCCGATACCCATTAATAAAAAGTAACACCCGTTTCGGTAAAACATGCGCAGTATCTCCAACAACCGAAATTGGTTGTACCTGCTGAATCCATCGACCATTCCGTTTCACAAAAGCAAGCTGTATTGGGTTTTCGACCACTTTTCGCACTAAGCGCAATTTCTTTTTTACACCTAATACAGTATCATTCCAGGTTATTGAAGCCTTTTTAATACGTGTTTTTGGGGTACTCACAAATGCAAACATGTTAGAAGTAAATTCCGCTACCGAAATTTTATCAGCATGTTTCATCTGTAAAATCGAAACAGAATAATTATGTTGAAAAATCACCTCCTTGGAACCAGTTAACACTTTACCAAGTGTATCTTCTTCCCACACACTAAAATAAACTAATCCAGTTACTTCCCCAATCTTCTTCGGATGAAATTGTGTGGAAGCAAAAAATGGAATTAATAGAAAAATAAGGAGAATTCGCATCCTAAAAGTTTATTATAAAAGTATAAAATGTTTTCAGTAATTAAGCTTTTAGCAAAACATGACTTTTATCATCTTTTCATCTAATTCGAGTCAGTTACTAAATTTTACATCTTCCCTTCCTTTGCACCATGGGAATCATATACATAATGCTCGTTGTAAGTTTAGTTGTAGCACTATTTTTTTTAGTGTCATTCTTATGGGCAATAAAAACAGGACAATACGAAGACGATTACACACCTTCCGTGCGAATCTTATTCGAAGATGAGTTAATAAATAATAACCAAAACACAAGCAACAATGGAAGTACAAAAGTTTAGTTACGACAATAAGGTCGTAAAGAATTTTGCCTACGCAACCATCATCTGGGGTATTACCGGAATGGTAGTAGGGTTAATCGTGGCGCTACAATTAGCGTTCCCCGAATTTTTCAACGATTACCTAGGATTTAGTTTCTTGTCCTTCGGACGTTTAAGACCATTGCATACAAATGCAGTAATTTTCGCATTTGTGGGTAACGGTATTTTCACAGGGGTATACTATTCACTTCAACGTTTACTAAAAACACGTATGTGGAGTGACAAGTTAAGTAATATCAACTTCTGGGGTTGGCAGTTTATCATTTTATGTGCGGTTGCAACACTACCCTTCGGTATTACTTCCGGAAAAGAATATGCGGAATTAGAATGGTGGATTGACATCCTTATCGCTGTTTTATGGGTAGTATTTGGATTCAATATGTTTGCAACCATCGTTGTGCGTCGTGTAAAACATTTATATGTCGCAATTTGGTTCTTTATCGCTACGTTCGTAACCGTTGCTATCTTACACATTTTCAACTCGTTTGAATTACCTGTGTCTTTCTTTAAAAGTTACTCTTGGTATGCAGGCGTACAAGATGCGTTAGTACAATGGTGGTATGGACACAATGCGGTTGCATTCTTCTTAACTACACCTTACCTAGGTTTGATGTACTACTTTGTACCTAAAGCAGCAAACAGACCTGTATATTCTTATAGACTTTCTATCATCCACTTTTGGGCCTTAATTTTCATCTACATTTGGGCTGGACCACACCATTTATTGTACTCTGCACTTCCAGATTGGGCACAAAGTTTAGGTGTAGTTTTCTCTGTCATGTTAATCGCACCATCTTGGGGTGGTATGTTAAATGGTTTATTGACCTTACGTGGCGCATGGGATCGTGTTCGTGACGATGTCATGTTGAAATTCATGGTGGTTGCCTTAACTTGTTATGGTATGGCTACGTTTGAAGGACCTTTATTATCCTTGAAAAACGTAAACGTAATCTCTCACTTTACCGATTGGACCATTGCACACGTGCACGTTGGTGGATTAGGTTGGAACGGGATGTTTACATTCGGTATGTTATACTGGTTGTTCCCAAGAATATTCAAAACAGAATTATATTCTAAAAAATTAGCAAACCAACACTTCTGGATTGCAACTTTAGGGATTATTTTATATGCAATTCCAATGTATTATGCAGGATTTGCGCAAGGTCAAATGTGGCAACAATTTAATCCAGATGGAACATTAACCTACCAAGATTTCTTAGAAACAGTTCAAATCATCAAACCATTCTACATCCTTCGTTCTATTGGTGGTTTATTATTCATCATTGGTGCTGTAATGATGGCTTTCAACTTAGTAAAAACTGCAAAATCCGGAAAATTGGTGGAAAACGAAGAGGCAGAAGCTACAGTAACTAAAGACTTAAAATTAGCTCCAGCTAAAGGAGAATATTGGCACCGTAAAATTGAACGTAAACCTTTCCAAATGATGCTATTAGCAATCTTATTGGTTTCTATTGGAGGACTTGTTCAAATTATCCCTACGATGATTGTAAAAAGCAACATTCCTACCATTGCAAGTGTAAAACCATACACACCACTTGAATTAGAAGGTCGCGACTTATACATCCGGGAAGGTTGTTACAATTGTCACTCGCAACTTATTCGTCCATTACGTTTCGAAACAGCGCGTTTTGGAGAATACTCGAAAGCAGGGGAATTTGTTTACGACCATCCATTCCAATGGGGTTCCAAACGTACTGGTCCGGATTTAGCGCGTGAAGGTGGGAACATTAAAATCAAAAAATCCAACTTCTGGCACTACCAACACATGATTCGTCCAAAAGATGTATCCAAAGGTTCAATCATGCCTGCCTATGTTTGGTTGAAAGACAATGACTTAACGACTGATCTAATTGTCAAAAAAATCAATGCAATGCGCACACTTGGTGTACCTTATGCAAAAGGATACGAAAACGTTGCACTGAAAGACCTTCAAAAACAAGCAAATGAAATCGCTACAGATATCATCAATAACCAACCTGCGCAAATTTTGAAAACAGTCAATGTTAAAGCAGAAATTGCAAAATTGGAGAAAAAAGAAATCGTTGCATTGATCGCATACTTACAGCGTTTAGGAAAAGATGCAATGTCTACGACTACAGTTACAAACTATAAATAAGAAAAACAATGTTACGATTCATAAAACATAATTTAACGAGTATCGATGGGGTTTCCATCTACCCTATCATCTCACTACTCATTTTCTTTCTCTTTTTTGCTTTTATGCTCACCTACGTGATTCGCATGAAGAAAAAAGAAGTAAATGAATTGAGCAACATCCCTTTTGAAACAAATACAGAGGGAGAAATTCAAAATGAAGTAGGATTTTAAAAGATAGAACGATGAAAAAGTTATTCAAACAGACTGTAGCGCTTTTTTCTTTTACTATGTTGATAGTAACTGCAAATGCGCAAGACGGTCAAGCGCTTTTCAAAGCAAAATGTAATACCTGTCACTTACTTGACAAGGCTTCTACAGGACCTATGTTAAAAGGAGTAAAACAAAAATGGACCGATGCAGGTGAGGGAGAACTGTTAATGGATTGGGTCAGCAATTCTACAGGACTAATCGCTTCTGGTAAAAGTAAAATGGCGGAAGCTATCAAAGGATTCAGTCCAATGGAAATGCCTGGACAACAAATCACAAAAGAGGAATTAGACGCTATACTAACGTTTGTAGATAATCCTCCAGTCGCAGATACACCAACGGAAACAGCAACTGGTACTTCTGGAGTTACAACTGAAATTGTCTACAAACCAAACTACAAAGAAAACTTAAACACTTTTTATTGGTTACTCGTTTCCATTGTAATTATGCTAATAGTCATCTTTATTTTATCGTCTTCCATTATCAACTTAGTAAAATCGGATTATTTTACCAATAAAATAGCGGAAAAGAAAAACAAAGAAAATGGAAACATCTTCAAAGCATTAATCCTAATTCTTACGTTTGGGTTAATGGCTTCGGGAAATTCAACACTGGCAATGTCGATCCCTGAACCTTCATTAGAACCGCAACCTTGGATACTTATTGAAAATGCGGATATTTATTTCTTAATTGCAATCAATGTAGTATTGGTACTAGTAATTATCTATTTGCAATCGCAATTCAAACGTCTTTTAGCACTTGTTTATGAGCGTAAACGTAAAGAAAAAGAGGTAAAAGCATTAAAAAAATTAAATCAAGTACTTACAGATGTGGTTCCTATCGAAGAAGAACATACGATTTTAATGCACCACGAATACGATGGAATCCGCGAATTGGATAATAACCTTCCACCATGGTGGGTTTGGGGATTTGTTTTAACCATTATTACGGGTATAATCTATTTATTCTATTACCATGTATTTGGTGGAGATCTTCAATACCAAGCGTATGATAAAGAAATGAAAAAAGCAGAAACGGAAGTGAAAGCCTATTTATCTAAAATGTCCATGAATGTGGATGAGACTACAGCAACACTCATGAAAGATGCTGGAGATTTAAGCAAAGGAAAAGCATTGTTTGAAACAAACTGTGTTACTTGCCATAACTCTAAAGGAGAAGGTAATATCGGTCCAAACTTAACGGATAAAAATTGGATATACGGATTTGACATTAAAGATGTATTTAAAACCGTGAAAAATGGTACTCCTAACGGTATGCCTGAACACAATTCTAAATTCAATCCAGTACAAATACAACAAGTAGCTTCTTTTGTATTGTCTTTACCAGATACTAAAGGAAAAGCAGCGCAAGGAGAAATTTCGGAAAAATAAATCAATGAAGATTTAGTTATATCTTCCTCCCTTGAGAAGAGAAAGTTCTACTTTCGAAGAACGAACGATAGAGCTGTGAGGATTGAGGAGGGTGACTGTCAATTTCTATCACCTCCCTTAATCCCTCCTCAAGGAGGGAAAAAACCATAACAAAATGGAAGACGCAGAAGGTACATTTAGAGATTCAGTGGCAACCATTGATGAAAAAGGGAAGCGCATTTGGATTTTCCCGAAAAGACCTAAAGGGAAATTTTATAATTATAGAAAGATAACGAGTTATTTATTATTACTCGTATTATTTACCCTACCTCATATCAAACTGAATGGAGAACCATTTTTCTTACTCAATGTTTTAGAGCGAAAATTCATTCTTTTTGGTAAAATTTTCTGGCCACAAGACTTTTACCTTTTTGCAATCGCAACCATATTAGGTGTTGTTGGAATTATATTATTTACAATAATTTTTGGACGCATTTTCTGTGGCTGGGTATGTCCACAAACCATTTTCATGGAGATGATTTTTAGACGCATCGAGTATTGGATAGAAGGCGATTATACCCACCAACGTAAATTAGCCGCTGCACCTTGGACACGCGGAAAAATAGCTAAACGCACCTTAAAACATGCTATCTTTTGGGGTATCTCTTTTCTGATTGCGAATACATTTCTTGCCTATATCATCAGCGCAGATACGCTTTGGAATATTCAAACAGGAAAATTCTCCGAACATGTAGGTGGATTTATCGGAATTGCGGTTTTTACTACGGTATTTTATTTTGTTTTCTCCAGATTAAGAGAACAAGTATGTACAACCATTTGTCCGTATGGAAGACTCCAAGGAGTACTTCTTGACCCAAATACGATGGTAGTTGCATACGACCATAAACGCGGGGAAGACCGAGCAAAAATAAAAAAAGGAGAAGACAGAAAAGTCGCAGGAAAAGGAGATTGTATCGATTGTAAATTATGTGTACATGTATGCCCTACGGGTATCGATATTCGAAATGGTACACAATTAGAATGTGTCAATTGTACTGCCTGCATCGACGAATGCGACACCATCATGGAAAGCGTAGGACAACCGAAAGGGTTGATTCGTTTTGTTTCTGAAAATGGCATCAAAAATGGAACCCGCTTTGAATGGACAAAACGTGTGAAAGCATATACTGCATTACTAATACTAATTTTAGGCGTTTTTGTTACCTTGTTACTCACCAGAAAAGATTTTCAATCAACTATTTTTAGACAACGTGGGACAACATACCAAACTAATAATTCTGGCTATATCAGCAATATTTTTGAAATGAACCTTTCCAATAAAACACGGAAAAATTATAAAATCAATTTAAAATTAGACGATAACATCGGTAAAATAGAGTTAGTGGTCCATAATCTTCATTTAAAAAAAGAAGCACATTTAAAAGATCGATTTATTGTCAAATACCCATATGGGGCAATGGAAAACGGAAAAAAAATAAGCACAATTATAATTTTAGGAAACGGGAAAGAAATTCAACGCGTCAAAGTGAAATTTCTAGGACCATTAATGTAGAAAAGAAGAAAGACATCAAGACAAAAGAACAAAGAAATTACTAATCCGACTAATGATAAAAGTCTTTTATCTTTTATCTATAAGTCTTTTATCTTATAAAAAATGAATTGGGGAAAAGGAATTATCATTTTTATGGCATCTTTTATGACTTTCATCCTATGGATGGTTTTCACGCTAATGTCAAAAAATACGGATTTAGAAAGCGAAGACTACTACAAAAAAGAAATCGCCTACGAACAAGAAATTCAAGCACAACGCAATGCGAATAATGCAAAAGAAAAAGTGAAAGTTTCAGAGAACAAAGACTTTATTATACTTCAGTTTCCTTTGGCAGAAAAAATCGATACGGTGTCTGTTGAATTCTTCAAACCAAACGATAAAAACGGAGATAAACTTTTTGCTGAAGTTGGCACAAAAACAATGATGGTAGAAAAGAAAAAATTACAAAAAGGGGTATACCTCATCAACATTCATTATCAAATAGAAAACAAAAAGTTCCTTCAAAAAGAGGATATCATGCTTAAATAATAAACCATGGAGACGATTTTCATACCCGCTTTTATTTTAGGTGTCATCTCAAACCTTCATTGTTTAGGAATGTGCGGACCAATTGCTTTAGCAATACCCTTGAATCGTTCTTCCAAATCTGCAATGCTATTTGGTATCCTGCAATACCATCTAGGTAGGGTTTTAGTTTATGCAATCCTTGGATACATCGTAGGATATATTGGAATGGGTATTAAATTATTCGGAGTTCTACAAGCAATAAGTATCATCGCTGGAATAGGTATTATTATTTACGCTTGGAGAAAACATCTAAACTTTATTAAAATTCCTTTAAATGTCCCCCTGAGCCTGTCGAAGGGTCACTTCCTCTCTCAATCCATGGGTAAAATCATGCGTTCGGAAAGTCCTGTAAAATTGTTCTTACTAGGTGTTTTAAACGGACTACTCCCTTGTGGCATGGTATATACTGCATTAATCACTGCAGTTGTACTAGGTACTCCAATCCTATCTGCTACGAGTATGCTTGCTTTTGGCTTAGGAACTCTCCCTGGATTGGTGGCCTTCAGTCTTTTCGCACAACAACTTGGAAATCCTATACGAAGTAAAATTAATCGCTACTTGCCTTACCTCATTACCGTGGTTGGACTTCTAATTATTCTTCGCGGCATGAACTTAAACATTCCATACATAAGTCCTAAAGTATCTTTCTCCGAAGAGAAAAAAGAAGTGGTCATGGATTGTTGCCATAAGAACACGAAGTGCGAGAAGAAGTGACGAAAGAATAGTGACGAGCGAAGTTCCGAAAGCTTTCGATACCCTCAAGGAGGTAAATCTGCTAATCTGAAATCTGCCAATCTGTAATTTCACCCTGAGCTTGTCGAAGGGCTGTAATTTTAAATCAACTAATCTTCATTTTGGCCCCTGAGGCTCTCGAAGGGCCTTCCTCATCACCATAAACGTACTCAAAAACACCACCGTAATCGAACTTATCGGCATTAAAATCGCAGCAACTAACGGTGACATCTGACCAGAAATGGCAATACTTAACCCAACAATATTGTAAGAAACAGAAAAGGCCAAACAAGTTTTCAATACCGTTTTAGCATAACGTGATATTCTTAAAAACTGTGGCAACATACGTAAAGTCGATGCTTCCAAAATCGCATCCGAAGAAGGCGTAAAACGAAAAATATCCTCCGAAACCGCAATCCCCACATCCGATTTCCCCAATGCACCAGCATCATTCAACCCATCCCCAACCATTAATACACAAGCCCGTTCGCTGAGGCTCTCGAAGCGAAGGGCATCAACGTAAGCAGACTTATCCACCGGACTTTGATGAAATAAGATGTTGGTCCCTATTGGAAAAATTGCTTCTAATGCTTCTTTATCTTTTTCGTTATCTCCAGACAATACATGTAAACGGTAATTCGTCAAGCCTTTTATCATTGCTGCTATACCAGGTCTTAATTCGGAATGAAAAATAAATCTTCCATAATAGGTTCCGTTTATCTGTATATGTACCGCTGTTTCATCCGACAAACCTAAATTTTCAGGTGCATCTGCAAATGCGCGTGATCCCATACGAATTTGAAGACCTTCCACCATTGCTAGCATACCTTTCCCTGAAATTTCCTCAAACGATGTCATTTCATGCCCATCTAATATCGTTTGGGTTTTTAAGAAAGAAACGATCCCTCTAGAAAGTGGATGCGTAGAAGAATTAGCAACACGCAAAATACAATTTTTATGAAATTCACTCAATGTATTTCCTTGATATTCTATCCCATCCAATAAACCTGTAGTCAAAGTTCCTGTTTTGTCAAATACAATATCTGTAACCTCGTTCATCCGCTCAATAACCTTTGCATTTTTCACATACATTCCTTTTCTACCTAAAACACGGATAACATTCCCCAAGGTAAATGGACTGGATAGTGCCAAAGCACACGGACATGCAACAATCAATATCGAAACGACAATCTGGGTTATTTTAGAGGAGTCCACAAAAGCCCAAGCTATGCCTGCACCCAAAGAAATAACTAAAATAATCGCTAAAAAATAATACGAAATTTTGTCTTGTGCCGTTTTTTGATTCTTTCCTTTATCTTCTTTCGAAACTTCATTCCATAACTGGGTCAATTGGCTACGATTACATGCTTTTAATACGGTAAACTTTGCCCGTTGCCCTATCAATTTTCCTCCAGCGTAAATAAAATCCCCTTTTTTCTTAGTTACTGGAACCGATTCACCGGTAACAAAACTATAATCAATACGCGCTTCTTCTGATATCAATGCACAATCACAGGGAATCACTTCTTCGTTTCGAACGAATATGACATCTTGTTCTTTAAGCACCTCTATTTCTACAATTTCTTCGGTATTTCCAGTTAATTTTGTAATCGCAACTGGAAAATAAGAAGTATAATCACGTTCAAAAGATAATGTCTTATAGGTTTTGTTCTGAAACCATTTTCCAATCAACAACCAGAAAATAAAGGTTGCAAATGAATCCATATATCCCGGTCCTTCACCTGTAAAAATGGAATAAGAACTTTGACCATATAAGGCAATAATCCCAATCGTTATCGGAACGTCTAAATTCAAACTTTTAGCTCGCAAAGCCTTATAAGCAGAAACAAAATATTCACTTGCGGAATAAAAAAGTACAGGTAAAGAAACAATAAATGAAAGGTAAGAAGTAAAATTTCGCATCTTCGAATTCATATCCTCAATCCCTAAATACTCTGGAAAACTCCAAAGCATGATACTTCCGAACGCAAAACCTGCAATTCCTAACTTATATAAAAATTGTTTGTCCAACTTCTTCTCCGAATCTTTTCGATTACCAAAATTTGGCGCATAACCAATTTTATCCAATAAACTTGCTAAACCAGATAGTTTTAATTTAGAGGAATCAAAATTTATAACTGCTTCACGCTTCGTGAAATTCACCTGACAACTTAATATAGCCTGTTCGATTTTAGAAATGTTTTCTAATAAATAAATACAGGATGAACAATGGATAGCAGGCAAAAACAAGGTAATTCGTTCTAAATTGCCTTCCTTAAATTGAATATATTTAGCATGAATGGATTCTAACTCCAAAAACGCATACTTATTCTCCGAATTTGCGGAAGGCTTAACCCCTGGTTTTTGCTCCAAAGAATAATAGGCATCCATATTATTGTCATGCAAAATCTGATATACAGTCCTACATGCAGTACAACAAAATTGCTTCTCCAATAACAAATATCCTTTTCCTATAACATCATCTCCACAATGATAACAAACTTTCCCCATAGTTATTTAAGTTAGGGTGAATCGCGATTCACCCGATTTATTCACCCGATTTACACAGTTTTAGAAAACATCCTTTCTCGTTTCTCCCCACCTTGTAAATCCTTATCAAATGCCATACATGCATTACGCACAAATGGAATTCCTGCTTCTGTTACTTGTAGCTTATTCCCATAAAAAACAACCAATCCATCTGCTTCCATTTCACGCAATCGAACTTTTACTTCCTCTAAAAACGCCTTATCATTTACCACAGTTTCAAAATGACACATCAAATCCAAAATATGACGACGAATTAGTAATTCCTCTGGAGATAATATATGGCCGCGAAAAACAGGTAACTCACCACGATTGACGCGTTCTTGGTAATCTTCTACCGTCTTTTCATTTTGCGCAAAACCAAACCAACTATCTGAAATAGAAGACATTCCTAAACCTAACAACATTGATGTATTCTGAGTAGTATACCCCATAAAATTGCGATGTAATGTTTTGTTTTTCATCGCTATAGCTAGTGAATCATGCGGTAATGCAAAATGATCCATACCTACTTCCAAATAACCTGCCTTCTCTAACAAAGATTTTGCAACTTCATACAATGCTCGTTTTTCAGAATCTTGAGGTAAATCATTTTCGTCATAACCTCGTTGACCAACTCCCTTTATCCATGGCACGTGCGCATAACTATATAAGGAAATACGATCTGGTAAGAGTAATAATGTTTTAGAAACGGTATCCCGAATATCCGACACCGTTTGTTTTGGCAACCCAAAAACTAAATCATGACTAATCGATGTATACCCAACTTCTTTGGCTTTGGCATGTACTTTGGCAACGGTATCAAAAGGTTGTATTCGGTGTATCGCTTGCTGAACGGTTGGACTATAATCTTGAATCCCCAAACTCAAACGTTTAAAACCAAGCCCAAATAACACTTCCAAATGCGCATCCGAAGTATTATTCGGATGTGCTTCAAAACTAAATTCAAATGCACTTGGATGTACGGAAGCCATAGAAACTAAAGAAGATATTAATCGTTTTAATTCACTAGGACTAAAAAAAGTTGGGGTACCACCACCTAAATGTAACTCTCGTATAACGGGTATAAAATCCAGTTTCGACAAATAGATTTTCCATTCTGCTATAACTGCATCGATATAAGGTGATTCTACCGCGTGATTTTTGGTAATTCGTTTATGACAACCACAAAAAGTGCATAAACTTTCGCAAAAAGGTAAGTGAATATATAAACTGATTTCGTTCGACCCAAAAGTCTTATAATTTAAATGAATGGTATCTATCCATTCTTCTTGATTTAAAGTACTATTCTTCCAAAATGGAACCGTTGGATAAGAGGTATACCTTGGACCTGGTACATTATATTTTTGAATCAATGTGTGTGACATAATCTTACTTTATACTGCAAGATTACACCGAAAAAAGAAATTAAAATATGATATACCTCAGGTAAAATAATAACTACCACCCATAGGTAAGACCTACATTAAGGTGGATCGCACTCTGAAACAAACGTACATTTAATTGCTCTCTTGCTTCTGAATTACTGAAAATGTATTCTGAACTCTTTGCATCTGAACTTTCTCCATTTAAATGTAAACGAAAATTCAACGGCATATATAACATGTAACGAATCCCATAATTAAATAAAACATGTTTTGATAGCGGTACTCTTTGAACCAATCCATAAAGAAATACGAGTGATTGTATCGATTTACCTTTGTAATCATAAAAATTTGTAGGCACATAACTTTCTTGAAATGGTTGCTGAAGGATATCATTACTCATACCAGAAACCTGAATTTTGTATTGCTTATCTAACAAATGGGTTCTCGAATAGCCAAGTCCAAATTGATGAAATATACCAGAAGGCATTAATCCATGATTTCGTGCAAATTCAAAAATGGGTAAAAAAGTGAATGAACGTACCTGTACTACTGACGCTTTTAGTTGGGTTACTAATTTATTGTTTTTGGAGAAAAAGCTAGAAGCATATACTTCAGGAGCATACACTTTTGTGTTGTGACTAATCGAAAAATCAAAACTACTTGTTCCAAACTCTAAAGAAAACGCAAAATTATCCGCCAAAATATGCGAATAAGTAATGTGATAATTCAACATATTAGTAGCTTTTGTATTTTCAAGATTGAAATCTAACAACTCCCCTTTATGTCTTGCATTATAAAGAATTGGATTAGAATATTGAGCATCGAAAGAAATATAACGTTTAATCCCATAAAAACCATTAGGATCCTGACACATCACACTATGTGATAGTAATAAACCGAGTATAAGTATAAAACTTCTCATTGCCCTTTCTCCTTCTTTAAATTTGATAATACGTTGTAATAAATTGCTCCTAATTTTGTTTTAGTAAGCTTACCCGAAAAACGATACTCCCAATTAATATTTTTACGCATATCCTCTAAATCGATAACGACCACGTGCATTATTGAAGAAGTACGACCATCTAAATTCGAAATCAAATTGGAACCCAGAAATGGAATTCTATAGGGAATTAGTAAACGTGTCAATACCCTTTTAAATGAGTATTTTGTTTTACTTTCTATATAAGAATACATTATTTTAGTAGATCCATAACGCAACTTAATATCTTCTAACTGATCATAATCTACCGGGAATAAATACTCTCCCATACCATCCTGTTGACCAAAACTTAAAAGCACATTTTTATCATTGAAATCAGAAGTGCCTTTTTTCTGTAAAGACACTTGATCGATTATCGATAAATTAAATCCAACCATATTCGCTGAAGCTAGTGCTTCAAGGCATAAAACCTCGTTCAATTTCTCGCCTTTCACAAAATCATAATTACGTTCTGAATGATTTTCCGCGTAGCAAACAATCACTGGTTCAACCAATATTGCATTGTCAATCCCCAAATTCAAATCGGAAAACGTCTGTTTTTGCGCTTCAACATCCCCATTTTCGTTATACGAAACTTCACCAAAGAATTCATCCCCACTCAAATCTTTCCCTTGATACTCATCCCGAAAATCGGAATATAATTGCTTGAAATTGGAATCGGAAACAATATCTGGAATGCCATATAAATAATATTTGGTAGAATCATAATTTTCGATTTTTTCTACATTTCGTTTGTTTTTTATACGATCATATTTCGATTTCTTTTTTGATTCTAGAATTGGTTTTGATTGCTGTTCAACAAGCTTTGCTTGCGCTAATCGTATTTCCGCTAATGGTTTTCTAGCATAATTAACTAGCACAAATTTATCTTGGAAAGCAATTTTTTTTACACCTAATGTAAATACAGAAGCAAAGAGTTTATCCCCTGGATATTTTTTGGTGAAATCATACAATTCACGGATTCCTAAAGTCAACAATTCTTCGGTAGGTAATCGATTGAAAAAATCATACATCTGCGCAATCTCTCCTTCTAAACTCTCTTCATACCCAAAATCATCTTTTAAATCATCTACGCTGTAACCATTCATACTCCTGCCTAAAATACCCAGCCATACCTGTGCTTTCATGTGCTGTAAATAAATGGAAGTGGGAAATTCTTTTTCTAACAAAAAAATGGAATATAAAGCATCAACATTTTGATTTTCTAATAATTGCACTCTAACTGTTTCAAACCGACAAATGGATTGCACCTCACTAAAACGAGTCTCCCCAAAAAATGTCAAATTATTTCTCCAAACTGAATCTAGTTGCATTTCTTCCAACAACTGCTCTTTCCGCTTTTTAACATTTGGATGCGAACTTCTTGAATCATTATCATCTTCAATCGCCTTAATATCAAACTTTTTTTTGGGAAATCTACTTATTGGTATTTGTAAATAAGTAGAATTAAAATAAGTCTTCGGTACTTCCACTTCATCAAAAGGTAAATACGAATAGGTCAATACATCTAATGAACCAAGCAATTCTGATTGCGTGTACCCCGCCGCTTGATACATTTCCATTCCCAAACGATCTGCTTCTAACTCATTCTCTTTCGAATAATTACAAAATTCTTTGACCGCTAATCGTTCTTTTTTATGTTCTAATTTATATTGGTAAAATTCAACAGAATGATTCTCTGTATAATGTGAAATTTCATGGGCTAACACAAATGCCAATTGCGCCTCATTCACTATTTGTGAAATCAACCCTGTTGTCACAAAAATAATTCCTTGCTCCGTCGAAAAAGCATTTGCTTCACTCGCTTTTAATGTGTAAAAACGTAATTTATTACGCAACGAATCATTGTCTTGCAGTAAGTGATTCGCAATTGCTTGTATGTAACGACTTACAGTATCCCCATAAATCACACGTCCTGAATGCAACACATGATATACGCCATAATGTATTTCTTTCAAAAACGCCTCCGCTTCCCGCTTCGTCAAATGATCCTTTCCAGCAGATAACTCCTGTTTGATTTTTTTATAGGTTTCCATCGAAAAATCTAAAGGTATTTTCCCTTCAGACACCAATGGTGTATAATTCGTAAAATCTAGTTGTGCGCGACTTAAAGATGCGGTAACAACCATCCAGATGATGGAAAAATAAAATACAATATACCGCATAATGAGACGTTATTTTATGTAAATCTAAACAACAACTTGCAAATAAACAATGGGAAGTGTACAACTATTTACAACGGTAATTTTATTCATTTATTCTATCATTAACTTTAGTATAAAGGATTCATCTAACGATAAACGCCATGAATATTAAATTTCTTTCATTACTACTACTTTTTGTTGGGAGTTACATAGGCTATCTGAATGCACAAGAAAACATAACTACAGCAAGAGTTTACTGTGCGTTATCGAAAAACTTTGACCCAATCAAGCACACATTGCAAGGTACAGATTCGGTCGTTTTTGCGTATAACAAAAATGGAACTAAAATAAGTGCTATTGAATATACAGGAGAAAATAGTTTATATCCTTCACTTAAAACCAACTACTTATACAATACAACCAACCAACCAACACTGGAACATTATTTCCAATGGGATTCTACCATAAATAACTGGAATAAAACACCATTTAAACAAGCTGTTTTTACCTACAATGGAACAGACAGTTTACAAACAATTACTTATGTGAAAATGGTTGGAAATAGTTGGCAGAAAACAGCAAAATGGGAGTTCAATTATGATGAAAACAAACAAAAAACAGCTGAAATTGAATTTACATGGGACCAAGCAGAAAACAATTGGAGTAATGTTGGTTGTCAAAAATTCACCATGCAATACAAAAATAATCAACGTACAAGTAAAATAAATCACACATGGGACTATAAAAATAACCAATTCAAAATGGTTTCCAAAACAACCTACACATACACGAATGATAACCTGCTAGAAACAACTACTAATCTTGTTTTGAATAACAATGCGAATTGGGAACAGTCAACCAAAGATTCAATTATCTACAACAATGCTAAAATTAAAAAAACGCAAATCGGATTCTATTTCGACAATATAAAAATCAAAAAATGGGAAACTATTTACAAATTCATGCACATAATTAATTTGGATAATCAAATTGTACTAACCCTTCAAATAGTTGGAAATCTAAATAACACTAACGCTAATAACGACATCTATAAAATTGATTATAAATACACAAAAGACCATCAGCTTGCATCCATTATCACGAATAAATATGATTCGATAACCCAAGATTTCAAAGAAGATAATAAAACAGCTTTATATTATACATTTGACAAAAACACACCATCTAAAAGAGAATTAGACAAAGTATTCGATGTGAAAATTCAACCAAACCCATTTACCGATAAAATTCAAATTAAGTCCAATTGTAAACTAGACAAAGCAACAAAAATCTATTTATTTAACAATTTAGGGGAAACATTAGAACTAGATAAAGAATATTCAAACAACGATATTTTAATTTCTACAACTACTTTAAATAAAGGAATTTATTATATTAACATTGAAAACAATGAAGACATTTACTTAACTAAAATATTTAAACTATAAATGAGACTTCTAATCATCGTTTGTGTAATTTCAATAGTCAATTCCTACTCCTATTCTTGCACGACATTTTTACTTTCTGGAAAATTTACGAAAGACGGAAAATCACTACTTTTTAAAAACAGGGATGCTGCTGAAAACCAAAATGCACTCGTTTATTTTAAAGATGGGAAATACCCATATTTAGGTCTCGTAGACGGAAATACCGAATCGAAAACAATGGTTTGGGGAGGGTACAATTCTGCAGGATTTGCAATTATGAATTCTGCAGCGTACAACAACAATATTGGAGACTCCTCTAAATTTATTGATCAAGAAGGCATCATAATGAAAAAAGCTTTGATGACTTGTGTAACCATTCAAGATTTTGAAAAGTTACTGAACGCTTTACCTAAACCATGGGGACTAGATGCAAATTTTGGGGTAATTGATGCTTATGGTGGGGCGGCATTTTACGAAACAGGAAATCACGACTTTCAAAAATTTGATGCTAACGACCCAACGATAGCTCCTAATGGATTACTCATCAGAACAAACCATGCAACAAGAGCAGACAAAACGAAAGGATTCGGATTTTGCCGTTTTAACACCGCGAATGCTGTATTAAGTCAAGCTGTAACTGATAAAACTATTACTCCACAATTCATTTTCAACAACCTATCAAGAAATCTTACCCACTCAATTACCAAAACAGACCTTACAAAAAATCTCCCGACCAATAAACAAACCGTCGATATGCGCTTTTTCATTGATTACATCCCGCGTAACAACACAACTTCCGCAATTGTAATCGTTGGAGCAAAAGATGATAAACACACCCAAGAGGCAATGATGTGGACAATTCTTGGTTTTCCTTTGACATCCATCGCTATTCCTTCCTGGTTAGCTGCAGGGGAAAACTTGTCTTCTTTAGTTAAATTAAACGCTAATTTTAATGCTACGATATGTTCAGCTGCATTAAAAATGAAAGCAGAATGTTTTCCATTAACCTATGACAAAGGATTTAATTATATCGACTTTTCAAAAGTGATGAATCAAGAGAATACAGGTTACATGCAACTTTTACAAAAAATTGAAGCAGAAATTTTCCGTCGAACCAATACATTTTTGGAGGCAGTAGAAATAACAGAGAAACTCAATTATAAAGACACACGATATTTTTACGAGCAATTGGATGATTATGTTCGAACTGCCTATAAGAATGAACTAGGGATTGAACTAGAAAAGTAAAATAAGCAATCTACTAAACTATAATTTGAAATCTGCTAATTTGAAATCTGTAATTTCACCCTGAGCTGTCCCCATTGAGCTTGTCGAAATGTGTCGAAGGTGTACACTATACCTGTCGAAGGGCTACAATCTGCTAATTTGCAATCTGCTAATCTTTCAATCCTACTACCCCAAAGCAACATCCAAAATCATCATCACCAAAAACCCTCCAATAAATCCAAGAACAGCAATGTCAGTATATTTATCACGTTGCGTCTCTGGTATTACCTCTTCTACCACAACATAAATCATTGCCCCAGCAGCAAAAGCCAATGCAAATGGTAAAATAGGTTGCATATAAACAACTGCAAGTGCACCAACGACACCGGCAATAGGCTCCACAATAGCTGATAATTGACCATACCAAAAACTTTTTCTGCGACTCATCCCAATTCTTCGTAAAGGCATCGCAACCGCAAAACCTTCTGGAAAATTTTGAATCCCGATACCAATCGTTAATGCAATAGCAGCTGGAATCGTTGCACCATCAATCCCTAAAGATGCAGCACCAAACAAAACACCTACTGCTAAACCTTCCGGAATATTATGTAAGGTTATCGCTAATACCAATAAAATAGATTTGTGTAACTGCGTCTTTGCCCCTTCTTTCTCATTTTCCTGAAAATTTAAATGTAAGTGCGGCATAACCTTATCCAATCCATATAAAAACATAGCGCCTAACGCAAAACCAACCGCTGCGGGCATCCATTTCATCGTAGGATACATTTTTTCAGACATTTCAATTGCAGGATTCAATAAGGACCAAAAACTGGCAGCAACCATAACTCCACCAGTAAAACCTAACATAGCATCCAATACTGCGCGATGCATCGTCTTGAAGAAAAAAACCAAGGAAGCACCCATAGCAGTTAAAAACCACGTGAACGTTGTCGCTAACAACGCAGCATAGGTAGGATCAATCGAACTAAAATAATTTTCTATTTCTTTCATAATCATTAATTCCCTCCTTGTTTACCCTGAGCATGTCGAAGGGAGGAGGGATAAAGGGAGGTGAAACGATTGTATTTTTAAAACAAAATTAACCAATTTTAAACATATAAAACATTAAATTAAGGTATTAGAACTAGAACAATAGGTATTATTAACTTTTTTCACTTCAAAAAAAGTAAGTCCCTATTTTCTAACTATATTTGTAAAAAAATTATAAAAAATGGCAACAAACAGAACGTTTACAATGTTAAAACCAGACGCTTTAGAAAGTGGAAATGCTGGTAAAATCATCGACCTTATCTTAAGTAAAGGTTTTCATATCAAAGCAATGAAATTTACTGTTTTGACAGAAGCTCAAGCAAAAGAATTTTATATCGAGCACGTTGAAAGACCTTTCTACGGTGAATTAGTAGAATACATGACTTCTGGACCAATCATCGCTGCAATCTTAGAAAAAGACAATGCAGTTGCTGACTTCAGAGCGTTAATCGGTGCTACAGACCCTGCTGAAGCTGCTGAAGGTACTATCCGTAAATTATACGCTGAAAGCAAAGGACGTAACGCTGTTCACGGATCTGATTCTGACGATAGCGCTGCAAGAGAAGGTGTATTCCACTTCGCTGCTAACGAGATTTTCTAATCATTTAGAAACGATATCCAAAAGCCTTCCTATCGGAAGGCTTTTTTTATGCGTATACTTTTTTAACCAAACTAACAAGCTATATTGTTCCTCCGTTTCGCAAAGCGAAACAAACCTTCCCACAAAAGCGGTTGAAATACAACCCAAACATATTTCAGCGTCGCAAAACTCGTCGCCTAGAAAAAGTAAATCGTGCTTTTATCGAATAAGGTAGCGTAACAAAAACAACTGTCTGACGACGAAGGAGGAGTTTTGTTTTTGTAGCGAACGTTTCGCAATAAAAGCCGATGCTTTTTCAGCGACAAGCAGTTTTTGGTTACTTTTTGCTGCTCCAAAAAGTAACAAACATACCTCGGTTTCGCAAAGCGAAACACCCTCCCCCTCCAAATCAAAACAAATCCTCCCTTCTCAACCGCATTTCACCCCTACTTTCTTCACTTCAAAAACTAAAAAAATTATCTTTACTAAAAAAAATACCCCTATGAAAAACTACATCTACACCGTTACTGACCGCTTTATCAAATACGTACAAATCGATACAACCGCAGACCCTACCTCTACCTCCTTCCCTTCCTCCGAAAAACAAAAAGATTTAGCACGAATCCTTGTGCAAGAACTTCAAGAAATGGGGATTTCCGACGTTGAAATGGACCAATATGGATATGTATATGCAACCATTGAAAGTAATTCACCAAAAGAAAATATCCCAACTATTTGTTTTTGCGCGCACATGGACACTGCACCAGATTGCAGCGGAACAAATGTAAAACCAATTATTCACCATAAATACGATGGAAAACCTATCGTTTTACCAGACGACAACACACAAATTATCACTACCGAAAAACACAAATACCTAAAAGAAAAAATTGGAGATGATATTATTACCGCAAGTGGCCTAACCTTGTTAGGAGCAGACGACAAAGCCGGTATCGCAATCATCATGGATTTCGCAAATTATATCGTGAATCATCCAGAGGTAAAACACGGTAAAATCCGTATCCTATTTACGCCAGACGAAGAAGTTGGTCGTGGAGTAGAAGAGCTAGACATGGAAAAACTAAACGCAGACTATGGATACACCTTAGATGGTGGTACACTTGGTTCTATTGAAGATGAATCATTCTCTGCAGACGGTGTCTCTATCAAAATTCATGGAATTAGCGCGCACCCTGGATACGCAAAAAACAAAATGGTCAATGCAATTAAAGTAGTTGCTGAAATTATTGCTGCATTACCGAAAAACGAATGGTCTCCAGAAACTACTGAAAAACGCGAGGGATTTGTACATCCGACTTCCATTAAAGGAGAATTAGAATGTACCACCGTTAACTTGATTGTAAGAGATCATATAACTTCCAATCTCAAAGTACATGAAGACAGACTTAAAAATATCGTAGATGACATTCTAAAAAACTATCCCGAATTAGAAGTAGAATTCACGATTACAGAACAATACCGTAATATGAAAGAAGTATTGGACACAGTTCCTTTTGTGACCGATTACGCCATCGAAGCAATGAAACGCGTTGGAATCACTTCAGAAGCTACCATTATTCGTGGTGGAACGGACGGATCCAAACTTTCGTTTATGGGTTTACCTTGTCCAAATATTTTCACTGGAGAAATGGCTATACACTCACGCCATGAATATGTAAGTGTTCAAGATATGCAAAAAGCCGTGCACACGATGGTGGAACTTATTCAAATTTGGGAAGAGAAAGGCATACAATAGAAAATTAACGTGTCCAGTATATTATTTTTTTGTAGGGATAGAGCATGCTCTATCCCTACAAAAAAATAATTGATAATAATAAATAAATCTAAATGTAATATTTCATTCATCCTTGCGTATATATAGTATACACACTAACAATACGGAGCATGAAATCTTTAACTACTACCCTAATAATACTTCATATAGTAAGCGTTTCACTTTTCGCGCAGTATTATGAACACACAGGCAAAGTAAGCGGACTCACTTTTTCAGCTACACCTTTAGGAAGTATACACCTAAAAAAGGAAACACCGAGAATCAATTATTTTGGTACTTCGATCGAATATGCTAAAATGCTTAAGCCAGGTATTTTTCCTACCATTGGTTATCAATACCAACATGCATACAATGCACAAACAAGTAGCACGTTCACTCCCAAACGTAATTCCTTTTCAAGATGCGCATGAAATAAATACTTCCGTTGAATTCCGTAAAAAACTCATTACAAAATCACAACGCATTAAATCTGCTGGAATGTGTTTATTTCAACGCTTTGGAATTTTATTGGCACCTGAATATGCGTACCTATATTCCGCTCAAATCCAAAATCAATCCAAAGGGGAATTTGCACTAAAAACAGGAATCTATTATTACAAAGGAAGTAATAAAGTCAATGTTTCTAGAAATATACTCTACTCCATTTACTACCGAAAAGGTTTAACACCATTAATTACCACAGAAACTTCTTTTGGAACCCAAAACTACTACCGCGACGAAATCGGGATTCGCGTGACGATTTTATTTCGCAAAATGTATCGTTTTGGGTGGTGATGTGTAATCAAATGTTATTTTTTAAAATCTCAATCAAATTCCTATTAATATATAAAATTTCTCGTCCACACTTTTGAGATTCAACAAGTCCAATTCTTTCCATTTCTTGTAAATAACGAGAGGCAGCCTTTCGCTCTACATTTAATTTGCTTACTACATAATCAATTCTTGCATAAGGTTGTTCAAATAATAATTCGATCAATTCTTTCTTATATAATTTTGGAGCCTTTTGTTGAACAATTAATAAAGAGGATTCTAAAGTTGATTTAATTAACTCAATTTTTCTAATAGTTTTTATAGAAGTTGATTCAATTGCTTTCAACATATAAATTATCCAATCTTCCCATTCTCCTGTTCGATTTACTAAATTTAAAAGTCTATAGTATTCTTCTTTATATTCAATTATATATGAACTCAAGTATAAAATTGGAAAATCAATCAACTGATTGGATAACAAATATAAAATATTCAATATTCTACCTGTCCTTCCATTACCATCATAAAAAGGGTGAATACTTTCAAATTGAAAATGTAAAATAGCTAAATTAATTAATGGTGATAAATCATCTTTTTTATTGAAAAATTCAATAAAATTAGAAAGTAAATCAAGAATTTCATTTTTATCTTGAGGCGGTGTGTAAACAACTTCTCCAGTTATATCATTTTTCAAAACAGTTCCTGGAGTACTTCTAATACCTGCTTGGTTTTCGATGAGAAGTTGCTGAATTTGAATAATATCATTTGTCTTTATAAACCCTTGATTTTCTAATAAATTAACACCTAACAAAAGCGATTGACGATAATTGACAACTTCTTTTGTTGCAGAAGAAACAAACCCATCAAATATATTTAAAGCTTTATACAATTCATCTTGCGTGGTAATTATATTTTCTATTTCAGAACTATCTTTCGCTTCTTGTAAAACTATAGCATTGATTAACATAGATTGATTTGGTATCGACTTTGCAATCCCTTTTAACTCAGCTAAAGCCGTTGCTGATAAAGTAACTTGTCTTAATACTTTTAATGTTTCTACTTTATCTCTTTGTGGAGGTAATTTATCCAGCGATAAATAAGGTGTAATTTGTCCCATATATTTAATATAAGTACCAAAAATACAAATAACAGTACATTTAATAGATTTTAACTAATTTTTAGTTCAACAAAATTAAGGTAAAGCTTGAAAAATAAAAAGAGTACAATCCATATCACCTAGAAATACGCTAAACCCGAAACACAAACAACTCTAAAACAAATACTAACCAAAGCATTAAAAAAAAAGCTGCTCCAACAAGTGAAGCAGCTATTAATAAAATGATAAAAGACAATTATTAGTCAAGGTATTTTCCTTCTTAACCATCAATCCAAAGGGGAATTTGCACTAAAAGCAGGAATCTATTATTACAAAGGAAGTAATAAAGTCAATGTTTCTAGAAATATACTCTACTCCATTTACTACCGAAAAGGTTTAACACCATTAATTACCACAGAAACTTCTTTTGGAACCCAAAACTATTACCGAGATGAAATTGGAATTCGCGTGACGATTTTATTTCGCAAAATGTATCGTTTTGGGTGGTGATTTAGAATGTGTACAAAGTATTTAAAAAGGCGCACACACGAATTATTGAACTTATTTAAATTTTGGAAGATAAAGGCATAAAATAGTCACTCATTTATACTTTAGTAGGGATAGGGCATGCCCTATCCCTACTAAAGTATAAATCTAAATAGAAAATTATTTATTATTCTTCAACCCTCCCTTCAAAAACCTTTTATACACCTCAACATTCGGTTCATATCCTATCGGCTCCGTCAAATCATTCCCTTCTGCATCTATCATCACATACAATGGCTGCGATAACTGTCCGTAATGCGTCACTTGATAGTCTGACCATTTATTACCAACCGTTTTTATCATTCCTTGAATCGCTTTGGAATACTTCCATTCCGATTTCGGCAACTTGGCACGGTCATCTACATACAAAGAAACAAGAATCACCTCATCCTTTAAAATAGGATGCACCGCCTCATTTAACCATACAGTAGATTCTGTACGACGACAATTCGGACAATTATGCCCCGTAAAATCTAACAACAAAGGCTTACCCTCTAACTTAGCATACGCTTTAGCCTTTTCTAAATCGTGAAATGTCAACAAACTACCATCTGCAACTTCATGCATATACGGTCTAAATTTCTTAAAGTTTGCACTCTCATTCGCTACCTCACTACCGCTGTTTCCTTTTACAAATCGGAAATTATCTTCACTATGCGTCAAAGGAGGTGCAACACCATCAATCAAACGTAAAGGAGCTCCCCACATACCTGGTAATAAATAAACAGCAAAAATAAGTGCTACCAATGCAAACATAAATCGGGTTACACTTAAACGCTCTACATTCGAATCATGGGAAAATTTAAGTTTGCCCAATAAATAAAAACCAATAATAAAGAAAAGAACTACCCAAATTGCAACAAACACTTCACGTGTCAAAATCCCCCAATGGTAAGCTAAATCTACACCAGATAAGAATTTCAATGCTAAAGCCAACTCCAACAATCCTAACACCACTTTCACCGAATTTAACCAACCTCCAGACTGTGGCAAACTATTCAACCACCCTGGAAAAATGGCAAATAAGGTAAATGGCAATGCCAAAGCAACTGCAAAACCTCCCATACCTATCGCTGGGGCTAATAAAGCGCCATCCGCAGCAGATTCTACTAATAAAGTCCCAATAATAGGTCCTGTACATGAAAAGGAAACTAAACTCAAGGTAAACGCCATAAAAAAGATACCGATTAACCCACCTTTATCGGCATTTCCATCTGCTTTATTTACCCAAGAATTCGGCATACGAATCTCAAACGCTCCCAAAAAAGAAACTGCAAAAAAGATGAAAATTCCAAAGAAAATTAGGTTCATCCATACGTTTGTAGATAAATCATTTAAACCTGTAGGACCTAATAAAGCGGTAATAATTAAACCTAAACTTACATAAATAACAATAATAGAAACACCATACAATAATGCATTTAATATCCCTTTCACCCTGGTTTTAGAGCGCTTAGTAAAAAAGGTAACTGTCATCGGTATCATTGGAAAAACACATGGTGTCAATAAAGCTATCAATCCGCCACCAAAACCTTTAAAGAAAACAATCCAAAGCGAATCCTTTTGTTTTGTAGTTTTTACTCGTGCTTTTTTATACTCCCCTATTTTACGTACCTCTCTGCCCTCCTCTTTTTCCTTCACAACACTATCCCTCCCTTTATTGAGTTTTACACCCTCTGTCAAACTCGGTTCCTGAGGCTCTCGAAGGACCCCCTCATACCCCACCGCTCTTACACTTCCCTCCTGCTCCGTCGGCATCAAACATTGCACTGCACACAACTGAAAGTTATATGTAAATTTCACATCCACAAGCTGATTAGTCAAAAACTCTATCTCTTGTTTATAAACTACCGAATTTTCGATGTATAAAGAAGTACCCAAATCATCTTTATGGGTAATCGCCTTCTTCCCTTCTAGCAATGACCCTACTGTTTTGTATAATTTTGAAGCTTTAATAACAATACTAGTCGGTATACCGGTATAACTAGCTTTTTCAGGAATATGATGAATCGAGTATATATGCCAATCTTTTACAATATTAGCCTTTGCAACTACATAAGCATGGGACGCATCTTTCTTTTCTAAACTAAAACTCCAAGTAATATAATCCGAAAAACTCTCTCCCGGTTGAGCAGAAACGCGTTGACCTCCAACTAGGAATAAACAAAAAAGTAAAAAATAAAAAGTACGAACTATCATAATTTATAGGTTGATGCATGAACGAAAAAATCCGTTTTGAACATAGAACAAATCTACTACAAAACGGATTCTTTAAAAAATTTAAGCACAATTTTTATGCTTTATTAATAATTCTACTAAAAAATTTAGAATTTAACCTCTACAATATGATCAATCGGAATCCAAACCCCACCTTTCAAACAAATATATTTTGCTCCGGTAGCCCAAATAGTAGTCTCCACTCTTTTTGGACCTTCATCATCATGGAAATAAATCGAAACTTTTGAATGGTAACCATTCCCTAAACGTGTTGCTTGTTCCAATTGCTGTCTTAACTCTTCATGTTGCTCCACATCCATTTCTTTGTGAAATGTCATTTTTGAAACCTCCTCTTTTTCGATAGTTTTGTATGCCGAAATTTCCATAACCGTGCGTTTTAATTCTTTCTATATTAATTTATACCCTAGGATATTTCACAAAAGTAGAAAATATTAGCAGAATATTTAATGGTTATGACTAAAATTCAAGCCTATTTTTCAACAATTTGAACTTTCAATATATTTTGACAATGCGTGTCCGCAATTGCTTTTCGGGAAACTTTAAACCCTATACACCACAATACAGAATGATCATCTACTAAAACCATACAGCGCTCTCGTTCCGAAGAAAACACTTTTGCTTCAGTCAATACATCCGAAATTAATTTACTCCCTTTCATCCCGAGAGGAGAAATTCGATCTCCCTGTTCCCAAATACGTAAAACCAACTCCCCTTCTACTTTCGTAGGATTTAAATAAATTATTTCCTTGGTGAATTCAGAAGGTAAAGTAGTAATATACTCTTTTTTAAGCGCATATTTTATTTCTTTATTCGAAATAACAAATGAAAATCCAATAGATTCTTTGTAAATTTTAAAATTTCCACAAACAACCCATTTCCCTTTTTGTGCATCTCTAATTTTCACTAATGCTGCATACACCGTATAATCTCCACCAAAAAAACGAATAACGTCTAATCGAATATCTTCGGTTAATTCATCAAAATCAGAATATATCCATAGCCGATTCTCTAAAAATCCAGCAATCACTTTTTCCGCAACCTGACTATTGTATTTTTGTGTTTCTTGAAAAGCATTTACTAAAGTTAAAACCGAGTTTTTCAAACTTGGTATTTCAGTATATAAATGTGGCAACAAAATATTTCGGATACGATTACGTGTATATTTATTTGCGTGATTAGATTGATCTTCTCGCCATAGAATAGAATGTTCTTTAGCAAAAGCAATAATTTCTTTTTTAGAAAATACTAGTAATGGTCTAACAAATCTTGCGTGATTTTCTAACATACAAGACATCCCTAACACGCCTGATTTACGTGCTAAATGTTGAAAAAAAGTTTCCACTTGATCATCCGCATGTTGACCAAGCGCAACAATACTTTCTGCATGCTTGGACAATTGTTCTTGAAAAAATGCATACCGAATATTTCGCGCAACCTCTTGTAAGTTTCCACCTGATGCGTTAAGTATGGCAGATGTATCTACTTTTTTCACATGAAATGTAATCCCAAGTGTCGAACATAATTCTCGAACAAACTGTTCATCTGAATCCGATTCTAACCCACGTAAAGAATAGTTTACATGTAAAACTTCCAAATCTGGACAAAAAGATTTTAAAGCAATTAATAAAACAACAGAATCTACCCCACCACTACATCCTACAAATACTTTATGAGAACTTAAAAAAGACCATTTAGTTTGAAGTTGCTCCAGTTGCATCACGTAAAAAATTGTAAAATTTTATTCACCTTCACCAAACATTCTTCATATTCTTTTTCAGGATCCGACTTCATAGTGATTGCACTACCAACTGAACAAGACAAGATTTGTTTACGCTTATTGTACAATAAAGATCGAATAATGACATTAAAATCAAAATCGCCATTTGGATATATAATCCCCACAGAACCTGAATATAACCCTCTTCGAAAGGATTCATGTTTTTCAATCAGTTGCATCACACGTACTTTTGGCGCACCTGTCATAGAACCCATCGGGAAACTTGCACGTAAAACACGTTCTAACGTGATTTTAGGATCAACCTCACATACAATCGTAGAAACCAAATGATGTAAGGTCTCAAATGTTTGGAGTTCACATAAATGCGCAACTTCTACACTCCCTTTTTTTGCAATCCTAGAAAAATCATTTCGCACTAAATCAGTAATCATCACATTTTCAGACACCTCTTTTTTGTCTCCCTGAAGCTTTTGTTTTAAAGCAGTATCCTCCTCTGCATCTATCCCTCTTCGAATTGTTCCTTTTATAGGTTGCGACAATAAACGCGCACCCATTTTTTGAATATAACGCTCTGGACTAAAACACATCACCGACCAATCTTCAAAATTAAGCAACACTGAAAATGGCGCTTGCGTCTTTTGATGGATCGAACGGAACAAAGAGGTAGTATCGAGTTCTCGTACATTTTCAGCATAAAATTCTTGACAAAAATTCAATTCATAACAATTTCCATATTGAATTTCTGCTTTTACCTGATTGACAGAATTCACATACGAATCCCTTGTAATACGCGACTCAAAAGGTATCGATTGATTTAAAACACTCGGTTCCGTTTCTGTAATTCGTTGAAATAACTGGAAGGCATAATCGCGTATTTCCGGAGTTTCTTGTCCTTGAATGAAAGTAGAATTCGAAAAATCTACCACATAATCTGGCGACCATAATACAATAATCGGAAATTCAACTGCATCTGGATTATCACTTTGCAAATCCTCTAATTCATTTTTTAAATCATAGGATAGACAAGTAAAAATATATCTTCCTGCATGTGCATCGATAAAAACTTGCATTCCTGTAAAATCTCGACCAACATGCATCACCCAACGTTTACCCGTGCCAAATCCGAGTAACTGTTTATCAGGGAAATAAATTAAATCGTTAGATATTTGCATAGAAGTAAAAAAGGTTATTTCACGATGAAATAACCTTTAAATGATTTATCAAAAGAATGAAAAGAGAATAGATTTTTCGAGGCAAACAAAAAATTAAATCCGCAGTTTACATTAGTAAATGAGGAATTTAATTTTGAAGTTGAACGAAGAAAAAGCATTTTCTTTTCGTTCGACTAGTTGCGAGGACCTCCTGTGTTGACTGGCGCATCCCCATCCGGTGCAGGATTCACATTCCCTTTAATTCGAACGATTTTAGTTGGGTCATTCGTTGCATTCGATAATATCGTAATGCTTTTATTGATTGGACCCGCAATCTTAGTATTGTATTTTACCGTTATAACACCTTTACCTCCAGGAGGAATTGGTTCTTTTGTATGGGAAGGAACTGTACAATTACAAGGTGCAGTAGCTTTCGTGATAAGTAATGGTGCCGTTCCTGTATTTGTAAATTCAAATGTACATTCACCATTAGAACCATATTTAATTGTACCATAATCATGTACTTCTTTCTTAAAGTCTATTTGAGGACCTCCTAATTGCATAAACGATGTTAAACAGATAAGTAATCCAATTAACATTAACGGAAAGAATAAAATTCTATTTTTCATAGTAAATATTTTGTAAAATTTGTAATTCAAATATAGAGATAAAATGCCAAAAAAGTTTCTTTTTAAGATTTGTTAAAAATTCTTTAATCGTAAATGAACCATCGCTACAACTTCCTTTTTTAATTTCGGATGCTCAAGTAACAAACGTTCATAATAATAACGCATCTTGTTTTCATCTTTTAAATATACCTCTGCCGTAGTTGCTGCATTCAATAATAATGCCGCTTTTTCTTTGTAATTAGGAAAACGTGTTAATAAGGTATCTGTCCATGAAAGCGATAGTGCATATTTTTTCTCTTGAAGATACAATTGTTGTAATTTATCTAAATAAATAGCAGAATGTTCATTTTTAACATCCAATCGAAATGCACGTTTATAATTAGACGTGAGAAGTTGAATGGTTTGTAAAGGAAGTGTATCCACCGAATTATTCATTAATTTTTCATAGGAAACATGTAATGAATCTTCTAAGGCAAGGATTCTTTTTTCAACACGAGAAAGATTACTTAAACCAACTTTTACATTTTTGGATGTTTTATTCTCACGAGTACACCCAAGAAATAAAAAGACAAAAAGAAAATAAAAACACCAACGCATCTATCTTCCTTTTTTTATAGCAGGAAAACGCATGCGATAATCAACTACGATCAATCCTTTAGAAATATTCCCTAATTTCTTGGTTAATAATTTTCGTTTTAAAACAGATAAATGATCAGTAAATAAAACCCCTTGAATATGATCGTACTCATGTTGAATAATACGCGCAGCATAGCCATCAAAAGTTATTTTATCGAAAAAATTCCAATGCTCATCGTAATAAGAAATAACCACTTTTTCTTTACGGTATACTTCTTCGCGAATTTTTGGTATGCTCAAACAACCCTCATTAAACCCCCATTCTTCTCCTAACTCGTCGTGTATAATTGGATTCACAAACACTTTCTTGAAATCTTTTAAACCTTCTGTCCTTGGATCTTTTGCATCTTCTTCATCTTCTAAAAAGGGAGAGCCATCTACGATAAACAAACGAATAGATTTTCCAATTTGAGGAGCAGCCAAACCAACACCTTGCGCATTATACATCGTTTCAAACATATTTTCTACTAATACGTCCAAACCTTCAAAAGATATATCGATCTCTATCGCTTCTTTTTTCAATACAGGATCGCCATATGCTACAACAGGTAATATCATTTTTTTTCTATTTAAAAATCAAATGTAGAAAGAAAGTAGAAGATATTCAAAAATTGAAAATAAACGTAAGCTACTTTCTGGATTTATATGTTTATTTATGCTTATCCAAATTTTGGTTTCAATGCAATAAGTAAACTTAGTTTAATTGAATTGAACGCATATACGATTGTAATAAGATAGTAGCACTAACTTCGTCAATCAATGCTTTATCTTGTTTTTTATTTTTGGTTAATCCAGACATTGAAATCGCTTGACTCGCCATTTTAGAAGTGAATCGCTCATCATATAACGTTACAAACAATGTAGGAAACTCTTTTTTCAACACTTCAAAAAGAATATGAACATTTTCAGTTATATGTGTATGTTCATTATTTAATCGCTTTGGCTCTCCTAAAACTAAAGTCCCAATATTTTTCTCTGAAACAATCTTGTGTACTTCCACAAGCAATACTTTGCTATCTACTGTCTTTAATCCGCTTGCAATAATATTGTTTTCATCTGTAATGGCTAACCCGGTTCGTTTCAAACCAAAATCGAGTGCTAAAATTCGTTTACTATTATTCATAAGTATTACAAAGATAGTTAGATTTTAGATAGATAAAGAAATTCAACTAACTATAAGGTGACTTCTAAAAATTAGATAATTCGAGGCAAACAAAAATTAAATCCGCAGTTTACATTAGTAAATGAGGAATTAAATTTTGAAGTTGAACGAAGAAAAAGCAATTTTTAGTAGTTACCTATGTATATTTGTTAAAAAAAAAATAATGAGATCAATCATAGAAAGCGCATGGGAAAACCGTTCCCTTTTAGCAGATAAAAGCACAATACAAGCTATAGAACACGTTATTGAAGAATTAGATAAAGGAATCATTCGTGTTGCAGAACAATCGGATTCTGGAGAATGGACTACTAATGAATGGGTTAAGAAAGCAGTTATTTTATATTTTCCAATCCGTCAAATGGAAACTATCGAAGTTGGTCCATTTGAATTTCACGATAAAATGTTATTAAAAAAAGGGTATAAACAACTAGGCGTTCGAGTTGTTCCGCATGCTATCGCGCGTTACGGTGCCTACTTATCCAAAAATGTAATATTAATGCCTTCGTATGTTAACATTGGTGCTTATGTAGATGAAGGTACAATGGTAGACACTTGGGCAACTATTGGATCCTGTGCTCAAATTGGTAAAAATGTCCATTTAAGTGGAGGAGTAGGAATTGGTGGTGTATTAGAACCTTTACAAGCTAGTCCAGTTATTATTGAAGATAATGCATTTATTGGTTCACGCAGTATTATAGTAGAAGGTGTTCGCGTTGGTAAAGAAGCGGTGATTGGCGCAAATGTATGCATCACTAAATCTACAAAAATCATCGATGTTACTGGTGATAATCCGATTGAAACAGTTGGATATATTCCTGAAAGAAGTGTTGTTATACCTGGGAGCTACACGAAAAAATTCCCTGCAGGAGAATTCCAAGTGCCTTGCGCTTTAATTATAGGTAAACGAAAAGAAAGCACGGATTTAAAAACTTCTTTAAATGATGCATTACGCGAACACAACGTTGCTGTATAATATGCGTCTTATTAGTGATATAAAGAATAAAAAGAATTATTTATTTGTTAAAAAATTGTTTCTTTGTAATCAATTTAAGATTTTAGTAAAGTTTAATTAAAAATACAAACACCATGAAATTACGTAATATTATTATGTTAATCGTAGTTCTAACAACTGGTTTTACCAGTTTGTTTGCTCAAAATTCAAACCAAGGATTCTCTTGTGGACAAGCTGAAATGCAGCAGAAACTTTGGGATATTAATCCGGATGCATACAAAGACTATGAAAATATTTTAAAAAATTTAGACAAGTTTGAAATAGAAGTTGATAAAAAACGAGGGGCAAAAAAATATATAATCCCGATTGTTTTTCATATTCTGCACGAAAATGGTTCAGAAAACATTTCGGATGAACAAGTAAAAGATCAAGTTAGAATATTAAATCTTGACTTCAATAAATTAAATGCTGACACGTCTAAAGTTCAACCAGAATTTAAAGATATAATCGCAAATTGTAATTTTGAATTTCGTTTAGCAACTAAAGATCCATTAGGAAATTGTACGAACGGAATTAACCATTACTATACGAATCTTACAAATAGCGCAAGCGATAACTCCAAAATTAACCAATGGAATAGATCGCAATATTTAAATGTTTGGGTGGTTAAAACTATTGGTAAATCGGGTGTTGCAGGTTATGCATATTTTCCAAACAGCGCCGCTGGACCATTTTTTAAAGGAGATGGTATTATTATTCTTCATAATTATATTGGATCAATTGGCACTTCAAGTAACTATAGATCTAGAGCTTTAACGCATGAAATTGGTCACTATCTAGGTCTTGCACATGTATGGGGAAATAGTAACGACCCTGAAGTAAGCTGTGGCGATGATGGCATCACGGATACTCCAAAAACAAAAGGACATAGTAGCTGTGTAAAATCTTCTCTAAATGATACAAAACAAACGTGTGTAACAGGATTAATTTTTAAATATTCTTTAGACAGCGTAAAAGTATCAAGTGGTTCTATTGATCCAACAACTCTAGATAAAACTGATTCAGCAACTTTCTCTGCTTTTAAAGCTGTTGGAGTTTCTGCGAATTCTTCAACAAATAAAATCTTTGAATTTACAAATTGGGGAATTGGTGGTGTTGATAAAGACACAACACTTGCGAATCAAGGTGGAACAATTGACAATCAAAAATACTATGAGTTCTCGGTAACCCCAAAGAAAAATGGACTTTTGACGATTGATCAAATTAGATTCAAAACTTACAGAGATTCAAATGGTATAAAATCTTTTGCGGTAAGATCAAGTATTGATAATTATTCATCAAACTTGGCTCTTTCTACTTCCAACACACAAATTACTAGAATTGTAGGAAATGTAGGATATATCAAAAACGATACAGCTAGATGGTTTTTAAGCACAATTAAAACTTCAAGCAAAGATTTTCAAGATTTAACCACGAATGAGAAAGTAACTTTCCGAATCTATGGTTGGAATGCTGAAAAAGCAAATGGATCATTTGGGCTTGACTCAGTTGTTGTTTCAGGAAAAACTGGTGCGATAGAGAACATAGAAAACTACATGGAATATTCCTATTGTTCATACATGTTCACAAACGAACAAGCTAAATTAATGCGTTTTAATTTAGAAAGCTCGTTAAGTTCAAGAAACAATTTATGGACAGAAGCAAATTTAATTGCTACTGGTGTAAATGAATCTAACCCAGTTGCAAATTGTATTCCTAAAGCGAATTTCAATATGACATTGAAAAAAGACAATCAAAATATTACTTCCAATATTTGTGCTGGAAACGCAGTTGTTTTTCACGACAATTCTGAAAATGCTTCTCCAACTTCTAGAAAATGGTCTTTTGAAAATGGTACGCCAGCTACTTCTACCGATGCTAATCCTGAAGTAACTTTTGACAAAGCAGGTGGTCATAACGTTACTTTAATTGTAACAAATGAACGAGGATCTGATACATTATCCATCAACAATTATGTTTATGTTACGACTTTTGCAACTGAAACAGGTTATTTATCGGAGAATTTTGAAAAAGGATATTCTTGGGATTGGGTAGTTGAGGATAAAAACCTGAATTCATCAAGATTTGGTTTATCAACTAAAAATGGCAAATCTAAAAGTCAATGTTTAAAATTAAATAACTACCGTGACCTTTCTAAATATCAATCGTACCAAGATGAATATTTTTACTACGATCGTTTGGCAGGAACAAAACACGCTATCATTACTCCAGCAATCAATTTAACAACCACTACTAATGTTAGCTTATCGTTTGATTATGCTTTTGCAACTGATGCTTATTACGATTCCTTGATTACAGACCAACTAAATGTATATGTATCCAAAGATTGTGGTGAAAATTGGTCACTTAAAAAATCAATTGCTGGCCCTAAAGCAAACACAAGCTCTATTACTGTAAACACAATACTTACAGCTGGTAATTCAAGCGGATCTTCATTTTCACCTGAATCAGATGTTTTGTGGAGAAATATTTCAATTCCACTTTCCGTAAATTCTTCAGATACTAAGACTCGTATTAAATTTGAATTTGTTGCTTCAAAATATGCAAACAACTTTTATATCGATAATGTAAATATTAATGGAGTTTTACAAATTGAAGAAAGTCCAATTACTAAAATGAACCTAAACGTTTTCCCTAATCCAATGAATGAAAACGAAAATATTTCCATTAGCTACCAAGCAAATAATGAAAATGTTACGTTTGAATTAATTGATGTACAAGGAAAAGTTTTAACAAGAGAAATAAACACAACAAAAAACACCAACGTTAATCATACATTTAACCATGCTAAATTAACTTCTGGATGTTATTTTGTCAAAGCTTCGCAAGGTGAATTTACATCCACTTTCAAAGTGGTAGTTTTATAACAACTCACATACTCCAAAAAAATAAGGGTGATAATCAAATTGATTATCACCCTTATTTTTTTGGAGTAATCAATGAAACTACTTATCTAAAACATTTTTGATATCTGGTTTAAAATATCGATTGGACTTCAATATCTTTCCGTCTTCTCTAAAAATAGGTTTCCCATTCTCATCTAATTTGCTCATATTAGAACGTTGAATTTCCTCGAAAACTTCTTCAATTTTGTGCTGTAAACCGTGTTTCAAAATCGTTCCACAAAGAATATAGAGTTGATCCCCTAAAGCATCTGCAATCTCTATAATATCCTTATTTTTTGCAGCTTCTAGATACTCTTCATTTTCTTCTTTCATGAGATTATAGCGTAACATAATCTCCTCTTCCGAAAGTATCGTTGTTGGTTTGTAATGATTTACTATCCCAAATGCATCGTGGAAATCCTCGACATGTTTGATTATTTTTTTCATATTATTAGTTTATACTTCTCTTTGAAATAAATATTCGGACAATTCAACCAGCGTTTTTTTTCTGTCAGAGGACACAGAAATTTCGTTTAGAGCTCCCAATGCCTTTTCCTGATAAAAAGACATTTGCTCACGTGCAAAAGTTAAAACACCTAATGAATCAAACATAGATTTAGCGGTCTCTATTTTGAGCACATGATCATCCATTAACAACATTTCCTCCACATTTATTTCTGGATTATGTTGCGCGAGTTCAAATGCTTTTAACAATAAAAGTGTTTTTTTATTTGCAATAATATCACCCCCTATTTGTTTTCCGAATTTTTCAGGGTCACCATATAAATCCAAGATATCATCCTGAATCTGAAAAGCAACACCTAGATTTTGACCGAATTCATAAATTAATATACGATCTTTTTCAGAAGCATCGGAAACAATGGCTCCAAATGCTAAAGCACAACCTAATAAAACAGAAGTTTTAAGTCGAATCATTTCAATATATTCTTCAATTGAAACTTCATCTCTTGACTCAAAATCCATATCCAACTGCTGCCCTTCACAAACTTCCACTGCTGTCTGATTAAACAAATCTAATAAGGCTGGTATATGTCTTGCTTCTTGCTTTGCTAAAGCTTGATATGCTTTTATCAGTAAAACATCCCCTGAAAGAATGGCGATATCGTCATTCCATTTTAAATGGACCGTTTGTTTACCACGACGCAACGGAGCTTTATCCATAATATCATCATGGATTAACGAAAAATTATGAAATAATTCAACTGCCAAAGAAGCCTGTATAGCATTTTCTTTAGGTAAACCAAACATTTCAGAAGCCATCAAGGTCAACAATGGTCGAATTCGCTTACCTCCTAATTGCAGGAAATACGCTAAAGGTTGATACAGATTTTCAGGAGAAATCGGAAACTGATACTTTCCAATCTCATTTTCAAAATAAACGGAGTACGAAGATAAAGACTCCATTAAGCTATTATCGACATTAAATAAGTGCCATAACCACTTTTAACTAATGGCTTTGCAATATCCATCAATTGTTCTTTTGAAATAAAACCATTTCTATACGCAATTTCTTCGATACAACCGATTTTCAGAGCTTGACGTTCTTCAATTACCTGAACAAATTGTCCTGCTTGCATCAATGAAGGGAATGTTCCTGTATCTAACCACGCTGTACCGCGACTTAACATGGAAACTTTTAATTTTTTACGTCTTAAATATTCGGAATTAACATCTGTTATTTCGTATTCACCACGCGCAGATGGTTCAAGACTTTTTGCTATTTCTATTACCGAATTATCGTAAAAATAAAGTCCTGGAACTGCATAATTTGAACGTGGTTTTTCTGGTTTTTCTTCAATAGAAAGCGCATTCATTGCATCATCAAATTCTACCACCCCATAACGTTCTGGATCACTCACATGGTAAGCATACACAATTCCACCATCTGGATTTAAATTTTCCTTCAATAGTTCATGCATACCTGCACCATAGAAAATATTATCGCCTAAAATTAAAGCAACACTATCTGAACCGATGAATTTCTCACCAATCACAAACGCTTGTGCTAATCCATTTGGCTCTGGTTGTTCTGCATATTCAAAAGTACAACCCAAACGACTACCATCTCCTAACAAACGTTTAAAATGTGGTAAATCGTGTGGTGTAGAAATAATTAAAATTTCTTTTATACCTGCTCCCATCAATACCGATAAAGGATAATATATCATTGGTTTATCATAGATTGGCATTAACTGCTTACTTATTGCCAATGTTAACGGATGTAATCTTGTACCAGAACCTCCGGCTAAAATGATTCCTTTCATATTTTCTAACTATTTTATTGTATTTTAAGAACAAGGAACTAAAATATTAAAAAAAAATCATATCCAAATACATTATGGATATTGATTTAAAATCCCAGTGTCAAAAGGCGTCCAAAAACATGCTTTTTTATTCGAATATTTTAATGCACGATTGGTCCATGTATTGCATGTACTAAAAAGATGGTAACTTCCAGTTGCCTCATAAAAAGCATCATTTGTTCCATAAACAGCATTGGTTGGAATAAAAATAGAACTAGCTTTTTTTGTACTAATTGTTCGTTTAATATAACGAACTAATAAAGCGTATTCATTCTGAGTCATCGGAATCTTTTTACAAGTACTTGAGACTTGAATAGAATCTAGATAAGTAGTGTGCAATGCAGAGGTACTTAATCCAAACATCGCCTTAAAAGCAGTGCTAAAAGTTAAATCATCCCAGGTCGGTGTGTTTAAATAAAACCCTTTATCTCCCCATCCCAAGGCTAATAATTTTGATGTAGTATCTTTATCTTTCGTATTCGTATACGGGAAAACGTTTGACCAATCGATCAACCTAGTTTTAACAGGCACCACTAAATCCGTATGAACACCATTAGATTTCACATATACGATTATATTTCCAGTCCTTGAAATCGCTTCATTCACGGTAATTCGCGCACAAATAAAAGCAGAACTCAAATAAAATACAATAAAAAAAAGAAAACTAACTAAAACGTAAAGTAGAATTCTAAAACCTTTTTTCATATTCCATTAATACTTGTCAAAGAAATGCTTTTCAACATCAAACGTTGATTTAACACCAACTAAATGGTATTCTTCTTGCAACCATTTTTCAGCGTAGATTCTACCTTTTTGTTTCAACTCGAGTAAAAATTCCCAAGAGGTATTCATTTTACTGGAATGTTTCATATGTCCTAAGGCTTCGTGTGCAGAAATAGAATGCACAAAAATCTCTCTGGATTGTTTTCCATCTTGTAAATCCACCCCCTTACGAACTAATTCATTACGATAATGAATCAATTTCATCTCATTAATTAGACTACTATTAAAACAAATTTCCGTAATTCTATCCTCAATATCACGTGCTGAAGTAGGTACTTCTTTAATGTTGATAGAATTAATTTTCACTAATAGTAAATCGTGTATATCTGTATTTTCAATCAATGGAAATAGTGGAGGATTCCCCATATAGCCACCATCCCAATAAAATTCACCCTCAATTTCCACTGCTTGAAACAAATACGGCAAACAAGCAGAAGCTAAAACAGCATCAACAGTCATTTCAGCATTTGAAAAAACTTTTGCTCTATTCGTCTTTACATTCGTAGCACAAACAAATAGTCGTTTTTTATTGTAACGTCTCAACTCTTCAAAATCTACTAGATTATTTAGAATTTCACGTAATGGATTTATATTTGCCGGATTCATTTGGTAAGGCGACAAAAATTGCGTCATTGCATTAAACATCATGTAACCAGGAGTATTATGCATATCTCCACTGGAAAACATAGAATCCATAAAGGATGGTTTAAACATCACATTTCCTGAAAGCGCAATTTCCTTCCAAAGACGATCTAATAATTCTTTTGCCTTTGCCTTCCCTCCAATATGTAATCCATACGCGGTAACAACAGCATTTATAGCTCCAGCACTTGTACCAACCATTCCGTCAGCTACAATTTCATCAACCTCTAACAAACGATCCAATACACCCCACGTAAACGCACCATGCGCTCCACCTCCTTGTAATGCAACTCCTACATGTTTTTCTTTCATAGTTATTTATTGTGCGGTCCAACCACCATCAACAGGCATTGCAATGCCCGTAATTAATTTTCCTGATTCAGATGCTAAAAAAACAGCTAAACTTCCTAATGCTTCAACAGTTACAAATTCTTTCACGGCGTGTTTTTCCAACATAATCTTTGAAATAACTTCGTCTTCTGGAATACCATGTGCTATTGCTTGTTCTTTAATTTGTTTTTCAACCAAAGGTGTTTTAACGTACCCAGGACAAATTGCATTTACCGTAATTCCAAATGGAGCTCCTTCAAGACCAAGTGTCTTTGTCATTCCAACAACTCCATGTTTCGCAGTAACATAAGCAGACTTAAATGGAGAAGCCACCAAGCCATGTGCTGATGCTATGTTAATAATTCTACCAAACCCTCTTTTCTTCATTCCTTTCCAAACTCCTTTTGAAGCATGGAAAACAGAATTCATATTAATATCAATAATTGCATTCCATTTATCTACCGGAAAATCTTCAATTGGTGAAACAAATTGTATCCCGGCATTATTCACCAAAACATCCACATGTCCAAATGTTGATTCCACTTCCTGTATCATTTGGATAATTTGATCCGGATTACGTAAGTCAGCACCATAAAAATGCGTTTTCACGCCATAGGTTTGACCAACTTCTTGAGCTATTTCAGCACCATTCTCTTCTAATCCATTAAAAGCAATCGCATATCCAACCTTGGCAAATTCTTTTGCAATACCAAGACCAATACCGCTTGTACTACCAGTAATTAAAGCAACTTTCATGTTATGCATTTAAAAATTTCACAATTATTTCTGAAACTAATTTAACCTCCTCCAAATTTAACGTATGTCCTGCATTTTCAATTACAACAAACTGACTATTTGTAATATGATCAGCTACTGATTTACTAAGATCCACCGAAAACAATGCATCTTGTCTTCCATGTATTACTATCGTAGGTGAAATTATTTTAGTTAAACTAGGACGATAATCACTTCGTTCATGCGTAGCATCCATTAATTTACCTAGAGCAGTTGCATCCACCAAATCTTTTCTAGCAGCTTTTAACATTTCTATTGGAATTAGGGGATGTGAAAAATAAGAAGTTCCAAGTACAAATGGTAACATGACATCTAACATTAAACCATAACCTCCAAAATCCAACGCTCTCCTCCAAGATAATTCAATTGCCTCATAATAAGGTGTTTTGTGCGCAAAGGTAGACATCAAGCATAATTTAACGATACGTTCAGGATGATTAACTCCTAAATGTTGCGCCACCAAACTACCATACGATAAACCGATAAAAGATGCTTTTTCGATATGTAACGTGTCCAAAACAGCTAACACATCTTTTGCATGTTGATCGAAATCTCGAACTTCTCCAGTTTTTTCGGATTGTCCTTGAAAAATAAAATCTAACACAATGATTCTATATTCCTTTTCAAAATAAGGAATCATGAATGCCCATGCAATGGTTGATTGCGAAAGACCATTCAAAAACACTATTGACTTTGTGGAAGTATGATTTCCCAATACCTCAAAATAGATCGACTTTGAATCTTCTGTTTTACAAATCACACATCAATTTTTTCAATATTCATAACTACCGCCTCACCCACAACCACTTTCTTACCTTCATTGGTAAGTATCGTGGTCGAAATACGTGCACGATTTTTTTCTAAAATTTCCATCACCTCAAAATGAGCTTCATAGATAACATCTACGTACATTGGTTTCAAAAAATTCACCGACTGACTCAAATAAATTGTTCCCTCACCAGGAAATAACGTTCCAAAAACTTTTGAAAAAACACAAGCACCTAACATGCCATGCATAATTCTAGTTTTAAAAATAGTTTTGGAAGCAAATTCCTCATCTAAATGCACAGGATTGTTATCCCCTGTTACACGAGCAAAATCGGCAACATCTTGTTGACTAAATGAGAAATTAGTTGAAAATGTTTGATTTAAATGTAACTTTTCACTCATAATTCAGTATTTAATACGAATTGGAAAGTTACTAATAAAAAAGATAGAATGATATAGATAAAAATGAATATTTATATGTAACTTTTAAAAACAAAAAACAATTTGTTTCACCATATAAAACTTTGAATTATGGATCTTAATAATACAACAAAGACTGTTTTAGTTACGGGCGGATCTCGAGGGATCGGCGCAGCAATTTCATTGGAACTCGGCAGAAAAGAGTACAATGTAATCGTAAACTATAATACAAAAGTAGATGAAGCTAATGCAATTGTAGACCAAATAATTAAACAAGGAGGGAATGCAATTGCAATTCAAGCCAATATAGCAATACCGGAAGATAGCCAACGTTTATTTCAAGAAATTGAATCCAAGTATGGACAGGTAGATATATTAGTAAATAACGCTGGTATAACACGTGATAAATCTTTTCGAAAAATGCAAAAAACGGAATGGGACGAAGTAATCAATACGAACTTATCCAGCGCTTATAATACCTCTCAATTAGCCATTCATAAAATGATTGAAAACAAATACGGAAGAATAATCAATATCAGTTCCGTAATTGGACAATCCGGTGGATTTGGACAAACAAATTATGCAGCAGCTAAAGCTGGTTTAATTGGATTTTCCAAATCGCTTGCACTTGAAACCGCAAAATATGGAGTAACGGTAAATTGTATATGTCCTGGATTTATCAAAACAGAAATGGTTGCTGCAATGCCAACAGAAGTTCTTGCCGCTATCGTATCTAAAATTCCTGCCGCATCCCTAGGAAGTACTGCAGATATTGCTAAGGGTGTAGCGTTTTTAGTTGACGCTCCATACATAACAGGACAATGTTTAAATATCAATGGCGGGCTCTATATGTAAAAAAATGTAAACATTTTCAAAAATTGTACTAACTTTTTTTGGTAATTCCATTTAAATGGTTGAAATTTGCACAGATAACTTTAAAATTAAAAGAAAAATAATATGAATAACACAAAACAAATATTAGACACTGTTGTTGAAACACAAAATAAAGCGATGAACTCGTTTGTTGAAACTGCAAATAAATTTCAAGAAGCATTGAAATCAGAAAATGCTTTTGAAAAATCAACTGAAATCTACAAAAATTGGTGGGAGTCTCAAATGTCCATTTTTAAAAATTTATCTACTGACAGTAAATTAGATATTCCTTTTACTACTAATTTAACAACTGAAAAAGCAGAAGATTTTTACAAAAACATCTACACTAACCAGTTAGATTCTATTAAGAAAGCAACAGATTTCAACTTAAATTTGTACAATTCTCTTTCTAGTTTTGGAAAAACAACAAACGAAACTAATGAGCATTTATTAAATGCAAATACAACTTGGAATACATTGTTTGAATCTTGGACAAAAACGTTAAATTCTACATTTGAATCTTTAACTAAAACATTACCTAAAGATACTTTTAATGTAGATTTATTTAAAAATGCGTTGAATACAAATACTTTGTACTACAAATTACAAGAGTTTTATCAACCATTATTTAATGCTTTCAATACAAATAATTTTTCTGCAGATAGCATTAAACAAGTGTTCGAACCAACACATTACAAAAAAATAACAGAAGAATTGTTTCAAAACTTCTTCCCAAGTAACAACTTAAATTCTTTACTTGAGAACAACACGAAATATGTTCAAAATTTCTTTGAAACGCAAAAAAACACAAACAAAGATTTCCAAACGTATTGGAGTACTTTTACTGAAAAATTTCCACATTTAATTTCTGGAGATTTCGCTAAATTCAATAATACTTTTACTACAGTTAATAATTCTTATTCCGAATTATTTGCTCCTTTAATGAAATTAGTGTCTAACACTAAAGAAAAAGAAAATATTGAATTAGCAATTACTGCAATTGACAAAGCATCTGTTTACAGTACTAAATTAGCTGAATTACAATACTTGCTTTACACAACAGGACAAGAAGTTGCTAAAGATGCTGCTAACCTAGTTACTGAAAAAGCGAAAGATGCAACTTTCACTTCAAGCTTTCAACCATTCTTTAATGAATGGGTAAGTTTAAATGAAAAACATTACACTAAATTATTCGCTACTGAAGAGTTTTCTAAACTTAAAGCAGAATTAACAACTTTGTCTTTGGATATCAAAAAAAATCTTGAATACCAATTCGAAAACAAAATTGAAGCGTTACCATTAGTAGTTAAATCGGAATTGAACGAATTATACCAAACAATTCATGATTTAAAGAAAACTATCAAAAATTTAGAAAATAAAGTAAACACAACAGAGAAAGTTACTGCAACTAAAACTACTGCAACAACTAACACTAAAAAAGTTACTACAGTTTAATTTTTTTCATACCATTAATGAAAAGGGAAATTTAGGTTTCCCTTTTTTTTAGTCCAAAAAACAAGCTATGCACCTAAATCAAGCAAATTTATTACATGAATTATCGGATAATACATCTAAAATCTTAAAAGGTTTTGAAAACCTATCCGAAATCAAAGAAGTAGATATCGCTTCTACACCCAAAGATGTTGTTTATAAAGAAGATAAATTAACGCTTTATCGTTATTCAAGAACTACAAAGTCTTCTTATAAAACTCCTGTTCTGATAGTTTATGCATTGGTAAACACTTATCAAATGTTAGACCTACAACCGGATAGAAGCTACATCAAAAATCTTTTAGACGCAGGCTTAGATGTTTATTTAATTGATTGGGGTAAACCTTCTAAAATGGATAAATACCTATCCATGGATGATTATATCAATGGATATATTAATAATTGTGTTGATTTTGTTAGATCTGAAAATAAAGTTGATAAAATCAATATTTTAAGTATTTGTCAAGGTGGTACATTCAGTGTAATTTATTCTGCACTTCATCCTGAAAAAATAAAAAATCTAGTTACACATGTTACTCCTATTGATTTTGAACCAAATGACGGTTTATTATTTAGATGGAGTAAAGACATGGATTTTAAAAGTTTAGTAGATGGATTTGATGGATTAGTTCCAGGATCATTTTTAAATGATGGGTTTGACATGCTTAAACCGATGATGAAGATTCATAAATCAACTGGTTTGTTAAATGCAATGGAAGACAAAACAAAATTGTTAAACTTCCTACGCATGGAAAAATGGATTGCTGAAAGTCCGGATCAAGCTGGTGTTTGTTTCTTGCAATTCATGGAAGATTTATACCAACAAAATAAATTAATCAAAGGAGAACTAATTGTTGGTGATCAAAAAGTGGACTTAAAAAAATTGACCATGCCACTCATGAATATCTATGCCGTGCATGATCATTTGGTACCACCTTCCTCTACGATTCCATTAAATGATTATGTAGGGTCGAAAGATAAAAGTATCTACAAATTTGAAGGAGGCCACATCGGTGTATTTGTAGGTGGAAAATCTCAAAAAGAATTATCCCCTGCTGTAACAACTTGGTTAAAAGAAAGAGATTGAGTAGAAAGTCATTTTTCACTTAAAATAAAAAGCGGCTAATCAATATTGATTAGCCGCTTTTTTGCTTTTAACTATCGACTTTTATTTCTTTACTCTACCGTAACTGATTTTGCTAAATTTCTTGGTTGATCCACATTACAACCTCGCATAACAGCAATATGGTAAGAAAGTAATTGTAATGGTATGGTAGCCAATAAAGGAACTAAATGCTCATCTGTATCTGGAATTTCGATTACGTGATCAGCCATAGCCTTCACTTGCTTATCTCCTTCTGTCACAATTGCAACTATTTTTCCTTTACGCGCTTTAACTTCCTGTATATTACTTACTACTTTTTCATAAGAAGTACCTTTTGTAGCTATTACAAAAACAGGCATTTCAGCATCAATTAAAGCAATTGGACCATGTTTCATCTCAGCAGCTGGATAACCTTCCGCATGAATGTAAGAGATTTCTTTTAATTTTAAAGCACCCTCTAAAGCCACAGGAAAAGAGCTTCCTCTACCTAAATATAATGCATTTGCAGAATCTTTGTAATGGGATGCAATTTCTTTTATGAGGGCATCTTTCTCTAAAATACGCTTGATTTTTTCTGGTATTGCCTCTAATTCTGAAAGTAAAGTTCTAAAATGAACTCTGCTTAATGAATCTTTCTTTGCAGCTAAACGCAATGCTAATAATGTAAGAACTGTAACTTGAGCAGTAAATGCTTTTGTAGATGCAACGCCTATCTCTGGTCCTGCGTGCGTATATGAACCTGCATCTGTAATCCTTGAAATCGAAGAACCTACTACATTACAAATACCAAAAATTGTAGCGCCTCTTGATTTAGCAATTTCCAATGCTGCTAATGTATCTGCAGTTTCACCAGATTGAGAAACAGCTATTACCACATCCCCTTCACCAATAATTGGATTACGATATCTAAACTCACTCGCATATTCAACTTCTACATTAATACGCGCCAAATCTTCAATTAAATATTCTCCAACTTGACAAGCGTGCCAAGAAGTACCACATGCTACAAATACAATACGTTTTGCTTTTAAAATACGATTTTCAAAATCTTTAAAACCTCCAAGAGATACAAATCCTTCAGCTGCATTTAAGCGACCTCTGAAACAATCGTGTATTGACCTTGGTTGCTCAAAGATTTCCTTCATCATAAAATGCTCATAACCACCTTTCTCTAGTGCTTCTAAATGCAATTCTAATTCTTGAATATAAGGAGTCTTCTCTTGATTCTTTATGTTTGTGATTCTTAGTCCTTCATTAATATCGACAACTGCAATTTCTTCATCATTTAAGTAAACAACTTGGTTTGTGAATTCAACAATCGGAGTTGCATCAGAAGCTAAGAAAAATTCATTATCCTCTCCAACACCAACAACTAAAGGACTACTTTTTCTTGCAGCTATAAGTTGTGTCGGATTATCTAAAGAAATAACAACTAAAGCATAAGCTCCAACAACACTTTGTAAGGCTTGTCTTACCGATTCAACAAGTGTAGTATTTTCTGTTTTTTGAATATCGTCAATTAAATGAACCAATACTTCTGTATCCGTTTCACTTTTGAAAATATATCCACGTATGATTAATTCTTTTTTTAAGGTATCATAATTCTCAATAATTCCATTGTGAATTACTGCAATTCGCTTATCCATGGAAAAATGTGGATGTGAATTGATATCATTTGGTTCACCATGGGTTGCCCATCTTGTGTGACCAATACCAACATTACCATGAATATTTTTACCTTCTGCAAATGCAACTAGATTAGCTACTTTTCCTTGTTTTTTATATAAATTAAGCTCTCCTCCATCTAACAAAGCTATCCCCGCACTATCATACCCTCTGTACTCCAAACGTGTTAAACCTTTGATTAACACAGGATATGCTTCTTTCTTTCCGATATAAGCTACAATTCCACACATATTCTTGAAATTTAAAAAGTTGAATATTTAATTAACAATCTTGGTTTATCAGCGCCTAACGTATTGGGGCCAATAAAATGTATTCTTTCCGCACTTAAACTAAAAAATTTCGGAGAAAATACTAATGAATTATTTAGTCTTTTACCAGTAATAACTTGCTGGATATGATCTCTTAAATCGACAACATAACCATGATACGTGGTATCTAAATACCCACTAGTAATATATCTCAAAGTTGGATCAGATACAGAATTAGGGATAGAGACAAATATTTCACTACTTAAACGATATACGTTTGTACTCGTATAATCTACAGGTAATATCAATTTAGCAAAATGTACGATTGAATTATTTGGTAAATCTTTAATAGTAGTTAGATTTACTGTACCTCTTACGTGATTTGCTTGCGCGTAAAAATCTTTTTGGTCCGTAAGCTGACCCAAGACTAATTTTTCTACATCTGTACCAACATAATCACACGCTACATGATTAAATCTAACCCCACTTGCGTTCAATTCAAAATAAAATTTCTTCTGAACACCGTCTAACTTATAATAAATTGTTAAAACTGGTGGATATGCAAATGACATTACTCCTCCTTCCCCGCTTTGTTGGTTTACATTCGATACCTTCACATATAAACCTTTAAAATAGGTTAGAAAAGCTTCCATCGTAGCGAAATTCGCTGGATTTTTTTTGGAATCTTCTATAAAACGAAGTGCCAAAGTACTATCCAATTTCAAACGAATGTTATCTCTTATGGTATCAATTACTTTTTTATTTAATATTTCAGGAAACTTATATCCATAGGGTTTAGGAATTAGTTTCGCAGAATCAGGCAATACTAAATTCTGTGCTTTGAATGATGTAGTAGATTTTGTATTGTATGATTTAGTCGCTATTAAATCTTCCGATAATTCATATACTTCAAAATTTTGCTCATCCAATTTTCCATAATAATCGGAAAAGCGCATTCCCAAAACTAAAGAGTCAACCGTAATTTTTGTTAAATCCCCAAAATCTGGCTTTAAAGCAGATATTCTAGCTTGTGCATAAAAACCTGCATCGTATTTACCGAAAACTGGATCCACATAAGAACCAAGCATTAAATAAGAAGGATTGGAAGTATTAACTGTATCAACAATAATAGAGCCTACTTTCAATGAAAAAGTATCGATGCTACCGAAATCATCGCTCTTTATATTTAATAGCGAAAGTCCACCATTTGAAATCTCTTTTTTACAAGAATTCAATAGCAATACCGCAGAAAAAAGTAAAAGAAATATTCGTTTCAAAATAACCAAACAATTTATGCTAACACCTCGTCTTCAATAACACGGTCAAAAAATTCAGACAAAGCTTTAACCTGCTGTTCTTCTGGAGAATAAGACAACTTAATACAAGCCGCTTCCTCGAATAATTTTGCTGAATTCACATCTAATACTTCGCTTCCAACAGTTACTCCATCGGCAAATTTCAAAACCGTTTGCATTACATTGTAGTACGTTGGGTCTTTTACACCTTCAGTTACATCTGTATCAAAACCTTCAAATGCTAATTTTTCAGAAAAACGTGCATCCCAAGGGGTTTGGAAACCATTATCATACAAACTCACTACTACTTTTGTATCTGCAAAATGAGGGTCTTTATTGTAATTCTTTTTAATGTATAATGGCATCAAAGAAGCCATCCATCCATGACAATGAATCACATCTGGTTGCCATCCTAATTTCTTAACCGTTTCCAGTACGCCTCGACAGAAAAACATGGATCGTTCATCATTATCTGCAAATAAACTTCCGTCTTCCTCTGTAATAGTATTTTTTCTTTTAAAATACTCTTCATTATCAATAAAATACACTTGCATTCTAGCTGTAGGAATAGAAGCTACTTTAATAATTAATGGGTGATCTTTATCATCAATAATTAAATTCATTCCAGACAAACGAATTACTTCGTGTAATTGGTGTCTACGTTCATTTATACTTCCAAACTTCGGAGTAAAAACACGAATTTCTTTACCCGCATCTTGAATACCTTGTGGTAATTTCCTTGCTGTGTGGGATAATTCTGTTTTTGGTAAAAACGGGGTGATTTCTTGTGATACAAAAAGTATTCTCTTTTTCTCCATAGGAAGTATAAATATATATAGTATGCAAAATTACAAAAAAAATACCAAATCTTATTAAAAAAGAATAGTTTTGTCCTTGACTAACACTAACTAACACAATGTGATTATAGCATACTCACTCGCAGAATTACAAACTGCTTTGAAAAACCAAGTAAGTTCGGAAAATATCGTCGGACTAGTCCCTACTATGGGAGCCTTACATGAAGGACATGCATCTCTTGTTAGAACAGCTAAAAAAACTAGCAATTTTGTGATTGTTACCATTTTTGTTAATCCTACACAATTCAATAATACAGAGGATTTAAGCAATTACCCTAAAACCGAAGAAAAAGACATCGCATTATTAAAAATGTTAGATTGTGATTTAGTTTTTTTTCCGAGAATTAGCGATGTCTATCCAGATGATTACAATTTTCCGGGAATTAACCTTGGATTTTTAGACCAAACCATGGAAGGTGAGTTACGACCTGGACATTTTCAAGGAGTTTGTCAAGTAGTTTATCGACTTTTCCAACTTACAAAACCTAATAAAGCGTATTTTGGACTTAAAGACTTTCAACAAGTTTCTGTGATTCGATTTATGGTCAACCACTTTCAGTTACCAATCGAAATAACTCCCTGTGAAACTAGTAGAAACGAGGAAGGACTTGCTTTAAGTAGTAGAAATTTACGCCTATCCGAAGAACAAAAAAATGAGGCTTTAGTTTTATACAAAACATTATCGGAAGCAAAGTTAAACACCTCCAAATTCAATCCTTCTCAAATTAAATCGATAGCAGAAGAATCCATCCAAAAAAGCGCCCTTCGACTAGAATACGTTGAGATTGTAGACCCTATCACCCTTGAAAATCTTACAAATGAATGGTGTGCTAATGCGCGTATGTGTATTGTAGCATATGCTGGTGAAGTTCGGCTGATTGACAACATGGAAATCCGAGAATAATTTTCGTTTTATGATTATCTCCTAGTATTTATTGTAAATTTGCGTCGCAATAGAAAAAATTATGTTGATTGAAGTTGTAAAATCCAAAATACACCGAGTACGCGTTACCCAAGCTGATTTAAATTATATCGGAAGTATTACTATTGATGAAGCCTTAATGGATGCATCCAATATTATTGAAGGGGAAAAAGTCCAGATTGTAAATATAAATAATGGAGAACGTTTCGAAACCTACGTTATTAAAGGAGATGCTAACAGCGGAACTATCTGTTTGAATGGACCAGCTGCTCGAAGAGTTGCTGTAAATGACCCTATTATAATCATCGGCTATGGGTATATGGATTTTGAAGAAGCAAAGAAATTCAAACCATCTTTAGTTTTTCCAAACGAACAAACGAACTTGATCGTTTAATCGCATGAAATCGATTCTACTCAAAATTTTAAAAACCGTTTTACCGCTTGCTTTTGGATGCTATGTTATGTATAGCATTTTTGCTAAAATGGGAAAAACGGAAAAAGAAATTTTTTATCAAGCGATCGACAAAGCAGATTACAAATGGATTATACTTTCTATGCTACTTTCTATTCTTGCTTTTGCTTCCCGCGCTTACCGTTGGAAATATATGCTTGAACCAATTGGATATAAAACATCCTTCTGGAATCGATACCATTCCTTGATGATTGGTTATATTATCAACCTAACAATTCCGCGCGCAGGAGAAGCTTCTCGTTCCGCAATGCTCTATCGTTCTGAAGGAGTACCATTTACAAAATCATTCGGAACTATCATTGCTGAAAGAGCTGTGGATTTTGTCATGCTATTGATTGTTGCTGGACTTACAGCACTTCTTGGAATGGAAAACTTCTTCAATATATTTCATGAGATATCCGTGAAATTTGGAGGCAAACCCAATACGGACCCAAATGCTTTCCCATGGAAAATTGTTATTTATAGCTTAATTGCTATCGGATTTATCGGCTTATTAATCTTAATGAAATTCAAACCTATTTTACGCAATAAAGTAATCGGTTTTATTAAGGATATATTTGAAGGACTACTATCAATTTTTAAGACAAAAAACCCTTCCGGCTATCTGTTACATACGCTTTTTATTTGGGTGTCTTACATTGGATATTTTGGGATTGCATTTTTTGCATTAGAAGAAACTAAAGACTTTCCATTTAGTGGAATTTTATTAGGTTTTATTGCTGGTTCTTTAGGTATTATTTTCACGAATGGTGGACTTGGAGTTTTTCCATTATTAATCGCGATGGTTGTCAATCTTATTCTACACGACAAAATCCCAAATGCGCTTGCCATCGGAAATGCTTTAGGTATGATTATCTGGGCTTCACAAACAATACTTTTAGTCATTCTAGGACTACTTTCTTTTATTTTTCTACCTAAAAACTTCACCAAAGAAAATGTCAAAAATTGATTTTTTGAAATCCCGCATAGTTACTCTTGAAGAGGCGCAACGTAAAATTGGTATTTGGAGAATAAAAGATGAAACCATCGTTTTTACAAATGGGTGTTTTGACATCCTGCATAAAGGACATGTCACTTACCTTGCAAAAGCAGCAGATCTAGGAAATCGATTAATTGTAGGTGTAAATTCAGACGCATCGGTAAAGAGACAAGGTAAAGGCGATGAACGGCCAATAAATCCTGAAGATGCGCGTCAAACACTTTTAGCAGCTTTGACTTTTGTAGATCTTGTTGTTCTATTTGACGGAAATACGCCGGAAGAATTGATTCATCTTCTTGTTCCAGATATACTTGTTAAAGGCGCAGATTATGACCCAAATGAGAAGGATAAAAATTCCAAAAAATACATTGTTGGTTCAGAACTTGTACTTGCTCATGGTGGCAAAGTTTCTGTAATCGATTTAGAAGAAGGTTTTTCTACGACTGGTATTGTGAAGAAGTTAAGGAATAATTAGAGAAAGTCCAAAGTAGAAAGTTTAAAAGGGCATCAAACTTTATAACTCGTAACTTTTGACTATTAACTCTTTTTATTATATTTGTAAAAAAAATAAAAGTTATGTCAAATCCTGATAATTTTTTCGACAAAGAAACGCAAGCAGTTGGATTTATTTACACAATCGTTGTTTTAGGTGTTTTAGCATCTATTTTCATCTGGGGATAATCCACACTTCTTTGTTTAATTAACGTACTTCTTGTATGCCTTTTAATGCTTTATTCTCATGGGTAATCAAAAAAAGGGTACATCAAATCGATTTATTTCGAAAATTCCCACTGGAAGTTCAAGAAGAACTTTTCTTTCGAATGCTTAAAAGCGCTTCGATTACTTCATTTGGAAAAAAGTATCATTTCAATCATATTTCCGATTATACATCATTTAAAAAAACGGTTCCCTTACAAACCTATGAGGAATTAAAACCGGATGTTGACAAACTAATAGCTGGTGAAAAGCATTTATTATGGCCTGGCACTACTAGTTGGTTCGCAAAGTCTTCTGGAACAACTTCCGATAGAAGTAAATTCATTCCAGTTACCAAAGAATCCTTGTTTGACTGCCATTATAAAGGAGGAAAAGATTTATTAGCGCTTTATTACACAAACTATCCCAACCGAAAACTATACAATGCTAAACACCTCATCATTGGTGGAAGCGCCAAAATTAATCCGATTGGAATAAACTCTTATTTAGGGGATTTATCCGCCATCATTGTTAAAAATCTGCCTTGGTGGGCCGAAATTCGTAGAACCCCATCCCGTGAAATAGCACTGATGGATGATTGGGAGAAGAAATTGGACAAAATGGCAAAACAAACCATCAAGGAAGATGTGTGTATCATTGCTGGAGTACCGAGCTGGACATTAGTATTATGTAATCGCATCCTAGAAATTACCGGAAAGAAGAACCTAAAAGAAGTATGGCCAAACTTGGAACTATTCATGCATGGCGGAGTAAGTTTTCAACCATATAAAAAAGAATTTGAACGCCTTATTCCAGATCCTTCGATGCATTACATTGAAACGTATAATGCTTCTGAAGGTTTTTTTGGCATCCAAGATAAACCTGAAAGTGACGATTTGTTACTTATGTTGGATTACGGAATTTTCTATGAATTTATCCCGATGTCATCTTTTGAAGGTATTGACAGTAAAAATGTTATTTCACTTACAGATGTTGTGCTCAATACCAATTATGCCATTGTAATTTCAACCAATGGTGGTTTATGGAGATATATTTTGGGAGACACGATTTCATTCACTTCCCTCCTACCTTACAAATTTAAAATCACTGGGCGAACGCAAAGTTTCATCAACTGTTTTGGAGAAGAGGTTATCGTAGATAATGCTGAAAAGGCTATTGCTTTCGCCTGTAAAGAGACGGGGGCTATTTTGAAAGAATATACAGTAGGACCAAAATTCATGGAGAATCAATCCAAAGGCGGGCATGAATGGATGATTGAATTTGTAAAAGCACCAATTCAACTTGATCAATTTACACTGTTATTAGACAAACAACTTCGGGAAATAAATTCAGACTATGATGCGAAACGCACAAAAGATTTAGCTTTGGAATTACCCGTTACACACATTGCACCTATCGGAACCTTTGACAAATGGTTACAAGGCAAAGGAAAATTGGGAGGACAAAACAAAGTGCCAAGATTGAGTAACGATCGAAAAATATTGGAGGAGTTAACAATAATTGTAAATGCTTAATCATGAATAAACTAACGATCCTTCTAATTGTAAACTCTTTATTTGTAAATTTCTTTAGCTTTTCGCAAGACTCAACGCAATTTATTCTTCATTCTTCTCTCGAAACACATAATTCCATTTGGGATGTGGACGAGCTTGGAAATACAATTGTAGTTGAAGCAAACGAAATAAAAAAATACGATCTCAAAGGAAATTTACTTTTTACCCAAAGTATTAAATCTGTTGGGAAAATAACGAAATTAGACGCCCGAAATCCGATGAAAATTTTATTTTTTTCGGAAGATCAACAGTTGGTTGGAGTGCTGGATAATAGCTTAACATTCCAGGGAGAAAATTTTGATTTAAGCACATTTGGCTTAAGCTATGTACAAGCATTTTCCGCTTCGTTTCAAAGCAATAAATTTTGGGTGTACGACCAAGATAATTCTAAATTAGAATTACTCTCCACTAACAAGCAACAAAGCGTAAAAATTGAAAATCTGAAAAGTCTACTCGGTTTTAATGAAGTATTTCAATTAATCGAGGAAGGTAACTTCTTGTACTTATTTGATAAAACTAAAGGAGTATATAAACTGGATAATTACGGAAATTTAATAGACTTTATTCCAACACAATCAGGAATTTATATAAGCGTTGAGAAAAATGTAGTATATGTATTAAGTAAAAACAAAATTAGTGCTTTTAGCGAAAAGGAAATCGAACCAATGGAACTTTCTTTACCTCGTGCGGACATACTTCAATTTAAAAAACAGGGTGCGTATTTCTATTTTCTAGAAAAAAATAAACTTTCAAAATTTTCTTTTAATAAATAAAAAAGAACACGTTAGATTTCCTATATTTGAAGTTCGTAGAATTTTAAAATCATAAAAAATGCATATAGCAGTAGCAGGAAATATTGGAGCAGGTAAAACGACTTTGACACAAATGTTAGCCAAACATTATGGTTGGGAAACACATTTCGAAGATGTAGAGCAAAATCCGTATTTAAATGATTTCTACGAAGATATGCAACGCTGGTCGTTCAACTTACAGATATATTACCTAAATAGTCGTTTCACGCAAATTCAGGAAATTAAGCAAACAAATGCGATGGTGATTCAAGACCGAACAATCTATGAAGACGCGTTCATTTTTGCACCAAACTTGCATTCTATGGGCTTAATGACAACGCGTGATTTTGAGAATTATTTCTCTTTATTTAACCTTGTTGAGTCTTTTGTTTCTGCCCCTGATTTATTGATTTATTTACGTGCAAGTGTTCCAACCTTGGTTCACCAAATTCAATTACGTGGAAGAGATTACGAAGAAAGTATTCGTATTGATTACCTGAAGCGTTTGAACGAACGTTATGAAGCGTGGATTTCTACGTACGACAAAGGGAAGTTATTAATCATTGATATTGACAATAACCGTTTCCCAGAAAACCAAGAGGACTTAGGGAAGATAATCAATGCGATTGATGCTGAAATCAATGGGTTGTTTTAGTTAGAAAGATACTATATTTATAAAGCCAGGATATTTGTTCTGGCTTTTTTTATATATTTCAAAATGAGATAAATGAAAATGAAAATTTATTCTATTTCCAGCTTTTTATTCGCTATCTGATTCATCAAACGAATACGCGCTTTATTTGCTTCCTTCTGACTTTGCTTTTTATTCTTTTTTTGATCCAACAACTTGGAATGGAGTTTTTTGTTTTCTGTATTCTTTTGCTTTGCCATTTAACAAGATTAAACTATTATCGACTATTCAAAATGATTCCAACCTTGCGCTTGCATTGGAACAACAGCACCATGTTTATCCACTAAATTCAATCCGCTTGCGTGATCGGTAATGTGACCAATTACTGTGAAATTTGGATTGGCAGCAACTTTTTCGTAATCTTCTTGTTTTACGGTAAATAACAATTCATAATCTTCGCCACCATTCAACGCAGCAGTAATCGGATCAATGTTAAATTCAATTGCTGCCATGGATGTTTTTGCATCTAAAGGAACGCGATCGTCGTAAATCGTACAACCAACATTACTTGCTTTACAAATATGGAATAACTCGGAAGCCAAACCATCTGATATATCAATCATCGACGTTGGAACTACTTCTAATTCTTTTAAGAAGGCAATCACATCCTGACGCGCTTCTGGTTTTAATTGACGTTCTAACAAATAATCGTGTCCGTCTAAATCTGGCTGAATATCTGGATTTGCTTTGAATACTTCACGCTCACGCTCCAACAATTGAAGTCCCATGTAGGCTCCGCCAAGATCTCCAGAAACAACTACTAAGTCGTATTCTTTCGCACCTCCACGGTATACAATGTCTCTTTTGTTTGCTGTTCCCAACGCTGTAATACTAATGACTAATCCAGATAAAGAAGAAGTTGTATCACCACCTACAAGGTCTACTTGATAAAAATCACATGCTTTTTTGATACCAGCATATAATTCTTCTAAAGCTTCCAATGGAAAACGACTTGACACTGCAAAAGAAACTGTAATCTGCGTTGGTTTTCCATTCATCGCGTAAATGTCCGATAAATTGACTACAACCGATTTATAGCCTAAATGCATTAAAGGTGTGTACATCAAATTGAAGTGAATCCCTTCCACCAGCATGTCTGTCGACACCAACATTGCTTCCGTTTCCGAAATTGAAATAACTGCCGCATCATCCCCCACTCCTTTTAAAGTGGTTGAAACATGCGTCGTAAAGTTTTTTGTTAGCGTGTCGATTAGGCCAAATTCACCTAAATCTTTGATATCAGTACGTTTTTCAGACATTATTGATGGATTATTTTAGAAAGTAAAGATACTAAAATGGATTGGAAGATATGAATATTATTTATTTAGTCGCGGTATTTTAAACACGAAATAAACTGAGAAAAGTTAACGTGTTTTGTATATTTGAGAGTACAGAGTTTTTCACTTTGTCAAAAAGCAAATTGTATTTGTGGAAATTTTGAAACTTTTGAAGAGGTGAAATAAAACTCTCTATTTTACTTTTACTACAAAAACATACTGAATGAATTTACAATCTTGTATACTTCCAAAAGTAAGTAAATTAAAAATTAAAAAACCTACAGAAGGTGTAGGCTTAAGTCCTTTTGTCTCCAACACTTTGTAACCTAGCGCATCAAACATTTCATAAATACTTCGTTTCGTGAAAAATCGTAAATGAGTCTTATCCATCACACCATCTTCAACATACTTCCAATTTTTCCCAAAAACATATTGCTTGAACACCCTCCAATATCGAGCGTTTGGAATAGAACAAACAATAACTCCTTCAGAAGTTAAGTTTTTCTTTAATTGCGTTAATATGTCATATGGGTTTACTAAATGTTCGAGTACATCATTAAAAACAATAGCGTCAAATTTATTTTCAGGCAATTGACTGATTGTTTGAGCAATATCCCCTTGAATGACCTTATCTAAACGCGATGAAGCAATTTTTGAAGAATCAACATCTAATTCCAAACCCCAAACTTCTGCATTAAATTTCTCTTTAACAGCAGCACCAAAACCTCCTACTGCGCAACCGGCATCTAATACTACTTTCGCATTTTCTGGTAAGTAATTCAACATTTCAGGGCGGTTATTTTCGTAATAGCCTACTGGTTTTGTAGTTAAATCAACGATTTCTGGAGAGTCTTGTACTTGCATGTTGTATTTTTTTGGACTAAGATACAAATTTACCACATCAATCTCGGTTTCAAAAACGCATATAATTCTTCGGTAAGCATTTCGTGCTCCATCTTATTTGGATGCCCAACACATCCATTGCAATAACGTTTTTTATACAGATAAAGTAAGGTATTATTATCCTTAAACCTATTGAATATTATAGTTAACACACTATCTAAGTAGGGTTTAAAACTTTCTTTAGCCATCGGACTGTCCAATATTAAAATTGTAGTTTTTGGATTCTCTATGCGTAGTTTTTTTAAGAATTTCAAATAGGTAGAAGTAAAAAGTTCAACTTTTTGTTTTCCATCATTTTGTCCTAGACAAATCGAAATTAAATCCGGTCGGTAGTTCTTTTTATCCCATTTAATCTTGCATTGTGACAAATCCGTATAATCATAGACGTCAGGAATCGTTTTGTCGTTATTACAACAACTGCGTGACATACCATACCCAGAGATAGAAGTCAACATCCAATCTGCATTAAATCTTCTCGCTAAACTAGGCCCATAACTAATATATGCACAATGTTGATCAAACCAATGACGTTCACCACATTGAAATGCTTTATTATCCATTCCATTCCCACAAGTCATCGAATCTCCTATGAATTCAATCCGACGTTTTTTCTTTTTAATCGGAAGCAATTTCTCTACGCGAAGTCCAATAAATTCTAAATACCCAATTTTTGTTTCCGTTGTTTTACATATTGTAATTGTATGTTTTCCCTTTTTTAAATTTCGAGCAACGATTAGTTTATTGCTTTTGCTAGTCAGGTGAATACGTTGAACAGGTAATGAATCTATAATCACCTCTATATAGTTATGTTCGGTCGCTTGTTTTAAGAACCCTTCGTCATTGAGCGCGATTTCACAGAAAGATCCCATAAAATTCGCTTGGATATATACACCAGGTGCCCAAAAACGAGGAGCATATTTATCCGAAAAATCAATGCGACCAACATAGTTGAACAGCTTATTTTCAGCGCCATAAAAAGTTGCATCGTCTTTTTTTGAAGTACTACATGAAACTAAGAAAAAAACACTTAAAAGAAAAATAAAACTAGATTTCATCGATGTTAGATTACGTTTAATAAAGGATTAAATAATCGGTCAAAAAAGGCGAAATGTACAATAAAAGTACCCATAAAGTCAGAAATAATTGGTATTATTGTGCTGATACTTAAAAAAAAAGACATAAAATGTGGAATTCATTAGCGAGTATAATTTTACGTAACCGCCTATTTATCATAGCGATTGTAATTATACTCACTGTGTTTTTTGGCTACTTTGCAGCTACTTCTTTAAAAGTCGATAACAAATACGGAAATACACTTCCAAAAGACAGTAAACCTCAAGCGGATTATTTAAAATTCAAAGAACAATTCGGAGAAGATGGTTCCACTTTAGCCATTGCAATTCATTCTGACTCGCTATACACAGAACAAAACTTTGTTAAATGGCAAGATCTAGCATTCAAAATATTAGAAATTGGAGGTGTTGAAAGTGTTATTTCAGAAGCAACCTTATATAAAATTTGCAATAATAAAACAGAGCAACGTTTTGAAATTCAGAAGATTTTCTCTGACTCTACCTTTCACGAAAAATCAATCGACTCCATACGTAAAGAAGTAAAACAAAATCCATTATATAATGGCTTGTTATATAACGATAAAACAAAGGTTTCGCTCCTACTCATTGGTATGGATGAAAAATACCTAGCAGATAAGAAAAAGTCGAAAGTCGTATTTGAAATTGAAGAACTAGTAGAATCGTACTCCAAATACTTTGGAAAACCACATTTCGCAGGACTACCCCACATGCGTGTAGTAATTGGTAAGCGAATCGTGAATGAAATGTATATTTTCCTTGGACTTTCTGTATTAGCCTCTTCCTTACTTTTATACATTTTCTTTCGATCCTTCCGTATCGTCATGCAATGTAATCTTGTTGTATTCGTATCCGTTATTTGGGCGCTAGGAAGTATTGCTTTGTTCAATTTCCAATTATCTATCATGATGGCGTTAATACCTCCATTATTGATTGTGATCGGTGTACCAAATTGCGTGTTTTTAGTCACACGATACCACCAAGAATATGTGTTGCATCAAAACAAAATGCGTGCATTATTCACTATGATTAAACGCATAGGCTCTGTAACCTTTCTTACCAATCTAACAACAGCTGTAGGTTTTTGCACCTTTACTAGTTCGGATAAATTAGCACAATTTGGGGTTATTTCCAGCATAAATATCATGGTTGTTTTTGCATTATCCATTTGCATACTTCCAATCATGGCGTCTTATTCCAAACCACCTAAAGAAAGACATCTTAAACACTTATATAAGGTATATTCCAAAGGATTTATTGAATACATAATTATCATAATCTCCAAATACAGAAAGTGGGTATATATTATTTCCATTATAGTAGTTGCAATTAGTTTATATGGCATGACCAAAATCGTGGCTACCGGAAATATTACGAGTGACCTTCCAAAAGATGATCCCATTTTATTAGATTTAAAATTCATTGAGAAAAATTTTGGAGGTGCAGTTCCTTTTGAAATATTGATTAACTACAAAGAAAAAGGTAGATTATTTTCGAATGAAACATTAGAGAAAGTAGATCATATCCAGCAAGAATTTGCAAAAGACACGCTCTTTTCCAAAAGTTTATCCATTGTCAATTTCATCAAGTCGATCAACATGGCTTATTTTGATAATGATTCGACGCACTACACTCTAATCTCTTCCCGCGATAAACTTCGACTCAAAAAATACTTCGACGAAACAGACATCAACAATGTCAATAGTGGTAGTATGTCGATTAAAGAATTGGTGGATACAACAAATACTTCTTTACGTATTCGACTACAAATGAAAGATCTAGGCTCTTATGTAGTTTCTAAAAAAGTAGACGCATTGAAAATTAAGGTGGATAACATTTTGAATCCGGAAAAAACGCACGTAGAAGCGACATTTAAAAAAGCATATAAAGGCAGAAAAGATTTAGTAGATACCTTATTATATACATATCCTTGGATTTTCAATAATGTGACAGCACTCTTATCCAAAGGCAACCAAGATTTGCAAACCGCTTTTGATTTAGACCCAAGTAAAATAGACGCTTATAAAACAAAGAAAAATTTTAAAAACATTTTACGTCAGGCAATCGACGAGGAATATTACGACCTAACATTTACAGGAACATCCGTCGTAGTATCTGAAGGAACGAAATACCTATTTGTAAACCTGGTGCAAAGTTTAATTTTCGCCATACTTTCCATTGCATTATTGATGGCTTTCCTTTTCCGTTCGTTTAGAATCATTTTGATATCCATGATTCCAAATATTATCCCTTTATTATTCACGGCTGGTATCATGGGCTTTTTCCAAATTCCGCTTAAGCCTTCTACACTATTGGTATTCGGTATTGCTTTAGGTATTACGGTAGATAACGCGATTCTTTTCCTAGCTAAATACCGTCAGGAATTAAAATTACATACATGGGACATCAAACAATCTATTCTCATTTCTGTTCGTGAAACCGGACTCGGTATTTTCTATACTTCCGTTATTTTATTCTTCGGATTTATCATGTTTGTATTCTCGCAATTTGGCGGAACAAAAGGCTTGGGCTTATTGGTGTCTATTACCATCTTGGTTGGTATGATGACCAACTTAATTATACTTCCAGCATTACTTCTATCTCTTGAACGTAAAGTAACCACTAAATCCTTCAAAGAGCCATTCTTTGATATCTACGATGAAGAAGTGGATTTTGATAATCATAAGATGGAGATTGAGAAGTAATTATTCTCAATCAAAAACAGCAAGACTCACCTGAAAATACGCGGATAGCTTCCGTAAGGTAGTATAAGAAACATCACGTTTACCTTGTTCTACACGTGCAATATGTACACCAGTAGCGTTGTACACTTCTTCTTGTGTCACACCCTTTGCTTTGCGTAGTTCTTTGATTCTAACAGCAAGATTCAACAGAATTTCCTTATCATGTATCATGACCGAAAAGTCACGAATATTCATATCTCACACAATTACCATACGGTCAGTATATCCAGTGTGTGTAGATCGGGGTATTATTCTATGAGTGATGAGGGGTTGATGTGAAGGACTGTAAAATAGTTGTAAAATTATAATGACCGAACGGTAAAAATGTATACATTTGAATCAAAATAAAAACAATGAAAAAAACATTCATCATCCTTACACTTGCAACATCTTTGGTAGCTTGTAAGAAATCAACAAATACAGCTACTACCAATAATACATCAAAAGACTCTACAATTATTGTAGGTAAATATGGAAATGGCGTTACAGATATAGAAGGTAATAAATACAAAACGGTAATTATTGGAACTCAGGAATGGATGGGAGAAAATTTGAAAGTTAGTAAGTTTAACGATGGTACTTCAATTCCAAATGTAAAAGATAGTTCTGTATGGGTAAAATTAATTACAGGTGCGTGGTGTAACTATGATAACAATGATTCTTTAGGAAAAGTATATGGCAAATTATACAATTGGTACGCCGTGAGTAAAAATACGAATGGTGATAAAAACGTTTGCCCTACAGGATGGCATGTACCTATAGATGATGAATGGAATGTATTAGTAGACTATTTGGGCGGTGAAATCATTGCTGGAGGTAAAATGAAAGGAGTAGATAATAAAATGTGGGATACCCTTGCCACAAACACCTCATTTTTTACTGCTCTACCGGGAGGGGCGCGCTTCGACTATACGTACGAATATTACAATTTTCACCAAATTGGCTACATCGGTGCCTGGTGGAGTTCTTCTGAATACATACCAGAGTTTGCTAAGAACCGTAATATTTATATTGGCAATAGCATTGCGTTCTTATACAACATTGGAAGAAAGAGTTCTGGTTTGTCTGTTAGGTGCATCAAAGACTAATGTAAAGAGATAAACATTGATGATTATGGGTTATGAGTTTTCATAGCCCATTTTTGTATTAAAACAAATTATCAATTCCAAAACGTTAATTGCTACGTGTTGTACCAAATCCCGTACCCAGTAGTTTTTGTGAACTAGAAATTCTGAAGTATAACCAACTGATATAAAACAAAAAAGCCTCACATTTCTGTGAAGCTTTTGTTGGCCTACTAGGGCTCGAACCTAGACTCTTCGGAACCAAAAACCGACGTGTTGCCAGTTACACCATAGGCCAGTAACTGAGTGCAAATATAGGTAGAAAATTTATTTCGACAAGAAAATATCTAAAAAAATTAAGTGACCATAAAGTTAAACCTTATAAACTACTGTTTATTAATCCTTAACAAATATTTAATGAAATTAAAATAAGCAAACAAAACGCGATTGTTTTTAACGAATATTACCATTTTTCCAGAAATTTCTTGTAGATTTTTGTTAATTTCGTCATTCTCAAAAATGAGAACAAAAGTTTATACCAAAAGAAATCAAAATGGATTACAAAAAAAGTAACATTTACTTAGGCTGGTTTGTATTTTTAGTTGCAACAATCGTCTATTTCATTACCATTGAAAGTACAGTAAGTTTATGGGATTGTGGTGAGTACATTACTGCAGCTTACAAATTAGAAGTTGGTCACCCTCCAGGCGCACCTTTGTTTATGTTATTGGGAAGATTATTCTCTTTCTTCGCCGCTAAAGAAGACGTAGCGATGTGGATCAACCGTATGTCTGGACTTTCTAGTTCTGGAACGATATTGTTTATGTTCTGGTCAATTACTATGTTGGCTAAAAAAATGGCTTTAAAAACAAAACGCACTTTATCTCGTGGTGAACAAATCGCTATTTTAGGCAGTGGTTTTGTAGGAGCTATGGCTTACACATTTACAGATTCTTTCTGGTTCTCCGCTGTGGAGGGTGAGGTATATGCAATGTCTTCTTTGTTTACAGCAATCATCTTCTGGGCTATCTTGAAATGGGATGAAGAAACAGAATCTATCAAACACGGCGAATTACAAATGGCTGCTAGTCCTTTGCGTTGGATGATTTTAATTCTTTTCTTGTTCGGTTTAGCAATCGGAGTCCACTTACTTGGGTTATTAGTTATCCCTGCAATAGCGTATGTTGTTTATTTCAACCAATCCAAAGATGTCACCTTAAAAGGTTTCTTTATTACCGGAATCATTGCTGTATTTACTTTAGGATTTATCCAAGAAGGAATTATACCTGGTACCATTTCCTTGGCTTCTAAATTTGAAATCGCATTTGTAAATTCTTTAGGAATGCCTTTTTATATTGGAAGTTTATTCTTCTTTTTATTATTAATTATCGGTTCTATTTTCTTGGTACGTTGGTCTAAGAAAAATGACAAGCCTATTTTAAATGCTGCTGCATTAGGATTTATTGTATTTCTAATTGGGTATGGATCATTTGCTACCATTGTTATTCGTTCTAGTGCAAACACACCATTGGATGAGAATGACCCGGAGAATTTAGTTACCCTTCACTCCTACTTGAAACGTGAACAATATGGAAGTTGGCCAGTTCTTTATGGACCATACTATAACTCAGTGATGAATGAAGACAGAACGACTTGGAAAGATCGCTCTGCATTCTATGCACGTCGTTTTGTAGTAACCCGTGGCGACCAAGATTTGAAGGCATTTAAAGACAAAGTAAATGCAGATCAATACGCTAAAAAACAAGGGGTTGGCTATGAAGTAATTGAAAAATATTTCGTAACAAATGAAGAATACCGTAAACAACAAGAGCCTACCTATTTGCAAAACACCTTCTTTCCACGTATGTATTGGACTGGAGACGCAACAAAATCGGATGCTTACAAAAGCTGGTCGCGTTATGACCCTAAAGAAAATGTAGAAGGTGCAGAAATCGGTTCTGATGGACTACGTTTACCTACTTTCGGTGAAAACTTAACCTTCTTTGCACGTTACCAAATAAATTGGATGTACTGGAGATATTTCATGTGGAATTTTTCAGGTCGTCAGAATGATATTCAAGGAAACGGTGACGCAATGCGTGGAAACTGGATTAGTGGATTTAGTTCTATTGATAAAATGCATGTAGGGGAAAATGGCGCAAACGCTCCGTTATATACTTCTGGAAATGAGTCGAATAACAAATTCTTCTTTTTCCCTTTAATTCTAGCAGTTATTGGTATGTTCTTCCATTTCTACAGAGCTCCAAAAGATGCGTTTGTAGTCTTGTTAACGTTTATTTTTACAGGATTAGCGATTGTAATCTTCTTGAATCAAAAACCATTTGAACCAAGAGAGCGTGACTATGCCTATGCAGGTTCTTTTTATGCTTTCTCGATGTGGATAGGACTTTCGGTATACGCTTTATTTGAATTCTCCAAAGGGATATCAAAAGAGTTATTTAAGAAAATTGGATTTATTGTACTTGGAGGTTTAGTATTCTTTGGGTTAATTGACATGGGCGATGAAGCGCATACAGCGAAATTGTCTTGGATTTATATTGCAGTAATCGCGATTTTACTCGTATTTATTGCACACCTACTCGGGAAAAAATCGAAGAATGAAGTACAAGGTGCAGTTGTGGCGATTTTGTTAACAATCGGAGCACCTTTAATCATGGCAGTTCAAGGATGGGATGACCACGATAGAAGTGACAAAACATCTGCGCGTGATTTAGCATATAACTATTTGGAATCGTGTGGAAAAAATGCCATTCTATTTACCAATGGAGATAATGACACTTTCCCATTATGGTACTTACAAGAGGTTGAAGAAAAACGTACGGATGTTCGTGTATGTAACCTATCGCTAATGCAAACAGACTGGTATACAGACCAAATGAAAATGAAAGCGTATGATTCTGAACCACTTCCAATCAAATTTAGAGAGGATCAGATTTTAATGTACGCAGGAAATACGGATCAAGTATATTTCTTGTCTATGTTAGACATGATGAATATGGGAATTTCAAAAGAAACGCTTTCTAAAATCTATTCTACTAAAATTAAATACAATAAAGCAGCGTTTGAGCAAGCATTCCAACAATTCCAAGCAAACAATGCCGCAGTTGTGAATGGTGTACAAGTGAAAGATCCTTCTTTACAAGCACGTGTTGATGAAATCAAAAAAGTATTCAATACACCAGTAGCAAAACCAAGCTACAAAAACGTAGAAGAAATGATGGGTGCAGCATTAGAATTATTGATGGCGTATTCCAATGGTATGATTCAAGCACCACAAGAACAAATGCAACAATTCAACGAAGGATTAAAAGCTTGGGAAACAGGATGGGATTATTTACCAATCGATGTAGCCATGGAATTTGTACGTGATGACAATAACCAATTAAGCAATCAAGGTAGCAAACTTCGCGTATTCCCTTCTAAAGGATTTATTGTACCAGTAAACAAACAAAATGTAGTTGCTTCTGGTATCGTAAGTAAAGACAAAGCGAAATACCTACCAAACGAAATTCGTTTTACGATAGACAAACAAGCGTTGACACGTGAACAAGTAATGATGTTAGATGTAATTGCTAATAACGACTGGAAACGTCCAATTTACTTCTCTTCTCCTGGAGGTTCTGATGTGTCTATTGCATTGTATACAAATGGTTTTGTGAAACAAAATGGTATTGCGTATGAATTTACACCTTTACGTGACAACGAACCAATTGACAAAGAAAAGATGTTAGAGAACTTAACGAAAGTGTACAATTTTGGTTTGATGAACAAAAAAGGAGTTTTATCGGATTACTATACACGAAGACATACTTCACAATATAGAGACCATTTCTCCCGTTTAGCAGACGCATTTTTACGTGAAGCGGAAGAACTTAAAACAAACAAATCGATTTATCCTGCGCAAATTTCTATGTTACGACAATCTGGAAGTAAACAATCTGCAGATTCGTTACAAGAAATTCTAAATGGGGCAGATAAGAAAATTGCAGAAAATAAAAAATTCGCAATTAAATTAATCAACCGTTCATTAGAAGTTATGCCAATAGCGAATGTAATTGATTATGGAGAACCAACACCAAGTCGTGAAAATTATGAAGTTGGTCCTGGTATTAGTTACCCTGCCTACACAGATGGAACCTTGCATGATTATGTTGGAGTACTATATCGTGCTGGTAACAAAAAACGTGGTGAACAAGTTGCAACGGAAGTTGCAACACAAATTGAAAGTATCTTAAACTACTTTGAATATAGTGATGCACGTTTTGCAATGAGTAATAAAGAAGACTTTGTATCTGCGTTGAACAATTACATGGTATTGGCTACATTTACTGCTGATCCAGAGGTTGGAAATGCAAATAGTGTGATTTCAAAACGTTTAACAAATAGAATTAACAAATTGTACAAAGTGGTTATACCACGTATCTGTTCGGATTTACGTAATGAAGGATATGCGAGTGCAGATGTTAGTACCTTGAAAGCGCATTTAGAAGCAGTAGCTATTAAATTTGGTTATTTAGCTCGTCCTCAGATGGCTGCTCCACAAGGTGCACCACAGGGTGGGCAGCAGTTATCGCCTGAGCAGATTCAACAGCTAATGCAAGCGCAGTAATGTATAAATTTAATTCGCTATTTCATCGTTGATTTTCAAAGTTGTTTCACTCATTTACTTTTGTAAACTCGTTCTACAACTTTTCAATCGCCTCGAACTAACAATTTAAATTCACACATTGTAAAATAGATTATGAAAATCTTTAGAACCCCAAGTATTGTAAGAAAAATCTTTTTCAAACGTACTTGGGGTTTTTCTTTGAATACCAATGCGGTGTATTTAACGTTTGATGATGGACCTCATCCAGACATCACGCCATGGGTCTTAGATTATTTAAAAGAACAAAATATTAAAGCGTGTTTTTTCTGTGTCGGTGAAAATGTAAAACGTTATCCTGAACTTTTTAAACGTATCCTTAATGAAGGTCACCAAGTAGGTAACCATACGATGTATCATACGAAGTCGCATAAAACTTCCTTTCAAGAATATCAAAAGAGTATACAAGAAGCAGCTGCATATATTCCTTCTAATTTATTTCGTCCTCCGTATGGAAGATTATCCTCCCTTCGTGCCAGGAAGATTGCTGAACAGTATAAAATTATCGTATGGAGTTGGTTGTCGTATGATTTTGATGACCGAGTTAGTATATCAGAAATACTCTCCAAAGCAGAAAAACAAATAGTTGGTGGAGACATTTTGGTTGTACATGACAATCCCAAATTCACCCTACGTCAAAAAGAATTACTACCGAAATTGATAGATGTTGTAAGAAAAAAAGGTTTAATCTTTGGATGGATTCCGAATTAATTTTTGCGTTTAAACACGGGTACAGTAGAGCATGGTTCCCCATACATAATTGACTTCGCAATCGGCTGAAGTTTTTGAATCAAGGTCGTCATTGCAAATTCTGGAGAAGTAATATCGGAACATCCTTTAATGATAATTCTACCATCCATATAGTTTGTTACATCCAACGAAAGAATATTTAATGTAATCATTTGTTTTTCTAAATCTTCCCGTGAACCTACTAACGCCATTTTAGCGACACCCAACAATTTTGAAGCAACTAGCATATATGCCCAAGTTGGAACGATTGCATCCGCAGAACAATGTATGAACACATATTTACTTTTGTAAAGTGACCATTCGTGCGTCGCAATGAAATCTCTAAAATCTTTTTCTTTTAAAACCAGTCCCTGCCACAATTGATCTGCAATATCTAACGAAAGAATTAAGGATGCATCTGGCTTGAAGTCTGCCAAATCCATTGAAATCAATCCACTTTCTTGTACTTTGTTACGTATTTCTTCCATTGCTTTAGAATTTAAAGTTAAAGTTAGGGAAATTCGGGGTTTAAACCATTTTCACCATTAAGAAGTTTAGAAATTAAGGTGTAATTGAAGATTTATTAAGTTGTATTGAGAGACCTGTGGTCTTTATTCTACCATTAAATTGAGAAATTAAGGATAGAAACTAAAAACAATAAAATGGACTCAAAACAGTAGAAGATTTAATAGCATTTCCATTTTTCTGTTAATTAAGAAGTAAAATTTATGATAATTAGGAATTGGATTCCTAATTATCATAAATAAATATAGTGAAAGCTTAGATATTTAGGAATTGAATTCCTATTTTTGAATATGATTCAAAGACATTTATTCGCAAAAGCGCAACAATTACTGGATAAATTTCCGATAGTTGCAATAACAGGTCCTAGACAATCTGGAAAAACTACTTTTTCAAAGCAATTAAAACCGGAATATTCCTATGTTAATTTGGAGGATATAACCAATAGAGAATTTGCTAAAAATGACCCAAAAGGATTTTTAAACACCTATAAAAACGGAGTAATTATTGATGAAATTCAATATGTACCAGAATTATTTTCGTATTTACAAGTATTTACAGACGAACGAAATCAAGTTGGAGAATATATTATTACAGGTTCTCAAAACTTTTTACTTATGCAACAAATATCTCAGTCATTAGCAGGGAGAGTTGCATTATTTACGTTATTACCATTTTCATATCAAGAAATAAAAAATACAGCATATCACTATTCAACTTGGGAGCAATACGCTGTAAATGGTTCCTACCCTAGAAAAATAACATTTGACATCCGTTCGAGTGATTATTATTCCAATTATTTAAGCACGTATGTAGAACGTGATGTGCGTTTATTAAAAAACATCACCAACTTAGATCTTTTTCAAAAATTTATTTATTTACTTGCAGGAAGAGTAGGACAATTATTCAATCAATCGAGTTTAGGGAACGAACTTGGTATCGACAACAAAACAATCAGTGCGTGGATGAGTCTATTAGAAACATCATATATTGCTTACCGACTCTACCCTTACCACACTAATTTCAAAAAAAGAATTATAAAAACACCCAAAATATACTTCTACGATACCGGTTTATTGTCGTATTTACTTGGTATAAAAAATGAACAAGAAATTTCATTGCATTTTGCAAAAGGAGGAATCTTTGAAAATTTAATTATTACTGAGTTTTTGAAAAATAGTTGTAATAATGGAGAACATCCGATATACTATTTTTGGAGAGACCATGCAAACAATGAGGTTGATTTACTCATAGAAAACCACCCATCAATAGACATTTATGAAATAAAATCTTCTACAACTATCAAACCTGATTTTTTTAAAGGGTTGAATTATTTCAAAGGATTAAATGCTAATACAAATGCACATTTAATCTATGGCGGAACAGAAAATCAAAGTCGCACAGGAATTAAAGTAATGGGATGGGATAAGATTGATTGATTGAAATCTATTATCGATTACTAAAAAACAAAAAAGGTCCAAGCTTTCGCTTGAACCTTCTTCTACAATATATCAAAAATTACGCTTCTTGTAATTTGATTAAGTTTAATGCTGAACCAGCTTTGAACCACTCAATTTGAGAATCGTTGTATGTATGATTTAAAGAGATATTTTCTTTAGAACCATCCGCGTGAACGATTTCTAATGTTAATGGTTTTCCTGGAGCAAAATCCACTAAATCAACAAAGTTGAATGTATCATCTTGTTGAATTTTGTCGTAATCCGCTTCGTTAGAGAACGTCAAACCTAACATCCCTTGTTTTTTCAAGTTTGTTTCGTGGATACGCGCGAATGATTTAACGATTACCGCACGAACACCTAAGTGACGTGGCTCCATTGCAGCGTGCTCTCTAGAAGAACCTTCTCCGTAGTTATGATCCCCAACAACGATGGAAGGAACACCAGCCGCTTTGTATGCTCTTTGTACAGCAGGTACTTCTCCGAATTCACCAATCAATTGGTTTTTTACTTTGTTTGCTTCTCCGTTGAAAGCATTCACAGCACCAATTAACATATTGTTGGAGATGTTATCCAAGTGACCACGATATTTCAACCATGGACCAGCCATAGAGATATGATCCGTAGTACATTTACCTTGCGCTTTGATTAACAATTTAGCACCAGTAATGTTTTTTTCATCCCAGATTGGGAAATTTTCTAATAATTGTAAACGTGAAGAATCCGAAGCAACTGCTACTTCAATTGCAGAACCATCTGCAGCTGGAGCTTGGTAACCTGCGTCTTCTACTGCAAACCCTCTTTTTGGCAACTCGTCACCAGTTGGAGCGTTTAACTTTACTTGTTCTCCTTTGTCGTTTGTTAACGTATCTGTTAATGGATTAAACCCTAAATCACCAGCAATCGCTAAAGCAGCAACCATTTCTGGAGAAGCTACGAATGCGTGTGTATTTGGGTTACCATCTGCTCTTTTAGAGAAGTTACGGTTGAACGAGTGAATAATTGTATTTTTCTCTCCTTTTTCAGCACCTGTACGATCCCATTGACCGATACATGGACCACAAGCATTTGTAAATACTTTCGTTCCTAATTTTTCAAATGTATCGATAAAACCATCACGCGCTATTGTGTAACGTACTTGCTCAGATCCAGGGTTGATTCCAAATTCTGCTTTTGAAACTAACCCGTTAGCAACTGCTTGTTCTACGATAGATGCAGCACGCGCGATATCTTCATAGGAAGAGTTTGTACAAGAACCGATTAATCCCCACTCTACTTTTAAAGGCCATCCGTTTGCTTCCGCTTCCGCTTTTAATTGTGAAATTGGCGTACCTCTATCTGGCGTAAAAGGACCATTTACGTATGGCTCTAATGTATTTAAATCGATTGTAATAACTTGATCAAAATAAGCTTCTGGGTTATCATACACTTCTTTATCTCCAGTTAAGTAATCCGCAATTTTATCTGCAGCATCTACCACTTCTTGACGACCAGTAGCCGCTAAGTAACGACGCATTGAATCATCATATCCGAATGTAGAAGTCGTAGCTCCGATTTCTGCACCCATGTTACAAATTGTACCTTTACCAGTACAAGAAAGAGAAATAGCACCTTCACCGAAATATTCAACGATAGCACCAGTACCACCTTTTACAGTTAAGATATCAGCAACTTTAAGGATAACGTCTTTTGCAGACGTCCATCCGTTTAATTTACCAGTTAATTTAACACCGATTAATTTAGGGAATTTCAACTCCCAAGCCATACCAGCCATAACATCAACCGCATCCGCACCACCAACACCGATAGCAACCATTCCTAGTCCACCAGCATTAACAGTATGAGAATCTGTACCGATCATCATTCCTCCAGGGAACGCATAATTTTCTAGTACAACTTGGTGAATGATACCTGCTCCTGGTTTCCAGAAACCGATTCCGTATTTACTAGAAATAGAAGATAGGAATGTAAATACTTCGTTGTTTTGATTTAAAGAATCTTGTAAATCTTTTGTTGCTCCAACTTTCGCTTGGATTAAGTGATCCGCGTGCACTGTAGAAGGAACGGCTACTTGTTTTTTACCCGCTTGCATAAATTGCAATAATGCCATTTGTGCAGTAGCATCTTGCATTGCAACTCTGTCTGGTGCGAAATCCACATACGACTTACCTCTTTCGAAAGCAGTTGTCGCGTTTCCATCCCACAAGTGAGCATAAAGAATTTTCTCTGAAAGTGTTAAAGGTTTGTTTACTACTTTTCTTGCAGCGTCGATACGCTCTGGGAATTTCGCGTAAACCTTTTTGATCATGTCTAAATCAAAAACCATGGTATACTTATTTTGTTTATTTCAAATTTACTACGCGAATTTAAGGAGATTTTTTGAGGGAAGGAAGGGATTTAAAGAAAATGTTGTTACTTTTTGGAGCAGCAAAAAGTAACCAAAAACTGCTTGTCGCTTCGAGACTGTATGTTTCGTGTGTACTTCGATTTGGTTTTGGGATTGTATAACTTTTATTTAGATTGGTTGACAAAGGTATTTTAAAGTGTACCTTACCGCATTAGAAATTAACACCAATTAAGATGGCTGGAGAAAAAGGAGTAAAAGAAAAAGGTAAAAAAGTAGCAGAAAAAACATTGAAAGAAAAAAGAGCGGCGAAAGACGCTAAGAAAAAAGAGAAAAATTCAAATTCTTCGTTATGATTTAAAAGGAGTTGTTCATTTGAGCAACTTCTATTTTAACTTCCTATTTCAAGACAAGACATTTTTTCGAAAACTGGTGAAATTAAAAACTCGGTGATTAACGCTTGATTTTTCAAAATTATTTCTACTATCTTGCTTGTTGTCAAATTACCAGTTCTAAGCCAAATTACTTTTGGTGGATGACCTTTTAATATGGCTAAATCATAAAAATCTGAATCAAAAGTTACTATAGCAAAGTTATTTTTTTGAGCATACGTCCAAATTTGTAGATCTTCCACATCATATAAATCACATTCTGAAACATGTAATGAAGTAATTGGAAAATCAATTAACTTTTTTGAAATTCTATATGAAATATTTTGGTCAAATAAAAGCTTCATGATGCATGTAACAAACGATGTTCTTTGTCAGCAGCATACGCTAAACAAGCTCTTATATCTTCTTTTGTTAACTCAGGGAAATCATCTATTATTTCATTAAAATCCATTCCCGAAGATAACCACGACAACACATCATACACTGAAATACGTGTATCTCTAACACACGGTTTACCAAACCGTTTATTAGGATTAATTTTTATATAATTTCTATATTCAATCATAACTAGTCATTTTTCATCATCACTCGTCTTTTCTTAACTCAATTGGTGATTGATGAGGTTCTCGAAATTACATTCCTAACATTAATAATTCGATCGATTTATATTTCAGATCAAATACTTTCCCAAGTACTTCACTTGTCAATGTACCTTTATACATATAAACACCAGATCGGAAACCTTTGTCGTCTTTAATTAATTCTTTACATCCTCCTCTATTTCCCATTTCCAACAAAATAGGTGCGAAAATATTAGATAAAGCAAAAGATGCTGTTCTTGGAACACGGGAAGCAATGTTTGGTACGCAGTAATGTACTACACCATGTTTTACAAAAGTTGGGTTTTTATGGTTTGTTACACGGGAAGTTTCTACACATCCTCCTTGGTCAATACTTACATCGATAATTACGGAACCTGGTTTCATTTCTTCAATCATTTCTTCCGTGACAATACAAGGAGTTCTACCTAAAGGAGCACGAACTGCACCAATAACAACATCTGCACGCTTAATCGATTTCGCAAGAACTTTTGGTTGTAATACCGACGTAAATACACGTCGCCCTAAATTGTTTTGTAACCTTCTCAAACGCGATAAAGAACTATCAAACAATCTTACAGAAGCACCTAGTCCCATTGCTGCTCTTACAGCATATTCACCAACAATTCCAGCTCCTAAAATAACCACTTCTGCAGGTTGAACGCCAGCAATACCTCCAAGCATAACTCCTTTACCAGTTTCGAAATTAGAAAGTAATTCCGCTGCAATGGTAATGGAAGTTGTTCCTGCAATTTCCCCCATCGTACGAACAACTGGATAAGAACCATCCTCATCTTGAATGTAATCCCATGCAATTGCTGTGATTTTTTTCTGCATCAATTTTTGAAGAATCTCTTTTGGTTGAACCGATAACTGTAATGCTGAAATCAATGTTTGTCCGCCAGTCATTAGCTCTACTTCCTCTTCATTTGGTGGAGCTACTTTAAAAATGATATCACATTTATAAATTTCTGCAGGATCATAACAAATTTCTGCTCCTGCTTCCGAATATTCATTATCTGTAAAATTGGAATTTTCACCGCTTTTTGTTTCGATTTTTACACGATGTCCGTTAGAGACTAATAAAGAAACTGCTTCCGGCGCAAGAGAAACTCGACGTTCCTGAAAGGTTGTTTCTTTAGGAATCCCAATATGTAGGCTTCCTTTTTTCTTTTTAATTTCGAGCATTTCCACTTGTGGTAACAAACCACTTTCTTTGATTAATGCTTTTAATAAATCCGGATTAGTCTTCATGTTTTATCGTTATGATTCTACTTAAATCTTCTTCTACGCGAAGATACACCCAAATTGTGTTATCTGGCAACATTTCGTGCATCTTTTCTGGCCATTCAATGAAACACACTACATTTTGGTATAATAATTCTTCTATTCCGATATCATACACCTCTTCAATTGCGTTTAAACGATACAAATCAAGGTGATACACTTTTCCTAATAGAGTAGATTGATACTCATTAATCAAGGAATAGGTAGGAGAACCTTCTAATTCTTCCACCCCTATAGACTTTAAAACGTTTTGTACAAACGTAGTTTTCCCTGCGCCCATTTGCCCTTCTAAGGCAACAATTTTGTGATCATATAGTAGGTCTGCAAGGTAGATTGCAGGGGCTTTTAGGTCGTGGAGGGTGGTGATATGGAAGTCCATGGCGTAGATTTGGGTGATAAAAATACAACAAGATTTTCAGTAGATACGCAATGCATTGCGTATCTACTGAAAATTTCTATTTCTTCGAAACCAATTCTACATATGGTATCATCAATTCTTCGAGTGAAATCCCACCATGTTGGAAGGTATTCATGTAGTAATTTACAAAATGATTGTAATTATTTGGATAGACAAAATAGTCCGTCTCTTTGGCAAAGACATATTCGCTTGAAAGGTTCGATTTCGGTAAGAATGCAAGTTTTGGATCGCGAATTGAAAACGCATCTTTTTCTTTATAAGTCATGTTGCGTCCTGATTTATAACGTAGGTTTGGATTAGTTTCCTTGCCTCCCGCTAACTTGATAGGATTTGTAACTTTTACACTTCCATGGTCGGTAGTAATAATCACCTTACCTCCAGCATCTGCAATTTTCTTAAAGATATCTTGTAAAGGAGAATGTTCAAACCAAGAAGCAGTTAGTGAGCGATATGCGGCTTCATCATCTGCTAATTCTTTAATGATATTCATTTCGGTACGTGCGTGCGAAAGCATATCTACGAAGTTGTATACAATGACATTTAAATCATTACTTTTCAACTGATTAAAATTATCGACTAATTTCTTTCCAGCTTCTAAATTCGTGATTTTGTTGTAGGAGATTTTACAGGATTTACCTAATCGTTGCAAATTTGCTTCTAACAATTCTTTCTCATACATGTTCCTTCCTCCTTCCTCTTCTTCGGTCACCCAAAATTTCGGAAACATTTTTTGAATTTCAGAAGGCATTAATCCTGCGAATAAAGCATTACGTGCATAATGGGTGGTAGTTGGTAAAATACTTAACACAACCTCTTCCTTCGTTACCGTAAAATATTTAGAAACAATAGGTTTCAACACTTGCCATTGGTCATAACGCAAATTATCGATGAGTACAAAATAGATTTTTTCAGTCGGTAAAAGTGGTGCTACTTTATTTTTTATTAAAGTATGTAGCATTTCAGGTGCCGACTTACTGTCTTGCAACCAATCCGTATAATTGTCTTCTATAAAACGGGAAAACAAATCATTCGCTTCTTTCTTTTGGGAAAGTAAGATTTCGGTCATTCCAGAATCCTGGATTTTTTCTAATTCTAATTCCCAATATACTATCTTTTGATATAGTTCAATCCATTCTTCAATGGAATCACAAGCATCAATTTTTTGTCCTAAACTTCTAAATTCTTGTTGGTAATTGGAATTCACCTTATCCGAAACAATTTTCTCCTGTTCTAAATTCTTTTTCAGACAAAGTAACAATTGATTTGGGTGTACCGGTTTAATCAAATAATCTGCTATTTTACCTCCTATCGCTTCTTCCATAATGGACTCCTCCTCACTTTTGGTAATCATCACAATTGGAACTGAAGGCTTTTTCTCTTTGATACGCACCAATGCATCTAAACCAGAGATTCCGGGCATATTTTCATCCAAGAAAATGATATCATATTCGTTTTCCAGACATAAATCGATGGCATCCGAGCCATTATTGATTGTCTCAACTAGATACCCTTTCGCTTCTAAAAAAAGAATATGTGGTTTTAATAAATCAATTTCATCATCTACCCAAAGAATTTTCGCTGCCATATCCTAATATTTTATAGTTTTGGTAAAAACGTTTAAATTTATTCAATTGAGACCAATTCTCCACCGAAAAAACAAAAAGAAATTAGTTAACGACCCAGTATATGGTTTTATTGCCATTCCAGACGATTTAATTTTCGACATTATTCAACATCCCTATTTTCAACGTTTACGCAGAATTTCTCAATTGGGATTGACTAATTTAGTATATCCAGGGGCATTACATACGCGCTTTCATCATGCTCTTGGAGCAATGCACTTAATGACCATCGCTATTGCAACTATTCGAAGAAAAGGACATGAAATTACTACAGAAGAAGAACGGGGAGTTTTGATAGCCATATTATTGCACGATATTGGCCATGGTCCATTTAGCCACACATTGGAATATGATATCGTAAATAAGGTTAGTCACGAAGATATTTCTAGTTTTTTTATTGAGCGAATAAGTATAGCATTTGATGGGAAACTGGATTTGGCCTTACTGATTTTCAAAAACAACTATCATAAAAAATTCCTATATCAATTAGTTTCTAGTCAATTAGATATGGATCGATTGGATTATTTAAATCGCGATAGTTTTTACACGGGTGTTTCGGAAGGGAAAATTGGCTCTGACAGAATTATTGAGATGTTAAATGTACATGAAGGGAATTTGGTATTGGAAGAAAAAGGGATTTATTCGATTGAGAAATTTATTGTTGCACGACGTTTGATGTATTGGCAAGTGTACCTGCACAAAACGGTTACAGCTTCTGAATTGATGTTGATCAAAATCATGCAACGCGCCAAAGAATTAAGCACTCAAAATGTGGAATTATTTGCAAGTCCTGCTTTTCAATTTTTCTTGAAAAATGCAATTTCAAACGAGGATTTTAAGCATAATCCAATTGTATTAGAACAATTTGCACAAATGGATGATTACGATATTCTAGGCGCTGTAAAAGTTTGGCAAAATCATTCCGATAAAATTTTGTCCTTTTTATGTAAACGCTTAATTAATCGCGAATTATTTAAAATAGAATTATCGAAAGAACCGTTTAGTGAAGAGCGTATTCAGTTAGAACGTGAAACTGTAAAAGCTAAATACGACTTAAACGATGAAGAACTTTCTTACTTTGTTTACAGTGAAAAAAGAAGTAACAATGCATATAATAAGAAATATCAAAAAATCAATATTTTGATGAAAAATGGTGAAATAATCGATATTTCTCAAGCATCTGACAACTTAAATATTTCAGCTTTATCGCAACCTGTGGCAAAATATTGTTTGTGTTATCCGGTCTAGACAAGTAGACAAAAGACTAATAGATAAAAGACAAAAGACTCCACTTTCAATAATAATTCAAACAAAGGTCTTATTTTTTCATCTTTTTAGCGAAGCGATCTTTAATCTAAAAAAACTATGAGACAAAAGACTATGAGACAAAAGAGCAAAGATTCAAATTACTAAATTAATCCGAACACAGATTTTTTTTCTTTTATCTTTAAGCGAAGCGATCTTTAATCTTAAAAAACTATGAGACAAAAGAGTAAAGAATTATTAGGTTAAAATGTCTTTGTTCTTTTATCTTTAGCGGAGCAATCTTTTATCTAACAAATGAAAACAGCAATCGTACTTGGCGCATCGGGATTAGTAGGGACAGAATTGGTTCACCAACTACTAAATTCCGTTGAATTTGGAGAAGTGAAAATTTTTGTTCGCCGAACGCTTGAAATTTCGCATCCAAAATTAAAAGAACATATCATTGACTTTGATAATCTTTCATCTTGGAAACAAGATCTTACAGGAGATAGTTTGTTTTCCTGTATGGGCACAACCATAAAAACAGCGGGTTCGAAAGAGAAGCAATATTTGATTGATTTCACCTATCCATACAATTGCATCGAAGCAGCCATTGATAATGGTACCAAACAAATCATTCTTGTATCATCAATAGGTGCAAAAGCAACATCTTCTAATTTCTATCTGCGAATGAAAGGAGAATTAGAAGAAGCTATTAAAAAATTAAACCCGAGTAATTTCATTGTTTTCAGACCGTCAATTTTGGATGGGAATCGTGTGGAGAGTCGACCTGCTGAGTATAAAGCAATTCAAATAATGCGAAAAGTTGGAAAATTACCTTTTTTAAAGAAATATGCACCGACACCTGTAAAAGATTTGGCAGCAAGTATGATTAAAATAACTTTGGAGAATATGGAGGGGGTGAAAGTGGTTGAGAGTTTGGAGATATGACGTTACTTTTTGGAGCAGCAAAAAGTAACCAAAAACTGCTTGTCGCTGTAAAAGCAACCACCCATTACGAAACGTAAACGAGAAAAAATAAACTCCTCCTTCGTCGTCAAACATTATTTTTTCTTGCGTTTACTAATTCTATGGGGTCCCGGTCTTACTTTTACTATGCGACGGATTTCGCTTCGGTTGGTTATGTTTTGAGTACTTCGATGATGACGAAAGTCAGACTGAGCGGAGTCGAAGTCCTTTATTCAATAATTGTTTAATTTAGAATTATTTCATTAATTACCATTACAAATCTAAAATCAACTTTATATTCTCTCCCAACCTATCCGCTTGACTACTTGTCAATTCTCCTAATTTTGAAATGAGTCGTTTTTTATCAATTGCTCTAATTTGATCTACTAAAATATCGCTGACAATTTCAAGCTGACCTTTATCTAAATGCACTCTCAATAATTCACTTTCTGGTAACACATTCGTTGTGATAGGACAAATTATAAGCGATGGATGACTTTCATTTAGTAAATCCGTTTGGACTATAACCACTGGACGAACTTTACCAGGCTCTGTTCCTTTTGCAGGATTTAAGTTCGCAAGCCAAATTTCAAATTGTTTAATCTTCATCTATTAAATCTTCAAATTCATGTAAAATAGCTAAGGATTCACTTCTTGAATCTTTTGATTCTTTTACCAATTGCTTTTTTAATAATGCACGTTTATTATACTCATTATAAAGCTTCAAAGCTTCATTAATATATCGATTTCTAGCCAAATGTAATTTTGAAGTCAAAATTTCAGTATCTTGAAAAATGGCATCGTCTAATTTTAAAGAAAGAGTTTTCATTTTCGTTATTTTTAATAAAGATACATACTAATAGTATATACTGCAAAAAATAATTCATTTATCCCTTAAAATACCTTTGATCACATGAATTTAGTATCTGATTTTTTATTTTCTTTGCAACGGTCAAACACATGACTTAGTTATGCTTATTTCTCCATGAAAAAATTTAAAAATCTTATATTTTATATCGTAACCATTGTAGGGTTTTCGGTTGCTATATATTGGATTATTGAATTTGGGAAAAAATTAGAATTAGGCAAAAAAATTAAATTGCCAATTTCGCACAATTCTAACTGGGTAGAATTTAAGACAACTCTACTCCACAATCTTGAGCGTCCATTAGCGCTACTTCTAGCTCAGATACTCATCATCGTTTTAGTTTCAAGGTTATTCGGCTGGTTATTCAAGAAAATTGGACAACCAACAGTTATTGGAGAAATATTAGCAGGAATATTACTTGGTCCTTCCTTAGTCGGTATGTATTTTCCGGAATTTTCCCATGCATTATTCCCAAAAGAATCCTTAGGTAATCTTCAGTTTTTAAGTCAAATAGGCTTAATCTTCTTCATGTTCGTTGTGGGCATGGAATTAGACATCAAAGTCCTCAAAAACAAAGCAAACGATGCAGTAGTTATTAGTCATGCAAGTATTATTATTCCTTTTGCTTTAGGTATGGGACTAGCCTACTTTGTGTATGATTCATTTGCAGCAGAAGGTACGCAATTCTTATCCTTCGCACTTTTTATGGGGATTGCTATGAGTATAACTGCATTTCCAGTACTAGCCAGAATCGTGCAAGAACGAGGCATGCACAAAACGAAACTTGGCACCGTAATAATTACGTGTGCAGCAGCGGATGACATAACTGCATGGTGTATTTTAGCAGCAGTAATTGCAATTGTTAAAGCTGGAACGTTTGTTAGCGCATTATATACTATATGCTTGGCTGCATTATACGTTTTGACTATGTTAAAAGTAGTTCGTCCATTTTTAAGTAGAATCGGTGAAATAAATGCTACAAAAACGCACCTAAACAAGCAAGTTGTTGCGATTTTCTTCATCGTTTTATTATTCTCCGCTTGGGCAACAGAAAGCATTGGAATTCATGCATTATTTGGAGCATTTATGGCTGGTGCAATCATGCCTGAAAGCACAAGTTTTAGAGATATTTTCATCACTAAAGTGGAAGATATTGCATTGATTTTATTACTTCCATTATTCTTTGTATTTACAGGTTTACGAACCGAAATTGGCTTATTAAACGATGGACATTTGTGGATTGTTACTGGTATAATAATCGCTGTAGCTGTCACAGGAAAATTTTTCGGTAGTGCATTAGCGGCAAAATTTACAGGTCAAAGTTGGAAAGACTCTTTAATCATTGGTGCATTAATGAACACAAGAGGACTGATGGAATTAATTGTCTTAAATATTGGATACGATTTAGGTATTTTATCCAAAGAGATATTTACGATGTTGGTATTAATGGCTTTGATAACTACGTTTATGACAGGTCCTGCACTTGACTTTATTGAATGGGCAGCTTCGAAAAGAAGGTATAAAGGGTATGGTAAAAAAGTAATTGATTCAACCAAATATAGAATCCTTATATCCTTTGGGAATCCTGAAAGAGGAAAAATATTACTTCGTTTAGCAAATAGTTTGGTTCGTAAATTAAATGACAACGCTGAAGTGGATGTCATGCATTTAGCGCAAACGAATGAAATTCACCAATTCAATATTAAAGATCTCGAAACAGAAACAATGACCCCGATTAAAGAAGAAGCATGGTCATTAAAACAACGTATTTCAACCATTTTTCGCGCTTCCAACGATGTTCCTACAGATGTTGCAGAAGAAGCTAATAAAGGATTCTATGATTTATTGTTAGTTGGAATTGGACAATCTATGTATGAAGGTAGTTTTCTAGGGAAAGTACTAGGATTCACCACCCGAATTATCAATCCTGAACGTTTGAGAAATCAATTGACAGGAAAAGAAAAATTATTTGACAAGTCTCATTTCGATGACCGAACACGTGATATCCTTTTAAATACGAATGTTCCCATTGGAATTTTCATTGAAAAAAATATTTCTCAAATTAACAATATAATTATCCCATTCTTCAGCGAATCAGATGTTCAATTAGTGAATTATTTTCAAAAAATGATTACCAATGCAGAGGTGTTAGTTACTGTTGTAGATATTAATGGTTTCATTAAATCAAACGAAGAACTAAATACCAGACTATCCCAAATTCAAGAATATTTCCCGAATCATTTACAAATTTTAAGTGAATGGGAAATCGAGAAAACATTGGTCAACAAATACGATTTAATGTTGGTGAGTTTAGAAAGTTGGGAGTCCTTGGTAATAGAAGACGAAGACTGGTTGAATAACGCTCCATCTACCTTAATCTTACGACCAGCTTTGGTATAAAACTTAATATCACCTCCCTTCCACCTATACTTACGTTTGGTTTTCGAAAGCAATCCTTTCTCTCCTCACTTCGACAAGCTCAGTGTAAACAAGGAGGGAAGTAAAATCTCTGTTAATTTTTCGATTTCCGCTTTGGTATTAAAAGCATGCATGCAAATTCGAATACGCTCTTGTCCTTCTGGCACGGTTGGAGAAAGAATAGCCTTCACTGCAAAATTATTTTCTTGTAATCTCTTGGCTAAACTTAAGGCATTTTCTACACCTGGAACTTCGATAATTTGTATCGGTGAATTGGCAGCGCTAACTCCTTGGTAATTCAATTTAGTTCTGAAAAAGTCAATATTTGATTGTAACTGAATTCTCGGATGATTATCTAAGGAGGATTCGATTTGTTGTTGAATCAAGGCATAATCATGCATTGGTAAAGCAGTTGTATAAATAAAGGAACGAGCAAAATTGATGAGATAATTTTTCAAGTCCTCCGAACCAAGTACCGCAGCTCCATGAAAACCATATCCTTTGCCAAATGTAATAATTCGTGCAAATACATGCTTATTATAGGTTAATCCTTTGCCGTTTTCTCCTAATACGCCTGCAGCATGTGCTTCGTCGACAATTAAAAATGCATTATATTTTTCACATAACTCCATCATCGCATCTATTGGACAAATATCTCCATCCATCGAATACAAACTTTCCACAGCAACAAATACCGTTCCCTCTGAAATCTTTATTTTTTTTTCTAAATCATGCAAATCATTATGGGAAAACGAGTAGCTTTTTGCATGACTCAAACGAATACCATCTCGGATAGAAGCATGAATTAACGCATCATAAATTACTGTATCTCCTTTTTGAGGTACAGACGAAAATAGTCCAATATTTGCATCATAGCCAGAGTTAAACACAAGCGCTGCTTCCGATTGAAAAAAGATAGCTAGAAAATTTTCACATGTTTCCGCCTCGAATGAATTACCAGAAATTAAGCGAGAGCCTGTGCTCCCGAATGACGAGAGACGGGTGATGAGAGACGAAGGACGGCTTAGACCAAGATAGTCGTTAGAATAGAAATCCACAATATCAGTAAATAAAGAAAGGGAGCGATAGCTCCCTGATTCTTTTCTATTTTCTAATAATTGTAAAAATTTTGGTTTCACGATTATTCAACAGTAATTTTTCGTGGTTGAAAAGATGCTTCCGCTAATTCTTGTTCACGCAATGCTTTTTTACGTTTCTTTTCTTCATTTATAGCATCTGGATTAGAAACTGGTTTTTCACCATCCGCAAAAGCTTGTTTAGGGAGTAATCCCAGAATCTCAAACATCTCCTTATCCTCATTAAATTCAGGATTTGGTGTTGTTAATAGTTTGTCTCCAGCAAAAATAGAACCTGCTCCTGCCATAAAACAAAGTGCTTGACCTTCCATGGACATTTTTGTTCTTCCTGCAGAAAGTCTAACAATAGATTCCGGAAATGCAATTCGTGTGGTGGCAACCATGCGAATCAATTCCCATTGTTCAATCGGCTTTTGATCTTCTAATGGCGTTCCTTCTATTGCAACTAATGCGTTAATCGGAATAGAATTAGGAGGTGTTTCCATCTCGATGTAACTCATCAATAATCCAACTCTATCTTCAATCGCCTCTCCCATTCCAATAATCCCACCAGAACAAACTGTGATTCCAGCTTTTCGTGCATTTTCAATCGTTTGTAAACGATCTTCATATTCACGCGTAGAGATTACATCTTTATAATAATCTTTCGAAGTATCTAAATTATGGTTATAAGCAAATAAACCTGCATTTTTTAAGCGTTTTGCTTGATCCTCATTCATCATACCAAGTGTACAACAAACTTCCATATCCAGGTTATTTACTGCCTGAACCATTTCAACAACGTTGTCAAAATCTTTATTATCACGTACTTCTCTCCAAGCGGCACCCATACATAATCTGGAAGAACCATTTGCTTTCGCATTTTTCGCTTGTTCAACAACTGAATCAACTGTCATTAATTTATGCGCATCAACACCAGTACTATAACGCGCTGCTTGCGGACAATATCCACAATCTTCCGAACATCCTCCTGTTTTGATACTTAACAAGGAAGACATTTGAACTTCACGTGGATTATGAAATTGCCTGTGTATAGTAGCTGCTTCAAAAACCAGTTCTAACAATGGTTTATTATATAACTCTAAAAGAGTTTCTTTGGTATTGTATTGAGGATTAACTTTCATCTGCTTAATTTATCCCGTAAGGGTAATTTTGAATGCAAATATACAAAAATGGGATTGAGTAGAAAAAATATATCTGTAAAATGAATTATTGTATATTTGCTTACATACTATGTACGTTGCTATGTTTTTCTATTTATCGAAAATCCTTGACTTTCTAATTTCACCCATCACTTGGATTGTGATACTTTTAACAATTGCTGTATTTACAAAAAAATTACAATTAAAAAGAAAAACAATGATTGCATCGTTTATATGTATTCTTTTTTTTTCCAATCCATTACTATTAGCACTCTTTGAAAATCTAATTCCTAATTGTGAAAATGTAGTTTCTGATACCGAAAAAAAACATTTTGACACAGGAATAATTCTTGGAGGAATGCTTTCCTATGATGTATCTCGGGATCGAATTTTATTTAATTCCAATGTAAACAGAATGACACAAACGGTTGAGCTATACAAAAAAGGAATAATCAAACATATTTTTATTACTGGCGGTTCTGGCAGTATTTTATACCCAGAGAAACGTGAGGCTAGCTTATTGAAAAATTACCTGATTCAGTATTTTCAAATTCCTGAAAAAGATATCGAAATTGAAAACAAATCTAATAACACGCATGAAAATGCTCTTTACTCAAAAAAAATACTAGCTAATTTAGGTTGGAACAAACATAAATTATTATTAATTACATCCTCCCTTCATCAATACCGTGCACAAGCATGCTTTACTAAGCAAAAACTAAAAACGTACATATACATAAGTAAATCAAAAAAACATAGCTTGGAAAGAGTTTTACCTAAAAATCTCTTCTTACCCCAAGCAGAAATATTATTGGAATGGAATAACTTTTTACACGAATTAATCGGAGTTATCACCTACAAAATAGCAGGATATATTTAATTTATGGTTACATTTAATAAAAATACACCATGAATAATAGCGCGCCATCACTCACACATCTACTAAATATTAAGTACCCAATAATAATGGCTCCAATGTTTTTGGTGTCTAATACTAAAATGATTATTGCAGGAATCAAAGCAGGAATAACTGGAGCAATTCCAGCGATGAACTACAGAACAACAGAAGAATTACGTACTGCTATTCAATCTATTAAAAAAGAAGTAAATGGACCTTTCGGTATCAATTTAATTGTAAACACATCTAATTTTTTATACAAAGAGCAACTTGAAATTTGTTGTAAAGAAAAAGTTGCTTTTATCATTACATCCTTGGGGTCACCCGCATATGTCATTGAACGTGCTCATGCTGTGGGGATTAAAGTTTTTTGTGATGTCACGGATTTAAATTATGCTCAAAAAGTCGAAAAACTAGGAGCAGACGCTGTAATTGCAGTAAATAAAGAGGCAGGAGGGCACGCTGGTAAAATTTCTTACAACACATTGATACCTGAACTATTAAACACATGTAAAATTCCTATAATATCTGCTGGAGGCATAGGTTGTAGCGAGGAGTACAAAAAAATTCTTCAATTAGGAGTCGCAGGAGTATCTATTGGCAGTATATTCATCGCATCTTTGGAATCCGAAGTTTCTGATGAATACAAACAAGCATGTGTAGATTACGGAGCTAAGGATATCGTTCTTTCCACTAAACTTTCAGGCACTCCTTGCACGGTGATAAAGACACCTTACGTAGCAAAAATAGGCACCTCCCAGAATTTTATTGAACGCTTATTTAATAAAAATAAACGAATCAAAAAATGGTTCAAAGCACTAACGTTTTACCGTGGAATGAAAAGTTTAGAGAAAGCTGCTTTTAGTGCAACTTATAAAACGGTTTGGTGCGCTGGACCGTCGATAGAACACGTCAATTCCATTCATTCCATTAATCAAATTATTTCAAATCTTGTGCGTAAAGATTAAATCAAAACGTCCATATATCTCTATTCAAGCAAACTTCAGAAGAGCACGACGACAATATTTATTATCTTTATCCAAAAAAAACACATGGAAATTTTAAAATCATTATTAGACTTCATTTTACATCTTGATAAACATTTATTTGATTTAATATTGAATTATGGCATTTGGATTTATGCCATTTTATTTTTAATCATTTTTGTAGAAACAGGTTTAGTAGTAATGCCTTTGTTGCCAGGCGACTCACTATTATTTGCAGCAGGAACATTTTGTGCAGGTGTGGTACATGAAGGAAAAACAGCAGAATTAAATCTTTGGTTAGTTTTAACCTTATTAATTGTGGCAGCAATTTTAGGTGATGGTTTGAATTACTTTTTTGGTAAAACTATCGGATTAAAAGTGTTATCCTGGAAAATAAAAGGCCGACAAATCGTACAACAAAAATACATTGATCAAACGCATGCATTCTATGAAAAACATGGACCAAAGACAATTATAATTGCACGTTTTGTACCTATCGTTAGAACATTTGCTCCATTTGTAGCTGGAATTGGGGAGATGAGTTATGCTAAATTCATACGATTCAACATCATAGGTGGTGTTGCATGGGTGATTGGATTGACTTTAATGGGGTATTTTTTCGGTAATTTAGAATTTGTACAAAAGAATTTTGAGACTGTTATTTTTGGTATCATTGGTTTATCCATCTTACCGATGATTATTGAAATCGTTCGTGCGAAATTCAAAAAAGATTAAGATGAAATTTGCACTTCTAGGTAAAACATTAGGACACTCATTTTCTAAAAAATTTTTCACAGAACACTTTGCAAAAACAGCCATAGAAGCCACCTATGAGAACATCGAATTGGCAGATATTTCGGATGTAAGAAACGTTTTAACGCAGAATTTTAATGGTTTTAATGTAACAATACCATTTAAAGAATCGATTATTCCATTTCTCGATGAACTAAGTCCAGAAGCAAAAGTAATTGGTGCAGTAAATACGGTTAAATTAGTTAATGGGAAAGCTATTGGATATAATACCGACGCTTTTGGATTCCAACAATCCATCAAACCATTTCTGACAAATCTACATGATAGAGCGCTGATATTAGGAACTGGAGGCGCTTCAAAAGCTGTTGCTTTTGTCTTGAAAAACATTGGAATAGAAGTAATCTTCATTTCTAGAACTCCTTCCAATACGAATGAATTTTCATATACTGACATCAATGAATACATGCTACGCGCTTGTAAATTAATCGTCAACACTACTCCTGTTGGTACATTTCCAAATATCACAGAATCACCTGCATTCCCTTACCAATTTTTAACCGCCGAACATCTAGTAGTCGATCTAATCTATAACCCATCTGAAACATTATTCTTACATCAAGCAAAACAAGCGGGTGCAACTATATTAAATGGTGAATCTATGTTAAAAGAACAAGCCTTAAAATCTTGGAAAATATGGACTTCGATTTAACTGTAAACTATCAGCAAGACAGAATAATTAGTTCTTTTGAAGAAGTTTCATTCGCGCAAAAAATCACTTCTCTTATTAATTCATCTGGAGGAAAATTACTTATCGGAGTCAATGAAAAGGGAAAAATAATTGGGATTTACCCTAAAGACGAACAAGAAAACATTCCAATTGTTATAGCTAACTTTTGTAGTAATTCTATTGAATACACTTCAGAAGTGATTGAAATAGACAACAAACTTATTTTGGTTCTCTCTTTTGAAAAAGCAATAAAGATTGCTGCTTTAAGCTCTGATAAAACATTTGTATACTACTACCGAATTGATTCAACTATTTGTATTGCAAATAAAATAATAGTGAAATTATGGAGTTACGAACGTGAACTAACACCCACTTCCCCTTCAAGCCTCGAAGCGGAGGAAATCGTATATAAAAACATCAATAATATCACATTATCCCAACTTTATACACGTACAAAACTCTCAAAATCAGTTATCGATGTAACAGTATCTTGGTTACTTTTCACCAAAAAAGTAAAAATGATTTTCACGGACAATCATATTACTTATCAACATTTAAGCTAATACCTGTTAATAACCACCGAACTTTTTCGATTTATCGTTTAAATGTTGTATATTAGTTTCGTTCATTGGAACAAGTATATTTACAACTTAAATTTGAAAGTATGGGACGTCCGCCTACAAAACCAGCGCGATTGAAAGATGGATTTTATATAGAAGTTAAAAACTCGGGGTCTGGAGGTATTCGTATACGAAGAGACACTAGAGAACAGATGCTAATTGCAGCTGAAGACTATAGTAAAAGTAAAAATGTCACAATTCTCGGGGAAATGAGAAACGACAAATGGATACATGAATAACATTTTAGACTGTTAGACATTAGACAAAAGACCTTAGATTATTTTAAGGTCTTTTTTTATTTCACCTACTTCGATCAGATAGACAAAAAATCATTTATCCTTTTTATGAGGATGAGAGAACATTTTTTTGTCAGGTTGAGGGTAGTCGAAACCCAACAAAAAAAGGCTACCCAAATGGATAGCCTTCGTATTTTTAGTGAAGAAAAATTATTCTCCTACAACTTCAAATTTGAATGTTGGTCTTACACCTTTGTGAAGGTTAGCTTCTGCTTCGTAAGTACCGATTTCTTTAATTTGCTCTTCTTTAATTTTGATTGATTTTCTATCAATATCAAATCCTTGAGCACGTAAAGCTTCAGCAATTTGTACTGTATTTACAGAACCAAAGATTTTACCATTCTCACCAACTTTAGTTGCGATTTTGATAGATACATCTACTAATTTAGCAGCTATAGCTTCCGCTTCCGCAAGAATTTTAGTTTCTTTGTGCGCACGTTGTTTCAATGTTTCAGCGTGTGATTTTTTATTAGAAGGAGTTGCTAAAATTGCATATCCTTGAGGAATCAAAAAGTTACGTCCGTAACCGTTTTTCACAGTTACAGTTTCGTCTTTGTATCCTAATTTATCTACGTTTTTCTTTAAGATAATTTCCATTTTACTGTTCGTTTAAGTTTTGTAAAAAGTTCTTATTTAAGCATATCTGCTACGTAAGGTAGGATAGCTATGTGACGAGCTCTTTTGATTGCTTTGTTAACTCGTGATTGGTATTTTGCAGAAGTACCAGTGATACGTCTTGGTAAAATTTTACCTTGCTCATTCACCAATTTCAATAAGAAAGCAGGATCTTTGTGATCGATGAACTTAATACCACTTTTCTTAAAGCGACAGTATTTTTGTTTTTTAATGTCGATGTTAATCGGCGTTAAATAGCGAATATCGTTTTGTGACATTTTCTTCGTTTTTAAGTGTTAATAAAATTAAGCCTCTACGTTAGTTGCTTTTGCTTGACCCATTTTAGCTCTTCTTTTTTCTGCGTAAGCTAAATGATTTACATCCATCTTAACAGTTAAGAAACGCATTACACGCTCATCACGTTTAAATGCAACTTCAAGATCATTGATTAAAGCTCCTGGTCCTTCAAACTCTAACAAGAAATAAAATCCTGTTGTTTTTTTCTGGATTGGGTAAGCTAATTTTTTCAAGCCCCATTTTTCGCTGTGCTTAAGTTTACCGCCTAAATTAGCGATTTCACTTTCGAATTTTTGCACTGCTTCCTTTGCCTGATCATCAGACAAAACGGGAGTTAGGATGAAAACAGTTTCGTAAGAATTCATAAATGTATGTTTTACGTTATTAATAATAGTTGGCAAAGATATAAAAATTATATTAGAAAATAGTTTTTTCAAGAAGGAAATGTTTAAAAATCAATCATACACATATAAATACTACTAAAACATCTCTATCTTTAAATTAAAATTCAGATTCATGTTACCTAATAAACGAAATTTCATCTTTTTACTACTTGCAGGTATTTTTATTACCAATGCTATTACTGCAGAACTTATTGGAGGTAAACTTATTCAAATATATGGATTTACATTAAGTTTAGGAATCCTTCCTTGGCCAATTGTTTTTGTAACAACGGATCTTATTAACGAGTATTTTGGTCAAAAAGGGGTACGTAGATTAACCTTTCTTACTGCTGGACTTATTTGCTATGCTTTTATCCTCTTATTTTTTGGCATGCAAATACCAGCTGTCGAATTTTCTCCTGTGAAAGATGAACAATTTACTGCAGTTTTTGGTCAGAGTATGTGGATTATCGTCGGGAGTATTATTGCCTTTATCGTTTCACAATTATTGGATATGTATTTGTTCTCTCAATTTAAAAAGCAAACAGGGGACAAACATATTTGGCTACGTGCAACAGGATCGACCGTTATTTCTCAACTAATTGATTCCTTTATCGTATTAGGGATTGCGTTTTATTTACCCGGTAAAATTACATTAGCGCAATATTTCACTATGGGAATTACAGGGTATATTGCAAAATTATGTATTGCCGTAGGAATGACTCCTTTAGTATATTTGGGGCACTTTTGGATTGGAAAACAATTAAAAGAAATATAGATGTTGTTGATTGAAATGGGTTAAAAATTATTTCTTCATTATCATTAAGGTCTGACCAATATCTAACGTTGTTCCTCGCAAGCGATTCCAAGTTTTTAATTGATCAACGGTACATCCTTGGCGATTAGCAATTACAGAAAGATTATCTCCACTTCGTACTTTGTAGTAGGTATATTTTGGTCGTGGAGGAATTTTCTTCACTAACTTCGGTTTGGGTATAATAACAGCAAGGGTATCTTTCGCTGGGACTTCAATCGTTTCTTTTAATGTTTTTTGAGAAATAGTATATTCTTTGTTCGCGTCTTTCACATTCGTTTTCACCGGCTGATTAGCTTGAAACGCTTGTAGAATCTCTTCTTTGAATAACATCGTTATTTTATTACTAATAGGCGTTGCTGTGTGCGTTCGTTTCGCTTCCATGCGTTTTTGTTCAGCGACAACAGCGACCGTATTCAAACTATCTAGTAAGGCTTCTTTGGAAACTAATGAATCTCCTAGCAATCCACTTGTAATCGGGACATTCAATTTTAAGGTATCTATTTTCGCCACCGTCGGCAATGGATTTGGTGTATGAAGTTTTCTTACCGTATCTTTTACTGGCTGAACATCCACCTGTTTTAAAGGAACATCGACTATTTTATCTTCTAAAACCCGCGTAGATTGAATTTTAGTTGTATCTACTTTGGCAATTAAATTTACGGAATCTCTTCGTGCAATTTCTTGTAGATAAAACTCTTTTGTTTTACGTTCTTTTAACTTCTCAACATTGATAACTAAACTATCTTTGGATGGAAATTTTTTAATGTAATCCATCGTGTTTTCTATCCCATCGTATAATAATTTACCTTTAACCTTATATCCAGAATTCGTGAGATGAATCAAATCTGTTCGCGCCAAACCTTCAGCCTGCCAGTTTTTTAAAACTTTAGGGCCTCCACTTATCCAAAACCAATCCCATAAAGCACAATCTAACTCTTTAGCAACACTTTGAAGCATCGTAGAAAATTTTTCGCACGATTCTATGTTTTTTTGCTTGTAATAGAGGTCCTGTGTAGTACACAATAATACAGAAGCTAATGGGGTTGCAATTCTTACATTTGTTATTATTTCAACAATTTCAGCGCGTAAATTACTTTTAATAGAATCATCGTATAAAAAATCATTCGTACCCAAATCTAGAATTACTAAATCTGGATTGATCGTTTTCAAATGGCTATTGAATTTTTCAATATGTAATAATCCTTTAAAACGTGATCCTCCAACACCTGCAGAATGATACACTATCCCTTTATCATCATTACTCGTAATTTCTAAACCATAGAATAAAAATTCTTTCTGTGACCTGGCTGTTTTGACACATTTCAACGTTATTACATTGCTTAATGATTGTACATTTACTAATACATACGGTAAATTATTCGGCAATCTAACAGCATCTATTTCAACCGGATATACTACGCCATCTGCCTCAACATTAATGTCATAACTTAAGGAATCAATATTACAATAAATCTTCAGTGTTTTATAATTCGAGGGAAACTTAGTATTAAATGTATACGTTAGAGAAGCTGTAGAATCTTCTGTTTTAACACTCATTCCCATTATCCCTAAAGGTATAGCAGGTGGTACTTTTAATGTTTTAGCATACTGCCAATTACCTTCGTGCTTGGAAGAATAATGGATCGAAGAATAAGTTTTTGCTGCTGAATAAGGAAATACTAAACCACGTCCACCGTCTCCATATTTTTGTTGTAATAATTGTCTTGCTACACCAGTTGGGATTTCCGATTGGATATGCGAATCTCCCATGTGCAGAATCGAGATCTTTGTTTTATTGACTTGATTCAATGATTCTTGAAAATGCTTAATAGCAGTTTTATGGTAAAATTGAACATAGTTTATGGAAGGTGCATACCACGGAAATTTTAAGGAGTCAACCTCTATTATTTCCTGGGCTTGCACCGATAGTGCCCCCCCTAAAATTAATGTGTAAAAAAATATAATCAGATTTCGCATAAAATTTTCTTAATCTATAACAGAAGTTGTATCTACATCCACCTGCAAGGAATCTAATGGAATTGTAGAATCTTCTTCTTTTTTCTTTCTTTTTTTCTTTTTGAAGGTGTTTTTAACTCCATCTTTTAATTCAATTATGTCACGTAATCGTTCGATGTGGTTTGGGGTATTGGAAGAATAAATACCATTAAGGATAATAATATCATTTACCTCATATTCTTTTACCAAATCTTCGATACTTGTTTCCGTATAGCGATAATCTACCACTAACACATTTTCATAATTCGCAGTTAAAAAGGCTGCAAAAGGATTTCCATAGGAATTTTTTATTAATAAAATTGTTTTACCATTCTCACATTTTGTTGATTTCAAATGAATTAATGGTTCATCGCCACCCAAAAACACTAAATATTTATTTTTAGCAATTTCGGATGTTTTAAAAACTTTTATTTCTTCCTCCTCTTCGCCATCAAATTTGACCGCATAATTTTCAACTGGAGGAATCCAATATTTAATGAAATCTGGATTATTTTCTAGACGTTGGTCTTTCGTTTTCAAGAAATGAGTACCTAAAAAATCTCCTTTGATTTGTTTTGTTTTCATTTCAAACAATTCGATAGGTTTCATTTTTGCAGCTTTACAAAATGCTTTATACCCATAATAAGCACCTAAATCTGTCCAATGATGATCTGTTTTATAGTAAATATATTCTTTTTTATGTTGTCCTAATTCTTGATGAATTTCGATAGGGATAATATGTTTATTAAATAATTTATACGATGCAGTAATATTCTCCAATTCATTTCCAATATAATCTTCGTATTTAGCAGGTAAAAAGAAATCACTTGCTGTAGGAACAACTCCCGAAAAAACACGAACCCCTTTTAGTTTTTTAGCATATAAATTAATCATTTCCGAGAACGCATTGTTCATCGGTTCTTCGTTACTAAATATTTGAAAAGCACGATTATTAGCAACTAATAAACCTTTACAATTTTTAAGCGCTTCTTCCGAACCTAAAATGTCTTTAGAGGAAGCACCTTCTTTAGCGGGTAACTCATCTACTGCCTGCACATCGTTATAAAATGACTCTTCTTTACTGTGAAAGCCCCGTATTAATTTTAGTTGATCAGAAAGTGAAATAAAGGTTGACCTGTATGGAAAATGGTCAGCTGTATATAAATCCAAGCTATCCATATAGTCACCAGACAATAGAGATTCTTTTGTTAGAGTTGGAAAAGGTGCAAGTGTACGTTTTTCAGCATCACTTATTTTCTCTTGTGGCAGGATGAAAAATAGAATCCCAAATAGACTTAATACTACACAAAACAAAACTATGTGTATTACGGAAGAAATTTTTCTTTCCTCCTCTAACTCTTCTTGTATGTGGTGTGCGTCGTTCAAAATCTAAAATATAAAAAAGGATTAAACGTTTTTCCGACGAGCATCGCTGTTGATAGAAACAATAGACAGAAGTCAAAGGCTATAGAAGCATATGGAATGATTGCTTGCACGCGTATGGAGGAATTCCTTGCAAGATGTTTTGCATAAGGGTAAACAGGTAAACACAATATTATAGCTAAAATAAGCCAGTAAATATTTGCCATAAAGACCGTGTTAAACTCTAAAGAATTCCATTTATTTCCACTTTGACCAAATAAGATGGATAGATATTGCACAACGGAATTCATATCAACAAAATAGAATAATACCCAACCAATCATGGCTGCTAATAGAAGATAGATATGACTCACAAATGCAGGTAAGCGATTAAAAAACTTCTGTAAAAACAAACGTTCCAACAAAATTAAAGTTCCCCAAAAAAGTCCCCAAAGAATAAAATTCCAGCTAGCACCATGCCAAAGTCCAGTTAACATCCAAACAATAAAAACATTTAAGTAAAAACGTTTTTTATTTCCTCCTAGCGGAATGTAAATATAATCCCGGAAAAAGGTTCCTAGGGAAATATGCCAACGTCTCCAGAAATCACTTGCTGATTTAGAGGTATATGGATAATTGAAATTTTCATGGTAATGGAACCCAACCATTCTACCCATACCAATAGCCATATCGGAATAACCAGAAAAATCAAAATAGATTTGAATGGTAAACATTAATATCCCAAACCAAGCCTCACTAAAAGCAAGTGTAGATAAATCTCCACCCATATAGGTCACCACCATTTCGCCTGCGACATTTGCAATACAAATTTTCTTAAATAAACCGATACAAAAACGGGAAATTCCAGCACTAATATCATTGATTCGAAGTTTGCGATTATCGATTTCATTTGCAATGTGCGAATATCGAACGATTGGTCCTGCAACAAGTTGATGAAACAAACTTACAAAGAGCAAAAATTTCATAAATGAACGTTGTGCTTTTACTTCTTGTTTATAGACATCGATTACGTAAGAGATTGTCTGAAAGGTATAAAAAGAGATTCCAATCGGCAATGAATAGGTTGGCACACTTAACTTTAGACCAGTTAAAAAATTAACATTATCTGTAATAAATCCTGCATATTTAAATGTAGCTAGGATGGATAAATTTATAATTATACAGGAAATCAATGGTGCTTTTGCCCATTTAGTCCCTCGAAATTTCTCTATTAATAATCCATGAATGTAATCTACAAAAGAGGAAAAAACGAGTAATCCGATCCAAATTGGTTCTCCCCAAGCATAAAATACGAGACTCATTACAGTCAATAATACATTACGAAAAGTCTTATTCTTAATTAAATAATACAGAATAAGATTAATCGCTAGGAAGAAAAAAAGAAAATTTAAACTTGCAAAAACCATGTACTAACCGTTCAGTTTTCAATATTTTATACAAGATTACTAATTTTTTTGCTTTTAAGGAATTGAAATAACTATTTAAAGACTTTGAATTCAAAAAATGTTAACAATTACATAGTATTAAAAAATCATAAAATTCATTTAGAAACAATTTTTAAGCTTTACTTTTGTCACCTTAAACTAAAATTTTTAAAAATTATGAAAAAACTACTTTTATTTGGATTAGGAGTTATCGCTTCTTTGAGTACTCTTACAAGCTGTAAGAAAGATGAGGTTGTTGTTGCCGCACCAACAATTACATTTTTAAATGGTGTAAATCAATACACTGCATCAGCATCAGATTTAAATTATACTTTCGTAGCGGATGTTGTTGCGGATGGCGAAATTGCTTCGATTAAAATTTTTGAGGTTAAGACTGACGGAACTGAAATTCAAGATTCTTTAATTACAAAATTTGATTCAGACACAAAACATGCGGTTAAATACACTGTTAAATTGGCAGATGTAGTTACATCAAAAAAATTCAAAATAACTGTGACAGACAAAAAAGATGTTACAACTTCTGCTGTATTTACTATCACTGCATTTACTAAACCTGCTGGAGCAATTAAAGAATATACTGCAACATTATTAGGTTCTCAATATGCTGCAACAGGTAGTTTCTTTTCAAGTACTAATGGTCAAGTATACACAGTAAATACTAGTGCAGCTAATTCATCTTTAATAGATTTAATTTATTATTATGGTGGAACTAATGGGGCTTCAATTGGTGGAGCAGATGATACTAACATATCAACTTTATATAAAGTTATTTCAAATTGGACTACTAAAAATGCAACACGTTTTAGTAATAATTTTTCTATGTCTATTACTGACTTTGATGCGATTAAAGATGATTCTAAAATTGAGGTATTAACTACTTTTACTTCTACAAAAAAAACCGCATTAGCTGAAGGAAATGTAATTGCTTTTATGACAGCAGCTGGTAAAAAAGGATTGGTAAAAATCACTAAAATTACTACAGGTTTGAATACGGTTACTCAACAACAAGATTTCCAATTTGGAACTATTGAAATCGTTGTGAAAGTTCAACAATAATTAACACACACTTTTAGACAATTAAGTCGGCTCACTAGGGTCGACTTTTTTTGTGCTAAAAAAATGGTATTTTAGCATAGAAATTTCTAAAAGACAGACCTATGAAATACTTTATTTTTATATTCTCCCTATGCTTTTTTTCTATAACTACTCATAGTCAGATATTTAATAAAAAATCAAAAAAATCAGACGTAAAAAAAGAAGATGTAAAAAAACTTAAGCCATACAAAGAGGTAATACCAAAAAACACCAAAAGTTCTACTGGTTTATTTACTGTTCATCAAGTTGGTACAAAATGGTATTTTGAAATAGCGGATTCAATAGTAGGTCGCGAAATCATGTCTGTTACAAGATTTTCAAAAACAGTAGCTGCTTGTGGGAAATATGGTGGCGAAGAGATAAATAGTCAGGTTGTTCGTTGGGAGAAAGGTCCTAATAACTTGCTATTCTTAAAAAGTATCACGCATATTACATTTGCATCCGATAGCACTACTCCATTAGCAAAGGCTGTTAAAAATAGTGATACACATCCAATAATCGGTTCTTTCGAGATATTGTCTATTCGTAAAGACACTTCTGTTGTTATTGATGTGACGGAATTTTTCACTTCTGAAAACACTACTTTTGGGTTAGGTGGTGCACTAAAAGACCAATTTAAATTAACCCAATTTCAACGCGACAAATCCTATATTTCTTCCATTCGATCCTTTCCTATCAATACCGAATTGAAGAATTTAAAAACCTATGAAGCTGTTAGTTATTCCAATCAAGGAAATGCTTCCTATGTTCCCGCAGCACAAAACGCTGGATTCCTGACATTTGAATTAAATACCTCTTTTGTATTACTTCCATCAAAACCAATGCGTAAGCGAATCTTTGATTCGAGAGTTGGTTATTTTGGAAATCAAATGACCGAGTATTCAGAACAAAATCAACAAACTAGCAATCAAACATATGTAACACGCTGGAGATTAGAGCCAAAAAACTCGAATGATGCCAAACGACAAGCAAAAAGAGAATTAATTGAGCCTTTAAAACCTATCGTTTATTATATAGATCCTGCAACACCTGTTAAATGGCGGAAATACATTAAAGCAGGTGTAGATGATTGGAATTCAGCCTTTGAACAAGCAGGTTGGAAAAATGCTATTCGTGGTGAATATTGGCCAGAAAACGACACAAGCATGAGTATGGAAGATGCGCGGTATTCTGTCATACGATATTTTGCCTCTGATATTCAAAATGCATACGGACCTAAAGTGTATGACCCTAGATCTGGTGAAATATTAGAAAGTCATATCGGATGGTATCATAATATAATGCGTTTATTACACGATTGGTATTTTATTCAAGCTGCTCCAAATGATCCGCGTGCTTGTGGACGTGAATTCGATGATGTATTAATGGGTAAATTAATCCAGTTTGTTTCCGCACACGAAGTTGGACATACACTTGGACTACGTCATAATATGGGTGCAAGTTCTGCTACACCAGTAGAAAAATTACGTGATAAAGATTGGTGTGCAGCAAACGGACATACATCTTCCATCATGGATTATGCGCGTTTTAATTATGTTGCTCAACCAGAAGATAGTGTAAAAGATATCTTGCCGCGTATCGGAGATTACGATAAATGGGCTATTGAATGGGGTTATCGTTATTTTGAGGATGCGAAAGATGCATTGGAAGAAAAAGATAAACTACATGTTTTAACCAAAGAAAAGAATCTAAACCCACGTTTGCGTTTTGGTACCGAAATTAGTCGTATTGATCCACGGTACCAAACTGAAGATTTAAGTGATAATGCAATGATTGCGTCCATGTATGGAATAAAAAACTTACAACGTATTTTGCCAAATTTAACGGAGTGGACACAAAAAGACGGAGAATCCTATGCTGAGTTAAAAATTATGTATGGAAAATTAGTACAACAATACACAATGTATATTGGACATGTTAGTAAAAATATTGGTGGGGTTTATGATACTCCAAAAACATTCGACATGCCAGGAGAAGTTTATGTTCCTGTTTCTAAATCAACACAAATTAGCGCTTTGAAATTCATAGATAGTTATGTATTTCAGACTCCAACATGGTTGTTAAATCAAGCTATATTGTCTAAGATCAAACCAGAAACAGGTATAGAGAATATGAAAAATATGCAATCTTATGCGCTTACCCGAATTTTAGCAGGAGACAAATTATTACGAATAATAGAATCTAGTGTAGTCTCTAAAGGTAATATGAACCTTCCTATTTTATTTAACTTCCTATCCGAAAAGATATTTGCAGAATTAAACACAAAAACTTCCATCGATGTTTATCGCCGTAATTTACAACGAATTTACGTGAGTCAATTGGAAAAATTAATGGACGCGAAAGCAACTGCGTATTTAATTAGTAATGAACCTGGTACAATGTATGAAATGGAGTACAAACAGGTGGACATTTCAACTACTGATATTCCGGGTGTTGCTAGATTCAACTTATCAGAACTACTAAAAAAGATGAAGTTAGCATTAGTAAGCTCTAAAGATGTTGAAACTAAAATGCATTTAGAAGAGATGATTATCCGAATTAAAAATATCTTGGAAGGTAAAAACGAGAAGAAGGGATAATTTTAATAATTCTTCTTCAATAAAGGATCTTGCGTTTCTGTCTGCCAAACTTGTTGTGTTGACACCTCTCCATTTTTTGAATAGATAATACCACTTCGCGATTGGGAACGAATATAGACATTTGCAACTCCATTAATAACTACTATTCTTCGAGTTACGCTAGCTTCTAATATTCCATTTTTATCATTTTGATTGTATTTATCTTGGGAAACCCCCTCTGGATACATATGTCCTAATTTATCTGCAACCGTTTTATCAAATGTAATTTGCTTTTTCTCTATGGAAGTCAAAATATCTTTTGCGGTTTGTTCTTTTGGTTTTGGAGGTATTACTTCGGTTGGTTTAGGTGAAGGAGTTGTTACAACATCCGAAGGTCTAAGATAGGATTTCACAATTTCTTCTATTCGTTTTTTCGCATAGGTGTTTCCTGGATCTTTCGTCAATACAGCTTCGTAGTATTTTTTTGATTCACTATATTCTTTCGTTGCAAATTTTTGATCCGCTACTGCAATTAATCGTTTTATTTCCTCTTGTTTTTTAGTTATTTCATCTGTTCTTTTCTTCGCTTCATCTGCTTTTTTATCCTCTTCCAATTTTTTAGCTGCAGCAATTTTATCAGACTCGGCCTTCTTCGCTGCTGCAATAGAATCTGCTTCCGCTTTCTTTCTTGCTTCAGCTTCCTGCGCTTGTCGAAGGGCGGTTTGTCGTTCTTCCTCTAATTTCTTCGCTGCTGCGATGGAATCTGCTTCCGCTTTTTTACGAGCCTCTGCTTCCTGCGCTTGTTTAAGGGATACTTGACGTTCTTCCTCTAACTTTTTAGCTGCTGCGATGGAATCTGCTTCCGCTTGTTTACGAGCCTCTGCTTCCTGCGCTTGTTTAAGGGATGCTTGACGTTCTTCCTCTAACTTTTTAGCTGCTGCGATGGAATCTGCTTCCGCTTTTTTGCGCGCCTCTGCTTCCTGCGCTTGTCGAAGGGCTGCTTGACGTTCTTCTTCTAATTTCTTCGCTGCTGCAATAGAATCTGCTTCTGCTTTTTTACGTGCTTCTGTTTCCTGGGCTTGTTTAAGGGATGCTTGACGTTCTTCCTCTAACTTTTTAGCTACTGCAATGGAATCTGCTTCCGCTTTTTTGCGCGCCTCTGCTTCCTGCGCTTTTTTAAGGGCTGCTTGACGTTCTTCCTCTAACTTTTTAGCTGCTGCGATGGAATCTGCTTCCGCTTTCTTACGCGCTTCTGCTTCCTGAGCTTGTTTAAGGGCTACTTGACGTTCTTCCTCTAATTTCTTTGCTGCTGCAATGGAATCTGCTTCTGCTTTTTTACGAGCTGTTTCCTGAGCTTGTCGAAGGACTAACTCCTCAGCTTGTTTAAGGGATGCTTGACGTTCTTCTTCTAATTTCTTCGCTGCTGCAATGGAATCTGCTTCCGCTTTTTTACGAGCTGTTTCCTGAGCTTGTTTAATGGTTGCTTGACGTTCTTCCTCTAACTTTTTAGCTGCTGCAATAGAATCTGCTTCCGCTTTTTTGCGCGCCACTGCTTCCTGTGCTTGACGAAGGGCTGCTTGACGTTCTTCTTCCAATTTCTTAGCTGCTGCAATAGAATCTGCTTCCGCTTTTTTGCGAGCTGTTTCCTGAGCTTGTCGAAGGGCTAACTCCTCAGCTTGTTTAAGGGCTGCTTGACGTTCTTCCTCTAACTTTCTAGCTGCTGCAAGAGAATCTACTTCTGATTTTTTACGAGCTGTTTCCTGAGCTTGTCGAAGGGCTAACTCCTGAGCTTGTTTAAGGACGGCTTGACGCTCTTCTTCTAATTTCTTAGCTGCTGCGATGGAATCTGCTTCCGTTTTTTTACGAGACTCTGCTTCCTGCGCTTGTCGAATGGATGCTTGACGTTCTTCTTCTAACTTCTTTGCTGCTGCGATGGAATCTGCTTCCGCTTTTTTACGAGCCTCTGCTTCCTGAGCTTGACGAAGGGCTGCTTGACGTTCTTCCTCTAACTTTTTAGCTGCCGCGATAGAATCTGCTTCCGCTTTTTTACGAGCCTCTGCTTCCTGCGCTTGTCGAAGGGCTGCTTGACGTTCTTCTTCTAACTTCTTTGCTGCTGCAATAGAATCTGCTTCCGCTTTTTTACGAGCTTCTGCTTCCTGAGCTTGTTTAAGGACTGCTTGACGTTCTTCCTCTAACTTTTTAGCTGCCGCGATAGAATCTGTTTCCGCTTTCTTACGTGCTTCTGCTTCCTGAGCTTGTTTAAGGGCTGCTTGACGTTCTTCTTCTAGTTTCTTTACTGCTGCAATAGAATCTGCTTCCGCTTTTTTACGCGCTTCTGCTTCCTGCGCTTGTTTAAGGGATGCTTGGCGTTCTTCCTCTAACTTTTTAGCTGCTGCGATGGAATCTGCTTCTGCTTTTAAACGAGCCTCTGCTTCCTGCGCTTGTTTAAGGGATGCTTGACGTTCTTCTTCTAACTTCTTTGCTGCTGTGATAGAATCTGCTTCCACTTTTAAACGTGCTGTTTCTAATGCTGTTTCTGCTTGCATTTTATTTATTGCATCAATTCGATCTTTTGCTTCTTGTCCATCTATGATTTTCAAGGCATCGTTATATTTATTTACCGCTTGTTCGTATAGCTTCGAGTTTTCTAGAGTTCTACCCTCTGCAAACAAGGTTTGGTATTTGTTTTTCTTATCTTTTAATAGTTGGTTATCAATTATTAACTTATCAATTTCTTTCAGTTTTATGACAGCTTGAGGTCTTAATTTATCGCTATTTTTAGCTTCTTGAAATTTTATCTTTGCTTCTTCGAAATTCCCCGCAACTAAAGCCAATTCTCCTGCTTCCATTGCTGCTTGAAATTTTTCATTTTGTTTTGTTATAAGCAATTCTTGAGAAATTTTAGTGTCCATTTCGCTTATTTTAACTTTTACAAAAACTTGGGTTGGATCAATTTGTTGGGCTAATAAAAATTTATTTTTAGCTTCGGTCCAATTAGATACACTAATTTCAATATTTGCTTCAGATATTGTTCTATCAAATTCTTTTTTAATTTCTTCTCTTTTAGCTAATTCATCTGCTGCTTTTTTAGCTTTTAATTGTTCCACTTCTTTCATTAAGGCAGTTACATGAGATAACATTCTCTCTGCCATATCTATATTAAATATAATACCATTCTCTTGATTATAGTAGTATTCGGTACCAGGAGTGTTTTTAACATACGAAAAATCAATCGTAGGATATTCGTCAAATAAATAAACGTCACATGTTGGACTTCCTTTAGTAGGATCTGCACTCTCTTCCTTCATGGTTTCTTCATTGATATCCAAAAGATTTACAATTACAGATCGTGTAACTTTTCCTGTCTTGGAAATTTCAATTGTATATTTTTTTCCAGAATCTAAAATTAAACGAACTACCCCCGATGCTGAAGTAATTTTGGATTGAACAACAGTCGCACCATCATACACTGTAACGTTAGCCCCTGGTTCATTTTTATTTGAATTATAATTTACAGCATGTACTAAGAATGGAATATCTAGTTGTGAGAATGCATCATTAATAAAGATGCAAGCAAAAAAAATGACTAGAAAAATTCGTTTCATAAATTTTATAAAAATCAGCACAAAAATGCCAAAAAAAAATAAGAAAATCTAGTCTACGCCAATGTATCTATTATATTTATCCTATCCCGTGTTCTATAAATTATAGATTTACAATTCAAACATAAAATTCAATAATTCAACTTTTTTTAATAAAATCATTCACATAAAAAAATACTTTTGTATTCCTAAAAGAAATATAATGAAATCACCTATTAAACTTGTTCTAAGTATACTGGCTACATTAGTTCTAACGCAAAGTGTTTACGGACAAAATATCGGACAAACGATTAAAGGATCTGTGGTAGACAAACAATCTCAACAGCCATTAAAGGGAGTTCAAATTTCTATTCTTGGGACGGAGCCATTATTTAGCACAGTGACTGATAGTAATGGTAATTATCGAATCTTAGAAGTGTTTTCAGGCAGGTATGATATACAAGCGCTTTTTAAAGGATACAAAAATGTAACTATTCCTGACGTTGTAGTAACATCTGGAAAAGAGGTTATACTTGATTTTTCACTCGATGAAAACGTTACTCAATTAGAAATTGCTAAAATTTCAACTGGAAAAAAGAATGAAACAAACAATGAAATGTCATCCGTGAGTGCACGCTCTTTTAGTACAGAAGAAGTAAATAGATATGCTGGTGGACGTTCTGACCCATCGCGATTGGTTGCAAACTTTGCAGGTGTTAGTAGTCCTGATGATTCAAGAAATGACATTGTAATTAGAGGTAATTCACCTACAGGAGTACTTTGGCGTATTGAGGGTTTAAATATTCCAAACCCAAATCACTTTTCGACGATTGGCACTACTGGAGGTCCGGTAAGCGCACTAAACACCAATATGTTAAAAAATTCAGACTTCTTTACTTCTGCTTTTCCATCGGAATATGGAAATGCGAATGCTGGAGTATTTGATTTAGGTTTTCGAAAAGGTAATTCTGACAAACGCGAACACACTTTTCAAATTGGTGCATTGACAGGTATTGAAGCAATGACAGAAGGGCCAATAAACAAAGAAAAAGGTTCCTCCTATTTAATTGCATATCGTTATTCATTTACCGGAGTTGCTCAAGCAATTGGGTTGCCAATTGGGACAGCAGCAACACCATTTTACCAAGATATTTCATTCAAAATAAACGGTGCCAAAACAAAATTCGGAAAGTTTGTACTCTTTGGTTTAGGTGGTGTCAGCAAAATAGACTTTGACCACAACAAAGTAGATAGTACCGATTTATTTGCCTATCCAAACCGCGATAGTTATTTCAAAAGTAAAGTAGGTTTGGTTGGATTGAGTCATACTATTCGTGTGAATGATAAATCCTATTTTAAGACAGTTGTTGGTGTCTCCTATTTAGGTTCAGATTATGACGAAGACACTATTAACAAACAAACTTCTGCAGTTACTCGTGTTATAGAAAACGCAACAGAACAATTACGCTATATAGCAAATACCTCTTTCAATTCCAAAATCAATTCTAAATTATTTGTGAAAATTGGATTTATAGAAGAATTAATAAATCTCAATTTATTTTACAGAAACAGAACTTTTACTCCGGATTGGACGCAAATCTGGGATTTTAAAGACTATACATCTTTATTACAAGGGTATGCACAAATCAAATATAGTTTTACAGAAAAACTGACGTTAAACGCTGGTTTACACAGTCAATTTTTAACTTTAAATAACTCAAAGTCAATTGAGCCACGTGCAGGTTTAAAATATCAAGTTAATGAAAAAAACATATTTAGTGCAGGTGTTGGTGTACACTCTCAAATGCAACCTACGGATGTGTATTTCTACAGAACAAAGCTTATCGATAATTCCTATATACAATCCAATAAAAATTTAGATTTTACACGAAGTGTACATTATGTTCTAGGCTATGATTTCTTTCCTGCGAAAAATTGGAGATTTAAATCTGAAATCTACTACCAGCATTTATTTAACATTCCTGTATCTAATTCCGATAGTAGTTACTCCATCTTAAATGTTGGGGCTAGTTTTATACCAAACGAGCAAGGATACTTAGTAAACAAGGGGACAGGTGAAAATTATGGAATTGAATTAACCATTGAAAAATTCTTCAGTAAAGGTTACTACGGATTAGCAACAGGTTCACTCTATCAATCTACCTATAAAGGCACTGATTTAAAAACACATAACACAGCTTTTAATGGTCAATATGTTGCCAATTTATTGGTTGGTAAAGAGTTTTTATTAGGAAAAGAAAAAAAGAATCGATTTACGATCGATATTAAAATGACAACTGCTGGCGGAAGGTATTTCACACCGATTGATTTAGCCGCATCACAAGCCGCTGGTATTCAAATTTCCCAAAAAGGGGATGTTGCTTTTTCTGAACGTAATCCTGCTTTTTATCGTTTAGATATTAAATTTGGGTTTGTTAAAAATAGTACAAAACACAAATTGTCTCAATCCATCTTTTTTGATATTCAAAACGTAACTAATCACAAAAATGTATTTGCACAGCGATATAACCCGGTAAAAAACACAATTAACACAGCATATCAAATCGGATTCTTCCCAAACTTCGTTTACAAAATTCAATTTTAACCTTCTATTGAACTATGGTTAAATCTATGAGACGTTTCTTTATTTGATCACTTTAGGAATCATTATTTTACTGCTGATTCTTGTGTTTCTCCATGACATTGAGCCCTTAGTGTTAAAAATTTCCTACTTTATACCATAGTAACCTTTGTCTTAAAACCACTTGCAATTTTAAAAACCACAAAGAAACTTCATCATTTAGTATACTATCAATAAATCTTTACGAACTTTACGCGAAACTTCAATGCTCTTTGTAGCTAAAAATGTCATCATGGGAAAAAAAATCAAAGAAATCACAAAACCAAAATTACATAGTAATAACAAACACATCGAAGGGTATGATTTTCAAATACTAACCAAACACCTCCCAGAACTTCAACCCTTTGTTCGCAAAAACGAATTCAATCAAAAAGACACCATAGACTTCGCGAACCCAGAAGCAGTAAAATTATTGAATAAAGCCTTGCTACTAGCGCATTACGATATTAACTATTGGGACATTCCAGAAAATTATTTATGTCCCCCAATCCCAGGTAGAGCAGATTATATTCACCACGTTGCAGATTTATTGCAGGTGTATAATTACGGAAATATCCCTATGGGTCCTGAAATTAAATGCCTAGACATTGGAACAGGGGCAAATTGTATCTACCCTATCCTTGGTCACCAAGAATATGGTTGGAGTTTTATCGGTTCAGACATTGATCCCGTATCTGTAGAGTCAGCGAAAAACATTATTTCTAAGAATGAAAATTTAAAAGATTTTGTAGAAATACGTTTACAAGAAAATCTAAAAGATTTGTTGTTTGGTGCAATAACAAAAGAAGAAATTATCGACGTAACTTTTTGTAATCCACCATTTCACGGAAGTCAAGAAGATGCACTTAAAGGAACTATTCGTAAAGTAACAAATTTAGTTAAGGACAAAGAAGTAGTTCCAACCCTAAATTTTGGAGGTCAAAGCAACGAACTTTGGTGTGAAGGTGGTGAAGATTGGTTTGTCAATAAATTAATCCGAGAAAGTACAAAATTCGATAAGAATGTTTTTTGGTTTACTACATTAGTTTCCAAGCAATCAAATTTAAAAAACGCCTATAAAACATTTGAAAAATACCGCGCGTTAGAAGTAAAAACGATACCAATGGGACAGGGAAATAAAACGAGTCGCATTATCGCTTGGACTTTCTTAACCAAAGAAGAGCAGAAAGAGTGGAAAAATTCACGATGGAATATCGATGCTTCGACAGGCTCAGCATAAATTTCGACTGGCTCAGTTTAAAATTTGAAAATGCGTTGTTTAAGTACTAAAAGTTAATACAAAATCGATTTAAGATTTTCCAATAAAACGTTGTATCTTTGCGCTAAATTTCAATAAACATGATTTCTGTAAATAATCTATCTCTACAATTCGGAAAACGTATTCTTTTTGATGACGTTAACCTAAAATTCGGTCAAGGAAACTGCTATGGTGTGATTGGTGCTAATGGTGCTGGAAAATCCACTTTCTTAAAAATATTAACTGGTGATCAAGACCCAACAAGTGGTCGAATTGAATTAGAACCAGGAAAACGTTTAGCTGTATTAAGTCAAAATCACTTTGAATTTGATGTGTATCCAGCGTTACAAACGGTAATCATGGGGCACAAACGTTTGTTTGAAATCATGGTTGAAAAAGATGCATTGTATGCTAAGGAAGACTTTTCGGATGCAGATGGAATGCGTGCTTCCGAATTAGAAGGTGAATTTGCGGATTTAGAAGGTTGGAATGCAGAAACAGATGCTGCAAGTTTATTGAGTAACTTAGGAATTGATGAGTCGAAACACGATACGTTGATGTCTGATTTACCAAGCGAAATCAAAGTACGTGTATTATTAGCACAAGCGTTGTTTGGCAACCCAGATGTACTTGTACTGGATGAGCCTACCAATGACTTGGACTTAAAAACGATTGGATGGTTAGAAGATTTCTTGTTAGATTTCAAAAACACCGTGATTGTTGTATCGCATGACCGTCACTTTTTAGATACTGTTTGTACACATATTTGTGATATAGACTTTAGTAAAATCAATATTTTCTCAGGAAACTACTCTTTCTGGTATCAATCTTCTCAATTAGCTTCACGTCAACGTAACGATAAGAACAAAAAAGCAGAAGAAAAAAAGAAAGAATTACAAGATTTTATTTCTCGTTTCTCTGCAAATGCTTCAAAATCAAAACAAGCAACTAGCCGTAGAAAATTATTGGATAAACTAGATTTAGATGAAATTCAACCATCTTCTCGTAAATATCCTGGAATTGGATTTACAGCGGATAGAGATGCAGGAAATCAAATCTTAACGGTTTCTAATTTATCGAAATCTGTTGAAGGAACATCCTTATTTAAAGGATTAAACTTTACTTTAAACAAAGGAGACAAAGTGGCTATCATTTCTAAAAACTCCGTTGCAATCACCGCTTTCTTTGAAATTTTAAATGGCAATCAAAAAGCGGAGACTGGAGATTTCACATATGGAACTACCATAAGTACTGCATATTTACCAAACGATAATAGTTCGTATTTTGAATATGATCAATCTTTAATTGATTGGTTACGTCAATACGCACAAACGGACGAAGAAAAAGAAGAAGTAAGTATCCGTGGCTTCTTAGGTAGAATGTTATTCTCCGGAGAAGAAGCCTTGAAATCTGCAAAAGTATTATCAGGAGGGGAAAAAGTACGTTGTATGTTATCCAAAATGATGTTAGCGAAAGCAAATGTATTGATGATGGACGAACCAACAAACCACTTAGACTTGGAATCGATTACTGCATTGAATAATGGAATGCGTGATTTCCCTGGGAATCTTATCTTCACATCGCATGACCACGAGTTGGTAAACACGGTTGCTAATCGTATTATTGAAATTACTCCAACTGGATTTATTGATAAGATGATGCCGTATGATGATTATTTAGCGGATGCACGAATCGCAGAATTGCAAACAGAACTATACGCTTAATTGATTTTTTAATTATTGATTCCACCTTTTTGCATCGCCCAAAAAGGTGGAGCCAAAAAGTCTAGGCCTCTAGGAACTTTCATTGAAAATTAATTTTCATTTCAATGTCTTCACCCAAACTCACAAACGCCTTTAGCTGATTTTCATACTAAAAATTCAGAAGGCTGGGTTCAAACAAGGGTTTGACTACGTTCCATTGCACTTATTTTCTACAGAAACTTCCTAAATGGCCATTTTATGGTTTCAAAAAAATTAATAAAATTCAATCCTATTTTTCTGAATCAACATTAATTTTCTCCTCTTTCTTAGGTGATAAAATGAGTCGTAAAGATTGGTCATAGGTAAAATAATTCCACACCCAGTTTAGAAAGGTTTGTAGTTTGTTTTTTGTACCGATCAAGGAAATAAGATGCACAAACATCCACACACACCAGGCGAAAAATCCTGCGAATTTCATTTTAGGAAATTCGACAACTGCTAAGTTACGACCAACTGTGGCCATAGAACCTAAATCTTTGTAGACGAATTTCTTCCAAGCACTTGTAGATTTTTGATTCAAATTTCTTCCTAATAAACGAGCTTGCTGTATCGCGACTTGCGCGACCTGTGGATGACCTTTTGGATAAGGAATGTCATTCGACATTGAAGCAATATCACCAAGCGCAAAAATATTGGAATAGCTATTCACTTGGTTGTATTCGTTTACCGAAATTCGGTTATTTGGTAATATCAATTCCATTTCGATACCTTTCAGTGCATTTGCTTTTACGCCAGCTGCCCAGATAACCGTTTTCGTTTCAATAGCTTCGCCATTTCCTAACACCAAGATCGAACCATCGTAACTAGTCACATGTGCTTTTTGAATCAACTGGATACCCAACTTCTGTAAATATTCTTTTGCTTTTTGGGAAGCATGTTCTTTCATTCCACTCAACAAGCGTTCGGCTCCATCCACCAAATAAATTTCCATTTCATCAAAATTGATTTCTGGATAATCTTTGGGTAAAATCAACTTTCGCATATCCGCGAGCGACCCGGAAACTTCTACCCCCGTTGCTCCACCACCTACAATCACCACTGTTAATAATGCTTTGCGTTTCGCTGCATTACTTTCTAATAGCGCTTTTTCAAAGGTATTGAATAAAGTATTACGAAGGTTTAAGGCTTCCGCCGTAGATTTTAATGGAAGAACATTCGCTTTGATTTGTGCATTGTTATAGAAATTGGTTGTCGCTCCCATCGCAACTACCAATTTGTCGTACTTTATAACACCAATATCTGTATACACTTCCTGGTTTGCGGTATCTACCCCTTCCACCGATGTCATACGAAAGTGAAATTGCTTATTTTTCTGAAACAATTTTCGAAAGGGAAACGAAATAGCACTTGGCTCCAAACCTGCAGTTGCTACTTGATAAAATAAAGGTTGAAATTGATGGTAATTGTTTTTATCTAACAAAACAATTTGATGCTTTTTAGACGAAAGTTTCTTTGCTAACTCTATCCCTGCAAATCCACCACCAAGAATAACTACTCGTTCTAAATCACTTGAAGGAATGTTCGCTCCCATGTAGTTTGAATTAAAAATGTATGATGAAGGTAGTGAAAAAAGTATGTGAAATTTAAATCTTTCAATTAAAATTTCTATTTCGTATTCTCCAACATCGGAACAAAGCTAAACACCCCAAATTCTTCGGTTTTGAACTCTGTATCTGAAATTTTGGTAATACGTTGCATTAATTGTGTTTCTCCTTCTCCGATAGGAATTACTAGCATTCCTCCTACTTTTAATTGTTGTAAAAGTGCATCTGGAATGTATGGCGCGCCACAGGTCACTAATATTTTATCGAAAGGTGCATCTAGCGGTCTTCCTTTGTATCCATCCCCATAAAACAATTTAGGATTGTAATGCATGTGATGAATGATAGGCTTTGCTTTTAGATATAATTCTTTTTGGCGTTCAATGGAAAACACTTTCATTCCCATTGCACACAAAATCGATGTTTGAAATCCTGAACCTGTTCCGATTTCTAATACCTTCTCCCCTTTTGTTAATTGCAATAATTCGGTTTGAAATGCTACCGTATACGGATGGGAAATGGTTTGACCAGCACCAATTTGGAATGCCATGTTGGAATATGCTTGTTTTTCGAAGGCAAGGTCTAAAAAATAGTGACGCGGAACTTCAAAAAAAGCTTCTAATACTTTCTCATTCGAAATTCCTTTTTGACGTAATTCTTCGATTAGAAGTTTACGGAGTCCTTTGTGTTTAAACGAATCTTGCATGTTACAAAAATAAGGAATTATTAAGTAAAATGAGCCAGTAACTACCATCTGAATCGGGTATAATCTGGGTAAAGTAAAAAATAAGTGAATGAAATCATTCGCTCTTGAGGATTGACTAGAAAAAAGATCAAACTAAACAAAATTTCAATTAATAGGAGAACAAAAACGTAATAATTATCAAATTTGAACACACAAAATCGTAATTTTGAAAACAATGAACAAACAACTTTACATCATCGCAGGTTGTAATGGAGCCGGTAAAACTACAGCTTCATTTACGATACTTCCAGATATTTTGGAATGTAAAGAGTTTATCAATGCAGATGAAATTGCGAGAGGACTTTCTCCTTTTCAACCAGATAAAGTTGGGATTGAAGCGGGTAGAATCATGTTGCACCGTATTCAAGAATTGCTTATTCAAGGTAAAACTTTTGCGTTTGAAACCACCTTAGCTACTAAAAGTTATAAGAAAACTATTAAGCAGGCTCAATCTTTGGGTTATACCGTGACTTTGGTGTTTTTTTCGCTGGACTCCATTGAATTGGCAATTGATCGTGTAAAAACAAGAGTTTTGGAAGGTGGACATAACATTCCAGCCGATGTAATCGCGAGAAGGTATCAAAATGGACTTAAGAATCTGTTTGAGATATATTCGGAAATCGTAGACAATTTAACTATCTTTAATAATTCTAATGGCGGACCTGAGTTAATAGCTGAAAAAGATTCAACTAATATTATTAGAATAAAAAATATTAATTTTTATAATTATCTAAATTCAATTTGTCATGAAAAAAGATAAAACATCTAAAGAATATCCATCCGAAACAAACGATAAAATCATTGCGAGTATGGATTTAGTTTATGAAAAATTGGTGGAGTACAAACGAAAAATCAATAGCGAACTTGTGATTATGCAAGATGGTAAGATTGTACATGTGAAGCCTTAATTACCCTACCCCATCAATTCAAATTCCAAGTCAAATTCCTTCAAGCGTTTTACGAAATCGTTATTCGGATCAATTCGGATATTTTTGGAAGGTAAAGTAACCTCCAAGTTATCGAGCGGATCAAAAATCACGAATTTCACTGCGCAGCGGCCTTCGTTTTCCAAGAATAAACGATTCAAATCTTGTATCATGATTTGATTTAGTTTCTTGTTGGAAATTTTTAGTTGAATGGTATTTGCTCTTTTCTCCTTTAAATCGTGTAATAATTCCATCGTTTGAATCACAAACTCAGGTTCTTTTCGGTGACGTGGAATTTCGAATTTCCCTTTGATTGACACAAAAGTACCTGGAACAAAAAACGGCTTGAACTTTAAATAATTTTCTCTGAATAAAAATAATTTATACGAATCGGTATAGTCCTCAATCACCATTGTACCAAATGGTTCATTATTTTTAGTCATCCGATTCTCACATTCTGAAATTACCGCTGCCATCAAAACTTCCTTATTGATATTTTCCACCGGATTATTCAACATCGAAACTTGTCCATTGCAAAACGACTCTATCTCCAAACGGAAATCGTCTAGTGGATGACCAGAAATAAAGATACCTACTACCTCTTTTTCTTTGCTCAATTTATACATGGAAGGCCATTCGTCCGCTTTTGGGATTTCAGGTTCAGGAATTTCTGCTCCGGAAGCTTCCCCGAATAAAGATGCTTGCGAAGAATTTGCATTTTCTTGAAAACTATTTCCAAAACGAATCGCATTTTCTAAGAACATTCTACCCGACCCATCTTCTTTGAAATATTGCGCACGGTGTACATTTTTAAACGAATCGAAACCACCAGCGTACGCCAAACTTTCAAATGCTTTTTTGGTACATACTCGTAAATTCACGCGTTTTGCAAATTCAAAAATCGAAGTATAGGCACCATTTTCACCACGTTCTTTTATCACCGCTTCCACTGGCGCAGTTCCCATCCCTTTAATTGCACCTAAACCAAAACGAATCGCCCCTTCTTTGTTTACCGTAAATAAATAAGAAGACTCATTCACATCCGGCCCGAGAACAGGAACACCCATACGCTTACATTCCTCCATGAAAAATGTCACTGATTTGATGTCATTCATGTTGTTCGAAAGTACCGATGCCATGTATTCCTCTGGGTAATTCGCTTTTAGATAAGCAGTTTGGTAAGCAATCCACGCATAACACGTTGAGTGCGATTTATTGAAAGCATACGAAGCAAACGCCTCCCAGTCCTTCCAAATTTTCTCTAAAGCAACCGTATCATGCCCGCGTTCATTCCCTTGTTGAATAAACTGCGGACGCATTTTGTCGAGTAAGTAAATTTGTTTCTTACCCATCGCTTTACGTAGCGTATCTGCTTCCCCTTTAGAGAAACCTGCTAATTTTTGCGAGAGTAACATTACTTGCTCTTGGTATACAGTAATACCGTATGTTTCTTTCAAGTATTCCTCACATGCATCTACGTCATACACAATCGGTTCCTCCCCATGTTTACGCTTAATAAACGAAGGAATGTACTCAATTGGACCCGGACGGTACAAGGCATTCATGGCAATCAAATCGGCAAATACAGTCGGTTTTAACTCCTTCATGTATTTTTGCATTCCAGCAGACTCGTATTGGAAGATACCAACCGTTTCTCCTCGTTGGAACAACTCATAGGTCGCGGTATCATCCACCGGGAATTCATCTGGAACCAAATCAATTCCATGACGTTCTTTTACATTTTTTACCGCATATTTAATTAGGGTTAAGGTTTTTAACCCCAAGAAGTCCATTTTCAATAATCCAGCCTCTTCAGCTACTGAGTTATCAAACTGGGTACACCACATATTCGAGTCTTTCGCAGTTGCAACAGGGACAAATTGTGTAATATCGGATGGTGTAATAATTACCCCACATGCATGTATCCCCGTATTTCGCACAGAACCTTCCAATTGTTTCGCCTGCTGAATTACTTTGGCAGACAAATCTGTTCCTTGCGACAAACGTTTTAATTCATTCGCCGCTTGAATGTCTTCCGTTTTATTTTTTAGTTTGGATGCTAATTCTGCATCATCTAGGGAAAATAATTTCTTAAGTGAAATATCTGGTACCAACTTCGCCAGTCGATCCGCTTCAAACAATGGTAAATCCAATACACGTGCCGTATCACGCAGCGAAGATTTTGCTGCCATTGTACCATAAGTAATGATTTGCGCTACTTGGTTTGAACCATATTTTTCAATTACCCAATCAATTACACGGCCGCGACCTTCATCATCAAAATCGATATCAATATCCGGCATGGAGATACGATCCGGATTCAAGAAACGCTCGAAAAGTAGATCATACTTGATTGGATCCACATTCGTAATTCCAGTACAATACGCAACTGCAGATCCAGCAGCAGAACCACGTCCTGGTCCCACAGAAACACCCATATCACGCGCCGCTTGACAAAAATCTTGTACAATCAAGAAATAACCAGGATAACCAGTACGTTCTACCGTTGCTAATTCAAAGTCGATACGATCGCGAATTTCATCCGTAATCACCGGATAACGTTTTTCGGCACCCTTGTAAGTCAAGTGACGCAAGAACGCATTTTCTCCGCGTTTTCCACCATCAATCGCGTCTTGTGGGTCTTGAAATTCGTCCGGAATATCAAACGCAGGCAATAATACATCCCTTGCTAAGCCAAATGGTTCAATTTTCGCAACTATTTCACCAACCGTTACAATTGCTTCCGGTAAGTCGGCAAACAATTCTTTCATTTCATCCGCAGACTTGAAATAATATTCTTGATTTTCCAAGCCATATCTAAACCCACGACCGCGCCCCACAGGTGTTGAAACCAATTCGTTATCTTTTACACACAATAAAATATCGTGCGAAACAGCATCTGCTTTATTTAAATAGAAGGTATTGTTAGTAGCAACTAATTTAACCTGGTGTTTCTCCGCGAATTTAATGAGGGTTTGATTGACACGCTCCTCATTCTCTTGTCCATGACGCATTACTTCTAAATAGAAATCTTCGCCAAATAAATCCTTCCACCAAAGCAATGCTTCTTCCGCTTGTTTTTCCCCAAGATTCAAAATCATGTTAGGAACTTCACCGTAAAGGTTACCAGACAATACAATAATATCTTCGTGATATTGTTTAATTAATTGTTTATCGATTCGTGGTATATAATACATACCTTCCGTAAAAGCAATCGATGAAAGTTTAATTAAATTTTGATACCCTACTTTATTTTTTGCTAATAAAACAATTTGATAACCATTATCTTTCTGTGTCTTATCTAAATGATTACTACAAACATTAAATGTACATCCAATTATGGGTACAATTTCTTTCTTGGAGAATTCAAGACCAGCTTCCTCCGCCTCTTTTCGTTCTTCTCGCACCTTTTTGTTATGCCCACTAATTGCTTTTTCAAAATGAAAAGCAGCCATCATATTACCTATGTCCGTTAGTGCAACCGCATCCATTCCAAGTTCTATTGTTTTTTGGACAAGACCTTGAATAGAAATTGTAGATTGAAGAATCGAATATTGGGAATGATTGTGCAAATGAACAAATGGAACATCATTTAGATGACTAATATCTTTTTTTGAGGAAGTTCCGATTATTTGATCCGCACCTTTCGTTTCCGCTTTTAGAGCAGCACTCGCTTCTTTTAGATTTATATGTTCTAATCCTATTGGCTGAATAAGTGTAGGATTATGTTCTCTGAATCGATTAAAGTATGTGATTTCTTGCTTTAATTCATCAACAGTAAATACCTCTCTACGAATTAATTCAAAGAAACTACGGGTTGTCGCTTCCACATCGGCTGTTGCGTTGTGCGCTTCCGCAAATGGTTCGTTAAATAACTCTTTATGTAACTCAGATAAAGTTGGTAGTTTAAATCTACCTCCGCGTCCTCCAGGTAATTTACACATGGTTGCCGTAACTTCCGTACATGTATCTAAAACAGGTAAATCTTGCCATTCATTTCCTAATCCTAAACGATGGAATTCACAACCTATAATATTTTTATCGAAACCAACATTTTGTCCAACAATGAATTTAGATTTTGTTATAGCCTCTTGAAATTCGGCCATTGCTCGCTCAAGGGTCACCCCTTCATGCAATGCATACTCCGTAGAGATACCATGTATTTTTTCAGCATCGTACGGAATATCGAAACCAATAGGTTGAATGATATAATCTTTTGCTTCGATTAACTCTCCTAAATCATCATGCAACTGCCATGCAATTTGAATTGCGCGAGGCCAATTATCAGTATCGGTAAATGGTTTTTTCCAGTCTTTAGGTAGACCTGTTGTTTCGGTATCGAATATTAAATACATGATGTCTTCTGTAAATTGCTTTTTTCGTTTTATAAACTCCTTTTAATTCCCTGCACTACCGTTTGGTCTTCGAAAGCAAAGCTTTCTCTCCTCATTTACTAAAGTAAACTCCGGATTTAATTTTTGGTTTGCCTCAAAAAATCTAATTTCTAGAAGCCACTATAAACTTTAATTTGACTATCAAATTTACAAAATCAGGATTGATTTTCGAATACGATTTTACAGGAATAAAAAGATGTTACAAACATAAAGTATAACTTGATATAAATTATTATAAATAATTATTATTTAATAATATATTTCTATTTAACTAAATAAATAATTTAGCATTTTATATTTGATAATTATCAAAAGAAATGAAGAAATATTGCAATTTAAATTGTACATTTAGGTTCATAATATATTCCCACACAAATAAAATTCCAATGAAAACAATCTTTCACAAATCGGACACACGTGGCATTGCGGATCACGGCTGGTTGTTAGCGAAACATTCTTTTAGTTTTGCTGGTTATCACAATCGAAATAGAATGCATTTTGGAGCATTGCGCGTATTAAATGATGATGAAGTGTCAGAAGGCATTGGTTTCCCTGAGCATCCGCATGACAATATGGAAATCATTACTATTCCATTAGAAGGAGAAGTCGCACATAAAGACAGTATGGGAAATTCGGCAACAATTTCTGCTGGACAAATACAAATTATGAGTGCAGGAACGGGAATTTACCATAGTGAGTACAACCCTAGTTCTATTAATAAAACGAAATTATTACAAATCTGGGTTTTCCCAAATAAACAAAATGTCACACCTCGCTATCAGGAAATTGATGTAAAAGCAACACAAATACCCAACGAATGGAATCAAATCGTCTCCCCAAATCCAAATGATGCAGGTGGATGGATACATCAAGATGCTTGGTTTTCGCTTGGAGAAATGGAAGCTAATTCATCCAAAACATATACTTTGCAAGGGGAAAATACTGGAATTTACATTTTTGTTATTGAAGGTAAATTAATTGTGGATGGGCAAACCTTATCGCGCAGAGACGGAATGGGCGTGTTAGAAACAAAAGAAGTACCAATTTCTTTTGTTGAACACAGTAAAGTTTTAATCATGGAAGTTCCATTAGAATTTTAGCCTGTTTCCAAACAACCTATTAACAATCAAAATAATACTATTTAGACAAATTACAAACTATTGTTTTATTACCAACCAAGACTACTTTAGTGTTTTATTGTCGTTATACTTGCGTATAAAATTATTTATTATGAAAACCCCTATTTTAATTTTCGCACTTTTAAGCTTTTTATTTATTTCTTGTGAACGCGAAGGTTCTGGAAATTGTACAGAAACCAATATTAGCACTGCGAACAGATCTAGTCATAATCGTGGAGAAGACTGCACAAAATGTCACTCATCAGGCAACGATGGAAATGGATGTTTTTCTATTTGCGGATCTGCTTTTAAAAGCGATAAAACTACACCAATACAAAATGCAGTTATGGTTTTATTCTCTAAAGACGAAAATGGAAACATTACAGATGCTAGCAAATCTATTCCAATTGACAAAAGCGGAAACTTTTACACAACCGAAACCATTTCTTTCGCGGGGAAATATCCGGCAATCATATCCAATGGAGACACTTCGATTATGGGAGGCGCACTAACAAGCAGTGCATCCTGTAATACATGTCATGCTAATAATGGATCGCAGGAAGCGATTTATTCGCAGTATTAGATTTTGTCTTTTAGGGAGGGTTTAGTGTTGGGTGAATCTCGATTCACCCGAACCATTATACACCCTAACCATGATACACTAGAATCACGACTCAATATTTGCGGGTTAATCGCGATTAACACTTAGGATTGTAAAACCCCTTCTTTTAGCGAACAAGGAGATACCACAATTTTTTGTATTCCAAGCTGCTGAATCACCCAACGAGTTTTAATCGCGGCAATTGGAGCCATTTTTCGTCGTATAGGAATGATATGCGGGTTTAAATCACGCTGAGACTGGCTTGACATAATAATCCAATCTAAGGTGCGCACAAAGTCATTTATCGGCAATTCTTCTGTTTCTGTAAAACTTGGAAGTGGTTGTTTGTTTATCATTTCATAAAACGTTTCAAAACAACCAGATGCACCAATTAAAGTTTCACAGGATTTTCCTTTCATAAATTCACCCGCACGAGAAGAAATCCATTCTTCCACTTTGAAACATTCTTCTGGCGTTAATGGATCACTTAATTCTAATTCTTGAAAAATACGAGAAACACCAATATTTAAGGAAACCAAAGCATCTACTCCATAAGGTCCGGCAAAAATAAACTCCGTACTTCCACCACCAACATCCATCACCATGGATTGTTCCGTGAACTCATGCGTCCATTTAACTCCTTCGTAGATATAATTTGCTTCTTGCTCACCTGAAATTATTTCGACTTTTACACCAGTTTCTTTTTCAATCAACTGTACGAAATCACGTCCATTGATCGCATCTCGAATTGCAGAAGTCCCAAAAGCACGAATCTCGTCCACTTCATGACGATCACACATGCTTGCAAAATGTGTCATTGTCTTCACTGCACGTAGGATAGCGTCCGAAACGATTACACCATCATTTAATCCACCCATACCGAGTGCTACACCATCTTTTTCTGCATGAATTACTTCTATTTCCACTTTAGAAACATCCGCAATTAACAAATTGAATGTATTAGTACCTAAATCAATTACTGCAATACGTTTACTATCCATTTTTTAACCAAGTGACAAATTGTGTAAGTCTTAGACGATGACCAAATTGAAGAATTCCATTTTGATATAATCGCCCTGCTATTCTCAATGTAGCAAATGAACTCAGCGCTAAGATAGCAAAAGAAACATAAATCTGATATCCTTCCCCTAAAGAATAACCTTGCGCTAACTTAACCATACAAACCATTGGCGAGGTAAAAGGAACAAAAGACAAAATATAAGTCAAATCACTTAAGGGGTTTTGCACCGCATAATACCCTGCCCATAAAGCTATTATTAGCAATGCCATAATTGGCAATACAAATTGCTGTCCATCATTTTCAGAACCAGAAGTAGCTCCTAATGCAGCAAAAAAAGTTCCATAAAAAATATAGCCTCCAATAAAAAACAATAAGAAAAAAACTAACATATCTCCAAACTGAATACGGGAATAAATTAATTCGACAAAATCATTATATGCCTTGGAACGAAACAAACTATCCTCCATACCTGTCGCTGTTTTACTCGAAACTTCTGACAAATTCCAATTCGAAATATGTAACATATCCGGAAATAACGTTTCTCTTAAAATAAATAATCCTATCCAAATTAACAATGTCCAGATTACAAACTGAAGAATTGCAGCAATACCAATTCCTGCAATTTTCCCGAACATCAATTGTCTAGGCTTTACAGATGCCAACAATACTTCTACGATACGATTAGATTTTTCACTAGAAACACTTCTTAAAATTGTCATTCCAAACAACAAAATAAAAAGTAAAATCACTCCACCGAAGAAAAAACCAACCCAACTAGACAAACTATACGACTCATTTTTAGGATCATATAAATTTCTAAACGCAATACTTACTGGCTGTTTTATTCCTCTAAATTCTTGTACAGACATCTTTGTAAATCGTCCGACCATCACTTCTTCTAACCTACGTTCCAAATGAAATTGGATACTCGTAGCAAATAAAAAACTTGGTTTCTCTTTATAAAATAAAAAAGCAGCCTTGTTACTTACAATTTTTTCGTTTAACTCTAAAAGTGCATCGTATTTTTGAAAACGCTTACTTCCTTCAAAATCTTTCAGTTGAATATAATTATTTGCAAAATCATAGCTTATACTTCCAGTTGTATTTGCTAATATTTTATTCTCCATGATTCCAGCCGGATCCACAATCAATACATTCCAATGTGGCTTATTGTTTTCTCCTATAGAAAACAAAACATACACCAACAACATAACCAATAGCGGTCCTGCAATTGCCATACCAATAAAAGAACGTGTTTTAATTCGTTCTTTTAGTTCACGTTGCGCTATTAACCAACTTACATTCATATATTTTTGGCCGTTACAGTTTCAATAAATATTTGTTGCATGGAAGGAAGAACTTCCCAAGCGGCTTCAATTTCGATTTGACCAATCAAGGTTTTCAATAAATCCTGAAAATTATTTTCTCCTCGCATTGCTACATATGCTATAAAACGGTCTTTAGCAATCTCTTCTTTTTCAAGTAGTTCAAACCCAGTCCAAAGTGCATGTGTAAAAGCCAACATATTTCCTTTGAACTTAATCGCATAACGTCCGTCTTTCCGGTCATCCCGTAATTGCAACACACTACCTTCTAGTATTTTTTTTGATTGATGAATTAAAGCAGCACGATCACAAATTTCTTCGACGCTTTTCATGTTATGACTGGAGAGCATAATGGTTTTACCTGCTTTTTTCATCGATTTCAATTCATTTTGAATCAATTCCACATTTACAGGGTCAAAGCCCGAAAAAGGCTCATCTAGGATTAATAGTTTAGGTTCATGTAACACCGCACAAATAAATTGCACTTTCTGCGCCATTCCTTTGGACAATTCCTCGATGCGTTTATTTTTCCAAGAAGTAATTTCAAATTTTTCTAACCAATTATTTAAGCTTCTATTTACCTCTTCTTTTGACATTCTACGTAGCCTGCCTAAAAACATAGCGTGGTCGTAGACTGTCATTGATTTGTAAAGCCCTCTTTCTTCGGGTAAATAGCCGATTTCTGCTAAATGTCTGCCCTTCATTAATTCACCTTGGTACCGAATCTCGCCTTTTTCAGGTTCAATGATACGATTGATAATACGTATTAATGTTGTTTTACCAGCGCCATTTGGACCAAGTAAACCAAAAATCTCACCCTCATTTAAAGAAAGAGAGACATCATCTACTGCAATTTTCTGAAAATACGATTTGGTTATCGAAGTGAGTTGAAGCATTGGAATTATTTTAGATAAAAATACGATTTAATTATAAAATCTCCTCTTTTTGTACATTATCGTCCAAATCAATTTTTTCAAACAATACTTTACCCCAAGATTTCCATTTATACACTTTATGAAAAACCAAAAGTAATAGCGGAAAACAAACAAACACCATTATCCATAAATCCCAACCTATAACTGGCTCTGAAGTATCCATAAACAATGCGTCCGTCTGAAAAACTTGCCAATTATTAGTCATTAATAAGGCGCCAAAAATATTATTAATTGTATGAAATCCAAGACTCAATTCCAAGCCATCATCCAACACCGTTAATAGCGCCATAAAAAGCCCACAAGCAAAATAATAAAGCAAAATTACAAGTCCTAATTTTTCAACTTCCGGATTACCCATGTGTAAACTTGCAAAAAGAATGGAAGAAACAAAAGCAGCTATTATTGGTTTTTTAAATAAGTTGATACTTCCCTGTAGCATATAGCCCCGAAACAATAATTCTTCCACAGCAGTTTGAATCGGCAATATAAAGAAAGAGATTCCTAATAGCATCCAAAAAGAATTTGCTTTGTAATTCCAATGTATTTCATTATTAGTTAGTGACATATACAACAAGCCAAGCCCAAGGACACTTCCAAACAAGCCAAAACTCAAGAAAAAACGTTTCCAGTCAAAGGTTGGTCTTGCAGTGAAAATAGATAAGATTGGGCGTTTATGTATGAACTTTATCGCTAATAGCATTGCGAAAAATAGTGCGACAAAAGGAAGTAAAGTAATGATGAAAAATAAATTCCCACCCATTAATTCCTGTGATTGCACCAAGGTATAATGCGACAACTCGGAATTAGGAACACCAACCAATGTCATACCAAAGGTATATGCAAATTGACCTACGAATATAAAAACAGAAATTATCCCGGTCAAAGTCAGACTATAACGGAGGTAAGATCTTTTACCGAGGGACGCTAGTTGGAGGTATTTCATAAAATTATTTTCACAAAGATAGTAAACAAAAAAAGCCTTAGATTTCTCTAAGGCTTTAACTTTTAACTTTTGCGGTCTGGACGGGACTCGAACCCGCGACCCCATGCGTGACAGGCATGTATTCTAACCAACTGAACTACCAAACCAATATTTCTACTTTAAACAAGCTCTAACTAAAGTTAGATTTACTTTCAATATTGTGTATGCCTTTCGTTAAAAGCTGTGCAAAGATACACTCATTTTTTGTTTCTGCAATAATTTTCCAATAAATCTTTTAAAAAAAAATTAATTTTCTACAATTAGTAAGTAGTTTGTCTTCTTCCCTTTTCCTATCAAAACAAATTTATCATTTATTAAATCGTTATTAGTCAATGAATAAGTCTCATTTACTTTCTCTTTATTGACAGCAATCGCATTTGCTTTCAATTCGCGTTTTGCTTCTCCATTACTTGCTAAAAAAGAAGATTTTGCAACTAAAGCATCCATTATAGATACCCCTTCCGTATAATCTGTTCTAGAAATTATTGCTTTTGGCACTCCATCAAACACTTCCAAAAATTGTTCATTATTTAATTTACGTAAGTCTTCTGAAGTGGATTTACCAAAAAGAATATTACTTGCTACGATAGCAGCTTCTAATGCTTCTTTCCCATGCACGCGCGTGGTAACTTCTTCTGCAATTGCTTTTTGTAAAGCGCGTAAATGCGGAGCTTCTTCGTGTTCTTTCTCAATACGCACAATTTCTTCCTTGGAAAGCAAGGTGAAATAACGAATTAATTTTTTCGCATCCTCATCCGTTGCATTTAACCAAAATTGATAAAATGTATAGGGGGTAGTTTTAGTTGGATCTAACCAAACCGTTCCAGATTCTGTTTTTCCAAACTTTCCTCCATCTGCTTTCGTTAATAAAGGACAGGTAAAAGCAAAAGCATCTCCCCCACCTTTTCTCCGAATCAATTCTGTACCAGTGGTAATGTTCCCCCATTGATCTGAACCGCCAATTTGAATTTTACAATCGAAGTTTTTATGTAAATGTAAATAATCGTAGCCTTGTAAAAGTTGGTAAGAAAACTCGGTAAATGAAATTCCAGTTTCGATTCTTTTCTTAACAGAATCTTTCGCCATCATGTAATTCACCGTTATATGCTTTCCGATATCGCGAATAAAATCTAAAAACGAAAAATTCCGCATCCATTCGTAGTTATTCAATAATAAGGCTTTATTATCACCATTTTCAAAATCCAAGAATTTTTTCAACTGATTGGAAACACCTTCTACGTTTTTATTTAAGGCTTCCTCGTCTAATAAATTTCGTTCTGCAGATTTACCGGATGGATCACCAACCATACCAGTGGCACCACCAACCAAGGCGATAGGTCTGTGTCCTGCATTTTGCAAATGAACTAGTAACATAATTGGCAGTAAACTACCTACATGTAAAGAATCAGATGTTGGATCGAAGCCTACATATCCAGTTGTCATTTCCTTCAACAATTGCTCTTCGGTTCCAGGCATAACATCCTGAATCATTCCTCTCCACTGTAATTCTGCAATTAAATTTGTTTTCATTTGAACGTTTCTAAAGGTGAAATTTGTTACAAAAGTAAAAAGATTTTTGCAAGTGAAATTTTCCGCCTGCATCTATGCTTCCATAAGTGTGAAAAAAAGTCTAAATTTGCTTTAAAACATATCCTATGAAACAGATTTTACTTATTACTTCCGTTATTTTATCCAACTTTTTATCTGCACAAAACTTTACCTTACCGAAACTTTCGTATGCATACACTGCATTAGAACCAACCATTGATTCTGTTACGATGCGTATACATTATAGTAAACATCACCAAGCGTATATAAACAACCTAAACAAAGCAATCGGGACATCTAATACTAAAAGTTTAAATGAATTATTAAACACAGTAAGCACACAAACTGCAGTTGTTCGTAATAATGCCGGCGGACATTTTAACCATACCTTGTTTTGGGAATTATTATCTCCCACTCCATCCAAAATAGCATCCGCAGAATTATCTGCTCAAATCACAAAACAATTTGGATCTTTAGACTCCTTACAAAAAACAATTACTGCTACAGGTACAAATTTGTTTGGTTCCGGATGGGTTTGGTTGATTGTAACACCTACAAATGAGTTAAAAATCACAACAACTAGTAATCAGGATAATCCATTAATGGATCTTGTTACAGACAGAGGAACACCAATTCTAGCAATAGATGTATGGGAACATGCCTATTACTTGAAGTACCAAAATAAACGTGCAGATTATTTGAAGAATATCTGGAATGTTATCAACTGGAAAGCAGTGAGTGATAAATATGCAGCAACACTTAAGAAATAAAGAATGAAAAAAACAATACTCGTAACTGGAGGCGCTGGTTACATCGGTTCACACACCATACTAGAATTAATCGACAAGACAGACTTTGAAATTATATCTATTGATAATTATTCGAATTCATCTGCTGAAACATTTCCAAGAATAGCGAAAATATCTGGTAGAAAAATATATAATCATCCACTTGATTTGTGCGATAAAAAAGGATTATTTGATTTTGTTTCTACCTTAGAGAATGTAGTTGGAATTATCCATTTCGCAGCATTTAAATCTGTTCCTGAATCTGTAGAAAATCCTTCTTTGTATTATCACAATAATTTAGAATCCTTAATTAATGTGATTGAGGCATGCAAACAGTTTAAGATCGACAATTTCATTTTCTCTTCTTCTTGTTCCGTTTATGGAAACATTGATTCTCTGCCAGTAACTGAAAACACACCATTTAGTCCCGCAGAATCTCCTTACGCGCACACGAAACAAATTGGAGAACAACAATTAGAATTATATGCGAAATGTGGTGTAAACTTTAAAACGATTGCATTGCGTTATTTCAATCCTGTAGGAGCACATCCATCTGGTTTGATTGGAGAATCTCCGATTAATCCACCAACAAGTTTGATTCCTATCATCACTCAAACTGCTATAGGGAAACGCGACAAAATGTTTGTACATGGTTTCGATTATGCAACACGCGATGGTTCTTGTATACGCGACTATATTCATGTGTGCGATATTGCAAATGCGCATGTTAAAGCATTGAATATATTAATTGAAGGAAAAACAGATTTAAACTATAACGTCATAAATCTAGGTACAGGAGATGGTGTGAGTGTTAAAGAAGCCATTGCAAGTTTTGAGAAAAATGCAGGTGTTTCATTGAACTACGAAATGGGGCCACGCCGCGCTGGGGATGTTGTATCCATTTATTCCGACACTACAAAATCTTCCGATTTTTTACATTGGAAAGCAGAGAAAACCTTGGATGACATGGTAACATCTGCATGGATTTGGGAACAAAACATCACGAAAGAGACTAGATAATTCATAGTAATCGAAAAACATATATCTTTACACTCCAAATAAACTAATGATGCAAAGTAACAAGACTAAGATTTTAATTACAGGTGGCGCAGGATTTGTACCGAGTTCTACAGCGGAAAAACTATTAGAGAATCCAAACTATTTCGTTGTTTTGGTGGATAATTTTTTAACTGGCAGAAAGGAAAATATTCCAAATCACCCGAATTGTAAATTTATTGTTGCAGATGTTAATCACTTGGATGAGATTAGTCCTATAATGACTTCCTATCAATTTGATTATGTGTATCATTACGCTGCAATGGTTGGTGTACTTAGAACATTAGACAATCCGATTCATGTATTAGAAGATATTCAGGGGATTAAAAATGTTTTGACTTTAGCTAAAAGTACAGGTGTAAAACGTGTGTTTTTCTCTTCTTCTTCTGAAGTTTATGGAGAACCTGTTCATTTGCCACAAAACGAACATACTACCCCTTTAAATTCACGCTTACCATATGCTGTTGTAAAAAATGTTGGGGAAGCCTATTTTCGTTCATTCGAACAAGAATATGGATTAGATTATACTATTTTCCGTTTTTTCAATACGTATGGACCCAAACAAAGTGAAGATTTTGTAATGTCAAAATTCATGTCTGCTGCTACAAAAGGAGAGGATATAACTTTATATGGAGATGGTAGTCAAACGAGAACTTTCTGTTTCATCGATGATAATACGGAGTTTTGTGTTGGCGCATTAGAAAATGATGAAACAATCAATCAAGTATATAATGTTGGTAACGATATTATTTATACCATTAAAGATTTAGCTGAATTAATCATTAAAAAGACAAATTCTACCTCTAAAATAATTTATTTACCACCGTTGAAAGATGGAGATATGACACGTAGACAGCCTGATATTTCTAAAATGCGTGAAATACTAAATCGTGATTTGATTCAGTTGGAGGAGGGGATTGAGAAAGTGATAGCGTCTGGTAGGTTTAAATAGCCTTCGAGAACCTCGCCTTCGAGAGCCTCAGGCGTCGGAGTGGATTTACTACATTGCTTGAAAAAGTGATAGATACTTAGCTTTTAAAGCTTCCACTGAATAGTATTTCTCAACTGTTTCATCTCCTTTTGCACCAACACGCATACGCGCTTCTTTATTTTCTAATAAATACGCAAGTATGTCATACCATTCCTCTTCTGTATCGACTAAATACCCGTTTTCTTTGTCTTGAATCAAGGATTTATTGACCCCAACTGGCGACATGACTGTTGGAATCCCTAGAGACATGTATTGCAAACCTTTAAATGCACATTTACCTTCCGACCATTCGTTATTTCTCAAAGGCATAACACCTATGTCAATTTTACATAAATCGTCTACCTCATTGATTTTATCCCATTTACAGTAGACTAAAGATTTTAACTCAAAAGTCGGTTTACGGTCAGAGATTACCAAGAAATCAAAATCATACTTTTCTTCCAAACGCAATAATACTGGATAAATCATATCTAAGTAATGCATCGTAGAATGTGATCCGGTCCATCCAATTGCTAAACGTTCCCTTGAATAATCAATGGTTCTGTTATGCATCCCAACGGTATCAATAGTTGTCGGAACAATATGTACATTTTGGTTGTATTGTTTCGCGAAATCTGCCAAATATTGATTTCCACATTGCACCGTATGTACCCATCCACAGATAGAATTTACTTTAGAATACCATTTTGTAAAGGAAAGTAAAGCATTACTATCGGAGTGATTTTTCAACCAAATCGCATCGTCATAATCGTACAATACTTTTTTACGCAATACTTTTGTCAAGATAAATTCTACGACTGGTGGACCAAATTGCATGGCTTCGCGGTGCATAAAAATGAAGTCGTATTTTCGCACATTGAATAATAAAGCAAAACGATTAAATGTACTTTTCAACATCCCTAGGGTCTTTTGCGCAAATAACCCTGGTTTGTATAGCAGATCCCAAAGTTGATAATCGATAAAAGGTTTTACTGTAATATCAAATCCATTTTCTTCCAAAAAAGGCAGGTATTGCTCAAAACGAAAACGTTGGGATGGTGCTTTTCCAATTGGATAAGGACAAAGTAAGAGAACTTTTTTAGACTTCATTAATTCATCCATTTTTCGTACCACATTTGAAACATCAAGAGATACCAAATTTTATAATCTAACTCTTTTTTCCCGCCTAAAAAATCTTGTTTCAACTTAGAAACATGTTCCCAATTAAATATATCTTGGGTTTCTATCTTCTCTTCGTTAATATACGTTTCTACTAAAGGACGTAAATCCGTAGCCAACCATTTTGCAATTGGAATCGCAAAACCCATTTTTGGTCGATCCATCATTTCTTTCGGAACATACTGATGTACAATTTCCTTCAGAATGTATTTTTGATTTCCTTGGTGTAATTTATAGTCGTTCGGCAATCTAGCAGCCCATTCAATAACCCGGTGATCTAAGAAAGGCTCTCTCCCTTCTAAACTCACTGTCATGGTTGCACGATCTACTTTTTGAAGAATATCATCCACCAAATAGGTTTGATAATCCACCGCTTGCATATAGGCTAAAGGCGAATAGTACTGTGCCGCTAATTCTTTGGATTGATATGCTGTATTCAAACGATGAAACGAAGCCTTCATTACTTCTTTCATTTGTTTATCCGTGTACTGTTGACTTAAACTCAACATAATATTTTCTTCCGAAGGATCTTTCAAAATCCCCTTCAGTTTTTCATAACGGTTATGAAAATTGTATTTGTGTTTTAGAATTGGTAGCGCATTCGAAGGAATAACATTCATTAGTCCCGCGATAGACTTGCGCGCAAATCCAGGAATTTGTTCTAATTTACTCCTATATTTCAATAAATAACTGTAGCGATTGTACCCAGCAAACACCTCATCCCCTGCATCCGCACTTAAGGCAACTGTGACTTCTTGTCTTGCGACTTTACTTACTAAAGTGGTTGGTAACGCACTACTATCTGCAAAAGGTTCATCGTAATAAAAAGGCAATTCAGGAATCCATTCTAACACTTCTTTTTCGGTACACGCAATTTCTGTATGTTTTGTCCCCAAAAAGTTTGCAGTTTCTTTTGCGAATGCGGCTTCATTCAAACCGATATCTGGAACAGCGATTGTAAAGGTTTTTAAAGGCTCCGTTCTGTCTTTTTGCAATAAGGCAGTCACACAGGTGCTATCGTAACCACCACTTAAAAATACACCTACTGGCACATCTGCTACCATTCGGTAATCACATGCACTTTGCAGAATTTTTTCGGTTTCTTTTTTTGCTTCGTCGAAGGAAATCTCCAATTTTGGTTGATTATACGCATCATATACCGACCAATACTGGGTTTGCTTTATTTCAATTAGTGGTTGACTCAAGGAAAACTTCGTATAATGTCCCGGTTTTAATTTTGTGGTATATTCAAAAATACAGTGAGGTGTAGGAACATTCCCATACTGCATAAAAGCACCCACTGCATCTAAATTTATTTTTTTTTCAAAATTTGGATGCGCATGAAACGCTTTTAATTCAGATGAAAACAAAAACAAACCATCTTTCAAGTAATAGAAAAAAGGTTTTACTCCTGCACGGTCACGCACACAAAACACTTCATTTTTCTGGATATCGTAAATTACAAAAGCAAACATTCCGATGAATCGTTCCACGCAAGCTTCTCCCCATTGGGTGTAAGCATGTAAAATAACTTCGGTATCGGAGTCGCTGATAAACGAATGGCCTAGTGCACTAAGTTCTGAGCGAATTTCTTTATAATTATATATTTCACCATTAAAGGTAATCCAATGTTGGTTGAACAGCATCGGTTGCTTTCCGGATTCAGTGATATCAATGATTGCGAGTCGACGGTGTGCTAATCCAAGGGTAAAATTATGTTCTTGAAAAAACTGGAGATCTCCCCCATCTGGTCCACGATGGAACAAGGTTTGACTCATAGCAAGTAAATCTTTTTCCGTAGATTTTTTATTGAAATCAATAAATCCTGCTATTCCACACATAGTTCATCGGTTTAGTATGGGTGCAAATATACGAAAAACAGAAAGTCTTTGGAGAAGTAATTAGTATTTCAAATATTCCAACAAGATTTGTACATAGTTACCTTAATAAAGAAATTGTGCACACACTGTGTACACAATTAAGTTGGTCTCATCTTCGCTTTATAATACCGATGCAATCTGATATACATTGAGAATTTTACATTGAAATGTGTAAACTTGAAAAATGGAGTGTTAGGACTTTTCAAGAAAGAATAAATTCCATGTTATTTGAACGTACAGCGATTAGTAAACTAGTTTAGGTCAAAGTTATAATTTATAGGCAATTGCAATATTTGCAACTAATAAAATTGATTGTTGCGATATATGCCATACATAGTTTTATAACATACATTACATTTGATCTTAAACAATTCTAGAACAAATGAAATATTTTATAACCCTTTTTATGATTATCGTTGGCACAATCAGTTATGCTCAATCGAGGAGTACTTTTTATATCAAAAAGAAAGATAACGGCGATGTCAAAAAAGTCTATCTGATTGGTGAAATGGTAAAACTCGTCTATGGTTATTCGGAAGATTCTATCCTTAAAGTAAAAGGATTAATAAATGAAATAAGCGAAGATAAAATCAAGGTTGATGACAAATGGATAGAAGTTTCAAGTATCCGTGAAATTATTTCACATGGCTTCTTTAATACATTTATTGGTTCAGTAGGCCTAGCTATCAGTGTAGGAGTTATATTAAGACCTAAACAAGAACAAGAATCAAATTATAGTGGAATTTTCACACAAGAAGAAAGCAATGCTTTCAGGACTTTGTTTACTGTGTTGACTGTGTCTCCAATCTTACTCTCCTCCACAGCACTCTTACTAATTCCTATTAAATATGGGCGTAAAAAGTTTGTTTTTAAAACCTACTTTGCACCAAAAAACAACCCTTAACAGCATGCTAGCGCATCACTCCTGGTATGTGCCTACATGCCAGCCGATATTAAAGTTGTATAGCTAATTCTTGCGTGAAATTTTATTACAACCCCAGCGTATTTATCACACGTTCAATAATTATCTGAATAATTCGTTTGTTAATCGTTTTGGAGTTTTCTCTGTAAAACGTGTATTCATCCAAGGTAAAGCATCCAGAAATTAATCCAACGACTTCACTTCGAATCGCATTACCCTTAAAAAGAACCGTTTGAATAAATTGTTTTTTTGCGGATCTAGTCAAATTTTGAAATGCCGCTTGACTTAACTCACTTTCCAAACGCAAGAAAAGTAAATCGTGTTGCATTTTAATTACTGGACGAAGGGTTGTATTTTGAAATTTTTCCTCCAACGACATGTTTTCGTTTACAAGCGCGGTTGGAACTTGAGGTCTGATAGCGATTTTGGTTGACATAAAAATGAACAATAAAGATGGTACAAAGGTATTCGAATTCGTTAACAATTAAAGTTTTTCTATTTGTTTTCCCATCCATACATCGTACTTTTGTAATAGACCCTAAAATTAAAATCATGCATATAGAACAAATGTATACTGGCTGTTTGGCGCAAGGAGCATATTATATTATTTGCAATGGAGAAATTGCGATAATTGATCCTTTAAGAGAAATTCAATCTTATTTGGACAAAGCGAAAGCAGATAAAGGGCAGATTAAGTATATTTTTGAGACGCATTTTCATGCAGACTTTGTTAGTGGACACATAACACTTTCTGAAAAAACAGGCGCGGAAATTATTTTTGGACCTACAGCTGTTACAAATTTCAAAGCTACGATTGCAGAAGATGGACAACTATTCCCATTAGGTGATTGTTTCATCAAAGTGTTACATACACCTGGGCACACTATGGAAAGTTCTACCTATTTACTAATTGATGCAGACGGCAAAGAACATGCAATTTTTTCTGGAGACACTTTATTTTTAGGCGATGTAGGTCGCCCAGATTTAGCGCAAAAAGCAGCAAGCATGACCCAAGAGGAATTGGCAGGTTTATTATTTGAAAGTTTACATACCAAGATTATGCCTTTACCGGATGCAACAATTGTTTACCCAGGACATGGTGCAGGATCCGCATGCGGCAAACATATGTCGAAGGAAACGGTAGGAACTTTAGGGGAGCAAAAACAAAGCAATTATGCCTTACGTGCAAACATGACAAAAGCAGAATTCATTCAAGAAGTTACGGATGGTTTACTTCCTCCTCCCTCTTATTTCCCTCTTAACGTGATGCTGAACAAACAAGGATATGAAAGTATAGATACCATAATCGAACGGGGTACTTTAGCATTGACTCCTGAAAAATTTGAACTGATTGCTAATTCTTCGGATGCGGTCGTTTTAGATGTTCGTTCTGAAAAAGATTTTATTAAAGCACATATTCCAAATGCTATTTTTATTGGGGTAGATGGAACATTTGCTCCTTGGGTTGGTGCATTATTACAAGATGTAAAACAAGAAATTTTATTAGTTGTTCCAGAGGGGCGCGAAAAAGAAGTTGTTACACGATTAGCGCGTGTTGGATTTGACCACACCGTTGGTTATTTAGCTGGAGGTATTGAAGCTTGGAAAAAAGCTGGCAAAGAAGTAGATTCCATTGAATCGATTTCTGCAGAAGTTTTTAAAACAGAATTAACAGAAAATTCACTCGTTTTCGATGTACGTAAAATAAACGAATTTGAGAGTGAGCATTTACCGCAAGCACATCTAGCATCTTTAGACTACCTCAATGAACATTTAGCAGAATTTCCAAAAGACAAGCCTTTTTTCATCTATTGTGGTGGTGGCTATCGTTCCGTAATAGCGTCTTCCATTTTAAAAAGTAGAGGTTTTCATGGGATGATCAATGTGGAAGGTGGATTTTCTGCGATAAAAAAAGCAGGTATTGCAACAACAAATTTTGTTTGTCCTTCTACTTTAAAAAATTAATAAAAATGCTTTTTCATCGTTCAACTTCGAAATTAAACTCCTCATTTACTAATGTAAACTGCGGATTTAATTTCTTGTTTGCCTCAAAAAATCTATTTTTCTTAATTTCTTCTGAAATATATAATTAAGTCTTACGTTATTATACATTGTGAAAAATCGCTTGTTTCTTATTGCTTGTTTATCATTACTACTACTTATGGTAGGATTATCCACTTCGTGCAAGAAATCAAGTGGACTTTCTTTAGCAAATGTTACGTTTTCAGTTGATACCTTATTATTTGACACCGTTTTCACGACTTTAGGTTCAACAACACAGCAGTTCAAAATTTTCAACCCAGATTCTAAAACCGTTATCGTTCAAGAAGTAGAATTAATGGGAGGAAAAAACTCTCCATTTCGCGTCAATTTAGATGGTATTTCAGGAACCAAATTTGAAAATTTAAGTATCGAAGGGAAAGATAGTTTATTTGCCTTTGTGGATGTCAAATTAAATGTAAACAATCAAAATTTACCCATGGTCGTGGAAGATTCTATTCGATTTAGAACGAATGGAAAGGATTATTATTTAAATTTAGTTGTTTGGGGACAAGACGTTTACATTCATAACAACGAAGTCATTCAAGAAAGTCTTTGGAAAAGTGATAAACCACATTTAATATATGGAACCGTAGCGGTTGATTCTGCAAAAACCTTATCGATTGAAGCAGGAACCAAGATTCATCTCCACAAAAAAGGAATGTTGATGGTGTATAAAGGTGCTTTACATGTAAATGGTACGAAAGAGAAACCAGTAATTTTCCAAGGCGACCGTTTGGAAGAATTTTACCAAGAAGTATCCGGCCAATATTATGGGATTTACTTTCATCAGGCGCAAGCGTCTACGATTAATTATGCGGAAATAAGAAATGGAACTGTTGGGGTTCATGTGTACAGTCAAGATAAAGAAAATCAGCAAGCAACATTGACATTGACTAATTCAATTATCGAAAACAATGCTAATTATGGTGTGCTTTTATTTGCAAATCCAGTATTAAAAATGGAAAATTGTATCCTTTCAAAAAATGAAAAATACGGTTTATTTGTTTTACAAGGTGCAAGCTATTACATTAATCAATGTCATCTTTTAGATTATGGAAGGGATGAAAAATCTGCCGCTATCGTTCTCAAAAACAATTATTATAATTCAAATGATAAAACAACCTATATTTCCGATATGGAGGGTACAATAAATAATTCTGTTATTTATGGATCAAAAGAACTTGAAATTTTAATGGATACAATCCAAAATTCAAATGCGAAAATCAATTTGAATTTTAATTCCTGTTTGATCAAATTGAAAAACGAAAATAGCAGTTCCATGTTTAAAAATATTATTTGGAATTTAAATCCGTATTTCAAAAACCCTGCAAAATACGATTACCATTTTGAAGTAAATTCTCCCTTACAAGGGGGGGCTGATCCAAATCTAATGAATGCCTTTGATATTGAAGGAAATCCTAGATCTTCAACCGCGCCAGATATTGGAGCGTATGAAATGAATTGAATTGCGACCACAGTGCGGACGCAATTCAAAAAATAAAATAAAACGATGAAATATAACCTTTCTGAAATTACCGAATTAATAAAAAATCGAAGAACGATTTATCCCGAACAATTTAGTTCCCGTAAAGTACATCGCGAACAAATTGAAGCGATGTTGAACAATGCTATTTGGGCACCAACACATGGTAACACACAACCTTGGAGATTTACTGTTTTCACGGAAGATTCTAGACAGCAACTTGCAGATTTTCAAGCGCAATTATATTTAGATACAACTCCTAAAGAAAACCAAAAAGATAGCAAGGTTGCAAAATTACTAACGCGTCCATTACAAGCATCTGCAGTAATTGCAGTCTGGATGAAACGCGATGAGACTGAAAAAATTCGTGAAATTGAAGAAGTAGAAGCGGTTGCGTGTGCTATTCACAATATCCAATTGACTGCAGCAGCATATGGTATTGGTGCATATTGGTCTACCTCTGCATTTATTTACACCCCAGCAATGAATGCTTTTTTAGCAATTGAAGAAAAAGATAAATGTTTAGGAATGATCTATTTGGGTTATCCAGAAATTGAGTGGCCGAAAAGTCACAGAAAACCAATTGAATATTTGACAACTTGGAAATAAATGAAGTGCTTTTTACTGCTTTTATTGGTATTAACGTTTAGTGCTTGGAGTTATTCGCAAGAAACAACCTCACGCGTAAAGGCTTTTTTCGGCATCCAATATAAACCATTAATTGCAGGTGATTTTATTGGTTCATCGCGCTTATTAATCAAAAACGACACCTTACAAGGGGAATTTACCCAACAATTAGGTTATTCGTTTGGAGGTGTTATTCGTGTGCAATTCAAGAAAAATATTGCTTTAGAAACAGGTATAAATCAGGTTCAACGTCACTATAATATCCAATTTTCACAATTAGATTCGGCAATTACCACCAATAAATCGTTAAAAATTGTAGCATTCGACATCCCAGTAAACGTCTTGTTTTTTGTAAAGTTAGCAGACAAAATATACATGAACACTTCTATGGGGCCATCCTTTGTTTTTAATCCTTCAAACGTCGCTACAAATCTCATTTACAATAAATACAACGTTTTTCGTGCAGAAGGGAGAATGCGTAGTGTATTTGCAGTAGAACTGAATGCCAATATCGGTTTTGAATATCGTACACTAAGAAATGGTTTCTTTTACTTGGGAGCTTCTGGTCGTGTACCTTTCAAGCCTATTTTCGATGTTGCAGTAAGTAATGAAAATACGGTGAAACATCAAAAAATGGTCATCTATGGAAGTATGACAGGAACGTATATTTCGTTCGATTTTCGTTACTTCTTTCCTTATAATAACAAAGCAAGTTTGAAGAGTGGGATGCCGATTGAACAATAAATAATTTGAAAATTTGCTGCCCTTCGACAAGCTCAGTGTGAAATTTGAAAATGGACGAACAAAAAAAAAGCCTCCAGAAAAATCATTTAATGTGGGCAATGGGCTTCGAGCATTACACGTGCTTCATCATTTCCCAAATAAGCTGCACGTCGAAAATCGGCACAACCCGCAAGTATATTATTCACTTTATGGTATGTAATTCCTCGTTGGACTAATGCTTCATCGTTGTTTTGGTCTAACTCGATTGCTTTAGAGAAATTTAGGATTGCATCTTCATAGTTTTCTTGCTGAAGCAATAATTTTCCGCGTTTCACATAATAATTCCCTTCTGTTGGCTTTAATAATATCGCTTTGGTAAATGCTTTGTTAGCTTTTTTAAGTTGATGAATAGCAGCGTAATAGTTTCCGAATAACATTTGCGCCTTAGATTTATCTTTTGTTATTTTTTGAAAGCGTTTTATATCCGTTAATGCCTGCTCATATTTTTTTAGTGCTAAAAAACTATAAATACGCGCTTCCAATGCATCAAGGTGCTTAGGATTCAACAACAAGGTATTAGTGTAATTCTCCACTGCTTTTTCCGACTGATTAAGGGTGCTGTAACATTCTCCTATAAGAAAAAAAGTGTGTTCTAACACCTCGTCTTTTTGGGAAACACGCAACAAACTAGTATAATATAAATCTTTTATTGCTTCTGGATAATAACCTTCTTGCGCATATACGGAACCTCTTTTGTAATAACACATACTGCATTTGGAATCAAGTTCTATAGCACGTGAATAATACTGTAATGACAACGATTCCTCTTTGATTTTCAAACAACTATCACCCTTATTTACTAGTTCAGAAAGGGATTGGGAAAAAATTAAATTTATTGAGAAAAGAAAAAATGCTATAAAAGAAAAATGCTTCATAATAACTAGTTTAAATACAAAGATATATTTTTCAAAGTGTTCATTTCGGTTGAATTCGTAATTTTGCATAAAAAAGAAATGACTAACATCTCAACCATTATCGAAAAACTGCAATTGCTACCACATCCAGAAGGAGGATTTTATAAAGAAACCTATCGTTCAATAGATACTTGTTTGGATGGTTCACGCAATCTTCAAACTGCAATCTATTTTTTATTGACCTCCGATAATGTTTCGCATTTTCACCGAATTAAAAGTGATGAAATTTGGTACTTCCATTCAGGAAGTCCATTAGTAGTTCACACATTAACCGATAAAGGTCATACACAACACTTAGTTGGGAATGATCTGTTAACTGGACAAACCCCTCAACTTCTTGTTCCTAAAGACACTATTTTTGGTTCTTCGGTGTTGGAAAAAGACAGTTATTCACTCGTTTCGTGTTCGGTTGCACCTGGATTTGATTTTGAAGATTTTGAATTGTTTACAAAAGTAGATTTAATAAAAGACTATCCAGATTTTGAAGGGATTATTGATCTTTTGACTTAACTTTATTGCTATGTCAACAACAAACAATTCTGATATCCGTTTCATGCAACGGTGCCTTGACCTTGCGCAACTTGGAAGTGGCTATGTTGCTCCAAATCCTATGGTTGGTGCTGTGATTGTACTAAACGACGAAATTATAGGCGAAGGCTTTCATCAAAAATACGGTGAGGCGCATGCGGAAGTAAATGCAATAAACTCTGTCAACGACAAAAGTCTGTTATCTGAAGCTACCATTTATGTGAGTTTGGAGCCCTGTGCTCACCATGGAAAAACACCTCCTTGCGCAGATTTATTGGTGGCACACAAATTTAAGCGCGTTGTGATTGGTTGTGTAGACTCGAATGAATTAGTTTCAGGCAAGGGAATTGAAAAACTTCAAGAAGCAGGAATTGATGTGACACTTGGTGTATTAGAAAAAGAATGTAAAGCGTTAAACAAACGTTTTTTTACGTATCTCAACAAACATCGTCCATACATCGTTTTGAAATGGGCACAAACACTCGATGGTTATATTGATCGACCACGTGAAGAAGAAATTACTGAACGAAAAATAAATTGGATAAGTGCTCCTGAAACACAATCGTTAGTGCACCATTGGCGAAGTCAAGAACCAGCGATTTTGGTTGGATGGAAAACTGTAGAGCACGACAACCCAAGTTTGACAGTACGTGAAGTAAGTGGTAAAAATCCTTTGCGTGTTATTATTGATAGTCAATTGAATATGCCACAAGATTCTACTGTATATAACGACGGTGATCGCACGGTAATTATCAATAAAATCAAGACGGAAACGATTGGTAATGTCGAATTAATCAAACTCAATCAAATCAACACAAAGAACATATTGGATGTATTATACAATCTACAAATTAGTTCTGTGTTTGTAGAAGGAGGAAGTAGTACAATTCAACATTTTCTCGTGGATGGATATTGGGATGAAGCACGCGTAATCGTTGGTAAGCAAACCTTTGGTGATGGTATTAAAGGTCCACGGATTTCTGGAACTCCTAATAAAACCTATACATTTGCAGGAGATACGGTACATCATTATTTTAAATAACTCATAAATCATAACCCATAACTCATAATTCCGTTCATGTTCTCCATCTTCATTTCCGTACTCGCAACAACTTGGATTTTCATCCTCTTCAAACTTTTCCCTAAGTATGGAGTAAATACCTTTCAAGCGATTGTGATTAATTATCTCACCGCATGTATTTGTGGTAGTTTGTTGTATGGAAACACACTTACCAAAGCCGCATTTGAACATACTTCTTGGATTCCATTTGTGTTTTTGTGTGGGATATTATTTATCAGTCTTTTCTATCTAATGGGACTCAGTTCACAGCGTATCGGTGTATCCATCACTTCCGTTGCAGTAAAAATGAGTATGGCAATTTCCATGGGATTGATGATTTTACTTTACAATGAATCAATCACACTATTAAAAATTGTTGGGATTAGTTTAGCTTGTTTCGGCGTTGTATTTATGAGTATAGAGAAAAAAGCAGGAAATCAAAGTTCCAAGAAATCTCAAAATGTATTAGTACTCCTACTAATTTTTATTGGATGTGGGGCACTAGATTTTATTTTAAACTACGTTCAATCCTTTCATTTAGAACATTTAAGCACTCCCCTGTTTAGTGCTTTTGGTTTAGGCATGGCTGGCATTTTTGGCGGAATAATTCTATTAATCAATATTTTACGCAAAAAAGAAACATTCGATAAAAAAAGTATTATTGCTGGTATATTGTTGGGAATTCCCAATTATTTCTCCATTTATTACCTCATAAAATCGTATTCATCAACACCTTGGTCTGACTCGACCGTATTAGCAGTATTAAATGTTACGACAGTGATTACTTCCACGTTGGCTGGTTTAGTACTTTTTAAAGAAAAACTAAATCTTCAAAAAAGTATTGGATTAGTCTTATCCTTACTTGCAATCGCCTGCTTTTATTTTTCGTGAACTTCAAAAAATTGCTTTTTCTTCGTTCAACTTCAAAATTAAACTCCTCATTTACATCTGTAAACTCCGGGTTTAATTTATTGTTTGCCTCAAAAAATATAATTTTTAGAACTCCCCTTGCGAAGTAATTCCTTATTTTTGTAGCATTATGATTCAATACAAAAAAGTTGCTTTTTACACCCTCGGCTGCAAGTTAAATTTCTCGGAAACATCTACTATTTCTCGACTTTTTGAGGATGCTGGTTTTGCAAAAGTGGATTTCGAAGATTCCCCAGATGTCTTTGTGATAAATACCTGTTCTGTGACTGACAATGCAGATAAAAAGTGTAAACAACTGGTTAAAAAAGCCTTGAAAGTGAATCCGAATGCATTCGTAACAATTGTTGGTTGTTATGCGCAACTAAAACCAGAAGAAATTGGGAAAATTCCCGGAGTGGATTTAGTTTTGGGAGCGAATGAAAAATTTGACATTCTAGCTTATTTAGAGCAAACAGATAAAAAAGAAGAAGCGCAAGTTTCTTATCAAAACATTAAAGAAACAAAAGAATTTATACCATCGTTTTCGTATGGTGATCGAACACGTTCGTTTTTGAAAGTACAAGACGGATGTGATTATTTTTGTTCATTTTGTACAATACCTTTAGCACGAGGTAAAAGTAGAAATGCTAGTATCTCGGAAACATTAGTAGAAGCAGAGAAAATTGCACAAACTGAGATTAAAGAAGTAGTACTAACAGGCGTAAATATTGGTGATTTTGGACAAGGAGAAGGGGAGAATTTCTTTCAATTAATTCAAGCCTTAGATAAAGTAGATGGTATTGATCGTTTCCGAATTTCATCTATTGAACCTAATTTGCTTTCCAACGAAATCATTGATTTTTCATTGACTGATTCACATAAATTTGTTCCACATTTTCACATTCCATTACAAGTCGGTAACGACCGTATCTTGAAAGCAATGCGCAGAAAATACGAACGTTCCTTGTATGCAGAACGCGTAACACAAATCAAATCTTTACGCACGGATTGTTGTATTGGTGTGGATGTGATTGTTGGTTTTCCTGGAGAAACCGATGAAGAGTTTTTAGATTCGTACAACTTCATTCAAAGTCTACCGATTTCTTATATACACGTATTCACCTATTCGGAGCGCGCGAATACCAGTGCGCCTAAGTTAGGTGAGTTCGTACCAATGGAAAAACGCAAAGAGCGCAGTAAAATGTTACACATTCTTTCCGACAAAAAGAAACGGGCTTTTTATGAAGAGAATGTTGGAACCGAACGCACCGTATTATTCGAAGCGGAGGAAGAAGAAGGAATGATGTATGGATTTACCGAAAATTACGTCAAAGTAAAGACTCCTTTTAATCCAGAACTGGTAAATAATTTCCGTAAAGTTCGATTAACAAGCATCGACCGCGATGGGATTGTGCAAATAGAATTCATTTAAATCACCACTATGAAAATGATTAAATTAATTTGTCTGTTACTTTGTTTAAGTACAGTTAATATTGCTATGGGACAAGATTACCTTAAGCGATTCAAACAACTGGATGTACTTAACTATGATTTAAAGATTAATCTCTTTGAAAAACAAAACAAGATAGTTGTTAATGAAAATGTGACTATTCAATTTCTGCAAAAGACAGATTCTTTTCAATTGGATTTGGTGGGAAGGTTTGAGGATAGTTTAGGAATGAAAATTTCGAGTATCACATTGGATAATCAACCTATTTCATTTAAACAATATGCTGAGAAGGTTACCATATTTCCATTATATATGGACAAAGGGAAAAAAGGAGATTTTACTATTCAATTTGAAGGAATTCCTACCGATGGCTTAATCATTGGACAAAATAAATTTGGTGATCGTACCTACTTCGCAGACAACTGGCCAATGCGCGCGAAACATTGGTTTGCTTGTGTGGATCATCCTTCGGATAAGGCGATGGTGAAAATTGCTGTAGAAACTCCCGCAAGTTTTACAGTGGTTTCAAATGGTTTACAACAAAAAAGGATCGAAAATTTAAAAACAAAAAAAAACACTACTTACTTTGAATCAACTATCGCTATCCCAACAAAAGTAATCGTTTTTGGAGCAGCTAACTTCGAGAAACAAACCTTACCAAGCAAGAAAAATCAAGTAGAAATCACCAATTTTGTGTATCCACAAGACAAGGAGAAAGGCTTCAAAGATTTTGAGCAAGCAGATACTATTTTAGCCTATTTCGAAGCACATATCGGTAAATTCCCGTTTGAGAAATTGTACAATGTGCAGTCAACTACTATGTATGGAGGTATGGAAAATGCAGGCTGTATTTTTTACGATGAGAAAGCGATAACAGGAAAAGGTAACGTCAACGAATTAATTGCCCACGAAATCGTACATCAATGGTTTGGAAATTCAGCTTCAGAACTCGATTGGCCCCATTTATGGTTGAGTGAAGGATTTGCAACTTACCTCACCGATTTATACATCGAAGATCATAAAGGGAAAGGTGCATTTTTGAGTCAGTTACGTAATCAACGGGACGCAGTAATTCGTTTCTATGCCAATAACATGTTACCATTGAAAGATACTGTTTCCACCAATACGCAAGACATGCTAAATACCAATGCTTATAAAAAGGGAGCGTGGATTTTACATATGCTTCGTGAACAGGTCGGAAAAGAATTATTTTGGAAAGCGATTGCAAGCTATTATGACACCTACAAATTCAGCAATGCAACTTCCAAAGATTTTATTCATGTATTTGAACAAGTGACAGATACGGAACTTACGCAATTTTACGAAGAGTGGATTTGTCAGTCTGGACATCCAATTCTCACGTATTCGATAGCGCAAACAGGAGAAAAAGCTAAAATAAAATTTAGTCAAAATCAAAAAGAAAACTTTCATTTCTCCTTAGAATTTTTAGTTTTGTATGAAGACAATACAAAAGAAATTAAAACGTTAGTTTTTGAAGATAAAGAAACCATGTTGGAATGGGCAACTCAAAAAAAAATAACTAGTCTAAAATTAGACCCCAATTTCAAATTATTGTTTGAAGAAAATAGATAAACCATGAAGTTATTACTCATAAGTCTAACCCTTTTACTTTTCTCCGGTTCGTCTTTCAAGTCGGATGATATTTTGGGTATGTGGTTAGATGAGAGTCAAAAACTGATAGTGGAGTGTTATAAGTTTGACAACAAATATTATGCGCGTATCAAATGGTTTAAAAATGAGAATAAAAAAATTGAAAAGTTCTCTGAAAAAGGACTTCCAAAATCGCAATGGTTGAATTACAAAGTCATGGAACATTTCACCTATAATGGAGAATATTGGACCGGAGGAACCATACATCAAATTAAAAAAGGAACTTCCTATGATGCTACCATAAACATGAAAAGTTACAATGCCATCGTTGTTCGTGGCTATGTACTGGTTACATTGCTTGGAGACGACGTCAAATTTTCAAGATATACAGGAGGATTGCCGAAGCAGGAGTAATCACTCAATTATCATCGGATTATCTAACACTGCATCCACCAAACGTTCTGTATACTTCTCCATTGCAGGATTCATGATGATTTTTTGGCATTTCGGAAAACTTTCTGTCATACGTGTTACATGGGCAACGGAGCTAAACTTCAAGCATTTTTCGGAGTCAATCACTAAAAAATATTTCAAATGATTGATATTTATTCCATTTTGAAAATAAAGCTCATTAACGCGTTTTGGAGTACCAATCACGATATCTGCGCCATTAAATAAATCATTCCGTTGCTTAACTTTTTCACGATTCTCATAGGTAAGTGTGTGAATCATTTCAGTACGTTTCGAAATTTTGACCCAAAGGGCTTCAATATCTAAACAAGATTGGTTATCGGCAGCGACAATAAGAATTCGGGGTGCATCATCGTTTGCTGGAACTTGAATTTTTTCAACAAAGCCAGCGAGTAAAGCGATTATCGCTTCTTGTTTTTTATCGTTTAAGATGAGAAGGTCTCCCCCACTTTTCACGCGTTTCAAACAAGCAATTTGAAAATCTGAATCTACTTTTAATTCAAACTTTTCTAAATTTTCGATAAGTTGCTCAAACTTGATGTACTGCATTTTTAAATGATTTGGTATGTATAAAAACAAAAAAACGGACTTCTAAAAATCCGTTTTCGTTTAAAAAAATGTAGAATTACATTAATTCATTTAATTTGTGTATAAAGCTTACCGCTGTTTCTTCCACTTCTTTGTGGATAGCAGGGAAATCTTTAGAAGTTTTTGCTTGGTGAATTTTCTCAGTCATACTGTTTCTGAATCCAATTACTTCTTCGATTAATTTATTGGTAACCTCTGTTTTAGATTCATTATATAACTGTACGCTGAAACATTCTTCAACAACGTCAAAAACCATTTTGTTAAGGTCTTTTTTAAAATTTCTTTTACTTGCCATTTTTAATATATTTTTTGTAAAGGTACGGCTTTCTTTAGATTGAAAAAAGAGTTTGCTGTTAAAAATTTTTTAAAGGAATACGAGGTAATCACGATTATATACCTTGTTAAAATAATATTTTTTGGTTTTCATTACATTTTCCCTAATTTTGCAGTCAATTAATTAACTACTTATGGCAACTACTGCAGATATTAAAAATGGATTATGTATCAAGTTTAATGATAAACTTTGTCAAATTATTGAATTCCAACATGTAAAACCAGGGAAAGGTCCTGCGTTTGTTCGTACAAAAATGAGACAAATAGAATCTGGGAAAGTAATTGACAATACGTTTTCTGCAGGACATAAAATTGAGCCAGTTCGTATTGAAAACCGTGACTACCAATACTTATACCAAGAAGGTACAGAATATGTATTCATGAATAACGAATCCTTCGAGCAAGTAAATATTCCAGGAAAAATGGTTGAAAAACCAGGTTTTTTAGTGGAAGGTATGACATGTAATATTCTATTTCATGCTGAAGAAGAAAATCCTTTAGTTGTTGAACTACCTTTCTACATCGAGTCTGAAATAACTTATACTGAACCAGGAATCAAAGGAGATACAGCAACAAACACGATGAAACCAGCAACGATTGCTACGGGAGCTGAAATTAGAGTTCCGTTGTTTATTGAAAATGGAGAGAAAATTAAAATTGATACGCGTACAGGAGTGTATGTAGAGCGTGTTAAGAAATAAGTAAATTCCAAATTAAGGTGAATAATAAAGGCTACTCGTTTAGGGTAGCCTTTTTATTTTGGTATCAATTTAGATTAACCAATGTCTTTTCTTTCAAAACTTTAACTGCAGTAACCGACTTACTGTAATTTAAAATTGCTTCGATTGTTTTAGTAGATGGTTCAGATGCTAAAATCGTTGACGAAGACTTTGAAATTGTTTTCGTGTAGTTTTTATTCATAGTATTTATTTGAGGTTATATACTAGATAACGTAAAGAATATGCGTTTCGTATAAATGAATGTGATTTTTTCTACAAAACCTCTAAAACTTTCGCTAACTCTTCAAAACTTGGTCTTTCCAACACCTCTTCCAACATACATTTTTCATAAAGTGTTATTAAACCTTTTTCATCCGTGCTCATCAGCGATACAACATCTTGAATCAAACATCCAAAAGCGCGAATATCTAAGCGTTCTAAATAAGGTGCTTCTTCCGAGTTTTTAGCATAAAATGTAGCTGCGCCAAAATCCCCAAAATAAGAATTACCTACTTCGTTAAACATGGTATTATGTGCATACAAATCCCCATGCATGATTCCTCGTTCGTGTAAATGTTTTACTGCTTGCAATACCCCATTTAATATAGTTACTCCTTGTTTGTACGTGAATTGTTGATCTGACGGAAATACATCTCGGGTACATGTATCAAAACTTGGTGGCTGCCCTAAATTTTTATATTCCGTAGGAATCAGTTCCATAACAATTCCTTGTTTTCCTTCGGGATGATTCGCAATTGTTGCTCGTAATGGAACGATATTTTCATGTATACCAGTAGACAAACACGTTGCTAATTCGTCCTCAGGGTATCCATCACTCGTTACTTCTCCTTTGAAAATTTTAATTGCAACTTCTTGTTCACCATCAATTTTTGCTTTACTGATAACTCCTGAAGCGCCCTCTCCTAGTTGTTCTTCGACTGTTATACGCGACCAATCTAGCATCGGAAGTTCGTCCTTCGCTGTTGGCTTATATGTCACAGGATTCGCGGAAAAAGCCAACCACGACAATCGTGGTAATTGATACAACCAAGTTGGAATGGATGTAAGTTGGTTCGCTGAAATACGAAGTAACTCCAATTTTTTACAAAATGAAAGTTCTAACGGTAATTCAGTCAATCTATTTCCAGCAATAGCAAACTTTTGAAGTCGTGTACATTGACCTATAGAACGTGGGAGTTTCTCAATACGATTATCGGTTAATACTAACCATTGCAAGTTTATCGGAAAAGCATCTTCCGGAATTTCTTTCAGTTGATTCGACTTAAAACCAATCATGGTCAATGAAGGACATTTAGCCAATTGTTTCGGGAAAACGGTAAACTTATTTTGGGAAAAGAATGCAATTTTCAACTTGGTAAAACGGTGTATGTCGTCCGGAAGCGTGGATAATTTATTTACAGATAAATCCAAAATTTCCAAGGTATCTGTATAATTATACAAAACATCTGGAAATTCAGTTAATCCACATGAAAGGGTAATCCTTTTCGGGTTTGTAATCTTCCCTGCAATCAATTCATCCAAAGTTGTCATGTAACAAAAATAGGTAAAAATGTAATATTATTGGATTGTCTGCGTTTTACTAAAAAAGCATCACCCTCTAAACTTATCGATATGAAAACGCTACTATTAAGTGCTGGAGCACTCCTACTTTTTGCTGCTTGTAAAAGCAATAATACCGAGATCACTTCCGATTCGAAAACAATTGTCGAAACTACTTCGTGGTTAACTCCCATCTATGCTTTACGCATTGCACCCGAAACATTTACTTTTTCTTCGGAAACGGATAAAATCATTGAACTCGAGACCGGAAGTAAATTATTTATACCAGCGGGCTCTTTTGTCGATAAAAACGGAACTCCAATTCACGGGGAGATTTCATTAAACTTCAATGAGTATCATAGTTTTGGAGAAGTAATGTTATCTGGAATAACCATGAAATACGATTCTGCTGGTGTTGTGCAAGATATGATTACTGGTGGTATGTTCCGAATAGAAGCATTTCAACATGGAGAAGAATTAGAACTAGCGAAAGATAAACGAATCAACGTTGCTATTTCTTCTAACACTGGTGTAGAACGAATGAATTTTTATAAAATGAATGAGAACACCGGCGATTGGACCTACAAACAAGCAGGTACAGGCACGAAGACAAAACGCAATCTATTAGAAAACAAAGAAGAAAAAACTGAAATTGCTCAAAATTCAAATTTCAATTTACTAGACATCCAAGTAAAGACAGATCACATTTCGGCTTTAAAAGGAAAAGTGATTGTTGCTTGGAAAACAAAAGAGACTGTGAAAAGTGATGTGAAAAAACACCTGAAATTTGCAATTGTTGGTTCTGAACTTTTTGAAACAAATGAACCTAATCAATACCGATTGGTACTACAAAAAAGAACTACCGAAGAAAAGGAAAAATATGAACTGATTGTAGAGCCGTATTTTACCGAAGATGCCATTCGAGATTCTAAAAATGTTCACGAGGAAATGGTTAAAAATATGCGCGAAATAGATGAATACAAAGAAAAAATGGAAAAAAATGAAGTGGTAAGAACCATTGAAATTGCAAGTATGGGGATATTTAATTGGGACTATTTATATCACCGAGAAAAAATTAAAGCATTAGAATGTAATCTAAATTTTCCGCAAAATACAAATACAGATTTTGTGAATGTGTTTACCATTTGTCCAGAAGATAACGCTTTAGTTCGATTAAACTTTTCAGATCAAGGGCATTACGTGTATGACCCTTCTAAACGCAACTGTATCATTGCGATTACAAAAGACAATCGAGTATATTACATCCCTAATTCAGAATTTTTGGCACAAAAGGAAGAAACAAAAGAATTAAAATTTGATTTTCGAAAATCGGATGTAGTACTAACCTCAGCAGCAAATTTTGACGCTCAATTACATCGATTTATCTAAAAAGTATGTTAACACGTAAATTATCACGCCATGAAACGCTATCTTTTTTTATTGATTTTACCGTTACAGCTGGTGAATTTACGTGCCCAAACAGTAAATTATGCGCTACCAAAAGTGGAAAATGGCCAATGGTATATTACACATGGAACTAAAAAGATTAAATTACCTAATACATATAATTACTTAAATTATTTTGATAATACTGGGCATGCCTATTTCTGTAACGGTTCCAAATATGGAATTATTGATTCCACTGGAAAAGAAAAGCTTGCGGCAAAACAATTAGAAATAATTCAATATTCTAATGGCTTGTTTCGATATGCTGTAGAAAAAGGTTACTTGCTTCATTCTTTAAAAACCAATATAAAAATACCATGTAGTTGGTCCAAACAAATCGCAGAAAATTGGATTTATTTTAAACAAGAGGGTAATTATTTCATTTTGCATACCAACTGGAAAGAACCACTTGCGATTGTAAATGAGAACTCTATCCAAAAAACAGCGTTTAATTATTTGTATGTCCGCATGTTTGACTTGCGTTACTCCTTGTATTTACCCGATGGGAAATTATTAGAAGAAAATCCGGAAATTGTACGAGAAGAATTTGATGTACTTTATGTTAAAGGGGCTAAAAATCATTTTATTCTTAACACCAATGGTAAAATAAATCTTCCTGTTGATGCAACAAACGTTCGTGTCCTACCCGATTATTTTATTTACTGTTCTCAAGAAAAAGTACATCTGATTGATAGTGAATCTAACCGAGAAATTTTTGTAGCAGATGGGGATGGTGTAGCACCCTATAAAAACAAATTTTATGTTTATAAAAATAGTCGAATTGGTTTATTGGACGCAAATGGGAAGCAAATTTTAGCTCCTATATACCGCAATTTCTATGAGTCACAAGGAAACTATATAGTCAATCTTAAAGGGAATGTTGGTTTAGTAAATGAAGAAGGAAAAGAATTAATACCTGCTATTTATCAATCCATTATACAGCAAGGGGAATATTATAAAACTTCTTTATTTACAGGTACCATTGGTTTGATTTCGGCAGTGAATTACAAGGAACTACTTTCTCCATATTACACTAAAATTACTACCGATGGGACATCGATACGTGCTTGGGATAACAATCGTTTGGTAATTATTGAATTAGACAAAGACCATCGTGAAAAAAATCGATTTTACTTAAACAATGTGATTTCTATGAATAACTATAAAGACAATACTAAATTGCGCTGTTTTGATCAACGTTTATTTAAAATCGGTTGGTATTACACCAGTAAAACAACCACAAATGAAGCGCAGAAAATACGTACCACCAGTTATTTATGGGGAATAGAAGAAAATGATTCTGTTCTTGTGAAAGCACACTTCAAAACTCCTACCTATATTGAAAACGCGAACTTCAGTTTAGTTCCATCTAAAAAACTAGAGAATAAATTAGCAACAAAACTTTTAGGCACTCTCGAAATTGGAGATAATAAATTTGGTAGTGATGCTTTTAACTTTGTTCAACGCAAATCGGTCAATAGATTTCAAATTACTGCTTTTGATAGTACGGATTTTTACACAAAAGAATATGCAAGAATCCATACTACAAAATCTTTGGGGATAATCACGAAATCTGGTAATACACGAGAATTATTGTTTATCGACGATGCGTACAATGGATATTCTAGGTATTGTCAAGCAGGAGAAGTAGAGAAAAACAACGAAAAAAAAGGAAACGTTATTCTTCCAGCGTTTTTGAGCAATACTGGCTATCTAAAAATAGAAAACAAAACAGCGAAAATTTCAAAAGGCACATGGAATTATCTTACAAAAAATGGAGACTCCTTATTCAATGAACCATTTCTATTTGCTTATAATTTTCGTAAAAAAACGGCGATTGTGCAACGCAAAAAAGGATATGGTGTAATTCGTGAGGATTCTGTTATTATTCCAACGGTATTTTCAAGCATTCAACGTATTTCTTCTGCGAAAGACACGCTTTTTTTAGTAAATCGGCACCGAGATTTTACACATTATTTAGATAGTAACTTACAACTATTGGATACCAAGGCGTTTAAAATCCTAGCAACAAGTGATTCACTCATTGTCATACAACAAGGGAATAACTACCAACTTTTGTCTAGTACCAATAAAATACTAGAAACATCTACGCGTATGTATTACCTGGTGAATAAACATTATGTGATGCATAAAGAAGGAAAAAATTATGTGATTAGAAATAGTAAATTAAATATTGTTGGTAATAGTGTTTTGAAACCTTTAACATTCATTGATGACATGCACTTCATCGTCGAAAACCATCATCTAAATGCTGTTTTTCATGTAAATGGAGATACGGTTATTGGATTTGAACACAAAAATTTAGAATATTCAAATGGATTTATCCGTGCCTATGGCGAGGATAATTATATACGGATATACAATAAAAAATTCCAAGCAATCGTCCGTAAAAAACATCATAACACGATTGATATCAAAGATGATTTTTCACAGCAACACATCGCAATTACAGTTCACCAAAAAGCCTATATCTATGACCAATCTGGTATACAAGTTACGAAAATAGCTCTACAAAAAGAAGAACAAGTTTTACAAATCTATTACAATTTAGTACTCACTTCCTTCGGGAGATTTTTAAATTTTCAAGGTCAATGTGTCAATCTAAAGAGTCTTGAAAGTGGGCATAATTCCATCGATTCAAACTATTATGTTTTTATAGATAAATTGGATAAATGGCATATTTTAACTACATCAGGTGATTTATTACTGGAGGAAGAAGAAAAAACGGATCTAAATTATTTGGGGGAAGATGTATTTTGCTACTATGATACAACGGATCAATTTGTGATTTTTGATTCTAGAAATAAACAAAAATATTTGTATGCAGAATCCTTTAAAGGCAAGTTCTCGGATGGATATTTATTATTAAAAATAGAGGGCAACTATGAATTTGTAGACCGTAATTTTCAAAATATTTTTCAGAAATCATTTGATGATGCATATCCTTACAAACATGGAATGGCGCCAGTAATGATCGATAAAAACTGGACATTAATAGGTAAGCAAGGATTCCAAAAAGCACTTCCCACATATAATCACATTGAAAAAAAAGGAGTTAACTTATATAGTATTGAAACACATAACTTTTTTGGTATTTACGATTCTCAAGGGAAGGTAATCATTGAACCAACGTACTTGAGTATACATTTTTTAGAGGATGGAATTATCCAAGCAACCAAACTTGGTGTCATCGATTATTACACCATGGACGGAAGAAAACTAGAATAAACAAAGGGAATGTTAGGATAACTGATTTTTAACCAAGGAATAATACTTCCCTTTTTTTGTGAGAAGTTCTAAATGTGTTCCCTGTTCTACGAGTTGGCCTTTATCTAAAACTACAATTGTATCTGCATTTTTGATAGTGCTTAATCGATGTGCAACTAATATAACGGTTTGTTGTCTAAAATGCTCGTAAATATTTTGCATGATTAAAGCCTCGTTTTCTGTATCCAAAGCTGAAGTTGCTTCATCAAAAATAAAATATGCTGCTTTTTTATACACCGCACGCGCAATTAATATTCGTTGACATTGTCCACCGCTTAATTGCATGCCATTTTTACCGATTTTTGTTTGCAAATTACCACGTAGATTATGTTCTAGAAATGCAGATAAATTAGCGATTTTAATAGCATTTTGGAAGCGAATTTGATCGATATAATCTTCTTCCATTGTAATGTTGTACAAAAAAGTGTGATCGAAAATATATCCATTTTGCATGACCGTGGATATATTGGTACGAAGTTCTTTAGGCGAAATTGTACTTAAGGTATGCTTTCCAAAGTGCACCTCACCTTCATATTCTGGATAATAGCCTAATATCAATCGGAGTAAAGTTGTTTTTCCACTTCCACTCTCCCCGACAATTGCGGTTGTTTTTCCTTTTTCTATACAGAGATTCAACTCTTGAATACTTGGATTAATTTGTCCAAAATAACGAAAATTAAAATTTTTAAACTGAATATTTCCTGGAGTAAACATTCGGTTTGACAGGGTTTCTGGCTCTTCCTTTAAGGCTTGAATACTCCATAAACGATGCATGCTCAATTTTGCATCTTGGTATGCATGTGCAAATGCAAGAAGTTGATTTAAAGGCTGATTTGTTTGACCAAGTACAAAAGACAAACTTAATAATCCGCCAAATGAAAGTTGATTACTCATTACTAATTTAGCAGCTAAAAAGGTTATTAAGATATTTTTACCGTGTTGGAAAAAGGAATATCCCAACGATTGATACATATCAATTTTAGTACGCTTAAGGGTTAATAAATGTGATTCTTGTTGTGTTTTGAACCAGGATTGTTGCTGTTGATTTTCCACCTCAAACAATTTCACTTCTTGTATACCACCTACAATTTCATGTAATTTATTTTGACTTTCAACATGTTTTTGAAACTGTAAATATTCTATCTTTTTTCGAGGTGTTTGAAAAAAATACATCCAAACAATTCCGAAAATTACACTTAAAATAAAAATAAAAAAAATTGAAATCCCATACATCCATACTACAAATGAGTAAATACACACATTGGTTATGGAGAACAAAGTAGACACTAAATCGGATGTTAAAAACTCTTCTAACCGTTTATGATCTTGTATCCGTTGTGCTAAATCTCCGTACGATTTTGAATCGAAAAAACGCATGGGTAATTTAAATAATTTGACTAAAAAATCGTTTATTAGAGCTAATCCTATTTTACCTGAAAGGTAGGTCGTAATCCAAGTTCTTATAAATGTAAGGATAGAATCTCCAATGAATAAACCAATTTGGGCGAAAAACAAAAGAAATAACAAATGTATATCCTTAAACTTAATTGCTTTATCTACAATTAATTGAGTAACATAAGGAACAAGTAATGTAATCATACTTGTAAGGAGCATAACACCAATTAATTGTAAAAATTTTATTTTATTTGTTACAATATATTTGGCGGCATTTTTAGAAATCCGATATTTCCCTTGTTCAGTTCTTTGCTCTTCAAAATTTTCGCTTTTACAAAAAAGCATCGCATATCCAAAATCTTCCTCTTGTTTTAAAAAATGCTTTTCGAATTCATTTTTTGTGACTTTATATTTTTTAAAAGCAGGATCTGCAATAAAATAGTGTTTTTGTCTACCTACTTTTTGAACCTTATATAAAACCACAAAATGATTGTTGTTCCAATGTACAATACAAGGCAATGTCTCCTCCGAAAAATCATCCACAGCGATCCGAATTGCATTAGTCGACAAACCGACCTGCTTTGCAGCGTTTGACAAACTACTAAAATCGACACCTTGGATAGACTTTTGGCAAAGTTCATTTAAATATTCTAAAGAATACCTGGTGCCGAAATGGCGCGTAATCATAGACAAACATGCAGTGCCGCAATCGGTACTATCCATTTGTCGGATCAATTTGATTTTTCGAGAGGAGAACATTGGGTATTAATTGAAGAGAAGCAAGGATAAGTCTGTAAAAATTTAATCCAGGAGATAACTCCGTTGTTGTTATTAATTTGCCTTGCTTCTCTAGTTGAAAATATTAAAATTTGAAATTAAAAATCTCGAATTTAATTACGATTGTATTTCCGTCTCCAACAAAAACAGTCGATTTAGGCTTCGTAGTTGCGGTTTTTTTTGGTTTCGGAATTGTATCTTCTCCTCCGATAATTCTTACTTGTTCGTCTAACGAAATAGTAGTAAATGTTAATTCATTTTTCATTTTTATACACTTTAAATTATTTTAACTAGTTCATTCAAGTTTATACACATTCAATGTTTATGGTGTTGATGTACATCGGTTATCAAAGTCGACTTAAGGCCCTACGACTTTAATGCGATGGTTTTTTTACTTTAATTCTAAATTAGAAATTAAATAAAATTGGTACTACAGGAATCGTTGGAGTAGGTTTCAATCCATCTTTAAACTGATCGATGATTGATTTAGGTCTTGGTTTTGGACCAATTTCAACACCGCCCATAATTTTTCCTTGCTCATCTATTGCGATAGATGCAGTGATTTTGTGATTTTTCATTTTTGTAAATTTTATTTGTGTTTCTATCCAGCTAACAATTCTTGTTGCTAGGTGCTTTTTATTTTGATGTACATCTTCTTTAAAGTCTTTTGGGCCTTCGACTTTAAAACTTTTATAGTTTGTATTATTCTGATATTGTTCGTTCGATTTCTTCGTCGTTTTTAATCTCTTTATCTTCAATTTGGACTTTCTTATTTCCAAAATTATAGGTTAACGAAAAACGAACAGATTGATTATCGTTATAATTGACAACATCAAGTAGAACACCATTGGAATACATTTTCATTAATGGTTTCATCGATCGAAAAATATCATTAAATGTCAAACCAACCAAAAATTTTCTGTTTTTTGTGCGATACATTAATCCTGAATTCAGACCATAATAAGATTCAACTTTAACAATACCTGTTGTCGATGGAAATGCGTACGAACCCACTAAGGTTACGCTCAACCCTTTTTTCGGGGTTTTTATTTGGTTAGACACCATCAAATTCGCACTAAAACCATCGACCTTTGAGTAGGTAATTATTGAATTAGAATATGCCTTTGAATAGCCTACATTACACTGAGCATCTGATTGTATCCAATTGTTTTTATAGGAATACGCTAGATTTAAGGTGAAATAATCGTAGGACAAATAATTAAAATATGTATATACTTGTTTGTTCGTTGCTACATCCACCACTGGTATTTGTCCGTAAGCATCGGTGGTATGGTTTAATCCAAAAGTAGAAGAGAATTTATCTTTATACATAAAATACAATTCATAATTCCCAGTATAGGAAGGACGTAAAAAAGGATTACCAATGGCATATTGATTCGCATTTACATAAAAACGAAATGGATTTAATTGCGCATAATCAGGTCTATCTAATCGTTTTGCATAATTAAATCCTACATACACCTCTTCTTGAAGCGTATAATTAACATATACCGTTGGGAAAAGTTTTAAGTACGTGTAATTAATATCTTTGTTATACGAGAATGAAAAACTCTTTATCATAGAATTTTCTGCCCTTAAACCTAATTGGAATTCCCATTTATCAAGCGATTTTGACCCTGAAAAATATAAGGCTTGTATATTTTCGGTATAACGAAACTTGTCGTTTTCTGTTAAGGTCGTTACTGTATTAAACTGATTTACATTACTAAATTCATTCATATTTACAATGGAACTTATACGACCACCAAAATTTAAATTGAACTTTTCAAAGGGAAGTTCTACGTCAACATCCAAAGAATGCGAATATATATTTTGTTTACTCGCAGAATTTATCGTTGACAACAAATTAGGCGACATAAAATAATGTGTTCTACTGTCTAAATTACGTCCTCGATGTTGATCATACAAAAAATAATTATAATCAATTGCTATTTTTTTTCCTAAAGTATCTAAAATATGTGTAAAGTTTAAACCGGAATTCATCGAAACCATTCGTGATGAACCATCTCCAATCGAATTGGTAATTGAATCATTTAAACCATTTTTGGAATAGTTAATTTGCGAAGTGTTTTGAAGCAATTGTTCAGATGTATTCACCTGATTAGAAAGAATAAACTTGGATTTTTCACTCCATTTATAGGTTAAATCCAAATTATTATTTATACCATTATTCCCTGACTTTCCTATCAATGCCATTTTGTTGGAAGAGGACGGGAACTGAGAATTTACATCATTGAGTTTTTGTTGCTTGTTTTGACTTACTCCTAAACGATCTTTAATACTAAACTTGTCTTTGTTATAATTAATCCCCGCACCTAACACTTCCGACCAATAAGTATTTCGAGTTACCGCACTTGTAACATCTCCGCTATACCCCTTTTTTAACACCGATTTTAGGATAATCAAGATAATTCCAGAAGAACCTTCTGCTTGGTATTTGGCAGGAGGCGTGGTGATTACCTCTATGCGCGAAACATCATCACTCGGAACAGTGTATAAGTAATTGATTAAGTCTTCACCTCCTAATTGCAGTACTTGATCGTCGACATAAATAATGGCTTCACCTTTTCCTAAAATTGAAACTGTGTAATCATCGACTTTAACACCCGGAGTCATCGCTAATAAATTATACAAGGTATTACCATAGGAAATCAATGAATTCTCTACATGAAATACCATACGATCCGCCTTTCGCTTAAACACTGGTTTTTTGTTATTAATCGTTGCGGCTTCCAACTGTTTGGACTTCACCATCTCAATCACAATGGTGGTATCCCTAGAAATAATAGCGACTTGTTCCGTAACCACGCCGTATTGCGAAACTTTAAACGAATATTCTCCTGCAACAACGGATTGAAAACTACAATTCCCTGAACTATCTGTGTAAAGTGTTTGCAAATAAGTATCTTGCCGCACTATTGAAACCGTTGTCAATTCCATACCTCGACCTTTAAAATCTATAATCTTGGTTGTAACCTTGAACTGTGCATGAACGTTTGTTACTTGGAGACAAGAAATAATAAAAAGGAATAAAAAGAAGCACTTTTTCATCAGTATTTTTCGTTTGTTTTTCTAGGACAAAACTATTAACAGATTTTACAACTACCAAATTATCAGTGTAAATCGCGTATAAATACGATGGGCTAAAATTGCGCATATCGCCCAGATATAGACAAAAAAAAGACCGCTTTTACAAGCAGTCTTTCCTATTTCTATTAACGTTTTTCGTTTACTTCTGCATTTCTGCAATGAAGGTATTCAAAAGTGTAATGTAGGTTTTATTATTTATTTTTTCAGCAACAACTAATCCTGCTTTTGCAGTTTCAATTGCTCCTTTTTTATCTCCCAACTCTTTTTGAATCATTGCTTTTGTGCGATACATATAATAGGCAGAAGGATTCCCTTGTATTGCTTTGGAAACCCATTCTAATGCTTGTTTGTTATCGATTTTATTCGTGTAATAATAGTTACCTGCAGCATAATAATCCGATGCAGATGGACCTGCCATCACTTTTTGAATATTTGCAATCGATCTTTGGGTAGTTAATAATGTAAAAGGAAAAGTTACCGATGTTTTATCCCACGTAAAAGTCAATGCTGCTGATTCATTTTCTAAATTATCTAAAGAAATTGTAAATGTTTCTACCTCCGATGGTAAAGAAGTAACAGCTGCTTTTGTACGTAAAGCGACCTTGTTCTCCTCCCATTTTTCTGGAGTTCCCCAATTTGTCACATCCGTATAAAAAATTAATTCCCAACTATCTACCGCTGGTTTTGTGAAAATAGCATACGTACCTGCTTTCAAAGTATCTTTCCCAAAAAGCAACACATCACTGGTGGTAATTTTAGTATTTTCGTTTGCACCTGTTCTCCAAACTTCATTCAATGGAACTACATCTCCAAAGACATTACGGTTATTTTTTCCTGGTCTAGAATATTCAATTTTAATATCCGTCAAACCTACACGTTGTTCCATTTTTGCAACCGGACTCGCTTTCGGTGTTTGTAATTGTGCTCCTGCACTTAGGGTTAATCCTAAAATTAAGGCAATACTTGTGATACTTCTTTTCATATTATTTGGTTAAATGTTTTAAATTAATGGAATATAAACTGACCATGAGTCCTGACCACAACAACAGGGAAAGAACATCTTCCATGGAAATCAGTTTTGTTGGTAATATTAAATACAAAGAGAATACGGATAAAGCAGAGTATACCAAATATAAATAATACCCCGAACGTTGTCGTTTTTTGAACATTTTGAAAACCCCAAAAAAGCCCAAAGAATATACCCAAATATTTATCGTCGCATTTAGATAAAATTTTTCATTCATGACTTTTTGCTTCTCGTATGCTAACTCTAACAAACGTGCTTTTTCCTGCTTACTGATCGAATTCGGGACTAAAGAACTCACATTTTGAAATGTTTCGTTCAATTCCGTTTCAGACATCGGTCCTGAAAACAAGCCGAAAATGGAAGGTATTAATATGATTCCGATGTAGATAAAACTCAAAATACAAAGCACCTTTAAAAATACAGGCATCTTTTTTTCTTCTTGGATTTCTTGAATTTCTTGAATTTCCTCTACTTCTTTATATTCTACATTTTCCATGATATATTTTTTACAAAGTTTGTACTCGCACTAATTAATGGGTGTAAATAACAATCTTCCTCTACAAATGGAACGACTTCACGGTAAGAAGCATGTAAACTTTGTAAGATAGAACTTGTTTTTAATGGCTTTCTGAATTCGTATGCTTGCGCTGCGTTTAACAACTCAATTCCTTGAATCGTATAGCAATTCTCCAACACGCGGTATAATTTTGTCGCTGCATTTGCCCCCATACTCACGTGGTCTTCTTGACCATTGGAAGAATCTACAGTATCACAACTTGCTGGAAAACACAACGATTTATTTTGACTTACAATCGACGCGCAGGTATATTGTGGAATCATAAACCCAGAATTCAAGCCTGGATTTGCCACTAAGAATGCTGGTAAACCTCTTGTCCCTGAAATCAATTTATACACTCGACGCTCGGAGATACTTCCCATTTCCGCCATTACCAATGCTAAGAAATCCATCGAAATTGCTAATGGTTGTCCGTGGAAATTTCCTGCTGAAACTACCAACCCTTCTTCTGGGAAAATGGTAGGATTATCGGTCACCGCATTGATTTCGTTTTCAACTACTTTCGCACAATGTTCGATCGCATCATAACTTGCTCCATGTACTTGTGGAATACATCTGAACGAATATGGATCTTGAACGTGCGCTTTTTCTTGCGCTACAATCTGACTTCCTTTCAATAAATTGCGCATTTCTTCTGCGGCATGTATTTGACCTGCTTGCTTACGAATTTCATTCACAGAAACACCAAACGGTTCCACACGACCATCATACCCTTCTAAGGATAAGGCAGCAATGTGGTTGAATTGGTTCCATAATTTATAGGAAGTTGCTACTGCATACGAAGCATAACTACTCATGAATTGTGTTCCGTTCAACAAGGCCAACCCTTCTTTCGATTGTAACTCTACAGGTTTTAATCCACAAATTGCTAAAACCTCTCTTCCAGAAAAACGTTTTCCTTGGTAGGCTACTTCTCCTTCTCCAAAAATTGGTAAAGACAAGTGAGCCAATGGCGCTAAATCTCCCGATGCTCCCAAACTTCCTTGTTGGTAAACAATCGGTAAAATATCGTTATTGAAGAAATACACCAAACGTTCTACAGTTGCTAGCTGTACCCCTGAATGTCCGTGCGACAAACCTAATACTTTCAATAAAAGCATGCGTTTCACTAAGTGACTAGGAACTTCTTCTCCCGCTCCACATGCATGGGAAAGCACTAAGTTTTTCTGTAATAATGCTAAATCTTCGTTTGGAATCACGGTATTACACAAAGAACCAAATCCTGTGTTAATTCCATAAATCACGCGATTTTCTTTTGCAACTACCTCATCTAGGTACGCTCTACATTTCGTTATTTTTTCCTTTGCATGCTCGGATAATTCAATCGTATATCCTTCATTTAGAATTTCTTCTAATTGCTCTAACGAAATCCAATCGTTGTTAATTAAGTACTTTTTCATATCTATAATTATACAAATCTTTCAATCTGCAATTTGTAATCTGCAATCTTTTAATTTTTAATCTTCACAATCAACTCCTCCACACTCACTTCTTCCTGCTCTCCGGTTTCCATGTTTTTTAATTGGATGATTTCATTCGCCATTTCTTCTTCACCAACAATCGCAACGTATTTCACGCGCACATCGTTTGCATATTTCATTTGCTTTTGCATTTTCGCTTTGGAAGGATAAATTTCACAGGAAATACCATTTTTACGAATGTCTTTTACTAATGGTAGACAATATGCTTCTTCCGCTGCACCAAAATTCACGAACAACACTTCCAATCCTTGCTCCACTTCTTTTGGAAACAATTCTAATTCTTTCAATACGTCATAAATACGGTCCGCGCCAAACGAAATTCCAACACCCGACATATTTGGCATTCCAAACAAATCCGTCAAATTATCGTAACGACCACCACCGCAAATACTTCCCATTTTTACACCATCCGCTTTTACTTCGAAAATTGCACCCGTATAGTAGTTTAAACCACGTGCTAGGGTCACATCAAATACCAAATTCGCTTTTTCCAAACCTAGTTTCGTAGCGGTATCTAGCACATACACCAACTCTTCAATCCCTTTCAAGCCAATTTCACTTGTCGCTAAATAGGTTTTCATCGCTTCGATGCGTTCTTGGTTCGAACCTGTCATCGTCAACAACGGCTTAATACGCTCAATCGAACTTTCCGCAACTCCTTTTTCCTGTAATTCTTTAATTACACCATCTTCGCCTATTTTATCCAACTTATCCAAGGCCACTGTGATGTCAATCAAACGATCAGACTCCCCAGAAACCTCAGCGATTCCAGATAAAATTTTACGGTTATTAATATAGATTGTGAAAGCTGGCAACTGTAAATTGCTCAACACCTCATCAAACAACTGAATAAAATCCACTTCGTACAACAACGAGTCGCTTCCTACCACATCCGCATCGCATTGAAAAAATTCTTGGTAACGACCATGTTGCGGACGATCGGCTCTCCAAACTGGTTGAATTTGGTAACGCTTAAACGGAAACGACAATTCATTTTGATGTTGTACTACAAAACGCGCAAACGGCACCGTCAAGTCATAACGCAAGGCTTTTTCCGCTAACGAATTTGCAAAACGTGCTAAGTTTCCTTCCTCCAATGCTTGGATATCCGCTTTCTTTTGCTTGTCGCCCGAATTTAATATTCTAAAAATCAAACGATCCCCCTCTTCGCCATACTTCCCCATCAAGGTAGAAGACAACTCAAAGGAAGGGGTTTCAATCGGTAAGAATCCAAAGTTTTTATAAGAAGCCTTAATCGTGTCGAAGATGTAATTTCTGCGCGCCACTTCATAAGGTAAAAAATCACGTGTTCCTTTCGGAATGGATGGTTTTTGCGCCATGGTTGAATAGTTTGTCGCAAAGATAAGTTTATTAATTTGAAAATTTGAAAATGAGGTGTACTTCGATAGACTCAGTGTAAAAATTGAAAATAGACCAGTTGGATGATTTACCTCTTGAGCGTTAAAATATTTATCTATAGCTTTACAACTCAATATTTTTTTTATGAGACCCCTATTTAGCACAATTTTAATTATTCTTGCTATAAATCTAATATCGTGTAGTATCACCAAACGAAAATTCCGAAAAGGATATTATATCCAAAATAAAAGCAGTGTAGACAAAACCACCATAAATGATACTTTTTCTATCGAAAATAAAAAAACTAAAATTCAAGACACAATGAATTTTGATTCGAGTGAAAAAAAGCCAACAAAAACAAATGAATCCACTAGCTCAAAAAGTAACATTAAATCCCAAGACCCATATTCCTTTTATTATAGCTTAAATACTGGTATAGCCTATCCTATTGGAGTGCCAATTTCATTTGAATTTTACAACAATGGAATTGGTCTATTTATTGATTACTATGGTATCTCAACCGTTAAATATAACTCCATCGGAATTAATTATGACTTTTTAAAAAAAATACAGTCTCATTCTCTAAAAGCGGGAATTACCATTCAACTGAATTATAAATTTAACTATGAATATCTATTCAAATATAAAAATCAAAACTTATTCATCGGGACACAATTTTTACTAGTAACTCCTCAACACATAACAGATATAAAAGAGGACCCGGATTATAATAAAAAAGCCATTCCAGATGAGAAATACTTAAGCAAAAATGGATGGTTTATTACACCAACGATTACTTTTGGAATAAAATTTAAGTATTGAGAGATAGAAAGTTTAAAAGAAAAATTTAACAACAACCTAATTCGGATTTTTCTCTTTGTAGATAATATTTAAACCTAATCTTTTTTCATGTAAAGATTTTTCTTTACACGTTCTATTTTCATGTAAAGAAATTTCAATTTTCTTTACACGTTCTATTTTCATATAAAGAAATTTCCATTTCCTTTACACGTTATTATAGATAATATGAAAACAACATGCCTTTGAGATCTAAATCAATACTTTTTCTAGCATCAATTTATAATAGCTTTCCCCTTGAAATGCTTCGATCTTTTGCTTAATCAACTTCTTGTTGTCTTCGATGGAATAAAAATGTTTCAAAATATCAAAGGCAACTTCCGATAATTTACCATTCTTATTGATTACACCGTTGATACAATTGTCGACAAGCACTTCATTGCAATAATTAAGGCGACGCAATACATGCATAGCGCTTGTTCGTGTAACAAATTCATACGAATCAGATGTATAATTAACTAACTGGGTAAGATAAGAGGCATCTTTCGTATAGGCATACGCGATTCTAAGCCATTTAACACGCACATTTCTACCGTGTGTCCCCTCCACTTCTTTTGTTAGTTCCAAATAGGCAAGAGTATTATTAGGGAAATTTTGCGACAACAAATCCAAAGCGCTACCAATCAAAACATAAGAGGAATCTTTCAATAGGAGCTTATAATTCCCCTCTAAACTTGGATGAATTTTCTTCGTGTTTTTAACAATTTCTTTTCGCAGTTTGATGTCATTATCCGAAAGACCTTTTTTAATCATTTGAAGCACGCGAACAGAAGTATCCGACTGTAATTGACTTAGAACCTCTCCTTTGATGACATAAAACGTATTGGCATTGTATACTTCTTCGAATAAACTGATTTTCTTATCTATCGGAACGTTTTTAAGTGCAAGTAATGCTTCATAACGGTCTAACATATTTGTTGCTTTCAAGGCTTGTGCTTTAAGTTCTTCAAAACTTCTATCGAAAGTTACTGTTTTCAAAACGCGATTATTTGGGTCAAACAATACAAAAGCAATCTTCTTATTTTTAGTATTCGGAACACGTACAACATGTCGTTGTTTTTCTATCCATTCCGTCACTTTCTCGCTGGTTCCATCGATATAGTGCACCTCAAACTCAATCGGCATTTTAAAAAGTCCAATTTGCTCATTTATGGTATGCGTTTGTGTAACAACAAATTCCGTAAATCGCTTTTTATCGGCACCTACCAAGTCAGTATATACTACGTTGTAAGCAGGTTCTCCTTCGCGATAAATCCATTGATCCCAAAACCAATTTAGCGTCAATCCTAACTCATCGTGAAAAGCATCTAACAAATCTTCGGAATCCACATTTGCATATTTATGATCGGTTAAATAACGTTTAATACCTCTATTAAAAGCTTCCCTTCCAATCACATATTTTAACATTTCAAGTACCTGGGAACCTTTTTGATACACTAATTCTACTGGTATATTCGAAGTTGCTAACGGTTTTTTATTGGTAACTGACAAAGTCGAATTACACGCTTTTAAACGTTCCCAATCAAAATGATCTTGACCAAAACAAACTTGTTCGGCCATCATATTATAATGTGTCGCAAAACTTTCTTGCAACCAAAGATGTGTTACCGTTCTTGCAGTCACTAAATCTCCAAACCATTGATGTGCTAATTCGTGTGCATTTACAGATACATAATTTTTATCATTATAACTTCTAGAATCCACCATGAAAAAGTCGCCCAAAATAGTTGCGGTTGTATTCTCCATGGCGCCATACATAAAATCTTGCACCGGAATTTGCGCATAGGATTCCCATGCGTACGGAACGCCTATTTCTTGCTCTAAAAAATCAAAAATCTTACCCATGTACTTATAGGTTAAATCCACACGATTTTTCCACTCCGGGTAATAATAAAGCTTCATCGGAACACCTGACAAAGATTTCGTTTCCAAAATGTCGTATTTACCAATCCCCAACATCAACAAGTAAGTTGGTTGCGGATGATCCATTTTATACCTCCATGTGATTGTTCGATCCGTGTTTATTTTTTCGGATACTTTATGCCCATTCGACAAAACTTTATATTCACTATTGAAATTTACAATCACCTCGGTAATCAACTTGTCATTCGCTAAATCGAAACAAGGAATCCAATAGCGATTATCAAATGCTTGTCCTTGCGTCCAGATTTGTTTTCTAGAGAGGTTATTTGGATCATTCCACCCAATAAAATAGAGACCTTTTTTAGGATTTGCTTCATACTTAATAGTCAAACTATCTTTCGAACCCCAAGTCAATGTTTTGCCCGTAAAAAAAGTAATTCCTGTCTTGTCATTGCGAAACGTAATTGGCTTACCATTCAAACGTGCTTCTTGAATACGTATATCTATTCCATCAAAATAAATAGAATCCACTTTATCGCGCAATGGCGTAAAATAATGGGTTACCTCCCCCTTCACCAATCCCTGTTCAGGTACAAATGAAACAGATAATTTCATGTGCTCAACATCGATAGTATGTTCTCTCGGAATAGACGTCTGGTCAAATAAATGGGTAACAGAAGTACATTGACCAAAAGAGGAAGATTTGGCTAAAACTAAAAAAAAGCATAATAAACTAACGCGAAATAAATGCATGGAATATTTTTTTAAAATGAAATTACGTACTTAATCAAATACACAAAAAGTTTTTGATTAAACGAAAATAAATAAATAACATGAAAAAGTCATACTAATGCGCTTCTAATCCATACTTTTCTTATTGAAATTTAAACTTTTACACATATGCTATAAACATTGAAATATAAAAATCATAAAAATAGTCGCAATTCCTACATCCTAAAACACACAATCCCCCCTCCTATAATGACCGCAGGTCTCTCAATTCTCTCCCCCCTCCAACCATT
>CAMAXI010000004.1 GCA_945862165.1 Chryseobacterium gleum
TCTATTGCATCATGGTCCACCTCTTCCCATTCCGAACAGAGAAGTTAAGCCTGATTGCGCTGATGGTACTGCGGTTTTGACCGTGGGAGAGTAAGTCGACGCCACTTTTACAGAAACCCAACCCCATAAAGGTTGGGTTTTTTTGTGCGCTGTAGTTTGGTACCTTATCTTATAATTAAATTTCAATCGTAATAATTTTGTATATTTATGTATGGAATTTCAACTTATTTCTGATTACTCTCCGACTGGAGATCAGCCGGTAGCAATAGAACAACTTGTGAATGGTGTGTTAAGAGGAGAAGATTACCAAACATTATTAGGTGTAACAGGTAGTGGAAAAACATTTACGATAGCTAATGTTATTAAAGAAGTAACTAAACCTACCTTAATTTTATCGCATAATAAAACGCTGGCAGCGCAGTTATATGGTGAGTTTAAACAGTTTTTTCCCAATAATGCAGTTGAATATTTTGTGTCTTACTATGATTATTACCAACCAGAGGCTTATTTACCGGTTACAGGAACCTATATTGAAAAGGATTTAGCTGTAAATGATGAGTTAGAGAAATTACGACTATCCGCAACATCTGCACTGCTTTCTGGTAGAAAAGATGTTATTGTAGTTTCCTCTGTATCCTGTTTATATGGTATTGGAAATCCGAATGAGTTTAAGAATAGCATACAATATTTAAAAAAGGGAGAGAAATATAGTAGAAATAAATTTTTATTACGTTTGGTTGAAAATTTATATTCTCGTTCGCTAGAAGAATTTAAAAGAGGAACTTTTCGTGTCAAAGGAGACACGATTGATGTGTATTTAGCATATGCTGATTATGCTATTCGTTTTGATTTTTGGGGAGATGAGTTAGAAAATATTTATTCCATAGATCCATTAACATCTACTAAAATTGAATCTTTAGAGGAGATTAATCTATATCCAGCAAATATCTTTGTATCTAGTCCTGAAACGATTCATCGTGCGATTGACCAAATTCAATTAGATATGGGAATTCAGGTGGAGGCTTTCAAGAAAGAAGGGAAACCAGAAGAATCTAAACGATTGGAAGAACGTGTTTCGTATGATTTAGAAATGATTCGTGAGTTGGGTTATTGTTCAGGTATTGAAAATTATTCGCGTTATTTTGATCAACGAGAACCTGGAACGAGACCATTCTGTTTATTGGATTATTTTCCAGAAGACTATTTAATGGTTATTGATGAAAGTCATGTGACAATACCGCAAATTAAAGCAATGTATGGTGGAGATCGTGCGCGTAAGATTAATTTAGTGGATTATGGTTTTCGTTTACAAGCAGCGATGGATAATCGTCCATTAAAGTTTGAGGAATTTGATGGGCTGGTAAATCAAACTATTTTTGTTTCAGCAACACCTGCTGATTATGAATTAGCAAAATCGGAAGGAGTTGTTGTAGAACAATTGATCCGACCTACTGGTTTATTAGATCCGATCATAGATGTACGTCCAAGTATCAATCAAATAGATGATTTAATTGAAGAAATTCAAAAACGTATAACTGTTTCTGAGAGAACATTGGTTACAACGTTAACTAAACGTATGGCGGAAGAACTCCAAAAGTACTTGGATAAAGTAGGTATTGCTTGTCGTTATATTCATAGTGATATCGATACGATTGAACGCGTAGAGATTTTACGTCAATTGCGTCTCGGTGTTTTTGATGTATTAATTGGCGTAAATTTATTACGGGAAGGACTTGATTTACCCGAAGTTTCTTTAGTCGCTATTTTGGATGCGGATAAGGAAGGTTTCTTAAGAGATCAACGTTCATTGGTACAAACGGTTGGAAGGGCAGCTAGAAATATTAATGGCTTGGTGATTATGTATGCCGATAAGATTACCAAATCTATGGAAATAACAATCGAAGAGACAGCTCGAAGAAGAACCATGCAAATAGCATATAATGAGGAACACGATCAGGTTCCTACCGCTTTAAATAAAAGTAAAGAAAGTATACTCGAATCTACAATGGTCGCTACAACGGATGAACAGCTACATGCTGCATATTATAAAGATAAGCACGACTCATTATTAGCTGCTGAACCAATTTTAGAATATCAAACGAAAGCACAAATGGAAGAAAGAATTAAACAAATTAAATCTAAAATGCAAAAAGCAGCAAAAGAAATGGATTTTTTAGAAGCGGCACGATGGAGAGATGAATTACAAAAATTAGAGCAATTGTAATTTAATACGCAACTTTGCAATATATTTATAGTATGAAATTTATCTTCCTTATAGCATCCTTATTTTTTATTATTAGTTGCAGTTTTGCACAATCAAAAAAAAGCTTAAAAGTATATACAGATTATAATTTTTATTATGATCCTTCTCTTGGCGAGTATATCGAATTAAAATTTCAATTTGATGCTAATTCCTTGGTATTAGTGAAAGAAAATAGTTGGTTTAGGTCTAAGGTAGATGTTGAAATTCAACTATTGAAAGATTCTACTAAGATTGTCCGAAAACTATATGCTGTTGAATCCCCGAAATACCAGGATAGTATATTTATGGATTTCTTTGATGTTAAAAGATATCCGCTTAAACCTGGAAGCTACCAACTCTTAATTTCATTCAGTGATCCATATTCCAAACAAAAATCTATTTCTTCTAAACAAGCTATCGTAGTTCCTGATTTACACTCTAAAATTTCTATTTCGGATATACAAGTTTGTGAAAATATTCGTGAGACTTCCGAAATTACTATTCTATCTAAATCTGGTTATGCTTTATTTCCACGATTAATTAATTATTTCCCAGCAGATTGTCAGTTTTTACCGACTTATTTGGAGTTGTATAACCCTTCGAAAGATAGTGTTTCACTTCGGTTAAAGACATCCTTTTTTAAGCAAGGAGACGCCAATGAAATTGTTGATATGACGCGTTTTTCAGATGTTGTTATTCAAGATGTTACACCAATAATTCAAAAGAATATAATTTCTAATCTGTCTACTGGAACTTATAGAATGGTTTATTCATTAATTCAAGGTAGTACTATTCTTTGCACTTCTGCTTATTTTTTTGATAGAATGAATGAGCCTTTGGAATATATAGCTACAGATAATATTGTTTTAGATCCTATTTTCCAAAAGAGTATACCGAATGATAGTTTGCCGTATTATTTAGCTAGTATTATACCGGTTGCTAATCCGATGGAGATTCCTATTATAAATAAGTTAGTCAAAGAAAATGATTTAGATAAAATGCGAAAATATATGCAGTCTTTTTGGGTAATCACTTCCGGGAGGTTAAACGCTTCTAATAGTTGGTTAAACTATAAAGAACAAGTTAAAATGGTAGAGAAAACGTATAGCACCGCTATTTTTAAAGGGTATGAATCGGATAGGGGTAGGGTGTATTTAAAATATGGACAACCGAGTGCAATCGCAGCAAGGGAAACATCGCCATCCGAATATCCGTACGAAATTTGGCAATATGACAAGATCAAACAATTTTCAAACAAACGTTTCGTTTTTTACAATCCAGATTTGGTGAACAATCATTATCAGTTATTACACAGCGATATGCAAGGGGAATTAAAAAATTATCGTTGGCAACAATTGTTAACCAAAAGAAATTCGCCAAATCAAAATATCGATGATCCAAATGATGGGAATAAAGAGCATTATGGAGGCGAAAGCATGGATGTATATAATCAATATTAGTCAAGGGAATGTCTGAAATAGCAATTGTTATCTTAAATTATAATGGAAAAAAGCATTTAGAAACTTTTTTACCAATTGTAATTCAGTATAGTCCAAATTGTAAAATTATTGTTGCGGATAATCAATCTACGGATGATTCACTTTCATTTCTTCAATCGTATTTCCCAACTGTGGAAATCATTGTAAATACAGATAATGGAGGTTTTGCGAAAGGGTATAATGATGCGTTACGTTTAGTTAATGCTCCTTACTATTTATTATTGAATAGTGATATTGAAGTTACAGAAGGTTGGTTAGATCCATTGTTTGAAATGGTTCAGGAAGAGGATGTAGCAGGTTGTCAACCAAAAGTTTTATCTTACTCTAATAAAACGGTATTTGAACATGCTGGTGCCTCTGGTGGTTTTTTAGATCGCAATTATTTTCCTTTTTGTAGGGGTAGAATTTTTGATTTGACAGAAGTGGATGCAGGTCAGTATGATAATGCACAGGAAATTTTTTGGGCAACAGGTGCTTGTATGCTTATTAAATCGGAAATTTTTCATGCAGTAGGAGGATTCGACGAAGATTTTTTTGCACATATGGAAGAGATTGATATGTGTTGGCGCATTAAAAAGTTGGGTTATACATTTAAAGTTGCTCCTAGTTCTGTGGTATACCATGTTGGTGGCGGAACTTTAGCTTATAATTCTCCAACTAAAACCTATTTAAACTTTCGAAATAGTTTATTTATGATTACTAAAAATTACACAGGAATTTTAGGAATCAAAATTTTCTATCGCTTACTATTAGATGGTATTGCTGGTATGTTGTTTCTTTTAAAAGGTTCGCCTTTACATACAGTTGCTGTATTAAAAGCACATCGTGATTATTATCGAAAATTACCGCTCATGCTTCAAAAAAGAAAAAAAATAAAGCGTTTACATTTTCCTAAACATGATTTGGTTGGCATGTATGTAGGGAGTATATTGTGGGCACGCTATTTTAAAGGAATTTTGAAATACTCGGAGTTGAATTTTAGATTGTTTAAGCGATAGGATTAGATTAGTCTTTTCGTTTATTTACAATCCAATCCTCCATTTTTTTTCCTTGCTTAAAAGTTCCTCTTGATTCAATCACTTCTTCATTTAAGTAAAAGATATATAACCACAATCCTTCTTGTTTATCATTGACATAGCTTCCTTTTCCTTCTAATCGACCATCTAAGTAAAAATCTACATATTCTCCTTGTAATTTTCCTTGTGCATAATTCATACTTGCAGAAAGAATACCAGATTCAAAATAGCTTTCCCAATATCCATTTTTTAAGTCATTGATAAAATTTCCTTTTTCTTTTAGATTTCCATTTGGGTAGTAAAACAACCATTCACCTTCTTTTTTCCAACGATTAAAACCTCCTTTTTCAGCAATTTGTCCATTTTCGTAGAATTTCATCCAATTTCCAGTTTCATCATCATTTACGTAGGATTCTGTTTTTTCTACTTGTCCATTACGGTAGTAAAATTTTCGTTCTCCCTCTTTTTTACCAAGTGAAAAATGGATGGTCATTTCTGTTTCACCGGTAGGGTAGAAGTAGGTCCAAGTACTATCTTCTAAATCATTTTTATAGATACCTTTCTCTTTTATTGTTCCATCGTTGTAATAAGAAATCCAAGTGCCATTTTTTAAATTACGATTGAAATTTCCGGTTTTTTCTAGTTGATTATTTTCGTAACGATAGGTCCATTCTCCTATTTTTTTTCCGTTTTCATAATTCCCAAAACTTTTAATTTTTCCATTTACATAAAATAAACTGTACTCCTCCACTAATTCTCCATGGTTGTATTTACATTTTTCTTGTATAGTAGCATCTTCAAAATAGGTAAAAGCTTCTCCATGTAACACTCCTATTAGGTACTGTTTTTTTGACTTTAGATTTCCGTTGCCATAATATTCTTGGTATTCGCCATCATATTTATCATTTAGATAATTTTTTTTCTCTTTTAGTTGGGAAGTAATGTAATAGGAAAGCCATTCTCCTTGTTTTTGCCCATTAGCCATTTTACCTTTTTCTCTTATAGCTCCATTCTCATAATAATTTACTATCTCACCTTCAAATGACATCACTTGAGATAAGCTACTGAAAGACAGTGTTGTAATTAAAAAGCATAGCGATAATTTCATGATATGTTCACATTTATTTCAAATGTACATACTTTTTTCTTGGTTTTTACTTGTCAATTAACAAACTATTACTAATTTTACCACGGAGAATTGGCAGAGTGGTCGATTGCGGCAGTCTTGAAAACTGTTGTACCGCAAGGTACCGTAGGTTCGAATCCTACATTCTCCGCTGAAAAAGCCTTACAATTCGTGAGGCTTTTTTTATTTAAACTGGTTATTATGAAAAAACTTTCCATTCTTATTCCAGCGTATAATGAAGCGAATACGATTCATTTAATTTTGGACAAGGTTAAATCTGTAGCTTTAATTGGTAATATTGAAAAGGAAATCATTCTTGTAAATGATTGTTCTACAGATACTACGGAAGATGCTGTGCAAACATATATGCAAGCCAACCCAGAACTTTCGATTTCGTATTATAAACATCCTTATAATCAAGGAAAGGGCGCTGCGATTCATACTGCGATTCAAAAAGCTACTGGAGATATGTGTATTGTGCAAGATGCAGATTTAGAATATGACCCAGAAGAATTTAATATTTTACTGAAACCAATGTTAGATGGTTTTGCGGATGTGGTTTATGGTTCTCGTTTTATTGGAGGTAATGCGCATCGTATTTTGTTCTTTTGGCATACGATTGGTAATAAGTTCTTAACGACCTTATCGAATATGATGACCAATCTGAACTTAACGGATATGGAAACATGTTACAAGTTATTTAGAACAGATATTATTCAAGGAATTTCGTTAAACGAAAAACGTTTTGGATTTGAACCAGAAGTTACTGCTAAAATTGCAAAGATTCCTAAAATTCGCATTTACGAAGTAGGTATTTCGTATTATGGTAGAACGTATGAAGAAGGGAAGAAGATTGGCTGGAGAGATGGGTTTAGAGCGATATATTGTATATTAAAATACCGTTTTAGTAAGTGATTAATTTAAGTTTTTAGGGAATCTTTAAATGTTAATTTTCGCTGTTCTTTTGGCTTGACCCAAAAGAACCAAAAAGTCAAGCCTGTAAAAATAATTTTCTAAAACTATGGAACATTCCAGTCATTTACCCAAACTCGCAAACGCAGTTCACTTGAGCCTTATCAGGACTCAAGACTGCTGAGCTCAAACAAGGGTGCATTTCCTTTCATTTATCCTTGTTTTCGTAAAATAATTTTTAAGGGCGATTAAAGTTCATGAATGTTCTTTTGGCTTGACCCAAAAGAACCAAAAAAGTCAAGCCTGTAAAAATAATTTTCTAAAACTACGGAACATTCCAGTCATTTACCCAAACTCGCAAACGCAGTTCACTTGCCCCTTTCAGGATGCAAGACTGCTGAGCTCAAACAAGGGTGCATTTCCTTTCATTTATCCTTGTTTTAGTAAAATTATTTTTAAGGGCGTTTAAAGATTATGAACGTTCTTTTGGCTTGACCCAAAAGAACCAAAAAGTCAAGCCTGTAAAAATAATTTTCTAAAACTATGGAATATTCCAGTCATTTACCCAAACTCGCAAACGCAGTTTACTTGCCCCTTTTAGGATGCAAGACTGCTGGGCTCAAACAAGGGTGCATTTCCTTTCATTTATCCTTGTTTTAGTAAAATTATTTTTAAGGGCTATTAAATTTCATTACTAAAATCAAGTATTACTTCCTACTAAAATGTTAAACACTTCTTTCGGGATTCTCCTCACTTCGACAAGCTCATTGCCAGCAAGAAGGGAAAACAAATTTCGTCTATAATCGAATATATTTTAGGATTGTTTCTTGCTTGTGGTATTCGCTTTCTATATTTACCTTGATAATATAAAAAGCACTTTTTAAACCAAGATCTAGTTCTTTTGAATCTATGTATAATTCGATTTCTCCCGGATATAATTCTGTAAACGATTGCGTAGAAATTTTATGACCTATTGTATTATAAATTTCTACCGTAGCGTTTGCTAGTTCTTTATTTTCAAAACTTACGCGTAGTAATTCATTGCCTGGGTTTGGAAACAATTTTACAGGTATTTCTGAGCTAGTAGTATATGGTTGCGGACATTTTGGGTCTTTTTGTATCGTTTTTTCAACGGTACCATTCGAACGATACAATTCAAACCAATCAATTGTTCCAACACCATATTTTCCTCTAAATTTTATATAAATATCGTGTATGCCGTTGGTTGGTTTAATAGGAAAAGCATTTTCTTCGAAAACATCCCATCCTCCAGTACTTTCCGTAATATATTCTCCTAATATTTCACCCATGAAGCCATCCATACGTACTTGGATGTTTTGCCATGCATTGCTACATGGAACGGCATATCTAATTTTACAAGCATCAAGTAAGGTATCTCCAAAATCAACTTGTTTAAATACAATCCAATCTTTGTTATCTAACTCTATTAGTGCATCACCAACTATTTTAGTGCCTTTTTGTTGGTCTGCATTTTCAGCATCTAAAAAAACACTTGTTTTGCTAAATGGATTAAATAATTCTAAGGTATTCGAAGGATCCGAAATACCGTATGCATTTTTTGCGCGAATTTGGTATCGGTATTCACCACTGGATTGAAAGGCGTCGTTAAATGTTAGATCCGTTGCTGCAATTCTTGTGATTATTCTGTAGTCTTCGGTAGATAATTTTCGTTCAATGTAAAATGAGTCTACCATTCCGAATGGGTATTCCCAAGAAAACAAGGTGATTTGTGGTGTGTTTGTTACAATTTTTAATTGGATTGGTGCTTTTGGTAAATTGTATTTTTCATTTTGCACGATCAAACTTGAACCGTATTCCCAAGGTATACTCCCACTTTCGATAGCACCTAAATCTGGTAGTGTACCATTAAAATCTTTTGTAAATTCTGATGTAATGCCTTTATCAATAGGATAATTGTATTTGCGTAATTGGAAATTATGATTTTGTGGATCTTGAAATATATTGTCTTCAAAATAAACATAATTAGAATCCATCTCTGTACCATAGAAAGCATCGTAGTTCCATTTTGTTTTTTTGTTTGTGTTTGTTAGGTTATTGAAGGTTTTTACATTTCGAAGCTTCGTTCCTTCCGGCCCCCATGACCCCATCGAATAGGTGTTGTTATATAGCGTGTTATTGTACAACAAATGATTATTCAATGGTTTGTTTACGTTTATTCCTGTTCCAGCATTATTTATAATATTATGATGTACTTTAAAATTGTATGTCCAATTATCCAAATAAATACCAGTATGATTTTTTGTACCTAAATTATCGTGGAGGTAATTATATGCTATTTCAGTTCCTTTACCATCTGTCCAAAATGAATATGTCAAACCTTGGTCGTTACAGAGTAGACCTCCATGATGTATGTGATTATTTGTTATTTTACTATTTTTAAGAAATCGATGTAGTAAAATAGATCTACCGCCGTATGATAATTCATTAAACTGAATTTCATGGTCTGTTCCAGAAATATTTAATGGTGCACAATCTATTCCTATCCAATTACAATCTGTAACTATATTATTCTTTATTTTATGTCCACTTCCCCATACCGTTAATCCATCTCCCCAACTATGAGCTATGTAACAATTTTCGATTGTATTATTTTCTCCGGAAATTTCGACTCCGTTTCCATTCCATGTTTCTGGCCCATCATATTTATTCCAATCTGGTCCATTACCATTCCAATTTTCTGGATCTTCATACCCATTTATACCATTTGGGGAGAATTTTTCGAAGCCTTGGTTAAACGTAAAAAATGAAGTTGGATATAAAAATGTACAATTTGTTAATTTACAGTTGCTACTATTTTTTAATGTTAGATTCGCTCCAAAAAAAGTTATATCCTTAATTATACATTTTTGGATATTAGTAGCATCTATAGTGTAATTTATTGTTCTTATTTCTGTGTTTAATTCATTCGGATCTGTTGTACTTTTTATGAATAGTTCTTTATTTATCCAATACCATTCATATTCATCATCTACAAACTGGTTGGATCCATAGACAAATGCCTTTCCTGTATCTAAATAATCTAATTTGAACGCATCATTCCAGTAGAAAGCATTATTATCTGTTGTTATGATATTTCCATTTTGTTTTATGACTCTTCCATTTAACGACACTAGTCCTTTACCATGAATACCAAGTAGTCTTATGTTATCAAGACTGTTTAATGGTTTTAATCCTTGTATCATGATTTCTTTTGAAGCAGAAGCTATTGCGAAAGCGCCATTTTTTAATGCATTCCCATTTTCTGGTATCGAAGGAAATGCTGCTTGAAAATAGGGTTTACTGTTTATGAAAAGCTGTATAACTGAGTCTTTTTGATCTATTTTCCAGATATCATTACTCATTTTGATCCATTCATTTTTTTGAACAGTACCATGAATTTCTACTCTTTCATTGTTATAAGCATAAATGAACGTGTTTGATTTTAATTTTACCTTTTCATGGAGATAATATTTCCCACCTCTAATACACAATGTATCTCCTTCCATAACTTGTTTACAAGCAAATTCGAGCGAAAACATCGGTTTCTCAAAGGAGCCACTGTTTAGATCAGATCCAGAATTTGAGATGTAAATTGTTTTGGAATTTGTAATAAATGATATACTTAAACACATCAAGTAAAACGTATACCTTAAAATGTGCATTTCAGTCCGCCAACATTTATTCATTTTTATAATAAAGTAAGTTTTAATATAGATGGTCGTTATTTAAAGTGAAATTATTGGATTTTATATAACCATTATTGGATGTTTATACTACCAAATTTTCTCTAGACTTTCTTGTGTAAATTGTTTTCTTTTTGTAAAATACATTGTATTCGAATTATTTCGTAATTGCAAGGGATTCTTTTTTCTATCAATGCGATTTAACCAAGCTAAAGGTGTTAAAAATAAAAAGAATACAATACTTAATAATACATTGGGCATTACTAGACCTAATATTTCAGCTAATTTATTCCATGTCCAAATTATTTTATCGTTGGCTTTTTCGGATACAATTGAAATTATTCCTATCGCTATTGCAAAAATTAATAATTGTTTGTTTGCAAAATAATTGGACAGTAAAGTAAATCCAATGACAATTGTCAAGGTTGATTTATAGTTATTCATGGTTTAGTTTTTAGGTATTAGGCAATAGGAAATAGTTTATTGTATCCATTAGTCACTAGTTTATAGTCATTAGTTAGAAAAGTGTATAAACAAATGGCGCAATTGCACTACTTCCACCTAAAACAATAATCACACCTAGAATAATTAATATTATAATCATTGGTGCTAACCAAAATTTTTTACGTTCTTTCATGAACGACCACAAATCTTTTAATAAATCCATCTTATATTTTAATTTTTTTCGCTATTAATTTTCCAATAATATTATGAACTTCAGCTGATGCATGCGCATCAACAATACTAACTTGTCTTTTTTCTCTCGATAGATGTTTGATATACGAAGTTACATTAATAAAAGCAATATTATTTAATGAGCAATATTTTTTTATTCTACCTTCAATATTTGCTTTTTTTGCTAATGATAGGTCTTCCATAAATGGAAAAAATACCAGAGTAAGTTTAATTTTATTTTTATTGCAATATGTTTTAAATTTATTTAATTCACATTCTTCTTTCTTCCAGATTGAATCTGTATTATATGTTTTTTTTAACTTTTCAATATAGTCACATTCCTTAGGTAAAGTATTTATATTGATAGTTGGATAAATACCATTTAAGTAATTCACAAGGTAACTTCCTTCAATTAGTTGTTTTTTCCAACTTGGTAGTGGCGTTATGTATTGAGTGCAATTACTGTTTGAAGGCATGTATTTATCCATGTCATTTACAAAATATTGTAAAAATATTTGATTTGGAAGAATGTTTGATTTTTCTATAAATTTCTTTAATATGTGAAATTCTAAATGTGTATCCGCTCCGTATCTACCAAGATTTATTTCGTTTATTGTTATTCCTTTCTTTTTTAATTCACTCGCCATGGTTTCGCCAAAACGATCTTCAATTTTTTTTACTCCCCAACCAGCGGTAAAAGAGTCTCCTACAAAGAAAATTGTGTTCTTTCCTTTCTTGGGATTTTCATCTCTAAACCCAAATTTATTGATTGGATTCCAATATTTTCTTCCCCAAATCTTCCCGCTATATGCTTCTCCACTTCCGTGCGAAAGAGACAGGAACATGAAGCAGATTTCAAGTATTGCAATAAAACTAATTGTAGAAAACAGAACTAAAGATGTGTTTTTTATAACATTTGAAATACTCGATTTTGTAATAACATTTATTATCTTACTAAAGACTCCAATACAGGATAAGATCATTAAAATTCTTACATATCGAATGTTTCCTGCTGGAGCATCTTTATGCATGATAAGTAAACTTAATACTAGTAAAATCAGAACGAAAAAGAGATACATTATCTTTTTCAATTTTATTTTTTTTACATCACTTATTTCTAGTAAATTCCAGATTTTTTTTATTTCAAATGCAATACAACCTAGCGTAACAATACTAATCAGGTATTTGATGCCAAATGGTTCATACACTTGTAAAATGGAATAACTATAAATCAAAATAATTATTACTGAAAAACGAATAATTAATTTCATATTAATCGATTTTAAATTTAATCATCCACTTTTCTTTGTTTTGCCAATCCATTTGATTTTCTTTTTCAAAGATATAGTTTCCTATTACAAGTACGTCCATTTCCGTACTCATAAAACAACGATATGCATCATAGGGTGAGCATACAATTGGTTCTCCTCTTACATTAAAACTTGTATTAACCACTAGTCCATAGTTTGTGATTTTTTTAAATTCTGTAATTAATTGATGGTATCTTGGATTCGTTTCTTTATGTACACATTGTACTCTTGCAGAAAAATCAAGGTGTGTTACGGATTGAATATCACTTCTTTCGGTGTAAAGACGGTCCCATAATTGTAAGTTATTGTAATTATCAGGAAGTTTTTTACGTCGATTTTCTTTCACTGGTGCAACTATAAGCATGTATGGTGAGTCTACTTCTAAATCAAAATATTCTTTTGCATCTTCTGCAAGAACGGATGGTGCAAATGGTCTAAACCCTTCTCGGTACTTAATTTTTAAATTTAATTTTTTCTGCATTTCTGGATTTCGAGCATCACCTAGAATACTTCGGTTTCCTAATGCTCGAGGACCGAATTCCATTCTGTCTTGGAACCAACCGATGACTTTACCATCAGCAATTTTTTGAGCGGTAAAGAGTGCTACTTCATCAAAAGAATTTGGTTTATGAAAAACAGCTTTCGTTTTACGAATCATTGATTCAATTTCTTTGTCCGAATATGAAGGGCCTAAGTAAGAACCTTCAATTGTATCTGATTTCCCATCTACAATACGCTCTTGATTGAAATACATATAGTAACCCACTAATGCCGCGCCTAATGCTCCACCAGCATCACCAGAAGCAGGGGTGATGTATACATTTTCGAAAATATTTTCTTTGATTAATTTGCCGTTTGCTACACAATTTAAAGCAACTCCACCTGCTAAACAAATGGAATTAGATCCAGTAATTCTTTTTGCTTCTTTTGCCATTTTTATGACAATTTCTTCCGTAACCAATTGAATTGCTATGGCTAAATTACAATGGTGTTGTTGTAAATCATTTTCATCTTCTCTTCTTGGAAACCCAAATAATTTCTCCCACTTTTTGTCATTAGCCATGCGTAAACCGGTGGCATAATTGTAGTATTTTTGGTCTAGCCAAACCGATCCATCTTCTTTTATATCCACTAAATGCGTTTTGATTAGGTCGATGTACTTTAAGGTTTGTTCCGAAGTAGGGTCTCCATATGGAGCTAAGCCCATTAATTTGTATTCTCCAGAATTTACAGTAAATCCGAGGTAATACGTAAAGGCACTATATAATAAACCAACAGAATGTGGGAAGTTCAATTCTTTTTCAAAAACAATATTGTTGTTTTTTCCGTGCGCGATGGAGGCAGTACACCATTCTCCAACCCCATCAATAGTTAAAATAGCGGATTCTTCATAAGGTGAAGTAAAAAATGTACTTGCAGCATGGGATAGGTGATGTTCTGGAAAAAGAAATTTCACTTTTTTCTTATCGTATTCTCCAACTTCTTTTAACCCATCTAACAATTGTTTTTTTAGAAACATTTTTTCTTTTAACCAAACTGGAATGGATTTTAAAAATGAAATTAATCCTTTTGGTGCAAACGCATAATAGGTTTCTAGTAAACGCTCAAATTTAATTAGCGGTTTGTCGTAGAAGACAATGGCATCTAATTCATCGATTGTTAAACCAGCTTCTTCTAAGCAATATTTAATTGATTGCAGAGGGAAATCCGGTGTATGTTTGTCTCTCGTGAATCGTTCTTCTTGGGTTGCTGCTATTATTTTTCCATCTACTAAGACACACGCTGCTGAGTCGTGATAAAAACAAGCTATTCCGAGGATTTTTCGCATTTATTTTTTTATAAGTTAGAACTATAAAATAGTTAATTTAAAATTTTTCATAAATATACTCAATTGTACAAATTTAGTAATTATAGCTCTATTAATTTGTGTTAATTAAATACTCCTGCTATTTTTAATACTTTTATATTTCTCAAGTAAAATCTTTTTATTTCAAAAAAAATGATGTTTTTTGTGTTTATTTTTAATTTGTTTTCCAATGTTAATTTTTCTTCATGTAATTTTTATACAAGCCATTCTTTTGTTTGTTTTTTTTATTTCTGGAAAGCTTATTCTCAATTGCATTTTACAAAATAAACCTATTATAATCCAAGAAACTTTTACCTCGATTTTAATCGGTTTTGCAAGTTTTTTACTAGTTTATTCAATTTTTCATTCACATTTCAAATCTATTCATTTACTCTTTCTTCCGATACTATTTTATGCTTTTTACACCTATAAATTTAAATTTCGCTTTCACTGGACAGGTATTGAATGGAAAGATGGTATATTACCTTTTCTTTCAATCGTTTTAGTACTCTCATTTATACAATTTTTTAATTATTATGATTTTGTAAATCATGGTTTCAGACGATTGTTTTTGGATAATTACACCTATTCTTCTATTGCTTCCAATCTATATACTTTTGGTGCTGAAAATTCCGATTTTGTTTTAAATGACTATTTACCAACATTTAGAAAAGAATTAATGCCTTATCGTTATTCTGACTTATGGTTGGCAAGCTTTGTAATGCTACTTTTTAAGCAATCGGATGTTTTTTCCTTTTACTTGATAGCTACACCTTTCCTGCTGACGATGGTGGTTTATTTTATTTTCATGCTAATTTACAAGAGTACAAATAATTTATGGACATCCATTTTTATAGCTTTTATTCTTTCTTTTTCATCTTTACTATTTATTCCTGTATTGAATCCTGGGTCTAAATTATATTTTTTGAGTGAGACTTCTTTTCTGGGGACATTTAAACAAAAGACAGCTCTTTCAGCTTTGTTTTTTCTTTTGGGCTTACATTATTTTAAACGAGATTTTAATAAATCCTTTCTATTTTTATTAGTAATACCAATTTTGTATGTGTCTTATTTACCTGCTATTTGGGGGGCATTATTTATACTATTAACCAGAAGAATTTTTATCCTTTACAAAAGTAAGCTAACATTTAAAAAAGATCTAATTCGATTACTTTTTCTTCTGTTACTCATGTCATTCTTTTTTCTTTTTTATCAACTTCATGGACAATCATTTAATGGTTTTTTGAAAAGTTCTAAACATGATATTCCTTTATTTAAACGTCTACCAAAAGAATTGTATGCCATGCATACCTTCAATGATATAAAAGCTATCATAGTTGGTTTTTTTACTAATTCTATACCATCTATCTTTTTCTATTTACAAGGGATGTTAAAAAATATACTAATTGGCATATTATTCTTTATCCCTTTTTTGATTTTTCATTGGAAACAATTGGTATCCTTCAAAGCCGAGTTTAAATTTATAGGAGTTGTTTTATCGTTAGGATTGTTTCTGTTAATCATGCGGGATGGTGTCATTGATAATTTTCAGTTCTTCACGAATACATTGGTTTTTTTATCTTTGTTTTTTTCTTATCTATTTGCAATTAATTATAACCAAATGCACAAAATAAGGAAGAGGCTCTATATACTTGTGCTAGCTGTTTGTTGCGTTTTCCCTATATTGTCTTTTCAATACAATGCTAGTTTCTATATTAAGGAAGAGCATGCATTTGTTCAGAAAACGTCTAAAATTTGCCATAAATATAAGGTTAAAACAATTTTTATTTATGCTTCTCCAGCCGATTTTGATTTTAATTATTATGGAGCAATTGGAAGGAATATTCTTTTTCCAATGAAACAAACTGAAAACATTGTTAATTTTTCGATTGCAAATCCAGAAGTATACAAAAATTTAAGGGGGTGGAAACAAGAATATCATTATCATTTTAATCTTGTTAGCACTATTCAAAAAATGCACCCACATTTATCCAAACAACAAATTTTTAAGAAATATAAAATCAATAGTTTTCTATTTTATCCGGGAGTATCCTTTCCTTTATTTATAAAGAATAAACCTAAAATTGTAGTTAAAAACAACGATGGGTATCGGTTTGTTTATTTAAAATAGACTTTGATTTGAACTGAGTTTAGTTTTAAAAGTTATACGATGTTTTATTTAGATAAGTAAGAACTTTTTTATTTAATCGTTATATTTGTGAAAAAAAGCATGAGCGATAGTTGGTCAACTATTATAACACCAAAAACTAAATGGTATAAAATTAATCTCAAAGAAATTTGGGATTACAGAGATTTGATTTCGATTTTTGTTAAACGAGATATTATCTCTATCTACAAGCAAACTATATTAGGTCCTGTATGGTTTTTATTAGGTCCTTTGTTTACGGTTTTCACCTACACTTTTTTGTTTTCTGAGGTCGCTCATTTGTCTACAGATGGATTGCCAGGTCCGTTGTTTTATTTAGGGGGTACTACTTTGTGGAATTATTTTCAGGCTTGTTTCAATGGAGCTGCTTCGACTTTTTCTGCAAATGCAGGTATCTTTGGTAAAGTTTATTTTCCAAGACTTGTAACACCTATTTCATTGATGCTATCTAATTTATTAAAATTAGGTTTTCAACTTTTAACGTACGTAGCTTTTACTATTTACTATCATCAAACCAATTTATCATTGAGTTTTCATTATGAATTGATATTCTTGATACCTTTCATTCTTTTAGTAATTGCTATGATTGCAATGGGTTCTGGGATAATAGTTTCTTCGTTTACTACCAAATACCGAGATTTGTCCATGTTAGTAGGTATTGGTATTACCCTTTTAATGTATGCAACTCCTATTATGTATCCTGTTAGTGCAATACCCAAATTATACAAGCCTTATTTACATTTAAATCCCATTTCACCTTTAATTGAATCATTTAGATATGTTTTTACTGGCACTGGTACTTTTACAGCGTTTCAACTTTTGTATAGTTTTACTTTTGGAATAACAATTTTGGTTATTGGTATAATTGTTTTTAATCGTACTGAAAAAACATTCATGGATACAGTATAAATATGAGCGTTGTTATAAAAGTTGAAAATTTATCGAAACAATATCGTTTAGGTCTTGTTGGAGTGTCTACCTTTAAGGAGGACTCCAAACGTTGGTGGGCTAAAATGCGCGGAAAAGAAGATCCTTTTTTACAACTTGGTGTTGAAAATGACCGAACTATTTTAGATGATAAAAAGTTTGTTTGGTCTTTAAAAGATATCAATTTTGAAGTGCAACAAGGAGATGTATTGGGTGTCATTGGTCGTAATGGTGCTGGAAAATCTACCTTATTAAAGATATTATCCAAAGTTACCGCGCCAACTGTAGGATCAGTAAAGGCCAAAGGTAGAATTGCTTCATTACTAGAGGTTGGAACGGGTTTTCATCCTGAGTTGACTGGTAGAGAAAATATCTATTTGAATGGTGCTATTTTAGGAATGCGTAAGCATGAAATTACGCGAAAATTAGATGAAATTATTGCATTTGCAGGCGTTGAGCGTTATGTAGATACGCCTGTCAAGCGATATTCCTCCGGAATGTATGTGCGTTTGGCTTTTGCCGTAGCAGCACACCTTGAAAATGAAACACTTATAATCGATGAGGTGTTGGCCGTGGGGGATGCTGAATTCCAAAAAAAATGCTTAGGCAAAATGGGAGAAGTAAGTAAAGGAGAAGGAAAGACTATTTTATTTGTTAGCCATAACATGGCTGCTGTAAAATCATTGTGTAATAAGGGTCTATTTTTGTCAAACGGAAAATTTTCTTTTATGGGATCTCAATCAGAATCTATAGATAAATATATATCAGAAAACAATTTATCAAGTAATTATAAACATACAGGTTCTATTGATACTGCATTGGGCAATGAAAACATTAAAATTCTCGAGTTTAAAGTTTATCCTAATGAAGGCGATACAATTAAAATATCATCAGGTGTAATTTTTGATTTAACATTTTACAACTATAAAGAAAATATTGATTTAGATGCAACTTTCGAATTAAGTACTAATCAAGATATTGTTGTTTTTCACAATGGATCTATTCTTTCTTCAAATAAAGATTCGAAAATTGGCACATATAATGTGAAAGGGTTTATACCATCTAATTTATTAAATGCAGGTATTTATAAATTTAAACTCATTTTTGGAGAAAACCAGCGATATACTCTCTTTATGTTAGATGAGATAGTTCAATTTGAAGTATTAAATGAGGCAACTGGAAGCAATTCGTCAATTTTACCTGGAATAATTCGAGCAGAGATTAACTGTATATCAAAATTTATTAATTAAAATATGAAATTAAAACAACCTTATCTTATCAATTTCTCTAAAATAGGGACTTTTGAAATAGGATATATTTCTGTAGCGGAAAATGATAATTTACCTTTTGAACCAAAAAGAATATATTGGACATACAATACTCCAGAGAATGTAGTTAGAGGACATCACGCACATTTTGAATTAGAACAGGTTTTAGTTGCAATTTCAGGTAAAGTGATTGTTAATATTATTACAATTGATGGTTCTGAGTTTGAATTTATACTTGATACTCCTAACAAAGGATTATTTATTCCAAAATTATGTTGGAGAAATCTTAGGTATACAAATAACGCATTACTAATGTGTATTGCAAGCAAAGAGTATACTGAAATAGATTACATAAGAAACTTTGAGGAATTTCAGTCCTTAATAAAAAAATGATTACTATTTATTATTAATTAAAGATTATCTAATTATTAAACTAGAAAGATGAACAATTTGATTGGAAAATTTATTGAATTAAAAACAATAAATAATTCTCATGCAGAATTAGTTGTTAAATGGCGTAATTCTGATCATGCAAAATTTATAAATAAGGGATCATCAAATATTGAAGATCAAATTAAATGGATAAATAATAGGCCCGACAACGAATATAATTTTATAATTTATTTTCGTGATGAAGCTGTTGGTCAAATATCACTATATAATATTAATAAAGTTCATAAGACAGCTGATGCAGGACGATTAATTTTGGATAAAAATTTACCAAAAGGGTATCCAATCACTTTTGAATCTATTTTATTAATTTATAGTTTTGCTTTTTATAAATTAAACTTAAACAAAATATCAGGATTAGTAGCTTCAAGTAATATAGGCGCAATCAAGCTAAATGATTTTGTTAAAATGAGACGTGAAGGTATTTTAAGACAACAATTTATTTTTGATAACGGTTTTCAAGATGCAATTGTTTTTGGAATATTGAAGAATGAATTTATTGAAATTCAAGAACCTTTTTTAAAAAAAATTATAAATTTAAATTTAAAGTAAATGTTAGAAAACAAAAAAATTCAATTGATTATGTTTGATGTTTTTAAAAACACACTTGATCAAATGGGACAAACTGAATTTATTGAATATAATGATCAGACAATTCTTTTTGGTGCTGGCGCCACAATAGACTCTTTAACTTTAGTCTCATATATTGTTGATTTAGAATGTTGCTTAGCTGATCATTTTGGGAAAGAAATATCTTTAACGGATGACAGAGCAATGACAAGAGAAGTTTCTCCTTTTGATACATTTGGTTCTTTAAAAAATTATATTCACGAATTAGTTGCCGAATAAATATAATGACTAACAACTTAATGTTTAATGGTAAAATTGTGTGTATATCTGGTTCTAGCAAAGGAGTAGGTGGCAAATTAGTAAATTACTTTATAAGTAAAGGAGCTTTTGTTATTGGAATTAGCAGAGGGAAAGATGTGAGAGAAATTCAAAATTTTTTCCCTTTACAAGCAGATATTTCAAGTCCAAATGATTTAAAAGCAGTGTTTTCATTTATTAAAATAAAATTCAATAGATTGGATATTTTAATAAATAATGCAGGTGTTTCTCATTCGAGTCCATTAAACTTTTTGGCTACTGAAAATGCAAAATCGATGATAGATATTAATTTACTTGGAACTTTTTTAGTTACTAAGGAGGCAACGAAATTAATGATGAAAAACAAATTTGGAAGAGTGGTAAATATAGGGTCTATTTGTTCAACTCTTGAGCCTTTTGGAGCTTCTATATATACCGCAACAAAAGCTGCCATACATTCATTATCTAATTCTATAGCCCTTGAATTAGCTTCTTTTAACATAACCAGTAACACCTTAGCATTATCTCCTTTTCCAACCGAGATGCTTAGTTCTATAAATCAGAAAGAAATTGATTGGTATTTAAATGAGCAAAAAATTAAGCGATTAGCCGAAATCAAAGACATTACAAATGTGATTGAGTTTTATTGTTCCGAAAACAGCTCTTTTATAACAGCACAGTTTATTCAATTAGGAGGAATAAGTTCTTGATAAAATGATTCATCAAATTATAAATAAATTATTTTCAACAAATACATATGTATGTGTATTAGAAAACAATAATTGTATCATCATCGATCCTGGATCGGATTTTGAAACAATTGATGATTTTATAAGTGAATTTAAGTATACTCCAATTGCCATTCTTGCAACGCATGGACACTTTGATCATATAGCTAGTGTAAGTAAATTTCAAACTAAATATGGTAGTATATTTTATTTACACAATAAAGATTTAAAAACACTTAAACTTTCAAATTTTCTAATGAAAATGTTTGGATTAGATGGGAAAATTGACATTCCAAGTGTAGATGTTTTAATTGATGAAAATAATTCAATTTTTGAGATTGACTCTTTTAAAGTCGAATTTTTTAATACACCAGGACATACTTCAGGAAGCTGTGTTATTCAAATTAATACAGATTTATTTACGGGAGATACACTTTTTTATTCAGATTTCTCGAGTTTAAAGATTCCTAATGATAACTCGAAAATATTAGCTCAATCACAACAATTTATTTTTGAGAATTTTGGTAGTGATATACTTATTTACCCAGGACATGGAGATATTGGTCTATTAATAAACCTGCGCAAAAAATTGCAAATAAATCCGTAATTTGTATCTTTAACTTATGAATATACTACAATACGGAATTGGAATAAAAAGTACAGGTTCTTATTTACCGGATTTAATAGAAACTAATGAGGAGTTGTGTAAAACATTACCACCTGAAATTACACCTGATTGGATAATTCAAAAAACAGGGATTAAAAGTCGTAGAATTGCAAAAGAAGGCATTACCACTTCTTATATGGCTCTAAATGCAGCCGAAAAAGCAATCGAATCAGCAAATATTTCTATAGATGATGTAAATTTAATAGTTTGCTGTACTCATTCTCACGAATATATATTCCCTGCACTTTCTGCTAAAATAATGAAGGATTTAGGTGTTAAAAACGCTCAAATTTTTGATATTCAAGCAAATTGTGCTGGTTTTGTTACTGGTTTAACTGTAGCATCAGACAGGATGTTTAATGAGCCTGACATTAAATATGCCTTGGTAATAGGAGTAGAAATGCAAAGCTCGTATAGAGATATAACCGATTTTAATACTGCGATTTTCTTGAGCGATGGAGCTGGTGCAGCTATTTTAGAAAAAGTGGATCCTTTAAAAGGTATTCAGGCATCATCTTTTCATGCAGATCCATCAACCTATGAATCTGTAAGACTAAGAGGAGGAGGGTCATCTTTTAGGTATAATAATAGAAATTTCGATCCATCAATTGACTTTATGGAAATGAATGGTTTAGCGACTTGGAAGCAAGCGGTAACTAATCTTCCTATTTCAATTAGAAGAACTTGTGCAAAAGTAAATGTTGAAGTTTCAGATGTTGATTTTTTTGTTTTTCATCAAGCAAATTATCAGATGATAAGTTACATCATGGCAAAGTCTAAAATACCCATGCATAAAACTCATACGAATATTGTCGAAGTAGGGAACACAGCATCAGCATCAGTAGCAATTGCCTTAGATGAAGCAGTTAATTTAAATAAAATTAAATCTGGTCATTCAGTTGTATTAGCTTCTGTTGGAGCCGGTTTTATATTTGGATCAAGTATTTGGAAATGGTAAAATTATTATGAGAAAATTCGAATCTTTTTATATAGGTGAATCGGCATCCTTAACTCACGAGGTAAGAAAAAGCGATGTAGAGAAATTTGTAGAATTAAGTGGTGATGATAATAAGCTACACGTTGATACTGATTTTGCTAATAAAACATCTTTTAATAAGCCTGTTGTACATGGGATGATTGGAGTTTCATTTATCTCAACTTTGATTGGTACAAAAATCCCTGGAGATGGAGCATTATGGTATAAGCAAAGTATTGAATTTTTATTACCAGTTAGAATTGGAGATGTTATAGATGTATACCTAGAGATTATTGGAATTAATCCTAAAAATAGATCTTTAGAGTTAAAAACTGAAATCAGAAATCAGCATAAACAAGTTGTAACTACTGGTATTTCAGAAGTGAAAGTAATTGAAATTGAGGAACAAAAAACGGAAGCTAATTTAGAAATAAAAAGTAATAAGGTAGCTCTTGTAATTGGAGGGTCTGGAGGTATTGGAGCGGGTGTTTGTTTGGCGTTGGCTAAAAAGGGATTTGATGTTGCAATACATTATTTTTCTAACAGAGAAGAGGCTATTAAAATTAAAAATGAAATTGAAACTAATAAAGGCAAAGCATTTGTTTATCAATGTGATATTAATGACATTGATAAACTAAATGAATTAAAAACTCATATTCAGAGGAATTTGGGACTTGTTACTCATGTTATTAATTGCGCAACATCATCCACACCTAATATAAAATTTGATGTAATAGATTGGGGAAAATTTGACGAGCATTTAAATGTAAATATAAAAGGCTCGTTTAATGTTGTAAAAATATTTTTGCCGGATATGCTAACAGTTAAAACTGGAAATTTTATTTTTATGACATCTCAATTTGTAGATACACCAAAAACAGAATTAACATATTACATTACTGCAAAATCTGCATTACAAGGATTTGTTAAGTCTTTGGCGATGGAATATGGACCAAAAAAAATAAGATTTAATTTGGTCTCACCAGGTATGACAAAAACTAACTTATTATCAGATGTACCAGAAAAAACAAAGTTATTAAGTGCTATGAATACTCCTTTAAGAAGGTTAGCTAATATAGAGGACGTAGCGAATGCTGTTTCCTTTTTAGCCTCAGACGAATCATCATATATTACAGGTGAAATTTTACGCGTAAACGGAGGGCAGGTAATGTTATAATATGGAAAAGTTAAAATACACAGAAATTCTTCAATTAAATAAAAGTTTAGCAGAAAATAAATTCTCTAATGTATATGAAATAGGGATTTTATCAAATGTTATTGTTAATTCATATAAAGAAGTTTTAGAGTATAAATTAAGATTAAATGATGTTGAACCTCGAATTGAAATAGGAAATTTTGATAATATAATTCAAGATAGTGCTGGATTTGTTTCAAAAAATTTAGTTTTGGTATTTTATGATACCTTAAATATAATTGATAATGTGAGTGGCTTTTTTGAAGAAATTAGTAATGAACAATTGAATGAGTTAAAACTGAAATTAACTACTGAATTAGATATTGTTTTTTCCAATTTAAGAAATTGTCCTTGTGTAGTTTTTAATTTATTTTCAGCAGCATATTATCCCTCAGTATTTACTGATTTTTTAAAAGTTGAGGAGTTAGTAAATGAGTTAAATAATTATTTAATTAAGTATAAACCAAGTAATTTTATTTTAGCCGACATTAACAAAATTTATATCTCGGAAGGAATTAAAAATTGTATTGATATCAGATTTTATATTTCTTCTAAAGCACCATATACTTTTACTTTTTTCAAAAATTATGTACAGTCTCTTGAAAATGTATTATTAAAAAATATAGGTAAATTAAAAAAAGCAATTATCTTTGATTGTGATAATACCCTATGGAAAGGTGTTGTTGGTGAAGATGGGATGAAGGGGATAGACATGTCGTCAAATTCAAATTTTGGAAAATATTTTAATATTGTTCAACATTTTGCTGTTTATTTAAGTACGAAAGGAGTTATTATAGGTATTTGTAGTAAGAATAATGAACAAGATGTTTTAGATGTTTTAAATAATCATAAAGATATGATTTTAAAGGAAGAACATATTGTAATTAAAAAAATTAATTGGGTTGATAAAGCAACTAACTTAAGAGAAATCGCATTGGAATTAAATATAGGTCTAGATAGTTTGGTTTTTATTGATGATTCCTCTTTTGAAATTAATTTAATTAAAGAACAATTGCCAGAAGTTTTAACCATTCAAGTACCAACTAAAGCAAGTGAATATTTAGATACTATTTCAAAAGTAGTTTATTCAAAGTTTAATTTAACCCCTACAGATGATGATGTTAAGAAAACTGAAATATATAAACAACAATTTGATCGCGAGAAATCGAAAAATACTTACGCCTCAATTGATGATTATTTAGCTTCATTACAAATTGAATTAAAAATAGATAAAGATAATTTATCTAATATTCAACGCTTATCTCAACTAACGCAAAAAACAAATCAATTTAATCTTACTACCATACGTTACACTGAAAATCAAATAACTCAATTAGTTAATTCAGAAAAATCATATGTTTATGCTGTTTTTGTGAAAGATAAATTTGGAGATAGTGGATTAACGGGATTATGTATAGTAAAACAAGATTACAAAGAAAAACTAAATGTGAATATAGATACATTTTTAATGAGTTGTAGAATTATTGGACGAAATATAGAGTATGCAATTATAGATGTTATTATAAAAAATATGGTTCAAATGGGATATACAAAAATTTCAGCAAGCTATATCAGATCAGATAAAAATATTCAAGCAGATTCATTTTACGAATCGATTGGATTTGATTTAATTAAACATGAAGATGGGATTAAAAATTACACATTAAATATTGATGAAAATTACATAAATAGAAACTCTTTTATTAATGTAATTAAAGAGTTCGATTAACAATAATTAAATAAAGTTATACAAATTTTCAATTCAAAATTAGCGTAAAATGAAATATCAACACTTCACGAAATTTATAGAACTAGTTTATAGTAAAGCTCCTCTTCAGAAAAAGAAATTAGAAAAGTATTTATCTGGACAAGAAGACTCTTTTTTTATTGAAGCTGACGAATTTGCGATACAATATATTAAATATCTTGACGAACATGATATTAGTTTAGATTATGCAGTTTCTGCATATTTAAAAATGTGTAATGATATGATGAAGTGTCAGATATCGTTTATGAAAACTGGAAGTTACCCAGTACAACTATCTGGGGATGCTTTTGATAAAGTATATAATAATCAAATTGAAATGAAATCTTATATGATTGGATTAGCCCTTTCACAGTTTTTATGGCCAACGCATTATGCAATGTACACTTGTTTAAAAAGCACACTTTCAAAATTTTCAAACAATATACATAGTTATTTAGAAATTGGTCCTGGTCATGGATTATTTCTTTCTAAAGCTATTGATTTAATAAATCCAAATGCAGAGTGTATGGCAGTGGATATAAGTCCTACTTCAATGGAAATAACAAAAAGTATAATTAAATATATATATCCTACAAAACACGAGCAAATCAAATATCACATTGGTGATATGCTAGAATTAGATATAAATAAAAAGTATGATTTCATCACTATGGGTGAAGTTATAGAACATGTAAATTTTCCTGATAAATTATTAAAGAAACTTGAACAGCTTTTATCAATTAATGGGATAGGGTTTATCTCCACTTGTGTTGATTGTCCAGCAATTGATCACGTTTATCATTTTAAATCTATAGAAGAAATTAGAAAACTGATAAAACATTGTAACTTGGAAATTTTAGAAGAAAAGATTTTACCTGTTGAAGATTTACCGATTGAAGAAATAATACAAAGAAAAATAACTATTAATTATTGTGCCATAGTTAGGAGTAATAATAAAAATTAAAGCTAAAATGAAAGATTTAAAAGAACAAATTTTAAATGTAATGTCTATTGTATTTGAAGTTAGAATAGATTCAATTAATGATGAATCTTCAGCGGATACTATTGAAACCTGGGATTCATTGAGGCACATGAATTTGATTCTTGCTTTAGAAGAGGAATTTAATGTTGTTATTCCTGATGAAGAAGTTGGTAATTTAATGAACTTTAAATTAATAGAATTAGTTATTACAGATTTATTGAATTGAATTAATGATTGATTTTCAAATATTATTTGATGAGTATTCTCTAAATACAGCTTTGATTTGGAAAGCTAAAAATTATACTTACGAATATATTTTAAATAGAATCATTTTTTGGCGAAATAATTTATCATCTGTTACTTTTGGTAAAATTGTTGGTTTAGAAAGTGATTTTTCTCCAGAAACAATAGCTATTTTATTTGTTTTAATTGAAAAGAATGCGATTATCCTTCCCTTGGATATTAGTCATTCAAATAAAAACGCAAAAAAAATAGACATATCTCAAATTGATATTCTGATAAAAGTAAAATCTGAAAATGATATTGAAATTATAAGTTTAGTAAACCTAGCTCCCAAAAATGAGTTATATAGCATTGTAAAACAAAAACAGGTTCCTGGTTTACTACTCTTTACATCGGGCTCATCTGGCGAACCAAAAGGTGCTCTTCATGATTTTTCGAAATTATTAAATAAATTTTCAGTTAAACGAAAAGCATTTAAAACAATCAATTTTTTATTGTTTGATCATTGGGGTGGATTAAATACATTATTTCATATTTTATCAAACGGAGGAACGGTTGTAATATTAGAGAATAGAACGCCTGATTATGTATGCGAATTAATAGAGAAATTTGAAGTTGAATTACTGCCAACCTCTCCAACATTTTTAAATATGTTAATAATGAGTAGGTCATATGAACGTTTTTCATTAAATAGCCTTAAAGTTATCAGCTATGGAGCAGAACCAATGCCCGAAAATTTATTAAAAAGATTAAATTTTTTATTTCCAAATATAAAATTGCAACAAACCTATGGCTTAATTGAGCTAGGAGTTATGCGTTCTCAATCTGAAGATAATGGCTCTTTGTGGGTTAAAATTGGAGGCGAAGGATATCAAACAAGAGTAGCAGAAGGTATTTTACAAATTAAATCAGATTCAGCCATGGTTGGATATTTGAATGCAGAAAGTCCTTTTACTGAAGATGGTTGGTTTATAACAGGTGATGCTGTAGAAGTAAAGGGAGATTATTTTAAAATTTTAGGAAGAAAATCAGAATTGATAAATGTGGGTGGAGAAAAAGTTTTTCCTCAAGAGGTAGAAAATGTTATACTTGAAATAACTGATGTTCAGGATGTATTAGTTTATTCTGAAAGTAATAAATTAATCGGAAATATAGTTTGTGCAAAAATAAAATACATTGGAACTCAAACAAAATCAGATTTTATTAATATTGTAAAAGTATATTGTCGATCTAAACTCGAAACATATAAAATACCTATTAAAATTTCTTTAGTAGAAACTACTTTTGAAAGTCAAAGATTCAAGAAAAATAGGGTTTAATTTATTTAATTATTATTTTTCTTCAAGAGTATGAAAAAATACTGCTAAACTTTTTTTTAAAATCTATTAATATTATATAAGTTAGTATTAATAACATTAATAAATTATATTTTATTACTTAAAACTTAAAACATAATATTTATGATTTCATTTTTGAATTTACAAAAAATAAATCTTCAATATAATTCTGAGATTGAAGAAAGTTTATTAAAAGTATTCCGAAGTGGTTGGTATATTCTAGGTAAAGAAGTTTCTGATTTTGAAAATAATTTAGGATTATATTGTTCAGTCAAAAATGTAATTGGTGTTGCTAACGGACTTGATGCTTTACGATTGATTTTAAAAGCGTATACTGTTTTAGGTTATTTGAATCCTGGCGATGAGGTAATTGTACCTTCTAATACTTATATAGCATCTGTTTTAGCAATATCAGATAATTTATTAACACCTGTTTTTGTTGAACCTGATTTAAACACATACAATATTAATTTCGATAAAATAGAAGATAAAATCACATCGAAAACAAAATTAATAATGGTAGTCCATTTATATGGACGGGTTAGTTGGAGTCAAAAATTAAAACAGCTTGCAGAAAAGTATTCTTTAAAGATAATTGAAGATAATGCTCAAGCAATTGGCGCTGAATGGAAAGGTATTAAAACAGGTTCATTAGGAGATGCCGCTGGCTTTAGCTTTTATCCAGGTAAAAATTTAGGCGCTTTAGGTGATGGAGGAGCGGTTGCAACAAATGATGATGAGTTAGCAAGCGTTATAAGGGCTTTAGGGAATTATGGTTCGATACAAAAATATATAAATGAATATAAGGGATTAAATAGCAGGTTAGATGAGATACATGCTGCCGTTCTAAGAATTAAGTTAAAATATTTAGATACAGAGAATGAACGCAGAAGAGAAATTGCAGAATTTTATTTGTCTAATATAAAAAACACAAAAATCACTTTACCAACAAAACCAGTTACTTCGAAGGAACATGTATGGCATCTTTTCGTTATACGAACATCGAATCGTGAAAAGTTGCAAAATTTTTTACTTAAAAATGATATACAAACTTTGATACATTATCCCGTCCCTATTCATATGCAAAACGCATATAAATTTGAATTTCATGGATTAAATTTTCCAGTATCTGAAGATATATCTAATACTTGTTTAAGTTTGCCAATTTATCCTTGTTTAGAATGGGAAGAAATATTTCAAGTCGTAAAAATCATCAATAGTTATGAATAGTTTAAGTCCTTTGGTTACAATTGTTACATTAGTACATTATACAAATCCTGAATTTGTTATAGCAGCTATTGAATCAATTTATAATCAGACTTATACAAATATTGAACATATTATTGTAAATGATGCACCTGATGATAAACAATATTGGCCTCAAATTAAAAAATATTTAAAAGATAATAATTTACCTTCATTAATAATTGAACATAAAGAAAATTTTGGAGTTTGTAAGTCTTTAAATGAGGTTTTAAATCTGTCAAAAGGAAAATATTTTTGTGGATGTTGTGACGATATTATTTTACCTAATAAGATTACTGTAGAAGTTAATACTTTAGAGAATCTAGATGAAATATTTGTAGCGACATATTCAGATGCTTTTTTAATTGATGATAATGGTGATTTATTAGAAGGTATGTTTATTGAGAAACATAGAGAATTCAAAAAAAATCCTGAAGGTAACATTTTTAATGAATTAATTGATGGTAATTTTTTACCTGCAATGTCTATGATGTGGAGAACTGATAAAATCAAAGAGGTAGGGTGGTATGATGAGAGTTTACTATTTGAAGATTATGATTTACATCTAAGGTTATTTAAATTATATAATGTGAAGTTTATTGATGTACCAACTTCAAAATATAGAATACATTCTAACAGCCTGAGTAATAAAATAAAAGATTGGGATTACGATTATTTTTTGATATTTAGTAAACATAAAACTAACAAAAAAATATCAAAAAAAATATTAGAATTAAAAAATAATGTAGTGTTAAAATTTGATAATTACAATGACTTAAAAAAATTTGAAATCAAATTTTCTTTTTTATGGTATATTTTATATAAATGCAATATTCCTAGGATTAAGATTTTAAGTTTAATAAATATTTTAAGAAAAATTAGATTAATTCTTACAAATTAACTAGTAAGTGATTTTTATAATTAATCGGCAATTTCGTTTGATAAAATTTATTTTGAACTAAAAATATAAATATCTCATGATAGACATAAAAGTTTCAGTCATAGTTCCAAATTTTAATCATTCTAAATTTTTAAAACAACGTTTGAATAGTGTTTTTAATCAAAAATATGAAAATTTTGAGGTAATATTTCTAGATGATAGATCAACTGATAATAGCTGCTCAATCATAGAAAAATATATTAATCATTCAAAATTATCATATGTTATTTATAATAATTATAACAGCGGTTCCACATTTAAACAATGGAAGAAAGGCATAAAGTTGGCTAAAGGAGAGTATATATGGATTGCAGAGAGTGACGATGTTGCTTCAAATAATTTTTTATCTACATTAGTTCCAATTTTAGAAAACGACAAAAGTATTGGAGTTGCTTATTGTCAAAGTGATATTATTGATGAAAATTCAAAATTTCTTTTTAATGAACGTGCTTGGTTTGATGCTTTAGATACAAATCGTTGGGCAACTTCTTTTAAAACGACTGGTAAAAGCCATGTTTTAAAATATATGAGTGAATATAACACGATTCCAAACGCAAGTGCAGTATTGTTTAGGCGAAATTTATTTGTTTTAAGTGATATCCCAACACAATTCAAGTATATGGGAGATTGGTTTTTTTGGGTGAATTTACTCACAAAATGTAATCTTTATTACTTTGCCACACCATTGAATCAATTCCGGTCCAGTAGTCAAACAACAAGAAGCGATAACTCCATCAAAAAGAAAAAGAAGATGATTGAGGAGGAGATAATTTTAAAAAACAAACTTTTAAATTTCTTCCCACGCTGTTCTAAATTCAATAAATCACTAAATGATATTTATTTATCTTATATAAAATTCAATTCACTGAAGTCTATTTTAATTTCGAATTTTTTTTGGAGATATTGTGTTTTAAAACATCCATTAATTATTTTTCAATGTATTAAGAAAAAATACTCCTATAAACTTGTTAAGTTTGGATTATAAATTAGACAAAAAATATTGAATTATTGTAAATTAACTTATGATGCATGTTTTATATTTAAGTACAAACCATTCCTATGGTGGGAGCGAAAAACTTTGGATTACTTCTGCGAAGGAATTTAGCAAATCGAATAAAGTGAGTGCTTATGTTCACTATGAGCATGATTTTATAGCCGATTTACATGCCAATTATGGGGTTAAGGTATTTAGGTCTACAGCGAAAGATTCCAAGTGGAAAGGATGGTTTAGGTCAAAATTTTCGGGTACTTTAGATTTAAAACTCATTTTAATTAGAGAAAAACCCGATTTAGTAATCATTAATGAGGGTGGTGTTTTTTCTTCGTTTAGAGAGATGACACTTTGTAGGCATTTAAATATACCTTATGTCGTGTTGAATGGATTAGTAACCAATTTTCATTGGTTGGAAGTTACGGATATTTTTTATGAAAGATTTATTTATCTTTATGAAAATGCCAAGCGATTAATATTTGTTTCGGAACAAAACAAGCAACTTTTTTTTGATATACTTACACCTATGCACAATGCTTTGGTTGTAAAAAATCCCGTATCTTTTAACTATCTAATCACGACTTCTTTTCCTGCAGATGCTATTTATAACATTGCTTTTGTAGGTAGGTTTGAATTTTATCATAAAGGCCTAGATATTTTGCTAGCTGCTTTATTAGATTCAAAATGGAAGACACGAAATGTTCGTTTTAATTTTTATGGTGATGGACCACATAAAGAAATTTTGAAATTTAAGATTCAATCAAATCAGTTAAGCCATTGTTTTGTTTATGATTCAAATTATGATTTTACATCTATTTGGGCGGTGAATCATATCGCAATTCATACTTCACGTTTTGAAGGTAAATCACTTTCGATTACTGAGGCAATGTATAATAAACGTCCAATTATCATGACGAATGTAGGGGGTGTATCTGAATTGATTGTAGATGGTGTAAATGGATTTGTTTCGAGAGATATCTCTGTTGAGCAAGTTTCAAATACCCTAGAACGCGCATGGCATCAACGTGCGAGTTGGGAGGAAATGGGTATAAAATCGCGAGAGGTGTATGATCGTTTGAATGAAAACTTAACATTGAATCAATTAATACTTTCTTAGCTTATGCCTTCTATTCTATTATTGCTTCATGATGTTTCCTTATCCGGCGCGCCGAAGTCCGTTTTGCTTGTCTTTGAACAGTTGGTAAAAAAAGGCTATTCAGTGACAACAGTCTGTTTGAGTGGTGGAGGCAAGCTAGAAGCACGCTTTAAAGCTATCTCTGTAAATTATTACGGTATGGATAGCTTTGCTAAAAAGCCTGTGTATGATTTTCAAAATCGACTAAAACAAAAGATTTTCGGAGAAAAAGTCATTTCTGAATATGAAAAAGTAATCCATGAAATTTCTAGTTTTAGCTATGATTATATCTATGCGAATACAATCGTTACATTGCCATTCGGTCTTCAAATGAAAAGTAAAGTTAATTGTAAGATGATTTTGCATATTCACGAGCTCGAAACAGTTATATCCGAATTTTACCCGAATTTACTTACAGAAGATATCCATATTGACATTTACATTGTTCCTTCAATATTAAATTTAAAGTGTTTAACTGATAAATTTCGCATCCCAGAATCAAAAATAGTGGTTATTAGAGAAACGTCAGATGCAACATTAACAATTGAAAAGAAAAAGAATGTAAATTCTAAGATTTCCATTTTAATGTGTGGGGGAGCTTATTGGCGTAAAGGGGATGATTTATTTTTGTTAATAGCTAAAAATATACTTAAATCAAATGACTCTATTCAATTTTATTGGATTGGTAAACAATCCGAAGAACGGCGAAGAGTAAATCAAGCGGATGTTGAAAAATTAGGATTAGAAGGATCTATGTTTTTTATCGAGGAAACAGAAAATCCAATTTCTTGGTATTTAAAATCGGATATTTTCATGCTTACTTCACGCGAAGATCCTTTTCCATTAGCTGCTATTGATGCAGGTATGCTAGGGTTACCTATTTTATGTTTTGAACAAGCGACAGGTATTTCGGAGGTTATTGATCCTATATGTGTAATACCTTACCTTGATATCGAGTTAATGACTCAAGGGATTTTAGATTTAATAAATAACAAAGTGTTATTCGAATCCATTTCTCATCAAAATGTAGAAAATTTCAAACAATTTCAACCGGAATCGATTACAAAAGAGATTCAAACCCTATTAGAGCGATAATCCATGGAAAAGAAATCACCTTTAATCAGTATTTGTATCACTACGTATAATCAAACAGCGTTTTTACGTAAAACATTAGATTCTGTGTTTTCTCAAAAAGAAGTTGTTTATGAAGTTATTATTTCAGACGATAGTACCACAGATGCAGTTTTTCATCTTGTAGAAGAATTCAAAGAATTTCATCCAGCAATTAAATATGTTCATAATATTCCGAGTAAAGGCACGCCTCAGAATTGGGATTATGCAAATTCTTTGGCTGAAGGGGAATTTATCAAGATTATGCATCACGACGAGTGGTTTATCGATAACTATGCGCTTTTTAAATTACAAAATAGTGCTTTACATAATCCAAGTGCCTTAATTGTTTCAGCATCCTTATTGATTGATAGGGGAATTGATAAAACATTTGGGACTTCTCAAGCTATGATCGAGGAAATCCGAAAAGAGCCTGAACGATTAATTTTAGCAAATTTATTTGGTAGTCCTTCGTCGATTTTTTTTCACCGCAGTTTATTGCAGGATTTTGACCCTACATTGATTTGGTTAGTAGATATAGAATTTTATGTTCGATTTATATTACAAAATAAACAATTGATTTATTTGGAAGATGCGCTCTACTGCTCCGTCATGGATGTACATAATATAACGAATGATTGTTTATATGATACTGAATTGCAATTAAACGAATATTCCTATTTATTTCAAAAGTATATACGTCGACTTTCAGTACAAAAACAACTAATTTATTTTATTAAAATATATCAAATTATATCTTTAAGGCTTTATCGAAATAAGTCACTTTTATTTCTTCGATTATTTAAACGATGTTTTATAAATAAGATTGCTTAATTTTGTATAGATTGATTTTTTTATGGTAGTAGTAAAATTAATGGGGGGATTAGGTAACCAAATGTTTCAGTATGCATTTGGTAGAACTCTTGCAACACAACTACATAAAAACTTGGTCTTAGATGTTGATTTTTTACTGGATCGGTCTCCAAAATCCAATTTTGTTTATAGAGATTTTGATTTGGACATATTCCAATTAAATTCGTATCGTTTTTACGATGTTGAACACAAAGAAAAGTTTAAGAAGAAAACCTTGTTTTCCAAAGGAAGTTTCGTTTTTTTAGAAAAAGGATTTCATTTTCAAGAATTCGATCATGTGTTAAAATTTTCAAAAGTATATCTAGAAGGCTATTGGCAGAGTTATAAATATTTCGAAGGTTTCGAAGGATTAATCCGCCAAGAATTTACGTTTAAACAGATTTTAAATCCCATACAACAGGAATTGTTAGATAAAATAAAATCCACAAAAAGTATCTGTGTTAATTTCAGAAGAACGGATTTTGTGACTATTCCTACAGCGATACAAACACATGGAGTCCCATCTTTACGTTATTATAAAGATGCTTTGTCAGCGTTAACTGATGTTATTGGCACAGATGTTTCGTTGTTTATTTTTTCAGATGATATTGATTGGTGTAAGGCTAATTTCCAAACAAATTATCCTAAATTTTTTGTGGATCATGCAACCTATAAAGGAGATCGTTTTTCAGTTTATCTGAATTTAATGTCTCATTGCAAACATTTTATTGTACCTAATAGTACATTTGCTTGGTGGGGGGCATGGTTATCCACTAATCCATCTAAATTGGTATTTACACCAGAGAAATGGTTCTCGGATGAACTGTTACAAAACCAAACGCACGACTTGAGGCCATCTTCTTGGATAACGTTATGAAAAATACGCCATTAATATCTGTTGTATTACCTGTATATAATGCGGATAATTTTGTAGGAGATACTATTCACAGTATTTTAAATCAAACTTTAAAAGATTTTGAGTTAATTATACTAAATGATTGTTCTATTGATAGTTCTGAAGATGTAATTTTAAGTTTTTCAGATAGTAGGATCAGATATGTGAAAAATGAAGCAAATTTAAAGTTGATAAAGACTTTAAATTTAGGTTTTAGTTTGGCCAAAGGAAAATATATTGCGCGTATTGATGCGGATGATATCGCAATACCAGATCGATTTCAAAAACAAGTTGATTTTTTAGAAAAACATTTGGAATATGGTATTGTTGGTTCATTTGCACAGTCATTTGGGGCGAATAATTCTTTATTAAAATTTATTACAGAAGATGAAGATATTAGGTATGCACTTTTATCCTATAATCCTTTCATTCATTCATCTGTTATGTTAAGAAGCAGTGTTATACATACCAATAATCTAACTTTTGATTTAAGTAAAACACATGTAGAAGATTATGATTTATGGATACGCTTACTACAATATACAAAGGGTAAAATACTTCCGGAAATTTTAGTTAAATACCGAGTACACGATCAGCAAATTAGTAAAATTCATTTAGAAGAACAAATTGAGCGGTCCATTCAACTTCAGTATGGTTATCTTAAAAAAATACTTTTTTTGGAAATTGAATATGATGATTATCGTCATTTATTTTGTTATAATTCTATGTTATTAAGAAAATTGGCAGAGTTAATACAATTAATTAGACAACGCTTATCAGAATCTAGTTGTACTAGCCTGCAAGCACAAGTGTATAATTCTATTTTAAAACGTGCTATAAATCAAATTTTAACGAAAGAATCCATTGCATTTTCAGATGTTCGACCATTAATATCTATTTTTACTATGTTTACATTAATACAAAAAATTTCCTTGATCAAAAAAATAATTTTATAATGCGGCTGCTTCAAAAAACGGTAACTATTGTTCATTTACAGACTGCTTTACTTTTTCTGTTTTCAGTCTTATTTCTTTACATAGGATTGCCATCTCTTTATAAAAGAATCGCTTGGTGTGATGGGTATGCTTTAGGAGATTGGATGATAAATTATGAAGACGGAGGTTTTAAGAGACGTGGTCTTTCTGGTTCGATATTTATATTTCTTTCTAATTTAACTGGGATTTATGTAGGAAAGATTGTATTTAGTACAATAGCAATTTTTTATACTTCTTTTTTAGGAATGTTAATTTATTATTTCCGAAAAATTAGATTTGATTTTAGTTTATTATTGTTTTTGTTATTGCCAACCACTTTACTATTCCCAATAAATGATTTGTATGCCTTTGGAAGAAAGGAGATTATACTTTTTAATTTATTTTTATTTTTTTTAATTGCCCATTCTAAAGCAATTGTCTATTCTTGGAAATTTATATTCTTTTTTAGTTTTTTGATACTTTTATCTACCTTGTTTCATGAATTAGTTATTTTTTATGTCCCCTATATTTTATTGGTTTATTTGAGAGATTTCATTCAGTTTAAGAAGGGAAGTCTATTAAAAATGTTACTGATAGGATTATCTGCGTTTATTCCAGCTCTACTTATTTTTATTTATGGAGCAGCAGTGAACGAAGGTGGATCGTGGTTTATTTTTAAAGAATTGGGGATTTCTTCCAATATCATGGAGGGTATTTTTTCTTGGCCTAAGGAGGGGTTTGGTAAAGGACAGGTAAATGCTTTGCAATTTGCTTCTAAAAATAATTATTCTCTCTATTTCATCTCTTATGTAATCACTTTTTTCGTTTTTATTTATCTTTTGCTAAAAAATAAGATTGGTAGAAGAATTTTTAATCAACTATTACTATTCCATTTTTTACTTTTATTGTTAAGTTTTCCAATCTTTTTCTTGACAATTGATTGGGGAAGGTGGTTGCATATTCATTTTATGTGTATGTTGTTTCTTATTACAATGTATTACCCTCGAATAAGTTCTGTAGATACAATTTCTTTCAATAGTGTTTTATTTATAAATAAGTTTAATTACTTAAAAATCATTTTTTTATTCGTACTTATGTTTGGTTTCACTATGAAGCATGTAGATAGTGGTTTTCAATTAGGTCAAAATAATTTATTAGTTCAATTACGAGATATCTTTTGGACAATTCGAAATTTTAAATTTTAACATTTTAAAATATGACGCAAACAATTTTAATTACTGGAGGATGTGGTTTTGTAGGTTCTAACCTGGCCATTGCATTTAAAAAAGCCAATCCTTCCTCGCATATTATTGCTTTTGATAATTTAAAACGCAGAGGTTCAGAATTAAATATCAACCGATTACGAAACAATGCTATTCAATTTATTCATGGAGATATTCGTAACGTAGAAGATTTTGATGAGGTTGGAGAAATTGACGTACTGATCGATGCAGCAGCAGAGCCTTCCGTAGTTTCAGGAATGGAAACTACGCCAGACTATTTGATTAATACGAATTTAGTAGGTACTGTTAATTGTTTGAATTTTGCTTTAAAAAATAAGGCGGTATTTGTTTTACTTTCCACGAGTAGGGTGTACCCGATTGGTTTGTTAAATGAAATTACTTTAGGGGAACAAGCTACGCGTTTTTCCATTAATGAGGATGAGAATAAAGTACCAGGAGTTACAAAAGAAGGAGTTACCGAACTTTTTCCATTACATGGAGCACGTTCATTTTATGGAACGACAAAATTAGCTGCAGAATTATTGGTAGAAGAATATGCTTCTTTTTATGGTTTGAAGACCATTATTAATCGATGTGGTGTATTGACTGGTGCTTGGCAAATGGGTAAAGTAGATCAAGGAGTTGTAGTACTTTGGATGGCAAAACACTTTTGGAAAAAACAATTAGGTTATTTTGGTTTTGGCGGGGAAGGGAAACAAGTGCGTGATATGTTGCACGTCCATGATTTATATCGTTTGCTTGAGATTCAACTTGCGCAACCTTCCGTATATGCTGGCAGGCCTTGGAATGTAGGCGGAGGAACAACCGTTTCTGTCTCCCTTCAAGAGCTTACGCAAATTTGTGAAAGAATCACTGGAAATCACATTCCGATTACTAGTGTTAAAGAAAATCGTGTTGCAGATATTCCATGGTATATCACAGATGCGACTGCTATCAAAAAGGTTTCAGGCTGGGAGCCATTGTATTCGGTAGAAATGATTATGCAAGACGTATATGATTGGATGCTAGAAAATGAAGAGATTTTGAAGCCTATTTTGCAATAACATACCTACTATTTTCCCTTAATTTCCTCTAACTTGTAAATAGTTGTTACCTTTACCTTTTTAATTAGAAATAAAAAAACAAATGAAAATTGCATTAGTAACAGGTTCTTCTGGATTAATCGGTGGAGAATCGGTAGAGTTTATGTCTTCTAAGTTTGATTTAGTGATAGGGATTGATAATGACATGCGTGCTTATTTTTTTGGGAATGAAAGTTCTACAGATTGGAATAAACATCGATTAGAAGAGAAGTATTCCAATTTTAAATCTTATCAAGCGGATATTCGTTCCGTGGATGCTTTACAACCTATTTTCGAGAAATACGGAAAGGATATTGCATTAATTATTCATACAGCAGCACAGCCAAGTCACGATTGGGCTGCACGAGAGCCACTAACAGATTTTGGCGTTAATGCAACTGGAACTATCAATATGTTAGAGATGTGTCGCTTACATTGTCCAGATGCGGTTTTTATTTTTACTTCCACGAATAAAGTATATGGAGATACTCCGAATTATTTACCTTTGATAGAGCAAGATAAACGTTGGGAAATTGATGTAAATCATTCGTATTTCACACATGGGATAGACGAATTGATGTCGATTGATCATACTAAACATTCTGTTTTTGGGGCTAGTAAGGTCGCTGCGGACATTATGGTACAAGAATATGGTAAGTATTTTGGTATGAAAACAGGTGTGTTTAGAGGCGGATGTTTAACTGGACCCAACCATTCTGGCGCGCAGTTACATGGATTTTTAGCCTATTTAATGAAGTGTGCCATACAGAAAGATCCCTATACCATATTTGGCTACAAAGGTAAACAAGTTCGCGATAATATTCATAGTTATGATTTAGTAAATATGTTTTGGCATTTTTACCAACATCCTAGAGCAGGAGAGGTGTATAATGCTGGAGGAGGAAGACATGCGAATTGCAGTATGCTAGAAGCAATCGATTTGTGTGAAGAAATTACAGGAAATAAAATGAACTATTCGTATTCGGAAACAAACCGTATCGGTGATCATATCTGGTATATAAGTAATTTAAACAAGTTTAAAGAACATTATCCAACATGGAATTGGAAATATGATTTAAAAGAGACATTAGCAGAAATGTTTACGGGTATTTTAAACAGAAAAAATTAAATTAATGTCTTTTTACAAAGAAAAATTAATGCGGATTAGAATCAAACTCTTAAAGGTTTTAATCAATTTAAATGAACGAATCATTTTCGAAAGAAAATTATTTAAATTTTACAATAAAAAATCCGCATGTAATATTGTATTTGATGTTGGAGCTAACCAAGGGCAAACAATCGATTTTTTCTTAAGAATTAATCCGTCTTGTGAAATTTATGCGTTTGAGCCTAATAGAAAATTATATCATCTACTGGTTGAAAAGTATAAAAAACAACCTAACGTTAAACTTTTCATGTTAGGAATTTCAGATGTATCCGGAATGAAAACCTTTTATGAAAACATCTTTGATTTTACCTCTACCTTCGAAGAAGTAAATGCATCCTCTATTCATTTAGAGAAAAAGAGAAAAATTTTAGGTGTTAAATCTTCTAACTTAATAAAGGATACGTATGATGTTGAAGTTGTTACTTTATGTTCGTTTATTAAAAAAATAGGAATAAATAAAATCGATGTATTAAAAATTGATACGGAGGGTCATGAATTTGCGTGTTTAAAAGGTTTATTTGCAGAGGAGTTATTTTGTGAGATAGATTTTATTCAAACTGAAAAGTTGAATGGAGATATGTATACTTCTGATTTCTCTGATATTCTAACTTTTTTAAATTCCAATAATTACCTTTTAGAAAAAGAGATAAAACATGGTTTTGGTAATTTTGAAGATGTAGTATTCCGAAAAAAATCATAATGAAATTAAGTATTGTTATTCCTGCCTATAATGAATCTGAGTCTATACCAGAAACACTTCATACATTATATGATGCTTTGATTAAAGCGAATATTAGTCATGAAATTTTGGTGGTTAATGATAATTCTAAAGACACAACATTAGCTGTATTAGAGGATTTAAATTTATTGATTCCAACGTTGGTTATACATACTAATTTAGGACCAAATGGGTTTGGTTATGCAGTTCGTTACGGCTTGGAAAGATTTACCGGAGACGTTGTAGCGGTCATGATGGCAGACTTATCGGATTCACCTCAAGATTTGATAACTTATTATAACAAAATTCAAGAAGGTTATGATTGTGTTTTTGGGAGTAGATGGATTAAAGGAGGGGCTGTTTATGATTATCCATTAGTCAAAAAAAGAATTAATCGTATTGCAAATTGGGTCGTTAAAGTTGTTTTTAGACTTAAATATAATGATTGTACGAATGCATTTAAGATGTATCGTCGTGAAACTATACAAGGGATCCAGCCATTTTTATCTCCTCATTTCAATTTAACATTAGAATTGCCATTAAAGGCAATCGTTCGAGGTTACTCGTATGCTGTTGTCCCTAATTCATGGACTAACAGAAAGTTTGGCGAGTCTAAATTGAAGATAAAAGAGATGGGGAGTAGGTATTTTTTTATTATGCTGTATTGTTTAATTGAGAAACATTTTTCTCGTGGAGATTTTAGAAAGAAATAAATAATGATTGATTTATTTGATTTGTATATACAAAAGATAGCGGATAAGAAATATTTTATTTGGTATTTTACATTTATCATTTTTTTTACAATACTCTTTTTTTCATTTCCACCATTTTATTCTAAAATTACAAGTTCAACATGGGATGCTATTTTTTATCAAATCGCACATCCTTTTAAACAAATTGAAAGTAGTGATTTGTCACACGAGTCAAAACTTACCTTTCGTTTATTTCCTGTTTTTGTTGGTAAAGTATTTTCATTCAATAAATTCGCTTTTTTGGTTTTTCAATATATATTAGGTTTACTTTCCATTCGATTTGTATTAGAAATTCTAATAAAAAAGCTCGAGAATATTTCTTTCGCTTTTTTATTAACTCTCGCATATGGTTTTTTATATGTTGGTAAAGTTTCTTTTATCGAAATGCGAGGGATTTTTGACGGTGTTGCAATTTTTTTGTTAATTCTACCTTTTAGGATTAAGCATCCGTTAGTTGTATTATTCTCCATTTTTTTTGCAGCTTGGACAGACGAACGCGGATTAATAGCTTCTTCTTTTATTTTTATTTACTTTTTATATAGTTATCTAAAGGATAAGTCTTTTCATACCAAAAAAGTGCTGTATAGTATAGTATTGAGTTGGTTTCTATACTTTTTATCTAGAGTATTTTTAACTTATTTTTATGGTTTAGAAACAAACGCTGGAGGTATAAATTTTAAGACCTTGGCTTTGAATTTAGAACTTGCACCAATAAGTTTATTTGGAGGTTTAGAGGGTTTTTGGATTTTGTTTTTTATAGCTTTTGTTTTTAAAAAATCTAAAATAGGATTAATCGATTATTTAGCAATTTTCTCAACATTTATAGTACTTTTTGTATCCTTCATGGTTTATGATGTAACAAGAAGTTTGGCTTATTTATTTCCAGTCATTTTTCTAGCGATCCAAATTATTCTTGATACAAACAAAACAATTGTAACAAATAAACTTGTATGGAGTTTGTTTTGTGTGTCTTTTTTATATCCAGCATATTGTATTGCTGGAAATACCACTAATTGGTCAAAGCCGTTTATTTTAGAGTATATTTTTCAATTTTTTACAAATTCCTGATGAAACATTTTATTTATAAGTTATTCATTTCTATCTATAATTACTTACCTGGTAAACACTATTTGGTTAGGATTTTCAAAAAAATAGGATTATCAAGACATAAAATTTACAAAGATTTAAAATTCAAGGGAGAATTTAAAATAGAAGAAATAATTCAAGATACTAAGATTGATTTTAAAATGATAAGTTATGGTGGTTTCATAGAAAATGAAACCTATTGGCAAGGACTATTTAAATCCTTTGAACCAGAATCTGGAGAATTATGGATTGATTTTGTAAAAGTTTCTAAAAGCATTTTAGACATAGGAGCCAATACAGGGATCTATTCCATAGCTGCAAAATGTGTTAATCCATCTATCAATTTATATGCATTTGAACCTTCTAAAAATACCTATTCAAAATTTTTAGAAAATCGAAAGATCAATCAGTTAGATTTTCAAATTTTTGAATTAGCCTTATCGGATGTAAATGGAAAACAATTATTCTATGATATGCCTTCCGAAGTTCAAACTAGTGCTTCATTGTCACCAGATAAGAGTAAAAATTGGGATTTATTTGTCGGTGAACTTTGGGAATATGAAGTAGAAACACAAACGTTAGATACCTTTATATTTAATCAACAAATAGATCAAATCGATTTAATAAAGATAGATGTTGAAATGCACGAACCAGCAGTTATACGTGGATATCTTCAAAATTTATATATCCATTTACCTGTTTTATTTATTGAAATACTTACTGAAAAAATTGCACTAGAAATAGATGCATTTATGCGTAAAGATTATATTTATTTTCAATTATTTGAGAATGGAACGATGAGAGAGGTTGAAAATTTTGAAATTATAATGGGAACATGGAATTATCTATTAATACCTTCAGTTAAAATTGAAAAATATCAAGATATACTTCAGAAATATCTGGTTTAAATTTGCATGCAATCCAAGATGTCAATAAAATTTTTTTTAATTCAAGGGTTGGAGAAACTTATTAAGAAAAATTTTTTATTTTTTTTAAATCTCCAAGTTCAATTTATTTCCTACAAAAAAAATAAAAAGCCACTATCAGTCAATTCAATTGCTGTTGTAAATACCTTTGATACCCATGGTGGAGCTGCTAAGATAGCGTATGAATTAACATCAAGATTGCGCGTTGATTATGATGTGCAGTTGTTCGTTAAATATAAAAATTCGAATGCGAATTGGATAAATAAATTGGCAGAGCTAAATTATAGTTTTATTGAAGAGGTTTTAAGACGAGAGTCAATTGAAAGCGGCTGGATTGAATTGACAGGATTTCAGGGGAAACAACTTTTGAAGGACTCATTTTTCGTCCAAACATCGGTAGTCCATTTACACAATTTACATGGCGAGTTTTTTTCTCCAGCTTTGTTTAAAGTATTATTTCGCAGGAAAAAAGTGATTTGGACATTGCATGATGAATCGTTTATTACTGGACATTGTTCATGTACATTTAATTGTATTCGTTGGAAAAATGGTTGTGGAGATTGTCCAGATTTATCCATTTATCCTCCAGTTAAATACGATAATACCAAAAAAGTATTAGCTCAAAAAAAGAAATGGATATTAGACATTCAGCCGATTGTTGTTTGTCCTTCTAAATGGTTAGCTAACAGAGTGAAAATTGCATATCCATCTTTGAAAAAGATAATGGTGATTCCAAATGGTATCAATACCGAGATTTTTAAACCCATTTCTAAAGAGGAAGCTAGAGGTATTTTAGGTTTACCACTAAATAAAAAAATCGTGTTATTTGTTGCTGAATTTTCTACAAATAATCCGTTTAAAGGAGGAGCAATAATTCGTAATCTGATAGCTGATTCTACTTTTACAGAACTTGTTTTTATTACAGTAGGAGGGGATAATACTTCTGGTTATATGAATCATATTACCTATCCATATATTGATAAGGACACCGATTTGTCACTTTTGTATGCTGCTAGTGACGTGTTATTATATCCTACACAAGCAGATAATTTACCATTGGTAGTTTTGGAATCAATGTCTTGTGGGACTCCAGTAATTGCATCTTCTTTAGGTGGCATACCGGAAATTATTAGACATAATGAGAATGGAATGTTAGTCGAGGATTTTAAAAAAGAAAGTGCTTTTAAAGATGCATTGCATGCTTACTTAAGTCTAGATGAAGAAAATTTAAATAGACTCAAACTAAATGCGAGAGAGACGATTTGTAGTGATTTTGAATTATTACAAATGGTTGATCGTTATAAAACGATTTATAACTCATGAAAATTAGTTTAGCTTATCCTAAAAACATTATCGAAAAAGATAAATGTCTTTTTGACTCGATTTTAGATTATAAGGTTAAAATACCGGTGGTAAAAAAAGTCAAGAATGTTTTTGTATCTTATGAAGGATTGTTTTTACAAAAAATGGTATTGTTAAAAAGCTCCGCATTTAATTTAAGTGGTAAAAAAGACATTAATTTTTATTGGAAGTATTGGAGGTTAGTAGCAGAACAATTTTTGGTCTCGAAGTTTGGTAAAAGTCTTGTTTCAGAGCACTATAAGGATGGAAATTATGCGATAGTCCATACCAAATGGTTTAATTATGCATTTTGGATTAACGATTCTATAAATCGATGTGTATTATTAGAAAAATCGTTAAGAAATGACGAATTTGTGTTATTAGTCCCAGAATCTCTTTATGAAATTACTTTTGTGAAAGATACCTTGTCGGCATTTAATTTTAACATCGAATTAATACCGAAAGATACACATTGTTTTATTAGCAACTGTTTTTTACCACAAACAAGACAATATACAGCATCATTTGATCCGATTTCAGTCCAACAAATTCGGGAAAAATTAATTCCTATTGCTTTAAAAAAAAGTAAAATCGGTGAATACCCTTCTAAAATTTATTTATCTAGACGAGAAAGGGGAGTTAGAAGTTTATCTAATGAATTAGAAGTAGAAGAAACATTAATCGCGTGTGGATTTACTATACTTAGTTTTGAAAATCTTAGTGTATGGGATCAAATTGCATATATGTATCATACAAACTGGTTTGTTGCTAATCATGGTGCTGGGTTTTCTAATATACTTTTTATGCAACCAGGAAATAAAGTGTTAGAGTTTTTGGAATATGATTTTGCACATTATGGTAATCCTTTTCCACATTGGAGATTATCTACTGTTGTTCAGTTAAATTATTATTATCTTTTCGGTGTTTCTAACGAAACGCAATATATACCTTATGTTAAGAGTAGAATGACAACTTCAAAAAAACGTATGCAACTTGTTAACCGAGAAATAAAAGTCGATATTTGTGCATTAAAAAAAATTGTAAATGGATAATATTTTCTTTTCCATTATTATACCTACTTATAATCGCGAACTGTATATTCGTGATACTATTATAAGTGTTTTAGGGCAGACGTTTACAGATTTTGAAATACTTGTTATTGATAATTATTCTACTGATAATACATTAGCTATAATAGAATCATTCAAAGACAATCGAATATTTTTTTATCAAAATCAGGAAAATTATGAACGTTGTTATTCTCGAAATCGAGGTATAGCTTTGTCAAAGGGACAATTTATACTTTTATTGGATAGTGATGATTTATTTGAACCAAATCACCTTCAAGAATGGTATGAATTCATCAATCAAAGGGATTCACAAACAAAAGTTTTTTATGTTTCTGAAAAAAAAATACTTTTTAATGATATAATTGAAGTTCAAAATAATACAAAATTAAAAGAACATCCAGTAGCTTATTTTTTTCAAAACCCTATATTACCAGGCCAAGTATGTATACCATCAATTATTGCTAAAAAACATTTTTTCAGAAATGATCTATTAATTTTTGAAGACGCTGCTCTATGGATGGAATTAGCCTTAGAAAACCAGGTTGTTTTTAATTCCATTTCAACTTTTATTTACCGTAATCACGAAGATAATTCTGTAAATGTGATTAAGCACAATGCTTATTTTTTACGTTTAAAAGCGATACGTAAATTATTACAGGAGAAAACTTTTTCAAAGTTTATTTATCAAAAACGTTTTGCATTAAATGCATGTTATATGGGTATTATTAGGTATCATGAATATAATTCTAACAGGATAACAAGATTTATGTGGATTTTAAAAGCATTGGTTTTATTTCCTGAGTTTGGGTTTAAAAATAAATTATTGTTATTTCTAAATGTTATTCCTATTTTATCCAACTTAAACTATTTTAAGAATAGGCGATTGTATTAATATAATGTTGCGTTAACTTTAATTTTTATTATATATTTTCGTAGAATGAGATTAATAAAGCTGATTAGTAAAATCTTCTGGGGTACAATGTCCTCTAAGGAAAACATCGAAAAATATCAAGAACAAATTAGAATTATTGAATGGAATGCCATCAAATCCTATATTCCTAAGGGTTGTAAATTTTTAGATGTAGGATGTGGAGCAGGATATAGTTTAATGAAAGCTTTTGTTGATCTAAATTGTACAGTTAAAGGTGTTGACCCTGAGCCAGGTGCACATGGTGTGGGAAGGTATTCTGAAAATTTATGGAAAGAAAGACCAATTATTCAAGCTTCTGCAGAAAATCTTCCTTTTGAGGAGGAGCAATTTGATATAATCTATTCATCACATGTTTTGGAACATGTTAACTCTGAAACACTATCCTTAAGTGAAATGAAGCGAGTAGTTAAATCAGATGGAAGACTTATCATTGGAATGCCTACTGCGTCTATGGCTTGGTTAGCATTTTTTTCGCATTTTATTTTCACAACACATATTAATCTTTTATTTTTGATTAAATCTTTTAAAAATAAGGATTTCATTCAACGTTTAAGCTTGTTATTTATACCCAAGTCTCATAGCTTTCCAAATGCAAATTATATCTTTTACGATTTAAAGCACTATCGGATTAATAATTGGAAGAAAGTTATTTCAAAAGAGTTTGAAATAGAAAAAATCATACTTCCTGCTTTTTATCCTTTTCCAGATTTTATTCAATTTTTCAAAATGCGAAAAAATTTCTTTTTAAGTAGTTCTGTTTTTTTTATTTGTTCTAAAAAATAATAGGTGCGGATTCTTCATTTCATACCAAATTTGTCGATGGGTGGCGCAGAAAGGCTTGTGATTGATATTTGTAATGAACTTATAGCAAGAGAAAACATATCGGTTGCCTTAGTCGTAATGAACAAAATAAACGATTTCGATGTTCCTATTCATTTTCCTATTATTCAAACCGATTCTCGTGTTACATTATCCGTTATTAAGAAAAACAACTATGATTTAAAGTCATTAAATAAATTGTTAGCTGATTTTAAACCGGATATTATACACTCTCATTTATTAGAAGCGGAGATTTTAAGTAGATCAGTTATCAAAGAAAATGTTCGTTATTTTTCACACTTCCATGATAATATTAGTCAATTAAAAAAAAGTAAATTGTGGACCATTTCGTCCAAAAAAAATCTTGCAGACTTAATTGAGCGAAATTGGTTGTTAAAACGGTATAGAAAAAGTAAAACTAATTTTATTGCTATTTCTAAAGATACAGCTGCTTATATTTATACCCATATCCCAAAGCACAAGGCATTAAAAGTACATTTTATGCATAATGCAATCAACTTATCGAGCTTTAATATAACCTCTAATGAACGATCTATAATAAAAACAAATGCAATTCATCTCATCTCCGTTGGGAGTTTAGTTACGAAAAAAAATCAATTGTTTCAACTAGATATTATAAGCGAATTAATAAAGCGAGGAGTAGATGTTACCTTAACTATTTGTGGCGAAGGGTATGCACGAGAATTAATCGAAAAAAAAATCGATTTGCTTCAATTGCAGCAAAAAGTACATTTATTAGGCAATGTTAAAGATATACAAACTAGATTAAACCAAGCAGACATACTTATACATACGGCAACTTATGAACCATTTGGACTTATATTTTTAGAAGCCATGGCAGCAAAAGTGCCAATTGTCACTTTAAATGGCAAAGGAAATGCGGATATTATTCTCCACAAGCATAATGCTTTATTAGTTGAGCGTGAAGATGTATCACTGTTTTGTGATGCTATTCAGTCTATTTTAGAAGATGAAAAATTACGAACGAATCTAATCGCGAATGCTTCTGAGTTTGTCAAAAAGTATGATATCACCTTGTATGTTGATCAATTAATACAATTATATGTATCCAGCGAAAACTAATTTATCAGCATTACAAGCTAGTTTACCTTTGTTCTATCATGAAGATTGGTTGGATTTTGTGTGTGGTGAAAATAATTGGGACGTACTTATTTATCAAGAAAACAACCTAGTAAAAGGTGTCTTTACCTATGCAAAGCAAGGAAATAAAATTATTTCTCCAGTCTTAGCGACTTATATGGGACCATATCTTATTGAAAAAAATGTTAGTCCTAAAGAAATCACCACTGTTCAAATGAAGTTTCAAGCTTATATTCTTGAAAATATTCAGTTTGATTATTTTGAACAACGTTGGCATCCTCATTTTTACAACCACATAGCATTTTTTCAGCAAGGATTTAAGCAACAAACAAGATATACGTTTGTGCTAAAGGGGTTAGATAATTTACAAGCTATTTGGTCTAATTTTAAAACTTCTTTACGTTCGGACATTCAACGCGCCTCTAAACAATTATTCGTCACGAATGAATTAGATTCATCTAATTTTTTTGCATTGTTGGATGCAACTTTTCAAACTAATAAAGTAAAAAATCCATATAGCCTTGCATTAATTGAGAAGTTATTGGCGTTTATTTCATTCCATCAATGTGGAAAATTATATGTCGCTAAAAATAATTCAGGAGCTGTTACAAATGTGATTCTTGTACTTTGGGATTCTGAATCTGCCTATTATCTGATGAGTGCAAGCGATCCTAACTACAAAAAAAGTAATGGAAATAGTTTGTTATTGTGGAACGCCATACAAGACATGTCTAATTATACAAATCGATTTGATTTTGAAGGCTCGATGCTACTAGGAATTGAAAATTATGTGCGTGCATTTGGAGGTGAATTAGTACCTTTTCATCATATATATAAGTCAAATAATTCTTTGCTAAGACGAATTCTAAATCGCTTTAAAAGCTAGATTTTGTTTTACAATTCCATCAATAATTTACTGAATTTTTCAAAATTTATCGTTGCATTGTACTCTAATTCCCAGGTTTGTTTTGCTTGTTTACTTTTTTCGATTTTTTCTTCTTGTGAAAGGTTGTAGAAAGCAGTAATGGCATCCGCAATTTCTTCTTTTGTTGGATTATCTGTTAATAAAGTTCCATTCTTTTTATTTACTATCTCCGCGTTACCGCCGACATTTGTGGCGATACAAGGAATACCACAACTCATCGCTTCCATAATGGATACAGGTATCCCTTCGAATGCGCTTACATTGATATGTAAATCGATTACTTCATTTTTTAAGAATGCTTGCACTTCATTCATATCCATAAATCCTTTAAATTCGATAGCAATATTGGGTTTTAATTTGGTCAGAGCTTCACTTTGCTCTTGTAGTTGCATTAAATCTTTTCCTGGCCCTATATGTATCCATTCGATGTTTATGGTGGAAGGAATATGTGCCATTGCATCTAATAGCAATTCAACACGTTTTACTGGAGAGATATACGAAATGCTTACAATTTTAAGTTTGTTTGTATTGAAATTTATTGTTTTATCCTGTTTTACAGCATGTATTCCTAATTTAGATAATTGAATATTTTGAAAACTTTCTTTAAGAGTTGCGCAAAGGTATTTTTTTGCATTCTCTGAAATTGGACAGAATAAGTCTAAATTTCTTAGTAAATCCTTTCTAAAAGGAAGGTAGCCACTTTTGGTTCGTTCAAAATAAACATCCCAATTATGTGCTCTAGAAATGATTTTAGATTTTAATCTTGTTTTGTTTTGGATTAGCGCTAATGTATGAAAATCTAACCAATAGGTATACATTATGTCACAATCCGCTAGGGTTACTTGTTTTTCCAATACATCATAAAATAATTGAGCTTTCCAATGATAGCTAATAACATCTTTTAGTGCTGCGTATCGTACTTTTTTTAAAAACCAAATACATCTTAGTAGTTCTTTGATTAAACCTAAATTACCTAATTTGTAAAAATTAGATAGTAAACTTGGTTTAATTGATTTTGGTAATGAATAGAATTCAATATTTTTTGGTAAATCATAGTTTTCTTTCTTAAAGCTTAAGTTCTCTAAGTTTTTACTACTATCCTCACTCGTATTAATAATTTTAATTTGATTGAAATTATTTGCTAATATTTCCAATTCAGGAAGTAAAAAGGTTGCTTCGACACGCCAAAAATCAGAAGTAAAAATGTATATATTTTTATTTGGGGTAGAGTGTTTCAAAGTTTTTGTATTGTGCTAAGTTATTTAACGTTTTATCATCAAGGCATTTATAAAATGTCGTGAAATTTTTGATAGTTTATTGCAGCATTGAAATTGTTCCGTTGCATCGTTTGTGCATTTTCAGACATACGCTTTTTATCTTCTTTTTTCATATGATAGAATTTTTGTATTTCCGCTGAAAAATCTATTAGGTTGGGTTCTACTAACAGACCATTGTAGTTATTTATCACAATTTCTGGAATACCATTTATTTTATAGGCTAAAATAGGTATTCCAGCACTGGCTGCCTCCATTAATGTTACAGGAATACCTTCTTTTTTACTGCAATTTATCATTAAATCAATCGGTTTATTTTCTAAAAAATCTTGAATTTTGCTTGGGGATAACTTCCCATGAAATGTCACTTTGATATTTTGGTTGTTTGTAATTAGATGGGCTACTTGATTTTTTATTTCGTTTTCGTATGCTAATTCTCCCCAGCCAATATGGTGCCAATAGATCTCGATATCTTTAATTTTCCCTAAAGAATGTGTGAGGTTTTCAAGTCCCTTGATTGGCGAGATGAAAGAGATGGTTAGAATTTTTAATCCTTGAGTTTCTTCTTTGTGTAATGTATTTTTATATTGTGGATTAATTTCAAAATTTTCTACCCCTAAATACGATGTGCTTAATTTAGATTTATTTAGATTTAGAATTTTAGTAAAACAATAATTTTCACCATGCTTAGAAATAGGTATTATTTTATAAGAATTATTGAAAATTAGGCTTCTAAATGGTAGGTGGTTTGATTTATGTCTTTCAAAATATAAGTCCCAGTTGTGTAAACGTGTAATGTAATCAATTTTAGCGATTTCTCGATTGTAGCGCGACAATAAAAAGGTGTTTTCGTCGCACCAATAGGTGTAGAATAGGGTAGTTTTTAAATCAATGTTATTGTCTGTGATAAAGTTTTTTAACCAATACTTTTTTTTCTCTGAACCTAGGTAATAGTATATTAAATCCTTGTATATTTTGTAGTTAAATAATTTTTTCGGAAAAGTTTTTAAAATCGTTGATATTTCAGAGAAAAAGTAGTTAGATAAAAAAAAACGTACAATAGATTGCGCTTTGTTTATTTTGCTTTCATACATTATTTTTTTTTCGGAATTATTTGGTCTAAATAATCTAAAATAATTGTAATTTTCTAAAAATTTAGTTTGAATAATCCAAATTTTATCGAATTTGTCTTGTAAAACTTTTAATTCATTTTCGATAAACATCTCCCCAATTGGACTTGGATAGGAAGAAACGAATAAAATTAATGTTTTAAATTTTACTTTTGTCATTTACAACGAACCTATATGTTAGATAGTAACAAAGTTAATTATTTACTTTATGATTTGGCTTTTTATAAGTTAAATCCACTGTTAAAGATTGATTTTACAATTGAAGCAGGTGGTGTTTTATTTTTTTCTGATGAAAAACATCTGTATACTGAAAAACATTTTGATTTTGACACATTGTCTTTAGAAAGCGATGATTGTAAAGTATTAGATTTGCTTGTACATCTTTGTGCACAAAAAAAGGATATTTCCTTGGTTTATTCTTCATTGAAAGAATTAGAATATTCGAATTATTTTAAATTGATTTATTATTTCACGAATGAATGTTATCAAGAGGATGCAGATGTAGATAAATACGGTAGAATTATTTCTGATAGTTTAAGCAGTTCGTTAAAGAACTACTTGTCTATCCCAATATCAGACATTTTGATTCGTATCTTATACATTGCTTTTGATATAATACCATCTAAGTTTTTTAAAGTGCAGTTCTCATGTGATTACGATATCATCAATTATTGGCAAGGAATTTCATTGCTACAGAAAGCGAAATGGTTTTTTTACTGGTTTCGAAATGATAAAATTGAATTTATAAAGCAAATTAGAAGTTATTTTGGGTCCATTTTTAAAATGGATAATCCTTTGCTGAATAATGAGATGTTTTTACTTAATCAGGTTCAAATGAATGCTTCGGAAATCGAAGTAGAAAATGTTGCATTTATTTTATTGCCGGAAAAAGATATTTTTTTTGATGGTAGTATTGATTTTTATAATAAAATCTCAAGTGTAGAAAAAAAGTTTTTTAAAAAATTGCAATTAGAAGGGGTTAAAATGGGTATTCATCCTTCTATAAATAGTTTTGAACACCCAACAATTTTAGGGGTACAATTGAATCGTTTTCATCAACTTTTTGGCTATTACCCCTCCATCTATCGGTCTCATTATTTAAAAATAAATTACAAAAAAGATTTATTTTTACTTTCGTTGTTAGGGGTAAAAGAAGAACATTCTTTTTGTTTTTTTGATACTTTATTGTTCAGGGGAGGAATTACCAGAATTTTTAGGATGTGGAATCCAATTGATCAGAAGGCATTCCCTATTGAGATTGTTCCACTTTCCATTATGGATACTACTATAGAAAAACATCTGACTAATTCCAAAATAAATAAAATAAATGACGTTAAGCACAAAATTGATTTATGCAAGCAATATGGATTTCAACTTTCTATTCTAATTCATAATAATCATTTTTCGATGGATAGTAAATACAACGTGTTAAAAAAAGAAATTATGGGATTAGTAAAAGCATTAATTTTAAAGAGAGATAATAACTCAATACTTCGTTAAATTTTTAAGCTGCTATTTTCCCATACTCTATGAGTTGCAGTAACTTCTCTTTATTTTTAATCAAGTTTGGGTTTATTCCAAACATTGAAATAAATCTATTTAGTAGTAATTCATTGTGATACATCGTTTTTACTTTAGCCATTGAGAATGATTTTCGATGTTCTTTAGGAATGGCTAACCAATGATTTATTTTTGCAATATTTATCGAAGTTAGTGACATATTAAACTGAAAATCTAATTTATTTTCGCTTCTTGCTTGACATTCATTTAAGCCTGTAAATTGTTTTCCATCGCGGTACAAAAATTCAATTTGAAATCTTGTACGATAATAATTTAAGATTTGAATACCTGATAAACTTAAGTCCGTTGACATAAATATCCTATGAGACCACTTATCTTTCTTTGTGTTTTTAACCTGAGTTCGATTGAAAAAGTGCTATTTGATTGGTGTTTTCGACATCAAATCTTATAGCTGGTTTCTTTGGAAAAAAAACTATATGCAATTAGACCTGAAATTAAATTTGAAATAAAGTTTTCAAAGCTTCGATGACGTGAATGTTCAACTTGAGAAATGTTTTTTAATTCATCATTTATTGTTTCAATAATAGACCTTTTTCTAAGTAATATTTTATCCTTTAGCTCTAGTAAACAATTCTTCATTTTATCTCTTATTCCAGTAATTAATTGAACTCCATCGACAAATAAAAGTTGAGTAAGTTTAGCTGAAATATACCCTTTATCTCCATAAAGTTTTCCTTTTATTTTACTCAAAAAATTAGAATCATTTAATGAATCTCTATCATCAACATTACCTTGTGTAATAACAAAATTTAATATATCACCTTTCTCATTTACAATTAGATGCAATTTAAATCCATAGAACCAACCCATAGTAGATTTACCAACTGCAGCAATGTCTTTAAATACTTTATTTCGCTTAATTCTTTTTTTATTACATACTCTAATTGGTGTGGAATCAACATAAGTAATTCCTGTACATTCGCCTAAACATTGCATTTTTAAAAACATAGTCATTGGAAGTATAACTTGCTGAGAAAGCTCTACAAAACGATTATAAGAAACTGTCTTCGGGAATAAATCAGTAAGGTGTACTTGTACAAAGTTGATGTAAAAATGTTTTAAATTCTTATGTTGCATTCCGTGAAAAATAATCAATATTGTTATGACTTCACTTTGAGACATTTTAGGTTTCTTTTTAGATGGATTTCCAAGTAAGTGACCTTGAATTGATTTTTGAAATTTTGTACAAAATTCGTCAGTTAAATAATAAATTTCGGTAATTTTATCTTGAGTGAAATACATAATTTTAGTTTAAATCGTAAATTTTCAGCACATTAAAGACACTAAATGTATTTCACTTATTTTTAAATTTTTAAATTAATTTATTGACAGTCAAATTGTTAATAATCGAACTCAGGTTCATAAGTAGTTTTATCTATTATTGTTGTCTTTGTTTCTCTATAGATAGTTCTCCAGTCCATGATTTCCATTAATCTTTTAACTCTCTTTCTATTGACTGTATATCCTATTTTCTGAAGTTTAACAAACAATTTTCTACTACCGTAAATAAGGTGTATCTAAATATTGTTTATCCAAAAAATCGAGTATTGCTAGATTATCTTCGCTAATACTTACAGGCTTATAATATAATCCGCCTCTATGAATTGATAATAAATCACATTGTTTTGATATGTTCAGACTTAATAACCTGTCAATCATATGTATACGATCTCCTCTAGAATTCAAGAGAGCTTTTTTTTAAGAAATCAATTGACATTTTTTGCTCTCCTATTTGAGCATAAAGGGCTTTGATATCTACTTCTGGCTCTTTTTACTTCTTTTTGTCAACTCCAAATAATAAATCAAAATTTGAAATCGCTTAAGCTTTCCAAAGTGAAATCTGGGTAGGAGCTAATTCAAATTTTTTTGCTAAATGTTCAAGAGTCTCTCTTTCCTTAAATGCTTCTAAAACAACTTTTGCTTTAAAATCTTTCGTGTGTTTTCTTCGTGTATTCGACATATGATTAAAATTAAAAATTACATTTTAATATCTTAACTTTCTGTCCTAAAAATGGGGGGCAGCATAGAATTTCGTTTTGGAAAAAACGCAGACTTTTTTGAACATGTAGATTTTAGTCATGGACGTATTGAAACCAGAAAATGTAGTGTTATTTCTAATTTTCAATTTATTAATAATGAACATGAAAATGGAGATGAAAAATGGAAAAATTTGAAATCAATCATAAAATTAGAGAGTATTCGAGAATTTAAAAACAGCAGTAAACAACCCGAAAGAGCAACAAGGTATTACATCACGAGTCTTTAAGAATCCCCTAAATCTTACTTTCTAATATAAGGGCGCATTGGGGAGTAGAGAATAAATTACACTGGGTGTTGGATGTGCAATTCAAAGAAGATCAAACAAGAAAAAGAAATGGGAATGCTACTCAAAATTATTCGAAAGTTATAAAAACTGCTTTGAATTTATTGAAAAATGCTAAAACGGTAAAACAAGGTGTTCAAGGGAAAAGACTTAAAGCTGGATGGGACAATAGTTACCTTTTGAGAAATTTAAATGTAAAAGTGTGAGTTTGTCCTGGAAAAGTCCTTTGGATAATTTGGATGATTAAAAAATAAAACTAATTTTGTATATAAAAATAAAACTATGAACGAAACACGTATTTTTTCAATACATTTAATACACAACCGATAAATATAGGATTGATTTTAAACAAAATAACACAAACTAATATTGCAAGACTAATCAACCTGACTGGCAAAATAAAGATAAATAGATAGTAAAATTTAAAAAGAATTAATTTGTTATTATTATGAAAACTAAAACTTATAAACTGAGATTGGTGGCTTTTTTTCTTGTAGTTTTATTAACCTTCATATTATTAGAAATATCGACTAGATTATATTATTTTATTTCTAATCGTGATATTAATAATACTAGGCCATCATTTTATTTTACTAATAAAGATGCTTTGGTTGATAAAAGAAGATTTAAATCTCATCCATTTTTGCCTTATTCTCCAATAGAAAATGATTCTCGAAAAATAATATATTATCGTTCAGATATAAATCAGAATATAATTTATGATTATACTCAAAATAGCTTAGGTTTTAGAACTCCGGAAACTTCATTTGAAAAACCGATAAAAACTAAACGAATAATTACGTTGGGGGGGTCAACAACTTGGGATGGGCGAGTAAATGATTCAACATGGCCGGCATTATTAGAGAAAAAATTAAATGTTTTTTACAGGAATTACAAATATAAAATTGAAATAATAAATCTTGCAGTAGATGGTGCTAATTCTGCAACATCTCTTCTCAATTTAAGTATGTTAGGAGTAATGTATCATCCAGATTTAGTAATTTCATATGATGGAGTTAATGATTTTTTTCCTTCACAATGGAAAAATGTTATTCCTGATTATCGAAATAAAATGCAAAAATTTAATGATAATACTTTTTCATTTCAATTTATAATACCCAAATGGATGTTTAAATCATATTTTATTTCGAGTCTTTCTTACATTATTGATAAAAAATTTGCAGCTCCTATGCATATTCATGCTCAGATTTACAAAGATTCGGACATAGGAAATAAGTATAATACTGTTTCTGAAGGAATATACTTATATGAAAGAAATCTGCGAATAATGAGAGGTATCGCTAACGAATATCATTGTAAATTTTTAGGAAGTATTGCTCACTGGGTCAATGTAAATCAGAATCTGAATGCTTATGATGATTCTTTAAGAATTTACTATAAGAATCAATCTATTAATTATTTAGATTTGCAAAATATTATTCCGCATAATGACTACTCAATTCATGTGGATGAAGTTCACTGGACAACTAAAGGATTACAATTGGTTGCTGACGCATGGTTAAAAAAAATTGTTGATGAGAACTTACTTGAAATAGATACAATATTGGTAGTGAAAAATCATTCAAGAAATATTCATTCTTCTGATAATTAATTAATACATGATTATATAAATAATTACTTAATAATAGATAAAATGGATTTTTTAAAAGATCTTTGGTTCTTTATGAAAGAACGTAAGAAAATTTGGTTAGCACCAATAATTATGGTGTTATTACTACTTGGCCTTTTAATTGTATTTGGAGGTAGTAGTGCCCTTGCACCATTTATTTACACATTATTTTAATTATTTTATCAAAACATATATTAACAATACTTCGTTAAATTTTAAGCTGCTATTTTCCCATACTCTATGAATTGCAGCACCTTCTCTTTATTTTTAATCAAGTTTGGGTTTATTCCAAACATTGAAATAAATCTATTTAGTAGTAATTCATTGTGATACATCGTTTTTACGTTAGCCATTGAGAATGATTTTCGATGTTCTTTAGGAATGGTTAACCAATGAGTTATTTTTGCAATATTTATCGAAGTTAGTGACATATTATACCAAACACATATTTAATATAGTCTAATCTGGTCAATTCATTTTTTTTTACTTATATTTGGACTATATTATAATAGTGTAAATTATGGCTTTTCCAAAAAAAATAGTTATTAAAGAGACTGAAAAAGAAATTAAAAAATTGATCAAGCAAGCAATTCCTTTTATTGTTCAACGATTGCGAGTTTTACTTGTTTTAAAACAAAATGAAGAAAGTGGGATTTCTAAGTGCGATGCTGCTAAATTGTCGGGAGTAGACCCTAATAGTGTTCAGAATTGGAGAGCGTTATACGTTAATTCGGGTATTAATGGTTTGATAAAACATAAAAGAGTCGGGTTTAAGCCATCAGTTTTTACGGTTGCTGAACATGAAAAATTAGAAAAAAAACTAAATGACCCTAAAAATGGTCTACAAAGTTATGTTGAACTAAAAGATTGGATTGAAAAAGAAACAGGAAAAACTTTTCATTACAATACTCTGCTTTTTTATTGTATCAAAAATTTCAAATCAAGTGTAAAAATCGCACGCAAAAGTCATGTAAATAAAGATGAAAATAAAGTTGAAGCTTTTAAAAAAACTTCACTCAAATCTGTCAAGAAATAGCGTTAACAAAAATAGGCAATTTTACTTCTGTAAATTTGTATTTTGGTGATGAATCTCGTTTTTGGTTTGTTCACAAAGAATGTGGAATCCCTTACAGCGATTGCCGTTAAGCCTATTTGTGATTTTCATTATGTTTTTAAATCTACCTGGTTGTTCGGGGCTTTTTCACCAATAACTGGAGATCATTTTCAATTAATTCTTCCTCACTGTAACGCTGATAATTTTCAAATTTTCTTGGATGATATGTCACTTCAAAATCCATCCGTACTAAAAATATTAGTACTTGATAATGGAAAATTCCATAAAGCAAAAAAACTGATAATCCCAGAAAACATCTCAATAATTTTTCTACCTCCATATAGTCCAGAATTAAATCCATCAGAAAAAATTTGGGCAATATAAAAAAGAGAGTTTACCAATAGATTCTAGAAGACTATGAACCAAGTCGAAGAATTTATGATTAATGCTGTTTGTCAAACATCAAAAAAAGAGGTCATGAGTATATGTGGATTTGGGTACATATTTTCAGATAAGGTTTGGACTATATTAATTTAGTGTTTGGTATTAAACTGAAAATCTAATTTATTTTCGCTTCTTGCTTGACAATCATTTAAGCCTGTAAATTGTTTTCCATCGCGGTACAAAAATTCAATTTGAAATCTTGCACGATAATAATTTAAGATTTGAATGTCTGATAAACTTTAGTCCGTTGACATAAAAATCTTATGAGACCACGTATCTTTCTTTGTGTTTTTAGTGAAAAGTATTGTTACTGCAATTTTCTTTTTGAGTGAAACTGAATGCACAACACTGTGGTATAATTCAGTGCTTTCGGATTTTTCTATCAATTAGAAATAGTCTTTCTTCAAGTTTTTGAAAGCAATTTTCCCATCATATTTTCTTGGTCTTCCTTTACCTATACTTTTCTCTCCTTCATATAAATACATCAAATTGGAATCATCCCTTAAGCGAGTAACAACTTCAAAATCATGCTCTGTAAGCTTATTGATAAACGATTCTTTTGCAAAATATGCATCTACAACTACATATTTTGAAATTTGCACCAAACTTTCCTTTTTGTCGATTAGTAAATTTGCATAGTGGCTAACTAAATTGTCTTTTTCATTGTCATAAATGGTCTGTTTTGCATCTAAATGAATGCAGTGTGATTATCAATGTCGATTGCTGCAATACCGCCAATTTCTAAACCCCACTTTGTTTTTGAAGCGCATCCAGACCAAAAGTATCCTAAACCTGGTGTGTGCATACCTGATTTGGAAATGTAAGGAACGGTCAAATGCAATTGTAAAATGACCACTACCGTGCTCTAAAACTAGTTCCTTGTTAAATTTCAAAAAATCAAATGGCTTTTCAAATTGATTACGAAAGCTTTGTTCGTCAATATCGCTAAACCTTTCCAATTGTAAAAAGTTAATACGTCCTTTAATGCTCAGAAACAAACTCATTGTACTGATGAAAAAATCTTTTCTGCATTTATTGAGCCCGACCATTTTGTTTAATACATTTTTTAGCTGATATTTGAAGTGGGATAATTCTTGAAAACTCATATTTTTGGGTACCTGAGAAATGCGTCTAAGATACTTAATTTCAATGAATTATTCTTTTGTTTTGTTAGCTATTTACGAACATATTTGTGTGTATAATATTGGTGGCTAAACGATTATGTGTTTTTTTAACGAAGTATTGATAACTAATATGCCTAAAATTTTAGTGCTTTCTTATTTTTTCCCTCCATGTCCATTAACTGCATCGAATCGAGTGCAGGGTATTGTCTCTAATCTACATAAGTTTGGGTTTTATCCCATTGTAGTTACTCGCCATTGGAATCAACAAAATGATACACCTAATGCCTTTTTACAAACAACTTCAAATATGATTGAGCACAAAGTACTGGATGGCTATGAGGTTTATTATTTACCCTATAAGTCTTCTTTACGGGATCAATGTGTTATTAAATCCCCGCAAAATAAATGGTTTGCCATCTTAAGTAAGGTATTAACTTTTGTACAGTTAATAACGGAGACATTTTCTAATCGTTTTGTTCCATTTTCCAATCTATATTATTTCTCGAAAGATTATCTACTAAAAAACAAAGAGGTAAAACATGTTTTTATTTCTGCAAATCCCTTTGTTCAATTTAAATTTGGCTATCTGTTAGCAAAAAAGTTATCAATTCATTGGATTGCGGATTATAGAGATTCTTGGACTACGAATAAAATGGCTACAGAAGTAAGGCCATTTAATGCATATCTATATAAATATTATCGTTATTTTGAAAAAAAGTGGGTGAATTCGGCAAGTTTTTTTACAAGTGTATCGGATTCCTACGTGAATCAAATTGAAGGAATTCTAGATGTAAAGGGACACACTATTTATAATGGTTTTACAAGCATTCAAAATAGCACGGAGTTTTCACAGACTAAAGAATTTAATATACTGTATGCGGGAACATTATATTATAATCAACCCATAGAGGCGTTTATATTATCCCTTAAAAAACAAAAGTTTGAATTTTCAAACACGAAAGTAGTTGTTCATTTTGTAGGTTTAGCGAATGATCCAACCCAAAAAAAACGAGTTTTGGAAGTTGCAGAAGGGTTTGAATCTAATCTTCTTATTTATGAATGGTTGTCGCGTGAAGCTTACCTACAGATACAGAACAATGCCGATTTATTGTTAATGTTACCATATGTTGGTTTTAAAGGGATACCATCTAGTAAATTATTTGAGTATATTTCTACTAGTAAAAATATATTACTTTTCGGTTCAGATAACGATGTCATAGAACGCATTTTAGTTGCGTCAAAACTAGGTTTTGTGGCAACAAATGAAATAGAATTGTTTCAATACTTAGAGCGATTAATCCTCGCTAAGTCGAGTAACAATTCTTTTTTAAACCGAGATTCATTAAATGTTCAAGATTTTTCGATTAACTTTCAGACTAAAATCTTGGCCGAACTTATACAAAAGCACGCATAAATAGTTTTAGTTATGTTACAATACTTGCGAAAGTTAACATGTAATTATAGTTTTTTTCAAAACAGTAAAAAAATCTATGTATTAATGTTTCATAAAGTAAATAATCTAAATTCGACGTATTACCCAGGTGTTCCAACCAAAACGTTTGAGCAGTTAATGCAGTTTGTTAAACAAAATTTCACGGTAATACATTTTAAAGAGATTCCTGATTTTGCAGAAAATAAACTTAAAAAACCTTTATTAATCATTACTTTTGATGATGGCATGGATGACATCAGAACGAATGTCTTTGATTACATGGAGTTAAATCAACTAAGATATACTATAAATATTGACACTAAAATTCTTATCGATGGAAAACCGCAATATTTTATTCAGATTTATGATGTGTTAAATAGTAATTCCAAACCTGTTTCTTATTTGGACACCAAATATATGGAATATGCTATTCAAATATCTGGAGAAAAACCAGCGAATGTTGAATATGCATTTACCAATGTTTTGTCTCGATTAAAAAATGATGAAAAGGAAGATTTTATAGTTAGAATGCATCAAAATTTCAATCTAACTCATCCTGTATGTACAAACGTACTTACAAATGAATGGATTGCAGCACAAAAAGACAATCCACTAATTGAATTTGGATCCCATTCCCATTCCCATCCTGTATTTTCTAATCTTTCAAACGATGAAATTATTGCTGAGATTACTGAGTCAAAACAAATTTTAGAGGAAATTCTACACAAAAAAGTAACTATTTTTGCCTATCCAAACGGAATAGGGAATTCGAAAAACGATCAACTTTTAAGACAATTTGGCTATGAATATATTTTATATACCCAAGATAAATTGAATATAAAAGCAAACAATAAATTCTATTTTCGAATGAATATGTACCATGCTTCTTTAGAACGTGCAATTTTACAAATGCTAGGGATACTTTCAAAAATACGAACATTAAAACAAAAGGTATGGAATTAGTATGGCTGAATAAATCCCATTTACCTGAAATATTTCGTTTATTTCAAACGTGTTTTAATGCAAATACTATTACAGAACAATTTTTTCTATGGAAATACTTCGAAAATCCGGATGGGGACGCAATTTTATGTGGCGTATTTGATGATCAGCGATTAATAGCATCCGCAGCATTATTGCCTGAAAATATTTTTTTACCAAACGAAAAAAAGAAATTGTTAAAATTTACGGATTTAATGACAGATCCAGCGTATCGAGGTAAAGGATTAGCAAAAAAAATCGTGCAACAAATGACTGAAAAAGGTTTGCAGGAAACAAAGGTAATTTATACAATTTGCTCTAAAATAGCGACTAAGTCATTTTTACATGCAGGGTGGAACAAGCAAGATGCGATGCTTTATTTTTTTAGAATTCCAATGTTACCTTTACTACAAAATTTCCATAATACACAATTACACAAGGTCAATTTAAATGACGTGATAGACCATTTAATTTTACCATATTCAGAAGAAGAATCTATTTGTTTGAAGCAACGATTGCTTTGGCGAACACAAAATCCAAAGTTTAACTATGCAATTATCACTAAACAAATTAATGGTATTTCCCATTTTATCCTCTTTTCTACCCATCTAAAAACATACCAAATAGTTTGTTATTCGGAATATTCGGATTCAAAGACATTAGCAATTTTATTTCGTAAACTGCATTTTACATCTTATAAATCAAGAAAATATGTTGTGTCTCTGCAGCCAAAAAAAAATCAACTATATTTCTTTTTACTAAGTAAAGGTTATTTATTTAATTTATTTAGTTTTGGGAAAATGAAATCTATTTTAGATTTAAATTTTATAGTTTCGGAAAAAGAAAATTTACATTTAAATTATTATCTAAAAAATAAGATAAGTAGTATTAATTATGACGATTTGTAAAAAAAGATGATCGATGTTGAAGGTTCTTATCAGTTTTTAGGATTTACAGATGGGTTTTCCATAGTACTATGGGCTATTATTTTATTTTATTTTGTTTCATCGACTTTTAAGAAACACAAAAATAAGACTTATTTTAAGTATTATAAAACAGGGTTTTATGTAAAATTTTTTTCTGCTATTTTTTTCTCCATTATATACATTCAATTATATTCTGGGGGCGATTCTACGGCTTACTGGGATTCAGCACAAAAATTAAATAATTTGTTTTGGGATAGTCCAATAAAATATTTTCACGAAATGTTTACGTCAGATCCTGAAAGAATGCGTTTTAATTCCTTTGATTTTAAAACTGGTTTACCTCCAAACTGGATTTATAAAGAGGATGAAGCGTGGTTTGCAGCCAAGGTTTATAGTATACTATCTTTCATTACATTTCGTAGTTATTTTGCGATGACAATGATAACGGCTTTTATATCCTTTCGGGTAAGTTGGTTATTGTTTGAATTTATCTTAAAATACAACGTGATTTCAGAACGCAATGCAGCAATTGGGACATTATTTTTACCTTCTACGTGTTTTTGGTGTACCGGAATCACTAAAGACATGTTGATTTATTCCGCAGTAATCTATTTGTTAATGCAATTATTTACATTTCTAAATTCTAATCAGTTAAAAGAGCAAAGAAATTGGGTTTTACTTATTTTATCTCTTTTTTTAATTATCAATATTCGTGATTTTATGTTAATTGCTGCACTTGGTCCATTTTTCATGGCAATTGGAGCACGCTTAAGTCAGCGCCAAAAATCCTCTTTTTCTAAAACGTTCGTTCAATTAATATTTATTTCTGTTGTTTTGCTGGCTGTATTTTCGTTTTTAGGATCTAGTAAGGGGCAAGAGTTTGCGCAGGAAGCAGAGATTATTCAAACAGATTTGAAAACAAATACTAATTATGGGGATAATAAGTATGATTTAGGAATTTCAGATTTTAGCACGACTGGGATGTTGCGCGCCTTTCCAATTTCGATTTTTACTGCTTTTTATCGACCTTTTATATGGGATGGGGGTAGTTTATTTATTCGTTTGAGTGCTATAGAAGCATTCCTTTTTTTGATTCTTACGCTTCGTTTTATATTTTTTAGTAGTTTTTTACAAAAAATTAAAGAAATTCGAAATAATGAGTTACTAATGGCATCTATTATTTTTTCGTTAATCTTAGGTTTTTTTGCAGGATATACCTCTGGATTGTTTGGCGTATTAGTTCGTTTTAAAGCACCATTATTACCCTTTTTGTTTTTGGTGTTATTGTATAAAAAACAAAATGATCTACCGAAACTAGAAAGTAAGTTATAAATTTGTTAAATGAATTCCATGAAAGTTGTAATATTAGCAGGTGGGCTTGGCACCCGTATTAGTGAAGAAACGGTTTATAAACCGAAACCGATGGTTTTAATCGGAGATAAACCGATACTTTGGCATATTATGAAAATATATGCTAGTTATGGCTTTACCGATTTTGTCATTTGTTGTGGATACAAAGGGCATGTCATCAAAGAGTATTTTGCAAATTATTTATTACAAGAAAGCGATTTCACCATCAATACAAAATCCAATGAACTTACTATACATTCCAGTCCAACTGAAGATTGGAATATTACCCTCGTAAATACTGGAGAGTTAACCATGACAGGTGGTAGGGTAAAACGAATTAAAGACCATATAGGTAATGCACCATTTTTCTTGACCTATGGGGATGGTGTTGGTGATGTAGATATTAAAGCATTATTAGCACATCACCAACAAAGTGGCAAAAAAGCTACGCTAACTGCAGCGAAACCTTTTGGTCGTTTTGGCGTAATTGACATCACTGAAAACGGTCAAGTATCTTCTTTTAAAGAGAAAAACAAAGAAGACGTATCCTGGATTAATGGCGGTTTTTTTGTGTTAGAGCCAAGTGTTTTTGATTATATTGAAGGGGATGCTACTAGTTTTGAAAAAGAACCTTTAGAAAAACTAACTGCGGAAGGAGAATTAAGCGCTTTTAAGCACGATGGATTTTGGAGAGCAATGGATTCCTTAAACGATAAGAATGTATTAGAAGAACATTGGAATACAGGGAATGCGCCATGGAAAATATGGTAAGTAAACGAATTCTTGTAACAGGTTCCTCTGGTTTTATTGGACAAAAATTAGTTTCTGCTCTTCAAAAAAACGGACATGAAATAGCTGTTTTATTTCACTCTACTATTACTTTAGTCTCCAAAAATGTCCAAGAAATTACTATTCATAATCAAACTTGGGAAAAAGAAGTATTAGATTTTGCGCCTCAGTTTGTTTTTCATTTAGCGGGTAAATCGCACTACCCAAATTCAATCCAAGAAAAAGAGGAATTATGGGTAGCGAATGTTCGTTTTGGAAATAAATTAATAGATGTAATTTTAAAAATTCCAAATGTAACATTTGTTAATTTTACTACTTCTCTTGCCTATAAAGGGAATGAACTATTTCCGTATACCTATTATGCCTTAACGAAATCTTGTTTTTATCAAACACTTGCTTTTTTTGCTTCTCAGAACAAACTATCTGTTTTTAATCTCGTATTATTTAATGTATATGGAAAAGGGGATACAACTAAACGCGCATTGAATTACATTATAGATTCCTTTGGGCAAAAGGAAGTTGTAGCCATGAGTCCTGGTGAACAGTTATTGGATTTTGTCCATGTAGACGATGTTGTACGTTTGTGTTTGGATTTATTAAATGAAAAACCTACAAATGCCATAGAGAATATTTATGTAGGGACCGGAAAAGGAACTACTTTAAAACTAGCTGCACAACTTATAGAAATTTTATCGAACAAAAAAACAGCAATCGATTTTGGAGGAATTCCTTACCGCATGGAGGAAAAAATGGAGAATATTGCGCCAATCGCAAAGAATAGATTTTGGAAAGCATCTATTGCAATTGCAGATGGTTTTTTAACTTTGTTATAAATAGTTTAACTTTCATAGGAAATATATGGAATACACATTGGAAGATTTTAAAGGGAAAACAGTTCTTGTCACCGGACACACTGGTTTTAAAGGTGCTTGGTTAACTCAGTGGTTATTAAAGTTAGGGGCGGAAGTTATTGGCTACTCCTTAGAAACGACCGATAATACCCGATTATATGAATTATTGGACCTGAAGTCACAAATACACCATTATGCTGGGGATATCAACAATCTGGAATATCTAACGCATGTTTTTGAAAAACATCAACCTGTATTTGTCTTTCATCTAGCAGCACAGGCTATTGTTAAAACCTCTTATGAAAATCCTTTAGAAACCTTACAAACAAATATTATAGGTACAGCTAATGTGTTGGAAGCAATGCGTTCTGTGTCTTCTGTTCAGGTTGCAGTACTTGTAACTAGTGACAAATGTTATAAAAACGAAGAAAAACGATTTGGATTTAAAGAGACGGATGCTATGGGTGGAGATGATCCGTATAGCGCCAGTAAAGCGTGTGCAGAATTGGTAATCCATTCCTATCGTCATTCTTTTTTCAAAAATGCAAACACCAAAATAGTTTCTGTACGTGCTGGTAATATCTTAGGAGGAGGGGATTGGTCCAAAGATCGCATTGTAGTAGATGTCATTCGTTCGATTCAACAAGATGAACCAGTATATCTTCGTGATCCTTCTGCAGTGAGACCTTGGCAGCATGTATTAGATGCTACTTATGGATATTTACAAGTTGCCTTGTATGCAAACAATCCTGTGAATTTATTTGTACCTGCATGGAATTTTGGTCCTTCCGAGTCGGATGTATTGACGGTGGAAGAATTGGTGCAATTAATGATTCAAGCATATGGGAAGGGTACTTATGAAAACTTGGGTGAACGTACCTATCATGAAGCTAATTTTTTAAAATTGAATATCGATTTAGTAAAAGAAAAATTAGGATGGAATTTACTTTATCGAAATCCAGAAATTATTCAAAAAACCGTCGCTTGGTACCGCGAATTTGAAACAACACAAAATGCGAAAGAAATTACGTTAAATCAAATTCACGACTACGTTTCTAACCTAACGCACTAAGATTTTGCTGCTTTCTATCATCACTCCTGTTTATAATAATGTGGCATATATTGCAAAAGCGATAGAAAATTATCTTTCCCAAGCTTGTGCCGATAGCGAACTTATTATTGTGGATGGAGGTAGCTCGGATGGAACGGTTGATGTGATTGTTGCGTATGCTAATATTCATACATCTGTTACGTGGATCTCTGAACAGGATGAAGGACAATCGGACGCGATGAATAAAGGTATCAAGCTAGCGAAAGGAAAATATATTAGTTTTTTAAATGTGGATGATTATTATTCACCCGGTTGTTTGGAGGAAGTTATAGAGATTTTAACAAAAAATCCGAGCATACAATATTTAGTAGGGGATTGTAATGTATGGGATCAATATGGCGATTTGATATATGTCAATAAACCATCAAAAGTTCAAAAATGGCATGTGTTTAGTGGATTTCATTTTTCCGTGAACCCAACAGCCTATTTTTATCAGAAAAGTTTACACGCAGAAGTTGGGTATTATTCTTTAACCAATCATTATACGATGGATTTAGAAATGATTTTCCAGTTTAGAAAACTGACCAAATTCACTTATTATCCTAAAAAATGGGGGAATTTCAGGATGTTGCCTAATGCAAAAACATTTGAAGACCAGTCTTCTAATCAATTGGAGTTACGTAAAAAAGAATTGGTGCATAAAAATTTAAAAACAGTGTCGTTGCCGATACAATGTATGGTGTATTTTTATATTAAAAAAAGAAACTATTTTCCTCTAATCCAAACTGCATTCAATAAAGTAGTAGATAAAATAAAATTTGAGTTCAACAATTTTCTAATTAGCAAGAAATAAGGGTCTGATGCATGAATTAATAAATACAGAAAAGTCTTACAAGCAAGGTGTATCTATCATTATATGTTTTTATAATGCAGGAGAAAGAATCGTTAATACTTTAAAATATATTCAGGCGCAACGTAATAGGAAGAATGAAAATACAGAACTTATTTTAGTAAATAATGCTTCTACCGATGGTAGTGAAGCGATTATTCAACAAGAACTCGAAGGATTTGATGTTTTTTCCTGGAAAATTGTACACGAATCAAAGCCTGGACTTGCAAACGCACGTATTTGCGGATTAAAGCATGTTTCCTATGATTTGATTGTATATTGTGATGATGATAATTGGTTGTCAGAAGCGTATCTTTCGCAAGCAGAAGAAATTATGCGACACGACAAGGAAATTGGCATTTTAGGTGGTAAGGGAACAGCAGTAAGTTCTGTTGAATTACCTGATTGGTTTGAATCCGTTCAAGGGTACTATGCTGTAGGTCCTCAAATGCCCAAATCAGGAAGGGTGATTGGTGAACGTAATGTGGTTTATGGTGCAGGAATGGTGATTAGAACCAAGGTAATGATCGATTTGTTTAAAAGAGGGTTTTGTTTTCAGTCTCTTGGTAGGACAGGCTCCTCGCTTAGCGCAGGTGAAGATAGTGAGTTATGTCTTGCCGTGCAAATAATGGGATGGAAAATTATCTATGAAGAAACCTTACAATTTGAACATTTTATTACAGCAAATAGATTGACAAAAGAATATTTTGCTAGAATGAAAAACGGAATGGGAGAATCCAGCTTTTACGGAAGGTTTTATAGGGATTACTTCTTAGGAGTAAAAACTTCTGTTACGAGTTGGTTTTGGTTGAAAGAATTAATTTATACATTTTTAGATTTATTGAAAGCCATATTAAGTCTTCGCTTTAATGTTTCAAGACATATTTCATTAATGCTGTTTTTAGTAGACGAAAGAAGTAAATATGATATAAATGTTTCCAGAATAATACAAATTTGTAAACAACTAGAACGTAAATGACACCATTTTTCTCCATTATTATTCCTCTATATAATCGAGAGAGAAGTATTGCTAAAGCAATAAATAGTGTTCTAAACCAAACTTTTCAAGATTTTGAGTTGATTATTGTGGATGATTGTTCAATAGATAATTCATCAATAATTGTAAAACAATTTCAAAAACAAGATACAAGAATCAAGTATATAAAGAACGAAATAAATGAAGAGCGTTGTATTTCCAGAAATAATGGAATTAAAAAAGCTACAGGAAAATACATCTGTTTTTTGGATAGTGATGATTATCATTTACCAATTCATTTACAAACTTTTCACGAAAAAATTTTAAGTTTACAATTTCCGATTGGATTTTTATTTACTGCTTCATTTAATGAGACTGAGAAGGGGATTCGTTCAGAGCGTGTTTGTCCATTGATAGAAAAAATGGATATATTTCATTATTTATTGACCTATACGGTCAATCCTCAACGTTGGTGTGTAGAGAATTCTGTTGCCCAAAAAATATTATTTGATCCGAATATTATTATTTGTGAAGATTTAGATTTTAGTTTACGTGTTGCTGCAGAGAATTATCCTATTATTCAAATTCCTATTCCTACTACAATATATGTTGCTTCCTTAGATAGTTTTACACATGGAGATAGTTTAAAATGGGAAAAAGAGTTATTTTATTTGAAGCGTATATTTGAAAAGCCAGGTTTAAAAAAACATTTACCAAAAAAAGACATTTGTCGCTTGCTAAGTATTTGTTATTACCATTTAGCGCGTAAATCAAATATTAAATCTAGAAAATCGAAAACGATATTTTATGCATTTTATTCAATTATATTGTATCCAACTGGTTATAAAAAAAATGTATTTAAAGATTTAATAGTTTTGATTTTAGTTTCATTTACTTGGTTCTCTTGGTTTAAAAAGCATTTAAAGCGGCCATAGAGATTTAATTTTGAATATAAATAAAAATACCTAATTTAGATTATTATTAAAAAAACACAATGAATTACAAGATTTCTATAGTTGTACCTGTTTTTAATTCCTTTAATTTCCTTCATAAATTAGTTGAAGCTATCGATTTTGAAAAACAAAAAAATTATTGGGATTTAGAATTAATATTAATTGATGATGGTAGCAAAGATGGAAGTTATACTAAAATTGAATCTTTAAGCGTTGATTATACTTATATTAAGGGTATAAAGTTATCTAGGAATTTTGGACATCAAATTGCAGTGAAGACTGGATTGACTTATTGTACAGGTGATTATATTGCTGTCATTGATGATGATTTACAAGATCCTCCATCATTATTGCCACATTTCTTTTCTTTTTTGGATAACGGTTATGATGTTGCTTATGGAATAAGAAAAAAAAGAAAAGAGTCTTTTATCAAAAAAATAAGTTACAAAGTATTTTACAGAATATTGAAGCAATTAAGCGATACAAAAATTCAATTAGATAGCGGCGACTTCTGCGTAATGAAGAAAAAAGTTGTTGATAATATGCTTCAACTTCAAGAAAAAAATCCATTTTTAAGAGGGATACGAGCATGGGTAGGTTTCAATCAAATTGGCGTAGAATATGAGCGATTAGCGAGGGTACAAGGTGAATCAGGATACACTTTGAAAAAATTGTTTAAAATTGCTTTAGATGGAATATTTTCGTTTTCAAATGTTCCTATTAGGTTCATTACAATTATTGGTTCAATAGGACTTTTTTTTGCTGTAGTTTATTCTTCTGTAACTTTATATCAAAATTTAATAAATGATATTTCTGTAAAAGGATTTACATCTTTAGTATTAATTATTTCTTTTTTCAGCTCATTAACTTTAATTTGTTTGGGAATTATTGGTGAGTATATTGCTCGTATTTATGATGAGGTAAGAAATAGACCTTTTTCCATCATTGAGGATTCAATTAATGTTTAACTATGAATGTTGCTATTATAGGTGCAAATGGCTTTATTGGTCGTCAGTTAGTAAATAAATTAAAAAATAATACTACTATTAATTTGTATTTATTTGGACGAAGTAAAGAAAGTTTTTTTTCCTTCGATTTACCATATACTTCGATTAATTTAAATAATTCGCAAGAAATATTAGTTAATTTTAAAAGTATAGATTTAGTTTACTACTTTGCTTCATCTTCCATTCCTTCTTCATCTTGGGAAAGTCCACAACAAGAAATTAAAGAAAATTTGTTGCCATTTATTAATTTTTTAGAATGTATTTCAATTCTTAATGTTAAAAAAATTGTATTTACATCTAGTGCTGGTACAATTTACGGATCTTCCAAGTATTCCTTAAAAGAAACAGCGGATAAACATCCATTTTCTCCCTACGGTATTAATAAACTTTCCATGGAGTATTTTTTGAATTATTTTGACAAATTAAATGGTTTGAAACATGTCGTATTTCGTATTTCAAATGTTTATGGAGAGGGTCAGAATACATCTAATGGGTTAGGGGTTATTAATACTTTTTTAGAAAAAATTGTTGCAAATAAGGTTATTGAAGTTTTTGGTGATGGTGAAATTGTTAGAAATTACATCTATATACAAGATGTTGTAGAAGTATTAGCAATGGTGAGTATGGATGAATCATTGATTTCCAAAACCTACAATTTAAGTTCGGATGAATCATTCTCCATAAATCAAATTATTAAAAAGATAAATCAAATTACAAAAAATCAACTTGAAGTAAAATATCATCCTTCTCGAAAAAGTGACAATCCTATTATATTATTAGATAATACGAAATTAAAACAAGATTATAAAATACAATTTACATCTATTTTAGACGGGATTCAGAATACTTATAGCTATCTTGATGCTACAAAATCTAAAGTTTAAACTTTTTTTTTGATACATTTTTCACATTTATAACATGAAAAGGTGTTCTTTTCATTTCAAAACAATCATAATAGATAGGATATTCCCAGGAATCTCCATGTACTTCCCATTGTGTAGGTATATTTTTAATAGCACGGTATCTCCACTGTTTATACTCCGCTAGATAAGGAGGCATTGCCACAAAGTATTTTTCAAACCTAGTTTTCAATTTTGCTTGTTTTTCATTTTTTAATAGTGGTCGATTGGGATTGTAGACCGCTAAAACAAGACAATAAACGGTTAGAATCCCTAGAATTGCATAACTAATTTTTTCTTTATTAAGCCTGCTTATCATCATTGCGGTTGGAATAGCCATTAACATAAATAATGGTACTTGTAAACGCATATGCCAAGGTTGCCATTTTAGAATAAACGTGAATATAAAGAATGTGAAAAGACAAAATAGGATTGTATAAGTAAATGTTGGACTTTGTTTTTTTCTATTTACAATCCAATATAATAATAAGAAACCAAATAGTATAACTTGAAAAAAATTAGACACTTCATCTTCATTGTGATTCCAATTGTTCATTTTAAATTGGATACCATTGTATGAATACTTTTTGTCCGAAATAGGTATGTTTGTTATTAAATGTGCTTTTTCAACAATTTGATTCGTTATGTTGCTCGTTATAGGGGTACTCATATGTATCCCTAGATTTTTTACAATCCCTATTAACGTACTTTTTGTCGTGATGTTTTCATTAAAATAGTTATCCTCTGATGCACCAAAAATATCGTTAGAAAGTTTGTAATTTCTATAATAATGAGAGAAAGGAATAGTTAGGCTTAAAGCAATGACTAGTATAAGTAAAGGGGTGTCTTTCAAAAAAACAAATTGTTTTTGATAAATACTTCGTATTAATAATAGTACCCCTAACCCCATAATTGGAATAAGATAAACAAATGCAGTTCCTTTGGTTAGTAATGCACATCCTATACTTAAACCAAGCAATAGAGTATTTGTATTGGTTTTACGTTTGAAAAAAAGAATTAAAAAATAAAGAATACAAAGAATAAAAAAACCGACTACAATATCATTTTGTGTAGCGGTAGTCTGCATAAATATACTTGGAGTTGTGATAACTAGAACACAGGCAATATTCCTGGTCTTTTTTTCTGTTTTGAATAGTAGCATCAGGAGATTTACTATCCCAAACGAAGCTAATAGGAAAAATAATTGCAAACTATTTGCGAAATAATCTGCTCTATTTAATAAACAGATTTGACCAATCATCCATTCTGCTAAAGGAGGTTGATATATCTGTCTATAAATATGCGTTGGATAAGGTTCAATAGATTCATTCATTACCCAATGGGCGATTCTAGCCATGTGATAGGTCATTGAATCCCAATTGTTAGGGGGATACAAAATTCCTTGAATGAAAAGTAAAATGGATAAACTTCCTATAAACCAAATTATTTTTTTGTTTGAAACATAGAGAATTTTATAGTTATTCCAATCGAATAATTTCTGTTTGAAAGAAAGGAATGTAAGTAAGCTGCATAAAATTGACCAAAAATATATCGAAGAACTACTATTGTAAGCCTCGAAAAAACTAGAGATTTCCGTTATTAGTATTGTTGCTATTCCAAAAAGTATTCCTGTAAATAAAAAGGCTAGTGATATAGAACCTTTTTTATGAAAGAAAAAGTTGATTGAAAGTAAACCGAAAAACAAGATAAGTAGTAGAAACATTTTTGTATTGTTAGATTATTTTATTTTGATGATTCACTTCCCATGCATCTCCGCAAAATTTTTATAAAAATACGGGATCGTTTCTATCCCTTTATAGTAATTAAATAAGCCATAATGTTCATTCGGAGAGTGAATCGCGTCACTATCTAATCCAAATCCCATCATCACTGTTTTTAATCCTAGTACTTTTTCAAATAGTGCTACGATCGGAATACTACCACCGCTTCGAACTGGAATTGCTGGTTTTCCGAAGGTTGTTTCGTATGCTTTACTTGCCGCTTGATACGCAACAGAATCAACTGGCGTAACTACAGGGTCTCCACCATGGTGTGGCGTAACCACTACTTTTGTCCCTTCAGGCGCAATGCTTTCAAAATGTGTTTTAAATAATTCGGTGATTTCGTCCGGAACTTGATGCGGTACCAAACGCATGGATATTTTCGCATAGGCTTTGGAAGCAATTACCGTTTTTGCTCCTTCACCGATATAACCACCCCAAATTCCATTGACATCTAGGGTTGGACGAATTGAACCACGTTCCATGGTAGAATACCCATCTTCTCCATACACATTCTCAATCTCTAAGGCTTTGCAATAGGCATCGTGACTGAATGGTGCTTTAGCCATTTCGTCGCGTTCTGCACGAGTTAGTTCTTCTACTTTGTCATAAAACCCTGGAATCGTGATGTGGTTATTTTCGTCGTGCAAAGAAGCAATCATTTTGGTTAAAATATTGATTGGATTTGCAACACACCCACCGTATAAACCAGAATGTAAATCGCGGTTTGGTCCTGTGACTTCCACTTCTACATAACTTAGACCTCGAAGTCCAGTAGTGATAGAAGGGGTGTCGTTAGCTAACATCCCAGTATCCGAAACTAAAATGATATCTGCTTTTAAGAGTTCTTTATATTCTTCGATAAATGTTCCCAAATGCACACTTCCAACTTCTTCCTCTCCTTCAATCATGAACTTCGCATTACATGCTAATTCTCCCGCTTGTACCATCGCTTCAAAGGCCTTCACATGCATAAACATTTGTCCTTTGTCATCGCATGCGCCTCTAGCAAAAATGGCACCTTCCGGATGGATAGGGGTAGTTTTAATCACCGGCTCAAACGCTGGGCTATCCCATAATTCCAAAGGGTCTGCTGGTTGTACATCGTAATGTCCGTAAACCAATACGGTTGGTAAGTTTGGATCGATAATTTTCTCCCCATACACAATTGGATAGCCTTTTGTAGGATAAATAGTAACGTTTTCCGCACCAGCACGTGTCAGGTGATCCGCGACCGATTTCGCCGCGTCGTTAACACTTGTTGCGTATGCAGGATCTGCAGAAATGGAAGGAATACGTAATAAATCGATTAGTTCGTTAAGGAATTTTTCCTTGTTATTTTGAATATAATTTTGAGTGTTTTGCATGGTTGATTTTTTTTGTAAAAATAGACAATAAGATAAAAGAAGAAAAGAAAAAAGAGCGTTTCACTCAAAGACCTTGCATTTACAGTCTTTATTCTTTTGTCTTCAAGTCTTTTGTCTCGAGTTTCGATTCACCATAAATACCCCGCCCAGAATGACGAACATGGCTACTACTTGCGTATAATTTATTGTTTCCCCATCGTATAAACCAAAAAATAGCGCGACAATTGGAATGATGTAGGTTACACTACTTGCGAATATGGTGGAGGAGATTGCTATTAACTTATTAAAATAAAATAACGCGATTACCGTTCCGACGATGCTAAGTATTGCAATGAATCCAAGTCCTTCCCATGCTTTTGGTGTGTGTTGCAAGAAACCGATGGCGCCACTAAGATACAGGAGGATGACACTTGGTAGTAAGGTGGTTCCGAATGCAATGGAGGCAATTTCGATGGATTTGTAGTGTGTTAATTTATATTTAATCACATTTACAGAAATCGCATAACAAAGCGTAGCAGCTGCAACTGCAAGGATTTGCGGGAAATTACCGTTGAATGTAACATTCTCACCTCCTAAAATAAGTAGTGCAACACCGCTAATTGCAATGGCTAATCCTGTCAGTTGAAATCCTGAAATCGTGTGTTTGAATACCAAATAGCCAATTAAAATCGTAAAAATTGGGGTAAGACTATTCATAACTCCAGTTAGTCCGGAGGATAGTCCTGTTTCAGCATAGGTAAATAAAAAAGCTGGAAAAAAATTACCGAAGAAACCAACGCACGCAAAATAAAGGATGTCTTTTTTGTTTTGGATCTTTTTGAAGTTTAGTAGGGTGATAGGCAATAGTATAATTCCTGCTATTCCCATGCGAAGCGCGGCAACTTGTGTACTGCTAAATAAATCTGTGCCATCCAAAGCGTGCATGCCACGTTTCATAAGGATAAACGAGCCTCCCCAGATGATTCCGAGAAAGAGTAGGTAGCACCAGGCAAGTGATTTTTTGGACATGTGTAAAGATAAAATTTTGGTTTGGCATTCCGGTAAATGCAAGTAAGTTTTTTGATTTCACGCCTACAATGGCCAAATACAATGTCTATGTTCGCGTAGAAGGGTGATTTTTATAATGTTAATTTAAATTCTAACTTATTGTTTTCACTTTATTGTGTAAATTTGACCTCTTTTAATTGCAAGCGAATTGCTTATTAATATTGTGTTTATGAATAGAATTTTATCTTTTTTTGTTTTCTTACTTTTTGGATTTGGTGTGTTTGGTCAAACTGGTCCTATTGTTAATCCTAAAATTTCGGTGTGTGCAGGTGAAAAAGTACCAGATTTAACTGCGAATGGAACAAATATTTCCTGGTATTCGGATGCTGGACTAACTAATTTAGTAGGAACTGGAACTACTTTTAATTCCGGTAAATCCAAAGCGGGTATTTATGTTTTTTATGTTACTCAAACAGTAAATAATATTCGTAGTAAGGCGACAAAAGATACGCTTGAAATTTTAGCAACACCATTAACACCAATTTCTGGTGGAAATCAATCTGCATTTGTTGGTGGGGCAATTCCATCGTTGACTGCTACAGTTAAAAAAGGAACAATTTCCTGGTATAGTGATCCTGCATTGACACAATTAGTTGGTTCTGGAAATAGTCTAAATACCGGTAAGACTAGTGCTGGAACTTATACATTCTATGCTGTTAGTTCTAATGGGAATTGTAAAAGTACTGCAACTAGTATAACACTAACTTTAACAACTGCTGCTTCTGCATGGTCATTAGTGAATCCATTACAATCCAATATTTTATATGGTGTTACCATGTTGAATGGCACTAATGCATTGGCTGTGGGTGCTACTGGTGCTTTACAGCAATTGAATGGCACAAGCTGGTCTACAGCGACGAGTGGTTTGACTACAAATATTAATGCCATTGATTTTTATAATGCGCGAAATGTTTGGACTGTTGGAGCATCCGGTAAAGCCTCGAAATATAATGGTACTACTTGGACAGCGGTAAATAACACAAGCACATCTGCATTGTATTGTGTGGATGTCATTGACTCAACTACAATTTGGGCAGCAGGAACTAATGGTAAATTGATTAAGGGGAATGGGACAAGTTGGACTACTCAAGCGTCGAATGTGTATGTAGATATCAAGGGAATTTCATTTGCAAATGCGAAGAAAGGAGTATTAGTAGGAACCTTCGGAACCATTTCGATGTACGACGGGACAACTTGGGCTGAACAATCTACTATTTTCTCGAATGATTTTTACGGGGTACACATGTTAGATGCTAACACTGCTTGGGCGGTAGGAGCATCTGGAACCATTGTGAAATATAATGGGTCTACTTGGACGACCGTAGCGAGCGGAACTACCAAGAATATTCGTTCCGTATATTTTACAAGTGCGAATGATGGATGGGCAGTTGGTGATGGCGGTTTATTATTGCATTATAATGGAACTTCTTGGTCTACCGTTACAAGTGGAACGACAAATGCTTTGAATAGTATTTCATTTAATGATGCAAACCATGGGGTAGCAGTAGGAGCTGCAGGAACAATTTTACAATATACAAATCAAGTTAGTACGGTATCACCTCCTTTCGTAAATCCAATCGTTATTTGTAAAAATGAATCCATTCCAACATTGACAACTACTGGTTCAGCTGTGAAATGGTACAGTGATGTAAATTTAACAGTGCAAGTTGGTAGCGGAACTAGTTTTACGCCAGCTGTTTCGAACGTTGGGACGTATACTTTTTACGCAACCGACACGCAAAATAACAATACGAGTGTTGCATCTGCTGTAACTTTTACGATAACGGATAATCCAACTGCTCCAGTTTCTTCCGGGGATGAAACGATTAACCAAGGGGAGATATTGCTTCCTTTAAGTGTAACTGGCGATCAAATCACTTGGTATTCAGATGCTAATTTGACTACTAATGTTGCTTATGGGAATACATTTTCACCTGAAAACCCAATAATAGGTTTAAATAATTATTATGCAACTCAAAATATGCAGGGCTGCGAAAGTCCTAGCACTACTGTAAGCTTGACTGTCAATCCAGTAGTTAAGAGTTCTGCAAAAGAAATTACTGCCTTTAGTTTTGTAAACCCTGCAATGACTGGTGTGATTTCGAATTCATCTATTGCTATTACGGTTCCGTTCGGGACAGATGTTTCGAATTTAATCGCAAATTTTTCGGTGTCGGATGTTGCGCAAGTAAAAGTGTTGGGTGTAAATCAAATTTCGGGGGCTACTTCAAATAACTATTCTTCACCAGTACAATATGAAGTAACGGCAGAGGATGGAAGCACGAAACTATTTGATGTTACGGTTACTATCGCTTCTAGTACACCAAGTGATGCCAAAGACATCTTAACTTTTGGATTTATTAATCCAGCTGTAAATGCGAGTATCAATGGGACAGTTATTTCTGTTTCCGTTCCAAATGCGACGGATGTAACTACTCTTAAAGCAAGCTTTACGCTTTCTTCTTTAGCTACAGTGTCTGTAAGTTCAGTTATACAAACGAGTGGTGCTACCGTGCTTGATTTTACAAATTCAGTTACCTATGTGGTTAAGGCAGAAGATAATTCAACAAAAACGTATTCTGTTCTAGTTACATTACAAGCGCCAGTTGTACCTGCTGCGACTTCTCCAGCTGCAATATGTGAAGGAAGTGTTATACCAAACCTTACTGCTGTAGGAACAAATATTCAATGGTTTGCAGATAGCACCTTGAAAAATTTAGTATTTGCAGGATCAAGTTTAGCAACAGGTAAAACTGCTGCTGGGGTTTATACTTATTTTGCAACACAAACCAGTAATGGGATTAAAAGTTTGGGTACTAAAGTTGTTTTAACAATTAACCAAAGCCCTGTTGCTCCAATTTCTGCGGGCGATCAAACTGCTTTTGCGGGTGGATATATTCCAGTATTAAATGTAAATGCGGTAAATGGCACAACAATTACTTGGTGGAACGGTCCAGATGAAAGTTCAAGTGCAACAATACAAATAGGAGTGGGAACTTCTTTCAATACTGGGAAAACAGCCATTGGCACATATACTTTTTATGCTAGAGCCTCCATAAATTCTTGTAAAAGTCCAGCGACAGCAGTTCAATTAACGATTTCAAATGGTGCATCTTGGTCTTTAATTACTCCATTACAAAGCAATATTTTATTTGGTGTGAGCGCTAATTCATCTTCGAATGCTTTAGCTGTTGGCGCAACAGGAGTTGTTGATCAGTTTAATGGCAAATGGTCAGTAGGCGCAAGTGGTTTGACTACGGATATAAATTCCGTACATTTTGTTAGTCCAACTGCTGCTTGGGCTGTTGGTAAATCTGGAAAGACCATTAAATTTGATGGAAGTAAATGGTCTTCCATAACAAATAATAGTACCACTACTTTATATGCAGTATGTGCTTTGGATGCAAGTACGGCATATGCAGGAGGAACTTCCGGAAGATTATTGAAAAGTACAAATGGAACTTCCTGGTCAAGTGTTTCTACAGCAAATGTGAAAGATGTCCGAGGTATTTCATTTGCAAATACTACTAAAGGGGTACTTGTAGGGATTTCAGGGACTATTTTTGTGTATAATGGCACTTCTTGGACAGAACAAACTTCTGCAACGTTTACCAATGATTTCTTCGGCGTACACATGTTAGATGCAACTACTGCTTGGGCAGTTGGTTCTGTAGGTACTATCGTAAAATACAATGGCACTTCTTGGTCACCAGTGACTAGTGGAATAACTTCTACCTTACGTTCCGTTTATTTTACGAGTGCAACAAATGGTTGGGCAGTTGGAGATGGCGGTGTGATTTTACATTACGATGGTTCCTCTTGGACGAATGTGTCGAGTGGTACTACAAATAACTTAAATAGTGTTTCGTTTAGTGATGCTAATAATGGTTGGGCAGTTGGTGCGGCAGGTACTATTTTACAATTCAAAAATTTAGCAAGTAGTATAACTCCACCAACAGTTAATCCAACTACTGCTTGTCAGGGTGCAACGATTCCCGCATTTACTACCCTTGGCACCAATATTAAATGGTATGCAGATGCACAGTTAAAAACAAAGGTAGGAACAGGTAATTCCTATACTCCAGCTGTTAGCAATGTTGGTACTTACACTTATTATGTCACAGATTCTATTAATGGAAGTACTAGTATAGCTTCTTCTGTCACTTTAACAATTAATGCTACACCAACTGCACCAATTTCTGGTGGAAATGCAAGTATTAATGAAGGGGCTAGTGTGAATCCTTTAACCGTTTCTGGAAGTAATATTGTTTGGTATTCAGATGCTTTATTAACCGCACAAATTGCTACAGGAAATTCATATACGCCTAGTCAACCAAGCAATGGTTTAAATACCTATTATGCTACTCAAACCGTTTTAGGCTGTCAAAGTGTTGCTACTTCCATTACGTTAACTGTAGATCCAAAAAGTACAGCAAAAGATTTAACGGCATTTAGTTTTAATGGTTTAACACCTCTTGTAACTGCTACTATTTCTGGAACTTCGATTACTGCTACTGTTCCTTATGGTACTGAGGTTTCCAATTTAGTAGCAACGTTTACTGCTTCGAATTTAGCGGAAGTTAAAGTTGGAGCAACAACACAAGTTAGTGCAGTAACTGCAAATGATTTTACTTCTCCAGTAACGTATATCGTAACAGCAGAAAATGGAACAACACAAACGTATACTGTTACTGTTTCTATTGCTACTGCTAGTTCAGCGAAAGAAATCACTGCTTTTAGTTTTGCTTCTTTAAATGTTACTGGAAAAATCAATGGATCAACAATTTCAGTAGACGTTCCATTTGGAACGAATGTTTCATCTTTAGTAGCCACATTTGTTAATTCAGATTTATCCACTGTTTCTATTTTAGGAACACCACAGGTTAGTTCGATTACCGCAAACGACTTCACAAATCCTGTCGTATATTCGGTAGATGCACAAGATGGTTCTACGAAAGATTTCACCGTTATTGTAACCATCGCTACCCCAAGTGCGCAAAAAGACATAACAGCCTATAGTTTTGCGACTTTAGGATTGACTGGAACTATTCAAGATTCAATCATTTCGTTTACGGTGCCTTATGGAACAAGTGTTTCAAATTTGGTTGCAACATTTAAAGCCTCTAATTTAGCTTTAAGTAAAGTAGGTGCGAATGATCAAGTTTCTGGCACTACCGCAAATGATTTTTCGGATACGGTAAAGTATGTTATTACAGCGCAAGACGGTTCCACGAAGCATTATTATGTTGTTGTTCATGTTACACCTCCAAGTACGTTAAAAAACATTTCTTCATTTAGTGTAAATCTTCCAAATGTAGTTTTCACATTTAATGGAACGGATATAAATGCTACTGTACCTTATGGAACAAATGTTTCAAATTTAATTGCAACATTCACGAATTCTGCTTTATCAACCGTAAAAGTTGGTGCTACAACGCAAGTTTCCGCTACAACAGTGAATGATTTTACTTCTCCAGTAAATTATGTGGTGACCGCACAAGATAATTCTACGCAAAATTATACCGTTACCATTACAGTAACCCCAGCTAGTACCGCAAAAGAAATTACCGCTTTTGGATTAGTAACCCCAAATACTTTGGGTGTCATTTCTGGAACTACGATTACTTTGACAGTTCCTTATGGGACAGATATGCGCAAATTAGTTGCTACTTTTTCATTATCCAATTTAGCGACGGTTAAAGTTGGAAACAATGCGCAGTCGAATGGAGTTACCCAAAATGATTTCACTTCTCCAGTTAGCTATACCGTTACTGCACAAGATAATTCCTCCCAAACGTATACGGTGGTAGTTGTTATTTCTCCTAAAGTTAAGAGTTCCGCAAAAGACATTATAGCATTTAGTATTTCGAGTCCAAATACCGCTTGTGTGATTAGTGGCACGACGATTACAGCAACGGTTCCATACGCAACCAATGTAACCAATTTAACAGCAACGTTTTTAGTTTCCGATTCTGCAAAGGTTACCATAAATAAGCTTGCACAAGTAAGTGGTATAACTACGAACGACTTTACCAATGCTGTTATTTACACCGTTACAGCAGAAGACGGTTCGGTTAAAAATTACATTGTGACCATTTCTATCGCACCAAAAAAATTGAGTTCAGCGAAAGATATAAGCTCATTTAGTATTCTTACACCAGCAATTTCGTGTAAAATTAATGGAACGGATATTACAGCAACATTGCCTTATGGTACCGATTTGACCAAATTGATTGCGGTTTATAATGCTTCTGCATTAACTACAGTTACTGTGAATTCTATAGTTCAAGTAAATGGTAGTTCGGTAAATGATTTTTCACAAGTAGTAACATATACCGTAACGGCGGAAGATGGAACATATCAGAATTATGATGTTACTTTAATTACCGAAGTGAAAAGTAATGCAAAAGATATTACGGATTTTAGTTTTGTGACACCAGCAATTTCAGCTACGATTGACCAAATGAATATCACAACTACCTTCCCTTTCGGAACCGATGTAAGTAATTTGATAGTGAATTTTACGGTTTCAAATTTGGCGGTAGTAACTGTAAATGGGGTGACACAGATAAGTGGAACAACTCCAAATGATTTTACATTACCAGTTACATATGTCGTTACTGCAGAAAATGGAACGACACAAACATATACAGTTACAGTTATAATTGCTCCAAATCCTAAAAGTAATGCAAACGATTTATTATCTTTTGGTTTTGTGAGTCCAGCTGTAACAGCAGTTGTCAATGGTACTAATGTAACGGCTACACTTCCTTACGGAACAGATCTTACGAAATTATTGGTGAATTTTATCGTTTCTGATAAAGCTACAGTTAGTGTGAACGGTGTAAATCAAGTTTCGGGAACTACTGTTAATAATTTTTCTAGCCCTGTTACTTATTCGATAACAGCAGAAAATGGAACTGTTAAAACCTATACTATTCTGATTTCTTTAGCAAAAAATAGTGCGAAAGAACTAACGACCTTTTTATTTACGAATCCAGTAGCATCTGGCGTAATGAATGGAACAACAATATCCTTGCAAGTTCCTTTTGGAACGGATGTAACAAAATTAGTAGCAAATTTCACCGTTTCTTCAGGTGCAACAGTTAAAATCGGTGGCGTAACTCAAACAAGTGGTAATACGGTTAATAATTTCACCACACCAGTTACGTATACAGTTTATGCAGAAGATGGAACCTCGCAAAATTATATGGTGATTGTTTATGTATTAGCAGCTCCAAAAAGTGCTGAAAAAGATATCTTGACATTTGGAATTACAAATCCATATACGATTGGAGTAATCACCGGAACAAATATTGCGATTAAAGTTCCTTTTGGCACGGATGTTAAATCGTTAACCGCGTTTTTCACACTTTCCCCAAGTGCTATTGCCTACATCGGTAACGTTGGACAAATTACGGGGGTAAGTATTAATAATTTCACTACTCCAGTAAGCTACATCGTAACCGCAGAAGATGGAACAACTAAAACATATATTGTTACCGTGACTATCGATAAAAATCCATTAGGAATTGAAAATGTTTCATCATCGTTAGTTTCTGTTTATCCGAATCCAAGTTCAGGTGCGTTTTTCGTCGAAGTAGCTTCAGGAGAACTGGAAGTAACTATTTTAGATCTTCACGGAAGGGAAGTTTACCGTTATGCGAATAACGCTTTTTCAGGAGACAAAATGATGATAGACTTACACGAATTACCGGCCTCGAGCTATGTGATTCGAATTACTACTAATGGTGAAAGTACACAACAGAAATTAGCGTTGATAAAATAATTTAACTACCTACTTAAAAACTCCTTTATACCAAATGTAAAAAGGAGTTTTTTTATTTATGAACTATGAAAAACATCAATTTATTCCTCTTTATTTTGTGCTTTACAAGTACATTGTTTTCTCAAAGTGATTTTGGGTGTAAGCATACATTCGCGAAAGAAAAATCGTATGATTTACAGAAAAGAGGTGCCAATCCAAAAATGGCCAATTATGATGTTACATATTATAATATTGATTTGAATTCCAGTAATTTATCGACATTTATACGTGGTTTTGTACAAATTGATGTTAAATCAACGGTGGATAACTTGGATTCGGTACTATTTAACTTGGCGAATAATTTTATGATCGACTCCGTAATGATAAACGATGTAAAAACTACTTATTCGTTTAAAAAGGATGAACTATCGATTTATTTATTGTCTCTTAAAAACAAAAATGACGCTTTTTCTGTAAAAATTTATTATAATGGCAATGGAACAACTAGTAAGCTTTTTGGATCTGGATTGTTAAGTTACAATTCATATATTTTTACATTATCTGCACCATATTACGCGTATTTATGGTTCCCTTGTAAGCAAGATTTAAAAGATAAGGCAGATTCTGTAGCAGTCAATATAACTACCCAGAAAACAAATGAAGTTGCTTCTAATGGAATTTTAGTGGAAGCTAAATTAATCAATGATTCCTTGAAACGTTTTGCATGGAAAAGTAATTATCCGATTGATTATTATTTGATTTCGTATGCCGTTGGGCCCTTTACGACTTATACAACCTATGCAAAGCCGAAAGGGTATAATGATTCCATTGTGATTTATGATTTTTATCCAGATCAAAATTTCATCAATTCGAATCAAGCGGTCATTCAAAGTACCAAAAGCCTGATTGAATTATTTTCGGATAAATTTTCCTTGTATCCATTTCACGAAGAAAAGTATGGGCAATATGTAATTAATAATAAAAATTCGAGCATGGAACATCAGACCATGTCTTTGTTGAGTTGGTTTGATTTTAAGGTTGTTGCACATGAATTAGCACATCAATGGTTTGGAAATCATGTTACTTGCGAAACCTTAAATGATGTTTGGATAAATGAGGGTTTTGCGACCTATTCAGAATATATTGCTTATGAGTATTTGCAAACACCAACCTTAACAAAGAATTTATTAAAAGCAATGCAAAATTATGCGTTTGTAACAGAAGGTCGCGTTTATGTTTCAGACAGTTTATTAGTTTCTCCAAATGCTATTTATAATCCAGCTACCACGTATTGTAAAGGAGGAACAATATTGCACATGTTGCGTTTTGAGCTAGGCGATGATTCATTATTTTTTCAAGTGTTACGAAATTATCAAACTAAGTTCGCGCACAAAAATGCCAGTACCGCAGATTTTAAAAATATAGTTAATGAGGTTTCAAAGAAAGATTTCACGTATTTCTTTGATCAATGGATTTATGGCTATGGTTACCCTAAATACACATTTCAATATAATCAGTTAGGGGATACCTTATATGTTTCTAGTAAACAAACTGGTTCTTCTAAAAAAACACCTTTCTTTAAAATGAAATTAGATTTTCGCGCTACCAGTTCGCAAGGCGCAGAAATATTTACAGCTGTTCAAACAAAAAATGAGGAATGTTTTAAATTTTATTATCCAGCCAAAACAATTACGCGCTTGACTTCAAATCCTGTAAAATGGAATTTGATGAAAAATGTAGTGAATGATAGTTTGATTGCTAAAAATAGTGCGTTAGCGTTAAATAATATCGAATCCAACGCAATCGCTGTTTATCCAATACCTACTTCTGGTAAATTACATATTACTCCAGATCCAGCAATAATTTCGGTTCGCATTTACGATTTATCGGGACGAGAGGTTTATACTTCAGGTGAAAATTTAGTATATGAGATCGATTTGTCTTTTTTAAAAACCGATATGTATTTATTGAAAATAGATACAGTAAATGGAACCCACGTGTATAAAATTGAAAAAGAATAAGATGCCTACATCTATTAAAATTGATTTTATCTTATTGGCAGCGAAATCGTTGCATGAAAGCGGATTACCTACTCATCGGGTAGAAGATTTTATCCAAGAATTTTGTGTTTCGGTCGAAGTGGAGGCGGAATTATTCACAACACCTGGTTCTATTTTCGCAAGTATTTTGAATGATGGTGTTAAACAACCGCATTTGGTGAAAGTGTCGCAAGAGGGGGATTTAAGTTTGGAAAAAATTGATGCGATTCAAGAAGTGTGTAAAAATGTTTCAGAAACTTCGTTAGATTTTTCAACCGGGTTAAAACAATTACAGGCAATAAATCAGGAGAAAAGTCGCTATCCGAATTGGGTGATGACTTTATTTTTTGGTTTATCGACAGGAAGTGCAGCATGTGTTTTTGGCGGCAATTTACCAGAAATCATTTGTTCTTTACTTATCGGTTTAGGTATCGGAATTTTTCAAGGAGTTTTAGCATCTATACCGCGTTTTGGAAAATTGTTTGTACTAATCTCCGCAGTATGGGCGTGTTGTGTAGCTGCTTTATTTCAAAGTTATTACGTCAATTTTCAACGGGATATTGCTACGGTTTGTGGGTTAATTATTTTAATTCCTGGGTTTTCATTTACCGTTTCTATTACGGAAATGGTAAATAATCATTTGATTGCTGGGTTAACCCGATTCACAAATGCTTTTATTACGTTTGCGATGATTGCGATAGGAATTGCTTTGGGAATGAAATGCATGGGTCACTTATCCTTGCCGGTACCTGAAATAACAGAATCCGTAATCCCAAGTTGGAGTAAATGGATTGCTTTATTTTTTGTGCCTTTGGGATTTATGATTTTATTTAAAGCAAAGCAAGCTGATTTTGGCTGGATTCTTTTTGCTTGTTGGTGTTCGTATTTTTCGTATGTTATTGTAATTAAATATTTTAGTGAACCGGTAGCTGTGTTTTTGGCTTCTTTGTTATTAGGGCTAGTAAGTAACTTGTTTTCTAGAATTCAAAAAAGAAATTCTTCTTTAATGCTTGTTCCGGGTATGATATTGTTAGTTCCAGGTTCCCTCGGGTTTTTCAGTATTTCGCATTTGGTGAATAGCGATGTTCTTGCAGGGATTCAAACTGCGTTGACGATGTTGACAACCGCTATGGCATTGGTGTTTGGAATCTTATTTTCGAATATTTTAGTTCGGGCAGAACGGTAAGCTTAATTTTCAAATTTATAACCGATACCTTTCACCGTCTTAATGTGATGGTCGCCAAGTTTTTCGCGTAATTTTCGAACGTGTACATCAATGGTTCGGTCTCCAACTACAATATCCGTACCCCATACTTTTTCTAATATCACATCGCGTTCGAAAACAATGTCTGGTCGAGAAGCTAGTAGTGCTAAAAGTTCAAACTCTTTTTTTGGAAGGTGAAATGATTGTCCATTTTTTTCCACTAAATAACGCTCTCTATTGATAATGAACGATGGTTCAGTAGCAGTTAGGTCCGTTGCATTGCCACTTCTTCGAATAATTGCTTTGATGCGACTTACTAAAACTTTTGGTTTTACCGGTTTTGTGATATAATCATCTGCACCAGCGTCTAATCCTGCGATTTGTGAATAATCTTCTCCACGTGCGGTTAAGAAACAAATGCGCGTGTGCGCCAATTCAGGAAGTTTACGTAAGGTTTCACAAACTTCAATTCCGTCTGTATCCGGCATCATAACATCCAAAATAATTAAATCAGGCAGGAGTTTTTTCGCTAATTCTATTCCTTTAGATCCATCCGATGAGGTAGTTACTTCAAAACCTTCTTTAACTAAATTATACGCTAGTATATCTAGAATATCTTGCTCATCATCAATGATTAATATATGACTCATCTTGCATGTTAGTTAAATGTTATGCAAAGATAAGAATATTAATTATTTGGTAATAATTAATTAAAGTGACCTTTGCTCTTTTTTATGCTTATGTAAGTACTTCCTCCCTTCTTTGGAATGAATTATTTATCTTTGTTTAAACTTCATTTACCTATGGACTACATTCTGCATCTTGAAACAAGTACAAAAGTTTGTTCTGTTGCACTTTCTAAAAATGGCCAGTTACTTCAACTAGTGGAAACATCTGAGGAAGGATATGTACATGGAGAAAAATTAACCTTATTTATTCAAGAAATTCTAGCAAAAGAGGAGATTTCTCCAAAAGCATTAAAAGCAATTTCAGTCGCTTCAGGTCCAGGTTCTTATACCGGACTTCGTATCGGTGTTTCTACTGCAAAAGGTTTGTGTTTTGCCTTAGATATTCCTTTGATAGCGATTGATTCTTTAAGGTGTTTATATGCATTAAGTCAAAAGCAATATCCGCGTCAAACCATAATACCGATGATTGATGCACGCAGAATGGAGGTTTTTTCTACTGTTTTTTCAAGTGAAGGGGAGGTATTAAAAGAAATAACGGCGGATATATTGGAAGAAACCACGTATTCAGAATTTGAACCTTTTGTAGCAATTGGAGATGGGGTAGAAAAGTTGCAAGAATTTTGGAAAGATAGAAATGTTATTATTGATCCATCCGTGATTGCATCTGCTGCTGGACAAGTTGAATTAGCATCTGCTAAATATGTAGCAAAAGATTTTGAAGATGTAGCTTATTTTGAACCCTATTATTTAAAGGATTTTGTGGTAGGTGTGAGTACTAAAAATGCATTAACTCCAAAGCAATGAATTTATCCGAAGAAATAAAGAAAATCCGACCTTTTGTCATTGCTGGACCATGTAGTGTGGAGACCGAAGAACAAACACATACGATCATTCAAGCGTTAAAATCGGAAGGTAAAACGCAACTGATTCGCGGAGGAATTTGGAAGCCACGGACCAGACCGGATTCTTTTGAAGGAATTGGAGAACAAGGATTACCTTGGATTTCGGAAGCTTCAAAAAATGTAGGAATTCCTTTTGCGGTGGAAGTTGCGAATGCGAAACATGTGGAACAAGCGTTAAGTTATGGAACAGATGTACTTTGGATAGGGGCAAGAACTACGGTGAACCCATTTGCAGTGCAAGAGATTGCAGATGCGTTGAAGGGAACTACCATTCCAGTAATGATTAAAAACCCAATAAATCCAGATGTAAATTTATGGATTGGTGCTTTTGAACGCTTGCAACAGGCTGGAATTTCAGATTTAACAGCGATTCATCGCGGTTTTTCCGTTTATAAACACGATACCTATCGCAATGTACCTACTTGGGAAATTCCGATTGCGTTGAAGCAAGAATTAGCGGATATTCCATTGATTTGCGACCCAAGTCATATTGCGGGACGAACCGATTTATTGTTGGAGGTTTCTCAAAAAGCGATGGATTTAAATTACAACGGACTAATGATTGAAACGCACCCAACTCCTGCGCTGGCATGGTCGGATGCAAAACAACAAATAACTGCAGAAGTTTTAACGGAGCTTCTAAATAAATTGGTTTTACGTTCCAATGTCATGGAGCAACGTTCATTTGAAGATTTAGACAATTTTAGAAAACAAGTACATACTTTGGATAGCGAATTGTTTGACATACTCATGAAACGTATGCAAATTAGTGAAGAAATTGGTCGTTTCAAGAAAGAACATAATATCACTATACTTCAAGAAGAGCATTGGAAAAAATTATTGGAATCGCGTTTACACATGGCGAAAAGCCTCCATTTAAGCGATGATTTTGTTCGCTCGATTTTGGATGCTATTCATTTGGAATCTATTACACGACAAATTAGTGTCATGAATCCTTAGGCTATGCTACAGCAAGTACAACCTGGTAATTATTCGCGTACCATTCAAATACCCGCTTCTAAAAGTGATGGACAACGTGCCTTGTTGGCAGCCGCTTTAGCGAAAGGAAAATCGTTCATTCATCAACTTGGAAATAGTAAGGATGAATTGGCGATGCTACAATGTATAGAACAGCTTGGGGCTGTTATAAATTGGAATAATGACGTATTGGAAGTAGAAGGGCTATCGACATTTCCGAGTGAAATAGCACTAAATTGTGGCGAAAGTGGATTGACCTCACGTTTGTTGATTGCAGTTTGCGCAATGTATCCTGGAAATTTTTCCATTTCAGGAGAGGGCTCCTTGTTGCAACGTTCGATGGATTTTTATGTAGAATTGTTTAATGAAAAGCAACTTACGTTTACATTCTCCGAAAATAATACATTGCCTTTACATGTTCGAGGAGGTATACAAGCTGGAGAAATTGTGGTAGATGGGAGTCAGAGTTCACAGTATATTTCCGGACTTTTGATGGGTTTACCCTTGTTAGTTTCCGATTCTGTATTGGTAGTTGAAAACGGAGTGAGTTTACCATATATTCAAATGACACTAAATACCTTAACGTCTTTTGGAATTGTAATTAAGCAAGTTGAAAACCGCTATTATATTCAAGGCAATCAAACTTATCAACCTACAACATATACGGTGGAAGGAGATTGGAGTAGCGCTAGTTATTGGTTAGTTGCAAGTGCACTAGGTCAGGACATACAAGTGAAGGGATTGTCATTCGAAAGTTTACAAGCAGATAAAGCCTTATTGGAGGTGTTTAATATTGCAAATTGTACCGTTGTTCAGTCTGAAAATGGTGTCCAAATTCATGGTAATGAACGAAAAACGTTTGTTTTTGATGCAACACATTGTCCAGATTTATTTCCTGCTTTAGCTGTTTTTGCTGCATTAACTCCAGGTATTTCAACGATTAAAGGTGTTCATCGCTTGCAAAATAAGGAAAGTGATCGCGGGAAAGTGTTACAAACTGAATTTAAAAAGTTAGGTGTTCGAATAGACTTAAACGATGACGTGATGCACATACATGGTCAGTCAAGTATTTCTGGAGGAACAATCAATGCTAATAACGACCACCGTATAGCGATGTGTTTTGGCGTGTTGGGGATGTTTACTACGACTCCGATAATTATCGATGGGTCGGAGGCAGTGATTAAAAGTTATCCTAGTTTTTGGGAGGAGTTATAAATAACCTTTTTCCAATGCGATCTATATGATCTTTCAGTTCAGGAGTTTGAATTTTTTCGTAATGAACGATGTCAAATTTGTACGGTAAATTAGAATTTTCATTAAGAGCATCATCAATTGCATTTAGTTCTTCATTTCCGATAGTTTGACTTTTAATTGCTAAATCAACATCACTACCATTTTTATAATTTCCTTTTGCACGACTTCCAAAAATGACGACTTCATCGATTGCTGTATAATTCAGAAAAACGTTGGATATAAATGCAATATCGCTGTATAAAAGGCCAAATTTTTCCATATTATTTAGTAGAAAGCATATTTCTTAATTTCTGAAACAGCTGAATATATTTAGTGTGAATAAGCAAATCCAAACTATTCGCTTTTTCTTCATCGTAAGTATGCACTGATAAATTTCGATCCACTAACAAATCCATCCATGCATGTCCATCTTCTATTAAACCTATTTCAAACGATTTCTTAATTGCATTCCTTGGAGTTCCTATCTCAGTAAAGCCTTGATCTTCTAAATAATCTTTCATGACTTTCCATGAAAGTTCACAACACATTTCGAAAAACTGAACAATACCAGCCTTTTGAACTACATCAGGTTGTTCAATTTTTAACGCGCTCTCCAATAATTCCAATGATTTATTGAAATTTCTAAAGCGTTGTTTCCATCGTATATCTTCCCCTTCCATAGGTCAATTTTTATTTTGAATCAGCTATTCTAAAATTTGCCAATTTGCAATCTGTAATTTACAAATTAATATGCTTCCATACTATCATCAATCTCTCTCGCCCAAGCTAAAATTCCGCCTTCTAAATTGTACAGATTGTCATAGCCATGTTGCGCTTCTAAGAAATTGATAGCATTTCCACTTCGCATTCCCGAACGACAATGTACAACCACCTTTTTGTCTTTTACTATTTCATCCGCTCTTTCAGGAACTTCATTCAATGGAATTAATAACGCATTCAAGGTGCAAATTTCATTTTCATGTGGTTCGCGTACATCCACCAATTGAAAATCTTCGTTGTTATCCATCCAGGATTTTAATTCTTGTACTGTGATACTTTTCATGTTTTTTAGTTTAAAGTTTAAAGTCGAAAGTTTTGCTTAAATCGTAACAATTCCTTCGGTTCCTGAGGTTCTCGAAGGACCGTCACTTAGTTTATCCTGAGGCTCTCGAAGGGTTCGTTTCGCAAACTCCCATAACACTACACCTGCACATACTGAAACATTCAAACTATGTTTCGTTCCAAATTGTGGAATTTCTAGTATGTGTTCGCTTAGGTTGATTGCTTCTTGGTCTACACCATCGACTTCATTCCCAAAGATAAGGGCAATTTTTTTAAATTCAAGGCTTGGAACATGTTGTAAAAAGGTAGTTTTTTCTGCTTGTTCAATACTTGCGATAGTCACTCCTTCCGTTTTTAATTCGTGGATGAGGTCTAAAATATTTTCACGATGTTCCCAAGTGACAGATTCGGTAGCACCTAATGCCGTTTTTTGGATCTCCCGATGCGGTGGAGTTGCCGTAATCCCACAAAGGTAAATTTTCTCAATATTGAACGCGTCAGCCGTTCTGAAAAAGGAGCCAATGTTATTCAAACTGCGAATACTATCCAAAATAACGATTACTGGAGCTTTTTTTTGTGTTTTAAATTCCTCTTCCGAAACACGCTTTAATTCCCATAATTTTAGTTTTCTATTCATTCTTCGAAGAGGATTATTGATTTTGAAAATAAATGTAGTAATATGATTTTAGGAAACTTGAATAAATTGCTATTTTTTAGTTTAACAGAGAAAATTTTTGTGTGAAAGTGTGATGTATTAGTAAATTTCCCATAGTGTTTTTTTAGCGCAGAGATTTTCTAACAAAGTTAGAAAATCTCTGCGTACTCGAAAATTCCGTCAACAACTTCAAATTACCTCTGAGTTCTCTGCGCTAATCTTTGTTCAAAAATAATATCAACATCAAACTTCCTCTTTGTTAATAATATTCCCCATAAAATCTTCCCTTTCAAACTCCTAGACTCTAAATTTACATCTCAATTCAAAATCCAAGAGTTTGGCAAAAGAGAAGACACCGAAAAGTGCGAGTGAAACGCCTTTAATGCAGCAATATAATCAAATCAAAGCACGACATCCACAAGCGTTATTGTTGTTTCGCGTGGGCGATTTTTATGAAACTTTTGGGGAAGATGCGATTAAAACTGCGCGTATTTTAGGGATTACTTTGACCAAGCGAAGAAATGGGGATTCACACATTGAGTTAGCCGGATTTCCGCATCATTCGGTAGATAATTACTTGCCAAAATTAGTCCGTGCAGGGCAACGCGTTGCGATTTGCGATCAGTTGGAAGATCCGAAAATGACCAAAACAATTGTGAAACGTGGGGTGACCGAATTAGTAACTCCAGGTGTTTCGTTTAATGACCAAGTCTTGGATCAAAAACGCAACAACTTTTTGTGTGCGGTGCATATGGATACCAAAAATAATGGCGTTTCTTTTTTAGATATTTCTACTGGTGAGTTTTTAGTCGCACAAGGATCCATGGATTATATTGATAAATTGATTCAAGGATTCGAACCAAGTGAAATTATTTATCAAAAAAAATATACGACACAATTTAAAGCTTCGTTTGGCGAGAAATACTATGCCTACAAATTGGAGGACTGGGTGTTTAACGAAGATTTTGCCTTTGAATCCTTAACCAAACATTTTGGCACCAAGAATTTGAAAGGATTTGGTGTGGAAGGATTACAGGAAGCGATTATTGCCTCTGGAGCGATTTTACATTATTTATCCGAAACACAACATGATAAGTTGGGACATATTACCCAATTATCACGTATTGAAGAAGATAAGTATGTGTGGTTGGATCGTTTTACGGTAAGAAATTTGGAATTAATCAACTCGCACAACGAAAATGCAACAACGCTGATTGATGTTTTAGACCAGACATCAACACCAATGGGAGGGAGAATGTTGAAGCGATGGGTAGTGTTACCATTAAAGGAGTTGCTGCCGATAAAAGAGCGTTTGGATTCTGTAGAATTTTTCACCCAAGAGACTGAAACTGCTTACCGTATTTCGGAGCGCATGAAAGATATCGGTGATTTAGAGCGTTTAATTTCGAAAGTCGCAGTTGGTCGCGTACATCCTAAAGAGGTTAAACATTTAGAAAATACGCTACGTCAAATTGCACCGATTAAGGCGGAATTATTACAAACAAAGATTGCTTCGTTACAAAAGATTGGTGATCGCTTGAATCCATGTGAAAAGTTAATTGATTTAATTGCAACGAATTTAATGGAGGAACCAGCAGTGCAAATCGGAAAAGGATTGGTAATTGGTAAAGGTGTTCATCAAGAATTAGATGAATTACGTGAAATTTCGTTTAACGGGAAGGCGTATCTGGATGATTTACAAGTTCGGGAATCGGAACGAACAGGGATACCCAGTTTAAAAGTTTCCTTTAATAATGTTTTTGGGTATTATTTAGAGGTGACACATACGCACAAGGATAAAGTACCAGAAGAATGGATCCGAAAGCAAACCTTGGTGAATGCAGAGCGTTACATTACACAGGAATTAAAAGAATACGAAAGTAAAATATTAGGTGCAGAGGATCGTATGCACGTGATTGAAACGCGTTTGTTTCAAGAATTGGTGCTCTCCATGGCAGATTATATACAATCGATTCAATTAAATGCTTTGTTAATCGGTCAGTTGGATTGTTTGTTGTCTTTTGCAACTATTTCTACAGCAAATAATTATGTTCGACCAAATGTCAATGAATCGTTTGCGCTAGAAATAAAAGATGGTCGACATCCAGTGATTGAGAAACAGTTGAAAGCGGGGGAGGAGTATGTGAGTAATGATGTCTTTTTAGATAAGGATTCCCAACAAATCATTATGATTACGGGACCAAATATGTCAGGTAAGAGTGCTTTGTTGCGTCAAACAGCATTGATTTCCTTGATGGCACAAATGGGATGTTTTGTTCCTGCGAAATCTGCAAATTTAGGTTTGGTGGATAAAGTCTTTACGCGTGTTGGCGCATCTGATAATATTTCTTCTGGAGAATCTACCTTCATGGTAGAGATGAATGAAACGTCGAGTATCTTGAATAACCTTTCCGATCGTAGTTTGATTTTGTTAGATGAGATTGGGCGTGGTACGAGTACGTACGATGGAATTTCGATTGCATGGGCGATTGCAGAATATATCCATGAACATCCGAAAGTGAAAGGAAAAACCTTATTTGCAACGCATTACCACGAGTTGAATGAAATGACGAACCAATTTGAACGCATTAAAAATTTCAACGTTTCCGTGAAAGAGACTGGAAATAAAATTTTGTTTTTACGCAAGTTAGTAGCAGGTGGAAGTGAGCATTCTTTTGGGATTCATGTGGCTAAATTAGCGGGAATGCCGAAACAAGTGATTGATCGTGCGAATAAAATTTTGGTGCAATTAGAAAAATCGCATGCAGGACAAGAAAAACAAAAAGTAAAATCTGGACCGAGTGTGGATGACATGCAATTAAGTTTCTTTCAGTTGAATGACCCTGTATTAGAACAGATTAGAGAAGAATTAGTTGCAATTGACATCAATACATTAACACCGGTAGAGGCATTGATAAAATTAAATGAAATAAAAAAATGGACAGGAGGATAAAAAAAGTTTTACAAAGTCTTTGAGAATTAAAAATCTTACGTATCTTTGCACACGCTTTTAAGGGAATAATTAACGAATTATTTTTTAACCTTGAGGTTTTACTGCGAGAATAGCTCAGCTGGTAGAGCACGACCTTGCCAAGGTCGGGGTCGCGAGTTCGAATCTCGTTTCTCGCTCAATAATTTAAGTCTGCTCGAGTGGTGGAATTGGTAGACACGCCGGACTTAAAATCCTGTGCCTGTATGGGCGTGCGGGTTCAAGTCCCGCCTCGAGTACAAAATGTGTTGATAATCAACGGTTTAGACGAGTCTTAGTCAACCGTTAGTCAACCAAAAGCAATAAGAAAGGTCTTTACGAAAGTTTAGACCTTTTTTATTTAATCTTATTTTTTACTATTTATTTAATTGTTTAAAATAGTTTTGATAAACTAAAAGAGGTCTTTACAACGTAAAGACCTCTTTTAACTAAATGAATACAGTTTTCTAGTAAATTATTATTCATACAACTTTCATTTAGTTAATTGGAATAATTGATGAGAGTATTTCATGTTTTTTGTAATAGACTCTGTTACCTATTCCATAGCTTTTTAATTTACCACTTTTGGTATGCTTCCATAAGGTCGTCTTATTTATAGATAATAATTTACAAGTATCTGTTCTGCTTAATAATTCTTCATCTGTTGTAGAATTATTAACCTCTGATTTTTGTGTAATAAAGCTTATTAAAGCTTTTGCTAATTCCTCGATGGACATACTACATAATACAATTTTTTCAGTCATATATTTTAATTTTTTTTGTTTATACTGCGAATATAGGAGCATAATTTATTTTAAAAAAACGACTTTTTACTGGTTTGAATAATCCTATATTGTATTATTTAAAATATTGTAAATGAGTGTTTTAATTTTTGTGTTTTGGTGTATATTTAACAATTTGTTAACATTGAGTTTGATGAATTGTTTTTTGAAAGTTAGATTATGTATAATGGTTTATTCTTTGGTATTCTTTAGATTTATTTATAAGTCTAATTTTTTCAAACTCATTTTTACCCCAAAATTTTTTTTGAACCAATCCGATTACCAGTTATCTAAATAAACGTAGGGGGTACTCTTTAGCAGTTCACATAGGGTGGGAGGGGTATATGATATAAGAGTATTTTTTCGTGACTCCACCCTAACCCTATGTGATAACCTAACTATATGAAAATTTTATTTAAAATTTAAGATACTATTTTGAAGAAATTCCCATTCAAATAGCTCATTTAAACTATTATTCTGAATTAAATATTTGTATTCAGTTAACAGTGACTGTTCATCATAAGTTGCATATTCTTCGTATTTCGAAGATACATACTCCTTAAGTAATTGCTTCAGAATTGGATTGAATTCTAATGTATTAAAGTTTTCAATAAATGGTGAACACAAATGTGTTGGTTTGTTGTGTATAATCTCTTTTCTCATATCATATTTATTAATAAATATCAAGAGAATTTTAAAAGACTAATTTTTTAAAAAAATATTTTTAACCTCATCTGCTCAACCTATCATAAACTTTTTTAAGCATATAGTTTCTCACTAAACCTCCAAATTCTTTGTCATCCATCATCTTAGCAAAGATATCCTGATTCTGCTCCATTCTTCCAATAAGTTTATCCATAAACATATCCTCGAAACCAAACTTAAAATTCTCTATAGGATTGTTTTTAGCTTGTTCTTGAAGGTTTGAGTCTGCAACCATATCTTCTTCTATCTGGTCAAAGAAAAGTTTATCAGCGGTGTTAAATTCTGTAGCAAAACGTTTGTTTAATACCTCTATAATTTCAGACAATGCGGCTTGGTCTTCCTTGGTCATGCGAAGACCAGCTTCACCACCACCATCTAATTCATATATTCCTTGACTTTCCATAGCAATATTTTGCTCCGCTATTTTTTGAAGTCTATAATATTCCAATGATACCTCATCACCCAATTTGAATTTATCAATTTGAGATGTTCTAGGTAACTTCTTGAATAAGTATCTAGTGTAAGTAAATAATTTCTCCAAATCGATATCTGAAAAAGGCATTATTTGAGTCAAAAACGAATAGGTTCTATTAAAACTTTGCAATGTGTTTTTGAAGTCTTCTTGCGTTACTTCCGTTCCTATTACATTCGTATCTGAGTTCTCTTCTGGTAGTTGTTTAAATCGCTCGACAGCTGGGTCAATACATGCATTTAGTTTACCTTGTTCAGATACACTTATTGACTTTGCTGATTTAAAGTAAATATTGCAAAATGTATTCACTTCTGATTCCCAGATGATGTTTGCTTTTTCAATTTCAGCTTTTAAATCGTATAAGTGATTTGGGTCTGAGTTCTCCTTGATTGAAGTTAATTCATAATACGGTTGAAAGGAATTCAATATGTCCTCTGTGTCGTTTGCGAAATCTAATACAAAAGTATCTTCTTTCCCAGCACACATTCTGTTCAATCTGGATAATGTTTGTACTGCTTTAACACCAGAAAGTTTTTTATCTACATACATCGTATGCAATAAAGGTTGGTCAAATCCAGTTTGGTATTTATCTGCAACCAACAACAGTTGATATTCATCTGATTCGAACTTTCTTGGTAATTCCTTTTCTGCGAATCCATTTAATTCAACTTCTGTTACACCTTCTGGATATGCATCATAGATAACTTTACCAGAGAATGCTACAATGGTTTTAACATCGGTATATCCTTTCTCTTTGATGTATTTATCAAACTCTTCTTTGTAGCGAACAGCATGTAAACGTGAACTACTTACTACCATTGCTTTGGCTTTACCACCAATTTTCTTGGAAACAACTTGACGGAAGTGTTCAATCATTACTTCTGCTTTCTGAGAAAGGTTATGTGGGTGTAATGACATAAATCGACCAATAGCCCTCGACGCTTTTTTCTTATTTACCTTAGGGTCATCTTCGATATCTTTTGATAGTTTGAAATAAGTTTTATAGGTAGTGTAATTCTTTAATACATCTAGAATAAAACCTTCTTCAATCGCTTGCTTCATTGAGTACAAGTGAAATGGTTCTGGTTTACCATTAGAACCTTTAATTCCAAATACTTCTACTGTTTTTGGTTTTGGTGTAGCTGTAAAACCAAAGAAACTCAAATTCGCTTGTTTACCACGAGCCAACATAGACTTTCTGATTTCATCTTCTGCATCTTCTTCTAATCCAGTATATGCTTCATCCTTTTCAGCATCTTCTAATGACTTTGCAGAAAGCACTTCTTTCATTTTCTTAGTTGCTTCACCACCTTGTGATGAATGTGCTTCATCGATGATAACTGCATACTTTCTTGCTGGTAGTTCACCAATCTTATCTAATATAAATGGAAACTTTTGAAGTGTAGTAATGATTATGTTTGAACCAGCGGATAATGAATCTGCTAATTGTTGTGAATCTTTATCAATCTTTTGAACCACTCCATCCTTATGCTCGAATTGATATATAGTATTTTGTAATTGTGAGTCTAAAACCTTTCTATCTGTGATTACGATTACTGAATCAAATATACGGTTGTTAGCATCATCATGTAAACTCGATAAGCGATACGATAACCAAGCAATCGAATTAGACTTACCAGAACCAGCAGAATGTTGGATTAGGTAGTTTTTACCAGCTCCGTTCAATTTAGCATCTTCTGTTACTTTTCTAACCACTTGCATTTGGTGAAAACGAGGGAAGATAATTGTTTCCTTCTTCTTTTTAACTCCATTGATTTCGAATTCTGAAACACTTAGATGAAGGAATTTTCCAATGATATCCATAAATGAATCTCTCACCCAAACTTGCTCCCAAAGGTAAGCTGTTCTATATCCAGATTTATTTGGTGGATTCCCAGCTCCATTGTTGTATCCTAAATTAAATGGTAAGTATCTTGTGTTTTTACCATCTAATTTAGTGGTCATATATGCTTCATCTGTATCAACAGCAAAATGTACTAATGTTCTTTTCTTAAAATGAAAGATTGGTTCATTAGGTTCTCGGTCATATACATATTGCTTTTTAGCATTCTCAACACTTTGACCAGAGAACTGATTTTTAAGCTCTATGGTAGCGATAGGCAACCCATTCAATGAAAGTACCATATCAATAGAGTTCTTTCCTACACGCTCATAATATAGCTGTCTAGTAACAGTTAATTGATTGGTTTTATATAGTAAGTCTGCTTCTGGATTTAAAGTCGTTTCTGGCTTGAAATAAGCCATCTGAAACTTTACCCCATAATCAGTAAATCCCTTACGAATAACATCTAAAATTCCACGTAGGTCAATTTCTTTTACTAAACGTTGAATTACTTTTTTCTCTACTTCCTCTTTATGAATGTTTACAATCTTATCCCAAGCAGTTGGTTGAGATAATTGTAAGAATTCAATAATATAAGAAGGGAACAATCCCAATTGTGCATCAAACTTTGAGGATGAACCTTGTTTATATCCACCTGATTCCACTAATGCAATTTCGATTGCGGATTCAAATGTCAATTCTGTATGTATTCCTTGTGCCATAATATCTAAAAATGTCTAAAAACTTATGCAAGTTTATCTAAAAGTTCATCTAAAATTTAAGTAACCTAACTGAAATTAGTTATACTTTCTCCCATTTAGGATACCTTGTAGTTCCTTTATTTACAATGGTTTTGTCTTTTTTAGACATTGCATAAATTAAATTTCTTACCTTATTTTCTTTCTTATGTTCATCTAAAATTTCAGGAAGTATATCTAAAATTAATTTATCAATGTCTGATTTAGTTGCTTGTTTATATGTGGTCAAATATTCTAAAATTAAATTTTTGTAATATTCATCTTTAAACCCTCTCAATTTAATATAGGTAGATTGGTCTTGTGAAGCTTCCGCAACTTTTGCTGAGACATATAGGTTTGGCTTTCGACCTTCTATAAGTCCAAGCTTTTTTAAATCTTTTATCTCACCATCTGTAATCGGTAAATTCTTTTGAACTCTATCTAATAAAACCACCGTTTTTAATTCTAAATCAGTTTTACTCATCAATAGTTTGGTGTAGTTCTCATCCCAAATTCGACCAACTATACGAACAGCTACTTTGTTTGGTTGGGATAAATCAAAATCTGGCAACGGAAAGAATCGTTCTTTTTGTTTGATGAACATACGTTTAATACCGCTTCCAATTGTATCTATCATATTAAGTTGAACCATTGCTTCAGCTAAAAACTGATTGCGATAATATGCTTGTGGAGCATCTTGTTCGATTACTCGTTCAACTGATTTAGGTAGGAATTCCCCCAAATTAGAGAAAAGTAACTCATCTGGTTTTTCTACTACTGAAATGCGACCTTGTAATCCATAATCTTGATGTGCAATACAGTTGTGTAAAGCCTCACGAATAACGAAAGTGTCATACATTTTGATTTCTGTAGGGAAAAGCGAATCGTCTTTGATATAGCGATAAGTCAAGTTTCGAACACGGCTAAATAGCTCAGAAGAATTCAGTAAAAATGGAATGGTAAAATGTTCATAATCCAATTCTACGTTGTGTTCATCTTTTAATATCCAAGAAATCTTAGCAATGGCTGGTTGTATAAAATGAGTAGATTCTTCTTTACCCAGTAATAAGATTGCTGAATTGGTTATTTTTCCTTGTACGGTAATTTTAGCCTTATTTAGAAATGTAGTATCATCCCAAGAATCACACTCTTCTGCTTTTCTAGGATTCTTTTCTTTATACTCTTTGCGCGCTCTTAAAATAGCTGTTGGTTCTAAATCTTCTATGGTGGCGTTTGGAATCGTTAGCGCAGACCAATCATCTTGATAGGTTCTTGGTTCGTTGAGAATGCTTTGTTTACGTTCATCCTTCATCTCTACCAAACTATCTTCAATACGTTGCCAAGCTTTCGAATGAGCATAAACGATTAATCGTGGTAAATGCTTTGGTATATGAAAAACCCAAACTACTTTATGCGTATCGGATGTTTTAAATTCTTGAATGGATAGTTTCTCAGAATTGATATTCGTACATCTTTCTGTAATCTTGAGTTTTATGGATTGAGATGTGTAGTTATTAAATTCTTGAATACCTACAATATCTAATGTTTTGTCTTTAACTCCTACTACCAAACTACCTCCTTCCATGTTGGCAATTGCAGAAATGTAAGAGATAATATCATTCCCTTCTTGACCTCCAAATGTATGTTTGAGAGAATTAAAATCCTTCCACTCACAAGATTCATTCTCTTGTGGGAAGTTGGTTTGTATGTATTGTTTTAATTCTTGTTCTGTCATTGTATTTATGATTCAACTATTAATTCTATATGTATTCCTTATGCCATAATTTTATAACTTATTTAAAACTCTCTTTGTTTGACGAACTAAATTCACGTAAAGCTCTTCTTTTTCATTGTAATCCATCTTTGAAACTGGATTACTAGGTGCGTTTAATGCTTGGAATTTATTTAAGTCAAGGAAATCTTCAAACAAACAGGGCTTAAGTATAATAGTTAAAATTGTTGTGCCATCTTTTTCTGCTGATTCAAGTAATAAAGGCAGTTCATGGGTAGATATAAAATCTGAACCTAAAAAATCAGTACTGACTAACAAAATCGCAACTTGTGCATTTTCAATAGCCATTTTTATTTCCTCTTTCCATTTTTGACCAGCTTGAATTTGAGTATCATCCCAATAATTTATTTGATTCAAAAATGGTTTGAAATGTCTCTGAATATCATTCAAATAATCTTTATCTGCATGGCTATAACTAATAAAAACTTTATCTCTTAATTTCTTATTCATTGGAAATCTCTGATTTGCAATATATGGTAAGATGCTTTGTTCTTGTTTAATATAAAATTGAAATAATTCAGTATCATTTTCATATTTACATGTTGTGTCAACTTCCCCATTATGTGCTTTTATTCTATGTTCATTTAAATGTTGTATGAAACAATGTTGAATTTCATCTAGGAATATTGCTTTTGATTCATTTGAGTAAAATCCCAATAATCTATCTTTTACAATCTTAAACCTTTCAAATACTTCTGTATTATCATTTCTAATTAACTTTCGCTTAAAAAAAGTATTGGCTTCTTTTCGAATAAAGTATTCATCTTCCATCTCAATTCAATTTTTCATTTCTAACGTCAACCTTACCTGTAACTACCTCACTGATTAATGCTGTTTTGTATTGTTTTAATAGTTCAATTTCTTGTTTGGACTTTGAAATTATTGAATCAAGATTATTAGTTTGTAATCGAATAAAATCGTAAATGTCTTGTTGCTCTTTTAATGGTGGTTCAACAATTTTTATAGACATTAATGCTTCTTGTGTTAATTTCGGTTGAGCAGAACCAGAAATGTAAACCGTATAATCTATAAGTTCTAAAAATTCACAATAATAGTTTATATCTCCGTTAATAGGTTTAATTATATGTGCGTGATTATTTACCCAATATTTACCACTTGCAATAAAAGCCAATCTTTTGCTACGAGTTAAAAGATTTGCCCCATCTTCTCCAATTAAAATTAGGTCTTCATCAAAAATATAATCTTGAACTTTATCTATTACTCCACTTGCTCCATAATAATCATAAACTCTATCTGTCATAAGTCCTCTTTCTTCGGCACTTAAAGGTATTCGTTTTGTATTTAGACTTTTAAACACAAATCCAAGTCTCTTCACCTCCCAATGCTCTGGTATCTCACCCAACCATTCCACACCAGAATCTTTCATCGGAACATTTGGGTCTAAACCTTTTGTTACAGCTTGATTAATGACCGCTACACGCTCTTCTTCTAGTAACTTGATGAATTGCTCTTTCTTTGCAGTTAAATGGTCTATTTGGGATGTTTTGTGGTCAAGGTAGTTGGCAATTGCGGTTTGTTCTTCAATAGGAGGAAGTGTTAATCTTAATTCTTTTATTTTCTCTAAGTGTAAATTACTAACAGATGTTTTTTGACTACTTTCAAATAATTGTCTATCTACTATATTGCTATCAAAGAAATATTTAAAAAACCTATTAATTAAGGTTTTTTCAAATTTAATTAAACATAAACTTACAAAAACACTAAACTCCCAATCCCAATCAATTATCTTCATTAAACCAATTGTTCCATTTTTGGATAATAGCAAATCACCCTTTTCAGGATTACATCTTTTAATTAACTCTTCATGTTCATCGATAGGTATATATTTAACGTTATCTAAATCAATAGATTCTAAATGTAAATCTGTTACACGTAAAAAAGGGATTGATTTTTCAGATTTTTCTGTATATGTTGGAGTAAAATGAGCACCATCTATTATCTTACGAGTATGAAACTTTAATTTTGTACAACTCCAATTTAAAGGTATATCTCCAATCCAATCAATTCCAGAATCTTTATAGTTATCGTATTTCTTCATAACTAACCGATTACTTCTTTCAATAAACCATCCGTTTCTTGTTCAATAGCCATAATATCAGCTCTAATATCTTCTAAAGTACGTAATGGCTTGTACTGGTAGAAATACTTCGTAAAGTTGATTTCGTATCCTACATTGGTTTTGGAATGGTCAACCCATGCATCTGGTACGTGAGGTAGTACTTCTTTCTCCATATATTCTTGAATATCCATCGTCAATGGTATATTCTCCGTATCTCTCAACGATGAATCTGGTTTCGGATTCCCTTTTTTATCTTTTACGATTTCACCCTTAGTATCTCTTTCTGGTCGTTCTACTGTAACTTTAGCATAACCAAAGGCTTTATTATCAAATATCTTTGAGTAACCAGATTCTTTAAACTCACCATAGATTTTAGTGATTTCAGCAATATGGTCATCTGATAACTCATTACGTTTATCACCCAAAGATTTGCTCATCTTCTTGTATAAATCCACAGCATTAATTAACTGTACTTTACCTTTACGTTCCACTGGTTTCTTGTTGGAAATAACCCAAACATAGGTGCTAATTCCAGTATTGTAAAACAACTGGTTAGGTAATGCAATTACAGATTCCAATAAATCATTCTCGATAATCCATTGGCGAATACTACTTTCATTTTTAGTTTTAGAAGGTGAACCAGAGAATAATGGCGAACCGTTGAATACAATAGCCAAGCGAGAACCATCTGGTTTCATCTTAGACATTAAATGCATCAAGAACAAGAAAGAACCATCACCAACAGAAGGTAAACCAGCTCCAAATCTTCCTCCATGACCTAACTGTTCGTGTTCCTCTTTCACTTTCTTAGCGAACTTCTCCCATTTCACACCAAAAGGTGGATTGGTAATTAGGTAATCGAATTTCTGGTCGTTTAATTGGTCTTCAGAGATACTATTCCCTTTTTTGATATTGGATGCATTCTGACCTTTTATCATTAAATCCGATTTACAAATCGCATACGATTCTGGATTCAACTCTTGACCAAACACTTCTAAACGAGCATCTGGATTTAATTCATGTAAATACTCTTCAGCAACGGATAACATACCGCCTGTGCCAGCACAACAATCATATATCGTTTTGGTAATTCCTTTCGTTGTTAGAATCTCTCTATCATTCAAGAAAAGAATGTTCACCATCATTTTGATAACCTCTCTAGGTGTAAAGTGTTCCCCAGCAGTTTCATTGGAAATCTCCGCAAACTTTCTGATTAACTCCTCAAACATATATCCCATTTCCATACTTGAAATAGTATCTGGATGTAGGTCAACTTCTTGAAAACGTTTTACAATCATAAACAACAAGTTATTATCATCTAACTTATTGATTTGGTTTTCGAATTCAAATTGTTCTATAATCTCTCTAGCATCTTCACTGAATCCATTGATATAGTTTCTAAGGTTGGATGCTATGTTATTTGGGTCTGCAATTAACTTATTGAAGTCAAACTGACTTCTATTATGAAAGCTGTAACCAGCAGTCTTATTTAGAATTGGGTCAAGGTTTTCAATGTTGGTAGTTTTAAGTTGCTCGAATTTCTTCAATACATCTTCTTTGGATGATTCCAATACACAATCCAACCTTCTTAATACGGTTAATGGAAGAATTACCTTTCCATAGTCACTTTGCTTGTAATCACCTCTTAATATATCGGCTATCGCCCAGATAAAATTTGCTGATTCTTTAACGTTTTTCATATCTTAAATTTCTTTATACTAATAAGTCTTTAGCATCTACTTGGAGTAGTTTTGCTATTCTAAATAATACTTCTATGGAAGGTTGTCTTCTGTTGGAAACATACCCATTAACCATATTGTAACTTTTACCCAAGTTGGATGCTAACCATGTTTGGGTTAGTTGTTTTTCCAACAAGATTTCTTTAATTCTATTCATAATTGAAGTTGAAATGCTAAAAATAGCATTAATTATATCATTTTATGGTATACACTATAAGTTCATTTACTAAACTTATTTCAAATATAGGATAATGTAAAGGTAAAATCAATAGTGATATTTCATTGGATAATCATCCTATTTTATATAATTTATTCAATTGAAAATCAATTATTTAAAATTAGATGTTTTATTGAGAATTAATAATTTTATAACATTGGAATAGAATAAACAATAACTCCGTAGGAATATTGATTTATAAAAGCTTTCAGCTTACTTTTCAATTGAATTGACAGATACTCTCATCTATATTGGAATGTATCGCCTAAAGGCTTTATTATCAGTTAAAACTTAATCTAAATAATTATTAATCAATTACTTATATAATAATAGAATATTCCAGTATAGTTATATATCATAGTATAAATATATATCATAGTATAGGTATATATTATAGTATAAGTATATATCATAGTATAGGTATATATTATAGTATAGGTATGGGTAGATAATCCAATGTAAAAAAAGACGATTTATCCTTATATGTATTAATTATTCTTTCTTAATGTTTAAAACAAGTATACAAAACTCAATTCATCTTTATAAGTTTGTATTGTGCTGATATAAAGTTATTTAATCCAAATAGTTGACAAAAGGGTATTCAATTGACTAGATTTGCAAAGTATGACAACCATATACTACCCTTAGGGTAATAACTTTTAGATTAAAATTTTAAAATATGTCTAACAAGTCAATTAAAAAAACGTACTCAGACGTATTATTCTGGGTTACATCGCCTATGTCAAAAGGCAAAAGGTATCACATAACCTATGCTCAAGAAAGTGTCTTGAGAAAGCTAATTCATTATGATGGTGGTCGTGAACGAAGTTTCATAAACTATTCCAATGAATCTATTTCTTCCCATATCTATATGAGTGAAGAGCATTTGAAAAAAATAATCCCGAAATTGAACAAGGTGGGTTATATTTCAATTAGCAATAAGAAGCATTATAATAATGGAGAATTCAAAACATCCAGAACTATTATGATTGATTGGGATTTTATAGAGACAATAGTTCCTGATTTGCCTAAAGTAAAATCTAAATCGGAAACTGAGGAAGTTACTATTGATTCAAATGAAGAAATAGAAGTAGAACCCAAAAATGAAATTGAAGATTTTGAAAACTCTTTTCGACCAGATGATGAAATAGAATTATACAAAGTGCTTCCAATAATTGGGTTTAGTTGTGAAGAAACCAGCTATATTATCGAAGCCTTAAATGATTCTATTCCAATTTTTAGGGATTTTATTCGATGTATCAAAGAATTGATGAAAGAGAGTAATTACAAAGACTATACTGGTCCAATAATAACTCCTGAAATCAAAAGTAAGCTTGCTTATATTCAATACAAACCAAGGTAAATAGAAGTTTAATATATCTGCTAGATCCTCTAGCAGATATATTAATTACTTTCGATTAACCCCTTCATAATTAACTGTCAGGATATTAATGCTCTTAAATTAAATAATCGAAAGAAATTGAATAAATTTGAAATCGATAATAAATTTATTTGATGAAAAAAATATTTCTATACATAGTATTGATTTTCTGTTTAACCAATACTGTTTACTCTCAAAAGCCTAAAAAAATATATAATTATATTCAAAATAATGAGATTAATTTGGCTATTGAAGAGTTAGCAAAATTTAATCCTGAGAAAAAATACAAAAATGAAGAACTAGTTTTATTTGATATTTCTCGTTGTTTATTAATGATTGAATTTAAATCCAATAATTACAACCCTATTCTTGCGAATAATAAATTCAACAATATTAATATTCCAATTGAACTTCAAAATCAAATATTTAATTTCTTAAAAGACTATAATTATGAATTTAAAGAAATATCAAATAATATTTATTCAGAGATACTTTTAAATTCAAAAAGAATTAATACAATTGATAATTATAAATCTTCATTAATTGAACTCCGAAAGTCTCTAAACAATGATTTAATTAATCAAGGTCAGAGATTGCTTGATAATAAAATTTTTCAAGATATTAAATCTCAAAAATCAATTGATTTGGTTATTCAATATATCAATCAATATTCAAATAGTTTAGTTTTACAAGAAGCAATAAATTATAGAGATTCTTTGGTTTTATCTGTTACTCCAAAAAGTTATGAATCTTTACTAGATTATGTTAATACATACCCTAACTCAGTATATTCAAATGAGATTAAAATAGATTTGACTAAAATTAAATATTATGAGATTAATTTAAAAAAATTAAAAAAAAACAATGATGAGCAATGTGATTTGGATATAAGAAATATAGATAAATTACTTGGGAAAATTGAAGTTATACAAGATAGTGTATGGATTATAGATACTCTAGGAAATCTCAAAGTATATCAAAGATACAATAATCCACATGAAGAATATACTTATTTAAGAAATGAATCTTATATTGTTGATATTGATGGTTCTGAAGACAGATTGGTTAGAGGAGTGATTAATGTTTCTGAAAATGTACCTGATTCAATTTTAATAATTCCTACAATTTATTCAATGATTTATTCTCACAATGATTTATTCATAGTGTCTTTAAATAAAGGAGGAGAAAACTACAAAAAAGGAGTATATAAAGTAATAAGAGGAAAAGCTAAATTAATAATCCCAGTTAAATATGAAGAAATTAGTATGTATAGTAATTTACTAATTGTTCAATTAAATGGAAAAAAAGGACTAATAGATTTAAATGGAAATTTATTAACGGAAATAAATTACGATGAAATTGGAACGTATGGTGAATGTTTTAATTGTCTAGGTACTAAAACAAATATTATTGAAGTTTTAAAAAATGGTAAAAAAGGATTGATTGATTCAACTGGAAAACTAATTACACCTTTAATCTATGACGAAATCACATCGTTTTCAGAAGGTTTATCTGGAGTTCGTGTAAAAGATAAATGGGGGGTTATAAATGAGAAAGGGAATATAGTTGTACCTATTCAATTTTATTCACCCCATGTAAATATTGAAAATAATTTATCCTTCCTTAGGGATATTGATATTTTTAATTTTCAAAATGGATTATGTATAGTGCAGAACAATAATAAATTTGGTTTGATTAATAAATATGGTAAACTTATTTTTCCTTGCAAACTAGATTATGTTAAAATATTCGCTAATGGAAACTCTTTAATTAATTTAAATGGAAAATCTGGATTAATTAATAACAAAGGGGATGTAATTATTCCAGTTATTTATGACGGATTATTTGTTGAAGAAGGGTTAATAGAATTTGAAAATAAAACTTTGATAGTAGCATCTTTAAATAAAAAACGAGGAGTATTAAATGAATTTGGAAAAATTATAATTCCATTCATTTATGAATCAATATCAATAGATGGGAAAGGTTATTATATAGTCGGAAATAACCGTAAGGTTGGTCTGTTAAACAAGTTTGGAAAAGTTATCACACCAATAAAATATGATTTGATTCATGATTTTAACTTTCTGAAATTAGCGGAAGTAAGAATTAATGGAAAAAATGGATTGTTAAATGAATTTGGAGTTCAAATCACAGATGTTATATATGATGAGTTATGGTTCGGAAGTGATAGTATTATTCAAGTTGAAATCAATAGAAAAAAAGGATTAATAGATTTACATGGAAACAAAATTACCGAAATAAAATATGATAATTTTCAAAAATATAATAATAACAGTCATTCTTTTCTAAGAGGAATATGTATAGTTTCATTAAATGATAAAAAAGGGTTGATTAATAAATTTGGGAAGGAAGTAACAGATTTAAAATATTCGAGTATAGATTATATCACGAATAATATAATAAGGGTAACTATAAAAACAGGTGCAAATAACGATGATTATAAACAAGGTATTATAGATATTTCTGGAAAAGAAATATCAGATTTAAAATATTCGAGAATGGATTATATCGCGAATAATATAATAAGGGTCACTATAAAAACAGGTGCAAATAACGATGATTATAAAAAAGGTCTTATTGATACTTCTGGAAAAGAAATAATACCACTAATTTATCAAGAAATAGATTATGGAGGCTTTTTATGTAATCTCATTCAAGTTCGTTTAAACAATAAAGTTGGGTTAATAGATTTTACTGGTAAAGAAATTGTACCTATAAAATATGACCGATTAATAGCGATGGATTCTATCAATAGGTTAATAATAACTTCTTTAAATCGAAAATTAGGTTGTAGTAATTTTTCTGGTAATGAAGTAATTCCCTTAATTTATGATGAAATTAAGTTCACAAATAATAAATCAAAATTTTTAGTCAAAATAAACGGAAAACAAGGAGTATTAGATATAAACGGAGAAATTATTATCCCGCCTATATATAATGAAATTGTAGAAATAAGTAACTCAAAATTTTTCGGAGTTCAAGACTGTGAACTAAAAATTTTAAATTTAACTAGATACAATTAATTTTTCGTTTCAATTATTTTGCCATCTAGGAAATCTACAATAGTAGGAGTCATAGTTAATATAAGAAATATAGTTTTCCAAATGATGTATAAGTCAAATGAATCATTTATCGACTTGTAATTGAATATCAATAATAGAAGTCTTTCTAATATATAGTATAGCATTATCTAATTTAAAGTTGAAGTTGCAAATAAACTAACTTCAAGTGAAGTGGATAGAATTAAAAATAACTATGATTATTGCATTATTTATTAATTATTTTGAGTAATATTTACCTTTAATAAATACTGCATCCACGTTCATTTTATTACATATTTTTCTTACTTCTAATGAAGTTAAGTTGTTTTCATCCTTTACTTTGAATCGAAAAACAGTTTTTTCTAACTGGTGTTTTATTTCAATAATCATAATTCACATCTTTTATATAGTCTTTGTACTTGAATCGGGTTAAACTCTTTACCATTTCTAGTTTTATATTGTAGTTTATTAAGTTTATCTGCTATATTTTGGAATGTTAATCCTTCCTTTCTTGCTGAGCAAATGATATCCATAGCTTGAATATTTGCAATATTGTTTCTTGCATTTTCTTTAATTTTCTCTATACCTTGTTTTTGATATTGACCAAAACCATTAGGATTACCTAATCTATATTTACCATCGATACTGCTCATTTCTGAACCATCTTTGTTGATAATGATACCTTTATTAATTTTTTCTTTTTTAACTTTTAGAGCATCCTTAATCCTGCGACTTATAACTTCAGCTTCATGCTCGGCTATTACACTTAGAAGTTGAATTGTGAGTTTGTTTGCAGTAGGATTATCACAGCATATAAATTCAATACCACCGTTATATAATGCCGATGTAAATTCAACATCCCTTGCAAGCCTATCTAGTTTAGCAACTATTAAAATAGCCTTTTCCTTTTTTGCTATTTCAATAGCCTTGTATATTTCAACTCGCTTTTTTTTACGTGTTCCAGATTCAACCTCTGTAAATTCAGAAATTATGATACCTTGGTTACCAACAAAGTTTGAAACAGCATTTTTTTGAGCTTGCAACCCCAAACCTGATTTGCCTTGTGCTTGAGTTGAAACACGAAAATAGGAAACGAATTTTTTCATGAGTTTGTATTTACCTATCTTTTTAAATGAATTAATACAAATATATTAACAAATATAACAAATTGCAAATATTAGTTTGCAATTTGTTATAAATATATTTTCTTGAATAATTTAATTACCAAAATCATTATAACCGATTCTTAGTCGATTCAGTTCATCAAGATGAAATCTCCATTTAGGCTAAACTTAAGAAAGGAATAACGAAAAGATATTTAAATGAATAAAAGAAAAGGCAACTTGTATTATTAATCAAGTTCATAAAATTCTAAACAAAAGAGGAGAAATATGACCACAATTGAAATTACACATCAAATTGAAAAGACGAAACATAAATCTCGTGTTAATGATGCAAATAAATTGACTAATGAAGAAGTTGAAAGAATTAAAAAGAAACTTGGTGTTTCTGCTTTGTTAATAAATGGAAAGTGCTATGAATAGTTTTTTAATAATTAGTAATTCTTTAATATAAGAATATGTTAAAAATTAAATCATTTCATAATCAATTCATTTAATTTTAAATTGATTTTATCTCCAATAATATTAAAAGGTAAGAATATCTGACCTTGATGCGTTATATTAACCGTATTGTCATTATTAAAATGCGTCTCTTTATTATAATTTAAAATCATTGTGTAAGAATTTTTTTTTATTCTTTTTACGCAGTAATTATCTGAAATGCCAACATTTATTTTAAATCTATTTAAAATAAACCTCTCTATTTTTTTGTGTTCTTGTGAATAACAACATTCAAAAACCGATTTAATTCTATTGTTCTGGCTTACACATATCGTTTGAGACTCCCTATACCCTCCACCCAAATGATAAACTTGATGAATTAGATGTAAATCATCTAATTTTTCAATATCAAAGTGGCACCAAGGAAAATAATTTGATTGAGAAATAATATGATAAATTAATTTCATTTTTTCGTTAATTTTCAATGAGTTAATTTTTGAATTATAATCAAATTCGTGATGGTTAATCTTACAATTTTCATCGCATTTGACGTATCCAATCTCAGAAAAATAACCATAATCATGATTTATCATATGGTTCAATAAATAATTACTAATATCTATATCACTTATTTTCGGAAGTTTCAATTCCTTTTTAAATTCATTAAAATAATATTTTAAATAGATGAATCTATTTATATATTCCAATTCAAAATCTAAAATATTATCACAGAAAGCATAATTAATTAATAAATCCAAATTAAAGCATTTATTAATCTTATCTAAACTCAATATTTTACTTTCTATCCTATTATTTGCGCTAGATACATAGTATCCTTTTGTAAATAGTTTAATGTAATTTCTATAACTTAAAGTAGAGTCTATTTCCACAGCATTGAAATAAGTAATGCTGTCAATTAAATTTACCCTATTATCTCTGCTAAAGGAATTTATGAATTTTTCGCATAACTCAAAAGAATACCCACTTTTTACAACCTCTTTATATAGTATATCAGGTAATCGATTATCCACTTCCGTTTTGAATTTTGAATCAGGATATTTTTTGGTGAATGCTAATAACGACTCATAATTATCAGGTACAGTAGATAAAACTAATGAATCTCTGAAGTCTACAGCTTCTGGTTTATATACACTCGAATTAAACTGAGAAATAAATTGGTTTAAACTATCAATATTATTGATTGATTTGTAATTGTTTAATGTTTCTCTTTCTAACAAATTTTGAATTTCAGTTTTATAAATGCTTTCAGGATATTTAGTTATAAAACCTTTAAGTTGAGAAATTGCTTTATTTGTTTTTACTCTATTATATGTTGCTAATTCTAAAAGTTTGACGGTATTATCATTGTGTTCTTTTGAATAATAATTTAATGCATTTGTGTATGACTCAACTGTATTTAGTTTAATTGCTTCTATATAAATTTCATTAATGATTTTTTTATTAATTACTTCTGGGGATAAACTATATTTTCCTAAGAATTTGTATACGGATTCTTTAATATCTGATAGGATGTAAGTTCCATTGAATTCTTTAATTGCTTGAGTCGGATTATACTTCTGATAATTAGTGTCTATTTGAAATAGGCATTTTGCATAAGCGAATAATACTTTATCTTCATTATCATATTCTTTATCAGTAGAAATTTTATTGTACTCTTCAACTGCAAGAGATAATTGGTTTTCTTGAAGATAGTTAAAGATTTTTTTAGGCTTTTGAGCATTTAAATTGAATGAGAAAATACATGAGAAAAGTATAATTATACTCAGAGCGTTGTTATTCAAAATATTCATTATTATTCTAATTTATGTTTTAGATATCTAAAACAATATTCAACCTATTTATTATTTAGTTGGATTTCTCTCTAAATAACTATTGCCATCCCAATAATATACATCATCTAAATCAAACACTATGTCTCTCACTCCATTAGTTTCAGAATCTAGTATACCAAATCTTTTACATGTTCTTAATTCAAATTTCTTTCTAGTTTTAGATAATTCAACTTCATTACATATGATTGACCCCCAACGTAACCAATATCTAAATTCAAATTTTTCATTTATCCCATCATTATCTAAATCAAAGTATTTTACAATATCAACATTTTCATCATTATTAAAAACTGTATTGTTGACTTCAAGAATAGCATAAATTTTCTCTTTTTTTCTAACACTTATTAGTGAGAGTTTACCTTCATTAAAACTAAATTGTTCATCAAGTTCATTTAGTTCATCATTTCCAAAACCAACAGAATTTGATTTAATAATTATAGACCAACCAAAGTTAGATTTTTCAATATTTATATTTTTTAACCATCCAGATATTTTAAATCTGCTAATAATTAAGTCTCCATTTTTATCAATTGAACATAAAAATAATCCTGAACCTCCAGCATTACCTCCACATGCAGGGTCAAACATAAATATTGCATCTAGAATTCCATTATTATCAAAATCTTTTTGACAAACAAGCTCCAAATGACATAACTTATCTTCATTTATTTTAATTTTTTGTTTCACTCCATTAACTATCACGTAAGGAATGCCAATATTTAAAAAATCATCATTATTTTTCTGAACAAAATATCTAATTTCAGGAGAAAATGTTTTGTTTTTTAATTCTTTAAGTAATTTTAAATATTCTATATTACCGCTTAATATGTAACTATATCTATTAGCATAATTGTAAGCATAATCATACTGTTTATTATTTAAAAAAGGTAATATTACAGATTTAAGAGTCTTTATAGAAGTTTTATAAGGTGCTGTTTGAATTAGTAATTTTTTCAAATTGGTTGTATCACTTTTTAGAAAATTTAACCAATTTATTGAATCATATAAATTTAAATCATCTTCAGCTAATTTAGTGTTTTTAAAATCTTTATGGTTTTTCAAAAACCAATTAATCGTCAACTCATTTATTTCGTAATCATACACATATAGACTATATAATAAATTTAAAATCGAATCTTTTACTTTTGGTATAGTACATTGGTTATACAATAAGTCTAAATTATTGTAATTATGATTTCTAATACTATTAATAATTACGGTATCAATCAATTGTTTAATAAATCTATTATGGGGATTTTTATTTATAAATATTAATAATGTATCAATTGATTTATAGTTCAGATAATTATTTATAATTAATGAATCTTTAATTGTAATTGCTTTATCTAAATATTTACCTTCTTTATAATTATTAATGTAGTCATTGAAAGAAGTTATAGAGTTTTGATTTTTTGATTCAAAGAATGCTAATGAATCTATAATATTCAAGACCTTATTTTTGAATCTGTTATTAGGATAAGATTCAAGATATGTTTTATAGGATTTAATTGTATTGATATTTAGAGTTTCTAAATACCCTAAAGAATCTCTTATTAATATTGCTTTAACTTTATTTAATGATAGTGGATAAGTATCAATAAATGCATTAAAATCAATAATATTCATTTTTTTTAATGCATTATTAAATGTTTCATTTTCCAATAATGAAGCAAGTTCTTTCTGATACTGAAATGAGCATACATTTAACGCATTTTTATAAGATTCAACTGTATTTATTTTTTTTGCTTGAAGATGAATTTCGCGGTTTATTCTTTCTGATATAATTTCAGGAGATAAACTATATTTTCCAAGAAATTTATATACGAATTCTTTAATATCTGAATTAACATAATTATTATTAAAATCCTTTATTGATTGAATAGGATTATACTTCTGATAATTAGTATCTATTTGAAATAAGCAATTTGCGTAAGCAAATAATACTTTATCGTCATTATCATAGTCCTTATCACTAGAAATTTTATTGTACTCTTCAACTGCAAGAGGTAATTGGTTTTCTTGTAGATAGTTAAAGATTTTTTTAGGCTTTTGAGCATTTAAATTCAAACATAATGTGAATAAAAACAATATGCTTAAAACTAGATGTTTCGTGTTCAATATATTCATTTTCAGCGTTTGTTCGTCAAATTTAAATAATAATTAGATTTTTAACCCAATTAAAATTAATGATGTTTAACTACATGTCTGATAATACTTCTATTTACACTATAAAAACGTGCTAATCTATAGAGTGAAAACGTGCTAATATAGGTACATAATGGATATGTATTAAGTTATATTTTATCAAAATAATCTAACATCTGTAAAGCATTGTCAAAGCTAGTTTTCCCAATATATTTTAAAAACATTTTTTCAGTAGCATGTCCAGTAATGTTAATTAATAATGGAGTTGGAATTTTACCATAAAAATTTGATGCGAAAGACCTTCTGCAAACATGAGACGAAATTAATTTATATTTTGGAGCTTTAATAATTTTTGTAGCACCTGTTGATTCTGTTTTTTCTCTTCCAGTGATAATTTCGTTAATCTCTGCTTTTTCACAAACAATTTTAATGTATTGATTGAATTTGGTATCACTAATTTTGTGAGGCATACCATCTTCTATCATATTTAAAGCTTTAGGTAAAAGAGGTATAGCTACAAGTTTCCCAGTTTTTTGTTGTTTCAATTCAATAATTTTCTTTCCCTGATACTCTTTGATATTTGATTCGGTAATCGATAGTAGGTCACTAACTCTTTGCCCCAGTAAACAGCCAAGTAGAAGCCATTTCTGAGCGTTTTTTAGATAAGATTGCTCAAATACTGCATCACTTATTTTTTGTTGTTCTAATTCAGATAAATAGATAATATTTTCTGGTTCTTTATTCTCTGAATAACTTTTAATTGCTTTTAATTGAGGGCTAACTTGAATTCCATTTTTTTCTGCATCAAGACATATTGTTTTTAAATTGTCAATGTTTTTCCCTTTATAATTTACTGAATAACCTATGTCGCTTAGCCATTTATTGAATTTATCTCTAAATGGAATATCTATTTCTCTAACAAGGTATTTTTTGTGTTTACTAGTTTCGTCTTCAAATCGAGTGAACAGATTTTTGAAAGTGATAAGTCCTTTTACTCTGTTTTGACCAAGACCTAATTCATTTTTTTGGTTCTTCTTGGTAGGAGCATCATCTATATATTTTTGAATATAGTTTGTTACAATATCTAAATCAATAACAATTGTTTTTTTATTGTAAATATCAATTTTTAATTGAAGCCAGTTTCCATCTATAGGAATTCCATTTCCAAAATCATTATTATATGCAGTTTCGATATGTATTGTTAATTTATCAAGTTTTGTTTTTAAAGCTTTGGATTCTTCATTTTTTTGATTGGGAATACCCTTGGACTTATTCCAGTCTTTAGGATTGATTATGTGACCAGTTTTACGTTTTAGAACAGTTTTACGGTCTATTGAAAATCTAATGAATATATTTGCATTATCAGACGTACTTTGAAGCAGATATTTAATTGTTGCCATGAGGTATTTTTATTTTGTAAAGTTACAAAAACAGAATATTCTAGTCAACATTTAGTCAACCAATCATGAATTTGATTGAATCTAAATAAATCAAAATAAATAAAAGATATTTATTACCAGATGTTTAACTGTTTGTTTGTGTTTAATGGGGTTTAAGTAGATACGTAGGGCGTTATCCCGCCTCGAGTACTGTGATTAAAACCCTTAGTGAAAACTAAGGGTTTTTTGTTTTATACAAGTTTGCTTTCATAAAACAATTCCTTTTACGTACTCAATTCATATTACCTAAGCTCCGTTTGCGGTAGAATTTTCAATCAAATATTTAAACTATATGATATGCAGTGGGAAGTACAAAATAATAGATTAACCAAGTTGTTTTCATTTGAAAATCAAACACAATTAGCAGAATTTTTTTTAAAAGTTGCGAAACACGCGGATAAAATTGGGCATCATCCAGATATCACTGTTTTTAAATGTAGTAAAATGAAAATTGAGTTGTTTACGCATGATAAACAACAAATCACAGCATTAGATTATACAATCGCTGAATATATTGATTTACTATAATTTTTAGTAAATTAATATATATTTTAGTACGATATGCAGCATAATCCTTCTTTGATAAAACCTTTGTTTTTATTGAATCCCGATATTATTTTTTTGAATTTCGGGTCTTTTGGTGCTTGTCCGCGCCCAATTTTTGAAGATTATCAAAAATGGCAGTTGGAATTAGAGTCGGAACCTGTTCAGTTTATAATTAATAAAGGATTAGTATATCTTAAAAAAGCTAGAGAATCTTTATCTAGTTACATTAACTGCTTACCCGATGAATTAGTATTCGTCGTAAATCCAACGTATGCGGTTAATACCGTTGCAAAAAGTTTAGATTTACAAGCAGGGGATGAGGTATTAACGACAAATTTAGAATATGGTGCTTCGGATCGCGCGTGGGATTTTGTATGTTCTGAAAAAGGAGCTACGTATATCCAACAACCGATAACACTGCCTTTAGTATCTAAAGAAAAGTTTTTGGAAGAATTTTCGGAAGGAATTACTGCAAGAACGAAGCTAATTTTTATTAGTCAAATTACTAGTGCTACCGGTTTGATTCTGCCTGTCAAAGAAATTTGTGGGCTAGCAAAAGAAAAAGGGATATTAACCTTTATTGACGGGGCGCATGTTCCAGGACAGATACCATTAGATTTACAAGAATTAGCAGCTGATTTTTATACAGGTGCTTGCCATAAATGGATGATGACACCAAAGGGTAGTTCATTTTTGATGGCTCGAAAATCAGTACAATCCTTATTAAAACCTTTGTCTGTCAGTTGGGGGTATAAAAGTATTAGTCCTTCGGATTCTCTATTTTTAGACCATCATCAAATGACTGGTACTCGTGATTTTTCAGCGTTTTTGACAATACCTAAAGCGATAGAATTTATGCAGGATAATCATTGGTCGCAAGTGGCAATATCCTGTAATGAATTGTTATTGAGAAATGCACGAAAATTTTGCGACTTACTTGGTTCACAACCTTTAGCTCCGTTAACTCACGCGTTTTTTGGACAGTTGTTTAGTATTCCAATACGTACTAGTAATCCGATACAACTAAAGCATATTTTATATTCAGACTATAAAATAGAGATTCCTGTAACAGAGCAAAATGGTAATTATTTTTTGCGTTATTCCGTGCAAGGCTTCAATTCTCAAGCAGATTTAGATGTGTTGTATAGTGCCTTAGAGCAGGTAATTGCAACTACGGATTTGATATGTACGGAGTGGTAGTTGTACGTGAAGCATAGGAGACGCAAAGCATAGAAGACGCAAAGCATTGCGTCTTTACGTGAGGCGGTAGTTTGTAGCGTTTTTCAATTGTTCTTTAATTGCTTCTTGGAATTTTTTCAATTCTTTTTTGGAAAGTTTGGAGACATCGAGTACAAAGGTAGTTTCCCCTTCTCTTCCATATTTTTTGGTGGTGTATGGGATTGAAACTTTGTTTGCTTCGGTATAGTTTACGATAAATTCTTCTAATAATTTTTTTGCTTTAAAATCAATTCCAGCACCTTTACTGTAAAATTCTATTTCTACAAAATTCTGCTTGTTTTTAGGAGAAAGGATTGCACACGAAGAAAATACCCAAATGAATAGCGTTAGTATAGAATATTTCAAAAAAATGTTTTTCATTCGTGATTTAGTATGAGTTTCAAGGAAGTGTTCAATTCTGCGTTTTGAAGGCGGATAAAATAAACTCCATTTGGAAGTTCTTCACAGTTGAGTAACATGTTATTTGTCGTTTTTTCAAACGTTTTAACCGTGTTTCCTAATAGGTCTACTAGAGCGATTGAAGCATTTAAACCTACATCGTTAGTAATATGAAGGTGGATTGTTCCAGTAGAAGGATTTGGGTAAATTTCCAAATAATTAGGTAAGTCATTCTCTACTAAAGCTGCAGTAGAATAACCTTTTGAAGTGATAAGTTTAGAACGATAGGTAGATAGCGCTGCTTTCATGCGTTCAATTTGACCAATTGTAAACATATTCATACATTCATCGGAAGTATAATCCATGTAATTCATGAACATTTCACCATGTACACTCGAGCCACAACTATTATTGGCTTTATATGGAAATATTGGACAATTACTGTTCGATGAATCTGCTGGTTCCGTGTCTGCGACCATGTCGTTGCCACATACAGCATCTCCCCAAATATGATATAGATTAAACCAGTGTCCAATTTCGTGGGTCGTAGTTCTACCTTGACTTGCATATTCATACCCATTAGTTCCAGCTGTACCAGAAGTTCCAAAAGCTTCATGACGAATCACTAAACCATCATATTCTGGGTAAGTATTTAATTCATCTGGAAAAATTGCAAAACCAAGTACATCGGAATCATTATCTAAATTAGCTACCCAAATATTTAAGTAGGAAGTAGGATCCCAGTTGTTTATTCCACCAGAACTTGTGAATTTAACATCTTCAAATTCTGCTTCTTTCCAAAAGTCTTTGCTTGTTTTAGTACGCGTAATCCCATTGGTAGGTTTTCCAGTTGGGTCTACGTTTGCCAACTTAAATTCGATTCCAGATGCAGCGCAATATTTGTAAAATGGGTGATTAACATCTAATTTATTCGTGTTTTTAAACCCAAAATCATCATTCAAAACTTGTAATTGCGATTTGATTTGATCGTCTGAAATATTTTCAGCATCTAATTTGTAGAGAACATGTACTACCACAGGAACAATAATATTTGTTCTTTTTTGGTAAGTTTTGGTTTCAATTATTTGTTGTAATACATGTTCTTTTTGCTCTAAAAGATTCTTTAGTGAAGGATTCTCTTTTATTTTTTCAGCTCTACTTTTTGCGGTATAACATTTTTCTTTTACTTGTGCTTGTAGGCTTGAAAAAGTTGTTGCTATTAGTAAGCATATTAGGAGTAATCGTTTATTCATTTCTATTCGTTTTTAGAGAAACTTATTTTAAAGGTAAAAATAATTAAGTATGTATAAATCCTATTTCAGTCTTTTTTACCACTCCTCTTCTTTACCATCTTCTTTATTCGCGTCTTTGATTAATTTCTGCCAGTTGTAATTTCCATCTTCCGAATCTTTCAAGATATCTTGGTATTCTCCGTTCTCTAATTCGTAATGTTCGATGGCTTCTCCAGTGTATTCTTCAATTTCTGCAAGAAAAGGTTTTTCTTCTTTACTACAAAAAGCAAGTGCTTGCCCTTTTTTATTTCCACGACCTGTTCTACCAACGCGGTGTACATAATTTTCAGGATCTTCTGGTAAGTCATAATTAATTACATAGTCAACATCTGGAATATCAATACCACGTGCAGCTACATCGGTGGTAATCAACACCATGTTTTCGCCACTTCTGAAACGGTCTAATACTGCAAATCGTTCTTTTTGGTCTAAACCTCCGTGTAGGAATTCTGATTTTACCATGACCCTTTCCATCGCTGCAACTACGCGCTCAGCTCGGACTTTCGTACGCACAAAAACGACAAATTTAGAACCTTCGTATTCTTTTAAGGTATTTTCCAAAAAGAAACGCTTGTCGTCCATTTCCACAAAAACCACAGCGTGTGTAATATTTTTCGCGACTGGATTTTTAGGAGAAATTTGAATACGTATTGCGTTTCGAACTACAGAATATGCAAGTTCTTTAATTTTTTTGGTAATGGTTGCCGAAAAGAAAAGAGTTTGTCTTTTTGCTGGTATGTGTTTTAATAAATCGGTAATATCTTTAATAAATCCTAAAGCCAACATCAAATCTGCTTCATCGATACATAGGATTTTTACATTGTCTATTTTTAGGTGTCCTTGCGAAACAAGGTCAAACATTCTGCCTGGAGTAGCAACCAATACATCTACACCGTCATTTAGTTTTGCAATTTGTGGGTCTTGTTCCACACCACCAAAAATACACGCAGAAACTACTTTGGATCCCTTTCCGATTTTTTGAAATACTCCTGTAATTTGTAATGCTAATTCACGGGTAGGAGCGAGTACTAAACAGGTTATTCCAGGTGTTTTTTTATGCTTTTCAAAGCGGGTATTCAATAATTCAATGATCGGAATTACAAATGCAGCAGTTTTTCCAGTACCCGTTTGGGCAATCGCTAATACATCCTCTCCACGAAGAATAGGATCGATTGCTTTAAATTGGATGTCGGTAGGTCTGTGATAACCCAACTCTTCCAATTGACGTTTTATAGTTGGGGATATGCGGTAATCTTCAAATTTCATAATGTAATCAAATAGATGATAGTACAAAGATACGGTAATTTGAAGCGTGTTAAAACGAAATACGTCTAATAATAGTTATTGATAATTAGATACCAATGTCGTTGAAGGTGGTATTATTCTAAAATTTCATTTCTTAGACGCATTCTGTAATTTGTCAAAATTTTATTTTTAGATATAAATCCTTTGAATTCATTTTCAAATACAACCGGAACAAACCAATAATCATTTACTTCCATAAATTTAAGTATGGTTTCCAGATTTTGATCTTTGGAGACAATATGTTTTGGAATTGTCATTAATTCACTAGCCATAATTTTTGTGTACATGGAGGTTTCAAACATTACATCTTTTATATTCTCAATCAATATAACGCCAAGAAATTCATTCGTCGAAGTGACAACAGGAAATATGTTTTTGCTTGAATTTTTCATCAACATAACAATTTCGCCAAGGGTTTGGGAAGGAAGAATTTTATGGTAATTTGTTTCAATTAACGAATTGATGTCGATACTGGATAACACTTGTTCGTCTTTGTTTGAACTTATTATTTCCCCTGCTTCTGCAATTTTTTTTGTGTCCATCGAATAAGGTTCAAAATATTTTGAGATGGCAAAACTTATGGAAGATACGATCATGAGTGGGATCATTAATTCATAGCCTCCCGTAATTTCAGCAATTAAGAATATAGCGGTTAATGGAGCATGGTAAAGTCCACTTAATATCCCAGCCATACCAACGAGTGTAAAATTTCCTTCTGGAATGTCAAGGTCAAAAATAAGGTTGGTTAGGTGTGAAATTACAAAGCCAAGGTATGCGCCCATAAATAGCGAAGGGGCAAAATTTCCGCCATTTCCACCACTCCCAAGTGTTAGTCCAGTGGCAATTGGTTTTAAGAAAATTAAAAATAAGAGAAAAATTACCAATGACCATTCATTTAAGAAGTATGGTTTTAATATGCTGTTATTTAGCAGTTTAATTTCATTTCCGCCAGCTAGCCATTTGATGCTTTCATATCCTTCTCCATAAAGGGATGGAAATAGAAAAATCAATAGTGCTAATAGCGATCCGCCAATTAATCCTTTTTGTAGTTTTTTAAATTTTAAGATTTGCATTTTTTGTTCAACCCAATGGAAAATACGTGTATGGTAAACAGAAAGTAGGCCAGCTAGAATACCGAGTATAATGTACAATGGTAGGTTTTTGTAGTTAAATGCTTGTGTGGAATGGAAAGACAAAAGGACATCTTGACCAAGAAATATTTTGGATATTAGGGTGCCACTCGCAGCAGCAATAATTAGCGGAATAAAAGCCGAAATAGTAACGTCTAAGGTTAACACTTCTAAAGAGAAAAGTACACCAGCGATTGGGGCGTTGAAGGCACCTCCGATACCTGCAGCAACTCCACAAGCAAGTAATAATGTTCGGTCTTTTTGGGTGAGTTTGTATGTGCGCGCAAAGTTGGAACCAAATGCTGCTCCCGTGATTACAATTGGAGCTTCAACTCCTGCGGACCCACCAAAACCAACGGTAAGAGAACTGGTAATGATTTGGGAGTACATATGAATACGAGGTACTATGGAAGATCGTTTGTGGATAATGGTGAGTAGACCCGTAAGCCCTTTAAACATTTTCTTCTTTCTAAAAAGGTAATTTGTGATGATGATAGAAAGTAGGATACCGGTAATCGGAAGTACGGCATAATAGATGTAGGAATGTACAATGCTATTATCGTTGATTATTAAGAAGATATAATGTAATAATTGTTTTAGAATGACAGCAGCAAATCCTGCGGAAATACCGACTAAAATACTAGCAATAAAAATAAATTGACGATGCGACAATTTTGACTTGATAAATAAAATACTTTGATGTAAGAAAATTAAAAGGTTTCTTATTTTGTTTTTCAAACGTGTATAAATCATCATCGTATTTAATTCCAATTTGTTTGATGTTGTTTTAACGATTAAATATCGCTTTTACAAATCTACTACTAATTGTATAGCATTCGATTTGACCTAACTATCAGTTATTAACTTTGTTTTTTTAACGTATTTTTCTTTGAAATTCTTCTCCATCATATATATAATCACACGTAATTGCATTATTTATGCAGAAAGTGGCGATTTCTTTAGATAGAACTGAATCATCTTCTAGTAATAGAATTTTCATTGTTATTATTTTACCAAAGTTGATATTAGTAACTTTAACAAATAAACGAAAATAAACCATACCAATTTTTAATTTCATGAAAACCTCTATTGTTCTATTACTCTGTTTTTTTGTTTTTAATTTTTGTGTTTATAAGCAAAAAGGCAATGGATTACCGCTAGAAACAAAGAGTGAAATTCGCTTTGCCAAAAACTTTAATTTACGTCCAAAATCCAATTATCTCGAATTACAAATTATAGATCCGGAAAAAGGAAAAATAGAACGAAAATATGCTTTACTATCTGCTGGTCAATCTCCTGTTTTAGCGGTTGATGTCCTGCCAATTCAAATTCCGATAAAAGGCTTGATTTCTCTATCTGCTACCCCGATTGGAATGCTCCATAAATTACATGCAATTGCAACGGTTAAAGGAATTACCCATCGAAAATATGTGTGGAATCCTACATTATTGCGCAATATCGCTGTAAATCGGGTGGGTGAATTTGAAAATATAGCACAGTTGAATCCCGAGAAAGTTTTGAAAACTGGTGCTAATGTTCTTGTTTTTGATGGGTTCGGTTCGTATCCGGTGGTGGAAGACAAATTGAAAAAATTGGGTGTTGTTTGTTTGCCGAATTATGATTGGCGAGAGAATGATCCTTTAGGTAAGGCGGAATGGATAAAATTATACGGTGTATTGACTGGGCAGGAAAAAGAAGCGAATCGTTATTTCAATAAAATCACAAAGGAATACAAAGCATTGAAAAATCAGGCGCTAAAAAATACGCAACGTACTTCTTTAATTTCCGGAGGTTTGATTGGCGATTTATGGTATATGCCTGCTGGAAATAGTTATGCAGCACATATTTTTCAGGATGCGCAATTCGATTATCAAGAAAAAAATTCAAAAGGAACTGGAAGTGTTTCTTTTTCCTTGGAACATTGTTTGAAAACGCATAAAGATGCTTCTGTGTGGATTGATCCTGGTGTTTCTTCGCTACAAGCTTTAGTCCGTTTGAATCCTAAATATCGTTTTTTTCAAGCGTTTAAAACCAAGAATATTTACTGTTACTCCCATAATGCTAATTATTTTTGGGAAAATAGTGCATGTGAGCCACACTATTTACTTTCCGATTTTATCGAAATACGCAAAGGAGCAGCTTCTACGAAAAAACTCTATTTTTACAGAAAACTTAAAGAATGAAGCGCGGAATTTTTATTCGAAATACGACAATTTTATTTGCTCTTTTGGTCTTATTAACTATTGTACATCTGCAAGAGGGGGAGGTTTCGGTGACTTTTTCGGACGCCTGGAATTCGCTTTTCTCGTTCGATGCAAGTAATCCTTTTCAAATTGTGTTTCGCGAATTACGCTTGCCGCGAACAAGCATTGCACTTTTAGCAGGTGCAGGTTTATCGATTGCTGGTTTGTTAATGCAAACATTTTTTAATAATCCACTCGCTGGACCATCGATATTAGGAATTAGTGCTGGTTCAAGTTTGTTTGTTGCGCTAGCGATTATGACTGGTTTTACCTTGTTTTCTAGTGCTTTCGGAATCATTAGTGCTGCTGTTTTTGGTGCATTTATCTATAGTTTATTTTTATTAATCTTTTCGCGTTTTGTTCGTAGTAATGTCTCATTATTAATCATTGGAATTATGTTGGGAAGCTTTACCAATGCGCTTATTCAAGTGATTGAATCTATGTCGGATGTAAACGCATTAAAGGCTTTTACTATTTGGGGATTTGGTTCTTTGCAACAAGTTAGTTTTGATCAACTTCCTGTGATTTTCTTTTGTTTTTTAGGTGCTTTAGGTTTGTTACTCTTTTTAGTAAAACCTTTAAATGCATACGTATTAGGAGAAGAGCGCGCGGCGCAATTAGGGATTCCCGTTGCGCGTGTAAAAATTTTGGTGATTTCTTGTGTAGCGGTTTTTACTGGACTCATCACGGCGTATTGTGGTCCAATTGCGTTTATTGGTTTGGCAGTTCCGAATATGGTTAAAATGCGGTATAAAACTTCCAATCATTGGTATTTAATTAGCGCTTCTGCTTTGTTTGGTGCGTTGTTATTACTTGTGTGTGATATATTACTTTTAAAATTAGAAGCAGTAATTGCACTTCCATTAAATAGTATTACATCGCTTTTTGGTGCACCAGTTGTTATTTGGATTCTATTAAAAAATCGTCTACATGCTACAAATTAATTCGGTTGAAATAGGACATACTAAGGCGTTATTGCACATTTCATCTTTACAGTTGGAACAAGGGAAATTATATGGGCTAATTGGTCGTAATGGGATTGGGAAATCTACTTTTCTTCAAACATTAGTAGGTGTAAATCCATTATTATCTGGAGAAATTAAAGTGCAAGGATATGGTTTAGAAACACTTCCTAAAAAAGAACTTGCAAAAAAAGTAGCATTCGTAGGTACTGCCTTTCCGGTAATGGATAATCTATCGGTATATGAATACCTTATGTTAGGAAGAATACCATATACCAATGTGTTCGGAACGACGAATATAGAAGATGCGAAAATTGTTAGATCAGTGATTGATTTGCTTCAAATTTCCTATTTAGAAGAAAAGTGTACACGCCAATTAAGCGACGGAGAAAAGCAATTGATCGCGATTGCACAAGCTTTAGTGCAACAAACAGGTATCCTATTACTGGATGAACCTACCGCTTTTTTGGATTACGAGAATAAATGGAAGATTTTAAAAATATTGAAAGATTGTACCATTAAAAATCAACTGTGTACGGTATTTAGTTCCCATGATTTAGATATCACGCTGGAAGTAGCAGACTATTTATTATTGATAAATCCACAAACAAAAGAAATTAAAGCAGTAAAAACGGATGAAATCTCTAAAGCAGAAATAATTTCTTTTTGTTTTCCTAGTCTTTAATACAACGTACGGCTAATCCACTTGATTTTGGATAACAATAACTTTTCACTTCTCTCGAAAAGAAGACAACATACCGTGTCCAGGCAAACTTTAAAGAAAGTGGTGATGCACTCCACCAGTAAGCGCCTTCACTCGTAAATGCAGTTCCTTCAGGGCTTGTTAACCTCCAACCTGAAGGAACAGCTGCAAAATTTGTTTTACTATGTACGACAGTTGCTGAATCCCCCCATTCTTTTCCTAAGCGCATTTTTGGTGCAGCATCTAACTCGCCCCCTAAATGGTTTACCAATGTATTCCAATCAGATTCACTAGGCACATGGTATCCTACTGGAGTAAGGCCTCGCGGGTCATTTACAGCATACCAATTATATAATTTCCCGGTTTTCTTATCTGTTTTAGGATCGTTATCGTACCAACACCATGCAGGAATTTTCTTTTTCCCACAACGTTCCCATTCTTCCACAGATTGCGCTTCATAGATTGGATCTCCATTTCGGAAAGTGGTTACATTTAGATTTGTTGTCATCCATGTTTGTGAACCGATTTTAACGGTATGTATGGAAGTTTTTACTACTTCTTCCACTTGTTGTTCTTTTACAGGTACTTTTCCGAGTTGCGCTTCTAATACTTTTATTTTTTGATATAATTGTTCGATATCACTTCGTTGTCTGCGAACGATATCTTCTTGTTCTGCTAACTTATCTGTACAATCATTTCCATTCACTTTAGAATTGGATTGTCTAATTTTATTGGCATCAATTTCCGCTTGTAAATGGGTGTTATCCGCTTTTAATTTTTCAATCGTTTGATTTTTAATGTTTGAAATCAAAAGTAAACTATCTAACTTTCTTTGAATTATGTATTCTGAGGTGCCGTTTTTGGATATGTTTTGACCAACCACAAGGTTACTACCACAAACTATAATTAGAAAAAGTATTTGAATACGGAAATGGAACATTGCTACAGTTTTTAACTTAATACGTATAAAATGAAAATTTGTTGCATTTATCAACTTCCCCATCCATTTCGGTCGAGACTTCTAAATTGGATAGCTTCTGAAATATGGCTAGCTGAAATTGTCTCTAGTCCGTCTAAGTCTGCAATAGTTCGTGCTACTTTTAGTATCCGGTCGTATGCACGTGCTGAAAGTCCAAGTCGATCCATCGCATTTTTTAGAATTTCGTTTACCATTGGTTCTAACTTGCAGAATTTTTCTAAATCTTTTGTACTCATTTGTGCATTACAGTGAACGCCTTCACTTTTTTCAAAACGTATTTTTTGAATTAAGCGTGCTTCAATAACCCGTTCTCGAATTGCTTTGCTACCTTCTTGAGGAGCTGCAACCGTTAGTTCTTCGTAGGAAATAGGAGTTACTTCCACATGTAAATCGATACGGTCTAAGAGTGGCCCAGAAATGCGATTCAAGTATTTTTGTACCACGCCATTCCCACAGACACATTTCTTTTCCGGATGGTTAAAAAAGCCACAGGGGCAAGGATTCATAGCAGCAATAAGCATAAAACTTGCAGGATAATCTACCGTAAATTTCGCCCGTGAAATTGTCACGCTTCGGTCTTCCAAGGGTTGTCGCATGACTTCCAATACAGTTCGTTGATATTCCGGCAATTCATCTAAAAATAATACGCCATTATGTGCCAAGGAAATTTCTCCAGGTTGCGGGTAGCCTCCGCCTCCGACAAGTGCAACATTTGAAATCGTGTGGTGCGGTTTTCGGAAAGGACGTTCCGTGACTAATCCGATTTTCTTCCCCATTTTTCCCGCAACACTATGAATTTTGGTGGTTTCCAACGCTTCTTCCATACTCATCGGGGGAAGAATAGTAGGTAATCGTTTGGCTAACATAGATTTACCTGCTCCAGGTGGGCCTATGAGAATTACATTATGTCCGCCCGCAGCTGCAATTTCAAACGACCGTTTGATGTTTAATTGACCCTTCACATCGGAAAAATCAACCGATAATTCCTCCAATTTTTTCTCAAATTCGGCTTCTATATTGAATTCCGTCGGAGTAAGTTCATAGGTGCCATTTAAAAAATCAATGACTTCGTTTAATGTTTCTACACCGTATACTTCTAGATCGTGCACAATAGCCGCTTCTTCTGCGTTTTCCTTTGGTACGATAATTCCTTTAAAGCCATCTTTTTTCGCTTGAATCGCAATTGGAAGTATGCCTTTCATTGCTTGGATATGTCCATCTAGGGATAATTCTCCCAAAATGATGAATTGGTCGAGTTTATTTTGATTTAGTTGTTCACTAGCAGCTAAAATCCCCAATGCAATTGGAAGATCGAAGGTAGATCCTTCTTTACGAATGTCTGCCGGCGCCATGTTGACGGTTATTTCTTTTCCTGGAAATTTCAGGCCGATGTTTTTAATGGCAGCCTTTACGCGTTGTTGACTTTCTTTTACTGCACTGTCGGGTAAACCAACTAAAATAAAATTTACACCTGTGCACACATTTACTTCGATGGTGATAGTTGTTGCTTCCAATCCGAAAACAGCGCTACCGTACGTTTTTACTAGCATTTTGATAGATAATTTAGTTATTATCTAATTTAAGTTAGTGAAAAAGGTGAGATTGTGAAAGTGTAGAAGGGATTTTTTTTATGTTTTATTTCAATTTATTAGAGGATGTCGATATACATTCTACCAGTTTTGAGCGTCTTTAAAAAGCTGATCTTGCGAGATAGTTTTTCCTTGCTTTATTTCTTCATTTGTAATATCTACTCGCTTTACTATCTCCTTATCTGTCATGGTGATGTATGGAACTTCTGTTTCACTGACTTCTATGATTTCGCTTTCAAAACTTAATAGCGATTTGATTTTTTTTAATAACGAAAGGTCTTTATTCGCGTGCAATAAAGCAATGATATCTTCTTTTAGTATTGAAATGTTTTGAGGTGTCATGATTGTGATGTATAAAGATATTATTCTAAAAAATATACAAAATGACGCATTGGTAATCAAGTAAAATTAGCAGAGATTTAGTTTGGCTATGCTAAACTTTCTATGTCTTTCACACTACTTTTTTATTCCAAGACTAAATAGTAAAATCTCTGAAAATAATCCGTCCAGAAACACTAAACAAAATAATTTATCGTTAACTAATTAATTATTCACACTTTAAATTAGTTAGTCATGAAATCGTTTGTACAAAAATTAGATGTAGCAGGACTGTTATTATTTATATTAGGATTTGGGTTTAAGGTGATGCATTGGCCAGGTGCACAGCTACTTTGGTTTTTAGGGTGCACGCTTTGTACATTACCATTAATTGCCAAATTTAAACAGAGTAAATCGTTTTTAGCGAAAATGTTTTATCTCCTCTTAATTCTGTTTGTGTTACTAACGTTATGTTGGGGTAATCTTAATGTAATTTTATTAAAGCAAATTCATTGGGGATTATTGATTGCTTTGTTAGTGCTAAAAATGATAGCCTTATTAAATGCAGTAAATTTGGCTAATTCTACGAGTCGTTTTGTAGAAAAAAGATTAATTATTTTGATCTTTTTGTCTGCTATCACTTTTTGTACATCCTTTGGTTTAGTCTATTTTTTTTATTGGGCGAATGCAATAGGTGCTTATATCTTTTTTACAAGTGTTTTTTTGACTATAAGCTCTATCCTTTATTACTTTAAACATAGGTTTCAATTCGAGCATTTACAGTATTTTAAAATCAAGATTGACGCTGTGAAATTGGGTATGTTGGTTTTTTTCTTATTTAATATTCAAAATTCTTTTTGGAATAAAATCCCCAAATTTATTATATATAAAGATTATTATACCTACGAAAAACTACAGGTAGCCAATAAGAAATATATCTCCGAAACGGAATTGATAAACATTAATAGTTTTTCGCCTGAAATTCAGAAAATGGCAACAACAATGAATACTAACATAACGAATGAAATTTATGAAATTCAAGATCTTAAAATCGATATGTTAAACTTTTATAACGAAAGAAATTATCATATTAAAAAACACACTGCTGGATATGTAATTGAAATCCATTCTTTGAATTATCCATTCATGTTCACGAATGAATATTTTACATTAAGTAGAGCTAGAATTCTTTCAAACACCCTTGAAAAATATAATTCTATTCTTCTAAAAAGCATCAAAAACTATGATTTTCAGATTGATAATAATAAATGTTCTACAGATTCTAGTACTGCATTGCAAACAAATCAATTAATAAGAAATTCCATTCTTTCGAATTTAGCTTATTTTGACGATGAAACTAATTTATTTACTATGGAAAATTCAAAAGAACTTTATTCAGAATTTTCGGATAGTTGGTGTACTAGGAATTTTGATTATCTACCTATGATTAGTGCACTTGCCAAACTTTCAGAGATAGAAAATAAGCTTTTGAAATTAAGGTATGAAACTCTGGTTTTCTTATCGGTACAGAATGATTTAACCAAAAAATAGTTTGAAGTTCTTTAGGACTAGAGATATGAGAAAATTAAAAGAGACTGCAACTTTTTTGGTTATAGTCTCTTTTTTATTGTTCTGAAATTAGGTTTAATATCTACTCCGTATATCAATCAAAATTCCATTTAATTGGTTGTTAATAAAAACAATACGTAGTAGGTAGGTTGTTTTGTTTTGATTGAATCTATACTCTTCAAAGAACATTTTGTCTTTTAGGAAGTTGAGATCCGTAAATGTTGATTGGATACTTTTTTTATTTTTAGGAAGATTTTTTGCTAAATTTTCAAGTGTTTTTATGTAAATAGAATCAGATGTTGTATCTGATTCAAAAATTTCCGTGTAGTCATCGCCCAAATTACTAAATCCTTTAAAACCCTTACATTTAATAGCGTTAAGGATTGCATCATATTTCTTTGCGTATAAAAGCTTAATTATTTGTTTCTTAAGTTTGGTATGGTTAGCATATGCCGGCGTAACAGAATTAAGAATAGAATCGATTCTTTCATCCTTAAAAGCATTCATTATGATTGCGCTATCTGAATTCACTTGCGCAAAGAGGTCTAAAGAAAAAATTAGACTAATTCCTACTATTATATTTTTCAGCATACTTCCCAATTTAATCCACATTACTTCTCTAATTTATTAAATCTTTAATTTAAGTTGTTTATTTTTTTTCTAAAATATTGATTATGTAAATTTTTCAATGTTAATTTCGTCCTTTCCATTGCGTTTTCATTCTAAACCTAAAAAGTACAATCCCTAAACAATAGATCGGATAAATACAGGTAAAAAATGGGGTGAACCAAGTGATTTTTTTTCTATTTAATCGATGTAAATAGGGAAGAAAAATGAACATGTCTATCATTATTTTTACAGGAAGTACATAGAACCAAAAAGGAGTAAATAATAGAAAGATAAATAGGACTAGGTATAACACTCCTACAATACTTATGAAATAGGTTGTTGTATCTTTTATTTTCGACGATTTTCCGATCCAGCGAAGTCGTTGCTGCATAAAGGACTTAAGGGAGTGTGGAGTTTCGGTGTTAACACATAGTCCGTGTATTGGAATAACTTGCATCGTTTTTCCAGCTTTTTTGAAGTCGTCTAACAAAAATTGATCATCCCCACTTGCGATGTGCTGGTGTTGTTGGATAGAATCGCAAGCGAGAAAACTTTCTTTTTCAAAAAGTAAATTGGCGCCACTAGCAACAATCGGTTTTGTAAACCCACTTACAGCCACATTAATGCTCGACAAGAAATAATAATCCAATTCGTAAAATACTTCCCAAATGGAATTAGCTTGCATGCATACGGGAAATATACTTAATGCTGAACTAGGAGTTTTTTGTAGGTGTTCAAAATAGGTTTTAGGTACTTTGATGTCTGCGTCCCAAGTCAAAATATAGGAACCTTTTGCGTGTGAAATTCCTGCGCGTATAGCTGCTTTTTTACCTGTTTGACTGTTCGGTAGATGTAGTAATTCATGATTAGGAGGAAGGTTTTTTAAGTTGTCTAGTGAAGTATCCTCGGAGTGGTCATTGACCCAAATAAATTCTAGTGGTAAATGTGTAAGTTGTTTTATAGAAGCAAGTAAATTCGGGATATTGCTTACTTCATTGCGAAAGGGGATAAGGACAGAAATTTGAGATAAATTATAGTTTTCTTGCTTTGATTTTTTAGTAGAACGGTCATTTAGATACCATCCCAAATAAAAGACACCAAGTACACCGCTAAAACAAATTATATACAGTATCGCTAACATTTTACTTGTTTTTTGAAAAATGGTAACGCAATAAGCGCTGTTACACCATGGTTAATAATCCATAACGAAACGGAAGAAAGCAAGATGATTTCCGGGTGACCAATAATAGGGAGAAGAATCCATAATGCAATCGACTCACGTATAAATAATTTTCCCAACCAAAGGGAAGGTGCTAATGTGCTCCAAAAATAGATTTGCCATACCCAAAGCACTAAATCTCGAGAAAATGGTATACCGAATGCGTGAAAGAGCAGGCAATATTGAATACTAAACACCAAATATCGTAGTAAGCTGAATAGTAATATTTTAAATCGTAATTTTTCAGTTCCTACAAGCAGCGGAATAATTATTGTTTTCCATTTTTGGATGGGAATAGGACTTTTGTCAAACAGAAAATATATAAGTAGCATTAGTGCAATTACCCCCAAAGCAATAACCCTATTAAATCTCGGTATCTGGAGTTGTTCTTGTCCTAAAAGCGCTACTGCAAGGAGTCCGAAACTAATACTTGCTATAAATTGCGCGCCGTTTCCGAGGAATGTTAGAACAATAATTTGGCTGCGTTTTTTGCGCGGATAGTAGTACATTCGACCGATAAAATTCCCCAACAAACTAGGAGTTAAAAATCCAGTTAACACTCCAGCAAGGTAAGATTGAATAGTTTGAGTGGATTCTTCGAGGAAGGTTAAGGTTGCTTTCCATTTTCGGTATTCAAAAAATTGATTCACGAAGGCGAGAAGTAATGCACACACCAATGAAATCGGTTGCACGATAGAAATAGCATGCAGATCCTTCCAGTCGATTTTTTTTAGTTGGGTATAAAAAATGACTAAAACGATTCCCGAGAAGATTAACTTCACGAAAAGTAGGAGAATCGGGCTATTTTTTATAGTTTTATACAACGTTTATTAAAATAATGGTTGAAGATAAAATAATTCTTGGAATTGACCCCGGTACGACCGTTATGGGATATGGAATTATTCATGTGCAAGGGAAAAAATTGGTGATGTTAAATTTTGGAATCATTCAACTTTCCAAATTAGCAACCCATCCAGATAAATTAAAACGCATTTTTGACCGAGTAGACGGACTCATCCAAGAATACAAGCCAGACGAAATGGCCATTGAAGCGCCATTTTTTGGTAAAAACGTGCAGTCGATGTTGAAATTGGGTCGCGCCCAAGGCGTAGCAATCGCAGCAGCATTAAAAAATAATATTCCATTTGAAGAATATTCACCACGTCGGATTAAACAATCAGTTACAGGTAATGGAAATGCATCCAAAGAACAATTAGCTGCGATGCTACAAACTTTACTTAAATTTGAGGATATGCCCAAGTACTTGGATGCTACGGATGGTTTGGGTGTTGCAGTGTGTCACCATTTCTCCAAAGGAATCGGAGAACACAACAAAGCAGGAGGAAATTCCTGGAGTTCGTTTGTGAAGAAAAATCCGGAACGAACCCTTCGGGTTCGAAGCGACGAGTGACGAAGTGACGAGTGACGACTATTTAGGGAGTGGAGATACGAAGTGATGAGCCTTCGGGATCTTGTGAAATAGAATAAATAGACTAATGATGAATAATCAATTTGTCAATTTATCTGCAATTTCATCCTGAGCTGTCCCCATTGAGCTTGTCGAAATGTGTCGAAGGGCTCCCAATCTGTTAATCTGCAATCTTCCAATCTGTAATCTGCTAATCTCTAATCAAAACCCCAACCGGACAATGATCGGATCCATGCACTTCGTTCAAAATGAAAGCATCTTCTACAATTGGAAGTAATTTTTCAGATGCTAAGAAATAGTCAATCCGCCAGCCTACGTTTTTCTCGCGTGCTCCACCACGGTAACTCCACCAAGTGTATTTTACAACTTCTGGGTATTTATGTCTGAAAGTATCTACGATTCCTGCTTTGTGGTAATTATCCATCCCATCGATTTCTTCTTGCATGAAGCCAGCAAATTTATTGTAATTCGCTTTTGGTCGCGCTAAATCGATTTCTTTGTGGGCAACATTTAAATCACCACATACCAATACAGGTTTTTTATCTTCCAATTGTTTTAGGTAATCCAAAAATGCTGCATCCCACGTTTGACGGTACCCCAAGCGCGCTAATTCACCCCCTGAATTTGGTGTGTAAACAGTTACTAAAAAGAATTTCTCAAATTCAGCACAGGTTACGCGACCTTCTTGATCGTGTTCTTCGATTTGAATGTCATAGGAAACAGCGAGTGGCGTATGTTTGGTGATAATTGCTGTTCCAGAATACCCTTTTTTAACTGCTTCATTGGCATATACTTCGTACCCAAACAAACTTTTTACCGTGTCTTTTACCTGATCCGCAGTTGCTTTCGTTTCTTGTAAACAAATGATGTCTGGATTTTGGCTTTCCATATCCTCGAAGAAGTTTTTTTGCGCAATTGCACGAATACCGTTTACGTTAAAAGAGATAATTTTCATGGGGTAATTTTTGAAGGGTGAAAATAGAAATTAATTGGATAAAAGCGGTTTTTTCTACCCTGTTTTTTGTAGATTTCTTCTAATTTTACACCATGACACCAATCGATCACCAGACCTTACACGATTTAGAGTTTACGACCATTCAAGGTTGGTTGAGTGAATTCGCGATTGGACCAACCGCTAAAGAGCGACTTGCAAATTTGGAACCTATCACTTTACTGGGTGATATTGCTGCTGAACTTAAAAAGGTGAAAGAATTTCATACGATTCGTACCACGGGAGAATCTTTTCCAGGTTTACAATTTGAAGAATTAACCAAAGAATTGGTTTTACTTCCAATTATAGATGCTGTTTTATCCCAAGATGGGGTGGTGCGTATCTACCGTGCAAGCGAATTGGTGAATGCTTTACTGCATTTTTTTGATAAACGCGAGGAAGATTTTCCGCACTTAATTTCTTTAACGCATTCAGTATACTATACGAAGGAAATTATCGAAACGATTGAAAAAGTGTTCGATGCAAAAGGAACGATTCGCGATAATGCTTCCCCAATGTTGTTGGTGATTCGACAACAAATGCAAGTCTTAAAAAATCAAATCAACCGTAATTTCGAACGGGAAATGCGTCGCCTCATCAAAGAAGGGTTATTAGGAGAAACGAAAGAAACGTATATCCATGAACGGCGAGTATTAACGGTTGTTTCGACCCATAAACGAAAAGTGAGTGGCTCTGTAGTTGGTTCCTCCAAAACGGGAAGTTTAACGTTTATAGAACCACAAGTTAATATATCGCTAAACAATGAATTAGAATTACTTATTGACGATGAACGCAAAGAGATTTTTCGCATATTAAAACAATTAACTGCGGATATTTCCCATCATTTACCTTTAATTCAAGGGTATCAATCCTTGCTGGTTGAATTAGATTTTATCCATGCAAAGACACGATTAGCGATTGATTTAAATGCAGATATACCATCTATCTCCGAAGAACAATGTATTGAATTAATTGACGCAGTTCATCCAATTTTATGGAAAAATAACCAGCAATTAGGCAAGAAAACATTTCCGCAAACGATTTTGTTGGACAAATTTTCTCGCATGCTAGTGATTTCTGGTCCGAATGCAGGAGGTAAAAGTATTACCTTGAAAACCATTGGATTGATGCAATTGATGCTACAGTCTGGTTTACTGGTTCCGGTACATCCAAATAGTAAAATGAGTTTTTTTCAACGGATATTAAGCGATATTGGCGATAATCAATCCATTGAAAATGAATTAAGTACCTATTCATACCGTTTAAAGCGAATGAAATATTTTTTGGAGGTTTCTAACCGTAGAACGTTGCTACTTTTGGATGAATTTGGTACCGGGTCCGATCCTGATTTAGGTGGTGCTTTGGCGGAAGTCTTTTTTGAGCAACTCTATAATAAAAAGTGTTTCGGGGTGATTACAACCCACTACGCGAGTATTAAGTTGAAGGCCGATCGCTTGAAGAATGCCATCAATGGCTGTATGTTATTCAATACAGAAACATTAGAACCCTTGTATCGTTTTTCGGTAGGACAACCAGGTAGTTCTTTTACATTCGAAGTTGCCCAAATGAATGGTATTTCTTTGGAATTAATCGCAGAAGCAAAGTCAAAAGTCAACGAACAAAAAGTCAACATGGACAAGTTGTTGAGTGAATTGCAAACGGAGAAAACCTACCTTGAAAAATTGAATAATGAGCATATAGAAGCACAACAAGTCGCTACACAAAAGCAAGTACATTTCGAAGAACAAAAAAGAAGGTACGACGAAAAATACAAAGCCATGCAAGAGAATGTTGCTACCAACAATTCCTTTATTGTGCTTGGAAAAAAGTTTCAACAGTTTATTGGAAAGTACGTTACAAAGAGTCGTAAAAAAGATATTAATCTTCCGTTAATGGAGGAAATTAAAAAATACATTTCGGTCGAAAAATCGAAGTCGGAAGAAGTCAGACGCCTTGAAACATTAAAAGCGACAGTAGGTGTTCCGGTTAAAAAAACTAAAAAACAGAAAGTAGTTGAAGTGAAAAAAGATCCGTATTTGCAAGAAAAAATAGCGATTGGTTCTACCGTAAAATTAATTGAAACCAAGCAATCCGGAACGGTAGAAGGTATTCAAGGGAATCAGTGTACGGTTGTTTTTGGATTTTTAAAAATGAAAGTAGAGAAAGAAAAGTTGATGTGGGTGAAGTGAGTGATGAGTGACGAAGTGACGAGTAAAGAGATACGATAAATAAAAAATAAAGTATGAAGATAGTAGCATTTGGAGCATCGAATAGTAAGAAATCGATCAATAAAGAGTTTGCGCGTTTTGCTGCAAATCAGTTTAATAGTAGCGCGTTGGAGGTATTGGATTTAAATGATTATCCTCTGCCAATCTATTCGGTGGATATGGAAACGGAAGAAGGTTTGCCAGAAAATGCAGTATTATTTCACCAAAAATTGGAAGAATCGGATTTGATTATTATCTCTTTTGCAGAACACAATGGAAGTTATGCCGTGGTTTTTAAGAATTTATTTGATTGGGTTTCGCGTGTGAATTTAAAAATGTTTGAAGGTAAAAAGTTATTCTTATTATCAACAGCACCAGGACCAAGAGGAGGATTAGGTGTATTGGAGCATGCGATGGATCGTTTCCCAAAACATGGTGCAGTTATTTCATCTGTATTTACCTTACCGCAGTACCACCAGAATTTTTCTGAAACCGATGGTATTTTGGATGAAGAATTGCGCGCAAAGTTTATGGAGAAAGTAAATCTAATTGAAAGTATATAAAGTCTTTCATCTTTTATCTAATAGTCTTTTGTCTTAAACAATATCTTTCGTAATTTTAATGAAATTTTTAAAAAACGATTTATGAAAATTGAAGCAAACAAAGTTGTTTCCTTGAATTACAAGTTGACAAACCACAAAACAGGTGAAAAAATTGAAGAAACAACGGCTGAACAACCAATGGTTTTTTTATTTGGAGTTGAAGCAATTATTCCAGATTTTGAAGTAAATATTTCAGGAAAAACGATTGGAGATACATTTGCTTTTGCAATCGAAAGTGAAAATGCGTACGGTACGCCATCCGACGAACAAGTTGCGATGATTCCTTTGGATGTTTTCAATATGGAAGATGGTAAAGTAAATACAGAAGAAATTTATGTTGGAGCAACAGTTCCTATGTCTGATAATGAAGGACACCAATTATTAGGTACTGTATTGGATATCAATGAAGAATTTGTAAAAATGGATTTTAACCATCCTTTAGCTGGTATAGATTTACATTTTGAAGGTGAAATTATTGGCGTGAGAGATGCTTCGGAAGAAGAAGTTACACATGGTCATGTACACGGAGAACACGGACACCAACATTAATAATTCCAATTAAAAAGATTTTTATTCGTTCAACTTCAAAATTATCTCCTCATTTACTAGAGTAAACTACGGAATTAATTTTTTTTGCCTTGAAAAATGAATTTTAATTGAAATTATTTGTAATAATATTTTAGGGACTTTCGGGTCCCTTTTTACTTTTAGAAACATGTTTATTATAGGAGCTATACTTTTTTTGCTTTTTCCAATCTGGGGAATTTGGATTATTATCAGTATGATGCTTGGTAATTCTTTATTGACACCGCGCAAAATTATTTCTACAATTCGTATAAAATATCAATTTAGAAAAAATGAAGCGGAATACCGAATGCTATTATTTAGTCGTGTTCCCTATTACAAAAAATTAGACGAAGTAAATCAAACAATTTTTTATAAACGCGTAAAGAAATTTGTGTGTGATAAAATTTTCACACCTGTTGAGTTAATAGATGTAAATCAAGCAGATAGGTTGTTGATTGCAGCGTCTGCAATTCAATTAACATTCGGTTTAGATGCTTTTATTTTAAGTAGATTTCATACTATTTATGTTTATCCAAATCATTTTTATAATAAAAAAACGAAGAACAACCATAAAGGAGAAGTAAATATTCGTGGAAGTATATCTCTTTCATTACATGATTTTCATTTAGGAAATAAAATAGAAAATGACGGTGTTAATTTAGGATTGCATGAGATGGCGCATGCCTTGCGTGTAGAACAGTTTTTAGAACAAGATACAGATGACTTTTTTAATAGTTATTTTTCAAGATTTTCAAAGGAACTAAACGTTGAAATGGAAAATTCAGCAAATGATACGTTTATTCGTGCCTATGGTAAAACTAATGCCCATGAATTTTTTGCAGTTTGTGTGGAGAATTTTTTTGAACGTCCACTAAAATTCAAAGTAGAAATGCCAGATTTATTTGCACACTTTGTTATTCTTCTGAATCAAGATCCTTCAAACGTAAATACATCTTTTGAAACGAGTAGAGATCTCCCTACAGAAGAATTAACTCACGAATATAATTATGGAGATTTGCTTTTTTCGGAAGGCTTTACATTTAATATGTATATTATTTCCGGAATATTGGCTTTTGCCTTTAAAATGTATCCAAATGTAACGTTGCCATTTTTGATTTTGACGATTTATTTCTTTGTTAAATTATTAAATTACAGAAAGGTATATTTTTATTCAGGTGGTATTTTAGTCAAACGATGGTATGCAAAGACTCCTGTTTTTTATTCCTTTTCGAGAATTGTTTTAGCATTATTTACGGAAGGAGATATTAAGCAGTTTGTGATTAAATATAGATTCAGTAAACAAATTAAAAGTGAACTTTTTCAAGTTAAATTATCAGAAACGGAAAAGAAACAACTTTTCTCGGTTTTAAAATCCTACAAAATAGGAGTAAAGTATGTAGGTAAACTATAAACTTATAATCTTCTTGCTTTTTTACGCATCTTCAGTTGTTCTCGCTGTCTTCGATTGGATTCTCGGATACGTCTTTTCATTTCGGGTGTTTGTTTGTCCCAAAATTCTTTTTTTGCTTTTTCGTTTGCTTTTCTAGCTGCTTGTAAATCCTTTTTTTTCTGTTTTCGTAATTCTTGTGCAATTTCTTCTGCATTTGGCTCCTTGTTTTCTTTGGATGTAGCACAGGAATGTAAGGAAATGCTGATAAATAGGAGGAGGATCCATGCGCATAACAAACCATATTTATGTGTAAATTTGTTCAACAGAATATGTATTTATCCTTCATGTATTAATGATACGAATTTTTTTCTTTTTTGTTATTTTTTTAACGGTTTCCTGTAACAAAAACAGTAATTTAAATCCGGTTCCAAGTATTCCTTTTGACGTTACGATTCATTTAGAATTGCCAAGCTTTAATGCCCTTCAAGGGATTGGAGGAGCGTGTTATTACGATAATTGTGGTGCGCAAGGAATTGTAATTTACCGAAAGTCGATGGATGAATTTGTTGCCTTTGATCGTCAATCTCCTGCAAAAGATACAAAATGCGCATTTCCGCTAACCATGGATGCGCAAAATATGTTGCAATTAAAGGATAGTTGTACTGGAGCAAAATTCTCCTTATATGATGGTTCGATTATTTCTGGTTCAACCTTTGGACTTCGTCAATACCAGACGACTTGGAATGGAAGTAATTTGTTAAGGGTGTATAATTGAGAGACAAAAGACCGCTTCGCTTAAAGATGAAAGATCGCTTCGCTTAAAGATAAAAGACTGACGGAAAGTGTAATTTAATACTGCAGTAGTCTTTGTTCTTTTATCTCAAAGTCTTTTATCTAAACAAAAGAATCCACGGTTTGGTGACCAATTCCAAGTCTTTGCACATAGGGTAAGAATGTTTCTATTTGCGCCATATCACGTAATCCTCCAGATGCTTTGATTTTTAAGGGAGATGATGCGCGTTGAATTTCTTTGTGCATGACCTTTACTTTATCTAACTCTGCTCCAATCGCGACTTTTCCTGTAGAAGTTTTGATGTAATCTATTTTAGTTTGGATACATATGTTGGTGAAAAATGCAGTTTCATCAAGCGTGTGTAAACCGCTTTCAACGATTACTTTAAGTGTGATGGGTTGCCCTAATTTATTGGTGTGAGCGTGACATAATTCACGTAAGTTGTTTAGTTCTTCGATGAGGTAAGATGCGTTGTCTATTTTTTTGTAATTAATAACAACATCAATTTCATCCGCGCCATTGAGTATAGCTTCAGTAGTTTCATGTGTTTTTTCTTCGATGGAGTTTTCTCCGGAAGGAAAAGAGACGACTGTGCAGACCAAAACTTTTGAGTTTTCTAGTTCTTGTTTTGCAATACAGACTTTATCAGGGGTAATACAAATAGATGCCACCTGAAGTTTAATCGCTTTTGCACATAGGTCTAGAATTTCTTGTTCAGAAGCCGCAGGATCGAGTAGGGTGTAGTCTATAATATTAAATAGATGCATTAAATGATAGTTTTGTCTACTAATCTTTTTTTCAACTTAAATGAATAAAGTATCTTTTAGAATTTGATCTTTTAATTGTCTTTTTAAAGCATCTTTGGTAATTAAATCTACTTTTCTGTTCAATAATTTTTGTAGATACAATTCAAGCGTGAAAAATTTCCACCCGATAGGAGAGTTAAACTCCACTAAGATGTCTATGTCACTTTTTGAAGTTTGGGTTTCATTTGAAAAAGAACCGAAAATACCGATAGAAGAAACAGCATATTCCATCTCAAGAAATGATTTAATCTCTTTCAATTTGTGAACTATTTCTGCTTTTGTATTCATACATCAAAGATACTATTTTTGCTAGAAATTATGCATTTTTTCTCTTTTTCAATCTTCTAATGCTGTGATGTTTGTATTCATTAGACACCACACTAATATTACCGTCCGTTTCTAAAATTAAACTATCCACTTCTTCAATGGTATGACTTCCGTGTTCGCGAATTGCTTGTAATAATTCTTCTTTGGTAATTCCGTTTTTTTTACAATTAGCTTCGATGATTTTACCATGGTGAATTAAAATCACAGGTTCACCTTCCAATACTTTGCGAAGGCTAGGGAATTTGTATTTCAGTTTTTTGAAAATGAAGTTGAGAATAAATAGTACACTAGCCGCTAAAATCCCTCCTCCAAGCGAAGTGTCGGATCCAACCATCGCATTTTGAACCGCATTACTGATTAATAAGACGAAAATTAAGTCGGTAATGGATAACTGTGCTAGTTCGGTTTTTCCCAAGACACGTAAAGCAAGGATGATGAAGAGGTAAACTCCCGATGTACTAATGATAATATGAAGGTAATTTCCCATTCTCTGTAAATATGAACGAATGTACGAAATTATTTATCTGCAATCCCTACTCCATATCCAAAGAAAATAGCAGTAATCGCTAAATGTATTATTAACCATACTTTTTGCCATAACGGTCGATCCTTCCAAGATTGCTTTTGATCGAAAGGATCAAAGACTAAGGCTATTCCGAATAAAGAGGATGCCTCTATGTAATCCTGTTTAAACAAAATCTTGTAAATCCCAAGCACTAAAAATGAGGTGTATAAAAATCGAATAATATTAAATTTTTTCATACTTATTCCTGTATAAGTTTGCAAAACGGCTTTTGATGTTTCTGTAGAATGATTTAATTACCAGAATATTACATTTTTAAATGTGATATGGAATTAATTGAACACGGGTTCAACGGTATAACCTTGCCTTTTCAGTAAATTTATAACACCTTCATCTCCTGCTAAGTGTCCTGCACCAACTGCAATAAACAATGACTTTTTCTTCATCCAATTTTCCAATTTAGGGATCCAATTTTTATTTCGGTTAACCAACATTTTTGCTATCATTTCTTTTGATTTTTCAGGTGTTTCCTCTGATTCTAACATGCTTTGAACAATGTAGTTATAGAGTCCTTGTAAGTCTTGCTGTACATATAAATCAGTCATTTTTTTGAATTCGCTAGTGGCGTTCATTTTGCCAGCACGTATATCTTTAATTAGTTTTTCTGCTTGAATATCCAGAGAGTCGCCAGCAACAACATTTAATTGTTCTTGTATTGTTTCAACGAAAAGTTTTTCTTTTTTCTTAGCCATTTTCGCATATTTCTCTTCGTATGAAACTGCTTTATTCATTTGTTCTTTAAGAATTATGGCTTGAAGAAAGAAAGGAGTCATCATTTCGTAAATGGTTACTTTTAAAGGCATAATCTTTAAAGTGTCGATCATATAAGAATGAAAATACTGGTAGTCCGATAGTGATAAATAATCTTTGATTGTTTTACGATTGGGAAACATAATTTGCTTCGCTATTACCTTTTTCGTTTGATCATCCATTTCTAAATTCACTTCCATTACAAGCGTATTTGCTCTTTTGAAAGTTCTTTTGATTTGCGGTGTTATTTTGAAATCTTTCTTTTCAATCATGTGGATGGTTCCGTATAAGTAACTTGTATCGGATGCTCCATTTCCATATACTTTCCAAAGTAAGGATTTGTCGGTAATGGTTTGAGAAAAAATAAATGTGCAAGTAAAAATTAGTACTGCGGATAAAATTAGTTTCATAGTATTTTGTTATTGATTATGTGACAAATGTAAACAGATAAATCTGTTAGAAATTGTATAAAATTAACCCCTTATAAAAACATCCAATTTATTTTGCCAGCACCAATTGTACTAATATTTTTAAAGAAATAGGAGGGCGTATATCCTGTTAGCGCTTTGAATTCTCTTGTAAGATGGGATTGATCAAAATAGTTTAGAATATAGGATAATTCTGTCATTGAAAGTGGTTCGTTCTGCACTTGAATCTTTGCTAGTGCTTTTCGAAACCGAATAATTTTTTGATATTCTTTTGGAGATTTACATAGGTGTTTTTCGAAATGTTTAATAACTGTTTTGGGTGTTGTATTAAAATTTGTTGCTAGTTCGTTAATAGTATAGTTGTCCTTTTCGAGTTCTAAAAGAAATGGATGTAAAAAAGGGTGATTAAAACCTGTGTGCTTGGATAAAAAATAAGTTTCAATACGTTCTAACTTTTCTTTTTCACTTAGCTTTTCGTTGAAAATTGTCTGAAAAAACTCCCTTAAGTCTTCAAATGGAAGAAATAAATTTTCAATTCCTTCTGCATATGCGTTAAGTGGTTTGTCAAGAAATGCATTAATGCCTAATGGTTTAAAGTAAATGGTGATTTCTTCTGCTGCACCTCGGTATTCGAAACAAAATGCCTCTTTAAAACGGCAAACTATAGCAGAATTAATTAGTGTGTTTTTAGCTTCTTGTATTTGATAAATGTTTTGATTCTTAACAACTTTCGTATTACTATTAATACTCCAAATACTGTTGACAGATGGGAAAGTTAAGTAACGTGTATTGGGTTCCCCTTCTTCCCTAGAAAGAAAATAAAAGCATTCGATGACAGAAGCTAATAGTTCATTAGTTGGTTTGTAAGCGTTGACTTTCATGGATATTAATTGTACACCCTTTCAGGATAAAGCGCATGAATTGTAGTGGATTATTGTATTAATCTGGATGATTAACTAATATCCCATCTGCATGTTGTTTTGTTTTATTCATCACTAAAATTCGATGGAGTGTCTCCGCCGACAAACCATGTAAAACTAAGCGATACGCGGCGGTATAGGTAGTTTCTGGAACCATCGGATGTTTATTATTTACCAAGCCTAAATGGGCAGGAGTATTCAACAAGCGGGAAGCGTAGATTGCGATCGTTTCATCCAATTGTAAACTATTGGAGGCTCTTACAAAGTCATTGGAAGTTAGAAAAAACTGGTAAAACGGGGTGAATAACTCAATTGCACTTCGAAGGTCTAACACGTTTGTCCATCTATCTGGAAAATCGATGTGGTTAAATTTATCTTCTGTAATCATTGAATAATCTAACGCTTTGGTAGGCTGAAAAGGATTATTACCTTCAATAAGACAGGAGTTAAGTTTGATGACAAAATTGTATAAATTTAAGTCGTGACGAAGAAATATATTGTCTTTCACATCTTCAAAATCTTTCGGCTGAATTGGATCCATCGGCAACGAAACCCCTTCTACATTCGCTTCAATAAATAATAAGATTTCAGTACCAATATGAAAGTGTCTAAAAATGAGAAGATTTGCGTCTTTACTTACAAAGTATTTTAGTCCAACACTAAGTATTCTATGCAGCATTTTAGGCGCATTAATTAGTTTTGGGAAGAAGAACTTGAACACATGAAAGCCAAACATGGTGATTTTTGAAAAAACGAAAATCAAGGGTAGGATGTATTTTCTTGATTTTGAATCATTATCGTACATCAAAGCTGCTTTAGCACTTGGATTAATTGGAATACTATTGTCCAGATACAATGCTAACCAAGGATTTGGGTCTCTCGGGTCGTGCGTATTTAAGTCTGTAATTGGGTCTAAATTTTTCATTGTTTTTATTTAATAATTCCCTAATTCTTGCAATTGCATTTTGTACAATTTGGCAGTAACTTTTGCAGTTTTTACTATGCGTTGCGCGATTTCAATCGTCATTTTTGGATGATCTAAGGCTTTTTCTAAATTATGAAAGTGATTTTCATCCGCCACACCATGGTAGGTAAAGAAAGAAACTTGATCATCCGATAAATGTAATTGTTTTTGCATTAATTCCCCCCAATAAGCGGCTAAACGTTTTCCTATTCCCTCGATAATAAACATGGAGCCCATTAAATCCAAAGGATTATTTTTAGATGCTTGGTTAAAAACAAACGAACTTAAGGACATCGAACCGATATTTTTATTTCCTGTTAAAATAGCTTCTAAATTCCAGCCCATCGCTACCCAATTACGTTCTAAAATCTGATAATCTTTGTGTTCTGCAGCCGAATGTTTGATAAATGCAGAGCGTAAATCAAATAGTTCAATGTCAATATTGGATGCCGCACGGGAAATCCATTGCGAACCATCAATGACTTGTTGTCTTAAATCGTGTAATAACAGTTTGTAATCTTCTCTGGACAAATTTCCGGAGTGAATTTTATGGATAATTGGTACGTTTAGTAATTCTGTTTCGAAGTTGATCCACACTTGTGTTAATTGTCGTACTAACCATTCAGCTACTTCCGATGGTTGAAGTATTAATTCAGGTGCTTCCACTTCACGGATAGCCGTTTGCACTTCGTGTGTTTCAGAACTATTGGATGGTCCAACCACTGTAAGTAACAGATAACTCGTAATAAACCTTCCACTTTCAGGAACCATGCATAGAATCTTTTGTCCAGCTTTTAATTTTCCGGAATAAAGTAATTCTTCCAACATAATATAGATGGATGCAGATCCCGTATTTCCTTTTGTTTTTAAATTACTAAACCATTTTTCTTCGGAAATATAAGCTCCGCCTTTGATTAATAAATCTTGTATTTGACCTTTGAAAAATTCAGAGGAATAATGACAACATAGAAAATCAATTTCTTCCGTTTTAAACATGCCACGATCGATCAGTTCAAAATAATGGGTAATTCCAGTTTTTATGACATCATTTAACAATCGTACATCTTGTTTCAAATTGATTGCACCATTTGCAGACGCTTCTTCATAGGAAGGATAATCTAACCAAGTGATTTCATCTTCGTTTTTATTATCGTTTTTTCCAGTAAACATGACGACAGGATGTTCATTGGCAGAAGACTGTAAATCAATCCATTCTATTTTTAGCGATAATTGATTTTCATGTGGCTTGTCTTGTAATACAGCTGCTCCAGCACCATCGGATAGCATCCATCTTAGGAATTCTGTGTCAAAAGGAACGTCTTTCATTCCCTGTCCATCAAAACGAGAACTTTTAAATAGGCGGGAAGCTAATTCAGAACCTAGGGCAACTGCATTTTCTTTTTTCCCACTCGCAATGTTTAGGTACGCATTGTTTAATGCCATAACGCCACTAGCACATACACTTTGAAAACTGGCAATTTCACATTTGTTTACAGGAAGTTTTGCGTGTACCATACTGCCAAATCCAGGGATAGGTAAATCTGCTTGTGTTGTTCCGGTTGCTAATAATTGAATTTTATCTAATCGAACATTTGATTTATCAATTGCATTAATAACTGAATTTGCGGCCATGCTTGCATTGTTGATATATGTTTTTTGTGTTTTGTCAATGGCGTAATGACGTGTTTGAATTCCATTTTGTTTAAGAATTCTATGTTTTAGTTTACTAGGTTCGTTATTTATTTTTCCTAAATAGTCTTCTATTTCATCGTTATTGATTGCTGGACCAGGAAGGTGAACTCCCATGGAAGTAATATATACGTTTTTCATGTTATTTTATTTTTAATAATTTATCTAAAAGTGAACTCGCAAAGCCATAATTTTTTTTCCCTTCTACATGATGTTCATTGTGAGAAGTAGCAAGACGAAACCAAGAAGGTCCTTCCGCTTTCCATAATCGATAGTTACAATGGCCAACGAGATTCAGCACAATACTGCTAAAAGGATAAATAGCAATTGCTACAGGAGATAGTGGAATGAATAATGCTAAAAGTAGCGGTACCGTACTTAATAAAAGTGCTTCTACGGGATGAAAACTGTAGACAGAAAAGATGGTTGGAATTCTGGAACGATGGTGTATTATGTGAATGTTTTTCATGCACCAAGGAGTATGCATGATGCGATGGACAATAAAAAAATGTATTTCATTCCAAATATTCAGTAATATAACACCTACAAGAACGCTTATTATCGTTGTCTTTTCAAGTGAAATAAATCCATTTCGGACAAAATAAATGATAGGCCACCCTGAAAACGCAAAAATCACAATAGAGATCAGCGAATGTTTTATTTCGAAAATAAGTTGTTTTTTAGCAACAACTTCCGGTACAATTTTATGGATGATTTTTCTTCTTTCTAATTTTTTGCAAATAAATTGAAAAAGAGTTCCTACAAAAAAGTATAAAAAAAGAAAGTAGAGAAATACTAAAATGCTTTGCGAAGCATACGATGCAGAGTGTATGAACCAATTTATTTTAGCGTTAAGTATTTCGTTTAATTCCATCTTACAAAAGCATAAAATAATTAGAAAATTTATTGATTTGCTAAATTACTGTTATTCAGTTATTTTTTAAAGGTTTCAATCATCAAATCTAATTACTTGAAAAAATCGAATTTAAAAATGAGACAGAAGGTACTTTAAACATGAAGCCTGGTGCAAAATAATCCTTTGAATTAATACGTCTGAATTTAGCTTCTCCACCAAACATAAAAACACCCCATAAAGCAGCTTGAAATCCTAAATCGGCTCTTTTATTTGTAATTTCGATTACTGGACCTATTGCTAAACCAAGTAGCATTCCAGCTTGTATATCCGAGTATATCCGCACTCTATCTCGTTCAATTTCAAATCCAAAATCAAGCCCTCTAGGAATTCCTCTTCCCAAAACCCATGCCGATATCTCTAATCCACCACTAATACGCTTACTGACTTTATCCTCTGATTTTAAAATGTTAATATTTATTTTTGGACCGGCAAAGAAAGCTAAATCTGATTGACCAAAATAAGATTGTGTTTGTAAATTACCCGTAATGAATAATAGAATAAATAATAATTTTTTCATTTTTAGTTAATTTAGGTTTAATCGAAAAAGACTTTCTATTTGATAGAAGACAAAAGTAGGTTGAAGGTTTAGGAGGGTATAATTGTTTTTTAGCTATAACTTCCGGTACAAATTTATGTGTGATTTTTTAAAGGGTTCAATCATTTTTTGTATGTAAAACGGAATTCGATTCTTATTAATTTATTATACCGAATTTACTAAATTCATCGTATTCATTGGATGTGCCATCACTGTGATATTGAGATGTATGAAGTGGTAGTTTTATCATGAATCCTGGTGCAAAATAATTCTTTGAGTCGATACGTCTGTATTTAACTTCTGCTCCAATTAATGCAGCGCCCCATAAAGCAGTTTGAAATCCTAAATTGGCTCTTTTATTTGCAATTTCGATTACTGGACCCATTGATAATCCTAGTAACATTCCAGCCTGTATATCCGCGTAGATACGTACTCTATCTCTTTCAACTTCAAATCCAATATCAGCACCTTTAGGCATGCCATCTCCTCCCCAAGCCCATACAGATACTTCAAAACCACCGCTAATACGGTTACCTAGTTTATCATCTGTTTTTGACATGTTAAAATTGATTTTTGGACCTGCCCAATAAGTTATCAATTGTGCTTGTAAATTACCCGTAATGAATAATAGAATAAATAATAATTTTTTCATTTTTAGTTAATTTAGGTTTAATCGTAAATAGACTTTCTATTTGATATATGACAAAAGTAGGTTGTAGATGTAGTAAGATATAATCGGATAATCAAACTGTTACGATTTAAAAACTTACTTTTTGCAAACTGCTTGATTTGGATAGCTGAATTTTAGTAATTTCTACGAAAGATCGGTAAGAATAAGTAGATAGTTGCATTTTTCGCAACTGGCACAAACGGATGTAACTTTATATTGTTAATTTTGAGCGTGTTTATCTATTTGAAAATCAAAAGATACGTATTTGTATAGTAGTGTTATTTCTCGGAAATTATGAAAATCAACAAATTCAATTATCAAATAGAATTACTCGAAAAAATCAAAGCGAAAATTCAGCATGCCTTTTCGTATGCGGATGAAATTTCAGACCTATTACAAATCAGTAAGGATGCTGTGTACCGAAGAATGCGTGGGGAAACAGCTTTGTCTTTAGATGAGGCTGCTATATTAATAGCGCATTATCAAATCGAAAATCCTTTTCAAATTAATAATAGTATGGTTAATTTTCATTTTACGACCTATACTTCAGAATCTAATGAAATAGTTCGCTATTTAAACAAGTTAAGTGCAGATTTAGATGCTATTGGATTAGATAAATCAACCGAATTAATTTTTTGTGCGGAAGATATTCCATTGTTTCATTATTTTGAATTCCCTTTACTTGGGGCTTTTAAACTTTTTTATTGGCAAAAATCGATCTTGTATACGGAAGAATTTCAACAGAAATCTTTTTCAGAAAATATTATTAATGAAGAGATTATCAATATTTCCAAGGAGTTGTCTGAGAAATACAAACGTATTCCCTCCTTGGAAATTTGGACAGAAAATACCGTCAACAGTTTTTTGAAACAGATTGAGTTTTATAATGATGCGGGTTATATTGATTCCGAAAAAACCACCTATGCGATTTGTACGGAAGTCAAAAAGATGGTAGAGAAAATTGAGCGTCAAACGATCCATGGATACAAAAAAAATAATGATAGCTCTGATCAATTTCAATTGTATGTAAGTGATGTTTCTATTGGTAATAATTGTGTACTCGCTAAATTAGAAAATGTCAATTTTTTATATTTGAGTTTTAATACATTTAATATCTTGAAATGTGTAGAACCTGTTTTTATTCATGAAAACGAAAAATGGATTAAACGAATTATGGATAATTCCACCCCTTTGTCTAAATGCTCTCAAAAAATCCGAAATAAATTTTTTATGAATATCTATAAAAGGATCGATGAATTTATGGAGCGATTGGGGTAGGATAGAAATTAGTTTTTTCAATGATATAACCAATCGTTTTTTAGGATAATCCAAAGTGTTGGTTTGTATTATCATGATAATCTAAAGTAGTAATTGTTTAATTTGTTGTTTTTGAGCAGTTTGTGATTTTGCGGGTGTTTTCATGATTTTTCATAGTTTCAAGTTGTAAAATCAATTTTCCCCTCCAAAATGAAATCCCTATCTTTGCACCATGATTAATCTAGAACAACTTGGAGTTTACCTCCCGCAAGGACATTTATTCAAAGATATTACCTTACAAATTAACCGTGGGGATAAAATTGGTTTAGCAGGAAAAAATGGAGCAGGTAAATCGACCATGTTGAAGTTGTTGTCGGGAATGGAAAAACCATCCGAGGGAAGAATTCATACCCCAAAGGATACTACCATAGGATTTTTGACGCAAGATATCAAAATTGATACTACCAAGTCTGTTTACGATTATTTGTACTTTTCGAATGAATTATTGAATCGTGTACGAACACGTTTGGATGAAATTAATCATGATTTAGTGACCCGTACCGATTATGAAGCAGATTCGTATTTGGGGTTGTTGGATGAACTAACAGAACTAAACGATTTATTTGCGTTTCATGAAGGATTTCAATGGGAAGAGAAAATTGCCTCGATTTTAGTTGGTTTAGGATTTGAAATAGAAGAATTTAATCGCGAATTAAGTACGTTTTCAGGAGGTTGGAAAATGCGCGCTGAATTGGCAAGAATTTTAGTAAATAAGCCAGATGTAATTTTACTGGATGAGCCTACCAATCACTTGGACATCATTTCCATTTCGTGGTTGGAGAATTACCTAACTAAATTTGAAGGGATTGTGATTGTTATTTCGCACGACCGTTTATTTTTAGATAATGTTACCAAACGAACGCTGGAGATTTCTCAAGGAAAAGTAAATGATTATCCTTTGCCTTATTCCTTATATAAAATCCGTCGGGAAGAGGAGTTGGCCTTGATGACCAATGCGAAAAAACAACAAGAAAAAGACATCAAACATACTAAAGAGTTAATTGATAAATTCCGTGCGAAAGCAAGTAAAGCGGCATTTGCCCAATCCTTAATGAAGAAGTTGGATAAAACGGAAATTATTGAGGTAGAGAACGATGCAGTTGCAAAAATGAAGGTTTCTTTTCCATTGAGTTTACAACCAGGGAAATGGATTTTGGAAATGGAGCGCATGGGAAAAACATTTAACGATAAAGTCCTTTTCAGGGAAATAAGTATCACCGTTGGTCGTGGGGAGAAAATCGCGCTTTTAGGTCCGAATGGTGTAGGTAAATCTACATTGTTAAAACGTATCATGGGAACCTTGGATGGGGATGGTATCGTGAATTATGGACACAATGTGAAAATCACTTACTTCGCGCAAGATCAGGCTGAAAAATTAGATGTCAACAAAACAATCTACGAAACGGTAGATGATATCGCCGAAGGTGAAATTCGAAAAGATTTACGTTCTATTTTAGGAACGTTCTTGTTTACCGGCGAAGAGGTAGATAAAAAAGTGGGGGTACTTTCAGGTGGTGAACGTACGCGTTTGGCTTTATGTCAGTTGTTATTGAGTCCTTGTAACTTCTTGATTCTGGATGAACCTACGAATCACTTAGATATTCAATCCAAAGAGGTGTTAAAACGCGCGTTGATTAACTACGAAGGAACCTTTATTGTGGTATCGCATGACCGTGAATTTTTGGATGGTTTAACCAATCGTATCTGGGATATACAAGATAAAACCTTGAAAATTTACCATTATGACGTGAAGGAATACTTGGCGAAGAAAATGGCAGTGGATCCTTCGACAGGCTCAGGAGACGAGTTACGAGTTACGAGTGACGGAGCGACGAAAGCGAAGAGTAAAGAAGTGAAAGAGGTGACAAAAGAGTTGACACAGGAAGAGCAAAAAGAAGTAAAGCGCAAGAAAAATTCCCTGCAAAATCAGATTAGAAAATCAGAGGAACAAATAGAGGCATTGGAAAACAAGGTTAAAGCAATGGATGAGGTTATTCTGCATTTGGATTATTCAGATAAAGCAAATGCCGATAAGGTTTTAGCAGAGTATGATAAAATTAAAAAGGAATTAGATAGTGTTGTTTCCGTATGGGAAACACAAGTGGAGGAAATGGATGCATTGTCGTAGAGACGCGATGCATCGCGTCTTTACGACAATGCCATCCAAATTAATTGAATGCATTGCGTCTCTACAAAAAAAACGAAAAACAAAACAAAAAATCAAAATTCCACAAATTCCACCAATCCATTACGTGTATCATAAAAACCAGATACCATTGTAATTGTTTGTTGTTCTGTTTCCGATTTTATAAATGCACTATGCATTAAAATATCCGTGATGGAATTATTGGTGTTCAATTTTATGACTTTGTCCAAAAGTGCTGGATCTGTTTTTATTTTTTCTGGTGTACAACCACAAATTTCAATAGAATTTTGAATTTTGGAAGTGATTGAAGTATAATATTCTGTTCCTGATTCGACAGCATAGGTTACTGCTCCACAATTAGAATGTCCTAATACCACAATGAGTTTGGTGCCGATTTTTTGACACGCAAATTCAATACTTTCAATAATTTCTTGGTTGATGATGTTTCCTGCAATACGAATCGAAATTAAATCGCCAATTCCAAGGTCAAAAACGAGTTCCGGACTAGTTCTAGAATCGATACAGGACACGATAACCGCAATCGGATTTTGGTGATGGGAGGTTGCTTGTACTTGTTCGGTAAGATACTTTTCAGTGAATTTACCTTCGGCAAAACGTTTGTTTCCTGCGATTAAAATTTCTAGAACATCATGAGAACTTAAATTTTGTTGCTCTTCTTTACCAATAACGGTACTAAATTGCACTTGATCTTGAATGTGAAATTTGTTTTTAAATCCAAAAATGTTTAACTGTATATTATTTTCAATCGCAACCGTATTTTTAAATGTTTCGAAAATTTCCAAGATGTCTTCATCGATAAAATCACTGTTTTTTGCTTCAATAATTACATTCGAATTTTTTGGAAGTTTCCATAAGGTATTTTGGATAGATGCTTTGTTTAAAAAAGATACTTGGTTCGGTAATTCAATGGTAATGGTTTCTTTCACATTCATTTTTTCCGTTTTTATTTTAAACGGATTTTTATAATTGCTTTTCAATAAAAATAAGATGCTGACTGTAAGACCAATAATGGTTCCGATTAATAAGTCGGTAAAGAATATCGCGATAACAGTAGCGATAAAAGGTATAAATTGATTCCAGCCTTTTTGATATTTTTCTTTAAATGTTCTTGGATCTACCAGTTTATATCCTGTAAGTAATAAAATGGCAGCAAGAGACGACAAAGGAATCATATTTAAAAATGGCGTTAAAAATAGAATACTTATTACTAATAATACACCATGGAATATTGTGGACATTTTTGTTTTAACACCAGCATTTATATTCACCGAACTTCGAACTATTACAGATGTAACAGGAATTCCGCCGATAAGACCAGAAATTAAATTTCCATATCCTTGTGCGAGTAATTCGCGGTTCGAAGATACTTTTCGTTTTAATGGGTCAATTTTAGAAACAGCTTCTAGATTTAATAAGGTTTCCAGCGAAGCAATAATTGCGATCGTTATACCTACAAACCAAACATTTTTATTTGCCAAGGACGCAAAAGAAGGAAAAGTGAAAATAGCACTTATACTGTCTATTTTGGGAATGGAAACTAAATGTTTTTCATGGATGATAAAGAATGGGAAAAAATGAATAAATACTTGATTTATCAGGATTCCAAAAATAACAACAACGAGCGAAGATGGCATTGCTTGTAGCCATTTAATGGGAATCTTTTTCCAATAGATTAATATCAATAATGAAAGTATACTGATAAGGATAGCGCCATAGGAAAAGTAATTCAAAATATTGAAAAGCTCGGAGAATGTATTTTGGTGATCTTTTTGAATAAACGAAAAATCCTCTTCTGCTACAACATCATAACCAAACGCGTGAGGTATTTGCTTTAAAATCAATATGATACCTATGGAAGATATTAGTCCGTTGATAACATTAGATGGGATATAATTTGCAATAATTCCCGCGCGTAAATAAGCACCGATAATTTGTAGTACGCCTGCAATGACAACAGCCATTAAAAAGGTTTCGAAATTACCTAATTGATGAATCGCAGAAAATACTACTGCCGTAAGTCCTGCTGCAGGACCACTGACACTTATATGTGAACGACTTATTAATCCGACTACAATACCTCCAATTACACCGGATATAATTCCAGAAATAATAGGAGCACCACTCGCAAGTGCTACACCTAGGCATAGAGGAAGCGCAACAAGAAAAACCACTAATCCTGCAGGTAAATCTTTTTTTAAGTTATCTAGAGTAAACATTTTTAAAAATCTAATTTATAAACAGCTGGAAGTTTAGAGTTGTCCCACATGGAAAGTTCTAAGTCTTTAATTAAGCCATTTTTTAAACCATATACCCATCCGTGTATCCCTAATTGCTGTCCTTTTTCCCATGCTTTTTGCACAATGGAAGTTTTTGCTAAATCGTTTACTTGTTCATTTACATTTAACTCAACAAAACGATTAAAACGTTCCTGTTCGTTTTCGATGGCATTTAATTCATCATCGTTTAAGCGATACACGTCTTTGATATGGCGAATCCAATTGTCAATGATTCCGATATGTTGATTTTTCATTGCGGTCTGGATACCACCACAACCGTAATGTCCACAGACAATAATGTGTTTAACTTCAAGTACATTCACAGCATAATCTAGAACACTTAACATGTTCATGTCTGAATGAATTACCATGTTGGCGATATTTCGGTGTACGAATACTTCTCCTGGTTCAGCACCAATAATTTCATTGGCAGGTACGCGCGAATCAGAACAACCGATCCAAAGTACGGGTGGTTTTTGTCCTGCAGCTAATTTTTCAAAATAATGTGGGTTGATAGCAAGTTTTTCCGCAACCCAATCCTTGTTATTCTCAAGTAATTGATGATAGAAATTTTCCATAATAATAAAGTTTAAACGTTTTTGAACAGAAACTGTTCAAGTAAATCAGGATAAACTTATTGCGTCAGGAGGTGAGAAAAAACTTTCTAAATTGGGGGTTAAATAATGTTGATTTTTGTAGTAATGAATCGTTTTATTGGTTCTTGTATTATTTTTTTGCTCGGTATAAGTAAAGTGGCAGGAGGAAATATAGATGTCTTTTTCTTTTGTTTCTTTTTCGGGATCTTCCTCACTATCTTCTTCATCATCTGTATCTTCTTCGTCTAGTTCATTCGATAATTCGATGTCAGAATCTGAAAAAAGTGTATAAATTGCTACATAGGTTTTTGTAGAAATTACAGCAAATAGACAAAAGAATAGTATGTAATGTTTTAACTTCAATTAAAATAATTTATGTACAATATTACATAAATTTATATATAATCCATGCTAGAGTACATGAATTATTATTTAGTCTTTTTTACTGAAATCAAAATTATAGGTCAACCCAATGGTTAACGTATTGTTATTTTCGGCTTGGTCTAATACGGTATTTGTAGGAGAAACTTTTGCGTTTTTAACTACGTACTGATTCATATAACCAGCTTGAACCATACATTTTGCATTAAATTTCCACCCTAATGCAATTTGTAATCGGTTCTGATCTAAAATATTTGTTCCTATTCCTTCACCAAATCCTAAAAAGACCTCATCATTAACATTCAAGAATAATGTGTTGTCGCTCATTGTTTTATGGTTTATTGGAATGAATGCCATTGCTCTATAGCGAATGCGATTTCTAAACATAGTACCATCTTTCACGTATTCATTACCAGATTTTATGTAATTATCTAGGATACGTTGTTCTAAACGGTATCTATGCTGTATATCCACTCGACCAATGGTGCTTTTTTGTGTGAATTGTTCCCAAATACGGTGTTCGTTAAATTGATGACTAACAGGCATTTCACCGTATTGAAAGGTGATGATACTACCATAACCTGCAGAAAAAAATGCATTTGCATTTAAGTGATAGTCTAAACCAATACGTAAAAGGGATTGTTGCCAGTGTTGGTAGTAATCCGCACGACGCCATTGATATTCGGTATGTAATCCCCATTTCTTAGAAAGTTTATGATTTCCTTGGTAAATAACCCATGCATGGTTTTGGTCTGCTATTTTCTTTTGTCCGAAGGTTGTAGACGTAAAAAGAAGAAATATGAATACTACAATTTGTTTTATCATTTGTTTAGCTTTTTTGTTGTGTAAATAAGTTGTTTTTGGGAGTTTTTTCGAGGCAGACAAAAAATTAATACCGGAGTTTACATGCGTAAATGAGGATGTTAATTTTGAAGCCGAACGAAGAAAAAACTTTCAAAAATCACTTCTTAACTGCAGCAAATTTGTGTTTCGATTTAGTAACAGGCGTAAATTCCTCCAACCCTTGGATGGTAAATGAGCCCCCTTCGTCTTCAAAATCAATTTTTATGTGATGCAGATTTTCTATCACGGTATGGTCTACTAGTTTACATGTAGAAACATCAAAAACTACATCCTCACTGCGTTTAAACCTATCAATAGATTTTTTGACTCCTACAAAATTGCTGAAAACAGCGCAACCTTTAACGATGATGGTATTTCCGTCAATGACTGTTTTTGCATTAAATAAATGTTTGATTGGTGAACCATTATATAAATGAATTAACAATTTGAATAAGATTCCTGCACCAATACCAACGAGTAAATCGGTAGATAAAGTAACAAGTATGGTTATGAGAAAAATACTAATTTGTTCGATGCCTATTTTTGCCATATGTCCAAATTCTTTTGGATTTGCTAATTTGTATCCAACACCGATTAACATGGATGCAAGTGCTGCATTAGGTATATAATTGCTAAAGGAAACAGCAAAAATCAAAAAGATCAATATAAAGATTCCATGAAAGAAATTCGCCCAACGTGTTTTACCACCATTTGCAACATTCACAGAAGAACGTGCCACCTCACTAATCATAGGTAAACCACCTAATATTCCAGCGACAATATTACCAATTCCAACGGCAATCAAATCTTTGTTCATATTGGATTTTCGTTTGAAAGGTTCTTGCATATCGATTGCCTTTACGGTTAATAAGGTTTCTAGACTTCCAACTAACGCAAACATAATTACATATTTAATAAATGTTCCGATTTGATGGTATCCTTCAAAACTAACACGTACCCCAAGTATGTCAAATAATCCTTTGTCAAAACTTACCAAGGGATTAAATGCTTTTATAATTTCCCCGTTTTCCAAGTGTTCAGGTACGTTTTGCACACCTAAAACCATCGCTAAAGGAATGGATATTATCAACACAACAAGTGGAGCCGGTATCTTTTTTAAGAAATTAATTTTTAACATTGGCCATCCAAATACGATTACTAAACTTATTAATCCAATAAATGCAACTTCTTTATGCGCGAAAAAATGGACTAATGTATCTGGTATCAATGCTAATAGTTCCAATGGTTCAACCATTGATTTTCCATCTACTGTCATTGGATTTACCCCTGCTAAAATATGAATCTGTTTACTGAAAATGATTATTCCAATAGCAGCTAACATTCCGTGTACTGCAGAAAGAGGAAAAAAGTCACTTAATTTCCCCATTTTTAATAGACCAAACACTACTTGTATCACTCCTGCAACCACGATTGCTCCTAACGCTAGGTGCCATCCTTTTTCTCCACCACCAAAATCCGTTACGGATCCAGCAACAATCACAATCAATCCAGCCGCTGGCCCTTTAATCGTTAATTTTGAGCCAGCTAGTAAACTTACGAGTATCCCTCCTACCATTGCAGTGATTAACCCATAGATTGCTGGAAATTCACTCGCTTTCGCAATACCTAAACTTAAAGGTAATGCTAGTAAGAATACCAAAAAACCAGATATTGCATCCGAACTAAAATTTTCTTTTAATCCGTCTATTCCATCTTTTGGTAAGTTGTTTTTGTTTTGAGTTTTCATTTTTGTTTAATTTAAAGTTTTTAAATTTAGTTTTATTAGATTCGGCTCAGATAAACTACATTAAGTCAGATTGAGCGGAGTCGAAAATCCAGTCAGATTGAGCGGAGTCGAAATCAACTGGATTTATGCGCAATCGAATGATACGTTTTTACATGCGGTCCTAAAAACAAGCGTGCATAAATTCTTACCAATGCTAATCCATCGACAATCAAACTGATTGCAAGGAATAGCGCTAAAAAATATTGGTCTTCCCGAATGGACGAAAAAACTAAATCTTCGCCAATCATCGTTGGGGTAATTGGAAATCCCGCCATGCCTAAACATGCTAAAAGAAATACAAACGCAATCGTAGGATATTCAAAGGTATGTCCCTGAAAACGCGCAAGCGTAATCCGTTTTTCTTTTTTAATCAATATACGAATAGCAGTAAATCCTACAGCTCCTGAAACTATAACACCAGATAGATACATTGCAATGGTAGAAAAATGAATTTCAGAATTAATGGAGATAGCTAAAGCAATCCAAAAATGATTCATCATAACCATGAACCAGCTAAGTTGTACATTTCTTCGTTCGGTAAATGCTTTAATGACCATTAACAAACCAATAAATGCAAAGAATCCAGGTAGGTAATTTTCTAGAAAAACAGGGATTATAGACTTCCTGAAAAGTAGCAAAACTCCAGATACGTATATAGCAATAAAAAATACTAGTCCAAGTTTAAGTCGGAAAAATCGAAATTTTTGTCCGACCTTTTTTATTGGTGAAATGAATAATTGATAGATAATCGTTTCTAAATTCCATTCTTTTAAACTCAGAATATAAAAGGAATATTCGATGCGTTTTGGAAAACTATCTTCAATCGTTTTTTCACGTGGTTCATAAGCGTACAACTGCTCTTTGATTTTATAACTCGCTATAGATGGAGAAATTAAAAGTTGGTAAGTTCTTAATAAAGCATTACCACAAATATGAAACAAGGCTAAATTATCAAATCCAGTAACAATTTCTAAGAATATCAATCCAATTTGCGCGATGGAGGAGTAGGCTATCTGACTTTTAACGGATGTTTGAACTCTTGCCATCATACTTGCAACGAAACAAGTTAATACACCAAGGAAACCGATAATTACGCGTATTACTGTTTGATGCTCCCAAAATGGATGTGTTCGTAAAAGTAAAAACGCTCCAATATGTACCGATAACGAGCCGTAAAAAATTGCACTTGATGGAGTGGGACCTTCCATTGCCCTTGGTAACCAGGAAGAGAAAGGGAGTTGTGCCGATTTTACCAATGCAGCAACCAAAATCACAAAGGAAATAAAGAATCCTTCCCAACTGTGTTTTTGGAGTAAATGACTCACTAGTTCTGCATTATGCATTTTACCAAATGTCACATTCTCATGAAATAAATGGTGACTTAACCACATCGCAAGTATTAGCCCTATATCTCCAATACGATACAGTGAAAAAATCTTTAATGCGTTTTTTACAGGAAGGTAACGGTCTCTATAGAATGCAATTAATAGAAAGGAGGAAATACCTAAAAATTCCCAGCCAATAAATAGTGTTTCAAAATTACCAGACAAAATAATAATGTTGTATCCTAAATAAAACAACAATATCGTATTAAAGAAACGCTTGAATCCTTGTTCTCGGTGTAAATAAAAACGACTATAATAGGTAATTAAAAATGTTAAAAATGCACCCATTAATAAAAATAAGGCAGAAACTCTATCAAAATATAAGTCAATTAAGAAATCGTATCCTTCTGTTTTATAGATAGAAAATTCCGCTAAATTAATATCCCTGTGACCGGACTTTAACCAGGCAATTGTAAAACCGATGGCAAAAGCTAATTGGATACTTAAAGTAACGAATGCTAAACGAGAAATAGCAAATTCATTCCTAGATGGAATCAATAGGCTGATTAGGTATCCTAACAAAGGAATCACTAAAAAATAATGTAATAAATATTCCATGACCTTATACTTTTGTTAGTTGATGCACCGAAATATTGGTATGACTTGATTCCACTAAATGTTCTAAATCATTACTGGTTTTTAATGCTGCATGTTGGGGTGTGTAGCTACTAAATTGATCTTTTTTAAATAAAAACAATTCTTTAGTTTCTGGGTGTATAACTACTAATTTAATCCAGTCATTTTGATACCATTCAAATGTATTTGGTGCTTTTGCTAATACTTCAAGAACAATTTCAGGATAATGTTCGACGATACACATGAGACGTATCGGATCGTGGACTTCTACCATTTGTTTGGGTAATCCAGGACGAATATCTCCTTCTATACCATTTGTAACTCCAAATAAACCAACAATATTATGAGGTAATTTAGAGCCAGATCCAAATTTTTGATCATCTACTTTTGCAAAATAATACGCTAAATTTATCCCTCCACATACTGGCGTGACGGCATTCAAAATCGTTAATAAAAAGGTGCCTGAAGGATCTTGTTTGTAGTTGTATGAATTCAAGAATGCACGTCTATCTAAGAAGATGTTTTTGGTCATCCAACGACCACCAACAATACACAATGAATTCGTAGCATGGTCTAATTCTGGACGAGGTTCAAACAATGAAAAAGTACGTGTTTGTACTGCTTTATGTACTTTTTTTAATGATTTTGTAGTATCAATCGAAATAAATCGACGCGATCTTTCTTTTGCATTCAATTCTAAAGCGCGATTGAAAACTGCTTGATTTTTTAAGTGCTGTTGTTGATTAAGTTCCGATAATTGAACAATATCATAATACACCATTAAATCTTGCGCTGTATCATGAAGTCCACCAATAAACTGCGTATCTTCTGGAATATGAATTCCTCGTTCAGCTAAGATTTTTCGTACTTCTGAATGGTTCCCCATTAATGCTGCTAAACGCGCGTTTACAGAACCAGGTTTACAAGAACATGCGCCACAATCCATGGTGGAGTAATAGGCGTTGTTTGCACTCGTAGATCCGTGACCAATCACATAAATAAGCGGCGCAAAATTATCGATTAAGCCAATACTTCTTAGCAAGCCCTCTATACGATCTGCCATTTCAATGGTCGTAAATCCGATCGTTAGTTCATGTTCCATCGTGTTTTCCCCTTTGTTCTCAAAAATAAGCGAACTAGTAGGACGCATGTGTTGAAATGAACTTACGGTTGTATTCCCATAACTTGGTTTGAAAATATATTTCAAGAGTTTAAATGCAGCCCAATATCCCATTGTTTGTGTCATTAACCATCCAATGAATAAACCATGACTCTTACTGGAAAAACCGACTTCTTTTTTATGTTTGTAGGTATGCGCTTTTTCTAAAATCAGGTATTTAGGGGTAAGTGGTGCAGGACATAATTTGGTCAAATATTTTCCACCATCTGGTTTATAATAAAACTCAATATTAAAGAATCCTGCTGTACCATAGGTTTCTGCCTGTGGGTCGCATTTTTCAACATAAGTACGAAATGAACATTCTCGGTCATCAATACAAAATAAGGATTGGAAACTCACATTTTCTTGGAGTGGTTCCGCTTCTTGTTTTGCTAGATAAAACAAAACATCATCATAGTAAGACCATTCGTATGCTTCTTGCCATAATTTTAACACCTCTGCAATTTCCACGTTTCGCGTAGGTGCAAAAATATCTTTACCTGCATTTTTTGCAAGTAATCCTAATGCAGTCCATTGACCAGCATATCGGTCATCTAGGGTATCAATTTCTAACAATAATTCTAGAAAAATAAAATCCTCTAAATCAATTGCTCGTTTATCTAAAAGTACATGCGGATTTTTCTCTAAGTAGGAAACCATTCCCGACCAACCTTGGTGTTCAAATTGTTGATCAAAAATATATTGAAAGTATAATTCTTCTTTACCAACCAGTATGTCTAACAATTCTTTAATTCCAATAGATTTGTTGGCTAATAATTTTTTTGCACGATTAGTCCGAAAGAAACTGGAGAAACTATTTTTTTCTAATTCAATCAAGGAGTTTCGTAATCCTTTTTTGTTTGCTGGAAAGTTCCAAATTGAAATACCTTGATCTAAATACGCTCCAACGATTCTGAAAAGATGGAGGTGTACATAATTATCGACATCGATTTTTAAGAATTTTTTCCAAGCTTCCCGTAATTTTCCAACACGTGAATTTATTCGAATTTGGTAATCTTGATCAATTAATTTTTGTTTCCAAAAATTTAGATTCTCAGCACCTTTTTGGTCGATTAGCACTTTTTCGAGTACCTCCCTACGAATTTGTCCTTTTGCATAAAAGTCGCGATATTCATTCAGGTCTAAATACGTTTTATATCCAAAAATTTCGGAAGAACGTTTCATAGCCTCATGAAAAGGCAAGTCTTGAAAACAAGCTAATGTATTTAAAAAGATATAATCTTTTAAAGGTCCTTGGGTAGGTAAATATTTTTTAAGTTCTTGAACAGTAAATGTTAAATCAAAAGAACTTGATTTTTCTTCCATAATGAATTAATTTGATTAGGAATATTCAATTACAAACATTGATAATTCAATGCGAAGTGAATAGCGGAATCAAATTAAAATATGTCTCACTTCCAGCCAGAGAGGTAGGGAAGTGTTTTTTTCGTTTTTGTGTTTGGAAAAATTTTGATTGGAAGTATTTTTGGTTACTTGTTCGTTAAATTCGAAGAAGTTATCTGAGGGTAATGTAAAATAATCGTTAGCAAAATCCTCTTCTTCTTCCTCCTCTTCTTCGTCTTCTAAAAACGAATTAGCATCATCAACGAGGTCGAGTTTGTAAAATTTGAGTGATTTGTCGGATTTAAATTGATTGGTTGAAAAAGCTTTCGCGGAATTAACATGTCCAAGAAGCAGTATCAAAACTGCTAACATGTTTATGATTCTACCGATTACTATTTTCATCTACGAATTTTGAATACAAAGATAGTGTATAAACTCTAAATTAAAAGTTAATGCAAATACTTTATCACGCATTATTCTTTGGAATTAATCTTTAAATTTCAACTTACCCAATTTTGCAGTAAATTGTCTCAGACTTTTGATTTCTTCAAAAAAATAATGTACTTTCAACGAGTAATATCCAAATTGCACATGCGTTTTTATTTATTGATTCTATTTCTACTAAGTTTCGGAAGTGTATTTACGCAAACAACTCCAGGTTTACCCTATTCCATTTCCAAGCAAGTGCCACAGACTACTGAATTTTTAATCATGCCTTTGGTAAATGCAGAGAAAGAAATTACTAAAAATGAGCAGTCGAACTTACATAATAGAGAGAAAGTCCAACAATATGGAAAAGTATTTGAGGTTGATTTAGATTTATTGAAATCAACAAAGAAAGATACTTTGGCGAATGGCGAATTGGTATATCAACTTGGAATTACATGTCCAAACGCTTTGTCTATTAATCTGGTATTTGATCGTTTTCAGTTAAAGATGGGGAGTCGTTTGTATATCGTTGGAGTAACAAGCAATCGCTATATTGGTGCATATACCAGTTTAAATAATTCGGAAGCAGCTGTTCTTGGGACAGAATTGGTGGAAGATTCTAAGATAATTATTGAACTGATCGAACCAAAGGAGAATTGGGGTTCTTCTAGTTTGTATGTTGGATCGGTGATTCATGGCTATCGTTCGTTAGAGGCATTAATTAAACGTAGTTTTAATAGTTCAGGAATTTGTAATATCGATGTGAATTGTCCACAAGGAAAAGGGTTTGAAAAACAACGAAATGCTGTTGCTATGTTGATTAATAGCACGGGTGGATTTTGCACAGGGACATTGATGAATACCACTGCAGGTCCTTTTAAACCTTATGTACTATCTGCCTACCACTGTGGGACAAATCCAGCTTCTTGGATATTTCGTTTTCGTTGGGAAAGTCCGGCTGATGGAGTGGATTGTGGAACATCTAAACCTTCTGTAGATGGTCCAAAAGATAGGTCTATCAATGGTGCTTCGTTGGTTGCTTCGTATAAAACTACCGATTTTATATTGTGTCAGTTAAATGCATCTCCTGCGCCGGAATGGGAAGTGGTATATGCAGGTTGGGATAAATCAGGTGTAATACCGCAGGCAGGAACAAGTATTCATCATCCGATTGCGGATATTAAAAAAATATCTTTAGACTATAAACCATTGGTTGCAGAAGCATTTAATAAAGGGGAGCCCCGTAATCACTGGCGAACAAATTGGGACCAAGGAATAACGGAGTCGGGATCTTCTGGCTCACCCGTATTTGATCAAAATCACCGTGTTGTAGGACAATTACATGGCGGGGATTCCGATTGTATATCCAAGTTTTTGACAGATTATTATGCGAAATTAAGTGAATCATGGAAAGGAGGAGGCACACCAGAAACGCGTCTGAGCGATTGGTTGGATCCAGTAGAGTCTAACATTGATTTTTTAGATGGTACGTCGTTCAATCAGTATGATCCATTTATCACTTACAACGCAACGAATTTGAAAGGTAATCTATGTTCGGACTCGTTAGTCCCGTATGTATTAATTACCAATGGAGGTTCAGATACCTTGAAATCTATCCAAATTCGTTATGCCTACGATTCAGGTTCATTACAGAATATTTCATGGTCTGGAAAATTAGCATTGTATGAAACAGATACCGTACGTTTGCCCGCTGTAAAGTTTGCCAAAGGAGTACATACCTTTAGCGCGACTTTATTTACAGATACGAATCTTGTCGATGCTGAAATAAATAATAATAGTGTTTATTCTACCTTTAAAATACTTCAAAATCCACGAAAATATTATTTAGACCTACATCTAGATACCGAAGGGGATGAAAATGTTTGGTATTTGACAGATTCCACGAACAAAATATGGTATAAGGGTGGCCCATATATTCAAACATTAACAAAGCCTGTAAAAATTCAAGAAGTGTTTTGCTTGGAACCAAATTGTTATACGTTTTCAATTTATGATTTTGCTGGGGATGGAATGTATATAAATGATACAAATGTTGGTTCTTACACATTAAAAGATGACTCATTGAAAGTAATTGCAAAGTTAGCACCCGAAAATGCCAAGTTTGCTTCTTCTGCTATGCAGAAATTCTGTTTTGTATCCAGTGTAATAGAAGTTGACTTTGAAAATCAAATTCGTTTATTCCCGAATCCATCTAATTTGGATATCGTTCATATAACCGCAGACAATACTGATATTAAAAACATTGAAATTTATGCAATTACGGGACAGTTAATGCATAGTTATACCGTAAATGGAGACGCATTTGATGTTCCTATTTCCCAATTACAAGTTGGTATGTATTATGTGCGAATTGTTGGCGCAAGTTCTGAAACTACCAAACCTTTTGTACGATATTAATTACGATGGCGGGTATTTACATTCATATTCCATTTTGTAAGAAGGCATGTACCTATTGTGACTTTCATTTTAGTACCACTTTTGAAAAATACCGGGAGGTAATGGTACGTGCTATTTGTACAGAAATCAGTGCACGAAAAGATAGGATAGATGGCCAAGTGGTGGAAACCATTTATTTTGGCGGTGGAACTCCAAGTCTATTAACCTTGGAAGAGTTACAATCTATACTAGATACGATTCATACAGAATTTGAAGTCCAATCGGAAGTAGAAATTACCTTGGAAGCAAATCCAGATGATATAAATGCTTCGAAAGCGCAGGAATGGGTTAGTGCAGGTGTAAATCGTTTGAGTATTGGGTTGCAGTCTTTTCATGCCGAATCCCTGGAATGGATGAATCGTGTACATACGGTTGCACAAAGTATAGCATGTATACCAATTGCACAGCAGGCAGGAATTCATAATATTAGCATCGATCTTATCTACGGATTACCAAACATGGATAACGAGGTATGGGTAAAAGAAATCCAAACCGCTTTACAATTAGGGGTACAGCACATTTCAGCCTATTGCTTAACCGTAGAACCAAATACCGTACTTTCTTCGTGGGTGAAAAAAGAGAAGATACAACCTGCAAGTAATGAACTTCAAAATGAACATTTTACGATTTTACAAAAGGAATTGTTAACAGCTGGATTTGAACATTATGAGATTTCAAATTTTGCACTTCCTAACTTTATTTCAAAGCATAATTCCAGTTATTGGAAAGGAGCAATTTACCTAGGAGTAGGACCTTCCGCGCATTCCTACGATGGAAAATACCGTTCCTGGAATGTAGCAAACAACCAACGATACATCCAAGGGATCGAAAACAAACAGCCTGAATTTGATTTTGAGTTACTTACCAAAGAGAATCAATTCAATGAGTTATTATTAACCGGTCTACGCGCTAAATGGGGGGTAAGTTTGACACAGTTGGGTACCATTTTACCTTTAAACAAATCGTTCTTACAACAACTGGAAAACTTAGAGAAAAAAGGTTGGGTATTTTGCAATGAAAACATCGTATACCTTACCCAAGAAGGGAAGTCCTGGGCAGATAAAATTGCGCAGGATTTGTTTGTATAAATATCAGATTTTTTTCACTATTAAGTAATTAAGATTTATTGATTTTTATTAATTCAAGTTCATGTAGAATGGCGACGCCATTATTGCATTTTCTTAATAAATCTAAATTTTTATGTGGCCCTCTTGAATAATTCCTTAATGGTAAAAGAGTTAAAAAATACGGTTTAATACTTGTAATCTCCATTATCTTTTCGTAAATTCAATATAAAGTTCATTGAAAAAACAATCGGTGTTAATTGCTTTAGGTATTGAATTTTAAGAGCTTTATTATTAATTCAATATTAAGTGATTACCATTTTTTGCTATTCACAATTATGTTTGGAAAATGTAATTGGGTAACCAGTAATCGTGAATGTATTCACACATACTTTTAGTAAAAAAATAGTGTCATGGCTAAACAAACCAAAATTTTCGTTCTCGACACATCGGTGTTGTTGCACGACCATCATTCCTTGGTGCATTTCAAGAAAAATGATGTGGCTATTCCAATCACGGTATTGGAAGAATTAGACAAATTTAAAGTAGGAAACGAAATTAAAAATTTTGCCGCGCGAGAGGTAATTCGTTTCATTGACAAAATTGCTGGCAGTGGAAACCTGCAAGATTGGATTAAACTCGGAGGGTCAGATCTCGGTAAGTTTAAAATAGTCCTAGATTCTACGCCGACATCGATTAATGCAGAATACATTTTTTCCGTAGGTAAAAACGACCACAAAATCATCAATAGTGCATTGGTGTTAAAAGAGTCGGAACCAACGAAAGAGGTGATTTTAGTAACCAAAGACATTAACCTTCGCATCAAAGCAAAGGCGTTAGGCTTGATGTCGGAAGATTACGAAACTGGAAAGGTAGAATCCGATGTATTAGAAGAAGATGCTTTCATGAACATTGAAAATCTAGATTCTTCCATCATTCAAAGTTTATTTACGAAAGATTCCATTCCTGAAAATGGGATTCTAGGGAATAAAAAAACAGCGAATGGCTACTATGTGCTAAAAAATGGTAAAACATCTTCCTTAGCATACTACAATCCAGTAACCGACCATATTGACCGTGTCGATAAAAATTATGTATATGGTATCAAAGCGAAAAATGCAGAACAAGCGTTTGCTTTCCATGCTTTACTCAATAACAACATCAAGTTAGTAGCGCTTCAAGGTGTTGCAGGTACAGGGAAAACATTATTAGCATTAGCAAGTGCCTTAGAACAACATAACCAATACCAACAAATCATTCTTGCACGACCGTTGGTTCCGCTTTCTAATAAAGAGATCGGATTCCTTCCTGGAGATGCAAATGATAAAATCGCACCCTACATGGAGCCTTTGTGGGATAACTTGAAATTCATCAAATCGCAATTTGGTGAAAATGAGAAAAAACACAGAGCGATTGTAGAGATGGAGAAAGAAGGTAAATTGGTGATTACGCCTTTAGCGTTTATTCGTGGTAGAAGTTTGTCAAACATCCTCTTTATCATCGATGAAGCACAAAACTTAACACCACACGAGGTGAAAACGATCATCACGCGTGCAGGAGAAAATACTAAAATCGTGTTTACCGGCGATCTCAAGCAAATTGATACGCCTTATCTCGACGAACACAGCTGTGGTTTAGCGTACATCATCGATCGCTTGCAAAACCAACCCTTGTTTGCGAATGTCAAACTAGAAAAAGGAGAACGCTCCGAACTAGCGAATTTAGCGAACGATTTGTTGTAGGAGAATTAATTTAGAATGGAAATCCCTGTGGTGAGAACTTCGGGGATTTTTTGCGCTAATTTTCCCTCTTGTTTACACTGAGTCCGCTCCGCTGTAATTGCATTCCTGCGTTAGATTTGACTTATTTTGAAATTCCTTTTGTAAGCTTTACCCCTTTCAGCAAAGGCTTCCCTTGGATTGCTTGAACCAACGTCGCTAAAGCTAACAGTCCATATAAAATAGAAAGACCAATGGTTAATTTGTTACTTTTTAAGAGGTAATACGAAAGAATTGGTAGCACTTGTAATGCATGCATGCCAATGAAGTGAGCAACACGCAAATCACCGACGGTCTTACTCCAACCAACAATGAACCAATTAGAATTTTCGTTGAATGCGCCTACACTGTGGTTCAATCTAGAGCCCATTGCAAAACCTTCCAAAGCAAATAAGACAAAAAAGATAATTCCAAAACGAATTGCCCACACGTAATGACTTGGTAATTCTGGAAAATCGTACTTAAAAAATAGAAACCCAACATAGGCTGTATACAATGTCACTGCCGTGGCAGCTAATGCCATCATGGAGTATAAAAAAGAATAAATAGGTGTACTCAAATTATAATGTGACAATTGTCCTTTGCTTGCTTGTAACGCAATATAAAAAATTTCAAAACCGAGTAAAAGTATGACGGTCCAATTAAATAATTTCAAGTTGAAATTCGGTAAATAAGAACAATACCATCCCATAGCCCAGGCGAATAATACCGTTGAAAAAGCGAATTTAAATGGTTTGTACCAAGCGTTAACACCATAAACTTGTGTTGTTGTAAATTTTGTTAGTAAGATAAATACGACTGAAAATAAGAGACAAACGAGTCCAAAATAAAACAATGCTTCATTTCGGAATTTAAGTTGTAGGATAAAGTCTTTCATCAAATTATTTAATACGGGAATAGTTAGAGATTATAGTAACAATTTTAAACGCATGTAAATTTAATCATGTAATTTAAATTAAACTAGGTGAACAACCCTACACGTAAATTAATATCCGCTGTCCCCCTTTAATTCTATTCCATCTAAAGTATTTTTATCACAACTTAATATAAATAAGTATGTTTGTTAGAACATTAAAATTTTTATTTTTTGAGTGCAATTACCACAATCACATTGTTTAAATTCTCTGGTTTTTGGAATAAAACTTGGGCTTTTGGACAAATGCAATTCGCCCATAGCTTTTTGCGAAAAACACCCGGACTGAATTTTTATAAATTGATGGGGAGTGGAAAAGAACCTGGATTTAATCCACTTCCAGATTGGGGTGTTTATGCTTTGCTGTGTAATTGGGAAAATGAAGCGGCTGCAAATGATTTTTTGCATCAAGCACCCATTTTTAAAAGATACCAAGATCATACCACCGAACAATGGACAATTTTCATGAAACCATTGCATGCAAAAGGTTTATGGTCAGGGGTTAATCCTTTTACTCCTTCTACGGATTTAGACGAAACGAATCCATTAATAGCTGTTATTACCCGCGCTACAATTCGAAAAAAAAATCTAATACAATTCTGGCGCTATGTTCCAATTTCACAACATCCAATTATCCATGGTTACGAAGGTTTAATTTATACCAAAGGAATTGGCGAAGCACCACTGGTTCAAATGGCTACGTTTAGTATTTGGCGAAGCATCGAAGATCTCAAAAATTTTGCCTATAATAGTCCCGAACATAAAGAAGCAATCGCGAAAACACATCGGATAGATTGGTATAAAGAGGAAATGTTCGCGCGTTTTCAACCATACAAATCTATAGGTGAATGGAATGGTAAAGATCTTTTATCCAGTTACTTTACTACTTAATTAATCCTTATAATGGTTTTGCAACTACGGTCATAAATCCCATAGAAACCATTTTTTCGAAGAGATAGATAGGTGAATGTAGTACCATGCCAGCAACAAATCCGATGAATCTCGGTTCCATAGATTCAGTCCAGTCAATGTGTTGTTTTTCCATTTCACTCATCCAATGTAAGGTGTAAGGCGCTAAGGAACCATAAGTTAATAACGACTCAACTTGCCAACCGCTATTTTTAAGTAATACTTCTATATTTTCTGGAGAATAAAGTCCTGTATGCCTTGGTGTATGATATCCTGCCCAATATTTCCCAAATTTACGACGGGTATAACTAGCAAAATTTGGCACTTCAACGATCAATCTTGTTTCGGAATGTGCAATTGTAAGTAATTGTTTAAGATGTTCTTGTGGTTGGTAATCGTGTTCTAAGTAATGCCACATGGTAATAACATCCATCGGTAATTCACCAGCAAGGTCAGCGATTTCACCGATTCTTAAGTCGATGTTTGCAAAAGATTCGGGTGCATACTTCCAACCTTCATTACTAAAGTCAATACCAATAAGGCTGGAATCAAACGTTTTACCTAACGCACGTAAAAAAGTTGGGTTGCCACAACCCACATCTAGAATTCTACTTTTAGAAGTCAATGTAGCATATTTTTTGACCACTCCTATTCTTGCTGCATCTGTTTTTTCTTGATCTTTTTGTACAAAAGAAGCATACTTTCCCCATGCTTCTTCTGCCCGATAAGGGAGGTACGCAGAGGTGTAAAATTCTCCTAGTGAAGATTCGGGAATACGCGGGTTTAAAAAAACTAAACCACAATCTGTACATCTGTCAAAATTGTAAGATTCTGTAGTATGCGGATGCATCATTGCACCAGTTTGTATGTAGGATGTAAAGTTACTCGAATTACAAGCTAAACAGTTGCTTATGTATTCCATTTGCGTGTAATATATTTTGTAAATGCATAAATAAAATGCGAAGAACGAAACTTCGACATTATACTCAAATCTTCTCGGAAATTTGTTTCGTCATCGAGAAATGCAAATATTTTTTGAACCGGAATTTTGGAATACATCGTTTCAAATAATGCAGGGCCCATATAGTTTTTACGGTTCAAGATATCTAAAAACAAGGAATCGTATAAGCGGAATTTTTTTGAAATTAATCCATCGTTTGCATTTCTACCTAGCTTTAAATTTTCAACAATTTTTCTAGCATTGCGCTCACAATTTTTAAAGGAATAACCCGTAGTAGGTTTAACCCATCCACCCCCTGTACCAATGCGAATATGCTTTCCAATGGAATATTTTTCGAAAGGAAAATCACTCATCGGAATTACTCCTTTTTCTTGTTCTATAATTGTATATTCTGTAATTTTTAAAATATCGCTTACATATGTTTTTAGCATCGTATCATAGGCGTCTTCTTGAAGTAAATTCCCTGAAAATAAGGTGAATTCTACTAGTGCTTCCCGTTTGTTTAAAGGTAATACATACGTGAAACTAGTAGTTTCTGGCTGTAGTAACCTAAAGTCCATCATCGTAAATTGTTCAGGATCAAAAGTATCTTCTTCCGTGCGAATAACCCAGCCTTTGAAATGTTGTAAAAGTCGTGTGTATGTATCGTCTGTTGCATGAAATTTTTCAGGGATACGACTGTCAAAAACATAGTCTGCAGTATAGGTAGATGTCGCGCCTTTGATAGAAATTGCTGCAGCTGTTTCTACCGAAAGCACATCATCGCTTACCCATGTAAAAATGGAACTAGCTGCAATTTCATCTTTTGCAAATCGATAAAAATCAATTGATTTTATCATTTTATAGCGATAGGGCGCTAGCGCTAATGGAATAGATTTGTTTGCTGTAAAAAAATGACCACGTGACCATTGTTTAGTCACAATATCCTCCCATAATCCATTCCCTTTTTCCCAAAAACACCATGTTCGGTCATTTTGATCTTTAGCGGATTTTTCTAGAATCAAGATGCGTTTATTCGTAAAAAACGATTCTTTTGTTATGGCTAATGCCAAATGCAGCCCAGCAGCCCCAGCCCCTATAATAGCAATATCAAAATGTGTAGATGACATAAAAAAAAGCAAAAAAAAGTAATTGGGAAGCAAAATGATGTATCGGAAATGGATGCTTTTCACGATGTAATTCTTCTTGCAGAATGGTTTGCATAATCACTGAAATAATAAACCAATCGATAAAGTTTCGTAGCGGTGGGTAACCGATATCCCAATACCAAAAGTCAAATAGCGGTGCATTTACTTCAATGAAAAAATCTAGAGTAACCATGAGTAGCGCGCTACAAAGAATAACCAACCATTTCTGTGCGATAAATCTTCTGCAAATACTACCAGTAATAAACGTCAAAATCATCCAATTGACACCAATTAATAAAGGAACGCCACTAATTTTTGGCCCCAAATTATTGCCATAATGGTACTTCCCGAAAAGCAACCCGGTATGAACACCAATCCATTCAACTCCCATTCCTAATAAATAAATAAGTGACCAAAGCAGTATACTTTTCCAACCATTTTTTAAAGGGAAATTCCATAATGTAAGAAATAAACAAAGCAGAAGATTGAAAGGTGTTTTACTCAGAAACCAATCGGAATCACCTAACCAAATTCCGAGTATACCAGAAATGGTAACAAGCCAAAGTCCAAATAAAGAAATCTTTGTTTTTTGATCTAAATTGGAAAAATAAGCGATTAATTGCATAAATCAGAATTAATTAAATCAGCTGTTATTTTAGCGGAAAGTAAGCATAATGGTATGCCTCCTCCAGGATGCACGGATCCACCACTACAATATAAGTTTTTTATCTGTCGTGAAAAATTTGGATGTCTCAGGAAAGCGGTAAATTTAGAGTTACTAGCCGTTCCATACAATGCACCTCTATAACTACTTGTTCGTTGCTCTATGAGTGGAGGTGTTAAAATATCTTCTACTTCAATAAACGGTGTAATATCGACTCCTAATAATCGTTCTATTTTTTGTAGTATATGTTGACGCACTTGCGCTACTAATTGTGTCCAATCTTGCCCAAAGTCGCCTGGTGCGTTTACCATGACAAACCAATTTTCACAACTATTAGGTGCATCTTTCTCTTCTTCTTTGCTGCTAATATTTATATAAACAGTAGGATCTTCATACAGGGTTTTAAGTTCAAATAAATGCTTAAATTCTGCTTGATAATCTTCACTGAATAAGATGTTATGCAAATCTAGTTCAGGAAATTGCTTTCGAATTCCCCAATAGAAGATTACCGCAGAACTAGAACGTTCCTGGCGAAGTGCACGTTTAGGATGTGGATGATTTACCAATAGTTTTTCATACGTAGAAAATATATCCATATTGGATACGATTACGTCCGCATAATACTTCTTGTCGCTAACTTGTACACCAATCGCACGCTTATTTTCCACTAAAATTTCATCTACTTTTTTCCCAAAATGAAATGTTACACCCTGTCGAATTGCTAATTCATATAAACTTGTCGTAATTTGATGCATTCCTCCTTTCGGAAAATAGGTGCCTAAATGCAACTCAAGGTGCGGAATCATACTCATGACCCCCGGTGTTTTATAGGGAGACGAACCGTTGTACGTAGCATATCGGTTAAATAATTGAACCAAATGCGGTTCCTTCAATTGTGTTGCATTGAGGTTATTAAGGTCTGTACTTATTCCCATACTCGACATTTGTAGTAATGCTTTCAAGGTATCTAATGACAAATATGTTTGAATCTTATGTAAGGATTTCTCTAAGAATATCGGTGAGGTAAGTTCGTATTTCTTCTGACCGTTTTTTAGGTAGTCTAGAAGCGTAAATGCATCTATGCCAAATTTCGCTGCAGCCTCTTGTACAAAAACCTCTCTATCTGCATCTACTGTAAAACGAAAACCATCTTCCCAAAAATAGTTACAAACGGATGTTTTACGTGTATAGGTAAAATGTTCTTCAAAACGTTCATCGAATAAACCGAAAAGTTCGGTAACTAAATCCGGTAATGTAAATAAAGAAGGGCCTGCGTCAAATCGGAAACCCGCCAGTGAAAATGCATGTAATTTACCTCCAGGATAATCATTTACTTCAAATACAGTAACATCCATACCCTTAGCCCGCAGTCGCAAGGCAGTCGCTAATCCAGCTATTCCGGAACCTATTATAATGGAAGAAGACATGTAATTTCTAATTGGTTTAACTTTTTCCTCAAATGTATAATACATGCAATGTATACTTTAAAAGTAATTAAATTTTCCCCATAGAAATAATATAAAATGTAAAAAAAGCTTGTAGACACTTAGTCGTATAATTTAGAGTTTATTATAGTTTGGTTTTGGTCCAGTTTTTTCTTCGTTTCCATTCCACTCAACTTCTCCCGATCTTCCCTTGCCATTTCCTTATATTTTGTGACCTTTGTGCAAAAAAAACTTTGAGTACTTTGTGTTAACCAAACTTACCATATCATGAAAGGTCAGCTCCATAAAATGCGTGTAACGCAAGATTCACCGATACAGTATTTTTTAGAACTTGATACCACAATCTGCATGAACGATTATATCGGTAAAGCGATTAAACTTTCTTGGAACGGTGTCATTCAATGTGTTTCTTGTCAAAAGGTAACGAAAAGTTCCTTTGGACAAGGTTTTTGTTATACCTGTTTCACGCAATCTGCATCGGCTGCAGAATGTATAATTCGACCAGAATTGTGTCGTGCGCACCTTGGAGAGGGGAGAGATGTGGCTTGGGAAGAAGCGAATCATAACCAACCGCATGTGGTCTATTTTGCACAGTCAGACATTGTAAAAGTGGGAGTGACACGTGAAACGCAAATCCCTACACGCTGGATTGATCAAGGTGCGGTGGCTGCAATCAAAGTCGCAGAGACACCTAATCGTTATTTGGCTGGTGTGTTAGAAGTTGCGTTAAAAGATCATTTTTCAGATAAAACAAACTGGCAACGCATGTTGCGTAACGAAGTCGATGAGAGTATCGATTTAGTAGAAGAAAAATGGCAGTTAGAAGGGATATTACCAGACGATTTATTACAATATTTCACCGAAGATGATACCATAGAAGAATTCGAATACCCTGTAAATCAATACCCTATAAAAGTAAAAAGCATGGCTTTGGAAAAATTAGGTTCCGTATCTGGAATCTTACAAGGCATCAAAGGACAGTACCTATTATTTGATGGGGATCGCGTCATCAATTTGCGCAAATATTCAGGATATATGGTGGAATTCAGGAATGATGAATTCTGATTTATGAATTATTTGGATGAAATAAATTAGATTTTTCGAGGCAAACAAAAAAATAATTTCCGCAGTTTACATTAGTAAATGAGGAAATTAATTTTGCAGTTGAACGTTGAAAAAGTATTTTATTTCATTCAGATTACGATTTCTTCACGTATTGCGTAAGTATAACAATCTGCTGATCATTCACCCTTCCTTCAATATGTTCCGGGTTGTCGTGTACTAATGAAATATTTCTTACTGCAGTTCCTCGTTTTGCAGTAAATCCACCCCCTTTTACGTTTAAGTCTTTTATTAACACAACTGAATCACCCATGGTTAAAGGAACACCATTGCAATCTTTATGTATTTGAACATCTTCTTTATCTTCGCCTTCGCCAGTAGCTTTCGCCCAATTTAAGGTTTCCTCTTCCAAATAAAGCATGTCTAATAAATCTTGAGGCCAACCTTCTGCACGTAAACGTTGCAACATTCTCCAAGCCATAACTTGTACTGCAGGAACTTCACTCCACATACTATCATTTAAACATCTCCAGTGGTTTGCGTCCGCTGTTTCAGGATTTTCTATTTGGGTATGACATGTTTCACAAATGAAAATATAATCATCTAAACGACCGTTATTTGGAGCTGGAGCAACCTCGTAAGACTTTAATTCGTTTGGAGATGTGCATAATTCACAGGTAGAATTACTTCGTGTGTTTAGTTCTTTTTCAAATGCCATTTTAGTAATATTTTAATTGGGGTAAATGTAGGTAAAAATCTACGACATTTGAAGGGTAATTACGGTTGTGTGATTAGAAATAAAACGTAATTTTAACTAATTATTGTTTAATCTTTTTTTGTAGTATATGAAAATTAATTTTTTGCTCATTTTACCTTTTTTACTTTTTTCCTTTGCGAAAGATGCACCGAATCATAAAGGCATAGGAAATGTTACGGTAGTAAAAGCATATTCTCAAAATGTGTTAGGGAAAAACGTAGGTTATTATGTGGTGTTTAAAAACAATTCCACGAGTGATGTGGATGCATTGAAATGGAAGGCCTTATTTTACGATAATTTCGATGAATACAAAGGAGAATCTGAAGGTTCATGGAGTTCTGGTAATTTTATTTCTCCTATTAAAAGTGGGAAAACAACGGAAGATTTAGAAACTGCATGGATTAAAGATGCTTCTAAAGTGGTTATTAAGATTAAGAAAGTACATTTTGTAAACGGAAAAACTGTTGGTAATTAAAAAATAAGTAAATTCTTAAACATAAAAAAACTCGATTTCATTTTTGAAATCGAGTTTTTTTATGGAAATATTAAAATAGAATATCTTCCGTAAAACGCTTAAAATAAAAAACGGATACCTAATCCTATAAAAGAAGATTGATTACCGTTAAAGTTAATATCTTTTATTTTAACACTTGCTAATCCTGCTGGATCTACTAAACTTTCATTCGTGTGTGCGATATTTAAAAGCCCTAAATTTGTATGGAATTTACCTACGAGGTGAACGTTTTTAGTTAATTTAAAATCTAATCCAGTTCCTACTCGCAATCCGATATTACTTACACTCGAAATTGTGTAAAATGCACTAGCTTTCGCATCATTTTCAAAGGAATATAAGGAATAATTTAGACCTCCTAATATTCTAAACATTAAACGAGGAGATACAGGGAATTCTTTAAACGCACCTAAGGATGCATTCATTTGTGTTAATTCTCCTGAATCAAAAGTTACTGCTTTAGTAGTATCAATGTTTGTCAATACATCACCTTTAACACTTTTTGGACCGCTATTAGATTCCGCTCCTATATATATTCTAAAACTTGGATTTGCTGCCAAGGGGAAATCAAGTTGTAATCCATTATAGTTACCTGTTACTAATTCCAAGCCAATTTTATTTTGTATTTCATCTACAGAATTAAAATATTCTAAACGAACTTGATTTTTAGTTAGATTTTCATACTGTGAAATTGATTTTGGTAAGCTATCAACTTGGTATATTTTTTTGTAGGTTGCAGGTAATCCTGTTAGTTTTATTTCAATTATAGTTAATTTTTTATTTTCAATCGTTTTAGTTGTTGTGAAAATAGGATCTACTACATAATCACATTTATGCGTTTCTAAAAATAATTGCATTGCATTACTTTTTAAATCCGTCATTGCTAAATTTACAGGTGCTTTGTAAACTACAGCTTTTCTTTCTGTAACAACATCGATATCTGCAAGTAATGGTCTCATGACTAATCCTGTTTTCGAAGCTTCTAAGTTGTTTTCTCTCATATTAGTTTTTTTTACTAATAATTTTGAAGGAGCACAAGCAAATAGTCCAATACTAAGTGTTGCTAATAGTAATTTGTTTTTCATTTTAAAATAGTTTATTAAATTATACGTAAAATTAATTATACCTACTGAAATATAAGTTCATTTTAAAGAAAATAAATACGGATTTCAACTATTTAAATAAATAAAATTAATTACGTAATTTTTTTACGCTTATTTTTTGTTGATATTGATGACAATTGATTCGTTTTTGTCCAAAACAGAGACGAAAGGAGTAATAACATTATCGTCAATAAAAATAATATTTACTGTATTTTTCCCCTCGCTACCAGTAGAGATAGCAGAAAATTTTAATTTGGCGCTTTCTACCTCGGAAAATGGTAGCTCAATCAATGTTTTCTTGTTCTTTATCACAAAATTTTCCAATATAGGTTGATTGTCATAAAAGATGGTTATAATGTCGTTGTCTTCATTAGAACCATCCCAAATAAATAAGGATATCGTATTTGATTTCCATCCCAATTTTATAAAATTTTTGGATGTAATTGTTTTGTAATTAATAAGTTGGCTTATATTTGGGTCGATCGTTTGGTTTACTTGCGTAAAACTTAAAATTGGGAAAAATAAAAAAATAAGAAGCGTTTTACTCATAATAACATAATTGTTTTATGTATTTTAAATTTTAATACATAAGGTAATACAAAGGTATAAAAGACTTTAGAAACTAATTCTATTAGTTAGTATCTTTTAATAAGTAAATGTAGAAACAGCACCTCTTATTTTCTCAATATATACATCTGAAACTTGTTTCAAGATACCAATTTTAGGATCTTTTCCTTGAATACGAATCATTGATCCGTCGTTATTTACAGAAATTTTAATCCAAGAAATTGCTTCTAAAAATGGATATGTATCAACTAGTGCTCGTTGTCTCACGTTAAAGTCATTCAGATCCATAAAAAAATCAATGCCATGTGTTCCAAAATCTTTTGCAAAGTTAGGGATAAGTAATTTTTGGTACTTAGAAACATGATTTTTACCAATACCAACAATTTCCTTTTCATTTATTTTTAAATGGTAGAGCGGATTAGCAGAAAAAAAGGATTGTGTCAGATTGGAAATTGATTTTCCTGCGTCACCTAGCGTTACATGAAAGCTGTGACTATTACTTTCCACAAAATATATAAGTGCTAATCGACCTCCGAGTAAGTTGGTAACGGGTCTATTCCCCAAAGCCATCATCCCTAAAGCAATATTTCCATGGATTTCACCAATTTGATCGAAAAAATCAGGAATGAAATCCTCAACTAAAGTTTGAATTTTTAGTGGATTAAACTGTAAAGACATGCCTAATGTTGCTTTTCCAAGTGATAAGGTAGAAAGGTTATTTGCTGTAGATTTTTCAAAAAACAAACGATTTTTTAAAGCTCTTGAAAAATGATGTTTGGTATTTATACTAATACCTCCGGATTCAAAGGTTAAAGTGGAAGATAACTTTGCCGATTTAAGTAGTGATTCGATTTCCTTCTGTTTGAGATCGTCTAAATGAATATTGATGTTATTAGCGTAAAGCTGGTAAATGTTTTCCAGGTGTGTTGTCCACTGAATTGCTTGTTTGTTATCGTGTTTTAGTAATTCTGTACGGGTAACTTCACTCTTGTTTAATTGTTTGAAAAGCTTATAGAAATGATCTGCGGAAATTTCACCTTGTTCTTGATAATGAATGATAAGTATATCATCTTGTATTCCAACACTATAGTTTGGCCCGATGGCATAATCTAAATTGTTAGTGTGTTCCAATAATAAACCAAGCGATGCAATTTTTTTTTCCATAGATTCCTTGTTTTTTATACTCGCAAATACATTGAAAACTGAAGGGATCCCTGTTTTATTTAATAAGCCTTCAACGGAAAAATAAATACCTGAATCGAGATAAATACTTTGATTAAATGCTTTTATTTCGGAAGAAATAAGTGTATTTATTTTGGGTATGTGTTGATAGTCCGCATTTTCCAAAATAGTATTCAAATATACTTTTCCGGAAAAAATAACCGCTTGATTTTGATTAGAATATACAGAGAATTTTTCGCGTAAACTGTGCTTCTTTTTTTCGTCCTTGCAGGAAGTCAACAAAGCAATGGAAAATAGTATGAGAAGACTTAGTGGAATTAATCGCATTGAGGTTCGATTTATCAATATTAATTACGAATTTTGCTTGTAAATTTAGTTAGAAAAACAAACGATATGCACGCCATCGAACCCTTTTATTTGTGGAGAGATTTTTACATTGCCTCGGAAGATGTAGCATCTCCTTTTTATGGAAGGGATTATAGTGAGTTTACTTATACGGATCAAATTTATAATTTTTACATCCACCCACAGTGGGACTCCATCGGTTCTCCAACCATGTTTATCAAAATTTTGTATATCGATTACGACGAATCTTTTGCTGTAATTGAAATGATTGGTGAATGGAATGATGCGATCGAAAATGATATTATGACATTAAAACGAGATATCATTGAACCTATCATGGAACATGGGATTAATAAGTTTATCCTCATTGGGGAAAATATTTTAAATTTTCATTATTCCGACGATTGTTATTACGAAGAATGGTTTGATGAGGTTGAAGATGGCTGGATAGCCCTAGTTAATTTTCACGAACACGTCATCAAAGAATTTGAAAAAATACACATAGATAGTTATTTCGTTATGGGAGGTGAATTAGAAGAAGAAGATTGGCGTACCTTGCAACCCTATGATTTTTATGTGAAAATTTCCGAATATGTCCAAAAACGATTATCGTAACGTCACAATGCATCGTAGAGACACAATGCTTTGTGTCTCCCTAATTGCGGTAAAACCACAACAAAACAACGTAAGGATGTTGCATTGCAACATTCATATTTTTATAAAATAAAAATATAGATAGAGATGAAAAAAATCCTAATCATCGATGACGAACGTAGCATACGTCGCGCCCTTCGCGAAATCCTTGAATTCGAAGAATACGATGTGTTCGAAGCAGAAAACGGTCGTGAAGGACTTGATTTGCTGAAGGCGAATCAATACGATCTAGTATTCTGTGATATTAAAATGCCTCTCCTCGATGGTATGGAAGTGTTAGAAGCAGTCAAAAAAACAGAAAACGAAACTCCGTTTATCATGATTAGCGGACACGGAACCATTGAAACGGCTGTAGAAGCAATACGTAAAGGAGCTTTTGATTTTATTGAGAAACCATTGGATTTAAATCGCATTTTAGTCACCTTGCGCAATGCAAAAGAACGTGTTTCCTTCGTGGAACAAACTACGGTGTTGAAATCCACCATCAAAAAAATCAAAGGTTCTACAATCATTGGAGAATCGGAAGGCATACGTCGTATCAAAGAAATGATGGAGAAAGTGGCTCCATCCGATGCACGTGTTTTAATTACAGGAAGTAATGGAACAGGGAAGGAGTTGGTTGCGCGAGGACTACACGAACTTTCTAACCGAGTAAAAATGCCATTTATCGAGGTAAATTGTGCCGCTATTCCATCCGAATTGATCGAAAGCGAATTATTTGGTCACGAAAAAGGTGCGTTTACATCTGCCGTAAAAGACAAAAAAGGGAAGTTCGAACTAGCACAAGGTGGAACGATATTCTTAGACGAAATCGGGGATATGAGTTTGGCTGCGCAAGCGAAAGTATTACGTGCCCTTCAAGAAAATGTGATCCAACGTGTAGGAAGTGAAAAAGATACGAAAATTGATTGTCGTGTACTTGCTGCTACAAACAAAGATTTACGCAAAGAAATAGAAGCAGGAAGATTTCGGGAAGATTTATTTCACCGAATAGCAATTATTCTAATACATGTTCCAGCACTCAATGATCGCAGGGAGGACATTCCGTTATTAGCAGAACATTTTTTAACCGTGGTTTGTAATGATCATGGTATCGCCCGAAAAGCATTTGATGAAAAAGCCATTAAAGCACTTACGGCCATTAATTGGACTGGAAACATCCGTGAATTACGCAATGTGATTGAGCGTTTAGTAATACTCGCCGGAGATGTAATTACGGAACAAGATGTAAACTTATTTGCAAATCCGAAGGGATAAAAGTTTGGGTTTTACTTCCCCCCTTTCAAAACACTTCCAAACACCTTCGTTACTGTTGTAGTAGCAAGGGATGTAACGTTGTTTACAGCTCCTGCAGGATCCTTACGGATCTTATTTTCTTCAATTTCCACTAATTTAAATAATCCAGAAATTGCACGTTCAGTAACGTATGCATTTAAATCTGGATTGATGTTTTTACCACCTCTGAATACATTTACTTTGTTGTAATTTGTAGCAAGTGGATCCCAATATTTGGTTAGTTCAACTGTTTGAATTGCTTTGTCTACTTCTGGTCTAAAAGCAGTTTTTAGTTCATTGGTGGTATTGTTTTGTAAAAAGCGTGTCGCAGAACCATTACCGCCGTTTAAAATTGCTATTCCGTCTGAAATGTTCATGTTTTTGATAGCAGTTAAAAAGATAGGAAGCGCTTTTTTGGTTGCTTCTTCCGCAGCACGATTTAAGGTAGTTTCAAAACGCTCAACTTGACTTTTCATTTTTAATTTGATAGCAGCATCTTTTACCTTCTTAGCATCCTCAGGAAATGGTAACTTGATGAGCGGATTCTTCCAAAAACCATCCAAAGCAGAACTTTGTTTCACAGAATTTTCAATACTAATGTTTAGTGCATCTTTTAATCCTTGAATAATCTCTTCTTTCGAAAGTAATGGATTTACTGAAATTTTCGTAGGATTAGTTGTAAACGAACTTAAAGTCGAAATAGCAGTTGTTACAAATGTTCCTACAAGTAAGAGGGATAGAATATTTTTTTTCATGAATTCAGATTTGGTATTCAAACTTACAATAAATTTATAGAAAAATAGTTTTATTAAAACGTATGGTAGCAGAACTTATTTCTATTGGCGATGAATTGTTAATAGGACAAACAATCAATACAAATGCTTCTTGGTTGGGAAGCGAATTGGCATTACAAGGAATTCAAGTTAAATGGGGCACAACCATTTCAGACGATAAAGCAGATATCTTGTCAACGGTCGATCAAGCCTTAAAACGTTCGCAACTAGTTATAATTACTGGTGGACTAGGTCCTACCAAAGACGATATAACGAAACATACTTTAGTAGAATATTTCGATACGGAATTAGTGATTGACCCTACAGTACTTGGGAAAATTCAAGAATATTTCCGGTTACGTGGGCGCGAGATGTTAGAAGTCAATACCATGCAAGCAGCCTTGCCAAAATCTTGTACAATAATTCCAAATAATCACGGAACCGCTTCTGGAATGTGGTTTGAGAAAAATGGGTCCGTTTTAGTTAGTTTACCTGGAGTTCCTTATGAGATGAAAGGACTAATGAAAGATTTTTTATTAGAAAAGATTCAAAATCATTTCCAAACCAAAGCACTTTACCATAAAACAATATTAACAACGGGTATAGGAGAGTCTTTTTTAGCAGAAACGATGGGGGAGTGGGAGAGTCGTATTCGAGCATTAGGGCTAGGATTGGCTTATCTGCCTTCTCCAGGATTGGTTAAATTAAGGATTTCTTCCTACCGAGGGAAAATAGATGCTCCGGTAATTCAAGGTTTTTTTGAAGAGATTGAAGAAAAATTACCACAACATGTATTTGGATACGAAAATGACACATTACCGGAAGTGATAGGCAAACTTTTAATGCAAGAAGGAAAAAATGTTGGAACAGTAGAAAGTTGTACTGGTGGAGGTGTTGCCAATGCAATTGTCTCTGTTCCTGGGTCAAGTGCTTATTTCCAAGGGAATTTAACAACGTATTCTTACGAACTCAAAACGAAATTAGCAGGTGTAAAAGCGGAAACCTTAGCTAAATTTGGTGCGGTAAGTGAAGAAACAGTGGCTGAAATGGCAATTGGTGGAAGAGAAAAATTAGGGGTAGATTACTGTATTTCCATCTCCGGAGTAGCTGGTCCAGATGGAGGCACGCCAGAAAAACCAGTCGGAACTGTTTGGATGGCAGTAGCTTTAGAAGGAGATTGTATTACTAAAAAAATAAATTTAGGAGATAATCGCGAAAGAAACATACAAATGACTATATTTGCATCTCTGAATATGCTTCGAAATGTATTATTAACAAAACGAAGTTAAAAAACAGAAAAATAGTTGTGTATTTAGAAAATAATTACTTTCTTTGCACCCGCTTTTAGATTTTTAGTTAAATATATATAAGATGTCACGAGTTTGTCAATTAACAGGTAAGTCAGTAATGGTTGGGAACAATGTTTCTCACTCAAACAGAAAAACAAAACGTAAGTTTTTCCCGAACTTAGTTACGAAAAAGTTCTTTCTTCCAGAAGAGGACAAATTTGTAACATTGAAAATTTCAACTTCAGCGTTGAGAACAATTAACAAAAAAGGGATCACAGAGGTTGTTAAAGAAGCTCGTGAAAAAGGATATCTAAAATAAAACTACTTCGACCCATTGTGAAATGGCAGAATAAAAAGTAAAAAAAATGGCAAAGAAAGCAAAAGGTAATAGAATCCAAGTTATTCTAGAATGTACAGAGCATAAAGCTACAGGTGTTGCTGGAACATCTCGTTACATCACGACTAAAAATCGTAAAAATACTCCAGAGAGATTAGAGATCAGAAAATACAATCCGATCTTACGTAAATATACTGTTCATAAAGAAATTAAATAATAATCTGACATGGCAAAGAAAGTTGTAGCAACCTTACAAAAAGGAGGAGGAAAAGAGCATACGAAAGTAATTAAAATGATAAAGTCTGAGAAATCAGGTGCATTCACTTTCAAAGAAGAAATCGTACACAATGATAAAGTGAAAGAATGGTTTGCAAAACACTAATTCTTAACTAACAATAAATTAATGATTAGCTCTCTTACCAAAGGGGGCTTTTTCTATTTTTAACACTATGGCATTTTTCGGATTATTTTCCAAAGAGAAAAAAGAAACGCTTAACAAAGGATTAGAAAAAACAAAACAAAGTTTTTTCTCAAAAATTGCACGTACGATCGTTGGTAAGTCCACCGTGGATGATGAGGTGCTAGATAATTTAGAAGAAATTCTGATAACATCTGATGTAGGTGTTGAAACAACATTGAAGGTAATAGAACGCATTGAGGCACGTATTGCGCGCGATAAATATTTGAATACTTCCGAGTTAAATCGTGTCTTAAAAGAAGAAATTTCCTCTTTATTAGAAGAAAATAATACGCATAATCCAGGGGAATTTAAATTTCCAGATACAAACGGTCTTCCATATGTAATTATGGTGGTTGGTGTAAATGGAGTAGGTAAAACAACCACGATTGGTAAATTAGCACATCACTTTAAAACCGAAGGTAAAAAAGTAGTACTTGGTGCTGCAGATACCTTCCGAGCTGCTGCTGTGGACCAATTAATCATTTGGTCGGAAAGAGTAGGAGTGCCAATTGTACAACAAGGTATGGGAGCTGATCCAGCATCTGTTGCATTTGATGCACTATCCTCTGCGAAAGCACAAGGAGCAGATGTTGTTATTATTGATACTGCAGGACGTTTACATAATAAGGTAAACTTAATGAATGAGTTGTCTAAAATTCGTCGTGTAATGGATAAAATTATCCCGAATGCACCACATGAAGTGTTGTTAGTATTGGATGGTTCTACGGGACAAAATGCATTTGAACAAGCAAAACAATTTTCCTTAGCAACAGATATTACAGCATTGGCGGTAACAAAATTAGATGGAACTGCAAAAGGTGGTGTAGTGATTGGTATTTCTGATCAAATGAAAATTCCAGTGAAATACATTGGCGTGGGAGAAGGAATGAATGATTTACAATTGTTTCACAGAGAAGAATTTGTGGACTCTTTATTTTCGGAATAATATGAAACAGATATTTGCATTAGGATTACTTGTCGTTTTCACTTCATGTGCTAACACTAAAAAATCAACATCGAACACAAAGTCGATTGAAACAAAAAAGAAAGAGGCGTATAAAGATGTAAATAAAGTTGGGGATAAATTGCCAGAGACAAGATATCCAAATAGCGCGGATACTACAGGGACTTCACCAACTCCATATAAAACTGGTGACGCAAGAGGATATTAATAGTTTTATTTTATAGATAGTGCTATTTACCTAAATTATAAAGGGTAATTTCTGTAAATTTTGGTCAAAAAAAAAAGACTGCCGAATAGACAGTCTTTCAAAAATAATAATTCTACATTAGAATTTAAACGATAATCCACCGTTTACTAATCCTCCTTGACCAATACCCATTGCAAAATTTGCTCCTAAATTATCCGTAAAGAAATAGCGCATTCCTAAAGCTAATTTAAATGCGATTGGAGTGATTGCTCCAGATGCAGTATAAGAATATCCAGCATCTGTAGAAGACGCTGTATAAGAGCGATAATTGTAGCCAGCTCCTAATCCTAAATAAGCATCTAATTTGTCACTGTCTGCAAAGTGAAAATTGAAAGAAGCAGAACTACGAATGTTTTGTGAACCTATATTGTACGTATATATTACAGTATTTGAGTTTTCAGTAGTTATTGTTGAGTACGATACGTCCACTTTATTGAAATCAATATCCAATCCAACTCCAAATTTGTCAATTAACATATATTCACCTCTAACACCTAAGTGATCTATAGAGGAAGTAGAAGCATTAGAAGCTACCGAACCTAATGTACCTTTGAAGGCTAAGTTAAATAAATTGACAACCCCATAATAGGTATCAACTAAGACATCTCCTTTTTTTACAGCCTGAGCATTTAAGTTGAAACTAGCTAGTGAAGTAACTAAAACTGCAATTGTTAAAATTAATTTTCTCATATATTTTATTTTTGTTTATTTCCTGAACGTTTGAAGTTTAAAAAAGTTTCAAGATTATAATAGTGAATGTTATACAAACATATTTTTATCCAATTTCAACCAATCTAACGTGGATTGATGAAAGATATCTTCTTGTACTTCCTTAGACAAATCACTATCCTCAATAAATTTTCCAATTTCTAAATCTCCTAATGGGAAAGGATAGTCTGTTCCGAAACATACTTTTTTACTTCCTTGCATCTTCAGAATGTATTTTAATAAATCGATGTCGTGTGTGATACTATCCACCCAGAATTTCCCTACGTATTCACGTGGATTGATTGGATTGTCGATAGCAACTAAATCTGGTCTGCAGTTAAATCCATGTTCAACACGTCCAAGGGTAGGTAAAAACGAACCTCCAGCATGAGAAAAACAAACGCGTAAGTTTGGAAGTTTCTCCAATAAACCACTAAAAATCATAGAGCAAGCAGCACGCGAAGTTTCAGCTGGCATACCAACCAACCATGGTAACCAGTATTTTTTCATACTATCTTCCCCCATCATTTGCCAAGGGTGAATCATCACTGCCATGTCTAATTCTGCCATAGCCTCAAAAATTGGATAAAATTCTGGCTCTCCAAGATTTTTATCATTGATGTTACTGCCAATTTGTACTCCTACCAATCCAATTTCCTTACAACGTCTTAATTCTTGAATAGCAGTGTCAACATCTTGCATTGGTATTGTACCTAATCCAATGTAATTTTTCGGATAATGTGCAACCAAATCAGCTATGTGGTCATTCAGATAACGAGATGATTCTAAACAATCTTTCGGTTCTGCCCAATATGAAAATAATACAGGAATTGTACATACTACTTGAACGGTAGTTGCAAAATCTTGGTATTCATTCACTCTAAAGTTTTCATCCCAGCAATTTTCTTCGATTCGACGAAAAAAACGCCCCCCTTGCATCATATCCGCTGTTTTATCTTCGTTGTGTTTCAAGTAAATAAAATCTCCATAACCAAATTTTCCGTGCCAATCTGGAAGGTTTTTTGGGATAATATGCGAGTGCATGTCTATTTTCAACATAATCTATAATTTAATTTCAAAGTTAAACTTTTTTGTAATCTTCAAATTTATAATTTGCAATAGATAATTATTTCACCATTAGTTTCCAAGCACCGTGTATTGGTTTGGAAATAAATTCGCGCTCATTTTTTTCTTTAAGATCTTTCCAAAGTATTTCAACAGCAGATTCTAGTGCCTTTTTTTCTTCTTGCATTGCAGTATTTACTAATTCCGGAGTTTCAAAATGATGTTTGATAAAATTAGTATCAAAATCTCCAGAAGTAAAGGCTTCATGTTTTAGTACATATTTACAGAAATCTAAATTCGTTTTTACACCAGAAACTTGGTAGTTGTCAATGGCGAAAATCATACGCGCTATCGCTTTTTCGCGTGTTTCATCCCAAACCACTAATTTCGCTAACATTGGATCGTAATATATAGGTATTTCCATTCCTTCTTCAAACGAATCATCTACACGAATGTTTTTTCCACTTGGTATCCGATAACGATTAAGTGTTCCAATATCCGGTGTGAAACCGTTAAATGTATCTTCTGCATATAAGCGAATTTCGATGGCGTGTCCATGAATCGCTAATTCATTTTGTAGTTTCGGAAGTCTTTCTCCGCGCGCAACACGTATTTGCCATTCTACTAAATCTAAGCCCGTAATTTCTTCCGTAACAGGGTGTTCTACTTGTAGACGCGTATTCATTTCCAAGAAGAAGAAATCTAAATTTGCGTCCAACAAAAATTCAACGGTCCCTGCACCAACATAATTACACGATTTACAAACTGCAATTGCTGCTTCTCCCATCTTCGCGCGTAACTCAGCACTCAAAACTGAACTTGGTGCTTCTTCAATTACTTTTTGATGTCTTCTTTGTATACTACATTCACGTTCAAAAAGGTATACATAATTTCCGAGAGTATCTCCAAATACTTGTATTTCAATATGTCTTGGTTTACTTACAAATTTTTCTATGAATACTTCATCATTTCCAAAGGAAGAACGTGCTTCACTTTGCGCCATACGCATCTGTTCTTCTAAACTTTCGATGTTTTCCACAAAACGCATCCCTTTTCCGCCTCCACCAGCAGATGCTTTAATCAAGATTGGGAAACCTACTCGTAAAGCAATTTCTTTTGCTTCTTGAACGTCTACAATTGCTTTATCTACTCCAGGTACTAATGGGACATTAAATTTTTTAACTGCTTGTTTGGCTTCTAATTTATCCCCCATCACTTGCATGGAAGCAGGAGAAGGGCCAATAAAGGTAATGCCAGCATCATTTACTTTTGTCGCAAATTCCGCATTCTCGGATAAAAAACCATACCCTGGGTGAATTCCATCAACACCTAATGTTTTGCAATGTTCTAAAATGATATCTTGCTTTAGGTAGCTTTCATTGGATGGAGATGCACCAACGTAAACTGCTTCATCCGCCTCACGCACATGCAGTGCGTTTTTATCTGCATCTGAATAAATGGCAACCGTTTTAATTCCCATTTTTTTTAGAGTTCGAATTACACGTCTAGCAATCTCTCCACGATTTGCAATAAGTACTTTTTGCATAATGACTTTATTTAGTTACCGTCAAACTATCCTTGCTGTTTAGTAACAAGTTTATAGGTATTGGTTTTCTGTTTTTTTTGTTTCGTTTAATAATTCTACGTTCGTTTTTTGGTCTGAAAATGTTTAAAAAACGTTGTAATGAAATAAATTCATCGACGGAAGTAAATTCTTCTTGATAGTTTATTCCAACACCTTGCGTAGTGTAGGTTGTTAATTGATTATATAAGTTGATATCGTTGGATTCATTAAATGTACTCAATCGAAGATTTCCTTTCTCATCCAGTTTATATTCAATTTTTACATTACTGATAAGAAGGCTTTTATTTGCATTTGTATTACTTCCAAACTGGGAAGAAATCATCCAATCACCATATTCTTTTGAAAGCCCAACTTTAATCGTAGAACTACCAGTAGTTGTATTATCGGTAGGTGAAACCCTATCGGTAGCAGTATTATAACTCAAATTGATTTTGTAATTTTTAGATAAATCATTTAGAATACTATTTATTTGATTTGTAACCAAATCTGCAACTGCATTGGAGCCAACATTATTACTGCTGGATAATAATGGTTGAAATTTTTTCCAAAGTAATAGGGAAAAGAATTGTTTATTTAATTCTTCTTTACTGTCATTGATACGTACAATTGCGGCTTTGGAATCTTCATTTATACCGGTTCCTGCATTTCCAAGTTCAATTTCGAAATCAATTTTAGGTTTCATTACTGTTTCACTTAATTTCAGTTTACAGCGTACTTCTTGTATCGATTTTGCGTTTGAATTATCAATCGGTAAAATATCTTTTAATGTTGTAAATACAGAACTTACGGTTGTTAGTTTTAATTCCGCCAAGTAAGGGTCTTTTGTCCAACTGATGGTTCCTCCTTCTTGTATGGTAAAGTTTTGTTTTAATGGTCCAAGGACAAAGTTATAGGTGCTTTGATTGGAATTCGAATTAAGTATGGTGTAGGTTCCGTCCATGGTTACATTTTCAGAACGATCCATATTTATATTTATATCCCCTCCTCCAAAAGCAGTGATTTCATCTCCTAATTTTTCATTGAAAATTAGTTTTAGTTTTGCTTCTGGGGTGACTTTGAATTTTAAATCTAAAGTAACACCGGAATAATCAATTTTAGGTTTTTTATCTTTTTTGACTTCATTCTTCTGTTTGAAACGAATGAATTTACCCTCTTCAATATCACCCTCCCCATACATCGGGAAATTAATCGTAGAACCTGTTTCTGTCTTTAAATCTACATTGAAAGCAATATCATCTGGTTTACCACTCATGTTTATAGTACCGGTAGCATAGCCTTTACCATAGAAAATTTCTTCTTCTTTAAATTTTGTATTCATCACGAGGAAATGATCTATGGGCAAAACCATTCCTGGTATTGATGTAATATCTTCTTCGATATTTAGATTGACGTCAAAAGTCCAGTCGTCAAAGTTTTTATGATACACCGTGGCGATTACAGAACCGTTGTTTCCTTCCTCGTCCTTGACAGGCATATTATTGATGTAGAATCCATCTTCATCCACCAAAATTTTACCTTTAGCAGCCAGGTTGATACCAAACATTTCAATTTTTGTTCGACCATTTACTAATTCAACTTCTCCTTGTAATTTTGGCGTATCAAAAGTTCCTCCAACAAATATATTTCCCTTTATTTTTCCTTCAATATTTGAAATTACTTGCGGATCTAAAAAAGCGTTAATAAATTGAATGTCTGTATAATTAAAATCTAAATTGAAATTTAAATTATTTTGATTGCGTAAGGGAAAATAGCGTCCACTGAAATTGAATGTAGGATTGGATCTATATGCTAAATCTCCTTTTACAAAAATACTTTTCCACTCGTCTTCCCAATAACCCGAAAGTGCAACGTCACCAATTTCTTCTTTATTAACGTGTAAATTTTTGATTTTTGAACTACCTTCAATTTTAAGATCTGTAAATGGCGTGCTGATTTTTGTGTCGGCATTCAATTCTCCTTTCAATTTTGTTGGAAGTTGAAAAATATTACTTACGTTAATTAACTCTAATCCATTAATTTGTATTTGAGCAACATCTTCACTTTTGTTGGATAGTGTTCCTTCAAAGGAAATCGTTTCTTCAAGATGTTTAATTAGAAAGTTGCGTATTTCTATAAATTCCGGCGCGACTTGTAAATCACACGCTTGGTCTAATGTCCATTTATTTTTATCAATATGAAAATAAGAAGGTAAAATGTGAAAAGCAAAGGATTTTCCTGGGTTACAAGTTGTATTCCATTGGATGTTGGATTCTTTTTGATTTGGCAATTTCCAAGTAAGTTCTGATTGTAAGACATTGTCGGTTCCAGAAGTTTTGAGTGAAATATTTTCTAACTGAATCGAATCGGAATAATTTAATTGCTCCGCTTCAATTTCAGTTTCTGCTTTTTTATTAATAATTATACTTTTGGAGGATAATTTTTTAATTTTTAAGTCTCCTATACTAAAGTAGGGCGCTTTTACTTTAACAAGAATTTCGTCTTTTGAAATATCACCTTTGATACGACTGCCTTTTGCAATTTTAATTTGGGGAGCAAATAAATCGATGATTTCATCTGCATTTTTTAGCTCTATATTGTAACTCCAATCATTATTTCTTAATAGCGATTTTCGAGGTTTTATCAATGCAGGCAAAACCTCGCTTAATCGATTATTTATTTCAGTGAATATGCTGGTCATTTCTAAATTCCCATGCATATCAACATCGCAAACAGAAGAGTTTATTTGTAAATCATCCTCCTTTTTAGAACGTTTTAGTAGAATATTAAAGTAGTCAACAGAAGCTTGCTTATTTAATTCTTGATACTTTACATTATTCAATTTTATTTCTCCTGCATAGTTGTTTAAGTTGGTACCTCGAACATCTAGTTCAATGTCCCCAGCGATTACGGTATTGACACGATTAGTTAAGTGTAGTTTATCTAATGCTGCATACGCTATATTTGCGGTTAAGTCATAATGCTCTTGGGTATTCAATTCAATGATACCATCGTAAGAAATTCGTGCGTTTTCATCTTGTATGTCAATTTTACCTGCTATTGTATTGGCAACATAAGACAACTTATCGAGTGAAATATTGGAGTAGTTGTAGTTTTTAAACGATAAATGTGCTAAAGTACCGGTCATTTCGTGCACTTCGAGATTAGAATCAAAATCAAACATACCTCTTAAACTTATTAGTCCAGAAGTCTTTCCTAATAATTTAGTTTGAGAAATTCCTCCTAGATGAATACTATCTAAATGTATATTTGGTTGATTACCAGTAGAAGTAAATAAATAGTCGTCGTTTTTGGTGTCGTAATCAATTTTAATTCCCTTTGGAATTCGAACACTACCTTGTTTTGAGCTAATTTTTTGAGCGACGATTGTTGCGTGTTGGTTACTTCCTGTAATATGTACATTTTTCCCTTCAAAATACCCCAATCGTTTAACATAGGTATTGAATTCTATAGGTTTGATACCTGTTAATTTAGGGAATTGGAATTGTTCTATATCTGAAATAGGAAAATAGCAGTATTCAATGTTTTCGTTGTATTTTAAGTTATGTAATTCCCGAAAATCAGGTAAAATTAGATCTCCTTGCAAATACGATTTTTCACCAAATTTTAAACGTAAATCTTGAATATTTAATGCTTTTAAATGATCTGTAACAATTCCCTCGACCTCACAAAATTGATTCATACCTGCTAATGCAGAAGAAAAATACTGAATATCACGCATAGCTACAAAGCTTTTGTTTAAGACAGCATTGAAGGATACTTTGTCATCAAATTCATTGAAATCATCCCATGTTGAAAAAAGCAATTCAAATTTCGGTAAACTAGCCTCCGAACGATTGGTTCGAAATTTTAATTTATTTACCGCAATTATATTCGAGTTAACTTTAGCATATCCTGAAAAACTTTTGATCTGAAAACCACAACGTTCTTTCACCGATAATTGGTTAATTGCTGCTTTAATTGTTCCGTGATTATACGACAAGTTGTCTGCGAAAAAGTATAATTTTTTTAAATGGAGATGGTTATAATTGATTTCATCGGTAAAATTTACTTTTCGATAGTCGTCATAACGGATATCTAAATTCTTAAGTGCTAATTTTTCTACTTTAAACGTATAAGGTTTATTGGAAGTTTTACTCTCCGAAGCGAAATAATCGACAATAAATTGAAAGTTAAATTCTTCCGTTTTTTTAGAAATATTTAAATTAAAAATTCCCTGCTCCACCTTTACTTTTTTTAGGCGGATCTCTTTTTTGATTTGATTTATACCTTTCAGTGTAACAAAGAGTGATTTGGCATATGCTATTTTTTTGTGTTGTCGGTCTTCAATATTAACTCCATCTAATACGATTTTGTTAAAAAAAACGATAGATACTCGTTCTACGGAAAAAGTAGTTTTTAATTCTTTGGAGAAATAGGAAGTTGCACGTTGTGCCAAGAAGGTTTGTAAAGGACTAGTTCTAACAAGAAACGCAAAAAACACAAAAAAAAGGATAAACCACTCGGCGGATATACCTAGTAATTTTCCTGTAAATTTGAGTACTTTTGTCATTAATTATAAAATAATAAACATTGAGTGCTAAACCTCTTATTTTGCTGGGCATTGAATCCTCTTGTGATGATACTTCTGCCGCAATTATCAAAGATACAATAATTTTGTCAAATGTTGTTGCAGGTCAGGAAATTCACACAAAATACGGGGGTGTAGTACCTGAATTAGCATCGCGTGCGCATCAACAAAACATTATCCCTGTCGTACAGCAAGCAATAGCGCAAGCTGGTATCCAAAAAGAGGAGATTGCAGGGGTAGCATTTACCAGAGGGCCAGGACTTTTAGGTTCTTTGGTGGTAGGGACTTCGTTTGCCAAAGCATTTGCTTTAGCACAAGATATACCTATGTTGGATGTGAACCACATGTATGGCCATGTATTAGCGCATTTTATCGGAGGAGAAGCTATAAAGAAACCTACATTTCCATTTATTTGTTTAACTATATCGGGTGGACATACCCAATTGGTTTTGGTAAAAGATCATTTGTCCATGGAGGTGATAGGGACTACAATCGATGATGCTGCTGGAGAAGCATTTGATAAAACCGCTAAATTGCTTGGTTTTCCATATCCTGGTGGTCCATTAATTGATAAATATGCACAAGATGGTGATGCTTCTAAATATACTTTTGCAAAGCCAAATATGCAGAATTATGATTACAGCTTTAGTGGTTTGAAAACCTCAATTTTATATTTTCTGCAAAAACAAATGAAAGTAGATCCTGCGTTTGTAAAACAAGAGATGCAGCATATCTGTGCTTCTGTTCAGCAAAGTATTATTGATATTTTATTTGTGAAATTGGTGAAAGCGAGTAAAGATTTAGGGATTAATCAAATAGCAATAGCAGGGGGTGTTTCTGCAAATTCGGGTGTGCGTAAACGTTTGCAAGAAGAAGGTTTGAAGCATCGTTGGGATGTATTTATTCCTGAATTTCAATATTGTACGGATAATGCT
>CAMAXI010000005.1 GCA_945862165.1 Chryseobacterium gleum
TACATTGGAAAAACAAAAAATCGAACAAAAAAATTACAATTCAGAGCCACCAACAACACCAGAGCCATTTATTCTTACCGCAATTATTTTGTTACTTGCCACATTAGTTGTTAAACGCATTGTACTAAAAACCAATGAATAAGTCGAAATATACCTATCCAATTACACAATTAGTGAAGAAGATCCTCTTGTTCGAAGGGATATTTATTGCTGTTTGTTTGGTACTTGGTGTTGTGATTAAAGCATTGGATTTTAAGAAAGCATGGGCGAAAGAATTTGTTCCAGATTCCATGCAAGAAGGAGCAAAAGACTTCGCACAAAATTACGTAACCCAATCGCTAGATTTTAGTTTTTTACATCCTTTTTTTCTTTTTATACTCCTTTTGATTCCTGTATTTTTCGGGATAGAATGGGGTTTTATGCGTTGGAAAAACAAAAAAATAAATGCTTTAGGATCTTTACAAACCCAAGCCATTTTATTGCCCGAGATACATCTGAAAGCCTTATTTTGGAAGTATTTTTGGTTGAGAAATACCTTAGTTTTCTTCGCATTTGCATTATCACAACCTATTTTTGGAGAAGGTAAAGTAACAAGTACTAATCGAAATGCTGAAATTCTAATAGCATTAGATATCTCCAATTCCATGAATGTGCGCGACATTAATCCTACGGAATCGCGTTTGTCGATTGCTAAACGTTCCTTAATACAATTAATCAATTCTTTACGTGGCGAAAAGATTGGTATCTGTGTATTTGCAGGAAATGCCTATGTGCAATTGCCGTTAACAGGTGATTACGATGCTGCGAAGATGTATGTCAATGAGATTGAAACGGATATGGTGTCTGAACAAGGAACTAACATTAGCGAAGCATTGTTGAATGCTGCACGTATGTATTCGAAAGCAAAGAATTCCAAGTTATTATTGTTGGTGACAGATGGAGAAAATCACGAAGGGGGCATTGATGAATCCGTACAAATTTTGAAAGAAAATAAAGTTCAATTGGCAATATTAGGTCTAGGTACAAAGCAAGGTGGTTATGTTCCGAACGACCCATACAAGCCTGAATTTGGCTACAAGATTTTAGAGAACGGAAAAAAAGTAGTGTCTAAATTGAATCCGAAAATGTTGGCAGAAATAGCGCAAAAGGCAAATGGTTTTGCAATTACAAGTGCGAGTAGTTTCCCAGACTTAGAAAACATTGTGAATCAAATACGCGATTTAAAAACAGGTGAATCGGAAGTAAGCAATGTGGAAGTGAAACAGAATTGGTATCAAATCCCATTGTTTTTGGGGATGCTGTCGTTAGTGTTATATTTTGGGATTGGTAAAAAGTGGAAAGAAAATGAGTAGCATAAATTTTATCACAAAGTCCACAAAGCATACCGCAAAGTGCTCAGAGAAGTTAGTCCACAAAGTACTTTCTTGGAGAACTAATGCGCAAAAACTCTGTGTTCTTTGTGAAAAACACTCGGTGACCTTTGTGTTAAATAAACAAGTTTCTGTTTTACTTTTCGTCTTTTTCGTTTCCTCTCTTTCTTTTTCCCAATCTTGGCGTCAAACCTTAGAAACTGCTCGAAATCAATATGCTATCAAGAATTATCCTGCAGCATACAAAACCTATCAGCAAGTAGCAAAACAACTTCCTACCAATATTCAATTAGATGCTGAAATTGGTCAAGCAGCCTATAAAGCTGGAGATTATACCACATCTTCAAAGTATTTTTCTAAACAAAAAAATGCAGCAAGAACAAAAAAAGCTAGATTGAATCATAATTTAGGAAATGCTTATTTGCAGCAAAAAAACTACCAAAAAGCAATCGAAGCATATAAAAATTCTTTACGAACTAATCCAAGTGATGAAAAAACGCGTTACAATTTAGCTTTAGCGATGCAAAAGCAAAACAATCAACAAAAAAACAATAAAAATAAACAAGCTCCGAAAAAAGATCCGCCAAAAAACAATCAACCTAAAGAAGATAACCAAGAGAAAAAACAACCAGAAGAAGCAGATAAGCAATTAAAGCAAAATGCTACAGACCGTATTTTAGATGACCTAATGAAAAGAGAATTAGATACAAAACAAAAACATAGAGGTAAACCAAATAAAAAAACAAATGAAAATGGGAAAGATTGGTAAACTAATAACATCGATCCTTGTTTTACTATTAACAGTTAGCAGTTTCGTTTATGGTCAAAAACCAAACATTCAACTTTCTGTGAATGTAAAACCGATTGAAGTAGGTCAAATGGTTGCATTTACGGTGAAGTCCAATGTAAATGGGAATATTTCGATTAATCTTCCCGCAACGTTTACAGAGGCGGGTGTCATGAATGGCATGGAACAAACCATGGATGGCAATGGAAACATGTTGATTTCTATTTCGTATACGCAACAAGGAGTTTTCACAAAACCTGGTAAATATACAATCACAGCAAGTGTGAAAGACAAGTCGAAAACCTATAAATCCAACGATTTGGCGATTTTAGTTCGTAAAAAAGGAGATGCAAAATCCAAAAAAAATTATGAGCAATCGGATGAGGATATTTCCAATTCCAACCTAAAAGAAGCAGTTTTCGGAATTATTGAAAAATCGAAACGTAAATTGTATGAAGGAGAACCACTTCTTTTAGAAGCTAAAATATTCTCAAAAATTAACGTTACAAATATTATTCAATACCAACCATTTACAATTAAAGGCACTGTGGAAACCTTTGATATCGAGAAAACAGATAATGTTTCGATTAACCGAGAGAATTATAAAGGAAATACCTTTTTAACGTTTTCCTATGGCAAACAATTAGTATTTCCTGCTACATCTGGTAAATACATTATCAAACCGTTTTCGATGGTCTTGCGCTATAATAATGGTGGATTTTTTGATCGGGATTTACAGTTTGAATCAAACGCTACCTTTGTAGATGTACTTCCCTTGCCAAAAGGCGCTCCGAAAGATTTTAATGGCGGTGTGGGTAAATTTAGCATTTCTACTAACTTATCTAAGAAAACAGCGAAAGTAGGCGATATTTTAACATATACTATCAAAGTAACAGGAAAAGGAAATATGCATGCTATTTCTAAACCAAAAATGAACTTACCTCCAAACTTAACCCTATATGGAGATCCAGAAATTAAAGAAGACATCGATTACACAGATGAAGGAGCAGAAGGCGAGAAAACGTATAAATTCTTTATCAAAGTAGTGGGTGGTGGAAAGGTGGAAATGAATCCTTTTTCCTTGAGTTACTTTGACCCATCTATTAAAAAATATGAGACACTAAAAGAAAAAACTATCTCCCTTGATTTAGAAGGAGAAATTGTAGCTTCAAAAGTAGATGTTACAGATTCTATTAGTGTACAAGGAGGCGAAGAAGTTTTAGCTGTTCCAGTTTCAGAAGAAAAACTAGCAGCAAAAGAATCGGTGCCACATTCTACTATTTGGATAGCACTCTTAGGAGTTTTGGTTTTGGTTTTGGGTGCGGTAATTTTCTTTTTATTGCACAAACGTAAAAATGAAGTTGCAGTTAGTACGAATGTTGTTTCAGATGAACCAACGCTGTCGGGTGTTACCGAAGTGATTCCAGATTCAAATTTTATAATTGCAGAAGCTCAACAACTCGCAAATCAAGGAAATTACAAAGCTGCTTACGGTGTGATTTCAAAATCTATCATAAAGAAAATGCACCAGAAATTAGGAGATACTTCAGAAAATATCTCTAAAGATAAATTAACCGAACGAATGAAATTAGATGGTATTTCTACATCCATTATCGAAGATTATTTTTGGGTGATTCGTTCCTGTCAAGAAGCAGAATATGCAATTTGGGATACCCATGAAAATTGGGAGGAGGTAGTAGCGAAAACAAAAAACATACTAGATTATTTAAAATAAAATCGATCTTTATCCCAGTTTACAACATTGTTTTTTATATAATTTGTAATGTTGTCGTGAGATTCTTCATTGCGTATTTTATTTTCATAAAATAGTTTTTGCCATTCAAATTCAAAACCTAAACGTCTTGTATGTTTTGTCACAGCAGATTTATAGGAGCCGACGATGGATGAAATAGAATTTTTTCCAATGTTTTGAAATCGTTTTTGCCCGATCGTTTTTCTATTATTTGTATCCCATGGGACATTATTTATATTTTGTTTGTATTCATTGTTTTGGGTATGATTCTGTAGGGATAGGGCATGCCCTATCCCTACAGAATCATCATTCCCTATAAAATTCCCCATCCCAACAATCCCATCATCCATATAATTATCATCCATCCATCCACCATTTAGTGTAATTATACCATGAATATGATTCGGCATTACCACAAATGATTCTAATAGTACATTTTTGGCGTGATTTTTAATTTCGAACCAAAAAACATCTGCGAGAACACCAATCGGGGATAAATGCATTTTATTGTTTTGTATTTCCCCAAAATAATTTTTTTTCGCACAAATGGTTATGAAATAGGAGGAATCCCAACGATAATCCCAATTTTGTAATCGTATAGATTCATTTCTAAATTTGTTTTTATAGTAGGTAGCCATAGTTTTTCTTACTGAATTTAAGAAAATATATGATTTATTACAATTGAATTTAATCTATTTTAACGTATTAATTCCAATAAAATTTACCTTTGCACCCTAAATTAGAATCAAATTAAAATCAAACATATGTACGGTAAAATGAAAGATTTTTTAGCGGAGGAGCTAAAAACAATTGAAGAAGGTGGAATCTTTAAGAAAGAACGTATCATTACCTCTCCTCAAGGAGCGCGTGTTACAGTTTCTTCTGGAGATGAGGTAGTAATTATGTGTGCAAATAATTACTTAGGATTATCCTCCCATCCTGCGGTGATTCAAGGTGCAAAAGATGCATTGGATTCTCATGGTTATGGAATGTCTTCAGTTCGATTCATTTGTGGGACACAAGATATTCACAAGACATTAGAAAAGAAGATTGCTGATTTTTACGGTACAGAAGATACCATTTTGTATGCTGCTGCATTTGATGCGAATGGAGGTGTTTTTGAACCATTATTTGGAGAGGAAGATGCAATTATTTCGGATGAATTAAATCACGCTTCGATTATTGATGGTGTTCGTTTATGTAAAGCGAAAAGATATCGTTACAAGCATTCCGACATGGCAGATTTAGAAACACAATTGATTGCTGCACAAGATCAACGTTTCCGTATTATTGTTACAGATGGCGTATTCTCCATGGATGGTGATATTGCTAAAATGGATCAAATTTGTGATTTAGCAGACAAATACAATGCCTTGGTAATGACTGATGAGTGTCACTCTGCTGGTTTTATCGGTAAAACTGGTCGTGGTGTTCCTGAATATTTCAATGTTATGGACCGTGTAGACATTATTACTGGTACTTTAGGAAAAGCATTAGGTGGTGCAATGGGTGGTTATACAACAGGTAAAAAAGAAATTATCGAAATGTTACGTCAACGTTCTCGTCCTTATTTGTTCTCTAACTCCTTATCTCCTGCAATTGTTGGTGCATCGATAAAAGTATTTGAAATCTTAAGTTCTACTACTGAATTACGCGACAAATTAGAATCAAACACGAAATATTTTAAAGATAAAATCGTTGAAGCAGGATTTGATATTAAACCTGGAGATTCGCCAATCATTCCAATCATGTTATACGACGCTGCTCTTTCGCAAAAATTTGCGGATTTATTATTGAAAGAAGGCGTTTATGCAATTGGATTCTTCTATCCAGTAGTTGCAAAAGGAGCTGCGCGTATTCGTACACAAATTTCGGCTGCGCATTCCATCGAAGACTTAGATAAAGCGATTGCAGCTTTTATTAAAGTTGGAAAAGAATTAGGGGTTATCAAATAGCACTTTATATTTAAAGTAAAAGGGCGATTTCAGTATGAAATCGCCCTTTTTTGTTGTTAGAATTTTCAAGAATTATTCTACGTAACTTAATTTCAACATATTAGTTTTACTATCTTCTTCCAATGGAATAGCAGCGATATTAATCACTAAATCACCAGTTTTTAATAATCCCTCTTTACGTAAAATATATTTTATATCCGCAATGGTATGGTCTGTGCTGTAATTTTTATCATAATAAAATGCTTTTACCCCCCAAATAAGATTTAATTGGGTAAGAATTTGTTCGTTAGAAGTAAAAACATACACAGGTGCCTTTGGACGTTGTGAAGCAATTTTGTAAGCGGTATATCCAGAGAAAGTCATCGTGATAATCGCGTCAGCATCTACCCTTTGTTCCAAACGACATGCATTAAAACAAATGGAGTCCGAAATGAAACGTGGATTTGTTTTACTAGGAGAAACTTCTTTGTGGTAAATTCCTTCAAAAGTTTCCATTTCTTGGATAATGTTGGACATCGCACGAATTGTTTCAATTGGAAAAGCACCAACGGATGTTTCACCAGACAACATAACACCATCTGTTCCATCTAAAACAGCATTTGCTACGTCATTAACTTCCGCACGTGTTGGAGAAGAATTTACAATCATACTTTCCATCATTTGCGTAGCAACAATGATCGGTTTTGCTTTCTCCATGCATTTTTTTATGAGCATTTTTTGGAGTAAGGGCACAGTTTGGAAAGGTACTTCAACACCTAAATCCCCTCGCGCTACCATTAATCCATCACTCGCGGCAATAATTTCATCGATATCGTCAATCGCTTCTGGCTTTTCAATTTTAGCAATCACTTTTGCTTTTGCTCCTTTTTCTGCAATTAGGTGCTTTAATTCAATAATATCTCTTGCATTACGCACAAATGATAAACCAATCCAATCTACATTATGCAGTAAAGCAAACTCTAAATCTGCTCTATCTTTTACTGTTAGCGATGGTAATGAAATATTCGTATTTGGAAGATTTACCCCTTTTTTGGAGGATAAAATCCCTCCGTGAATAATTTTACAGCTAATCTTATCTAAACCATTTGTATCAACAATTTCTAAACTTAATTTTCCATCATCTAAAACAATCTTTTCTCCAATTTTTACATCTTTTGGTAAATCTTTATAATTGATAGAAATATGGGAGGAATTACCGATACATTTATCTGTTGAAACAGTAATAATATGGCCTTTTTCTAATAAAATACCATTATTCTCTACTTCATCGACACGAATCTTTGGCCCTTGTAAATCCACAAGAATTGCTGTATTTAAATTCAATTCATCATTCAGAGAACGAATCAATTCGATTGCTTCCAAATGTTGATCATATGTACCGTGTGAAAAATTTAAGCGACATACATTGACACCTTCTAAAATCATTTCTTTAAGCACTTCTCTTTTAGAGGACGCAGGACCAATCGTTGCTATTATTTTTGTTTTTTTCATTATTCAAATATTATAAATTCAGTGGAAGGAAAATTGGTGGGTTCATAGGAATAAGCCCCGTGAATTGTCGGTATCGTTTTTAATTTGTTTATTAATTCAGGAATTTTATAAAAATTGTTGTGTAGTAAAAAGAAAAAATAATCTATTTGTTTATTTTCTGGGATCAAATATTTTGCGTCAAATTTATTTTTAATAAAAAACATTTCTACAAAATTTTCTTGATCTGAAAATTGATAAAAAGGATGTTCTGATTTCTTCTCTCCTTTAGGATTGACAATTACAAAATCTTCCACACCTTTTTCAAGCCGAATATTTAGTAATTCATTCATTGCCCATACAATTCGGTAATCATTGTTCGGGGAAGAAATGCCAATCATATCGTAATCATAATCGACATCAAATTCTAATACGTGTTTCTTTTTCTTCGTCATTCTAGTTAACGAATGTACAATTTTTAAACGAGAAACACTATTAGTAAATTGTTAACTTCTACCTATTTTAAAGGTTGATACGAGAGGGTCTTTCAATAAAATATTCCCTAAAATTTGGAATATTCCTGTAAGAAATACGCATGAAAAAAGAACGAATTTAAATTTCGTTTAATAATGAAAGCGATTCTTTGGATGCAATTTGTTCTGCTTCTTTTTTGGAACTTGCGGTACCAATTCCATATTTTACATCATTTATAAAAACCTCAATTTCATATAGATGTTGGTTGGAACTTTGAGAATCTTGGAGTACTCTAAAGTCTAATTCCCACCGGTTGCGTTGCGTTAAAATCAGTAGTTTGGATTTAAAGTCAATCTCTTCTGCAAGCAATTTTTTCACATCTACATATTTTCCGAAAATGTATTGTGTAATACTCTTTTTAACTGCTTCAAATCCACCGTCTAAATACATAGCACCAAAAAGCGCCTCTAGACAATTTCCTTCGATGGTTGCAATATTCATGGAACGACCTTCTTGATACTGAATTACCGAACGTACTTTTAGTTTTTCGGCAATTTCCGACAAGATTTTCCGGCTTACAATTTTTGATTTTAATTGTGTAAGATAGCCTTCATCTTCTTTTGGAAATTTAGCATACAGCCATTCAGCGATTACTGAACCTAAAATGGAATCCCCTAAAAATTCTAATCGTTCGTTAGATTCTAAATAATGCCCTTTTTGTAAGACAGATTTATGGGTAACAGCAATTTTGAAATATGCGATATCTTTTGGTCGATAACCAAATTGATCAATCATGAAACGCGTTAAACGTAACTCGTCTTCCGAACGTTTTTGAGAACTTTTAAAAAGTTTACGAAACAAAGATTTACCCTTTGAATTTTTTTACAATCACAGATGTATTGTGTCCGCCGAATCCAAATGTGTTAGATAAAGCAACATTCACCGTTCTTTTTTGTGCTGTATGAAATGTAAAGTTTAATTTGTTATCTAATTCAGGATCGTCTGTAAAGTGATTGATTGTAGGAGGAACAATATCATTTTTAACCGCTAAAATACAAGCAATAGCTTCAATCGCCCCAGCAGCACCCAATAAGTGACCAGTCATGGATTTCGTAGAGCTAATGTTTAAGTTGTATGCATGTTCTCCAAACACATGTGTAATGGCTTTTGTTTCAGCAATGTCACCTAATGGAGTTGAAGTACCATGTACATTGATGTAATCTACTTCTTCTGGTTGCATTTCAGCATCTTCCAAGGCAGAGATCATTACATTACGTGCGCCTATTCCTTCTGGGTGTGGAGCAGTCATGTGGTATGCATCTGCAGAAAGTCCGCCGCCTGCTATTTCCGCATAAATTTTAGCACCTCTTTTTACAGCGTGCTCGTATTCTTCTAAAATAATAGCTCCAGCACCTTCGCCTAATACAAACCCATCACGTTCTGCATCAAAAGGACGAGAAGCAGTTTCTGGAGAATCGTTACGTGTAGACAATGCTTTTAAGCCGTTGAATCCACCCATTCCCATTTGGTTTACACCAGCTTCAGATCCACCAGTAATGATAGCATGTGCCTTACCTAAACGAATTAAATTGAATGCATCAATAATTGCGTTACTAGCTGAAGCACAAGCAGAAACAGTTACGTAGTTTGGTCCACGGAAACCATATTTAATAGAAATTAACCCCGCAGCAATGTCCGAGATCATTTTAGGAATAAAGAAAGGATTGAATTTAGGTGTACCATCACCACCGAAGAAATTTTCTGCTTCGTCTTGAAACGTCTTTAATCCTCCGATTCCAGAACCCCAAACTACCCCAATTTTATCCAAATTTGGATTTGCATCCATTAAGCCCGAGTCTGCTACGGCTTCAGAAGCTGAAACCATAGCATACTGAGCAAATTGGTCCATTTTACGTGCTTCTTTGCGGTCGATAAAATCTTCCACATTAAAGTTTTTCACTTCGCACGCAAATTGTGTTTTAAACAAAGACGCATCGAACTGCTGAATAATTGCTGCCCCACTTTTACCTGCCAATAAAGCATCCCAATATTCCGTAACTGTGTTACCAATTGGGGTAAGAGCACCTAAACCTGTTACAACAACTCTCTTTAATTCCATACAGAATGTCTTTTGTTTGTTAATGCGTTTTTATTAGTTTACGTTTTTCTCGATGTAAGAAACAGCGTCACCTACAGTTTGAATAGTTTCAGCTTGATCATCTGGAATAGCGATGTTAAATTCTTTTTCAAATTCCATAATCAATTCTACTGTATCTAGTGAATCAGCACCTAGATCGTTTGTGAAGCTTGCTTCGTTTGTTACTTCGCTTTCTTCAACACCCAATTTATCTACGATAATGGATATTACTTTTGATTTGATTTCAGACATCTTTTTTAATTTAATGATTAATTCAGCTTGCAAAGAAAGAATATATGGAGTAAAAAACAAAATTATTACGTATTTAATTCTACTAAAGAATTATTTATTTACAATAAGTTATTGTCAATCAATAATTTAAGCTGTTTTGTTTTTTCTTTTTGAGAAAGATAAGACTGTTTTTAATGTTGCCTAAAAAATTGAAATTAACTTTGTTTCATGAAACCAATTAAAATTGCACTTTTTGCTTCCGGAACTGGTTCAAATGCAGAGAAAATAATTCAATATTTTGCGCAAACAACATTGGTTGAAGTTGTTTTTGTGTTGTCTAATAAAGTAAATGCGCCAATAGTTTCAAGCGCAAAAGCTTTAGGAGTATCTGTAATCGTATGTACAAATACGGAGATAGAAGATCCTTCTTTTTTGGTTCACTTATGTAAAGATCACGACATCAAGTATATCATTTTAGCTGGTTTCTTGCGAAAAATACCAGATACACTAATAGCTGCCTACCCAGAAAAAATCATCAATATTCATCCATCCTTACTGCCTAAATATGGTGGGGCAGGAATGTATGGCACGTATGTACATGCAGCCGTTTATGCAGCAAAAGAAAAAGAAACAGGAATATCTATTCACTATGTTTCGGAAGAATTTGATTCCGGTCGGATTATTGCACAATATTCAGTTGCGATTAAGGCTGAAGACACTATTGATACTATCCAAGAAAAAGTCCATCACTTAGAATATCAACATTTTGCTCCAACGATTGAACGTGAAATTCAAAAATCATTCCACAGGTTTTAATCCTTCTAATAACAAGGTTAATTCGATAAAATCATCCACAGAAAGTTGTTCGGGACGTGTTTCTAAAAAACGATGTTCCACAACATTTCCTAATAAGAATGGTTTTATGGAATTTCGAATCATTTTTCTACGTTGGTTAAAACATGCTTTTACTACTTGAATGAAGAACTTTTCATCACAAGCTAGTTTATCGCGCTTATTTCTCGTCAATCGTATCACCCCAGACTTTACTTTTGGCGGAGGATTGAATACGTTTTCATCTACCGTAAAGCAGTAGGTGATATCGTAAAAGGTTTGTAATAAAACACTGATGATACCATAGGTTTTTGTTCCTGGTTTTACAGCAATACGTTCAGCGACTTCTTTTTGAAACATCCCCATGATTTCAGGAATCTGGTTTCGATATTCCAAACAGCGAAATAAAATTTGGGAAGATATATTGTAGGGGAAGTTTCCTACCACCGCAAAAGGTTCATCGCCAAAAAATGCGGCAAGATTTGCTTTCAAAAAATCTGCTTCGAAAATTTTATCCTTTAATTGCGGGAAATGTTCATGTAAATAAGCGATCGAATCTCTGTCGACATCCATTGCCCATAAATCATTTTTTTCCTCTTCTAATAGGAAGACCGTTAGAGCACCCATTCCAGGGCCAATTTCTAAAACTTTTCGACAATCTTTGAATCCTCCAAATTGTTGCGCGATACGTTTACTTACATTTTTGTCCACCAAAAAGTGCTGACCTAAATGTTTCTTTGCTTTTACAGACATTAAACGGTAAAATGTTCTACAACGGTTAATATCGTTCTAAATGCAGCAAACTTGCCTTGGTATTTTTCAGTATGGTCTTTTTGTAAACGTGGTGCATGATCCCGTTGATACTCATCGTATTTCTCTTGGGAAGGACTTGTGTACATAATGGAATAAGATATTCCACCTTCTTCTTCTCCATGAATGCGTGAAATTTTACTTTCTAGAAAACAGCCGCTTTGCAACACTTCAGGTATATGCGAAGCACGCATCCAAGCTAACCATTCTTGTTCGATTTGTGGGTCGATGCTCACAGTAACATTGTATAGTATCATACCAACAAAATTAAACAAACTAATACGTCGATCCGAAAGTTTCCGAAAAATATTTTTAGTTTAATTAAACTTTGGGAATTTGGTTTAGTTGTAGAATGCGAAGTAAATAATTCGAATACCAATTATTTGCGTGGTAATTGTTCTTATAAACAGGGGGATTTTGAAAAATAACGTATTCATTATGCTTATGCAATGCAACTAAATAATACCTGTAGTAATTCCTCAAAACATAAGTTTAGGTGCCGCATCAAACCCCTACTTTGTCATGTATGGAGGATTAGTTTACACCTTAAAATGGGAACATAAAAAGAATATATAAGGGATTTCTTTTAAAAATCAATTCCGATATGTATATTCGCGTGCTTAAAAAATTATCATAAGATGGCTATTATTGGAAAAATACGTGAAAAATCAGGAATCACTTTCGTTTTATTAGGATTGGCGATGTTCGCATTCATTATGGGAGGATGGGACAATATGTTCGGTTCATCTAATCAACCTATTGGTTTAGGGGAAGTTTACGGAGAAAAAGTCGATCCAATGGAATATGACAAATTGGTTCAGTCTATGGTTCAATCGGATCAACAACAATACGCACAACAACAACGTCCTTATACCGACACAGATAAAAAACAATCTGAAAATCGTGCTTGGACGATGTTGGTAGAAGAGAAAATTTTGGAAGAAGAGTACGAAAAATTAGGTATCGACGTTAGTAAAAATGAGTTTGATGCATACTTATATGGAACAGATGGTTTTACTGTAATGCCAAATTTAGCGCAAAGTTTTGTGGATTCTTTAACCGGGCAATTTAATCCAAGATTGCTAGAGAAACGTATCCAGGAAATGGAAAGTTCTACAGATCCTCGTGTAAGCGCTGATTGGGAGACAACAAAAACAAGTTTCACCAACCAACGTAAAAACGAAAAATACTACCAAATTCTTTCTCAAGGAGTATATGTTACTAAATTGGAAGGTAAAGAAGAGTACAAAGCACAAAAAGAAGTTAAAAATGTATCTTATGTAGTACGTCGTTATTCTGAAATCCCAGATGATCAAATCAAGGTATCTGAAGAGGAAGTTAAAGCATATTATGAGGAACATAAAAATGAGAAGAAATATGAATCTACTGCAGGTAGAGATGTGAAGTATTTTGACATTAACATCGTTCCTTCTAAAAAAGATTCTACGGAGTTCAATAAAGTTTTAAAAACGATTAAAGATGGTTTCTCCAAATCGAAAGATGATTCTACGTTTGTATTGACAAATAGTGATTTAAAGTTCTTTACAAGTACACGTCAGTCAACTTTACGTCCAGAAGGGGATGCGAAAGCGCAACAAGGATTGACATTCCCTGCAGCTATGGATACGGTATTCAAAATGTCTGCACCAGGTCAAATTGTTGGACCTTATGTAGATAATGGTAAATTCCGTATAGCGAAAGTTAGAGGATTCAATAATAATGTTTGTAAAGTAAGACACATTTTATTAAGTGCTCCTAAAGGAGATTCTTTGAAGTTAAGAGCAGTGCGTAAAATGGCAGATACATTGATTTTGAAAATCAACAAAGACAACTTTACAGAATATGTAAATAAATACAGTGAAGATCCAGGATCAAAAAGTACAGGTGGGGTTTATGAAAACTTTTTAGATTTCGAAATGGTTCCTCAATTCTCTAAATTTGCAGTTGAAAAACCAATTGGTACGATTGGAATGGTAACTACTGACTTTGGAATTCACATTATGGAAGTGATGGATCGTCAATCTGTGAAATATCCGATCGTTTCTTTCATTGAAAAAACATTATTACCAAGTAATGATACTAAAATGACAACTACGGATGATGCATTCGATGTTTTAAATGAATTAGACGAAAAAATTTACCGAAAAAACACACCAAAAGCGAAACTAGATTTATTTGATACGATCGCAAAACAAAAAGGATATTTTTCTCGACCGCTAAAGATTTTAGATGAGAATCCATTTGCGCAAGGTTTTACAACTTCTTTAGCAGAAGATGCGATTTTAAAATTAGCGTATGACGAAAACACAAGTGTTGGTACCTTATGTTCTAAACCAATAATTGATGGAAATAGATATATTATAGCAATTGTTTCTTCTGTAAGAGAAAAAGGTGTGCCAGCATTTATTGATGTACAAGAATCTATGAAGATAGAGGTAATCAAACAGAAAAAAGCGGATCGTTTTATTGCTCAAATCGGGAAACAGAAAAATTTAAATGTACTTGCTAAAAAAGGAAGAACAATTGTAAATAAAGGAGAAGTTACTTTTGCAAATCCTCAATTACAAGGATATGAACCAGAAGCAGTAGGTACTTTATTCTCCGGATTAAAAGATGGTTCTACGGTATTAGTGAAAGGGGAACAAGGAGTGTATGTTATCCAAATAAACAAAACAATTAAAGCTCCTGCAACAAGTGATTATACGATGGAAGCAATGCAATTGTTAAACAGTGCACGTGGAAACCAACAAGGGGAAGCGAAAATGGCATTGATTAAATTAGCAGATGTGAAGGATAACCGTAAGTTTGCTTTTTTAGGAATTAGAAGATAATCTACTTTTAAAAACCACTTTAAATATTATTCAAAAGGTCGACGGAAAAGTCGACCTTTTTTTGTTTAATTTTGTTTGTATGGCACCCGAACATTTGCAACTTAAATTGAAAACAATTCCTGAGCAACCAGGAATATATCAATATTTCGATAATACGGGTGTTATCATTTACGTTGGAAAAGCAAAGAATTTAAAAAAGCGCGTCACTTCCTATTTTGTTAAGACACAAGAAAACCTTAAGACACGTATTCTTGTTAAACAAATTGTGGATATCCAATATTTGGTAGTAGATACGGAGTTAGATGCATTATTACTTGAAAACAGTTTAATAAAAAAGTATCAGCCAAAGTATAATATTCAATTGAAGGACGACAAAACGTATCCTTGGATTTGTATTAAGCAAGAACCCTTTCCGCGGGTGTTTTCTACTCGAACTTTAGTGCGGGATGGATCTTCCTATTTTGGTCCGTACACCAATGTGAAAATGGTCAATACCTTGGTGCAATTTATCAAGGAATTATACCAATTGCGTACATGCTCTTTTGATTTGTCGGATCGCAATATTCAGCAAGAAAAGTATAAAGTATGCTTGGAATACCACATCGGAAATTGTAAAGCACCTTGTGTTGGAAAACAAACACAGCAAGAATACGGGATTTCAATTCAGCATATTGAAGCAATTTTGAAAGGACAGATTTCTACGGTCATTCAATATGTAAAAAAAACAATGCTAGAGTATGCAGAAGCCTACCGTTTTGAAGAAGCTCATCTGGTGAAAGAAAAGCTAGAATTACTTGAAAATTATAAGGCAAAGTCTACGATTGTTTCTCCGAAAATTCAAGCGGTGGATGTCATTACCGCGATTGAAGATGAGAAAGCTTATTTTGTAAATTATCTAGTAGTATCTAACGGAGCAATCATTCATGGAATAACTTTAGAAGTTCAAAAAAAGTTGGACGAAGCGATAGCGGATGTGCTATTATTTGCATTACTAGAATTACGGGAGCGTTTTTCTAGTATTTCTAAAGAAATATTGACTTCGATTGCAATAGATTCGCTTACTTCTGAATTCAAGTGCATTGTCCCACAAATAGGGGACAAGAAGAATTTAGTCGAGTTATCGTTACGCAACGCGAAGTTTTATCGCATAGAGAAATTTAAGCATCAAAAAATAACAAATCCAGAAGCGCATTCCGAGCGCATATTACGTACAATACAACGTGATTTACGTTTGGCTGAACTTCCAAAACACATGGAATGTTTTGATAACTCAAACATTCAAGGAACAAATCCCGTTTCTGCGTGCGTTGTTTTTAAGGATGGAAAACCTTCCAAAAAAGACTATCGTCATTTTAATGTTCAAACTGTTGTTGGTCCGGATGACTTTGCGACGATGGAAGAGGCGGTATTTAGGCGCTATAGACGTTTATTAGACGAAAACGAACCAATACCACAACTTATCATAATAGATGGAGGTAAAGGGCAGTTAAGCGCAGCCTTAAAGGCCTTGGAGAAATTAAATTTGCGTGGTAAAATTGCTATTGTAGGAATCGCGAAAAGGTTGGAGGAAATCTTCTTTCCAGGGGATAGTATTCCTATTTATTTAGATAAACGTTCAGAGAGTTTGAAAGTAATCCAATTTATGCGGAATGAAGCCCATCGTTTTGGTATTACGCACCATCGAAATCGTCGTAGTAAAGGGGCATTTGTCTCTGAATTAGAAGGAATACCTGGAATAGGAGAAGTAACTTTCCAGAAATTAATGACCACATTTAAAAGTTTAGCAGCTATAAAAAAAGCATCTAAAGAAGCTTTAGAACAGTGTGTTGGAAAATCAAAAACACTTGTTTTATGCGCATATTTTAAAAATTCACTCTAAATTTTAAAAGGATATATTGTACTTTTAAACTTTCGTGGAACGTGTAACTTAACCTATCGTATGATGCATTTAAATAGAATAGTACTAATCCTTACATTTTTAGTTAATTTGACACTAGGGTTTTCTCAAGATATCGAGTTTTCTAGAGAGAATTTTAAAGATAAAAAAGACGAATTAAAAGAAGCTTTAAAAAATATTGAAAAAGGGGATGTTTTTCTAAATTTAGAGCCCTATTATTTCAAAAATGCAATTCCTTTTTATTTGGATGCATATAAATTGAATCCTAATAATTCCGTATTAAATTACCAATTAGGGAAAGCGTATTTATATTCTAATTTTAAAGATAAAGCCATTGATTTTTTAGTAAAAGCGTTACAATTAAATCCACAGGTAGCTCCAGATATTAATCTGTATCTCGGTATGGGTTATCATATTGATATGCAATGGGATAAATCAATAGAAGCATTTAACAAACATTTGGCAATTTTACATCCGAAAGATGAAACAGGCGTCCGTGAAGAAATTCAAATTGCTATAAAACAATGTACTTTTGGAAAAGAAATAGCAGAACATCCTGTTCGTGTTAAAATTGACAACGTAGGTGCTGGTATCAATTCTCCTTATCCAGATTATAGTCCTGTAATTTCTGCAGATGAATCGATGATGTTGTTTACTTCGCGAAGACCTGAAACTACCGGAGGGGGAATGGATCCAATTATTAACGAACCGTTTGAAGATATATACATTGCAGAGCGATTAAATAATATTTGGGGACAAGCAAAAAATATGGGAACTAATGTAAATACCGATGGACATGATTCTAATTGTGGTTTGTCAGCGGATGGACAAAAGTTCTTAATTTATAAAGATGTAAATCGCGGGGATGTTTTTATAAGTGAGTTGGAAGGAGCTGACTGGTCAAAACCAGAGCGTTTAAATAAGAATATTAACACTGATTTTCATGAATCTTCCTCTTGTTTTTCTCCAGACGGCAATATTATTTATTTTGTTTCCGACAAACCAAAAACAGGTTTAGGAGGACGCGACATATACAAATCCCTTAAAGATGTCAAAGGAAAATGGGGGGAAGCAGTGAATTTAGGCGCAATAATTAATACCCCATTGGATGAAGAAGGCGTATATTTACATCCTGATGGTAAGACCTTATATTTCAGTTCGAAAGGACATAATTCCATGGGTGGTTACGATGTTTTTAAGTCTATTTTTGATGAAAACGCAAATACTTGGACAACTCCTCAAAACATAGGATATCCAATAAATACTACGGATGACGATGTTTTCTTTACGGTGTCTGCAAGTGGAAAACACGCCTACTATTCTTCGGTACGTCCGGGTGGATATGGTGAGAAAGATGTATACTTGATTACTTTTTTAGGGGAAGAAAAGCGCGTACCTGCTATAAAAGAAGAACAATTGATTTCGAAAGTACCAGACTCCACGAAAGTATTAGTTGAACCGATAAAGGAGGTGGTACAAGAGGCGCAATTAACCTTATTAAAAGGGATGATTTTAGACGAGAGTACACAAAAACCAATTTCTGCTACCATCGAAATTATAGATAATGAAAAAAACGAAGTAATCGCTTCTTTTAAATCGAATAGTGTAACTGGTAAATACCTTGTATCTATGCCTGCAGGAAAAAATTATGGGATCTCGGTTCACAAAGATGATTACCTATTCCATTCTGAAAATTTTGATTTACCTAAATCTTCGGAATTTCAAGAAGTAGAAAAAGTGATTACTCTGAAGAACATTGCAGTAGGAAATTCCATTGTATTAAAAAATATTTTCTTTGACTTTAATAAATCTACCTTGCGTAAGGAATCTGAAAATGAAATCCAAAAATTAGTGAAATTGTTGAAAGATGTTCCAACGATGCAAATAGAGATTTCGGGGCATACCGATAATAAAGGTTCCGATGAGTACAATAAAAACCTTTCCAATTTACGAGCAAAATCCGTACTAGATCAATTGATTTTAAGTGGTATAGAAGCTTCTAGATTAACATCTATTGGATTTGGGGAAGAAAAACCAATCGCTACGAATGATACGGAGGAAGGAAGACAGCTAAATCGTAGAACCGAGTTTAAGGTACTAGCGAAATAGTTATTGATTAATTAAATTTAATGGATTTCGAAGGGCTAATTCGCGTTACGATATAAGAAGGGATTATTAACGCGACTAAACAAACGATAAGCGTTGCACTATTTAATACAATTAAAATTCCAATATTTAGCTGAATCGGAACAGCATTAAGGTAATACACTTCTGAATTTAAAGGGATAATTTTGAAATATTTCTGGAGAACGCAAAATCCAATTCCAATTACATTTCCCCATGCCATACCTCTCAAAATTAAAAATCCTGCTTGGTGTAAAAACACTTTACGTATCGTCCAATTGGATGCACCTAAAGCTTTCATCATACCAATAAAGTTTGTTTTTACAAGAATCATTACAAGTAAAGCAGAGCCCATGTTAATTACTCCAATGATGATCATTAAGCTTAAAATAATCCACACATTAATATCTAGAAAGCTCAACCAAACAAAAATGTCACTTTGGCTATCTACAATACTTGTCACTTTTAATAAATGATTTTTTGGTCCACCAAGAAGGACTTGATTTTTTATAACTCGCACATCCTCTTCTAGAGAATTCCAATTATTGACGGCACATTCAAATGCACCTACATAGTTATGGTAACTTCCTTTTCCGTCGATTTGGGTAAATTCAATTGTTCGATCGCCGGCTGTAATCGAAAAGTGATACCCAGATTGGTCTAAATATTTTTTCTCAACCAAACCATCTACATTGGTTTTTATTGCTTGGTAATTGGAGGAATTATGGTGAATTTTCACTTTTAAATATGCCGTATCTGGAATGCTCGTTTCGCCATCTTTTACATCCATAAACATCCAATAATCGGAAGCGATTACGCGTATAATTGTATCTTTTGTAGGGTAAAATCCATAAGCACCAATATTATCGTATCCATAGCCCCAGTCCAAACGATAATTCCCATTACCGCCGATAGGATTCGCTTGAATCACTAAGTTTCCATTATGTAAGGTATCGGATACAGTAACACTTATTTGCATCCCCCAATCGTTGAGTTGTTGAATGTGTCGTAAGTCTGCAATAATCATTTGTTTATCTAATTCTTCATACCCAGTCTCATAGATACCAACAATTTTAAACATCTTTTTAATGGGCTTATTCTTAACGAAAAAAGTTCTAACCTCGTCGCCAAGTTTATAGTTTAGATCATTCGCGATTTTTGCGGAGATAAGTATTTCATCGGAAGTTGTCGTATTGTTATAAATAGGCAAGCGACCTTTTATCAAATTAGCAGCAAAAAAGGACCAATCATAGGATTTATCTACTCCTTTTACGAGTACTCCCTCGATTTCTTGTTGAATTTCCGGATTTTTTTCACTAATATTGGACTGTAGAAGGGCAGGTTTGTACGCAACAGGTTGTATGTGTTTTATCTTCTTTGTTTGAATTAAGGAAGGATAAAACGATTGATGAATGGAAATAGGTTCACTTTCGTAAATGGTATTTTCTCCTGCTTTTGAAATAACAGCATGAGCACCAAAACCAATAACTTTATCGCGAACTTCTTGTTGAAAGCCTTTAACTACAGCTAGGGTAATAATATTAACAATCATTGCGAGAGCAATACTAATAATAGAGATACGGACGATTGGTTGAGAAACTTTTTTCCCTTCCACTTCGTTTTTGAGAAGTTTACGCGCTATGAAAAATTCAAATTTCAAGTTCTCTATTTATGGATTACGAAAGTACACAATGCTTTTGTCCTTAAAAAGTATTTTCTTGTTTTTGATCGTTATCTTGACTGTTTCCTGGAAAAAACATTCGAATTATTCAAGTTCGTTAATCCCCATCCATCCAGCTAAAAAAGTAGATTCCTCCAATCATAAACCATTAGTTTTAGCGGTAGAGCGCTTGGATTTATATTTCGATTCATTGGTAGGAAAACGCGTAGCCATAGTTGGTAATCAAACTTCATTGATTGGGAAAACCCATTTGGTAGACACATTGATTAGTTTGGGTATCAAAATTCAAAAAGTATTTGCGCCAGAACATGGATTCAGAGGAGTAGCAGATAATGGCGAACATGTTTGGAATGATCGGGATCCAAAAACGGGAGTGGATATTATTTCTTTGTATGGACATAATCGAAAACCGACAAAAGATCAGATGTCCGACGTAGACATCGTATTATTTGACATACAAGATGTTGGTGTTCGGTTTTACACCTATATATCTACCTTGCATTATGTCATGGAAGCATGTGCGGAGAATAATATTCCATTAATTGTTTTAGATAGACCAAATCCAAATGCGCATTATGTAGATGGGCCAGTTCGAGACGAATTTCATAAATCATTTATTGGCATGCATCCAGTACCGATAGTTTACGGAATGACCATTGGCGAATATGCGGATATGATAAATAATGAATGTTGGTTAAGTGATAGTGTGGGATGTAATTTATATGTTGTTCCTTGTAAAAATTATACGCACGAAACAAAGTATATTTTACCAGTTCCACCGAGTCCTAATTTACGTTCCGACTTTGCGATTTCATTATATCCAAGTTTGTGTATTTTTGAAGGAACAACGGTAAGTATAGGGCGTGGAACAGACTCTCCTTTTGAAGTTTTTGGTCACCCATTATTTCCGGAGATGGATTTTAAGTTCACACCAATATCTGGTTTTGGCTCCAAGCGACCAGTGAATGAGAATAAGTTGTGCAATGGCTATGATTTAAAATGTTTAGGAATGCAAGATGTTAATAAACTCAACATTGATTGGATTATACAAGCTAAAAAATTGTTGGGAGATTCCATAACATTCATCGATCAACCGATTTTCTTTGATCGTTTAGCGGGAACTTCTAAATTTAGAATGCAATTGATCAATAATGTTCCAGAAGAAGAAATTCGTAAGTCTTGGGAGGATGATTTGTTAGATTTTAAAGTAATTCGTAGAAAGTACTTAATCTATAAGTAGTTTATTTCCAAAATGCTTCCATAAATAATTCTCCTTGCAGTTTGTAACCTGCTGTCGTAAAATGAAGGTGATCAAAAATCATATAATTTTTTTTAATCCAATCATCTACCGATCCATCTCCACCCATTATTTGGTGTAAATCCCAAAGCGCAATCGTTGGGTTCTCCATGGCAATCGTTCGAATGATTCTGTTTACCTCTGTTAATCTTTCTGGTCTTCGATCATCGTATTTTGTATCCGGAGCAGTGGTAAATAGGACAGCAGTTTTAGAGCTATATCGGGATAATTTCTCGGTAAACATTCTCACTTCGTGTACTAATTTTTGTTCATTTAGGGTGTCAATGTAGGAATCATTTGTTCCTAAAGAAACGATTAATAAATTTGGTTTAAGCGCACGGAACTGCTCCATAAATAATGGAGTATTATTTACAAATTGTTTCAGTGCTGATCCTGCTACACCAAATTTATGGTAACTAATTCCACGTGTAGGATGGGAATTTAGTTTGATTGCATAAATCAATAAGTCAGCTGTTTTAGTAAATTCTAGAGCATATTCTTTCTCTGTAGAACTAAAGGTAATTTCTGTAATTGCAGTGTTTTTACTGATAACTTGCGTATGAATTTTTCCTTTGTGTATTTTTAATGGAAGTGGATTTCCATCGTAAAAATGAAGGAGAGAAACCTTGTTTATTTCTGGATAGAAAGTATTGGAAGTAAACTTCAAACTACCTGTTTCAGAACCTAAATAAAAACCGAGTCCTGTGATACCTAAAAGTTTTGTTTCGGTGGGATATTTAATTGTAGCGCGTTTCCAAGTCCCTAAAGTATCGATTGGAAATACCTTTTGACTTTGTTTATTGAAGAATTGATACGGATACATCCATGCTTCTTCACTTTTCCCGTATTTTTTTTCTAATTGTCGTTTAATTTCCCCTGAAAATTGGCCTATTTCAATATGAGAATCACCGATATGCACGATGGAGAAAATAGAATCGTTCGAACTAGTAAGGTTCTCTAATGTTGCATACATCTCTTTTAATGCATTCCGATGTAAGATGGTATCGATTGGATTTTTTTGCGCGTTGAATGTATCTTTTGTAACGCCTTTTTGACATTTTGCAGCTAAAAGTATTAGTATGACTCCTAAAAAAAGTAGTTTTTTCATTCCTATAATTACCGATTGAACGCTCTAAAATACAAATTCTATTTAGTAACTTCACCGCATAGAACATACAAGGCTAGAATTAAGGTGAAAATTTACACGAATTTTGATGAAATAGGTAGGATACCCAATCCAGTGTTGACTATTGGAACATTTGATGGTGTACATGTTGGTCACCAAAAAATCATAGAGCAACTCAATAAACGTGCAGCAGAAGTTGGAGGGGAGTCTGTTTTATTTACCTTTTTTCCACATCCTCGAATGGTTATACAACCTACGAATCACGGGATAAAACTCATTCAGACACAAGAGGAAAAAATTGAAAAGTTGGCGCGTTTAGGATTAAAACATTTGATTGTTTTTCCATTTACAAGCGATTTTTCGGAGCTTACAGCAGAAGAATTTGTATCGCAATTTTTAGTTGCAAAATTACACGTACATACGATTATTGTTGGTTATGATCATCAGTTTGGAAAAAATAGAGAGGGCAATTTAGTATTTCTAACATCTCGCGCCTCGTATTATAATTTTGAAGTCAAAGAAATTTCCGCACAAGAAATAAACGATGTAAATATTAGTTCTTCTAAAATCCGTAAAGCTTTAGCAAAAGGAGATATAACAACTACGAATCATTATTTAAATGAATCCTTTCAAATACGCGGTACTGTAATTCACGGGAATAAATTAGGAAGAACAATTGGTTTTCCTACTGCAAATCTTCAAATTGATGATTCTTTGAAACTGATTCCTTGTAATGGTGTTTATGGCGTGGAGATACTTCTTGCAAATGGTCAGATTCATTTGGGGATGATGAATATAGGTGTTCGTCCAACTATTGATGACTCCAACGCGACTCACGTAGAGGTACATTTATTTGATTTTTCGGAGGAAATTTATAATCAAAAAATTCGTGTATCTTTGGTTGTACGTGTTCGCGATGAACAAAAGTTTATCCATGTGGATGCATTAAAAAATCAACTTGCGCAGGATGAAATATTTGTTCGCACTTTTTTTTCTAACTAGTACGCTTTACTCTTTTGCAGATAAAGAAGTAGATACTATACATTATGTCACTTTAGAACAGGCATATACAATGGAAATAGAAGCGGTAACAGCCATTGATTTATCGAAACGTAAATTAACAGCATTACCCAAAGAATTGATGCAGTATAAATATTTGCGTCATTTGAATTTGAGTAAAAACAAATTAACCGAAATTCCTGAATTTTTATCCAGTTTTGTTTATCTAATCGATTTGAATTTATCTAAAAATAATTTGACTGTTTTTCCTTCGGAAATCTGTAAAATGAAGTCATTAGAACAATTAGGGATCAGTCAGAATCCATTTTCGCACATTTCGGAATGCATCATTAATTTAGATAATTTGAAATTTATTGATTTATTTGAAACGCCCGTTGAAACATTTCCCAATGCATTTTTAGCAATGAAAAATTTGAAGCATATTGATATGCAAGGGATTGTTTATGGACCTACCTATCAACAAAAATGGATAAGAGGACTCCATTGGGTGAAAATAGAGTTTGATGCTCCTTGTGATTGTATGGAGAAATAGAGTTAAATTTAGGATAAATAATTAATTAAAATCTAACCGTAACTCCTCCCATTATTTGTAGTGCTTGAACAGGATAGTTATACCATCTAAAATATTGTTGCGCAGCTAAATTGTTTATTTGTAAGAAAGCAGATATTCTTTCGGTGTATCTATATTCTGCACCAATATTTCCATCGATAATTAAACCAAGGTCTTTAATATATTTTTTGTCCTCTATGGTAACCTTTGCTAAAGTAGAGTCAAATACTTGTGCTTTTCTTCCCCCTTCGCCATGAAGGTCGAGATGAAAACTGAATTGATTATTTAACACATAATTTCCACGTACAATGAACTGATAAATAGGTAAATTCCACGCATATGGATTATTATTTGCTTGGTAGTTAAAGAAGCGCCCAATCCCATCTACTTTTAATTTTTCGTTTAGTTGGTAGGAAACAGATGCTTCAGCAGTGAAAATTGTCATCGTATCATAAATCACTTTGAATTGATTTCTGTGACGGTGGATTGCAGCTGAATCGCTAATGAATAATGCTTTATTTGCAACTTGTGCAAAACTTGCACTTACATTAAATTCCATGCGTTTTGTTAAGATTCCTTTTATTCCAACGAAGCCCGTATAATTACTTTCATTGTTTAAGCTAGGATTGGATTGCATGAATGCATTTTGGGAAGTTAAGGCTTTAAAATTGTTTTGTTTCAATGCTCCTTTGATTCCAATATATGGGATTAATACATTTTCAAACATGGCGTATTTTACATCTACATTTGGAAAAATATATACTTTTTTGGAAGAAGAAAGAGAAGCGCTTATGTCCATACCTACTTGTACTTTTAAGCGATTTGATTTGGCATAGGTAGTAATAGAAGGTTTAATCGAAAATATGGTATTGGACACCTCTTTTGCGCTATCTAAAACATTCATTACTTTTCCATTAGTGCCATAGGTAAAATGATTACTAATTAAATGTATATCGGCAGCAAATAGGTTATTATTCTTACGGTACCAAAAATTATTAATAGAAGCAAAATTAGATTCATTGCCATAAAAGGAACTAAAATTTTCATCTTTTGGATGCGCATCTGATAGTTGGTATCCTTTGATTTGCATACTGTAGTTTAAGCGTAAACTATCCATCCGGTTGGACATAAACGTAACAGAACCACCTAATTCTTTGAAGCGTTGTGTAGTACTATCTTTATTTGCATTAGGATTTAAAACACCGTAACGATTCACGCCATAATTATCAAAATGAACGTCTCCCATGATAGAATACGTTAATTCCTTGATTCCACCAAAAGCATTATACGATGTTTTATCGAAATGCGCAGGAGCATATTTTTTAATTTCACCAAACGAACTCAAATGTTTGATGTTTAAACCATACACATATTTTCTAGAACGTGTATTATTGTAGTACAGTTCTGCAACAGGCATTAAAGGAGATGATAGTCCCGCTTTGATATATCCATTGTATAATTTTGGTAATTTATTATCTGCTGAAACTTTCACATTTGCAGGAGCGATAGGCTCTAATTTAATGGATGTTTCATGTTTCATCGCTAAAAGGGGATATTCAATTGCCTTATGTGTGATGATCGTATCAATTAATTTCGGGTTGCTCGTAATTCGTGAAGCAGGCTCTACTTGACGTGTAGCAATTACATTTAATTTAATGATACTGCTGGAATCTTTCTCGTCTGTTTGTCCGAAGAGCGTTAAACTAACTCCAAAGAATAGTGCTATTAGTAGTAACTTTCTCATTTTAGTTTTGTTTTTCAGGTTGAACTTCTTCTATAATATCTTCTATATCGACAGGTTTACTTTCATCAATTTCGATTTCCGTTGGCTGTTCTACTGGGATAGGTTCTTCTGCTTTCGGTGGAATTTTCTTGAACATAACTTCTTCCAATTGTTTTTTCGCATCAGCAAGAATTCCATCTTCTTGGTGTGGATAATTTTCGATGATGGTGTTAAGCGTTTGTTCTGCTTGGAATAGGTCGCCTTTTTCGACAAATATTTTCGCGTCTAAAAGTAATCCTTTTGCAATCCAATAATCATACGCTGGTTTCATGGTCATAACCTCTTTGATCTCATTGGATGCTTGATCAAATGCACGATCTGTAAAGCTCATTTCAGCAATTAAATAACGTGATTCTGCAGCTATTTCTGTTGTTGTATTTGCGATTACGTAGTTGAGTGATTTTTTAGCGTCCGTATGTTTTGCTAAATGGTAACTAGAGACGCCTAATGCAAATTCTGCTTCCAATTTTATCGTACTGGTTAATTGCGAAGAACTTAATACTTTGCCTGCATATTCAGAAGCAGTATTCCAATGTTCCGAAATGAAGTGGCAACGCATCAATCCAATATGGGTATTTTTTAGAATATCTGCTTTAGAACTGATATTTTCTAATTTTGTATAGTAGGCTAGTGCCTCTTCGTATTTCTTGTTGTTGTATAAATATTTAGAAACACGAACTGCAGCAAGTTCGGAGAAATCGGTTGTTGGTCCATCTAATAATTTACGGTAAATTTTAATTGCAGTGTCTTCCTGTTTTAATTGAAAATGTGCATTTGCTAAATAAGAGGTCATCTCAATTTGAAATTTACCAGCAGGGAATTTATTTAAATATTTTTCTATTACAGGAATAGCTTGTGTATATGCACTATCTACATAAGGATCAAAAGCCGCTTGGTAGTATATCTCTTCTTGCTGATCTTTTGAAAATTCAGCACAGTCGTATTGTGTTAAGATTTCTTCTACACGATCTGGTTGAAGTTGCGCTTTGAATAAATTAATTAATCCATTTACCGCATCCGCACATGTTTTACGATCCGAACTATACGATTCCAAAATCTTCTTAAACATTTGTTCTGCTGTTGTGTAATCGGATCGTTTCAAATAAATATCGCCGATTTCAATCATGGCGCTTTTCACTAAAATAGATTCTGGGTAATCCTTAATTACTTTTTCAAAATAGGTTAATGCCTTTACGTCTTGTTTTTGAAGTCGGTATGTCAACCCTAATTCATACATGGACGTCATTAAATATTTGGATTGCGTATAGGTGTTGATTAAGTTTTCTAAATAAAGAATACTGTTTGCATAGTCTCCTTTGTATTCATATGCTTTAGAAATGTAGTATAAAGCTTGGTCTTCAAAACCATTTTTAAGGTCATACGCATCTTTGTAATATCTTATCGCTAAATCATTGTCTTTTAGCATATAATATGCATCTGCTAAACGCATGTAAGCATCCAATCTTTTTTCTTTATTTTTCGAACTTTTAGATTCTTCCAAATACATTTTAAAAGATTCAATTACTGCTTTAAACTCTTGTTTTTCTAAATAAGCATACCCTAAACTATAGTATGCATCTGCACGAAGATCATGCATATATACCGTATGAAAATCTAGGAACGATTTGAAACCTTGAATTGCTTTTATGTAATTTTTAGATAGAAAATGCGCTTCTGATTTCCAATATTTTGCTTTTGCAGAGATTACTAAATCAACAGGATGTTTGTCTACTAATTCGTATGCATCAATTGCTTTAAAATAATTTCCTTTTAAGAAAAGTTCGGTTCCTCGGTTATAGGCTATAATTTGATAAGCAGTACCAAGTTTGATGTCCATTTTAGCAATTTTATCCAAGGATTTTAGTGCTTCATCGTAATTACTTGTCTGCGTATACACATTGATGAGGTATTCGTATACTTCTTGTTTACGCTTGGATTCCGGATATTTTTGTAGGTATAACGTCAATGCTTTTAGCGCCTCATTGAACGGGTTTACATCTATTTTGTAGGATAATACCGCGAAGTTATATAATGCATCTTCTTGCACTGCTGGACTAATATCTAGGTTTGAGGCTACTTCAAACGCTTTACGCGCTGCTAAATTATCTCCTTTACGCAGGTAGCATTCGGCAATATGGTAGTAAGACAGTTGTCCCATTTCATCTTTAGTAGCGGTTACTCTATCTAATTGTTTGATTGCTTTATCGTATTGACCTGTTTTAAAGTAGGTGTATCCTAGTTTATAATCTTCTTCTCTCGATGATTTCGTTGCTTTACTGTACTGTTCTAAATACGTAGTTGCTTTATCAAATTTTCCAGTTCGGTAGTAAGAATCTCCAATAATTTGGTTTACTTGTTTTTGGTTAGCCTTACTAGTGCTGTCGTTTAAAGTCGAAGCAAATTGTGCCACTTCTTCATATTTTCCTTGGTAGTAATAAATTTGACAGATATAATAGGGAACCATTGTACTGTACATATTGTCTGCTTTTAGTTTTAAGAAACCTTCTAGCGCAGTTTGATACGATTTGTCTTGATAGGCAATATGGGAGAAGTAATATAAAGCAGGAGCACCGAAGTGTGTTTTGCTATTTTTTACTTCATACAATGCATTTCTACTTTCTGGGAATTTTTTTAATTGAAAATAAGAATACCCAAGTTTAAAGAAATATTCATCGCGTTGTTCCCTTTGGATTTCTGATTTTTCTAATTTAGTGAGCCATAAAATAGTTGTCTTGTAGTCTTTTTTACCGTAGTAATAGGCACCTAATTTAAAGTAGATGGTTGCTTTGTAGATACTTTCTGGGTAATTTTTTATGAAATTTTCCACTAAAGCAACAGCATCATTTTGTTGTAATTCTAACGCTGCCATTGCTTCATAATAGGAAGCTTTGGTATACGTAGGGTCATTTTTTTCGGCGCATTTATCCAAATAGGTTCTAAATTCTTGTCGTGCAGCACCATATTGTTCTTTTGCAAACAAGTCTTGCGCACGTTCAAAAATAACGTATTCATTGGTGTACTTTGCAGTCATTTGCGCAGTTACAGGTAGGATAATAAAAAAAGTAAGGATAACCAAAAATCGGCTCATATTCTTCAATTTTGAAATAGTAAATTTAAAGTGCAAAATCGCTATGAAAAGCACCGATTTTAAAAGTTTTACACGTGGTCGTGTTAAGATAATCTTTAGAACGATTCTTTTATAGAATTATTATTTATGAAATTTACACTAAATACATGCTATTATGGAACAAGTAATTTCTTTAAAAAATTGCACAATAAAACAACAAGAGAAGGAGGTTTTATCGTCTGTAAGTTTGGACTTGAACGAGAATGATATCGTCTATCTAATCGGGAGGACGGGTACAGGTAAGAGTAGTATTTTAAAGTTGTTATACGGAGAATTATTATTGACTGAAGGGGAAGGGTCAGTTGTTGGTTTTGATTTGCGAACATTAGGAAAAAAGGATATCCCGATGTTACGTCGTAAAATTGGAATTGTCTTTCAGGATTTTCAGTTATTGACAGATAGAACGATTTACGAAAACTTGGCTTTTGTTTTAAAAGCTACAGGCTGGATCGATAAAGGGTTAATAGCTACTCGTATAAATGAGGTTTTAGCCATTGTTGGTTTAGAGAATAAATTACAAACAATGCCTCATGCGCTTTCAGGAGGTGAACAACAACGAGTAACGATTGCGCGTGCTTTGTTGAATAAACCAGAATTAATTTTAGCAGATGAACCTACGGGAAATTTAGACCCTGAAACTTCAGAAGAAATAATGCGTGTATTAATGGCGATTGCACAAGAACAAAAAACAGCAGTTTTGATGGCGACACACGACATGTCGTTGGTAGAAAAATTCCCACATCGTGTGGTACGTGTTGAAAATAATACCTTAAAAGAAATAGAAGGTATGAGCGCATTTAATCCGTTTGAGACGAAGTTTTAGTATGCATCCTAAAAACGCCTTTCTTTTTATCTTCATTACCATTGTAATTGATTCTACAGGTTTAGGTATTATCATTCCATCCTTACCAAGTCTAGTTGCGGATATAGCCCATATCAGTATCAAAGAATCCGCAAAATACTACGGACCAATCTTGGGATGTTATGCGTTTATGCAGTTTTTGTTTTCTCCGATTATTGGCGCTTTAAGTGATCGTTTTGGCAGAAGACCAATTTTGTTACTATCCTTGTTTGGTTTAGGGGTTGATTATGTGTTTATGTATTTTGCACCTTCGCTTATGTGGCTAGTTGTAGGTCGCTGTTTGGCTGGGATGTTTGGAGCAAGTTATACAACAGCAACCGCTTATATTGCCGATATTTCTACACCGGAAACGAAAACCAAAAACTTTGGGATGGTTGGTGCTGCATTTGGGATAGGTTTCGTAATTGGTCCCGCAATCGGAGGACTTTTAGGAGATTTTAATATGCGTGCACCATTTTTGTTTGCTGCTGGTTTATCCTTATTGAACTTGATTTATGGTGCAATCGTACTAAAAGAATCTTTGTCTTTGGAAAATCGTCGTGCCTTTTCTTGGAAACGTTCGAATCCAATAGGTGCTTTTTTTCAATTGAAGAAATACAAAAAGTTTGCCTGGGTTTTTGGAGTGTTATTTCTATTGTTTTTAGGCGCTATGGCTATACAGAGTACCTGGAATTATTACACGATTGAAAAATTTGGATGGAAAATCCGTGACGTAGGTTATTCGTTAACTGCAGTTGGTGTTTGCATCGCGATTGTTCAAGGTGGTTTAGCGGGTAAAATTTCCAAGAAACTTGGGGATGAAAAAACAGCAACTTTAAGTATGGTTATTACCGTATTTACGATGTTAGCAATTGCTTTTGCTGCAAATAGTTGGATGTTATATGCATTTATGCTTCCTTATGCTTTTTCTGGTTTAGCAAATCCTGCGATTAGTTCAATTATGTCTAATAAAACATCTGAAAACGAACAAGGAGAATTACAGGGAGTCATGACGAGTGTTTTGAGTATTGCAGAAATTATTGGCCCACCCATGATGATGGCTATTTTCTATTTCTTTTCTACCCTTTCTAATCCAATTTTAGGTATGCCATTTGTCTTTGGTAGTTTGTTTATTTTTATTGCACTTATATTGTTTCGAAAAGTTGTAAAATAGAATAAAATGACTAAATTTGTCATGAATATATTTGTCAAATGAAAGCGCTATTAAAAACAACTCGTCAAAATAAAGGATTAAAAATCCGTGAACTTGCTCATTTAATGGGTGTTGACCAGGCTATTGTCAGTAAAATAGAAAGTGGAGTACGTCAGGCTACGAAAGAGCAAATCTTAAAATTAGCATCGATCTTAGAAATTCCAGAAGAAATCTTGCTTCCTCTTTGGATTAAAGAGCGTTTAATGAATGAACTACAATACGAACCATACGCAGCGCAAGCAATTAATATGGTTCAAGAAGAATTAGGAAATTATATTACAAAGCAAGTACCTTCACTTTCACAATCCTTACAAGAAAAATTAAATCACATTGATTCTTTAAAGGCGCAATTAGACACTTTTCGTCAATACGATAGCTACCGCATTGCACAAGCTTTAGAGTTGGAATATACCTTTGAAAGTAACCGTATCGAAGGAAACACACTTACTTTACGTGAAACTGATTTGGTAATCAATGAAGGGTTGACCGTTTCTGGGAAAAGTATGCGTGAACATTTGGAGGCGATTAATCATCAGGAAGCCATTTTGTATGTCAAAGAATTGGTGCAAAAGAAAACCAAAATTAACGAACGTGAAGTGTTGGTGATGCATAACCTAATCTTACGCGGGATTATGCCGGAATATGCGGGTAAATACAGAAATATACAAGTCATGATCAAAGGGAGCGCACATATGCCTCCACAACCTTTTTTGGTTGCGAAGCAAATGGAAGAATTATACCTTTGGTATGTTACAAATTACAAAACATATCACCCGGTGTTGTTGGCTGCAGAAATGCATGAACGTTTGGTAACGATTCACCCTTTTGTAGATGGTAATGGGCGCACATCACGTTTACTAATGAATTTGATTTTATTAAGTAATGGATACGTAATCGCAAATATTAAAGGGGATTACGAAACACGTATGCAATATTATACAACTTTAGAACAAGCACAGACTACGGATTCTAAAGAAGAATTTCATCATTTTATTGCGGATGTAGAAATTGAATGTTTGCAGAAGTATTTGAAGATATTGGGAGCGTAACGATTGGATTATTTTTCACGCATATTTATTGTAGGTATAGGGCATGCACTATACCTACAATAAATGCGATACATTTTATACTTCAATTTTTATTTCAAACGAAATCACCTTTGTTTCTCCAGCTTTCAAACGTTGTATTCCTTCTTTTTGTGTAAAATCTTGCTTCGTATTTATAGAATCAGAAATTCCCAGCCAAGGTTCGATACATACGAAAGGAGCATTTGGTTTAGCCCAAAGTCCAAGGTAGTCGAATTCAGAGGTATCCATTTTTAATGCTACAGAATGATTTTTCGATTTCAAAGCAATCACCTTTGACTTCAAGTTTTTGAAGATAAGCGCATCTTTTGCAAATATTTCTGAATTAAGCGGAAGTGTTTTAGTTTCTTTTAAATAGGAAATCGATTCATTTTCAATGAGTCCTTCCTTACTTACTAGCCACGTTTTGTCGGTTTCAGGGACTTCAAATTCGATATAATAATCTTCGTAGCTTTCGTCTTCAAAGAATGGACAATTGAATCCTGGGTGTCCTCCAAGGGAGAAGTACATCGGGTTTTGCGTATCGTGATTGATAATGCTATGTTCTACTTTTACCCCATCTTCTTGCAAGATATATCGAATAATAAATTCATAGTTAAACGGATAATTCTTCAAAGATTCTTCCGTGTAAATAGAACGAAATTCAATGCAATTTTCCCCAACGATTTTGCTTTCTAAAGTTGCATTATTTCGTATAAATCCATGTTTGGGGACAGAATAAGTATTTCCTTCGAACAAAAACTGTCCGTCTTTCAAACATCCAATAATAGGAAATAACACTGGTGCATGACTACCCCAAATGGCAGGATTTGCTTGCCACATAAACTCCACATTTTTTTCTTTGGAGAATAAACTGCATAATTCTGCACCTATTTTGGTGACAGAAATTTTGAAGGAGGAGTTTTGGATGGTGAGCATGGTATTCTTTAATTTTAGTTTATTCACTATTTCAGATTCATTTGCGTGCAATAAAGTATAAGTGCAGGTAATACCATTTTCTAGTAAACACTGTTTCGTGGTTTCTCCCCAGGCGATTACATGGGTTGTATTAGGGATCTCATTTTCTTTCAAATACCCTTCTACGTTTGAGGGACTCGTAAATGCTATATAATCAAATTCTTGTTCTATTTTTCGTGCATGAATATGAGTTTCGTATACGATACAACATTCTATTTTAGATGGGTTTAGGTGTTTTAAGATTGTTTTTTTACTTTCTTTTACCAATAAGATAGTACATGTTTTTTCTCCTAACCAATGTGCGAATTTTTTGGAAATGGTTTCCGGCTGACCTGCATTTTCTCCAACAAAATCAACGTGTATTCCTTTTGAATTTAGATGAGTTTTTGTGCTTTCTCCGATACATGCTACAGTAGTATTTTCTGAAATTTTAGTTTGTTTAAGAAAATAATCTACGGCTCGTTTACTACTAAAGAAAAGCACTTCGGATGTTGGAAATTTTTTAAGTTCAATCGGGGAAAACGACAAAAAAGAATGGTATACAATTTCAATATTCTGAGATATACAGTAGTCGTATAATGCTCCTTTATCGTCTTTAGATTTTGTAATTAAGATTGAACGAATCACGCCTCTACACTTGCATTCTTTAGATCAGAAACAATCTGTGCAACTACAGTATCTAAATTTTCAGGCTCGTAATAATATCCTTTTGCTGCTACATTAGAAGAAGTCGCGTGGGAAACAAACACCTGTTTTTCGTTAGGACAATATACACCTAAAGGTAGTTGACATCCGCCATCCAATAAGTTTAGTACTTTGCGCTCAACGCCAATACGTTTAGCAACATCTGTGTGATTTAAGTGTTGCATAATTTCCGCCATGCGTGTATCGTCTTCGCGAATTTGAAGTCCTAGAACCCCTTGCGCAGGAGCAGGAACAAATTCCGTTGGATTCAGTACTTCTACAAAAAATTCAGAGAGATCTAATTGTAAACGATCAACACCTGCTTTTGCTAATACAATTGCATCGTAGTTTCCATCGCGTAATTTTTGAATACGTGTTGGAACATTTCCGCGTAAATCACGGATATTTAAGTCATTTCTAAAACGAAGAATTTGTGATTTTCTGCGAGCAGAGGAAGTTCCTATGGAAGCATCTAATGCTAAATTCCAAGGTTGTGTTGTGTCTACTTTAGATTTAGCAATCAATAATAAATCGGATGGATCCTCGCGTTCAGATACTGCAGCTATAATTAATCCTGCTGGTGGATTAGTTTCTAAATCTTTGTGTGAATGCACCGCTAAATCGATGCTTTTATCTAATAATGCGGATTCAATTTCTTTGGTGAAAAATCCTTTTCCTTCTAATTTATCGAAGCTTAAATGTTGAATGGCATCTCCTTGGGTAATAATAACCTTAATTTCAACCGTATGACCGAGATTTTCCAATTGACGTTTAACATGATTTGCTTGCCACAAAGCCAAGTCACTTCCTCTGGATCCAATGGTAATTTTTTGCATACGTTTACGATTTAAGCATAATTTCTTTAGCAAGTTTCATGGGCATACTCATGTATTTTTTTTCCATGTAACCAATAATTTTATCTAATACCTCGCGCGAATCATCGTCTAGGGTTTGTAATTCTTTTTTAAATACTTCGTTCACCGCAGTTGCACGTATATCTTTTACCATATTTGGTACTTCACGCATGGCAATTTCTACTTGGCGCATTTTGTGGATATACATAAAAGATTCGACAGCATCGGAAAGTATTTGTTCTACATGCACGATTTCTTTAGAACGTTCTAATAAATTTCGATCAGATATTTTTTGAAGATAATCAATTGAAATATGCGTTACATGATTGTTTTTTACAATTTCGGCATCTAAATCATGCGGAATAGCAATATCTATTACTACTTTTTTTGTTTTCTCTCCTTGAAGTAAGTGTGTATATATTTCTGGCGTAATTATAGGTGCTTCCGAACCAGTGCAGGTAATAATAATATCAAATCCTTTCTCAAAAGTATGTAGCGTATCTAATCCGTATCCACTACCATGTAAGTCTTTTGCGAGCGCTTCCGATTTTTCTACCGTACGATTAAATACAGTAAAATTTTTAAAACCGTGCTTTCTTAAAAATTTGGCCATGTTGCTATTGGTCATACCAGCACCAATCATCAGTACCCGTGCATCCAGGGATATGTCCATGTCACGCAAGGTGTGGTAAGCAAGAGCGACAACCGATACTGGTTTATTTGCGATGCTTGTTTCCGTGTAAACCCTTTTTGCAGTTTCTACCGTATGGCGCATCACCACGCGAATAAAATCACCGGTAAGTCCCATTTCTTTAGAAGTGTCAAATGCGTTTCTCACTTGGGTAATGATTTCACGTTCCCCTACAATCATGGAATCGATAGAGGAAGCAACTTGAAGTATATGTTCAATTGCAAGCACGCCAGAATAGGATTCTACGGCGTTTTCAAAGTTTGATATTTGGGAAGTTTCGTAGTGTGGATAAAGCGTTTGGAAGAAATTTTGGATGAAGTTCTCGTCTACAATTTTTGCAGTACAAAAAAGAAATTCTACACGATTACACGTTGAAAGAAACATCAATTCGTTAATTTCCATCCTTTGTTTGAACACGCTAAGCACTTCCCTTTGTTTGTCTAATTCAATATGAAGCTTTCCTACTTCACTGACGTCCATATTTTTATGGGTAAACGCAAGTATATGAAACTGTTCTAACATCCTCTCTTCTTTTACGAGTTCAAAATTGGGTTTTTACGCTAGTTTTTTTGTCATAGAATTGTCAGAGTCCGTAATTTAGAATTAGTTTAAATAATTAAAGAGAATTATTTGCTTTGCTTTGCATTTAGCATGAAACATGTTAACTTTATCCAAACAAAAATCATAAACTATAATTTTAAATCATGAATCCATTATTAATCCTTTTAATTATCGTAGTAGCCATTATAGCTACTTCTTTTGTTGTAGTGCAACAAGGAACCATATCTGTTATCACCATGTTTGGTAAGTATCGCCGTATACTTTCACCAGGACTTAATTTTCGTATACCGTTGATTGAGAAGGTTGCAACAAACATTTCTATTCAAAATAGATCCTTGGAAATGGAATTTCAAGCAATTACACAAGATCAGGCGAATGTGTATTTCAAAGCGATGTTGGTATATTCTGTACTAAATGCAGACGAAGAAACCATCAAAAATGTAGCCTTTAAGTTTGTCAACCAACAAAACTTTTCGCAAGCGTTAATTAGAACGATTGAAGGTTCAGTTCGTGGATTTGTAGCGACTAAAAAACAAGCAGAAATTTTATTATTACGTCGTGAAATCGTAGACGATGTGAAAGAAAGTTTAGATCAAACATTAGAAACGTGGGGATTTCATTTAATTGATTTACAGTTGAATGATATTACTTTCGATGAAGAAATTACTAATTCAATGGCTAAAGTGGTTGCTTCCAACAACTTGAAAGCGGCTGCTGAAAATGAAGGACAAGCATTATTGATTACAAAAACTAAAGCAGCAGAAGCAGAAGGGAATGCTATCAAAATTTCAGCAGAAGCAGAACGTCAAGCTTTACAATTAAAAGGACAAGGGATTGCTTTATTCCGTGAGGAGGTCGCGCAAGGGATGAGCGATGCTACCCAAAAAATGCGTGATGCAAACTTGGATCCTTCGATGATATTATTTTCGATGTGGACGGAATCTATCAAAGAATTTGCTGAAAAAGGAAAAGGAAATGTGATTTTCTTGGATGGTTCTCCAGATGGTATGGAAAAATCCTTGGATCGTATTATGGCATTGGATCAATTGAAAGTTGTGAATAAGAAATAGTAGGAATTAAATTATACCTTTTTTGTGGTATAGCATTTTCCTTTTTTTCATCTTAAGTTTGTAACTAAAATTAGAGCAATTAATGAAGCAAACTTTGGCAACTAGCAAACGCGGTAACATATTTCATGTGCGATCCGTTCAACAATCCGCAATTTCTGCAAAGTTGATTGAAATGGGTTTGTATGTTGGTCAAGAAGTTGAAATTCTTTTTAGTGCTCCCTTTGGGGATCCAATTGCCGTAAATGTGGGCGGTTATATCTTATCGCTTCGACTCAATGAAGCAGCTTTGATTGAAGTAGCCTAGTGTTTTTCTAAAACTATTGTATTTTTGTTGTAATCAAGAAAAGATGAACGTTAACAAAATTGCTTTAGTTGGTAACCCGAATACCGGAAAAACTTCCTTATTTAATGCTTTAACCGGTTTAAATCAGCAAGTTGGTAATTTCCCGGGAGTTACGGTAGATAAAAAAGTCGGTAAGTTAAAACTACAAAATCGTACCATAGAAATTATTGATTTACCGGGAACTTATAGTATTTACCCGCGATCGAAAGACGAAGAGGTGGTGTATGATATTCTTTCCAATCCACGACATCCTGATTTTCCAGATGCAGTTTGTGTAATTGTAGATTCTTCCAATCTAGAACGTAATTTATTACTCTTTACACAGGTGTATGCTTTGGCAATTCCAACGGTTTTGGTTTTAAATATGTCGGACATTGCTTTCCGTAAGGGTAAAAAAATTGCTATTGAAAAAATCCGCGAACAATTTCCGGAGGCGAATATCATTGTAACAAATGCACGTATCAAATTAGGTGTAAAACAATTAATTGATATTTTAGAGAAAAGAATTAATCCACGAAATGATGTACCGAAAGTATTAATTTCTAAAGCGGATGTGATTGCACAACAACAAGATACAGAAAATAAGTTCCAAGAAATAAACGAATTAGTTAAATCCTGTGTTGTGCAAGACAGTTCGTTAAAAACTAGACACAAAGTAACCCGTTTGGATAAATTATTTGTTCATCCAATTTGGGGTTATACCATATTTTTGCTTGTTTTATTAGCACTTTTTCAGCTGATTTTTACCTTGGCAACTTTTCCAATGGACTTGATTGATACTCTATTTGGAAGCTTAAGCGCATATTTACATGGTTTTTTACCATCAGGTCTCTTTACTGAATTACTTGCCAACGGTATTGTTCCTGGAATTGGTGGTGTTATCATTTTTGTTCCGCAAATCGTATTGTTATTTTTCTTCATCGGTATTTTGGAAGAAACGGGGTATATGTCGCGCGTGGTATTTATCATGGACCGAATCATGCGACCTTTTGGGCTGAATGGTAAAAGTGTTGTTCCTTTATTATCTAGTGCAGCTTGTGCAATTCCTGGAGTCATGGCGAGTCGTACAATCTCCAATTGGAAAGAACGTTTGATTACGATTTTAGTCGCGCCACTGATGAGTTGTAGTGCGCGTATTCCAGTATACACCCTACTCATCTCATTGGTTATTCCAAATCGTATGGTATTTGGTTTTTTGAATTTGCAAGGATTAACCTTTTTTGCGTTGTATGCTTTGGGAATTATAAGTGCTTTACTCGTTTCTGTGGTTTTGCGCATGTTTATCAAAACGAAGGAAGAAAGTGTGTTATTGTTAGAATTACCGGATTTAAAATCTCCGCGATGGAAGAATGTAGGTATTACAGTTTTTGATAAAGCACGATTATTTTTGGTTGGTGCAGGAAAGATTATCGTAGCGATTTCGATTGTTTTGTGGGCATTAGGAACTTTTGGTCCAACGGAACGCATTCAGAGTGCAGTACAAAAAATAGAAAAACCGGTAAAAAAGAATGCAGTCCAATTGGCTGCTTACGAAAAACAGTTAAACGCAGTAACATTTGAAAATTCGTATATCGGGATTTTAGGTAAAACAATTGAACCGGCAATTAAACCCTTGGGATATGATTGGAAAATTGGCATTTCATTAATTACCTCTTTTGCTGCGCGTGAAGTTTTTGTTGGTTCAATGGCTACAATCTATAGCGTAGATGCGGATGGAGAAGAAACACGTTCCTTGTTGGAAAAAATGAAACAAGAGAAAAATACCGATGGTCAACCAGTGTATACTTTAGCAAGTGGTTTATCCTTGATGGTGTTCTATGTTTATGCTATGCAGTGTATGGCTACTTTTGCGGTTGTTAAACGGGAGACAAAAAGTTGGAAATGGCCGATAATACAATTGGTGTATATGGGTGTTCTAGCATATATTTCAAGTTGGATTATTTTTCAAATTTTTTCGTAATGCAAGAAATTTTAGTTGTACTTTTTATTGTCTTTGCGATAGTATATTTAGGCAAAAAAGTTTATCATTGGTTCAAGCCAAAATCAACCGCTTGTGAGACTTGTTCTTTCGGTAAGGCGAGTCAAAATAACCCATGATTCGTTTTGAGTTCGTCTTAAAATTTTGTAAATTTGTTAAAGACGCCTAATTCAAGAGAGATGAAAATTATTGTGAGCGACGAAAAGCCAAAATTTTTAGATACGATTTCTTTTTCCGACTATAAGACTAAAGTGGAGGAGATCTTTAATGCTGAAGTTATGTCTCATAAGGAATACCAAAACAATGATTCAGTTGAATTAGTATTGAATGATTCACAAAAAGCATATAACAATTGCAAAAACCACATTTAATTATCATCGCAGGATGTAATGGTGCTGGAAAATCAACTTATTCTAGAGCATTAGTAAATTTGGTTATTCCATTTGATTACGACAAACAATTTCTTAAAAATTACGAAAATTTATTGGATAGTGATATACGAGATGTAATGGCATCTAATCTTACTATTAATCAATTTACGGAACAAATTGAAAAGGCTTTTGAGAGCAGAAGTTCTTTTTGTTATGAAACTAATTTTCATGAAAACCCTCTGTATTGGGCTACAAAGGCCAAAGAATTAGGATATAAATTAGATTTAATCTTTTTCTGTTTGTCGACCATCGAAATTGCAGAAAAAAGGGTGAATTACAGAACAAAGAATAAAGGACATTTTGTTTCTAATCAAACCATTAAAGAGCGTTGGAAGTTAGGATATAAAAATGTAAATCTGTATTATTCATTTTTTGACTACGTTTTGTTTATAGATAATTCGATTGATTATTCACTTCCAAATGAATTATTTGAAATTATTAAAAGAGATGAAAATGAATTAGAGTATCGGAAATTTGTAGGTGAATTACCTAAATATTCAAAAACAAGATTTCCTGCTATCTTTGATTTAATAAGTTAAATTTATGAAACCACTTCAAACAGGAGATTTAATATTCATCGTCGCACCAGCGAAAGCCATAGAAGAATCGCATATTACCTTTGCAAAATCTTTGTTTGAATCGCGTGGATATCGTGTTCACATTAGCAAGCATTGTTTGGGTGCACATCATTATTTTTCTGGAACTGATTTGGAGCGTGCATCTGACTTGCAAGAGGCATTAGATAATCCGGAGGTGAAAGCAATAATTTGTGCAAGGGGAGGTTATGGTTGCGTTCGTATTTTAGATCATTTGCAATGGGCCGGATTTATTCGGGAACCAAAATGGTTAGTAGGTTTTTCGGATGTTACTGTCTTACATCAACATATAGGGATGTTAGATTTACCAAGTATTCATGCATCGATGCCTTTGAATTATAAAGAAAATACACCAGAGGCAATTGACTCCTTATTTGATGCGTTAGAGGGTAATCAACTAACCTACAATATTGCTGCTAATAGTTATAATAAACGAGGAGAAGCGACAGGAAAATTAGTAGGAGGTAACCTTTCAATTTTGTATAGTTTACTCGGCACGGACGATTGTATCGATTATTCGGAGTGTATTTTATTTATCGAAGATTTGGCAGAACAATTATACCATATCGATCGTATGTTTTATGCTTTTGCAAAGGCAGGAATTTTCGATAAATTAAAAGGCTTAATCGTTGGCGGGATGACCGATTTAAAAGATACTGCCGTACCTTTTGGACAAGATATTTACGAATTGATTTTGTCACATTTTACGTATCGTAATATCCCTATCGTTTTTGATTTTCCAGCTGGTCATATCAACGATAACCGTGCTTTAATCATCGGAAAAGAAGTCCAATTACACGTTGCTGAAAATGTTTGCCTAACTATTTAATCCCTGTTTTATTCTGTATTGTCCAAGCAAGTAAGGTTGCTCGTTGTTTTGCCATTTCCGCTTTTTCCCCGGAAAATAATGCATCTACGGTTTCATTAAACAAACTGACCCAACGTTCAAAATGTACTGGAGATAAGGGCATATGCATGTGTTTATCCGTCACGTTCGTAGTATATCCAGGCTCATCCAACAGTACAAACGACCAAAAATGAACCATTTTAGGCATGTGTGCTTTAAAGTCCAAATTTTTAAAAAACGGCGCTAGACTTTCGTCAGTAAGTACGCGACCATAGAACGTATCAACTAGATTTTCAACGTCTTGCTTGGTAGTTATATCTATTTTCAAATCAACTAATTTTCAAATTTTCAAATTATTTAAACCAACCAGCGTACATCACATAGTTGTCGGCTATTCGTTGTACTTCACCTTTGAAAAGTTCTGGAGATAAAGTCTTCACTTTTTTAGCGGGAACACCTGCGTATACACTCCATGCTTCTACGCGTGTACCTTCCAATAGTACAGCGCCTGCAGCTATTATACAGTTGGATTCGATATAACAATTATCCATGACAATTGCACCCATGCCAATCAATACGTTATCTTCAACAGTACACCCATGTACTAACGCGTTATGACCTACGGAAACATTGTTGCCTAGATTCGTTTTAGTTTTTTCATAGGTAGCATGAATTACCGCACCATCCTGAATATTTACTTTATTTCCAAAAGTGATGGAATTAACATCTCCACGTACAACCGCAGAATACCACACCGAACACTGATTGCCCATGCTTACATCTCCAATAATCGTTGCATTTTCAGCAAACCAACAATCTTCTCCATATTTTGGTGCGAAACCTCTACATTCTTTAATTAAAGCCATAAAATGAGTTTTGAGTGACGTGTCTTGAGTGACGTTTGACACAAATATAGAGAGAATTACAAACTAAAATAGCTTATTCCTAACATTAATAAGGACATTTCTAACAAGATGCCATATACCTTTGGACGAATGTCTTTTTGAACTAATAAAGTGATTATTGGTGTACCAACAGCGAGTATAAATAAATCTTTATGGCTTGGAATTAGAGGAATTAAATTACTTCCGATGAAAAAGAATACTAGCGATGTAATTACTATCGCTTTTGCAGGTTTTACACCGATTACTTGTGGGATAGTTTTTCGTTTAGCAGAATCTATGCGAATATCTCGAATATCAAATCCTAATGCTATAGCAAAAAGATAGAAAACATGAAGTAGTATAGCTGGAGAGAAATTCTCTTTTGTTGGGGAGTTAAACCAGGGGAAAATACAGCAAACAAAAGTCCAAATGCCAACAACCAAGCCTATTTTTAGGAATGGAATATCTCGAATAGCCAGAGAGGAGGTTTTTATTTTAAAGGAATATAGGACACCAATAATTCCTGAGATACCTAAAATTAAAAAAGAAACAAAAGTAGATGCTATCTGAATTGCTAGTCCAAGTGTAATCAGCAACAGAACAAGCATTGCGATACGAATTAGAATTGGTCTTTTGTTTTCGGTCAATAAATAATGGTTGTAAACGAGAAATATACCGAGAAAAGTGAGGATACCATTTTCTTTCACATTACCATAATGAAAATGGGAAGATATCCCGATACTTAAAGATGCTCCAGCAAATGCAACGATCCAAAACTTTGGAAAATTAGGCATGCAAAAGCTTCTCGAAAACACGTTGTACGGAGATGTGTTCTATGCAGTCACATGCTTGTTTTTTTGCACACTTCGGACACTTTTCATCGTGTACCAATATAGAAACATGCTGTCCCAAAGCGCGCCATCTTCCAGGGTGAATCGGTTTTCGAGGTGAAAATAAACCAATAGTTGTTTTACCGAGTATTCCAGCGATATGAAGCGGACCAGTAGAACAAGCAACTAAACCATCTGCAGTTGCAATTAAGGTAATTAGTTGGTCTAAGGATAGTTTACCTGTTGAGTCTAAAATTAATGGATGCACAGGTATTTCTGAGCGAAATTGACTACCTTCTTTTTCAGTCCCCGAGAAAATTACTTGAATACCATTTTCAACTAATTTCTCTGCTAACGTAACATAGTTTGAAACACCCCATTCTACTGCGCTTCCTTGTGATTTAGGATGTAGTAGTATTGTTTTGTTACCCGCAGCTAAAAAAGTGGAAATATCTTGCGGTAAATCGATAGTTGGAGCTTGAAAAGAGCTTAAGTAAGTAGAGTTTTCGGCAATACTCGGTAATGTTTTGACACCCAAATGTCTTAGTAATTCAAAATTGAGTTGCGACTCATGTAACTCTGAATTTTTTCGCGTAAAATTGGGCCGCAAATTACACGTCAACAAGTGGTAAACACGATGGGAAGTACCAATACGATGGGGTATTTGCGCTCTGCGTAATAGGCTTGCGATTTCTTTATTCGGAAAAACATGAATAGCCGTATCTATATTTTTTTCTTTAAAAAATCGAACGCGTTCTTGTAAGGGTAAATTTTGGATATCCTTCCAATCTAATACCTCATCAATTTCTGGAAGACAACGTAAAATAGGCTCAGTATAGGTATTTCCTAAAAATAATAGTTTACAATCTGGAAATTGGCGTTTTATCCATACACAACAAGGTAATGTAAGTACAACATCTCCAATACTGTCGATACGACTAATTAAAATAGTTTTGTTATGTAAATCGAGCAGTTTCATTTACTTAAAGATACACCTTTTGATCGATGTAAACTACGAAGTTTTCGATATTTTGTAAAGGTCGCAAACGCAGAAATTCTGCAAATTTGAAACCCGACTTTTCCATCTAAAAAACCTTTTTTTATAAAATAATCTTTGATAAATTTTACAATCGGACTTAGGTATAATATCAGCAATGGTGCCTTTTTTCCTTTTTGATATTGTGCTTTTGCTAAGATATCTGTAAAATAGGTAACCTGCTTATAATGATCTTCTAGTGTATAATAGCTATAATGTAAAATATCCCCTTCTAGTTGCTGTGTTTGATTAAATTCTTTCTGTAATTCAAATTTATCATGTGGATTATCTCCACCCCAACTTCCTAAACGTGAATCCCATAAGCGTAATTTTGTATCTGGATACCATCCACAATGATGCACCCAAGATCCACAATAGTTGGTTAAGCGATGCATGGTATAACCGTTGAATTTCCAGTTTGTTTTGGTCGCTAGAATGGATTGTTTGAGTTTTTCATCCAATGCTTCATCTGCATCTAGGGAAAGTATATGTGGGAATTTTGCTTGGGTAATAGCCCAATTTTTTTGTTCAATATGTCCTTCAAAAGCATGTTGTACAAAATGAACGTTGTATTTTTTACAAATTTCTTCTGTTTTGTCTTTGGAAAATGAGTCCACAATAACAATCTCATCCACCACTCCTTGTAAGGATGCTAAACATCTTTCAATGTTTCGTTCTTCATTGAAGGTGATTATGACTGCAGAAATGGGTGTCATAGGTATTTATTTCACACGTAAAATTTCACCTACACGAATTGTGTTCGGATCTGTTTTTGGATTTAATTCGTGAAGTTCTTCTGGCGTTAATGAGTGGTTCTCTGCGATATGGTTAAACATATCCCCAGGTTTAACGGTATAAAAACGTTTTTTTTCGATTGGTTTTACTCGCTCTACAGGTTTTTGTTTACCACCTAGTTCAGGCTGAAACAATTTGACATTAATTAATATCTTCAATTTCTGATCGATATTTAACCAAGAAGATGTAAGTCCGTTCCACGTTTTGATGTTTTCAAGTGTTACGCTGTAACGTTCTGCAATTGTTTCGATAGATTCATTTCGCGCAACTGTATGAAAAATGGTAACAACTGAATCAAAAACAATGGGTTTCGAGGGTACTTCCGTTATCGGTTTTGTTTCAATAATTTCAACTTCTTTTTCTTTTATTTTTTCAATTGGTTTTGGTGTAGGTTTTACGATTTCAATCGGTTTCTCGGAAACAACATTTGTTGGGGTAGAGGTAATCGTAGGTTTAGGGTTACTAAATTTAATTATTTTTAGATTTCTACCTAAAGGTGCAGTATTGTTTCGTAAATAATTCCATTTCTTGACTTCTTCAATCGTAACTTCATATTTTACAGAGATACTATGTAATGTTTCCCCACGTGCAACACGATGCCAAATAGTGGTAGGTTTATCGGAAACAGTAGGAGATGCTATAATTGGAGTTTTTAGCACTACTCCGTTACTATCTAATATTACTTTAGAGGTATCTACAACTTCCACTGGCTTCGGTTTTGGAGCATATATGCTTTTTTCCAAATTATACAAGGAATCACCAAACGAAACTAATTTACCGATTTCAGAAAAAGGACCTGTTATGCATTGCTTTGGATCTGTTCCAGGGATATAGCGCGTTTTATAGATAGGATTTAATGCTGCAACTTCATCTTCCGACCAAGCAGTTAATTTTTCAATCGTTGACATGTGTATACCTTTCGATAAACATATCGTATCTAATTGATAAAATGTATTTTTTGCGGCAGCGGGTTTTATATTATGTTCTTTATGGTAGGTGAGTAAGTAGGCAGCAGCGATAAAATTTGGAACATATCCTTGGGTTTCTCGTGGTAAATATGGACGAACTTCCCAATAGGTTCTTTTTCCCCCAGATCTACGAATTGCTTTATTTACATTTCCTGGTCCTGCATTATATGCTGCTAAAGCTAAGTTCCAGTCGCCATAGATACCATATAATTTATTCAAGAATTTACAAGCAGCTTCGGTAGCTTTTACCGGGTCCATACGGTCATCAATGTAGGAGTTTTCTGTAAGTCCATACATTTTACCCGTTCCATACATGAATTGCCATAAGCCTAATGCTCCAGCAGGCGATTTTACTTGTGGACGAAGTCCACTTTCGATGACGGATAAGAATTTTAATTCGATTGGCATGTCGTATTTTGCCAATGTTTGTTCGTATAAATCAAAATAAAGTTTAGATCTACCCAATACAATTTTTGCAAATCCTCTTCTGTTTTTCACGAAGAATTTGATCATGCCTAAGGTGATATCGTTACAGTCTAGATGAAAAGGGGATAATGCATTAATTTTTTCCAATCTTATGCAATATTCATCGTCTGAAATATCTCCAATATTATCCGAATCCATTTCCAGTGCATCGATAAGCGAATCTACTTTTTTATCGTTAGCAACACTGGAATAGTAGTCCATTAATGTTTCGTCAAGCATTTTCAGATATGCTTCACTATCCATCGGATGTTTAACCGTAGGTTTAGGGTTTCTCGTTTGAGAAAAAGAGGTCAGTTGAATGCCAAGCAAACAAAGTATGAATACAAGACCTCTCATCTTTTTATTAGTTATGTTTAAACTTAGTTTCTAAATATGCTGAGAAATCATACAGATCTTTTTCTGTGAATGGTGCAGACATAAATTGAATTCCAAAAGGCATTCCGTCATTTCCTTTCCCGTAAGGCAATGAAATCGCTGGGTTACCAGTTAAGTTTGCATGTACGGTAAAGATATCTTGTAAATACATTTGGATTGGATCATTTACAGCATTCAATTCAAAAGCAGTTGCAGGTGTTGTAGGAGTCAATACAAAATCAAAATCCTCAAAAATTGCCTTTGTTTTTTTTTGTAATACCCTTCTAACTTTTTGTCCTTTAGAATAATATGCTTCGTAAAATTCATTCGATAGAACGAATGTTCCCGCCATGATTCTACGTTTTACTTCCGGACCAAATCCTTCTGAACGTGATTTTTTATAGGTTGCTTCCACACCTACTGCATCTTTTGCACGGTATCCATAATGAACACCATCAAAACGAGATAAGTTAGAAGAAGCTTCTGCAGTAGAAAGTACGTAATAGGTAGGAACCATGTAATCCAAATACGGGAAAGAAACAGGTTCAACAGTATGTCCGTCTGCTTTTAATGTTGCAATCACTTCGTCCATACGTGCTTTCACTTCTGGTTGCATACCTTCCATTTCATACGCTTCTTGAATGTAAGCAATGCGTTTTTTATCTGAAGTAGGAGTCAATGTATACGAACCAACTTCTCTGGAAGTCGATGTACTATCCATTGGGTCTTTACCAGACATAATTTCTGTCACCAAGGCATTGTCTTCCAAGGTATTTGTAAATGCTCCAATTTGGTCGAACGAAGAAGCATAGGCAATTAAACCATAGCGACTAATTCTTCCATAGGTAGGTTTGATTCCGTAAGTTCCAGTAAAAGATGCAGGTTGACGGATAGATCCACCAGTATCACTACCTAACGAAACCGTACAAAGGTGTGCAGCTACAGAAGCAGCAGAACCTCCGGAGGAACCACCAGGTACCGTATTTGTATTTAGAGGGTTACGTACTGGACCAAAAGCGGAGTTTTCGTTGGAACTACCCATTGCAAATTCGTCGCAGTTTAATCTTCCGATGACAATCGCATCTTCGTTTAGTAAACGCTCTAAAGCTGTTGCTGTGTATAAAGATTCAAAACCTTCTAAGATTTTAGAAGAGGCAGATACTTTGTGGCCTTTGTAACAAATATTATCCTTGATACCAATGACCATACCTGCTAAGCGACCAGCATTACCCGCTTTGATTTTTTCATCTACGCGTAATGCATTTTCACGCACAGAGTCTGTAAATACTTCTAAAAAAGCATTTAGTTCTTTGTGTGCATCGATACGTTTCAGGTAACTTTCCGTTATTTCCAATAAAGAAACACCTGAAGCAAGTGCAGACTTTACTTCAGCAAAATTTTTATACATAGAAGGAGAATTAAGCTTCTTTTTTGTCCTCGTCTGTAGATTCTCCTTTAGAAGCATCTTTGAATTCTTTCATCCCTTTTCCAAGGCCTTTCATTAATTCTGGAATTTTTTTACCTCCAAATAATAAAAGTACAACTGCAAGAATTAATATGATTTCTGTAGCACCAAATTTTCCCATTTCGAATAGTATATATATTTAACGAAGTACAAAGTTACTCAATAAAAACAATTTTCGGGGTACGATTCTCAATCTTTTTAGCCTTCGTTGAGGGAAGAAATAGCTTCTTTTAAATCGGTATGTTTGAATGTAAAACCTTCTTTTGTTAATTTTTCATGACTTGCTTGAACGCCCTCTAAGAGGAGCATTGACATTTCTCCAAAGAGTAGTTTTACCATAAATGCAGGTAGGTTCGGCAACCTTATTTTTTTAGAAATACTTTCCGCACAAATTGCTGTAAATTCCTTATTGGTGGATGTCTCTGCAACTGCATTAAATGCTCCTGCAAGTTGGTGTTGTAACACAAAATCAAAAATACGCTCTAAATCTACATAATGTATCCAAGGCATTGCTTGATTTCCATCTCCTAAAGCTGCACCAAAACCAGCTTGAATAGGTTTCATAATTTCTACTAATGCGCCACCTTGCTTGTCTAATACAGGACTAATACGAATTTTACTAACCAAACAGTGCGGACTAAAAAGCTCTGACGTTTCCTCCCATTGTTTGACCAGTTGAGAAACAAAGTCCGTCCCGAAGCCATCGGTTTCTGTATAGACTTTTGCTTGATTCAAGGGATAACAATTAATCCCTGAAGCAGTAATGTAATGACTTAGTTTTGGAAAATATTGGATGTTTTCCAAAAGAAATTGAGCAGGTTGAATACGTGAATCTAACAATTCCTTTTTGTAGGAGTTCGACCATCGTTTTCCGGCCAAAGATGTACCACACAAGTTAATGAGGTGGGTGATGGTTCCTAATTTTTTGGTATCGATTTCATGTGTACTTGGATTCCAGAAGATGTGGTTTGAAGCAGTTGGTTTGCGTGTAAGGATAAACACAACATTTTCAGTGGATTCGAGGTAAGTCGTTAATCGTTTTCCGATGAGGCCGGTTCCTCCAGCGATAAGGATGTTGTTCATAGGGGTGAAGATAAAGATTTACTTTGCCAAAGGATAATTTTTTATTAAAATACTCGCTGAAATATGTAGCATATGTTCCAATTCTCGGATCATATCTACCGTCAATTTTTTCTTTCTATTTAGTACTTCTGAAACAGCACTTTTTCCTCCTAATATACCAACTAAATCTTTTTGTTTGAGATTCATTTCTTCCATTCTAATCTTGATTGCTTCAATAGGATCTGGTGCTTCGATAGGATAGTATTTGTTTTCATAGTTTTCAATCAACATAGAAAGAATTTCCGCTTCATTACCATCTTCCGTGTCAATGGGTGCGTCAAAAATGATTTCTAAACGCTTTAATGCATTACGGTAATCTGCTTCTGATTTGATTAGTTTAATTTCCATGTGCTTAAATTGTATATGCGTTTATTTTATCGTATTCTTGATGTGTCCCAATAAAACGAATAAATGCCCATTGTTTTTCAAAATTGAATTTTACGATTAATCGGTAAGAATTTCCTTTTATGTTAAAAACAACTCTGCTATCTTTCAAAATACTTGCGTTTACATAGGTGTTTTTTATATCATTTGGAGATTCCCACCTTAATATTTTGGCATTTTCATACCATGTTTTCAAATATTGTTCAGAATCTGGATACTTTTCCCAAAATTCTCTTAGCGTGCTTTTAGCAATAATTCTATTCATTTTCTACTTATTCAAAGGTAATAAAAAAGTTCTTGTTTTTAGAACTTTTTGAATTCTTTTATTTAAGTTAGCTAAATAGTTGATTTGTTACAAGGGAATAGATTTAAAATATTGAAGTTTTCAAAAACAAAAAAGAAGCCTTGTGAGCCTCTTGAATGTTATTTTGTGATTGAAAGTTGACCGATGAATTTGGGCTTTTTCCCATCATTTCCCATCAGAGTTAATACAGTAGAACCTAGGTAATAAAAATTATCAACTCCTTGAAATTCATGTTTTTCAGGAGTAAAGAATTTTTCTTCAAAATTTTTAGATTTTTTATTATTTACATGGATGAAATTAATTTCTGTTTGTCCAGTTTCATGATTTGTAACCCAATAATACAAGCGATTATGTTTCATTTCAACTTCATCATCATCTGCTCCAACACCAAATATTCGTTTGGTATCTTTAACATCCCAACCAAATATTAGAAATGAATGTGAATTTGTATTCAGACTGAACATATCATCAGAACTTATTACATCAACGTATGAAGTAGTTCTTTTTATCGGTGTCATGAATTTTTCAATAGCATTATTTGAAAAAACGATAGGAACGATATCATCTTTGTATATATAAGTATATGTACTAGATCCTGTTTGACTATTTGTAAATGTATTATTTTGTACAAGTGTTTTTGTTGCGAATAATATTAATTTACCATTAGAATTTATTAATTCGTCAATTTCATAGTTCATTAAATTTTTGTCTGTTTTATTGTTTCCAAATAGAATATAAGCTTCTTTTTTATCCAATTTTGGATATAAAGTGTTTAATTGTTCTTGATTGAATTCTATGAAATTTACTTTCGAAGGTTTGAATAGGGTCTCATCTATTTCAAATGTAAATATGCCGGATTTCTTTTCAGATAGATTTTCAGTTTCTTTTGTGATATATGTACCTATGTATTTTGTTACATTATTTTCTGTGTATGATTTTAAGGACATAATCAATTTTCCTTCAATTTTATTTCCAAGCGTTAGTTTTTTGTTTAAAGTTGGGTTTATTATCAAAAAGTTTTTTTGAGCTTTGATAAATAAATTTCCATCATTTAATTGAGAATAATCGCCATAAATCGGTAGTATTTCGTCTGATTTCGAACTATATGGTACTTCTAAATTTATGTTTTTAGTTATTGCTAAATTGGGATTGATTGTTCGTATTTCAATTTTATAATTTTTATTTTGTGTTGCCTCCGTTGCACTACTTTCGCTAACAATTATAATATTTTCTCTCGTAGGGTTTGTACATATTATGAAAGCAGGGTCTTTTACTTTGTATTCATTACATGGTAGTTCACATATTTTTTTTAATGGTTGTAATGGCTTAAGTGTAAGGTCAAAAGTTTGACAATATAATTCTGACTTTAGCATAGAAACTGTTTGTTGGCTATACCAAAAAACATACATTACATTGTTTTGAATTACAGATTTATAATACTCTAAATTGGAATAGACTTTTTCAGAAGTTTTTGTATCTGGAAACCCCATTAAATTTACTGCTAATTCTTCTTTTTTTGTAGATTTATTATACGCGATAAGTTTACATTTAATATTTGATTTGGAATTATCGTCCAATAATTTAGTTTTATAATCATAAATATTGGCATATATATAGTTATCGCTTTCTCCAATTAATTGATTCAAAAATCCATTTTCTTTTTTGTATTCGATTTTATCTGACCACTCCAAATTCAAACTTTGTCCGAAGCTTATCACACCTACAAACAACATACATACTAAAGCAATTCCTTTTTTCATTTTCTTTTTTTTGCAAATATATAAATCAGTTGTATACAACCGATTATTTACAATCAGTTATTTGTACTTTTTTGCAATTAATTTTCCCTCATGGAAAAGCGAATTCGAAAAACAACAATGCATCCCGAAGTAATTGCCTTGGGGAAACGTATTGAGTCGATCATAAAATCCAAGAATTTGAAAACCCGTTATGTTGCCTACGATGCCGATTTAGATGTGGAGAATTTACGCAAGTACATCAAAGGTCGCCAAGAAATGAAATACACTACTTTTTTACGTATCGCTAAAGCTTTGAGTGTTAGTCCTTGTGAGTTGGTGGAGTAGGGTTTTGCTATTTTGAATATTACTCTCCCAAGAATTCTGAAACCTCAATTTTTAATTTTGGGATATTGACTTCTAGGATACTCCAAATTAAATCGTCAGAGATTACATCATATCCATGAATAATTCTGTTTCGCGTTCCAATAATTTGATAGGCATCTGAAAGAGAAAAGTCAGGTTCTTTTTTTACGATTCTGTTTACTGCTTCGCCGATAATTTCTAAATCTCTTTCAACAGCTCGCTTTGTTTTGATGTCATTGACATACATTTCAAAAGTGTAGTTATCATCAAAATAACTTTCAATCTCAATAATGGATTGTAATATGTCATAAAGCCAAGATTTTATTTCATTATCCAGCATAAATGATTTTTTTAGTGTTTTGAAGCACTTCCAGAAAAAAAGGATTTTTTAAGGCTGATTTTTCTAGTAAATCTACTTTTCGTTGAAAAAGATCTTCTAAAGATTTCTTGAAATTGAAATAGTTTCCAGCATATTCTTTTCGTTCTATAGATGAAAAATCTACTACTAAATCAATATCACTTGAATCGTTGAAATTATCCGTAAGTACTGAACCAAATACCGCTAACTCTCCAACAGAATGTTTGAGACAAAGTTCATGGATTTGAGCACTATATAATTGCAGCGGATTCATAAAACAAATATAAACCTTTTTTGAAGTTTACAAAAACAAAAAAAGAGGCCTTTTTAGCCTCTTCGTTTAGTAATATTTTTTGTTTATACTTCTACCGAAGTAGTATCTAAACATTCTTGTAATTTCTCTACCATTTGTTTAGAACCTACGATGAATCCTACACGTTGGTGTAGTTCCGTTGGTTGGATGCTCAAAATGCGTTGCGTACCATCCGTTGCTAAACCTCCTGCTTGTTCGATCACAAACGCTAATGGGTTACATTCATACAATAAACGCAATCTTCCTTTTGGTGCTGCTGGTGTGGTAGGGTAGAAGTAGATTCCACCTTTGATTAAGTTACGGTGAAAATCAGCCACTAAGGAACCGATATAACGACCAGAATATGGACGACCTGTAGATGCATCTTCTTCTTGGCAATATTCGGTATATTTTCTATATCCTGGGTGACAAACAGCAATGTTTCCTTCGTTCATCGAGTAGATACGACCTGTTTCCGGAGTTTTCATGTTTGGGTGTGACAAGCAGAATTCTCCAATAGATGGGTCCAATGTAAATCCATTGACACCATTTCCGGTAGTATATACTAACATCGTAGAAGACCCATATAATACATATCCACCAGCCACTTGTTTGTCGCCAGGTTGTAACATATCTTCTAAGGTTGCTTCTGAACCAATTGGGGAAAGACGGTGATAAATAGAGAAAATTGTACCAATAGATACATTTACATCAATATTAGAAGAACCATCTAATGGGTCAAATAATACAACATATTTACCATTTTTAGACATTTCGCTTTTAAAAGCCATGTAGTTGTCGTTTTCTTCCGAACCGATACCACAAACTTCCCCACCAAGTTCAAACATTTTAATGAATTGGTTATCTGCAACAACGTCCAATTTTTGTTGTTGTTCACCTTGTATATTGATTTCTCCTTGTGCGCCTAAAATGTTGTCGACCAAACCAGCACGACGAACGTCACGTGTTACAATTTTTGCAGCAACAGCAATATCGTTTAATAAACGAGATAATTCACCTGAAGCACCCGGAAAATCCGCTTGCTTCTTCATAATAAATTCGTTAAGAGTTGTAAGTTTTGACATAGGTAGTTGGTATTTGTATCCTCCCTCAAGGAGGGAAACTAAAGTTAATTAATAACGGTAAAATTTAAATATTTATGTAAACATTCTGGAATCACAATTCCTTCGGGTGTTTGGTTATTTTCTAGTAAGGCAGCAACGATACGCGGTAAGGCCAATGCACTTCCATTTAAGGTATGACATAATTGCGTTTTCTTATCTTCTGTTTTGAAACGTAATTTCAAACGGTTTGCTTGGAAGGTGTCAAAACGGGAAACGGAACTTACTTCTAACCATTTTTCTTGCCCTGCAGAATATACTTCAAAATCGTACGTCATTGCAGACGCGAATCCTGTATCTCCACCACACAAACGTAAAATACGGTAATGTAACCCTAATTTAGCCAATAAACCTCTTACGTGTTCTACCATTTCATCTAATGCTTTTGCAGCATTTGAAGGGTGTTCGATACGAACGATTTCTACTTTATCAAATTGGTGTAAGCGATTTAAACCACGTACATCTTTACCGTAAGAACCTGCTTCACGACGGAAACATGGTGTATAACCAGTTAATTTAATGGAAAAGTTCTCATTCGGAAGAATTACGTCGCGGTAGATGTTTGTTAATGGAACCTCTGCAGTAGGGATGAGGTATAAATCATCCTCCCCAATGTAGTACATTTGTCCTTCTTTATCTGGTAATTGTCCAGTTCCATATCCACTAGCTTCATTCACAACCAAAGGCGGAATGAATTCTTCGTACCCTGCTTTATCTGCTTCGTCTAAGAAAAACGAAATCAATGCGCGTTGTAATTTAGCGCCTTTTCCTTTGTAAATCGGGAAACCAGCACCAGTTACTTTTACACCAGTTTCGAAGTCGATTAAATCATATTTTTTAGTGATTTCCCAGTGAGGCAATGCTTCTCCAGAGAAAGTAGTTTTACTGCCAACTTCTTCCACAGTCACATTATCTAATTCATTTTTACCAGCAGGAACTAATTCATTTGGAACGTTTGGAAGTTGATACATTAATTGTTGCATTTCCTCTTCCACCGCTTGTACAGCCGCTTTTAATAAGGACTCTTGCTCTTTTAAGGTAACAGTTTTTGCTTTTGCTTCATTCGCTTCCGCCTGTTTTCCTTGTTGAAAAAACTCACCTACTTGTTTTGCAATACGATTTAACTCGGCAGAAATAATTTCTAATTCCGTTTTTTTCGCTCTCCATACTGTGTCTTTTGTTAATATAGCATCTACAGTTGCTGTAGCGTCGATGTTTCTTTTTTGTAAACCTTGTAAGACAGCATCTTTCTCAGTTCTTAAGCGTTGTATTTCAAGCATTGAATTGTGATTTATATTCTGTGCGAATTTAATATAAATTGAGGGGAAAAAGTATTAAAACTTAACTTTTTAGTGCTGAAGTATAAATTTTTGAATATAAGTGTTCGATACTATCAAACAAATTTGTTCTATGCCAACAAACAACTTTAGGGAAAGCTAGATCTTCTTTTACTTTTTACGTTTTAAAACAATGATTTGAGATATAATAACAAAAACAAAAGAAGCTGTAAGTGTTATAAATGTAAAATTTTTCAAGTAACCTAGTCCAAAAAGTACAGAAATTACTATTTCAAATAGGATACAAAATAGGATGTAAATGTAGTGTGACTTAAGACTTTTCAATTTTGATTCTTCTAAAATTAAATATTTAACACAACAAAGGCGAACATCACTGCTCGCCTTTATTAATTTTTTTGTAATTCTTTACTTATGCTTCTGTAGTTTCAAATGGAACTATAGATACAAAAGAACGATTATCTTTTTTCTTACGGAATTCAACTAATCCATCTGTTAATGCATAAATAGTGTGATCTTTTCCGATCCCAACATTTTTACCTGGATGGTGTTGTGTTCCTCTTTGACGGATAATGATGTTTCCAGCGATAGCTGCTTGACCACCAAAGATTTTAACGCCTAAACGTTTACTTGCTGATTCACGACCGTTGTTTGAACTTCCGGCTCCTTTCTTATGTGCCATAATTTTTTGTTTTGTATTCTGATTTAACCCAGAATAAGATTATTTTACGCTTTAATATCTGAAATAGTGATAGAAGTGAAAGATTGACGGTGACCGTTTTTCTTCTTGTATCCTTTTCTTCTTTTTTTACGGAAAACAATTACTTTGTCTCCTTTAACGTGCTCGTTTACCGTTGCGGTAACTTTAGCTCCATTTATAGCTGGGGCGCCTAAAGAAATTTTTCCTCCGTTATCTACTAAAAGCACTTTTTCAAATTCTACATTTGAACCTGCTTCAGCTGCTAAACGGTGAACAAAAATCTTTTGATCTTTTTGCACTTTAAACTGCTGCCCTGCTATCTCTACAATTGCGTACATATAGCTTGTTTTAAAATTATTTGAACATCAAAGATATAAAAAAAAGTTTTCCACAATCTATTTATTGAAAAAAAAACATTAATCTTCGTAATTATTTTTCAATAAACGTTCTTTAATTTCTTCTAAATGTTTTGCTTTGCCTTTATTTCGTGTATTTATGGCAGTTTGTGTAAAGTAGCGATGGTTTGTTAAGAACGACACTTGTATCTCATCCCATTTACGATCACTACTGATTTTTCCATTTTCTCGCAGTTCCACGCGTAATTTATCGGCGATTTCATGGAAGTCTTCACGTCCCAAATAATCCAAATCCGCATCACAAATAATTTCTTCTAAATGGTTTTTAGGGAGATGTGGAATAGCGGTCACGTAAATTAATTCCTTTATAATTGCAATGTGTTCTTTCGAATACCCATAATTCGGTAAAATTTCTTCTGCCAAACGTGCACCATTTGGTTCATTATTATCATAGGCCTCTATAAAACCGGCATCGTGGTAGGATGCAGCGGATTTCAACAAGAACAATCCTTCATCGGTAACACCCTCTAATAATGCAATACGTTCAATTGATTTTACAACATCTACTGTATGTGTAATACTATGGTAGTGTAATTTTGGAGAAAGTTGTTCTTCCAAGACCTTCATTATATGGTGTTCAGCTTTGTAATAATTGATACTACTGTATTGGTGTAAGTTCAGTATTTGATGAAAACGCTCATTCGGGTATAAACCTTTTCCTTCTATGGACAGTTCCGGTTTGATTCCCTCAACGGTATACATATCAATCAAACCTTGACTCTTTGTTTTCGCTTTTCCACGGAATGTACAAATAAAGTATGGTTCGATGTATTTAAAGGTTTGTCCGGAAATATTTACTTTTCCAGGTTCTCCCAACATTTCCATTCGTTGTGCTTGATTCACCGTAGAACCCCAAATATCGTAGGCTAGTTTCTCCGTACCGATGACACCAGCGGTAACCTCACCAGTATTGATTCCTAGACGTAAGTTCCAAACTTGTCCCCCTTCTGCAATTGCTTTATCGCGCATTTGTTGCATGGTGTCTTGGATTTGTAAGGCAGCCAAACACGCATCCACAGGGTTGGTTTTGTTTCGTACAGGCACTCCTCCAGCACACATATATGCATCCCCAATCGTTTTGATTTTCTCTAGATTATTTCGTACAATGATTTCATCGAATTTACGGAAATAGATGTCTAGTTCACTTACCAATTGCGAAGGCGTCATGGTCTCTGCAATTTTAGTAAATCCAACAAAATCGGTAAACAAGACCGATACACGACTGTATGCACGTGCACTTGCTCTTCCTGTTGCTTTTATCTCTTCATACGTCGAAACAGGAAGAATATTTTTTAATACTTTTTCTGTTTTTTCTTTCTCAATTTCTAGTAATTTTTTTTGTTCTTCGAGGTTGTTTTTCTTTTCCTCGATCATTTCTTTTTGTTTCTCAATTTTTACATTTTGTTCTCGAATTTCACGTGTACGTTCTGCGATTTTCATTTCCAATTTAACTTGTTGTCTGCGCTCGTATTCAATTTTTTTACGGAAATAGAAGATGGTTAATAAAGCAATACCCATTGCAATACCAATCCAGAACCAAACTGTTTTCCAATAAGGGGTTTCTACGGTAATTGTTAAAGTTGCTGGTCGTTCGCTCCAAGGTCCATTCGCAAATTTTGCATATACTTTTAAAGTGTACTCCCCTGGTTGAATAGAATTTAAGTGTAATTGATTGGTGTTTCCTAAAAACACTTCTTCTTTTTCTTCTTCGGAACCTTCAAGCAAATATTTATACGAAATTAAATTTGGGTTACTTAATTCGGTTGCCATAAATTTCAAGGTAACACTCCGTTTTTTATAAGGTAAATGGATGTGTTTCATATAAGGAATAGCAGTGGTCAACAATCCTCTACTTTCTTGTGGTTTTAACCAATTTTCCTCTAATTTGATTTTTGTAAAGAAAACATCGACCATTTTTTCTTTGCTAGATAGATTGTGTGGGTCAAAAAAGTTATATCCATAAATCCCTCCAAAGTATAACATTCCAGTTTTGGACTTAAAATATGCTCCTTGATTAAACTCATTCGACATCAAACCATCTTGTTCTGTAAAATTTAGAACAGCCTCTGATTTAGTGTTAAATTTGGATATTCCTTTATTCGTACTTAACCAAATATTATTACTATTGTTTTCATTTAGAATCGCATAGATAACATTGTTTGGAAGTCCATTTTTCTTATTGTATAATTTTCCTTTTTTTGTTTTTAAATTCCATTTTATCAACCCAGCACCCATCGTACCTAACCAAAAAGTGTTTTCGTCTTCTTGATAGATGGAAGCAATGTATTCTTTGGAAATGTTTGCAATTTGAGCATTGTATTTATAAGGCTTGATGAATAATTCCCCCTCTTTGTTTTCTGTTAATTTAAATAATCCTCCTGTGCCGGCATTAAACCAGAAGTCGTCATTTAAGTCTTTAAAAATTAATTTACAAACCCCACCACCGATTGTTTTGCTTGGATTTTCTTCATCGTGTTCAAACACTTTAAACGTTCCTGTTTTTTGGTTATACAGTAAAACGCCCCCTTTTGTCGCTAAAAAATATTGACCATCCTTATATTTTTGGATTTGATAAATACGTTCAAAGTTTGCCGAATTTGGTACTCCACGAAATGGAATTTTGGTAAATGAATAGGATGTCTCAGAATTAATTTTTAATAAATTTAATCCATCGCTAGCTGCAAGAAGTATATTGTTTGCATCAAATGCATACATACTAAGGAAGATGGAATTATTGGTTTTTTTATTGAAATTAAGTTGTCGAAAGTATTGTGTAAATTTCCCCGTACGATTATCATAACGAGATACAGAATTATCAGACCCTACATAGAAGTATCGATTGGTAGGTTCTTCCGTAAAACTCCAAACACTTGCGGAGGGAATACCACGCGTTAAATCTTGACTTGGACCATTTCCAAGAAAACCTTGATTTAGTGGATCAAAACTACATAATCCTCGTTCTGTACCTACCCAATAGGTGCTGTTTTTATCCCGCATTAATACACTAGCAGCATTGTATAATAGCGCATGTTTTTGAAAAATATCTTGGGAAGATTGATAGATGTTTACCTGATTTTTTTTTGTCCCGTGTTCTAATGTAAATAGACCGTCTGATTTTGAGGTTATTATAAATTTATGTTCGTTCAGGATAAGGATATCATGTATTTCTAACCAACCGAAGGTATCGTCTAATTTTCGAAAACAGGGTCTAATTTTTTTACTATGTTTATTTAAGAAATAAAGACCTTGGTTGGAACAAATAATCCAATCAGAATTATCAAATGCTTTAATGGAATAGGCTTTAAATTGACGATCAGTTTTTGCTTTTGCAATAAGCGGATAACTTTTTTGTTGTGGTATGTAATAAATAAAAACTCCTTTATCTTCGGTGCTTATTAATAACTCTTGTGGTGAAATTAAGGTAACAAATACTATTTTTTCGGTTGGCAGTTTTGCTTGTTTAATCGAATGAATTTTTTCGGTTTTTGCATCAAAAAATAGTATCCCAGTATTATAACTACCAATCCATATATTTCCAGATTTATCTTCAACAATTGATTTTACTTGAAGTACCTCTCGGTTTGGCGCGAGAAAAGTTTTAAAATTTTCGGTAGTTGGATCGTATTGTGTAAGTCCGTTAGATGTACCAAACCATAACATCCCACTTGTTGATTTTATAGCGCTTAAAAAATCCCCATTTTCGATTCCTTCAGAATTATCTGGTGTAAATGTTTCGAATGTTTGTCCATCATATCGATTTAAACCATCTTGTGTTCCAATCCAAAGTGATCCAATATTGTCTTGAATTAAGGTGCTAATTGCCGATTGGGATAATCCATCACTAATCGTATAGTTTCTAAAACGATACGCGTTTTGGGAAATGGAGAATGTACTAAATATAAGTAGGAAACAAAGGAATAAAAAACGCATAACGATAATTTGTTCGAATTTAACGATTTTGGATTAATTTACACATACTTCTATCAGCTCTTTGGTTTGTCGGGATATGTTTTAAAATTGTTCGCTGACTTATTTATTCGTAACTTAACGTAAGAATCTTTCCAAACTACTAATAAATCTTATATTAGTACTAATTATAACAACTATGTCTAGAAAATCCAAACATATAAACTCAAAGTCTAAAACGAAAGACAGTTTAACCTATTCCATACGCAAACTCTTTGAGAAAAATTTCGGGAAGGAATTAACCCACCAAGAAGTATGTTCTTCTTTGAGTGTACGTGAAAATGAATTACGTAAACAAGTATATGATGCCCTTCGTTATTTATGCACCTCTAATTTCTTGAAAGAGAAAACGCATGGTGTATTTATGTTGAATAAAGAGGTGGTTACTTTAGAAGGAGAACTTCAAATAACTGCGCGAGGGGCAGGATTTTTATTAACAGGAAATAAAGCAACAGATGTATTTATTGCACCTCAAAATTTGGGTCAGGCAATGAATGGCGATTTGGTGCGTGTTATTTTATCGAAAGATGGCGGAGGACGGAGAGAAGGAATTGTGATCGAATTGTTACATCGTGAACGCACACAGTTTGTTGGAACAATTTTGATGAAAGAAAACTTTGCGTACTTAATTCCGGATAATCAAAAGTCAGGCGTACAAATTCAATTACCTAAGGAGAAGTTAAATGGTGCTAAAGACCAGGATAAGGTGATTGCTAAAATTACTGTTTGGCCAAAATCTGCCGAATTTCCGTTTGGAGAAGTAGTGGAAGTTTTAGGGAAAAAGAATTCCAATAATATTGAGATGATTGGCATTCTTTGTTCGCAAGGAATCGATTATAAATTTCCGCAGGAAGTCATCGAAGCAGCCGAATTAGTTACCATGGAATTAGATCCGGAGGAGGTTGCAAAACGAAGAGATTTTAGAGGGATTACGACTTTTACAATAGATCCAATCGATGCAAAAGATTTTGATGACGCTATTTCCATTGAATATTTGGCAAATGATAACATCGAAGTTGGTGTGCATATTGCCGATGTGAGTTATTATGTACGCGAAGGGTCTGTATTGGATAGAGAAGCAGCAAAGCGCGGAAATTCAGTGTATTTAGTGGATCGTGTGGTTCCAATGTTACCAGAACAAATATCAAATTTAGCATGTTCGCTTCGACCAAATGAAGACAAATTTACATTTTCAGCAGTATTTGAATTAACAAAAGCGGGTGAAATTGTGAAGCAATGGTTCGGAAAGACCGTAATTCATTCCGATCGTCGCTTTACCTATGAAGAAGCACAAGAAATTTTAGAGGGAGCAGAGGGTGATTTTAAGCCAGAACTTCATTTATTAGATAGTATTGCCAAAATTCATCGCAATATTCGACTGAATCATGGGGCATTGAACATAGAATCGGAAGAAGTACGCTTTAAGTTAAATGAGGAAGGAAATCCAGAGGGTGTGTATTCTAAATCATCGAAAGATGCGCATAAGTTAGTGGAGGAATTCATGTTAATGGCCAACAAACATGTTGCGTTGTATATTCATTCGAAAGAGAAAAACAAAGATGTTATCCCATTTGTTTATCGTTGTCACGACAAACCAGATCCAGCGAAGATTGAAACTTTCAAAATGTTTATCCAAAAATTTGGTCACGAAATAAAGATTGGAAAAATCGAAGACGTTGCGAAGTCTATCAATAATTTATTTAAAGAAATTGTAGATAGCAATGAATACTCCTTAGTGCAAACCATGGCTATACGATCGATGGCAAAAGCGAGTTATGAAACGAATAACATCGGACACTTTGGATTAGCCTTTGATTATTATGCGCATTTTACCTCACCAATACGTAGGTATGCCGATTTATTGGTGCATCGTATTTTATTAGAAGAATTGACCCATAAAAAACATTCCTACGGAAAAGAGCTAGGAATGGTTTGTAAACATATTTCTAAGATGGAACGTAAAGCAGTGGAAGCTGAACGTGAGTCGACCAAATATTTCCAAGCCTTATTTATGAAAGATCATTTAGGCGAGGTATTTGAAGGGACAGTTTCGGGAGTTTCGGATTTCGGAATGTTTGTGAAATTGAATGAAACACATTGTGAAGGCATGATTTCGTTGCAGGATATACCAGGCGATCGTTTTGTTTTTGATGCAGAACATTTTTGTATTGTTGGGACTCGAAGTAAGAAACAGTATAATTTTGGGGATGCAGTAGAAGTTCAAGTGATTGCAGTTGATACACGTAAACGTCAAATCACACTGGAATTAGTTTGATTCTTTCGATTGTTTTTTGAGTAATTTAAGGTGTTCCTCCATCAATTGATAATATTTTTCTTTCCAGGATTCTTCTTCTTTTGATTTTTCATCTTGGGAGTCATTTAAATTATGCTTTCCAGCGGATAATCCATGGATTTCATCCTTAAAATCGTAGTAAATTATCTTACCAATTTGTACAACAATGTGTAAAGGTACATTTGGATTTTGAAATAATAGATAGATCCATTGTCTACTTTTGCCTATCCTACGAGCGATAGAAGTTAGAGGTATACCACTATTTCGTAGAGCCTTTTCAATTATTTCACCTCTATGTTCCATGAGGCAAGTATACGAACGAAAGTGTAAATAAGTAAATTACATTAATTCAACATTATTTTACATTATTTTACATATAATTTACACTAAAAAGCAATTAATTGACTATCAGTTTGCTATTAATTAACAAATTTATAGGGAGATTACACAAAAGAGTAAAGCTGGTTTTGGATTAATTCGTTAAATTATATTTACTTTATTAAAATCCTTTTGCTACTAATATGTTTGCCATTTCAGTTTGCACTTTTTGCGCTTCTTCTCTTGCTTTTTGCGCAAAATCTTGCCCACTCGATGCGTACAATATTGCGCGTGAAGAGTTTACTAATAATCCACAGTCTTTGTTCCAACCATACTGACAAACATCCTCTAAACTTCCACCTTGTGCACCAACTCCAGGCACTAAAAAGAAACTATCTGGAACGATCGCGCGAACTTCTCCAATTTGTTCAGCACGTGTAGCTCCAACGACATACATCATGTTTTCAGGAGTTCCCCAAGTACTTGTTTTACGTAGTACCGATTTATAAAACGCTTCCCCGTTTTCATCTTTGATGGTTTGGAAATCCATGGCACCTTTGTTAGAAGTGAGTGCAAGAACAATTGCCCATTTTCCTGGAAATTCCAAAAAAGGCGTTACACTATCTTCCCCCATGTATGGCGCAATTGTTACAGAGTCAAAGGGTAAATATTCAAAAAATGTTTTAGCGTAATAGGTGGAAGTATTTCCAATATCTCCGCGTTTTGCATCTGCAATGGTGAAGATATCTTTTGGAATATAGTTTACTGTTTTTTCTAATGAAGCCCAGCCCTTTTCCCCATATTGTTCGTAAAAGGCGATGTTGGGTTTATATGCCACACAAAAATCTTTGGTTGCATCAATAATTGCTTTATTGAACTCAAAAATGGGGTCTTCGGTATCTAATAAGCGTGCTGGAATTTTGTTAATATCTGTGTCTAGTCCAACACAAAGGAAAGATTTTTTAGTGCGTATTTGTTCAATTAATTCGTGACGTGTCATTAGATTGGGCATTTATTTGTGGCAAAGATACCAAAAGAAAGAAATTCTGGGGCATAAAAAAAGCGAACATTTCTGCTCGCTTTCTTCTCATTAAAGTTGCAATTAATATAACTCTTCTTTCAAAGCCGTTCTATAATCTTTAATTTCTTCTCGGTTAATTTTATGATCTGCATTTTTCAGCAAGTTCAATAAATATAAAAAGTTGTCTTTATCTTCAATTTCGATAGGATATTCACTACCCTCTTCGTCTTCATCGTATTGTGCTTGCACGTTAAACGCTTCTTTTTCAGTTAAGAATTCATAAGATAAACGAATAACTTTAGTTACTAATGGATCTGCTTCTTTCAACGCAAATTCACGTAATTCTTTTAAATCTTCAATTAGTCCAGCAGCTGTAATTCCTTCTTTCTCTACTGTTTCGATGATTGCATCTAATTTTTTATTTGCAGCAGCAATTTTCATAAACTGTTTTTTTTATATGTTCAAATTTTGGACGAAAAATCATCCGACGCAAATGTAATCACTTATTGCTATAATTGAACAATCTACAAACCCTTTTTTAGCTAATTTATGTACATTTGATAACTATTTAATAAAATGACAGAGGTACACTACACCAATTTAGGGCTTGTTGACTACAAAGAGGCTTGGGATTTGCAAGAATCCTTATTTGCGGAAACGATTGCACTGAAAATAGCGCGTCGTAATGGAGAAGCGGAGGAACCAACTAAAAATCGCATCTTGTTTTGTGAACACCCGCATGTATATACCTTGGGTAAAAGTGGCAATGAAAACCATTTTTTATTGAATGAAAAAACCTTGGCATTATATAATGCAACCTACTATAAAATTAATCGTGGGGGAGATATTACCTACCACGGACCAGGTCAATTGGTAGTATACCCAATTTTAGATTTAGATTATTTTTTTTCAGACATTCATAAGTATTTACGTTATTTAGAAGAAGCTGTAATTCAGACAATTGCTGAATATGGGGTGATAGGCGAACGAATGGATGGTTTGACTGGTGTTTGGATTGAACCAAATACGCCTCGTGAACGTAAAATATGTGCTTTTGGTGTAAAATGTTCGCGTTGGGTGACCATGCACGGTATTGGGTTTAATATCAATACCGATTTGACCTATTTTAATCATATTATCCCTTGTGGAATTGAAGATAAATCTGTAACTTCCTTACAAAAGGAATTAGGAACGCCTGTCGACATTGAAGAGGTTTCTTCCATTCTAAAAGAAAAATTAGCTTCATTATTTGGTTTTCAATATATCTAAAACACACAATTCCATTCAAATATAACCTACAAAGTGATTTTTACATGAAAAATGAGATTATTTTATATCGTCCAAATGAAATTACAGAGCATATTGAGGTAAAATTTGAAGAAGATACTGTTTGGTTATCCCAACAACAAATGGCAACTCTTTTTAGTCAGACAAAACAAAATATAAGTTTACACATCAATAATTGTTTTAAGGAAAACGAGTTAGATTCAAATTCAGTTGTCAAGGAATCCTTGACAACTGCAAAAGATGGTAAAACATATAGTGTTAAATATTATAATTTGGATGTTATAATATCTGTAGGATATCGTGTAAAATCTAAAGAAGGAACGCAATTTCGTATTTGGGCGAATAGAATATTAAAGGAATATTTGTTAAAGGGATATGCTGTTAATTCTAGGATGAATCTGCTTGAAAATAAGTTGGAAATACTTAGTAACAAAGTAAGTGAAATAGATATTCAAATTAGTAGTCATTTAATTCCTAATCAAGGAGTATTTTTTGATGGTCAAGTATTTGATGCATATGAACTCACATCAAGATTAATTCGTTCTGCAAAATATTCAATCGTCTTAATCGATAATTATATGGATGAAAATACATTAACACAACTAAGCAAAAAACAAAAAGGAGTAAAAGTGACTCTATTTACCAAAAAAGTGACACAACAACTTGGTCTAGACCTTAAAAAAGCAAACGAACAATATGGTAATTTTGAGGTAAAAGAATTTCATAAAAGTCATGATCGTTTCTTGATAATTGACAATACGGAAATATTCCATTTAGGTGCTTCACTGAAAGATTTAGGAAAAAAGTGGTTTGCATTTTCTAAAATGGATAAAAATTCAGTATCTTCCATATTAAATGAAATTATTAACTAAATAACTATGAATCGCTTCTCTACTTGGATAACTTTTTTACGGAAGACCGTAAAATACCTTTCCTTAACGATCCTAGTTTTATTGGTTTTAGCAAATCTTTTTATCTTAATTTCTGGTAGAACCTATTTATATAAAGGGGTATATAACACCTATCTTCAAGGAAGAACAGCTCCAGGAATTTTTGATAAAGAGGTATTTTATAATGCTACATTACATAAATCTTCCAAAAGTTTAGCATGGAAACATAATTCGAACAAATTTAAACCGCAATTAACCCCAAGTGAGATTGAAACTTTGGAGAAATTGGATATTTCGTCCTTTTTAGTTTTCCATGGAGATACACTTGTTTTTGAAAAATATTGGGGGAAACATAGCCCGCAAACGGTTACGAATAGTTTTTCAGCAGCTAAATCCTTTGTTGGATTATTGGTTGGTTGTGCACTTGGAGACGGAAAAATTAAAAGTTTAGATGAATCCGTTGGAAACTATCTCCCCGCGTTTGCAAATGGCAAGAAAAAAGCGATTACGATTCGTCATTTATTAATGATGTCCGCAGGTTTGGATTGGGAAGAAAGTGGAAAAAATCCATTATCGGATAATGCGGAATCTTATTATGGTACCGATTTATATACCCATGTTACAGGACAAGAAGCTATTGAAAAACCAGGGGTGCGTTTTGAATACCAAAGTGGGAATACCGAATTATTAGGTTTTGTACTAGAAAAAGCGACAGGAAAACAGTTATCTGCCTATGCAGAAGAGAAATTGTGGAAACAAATTGGTACAGAGCACGATGCATATTGGAGTTTAGACAAGGAAAATGGTGATGAAAAGTCTTTTTGTTGTTTGTATAGTACCTCTCGCGATTTTGCGCGATTAGGCAAATTAATTAATCAACAAGGAAAATGGAACGGTAAACAGCTTGTTCCAGAAGCATATATGCAAGAATTTGTTTCCAATCCATCCATGACAACGGAGGATAAGGTGCCAAACTATCGTTACGGCTTACATATATGGACGTATTTAGGAAATACATCACATCCAGTATATTATTGTCGAGGAATTCTTGGACAATTTATCATTTCTATCCCATCCAAAAATTTAGTTATTGTTCGAACTGGCTCTAAACGTGGAAAAAATATTTATTTGCCGAAAGAAAAAGAGCACGACAAAGCCTATATTGAAAAATATAAATTTAAATTTGGACATCCAGATGATTTGTTCACCTACCTTAAAATTGGTGATCGAATGATAAAATAATAGCAATGAGAGAAGAATTATTAGGTCCTAAAGTGGAAGGAGTTGCTGTAGCAATTGTGAAACAGCTTGATGAAGAGAATAATACGAATTACTACGCCTATTTATTGAATTTACGCGATGATATTATGGAAGGCATCATCATCACAAGTTGTGGGTATGGTGAAAATGTGGTTACCGGTGAGAAAATAAATACTTCTACATTACGACACTGCATTGAATTGATGTTACCTAACGAAGCGGCAAAAATTGAACCTGTGATGGAAGATGTTTTTGGATTAACCAATGAATATTGGGTAAGTTTTTGGGTAAACGATGTCATGTACGACAAGAAATTTTTGTTTTTACCAGAAACGATTTTGGACAAAAACATGAAAGAGATTCCACAATTAGGTGTAAAAGGGGTAGTAATATATTAATAGGATGGAGCAAATTATAATTTGGCATAACAATCGCTGTTCAAAAAGTCGCGATTCATTATGTTATCTGCAAGAAAATAATCAAAATACTACTGTTTTTGAATACATAAAAACACCTCCAACATTAGAGGATGTCAAGCACGTATTAGAAAAATTACAAATTCCAGCGGAGGCATTGATTCGTAAAGGAGAAGAAGTGTACAAGTCGAATTTCAAAGACAAAAAATTCAGCGAAGAGGAATGGCGTAAGATTTTGGTGCAACATCCAGTTTTGATTGAGCGTCCGATTGTTATTAGAGGAAATCAAGCGGTTATTGGTCGTCCTTTAGAGAAAGTAATCGATTTATTAGCCTAAGATGAAAGTTAGTGGATTTACCTTTATTCGCAATGCAATCAAATACGATTACCCAATAGTAGAGGCAATTCGTTCCATTCTTCCATTATGTGATGAAGTTGTTGTTGCAGTAGGTAATTCAGAAGATGAGACCTATGCATTGATTCAAGGGATTGATCCTAAAGTTCGGATTATAGAAACCACTTGGGACGATAGTGTACGTGAAGGGGGAAGGACGTTAGCGTTAGAAACAGATAAAGCCTTTAAAGCAATAGATCCTGCAAGCGATTGGGCATTCTACATTCAAGGGGATGAGGTCATTCATGAAAAATACCTACCAGCAATTCGTGAAGCAATGGAACGTTTTAAAGATGATTCGCGCGTTGAAGGATTATTGTTTAATTACCAACATTTTTATGGTTCTTATGACTACGTAGGGACATCGATTAGTTGGTATTTGGATGAGATTCGAATTATTCGTAACCGTCCAGATATCTTTTCCTACCGGGATGCACAAGGATTTCGTAAGTTACCAAATGCTAAACTTTCCATAAAAAAAATAGATGCACATGTGTATCATTATGGTTGGGTAAAACCACCAGAAAAGATGCAGAAAAAACAAGAGTCGTTTCATAAAATGTGGCACGATGATACCTGGGTGAAAGAAAATGTGCAACAGGTAGAAGCATTTGATTATTTTGCAAACATTGATGCCTTAGCAGTATTTAAAGAGTCGCATCCAGCAGTAATGAAAGACCGCATTGCAGCCAAGAATTGGTCTTTCGAGTATGACATCACCTTCAATAAAACAAAATTAAAAGATCGTTTTAAACGTTTTTTACGCACGTATGTGGGTATCGATATCCGCTATAAAAACTACAAGAAGTTATGAAATCAAAAAAAGCATCAGAAACAGTAGCGATTACGACACATATCGTACTTCCCAACGACACAAACACCTTGGGTAATTTATTTGGGGGACAACTCCTTGCATGGATGGATGTTATTGCAAGTGTTTCTGCGCAAAGACATTGTCGTCGTGTAGTAGTAACCGCTTCAGTAAATAATGTTTCGTTTCAAGAACCAATATTACATTCATCGATAGTTACATTAGAGGCAAAGGTTTCCCGTGCATTTAGTTCTTCTATGGAGATATTTGTAGATGTTTTTGTGGAAGATCCAGTTTCAGGCATTCGAAGAAAATGCAATGAAGCGATCTATACCTTTGTAGCAGTAGACCAATTAGGCGGACCAATTCAAGTGCCAGAATTGATTCCTGAAACCGAAGAAGAAATTAAGCGATATGAGGGAGCTTTGCTACGTAGACAATTAAGTTTGATTTTAGCAGGTAAGATGAAACCAAGTGATGCTACGGAAATTAAGGCCTTATTTTTGGGGGAATGAGTTAACTTAGACATTATATTTATACCCGAAAAGGTATAATAACATTTAAAATTTAAATTTTATACCTTTTAAGGTATAATTAAATTATAAATCATTATATTTATACCCGAAAAGGTATATATTAATGAATAAACTGAGTCAATTTGTAAAAAGTAAACGCAAGTCTGTTGGTTTAACTCAAGAAGAGTTGTCCTATAAATCAGGTGTAGGCTTACGTTTTATCCGAGAATTAGAACAAGGTAAAGTAAGTTTACAAATGCATAAAGTTAATCAAGTATTGGCTTTATTTGGTCATGAATTAAGTCCAACACCAATTGATCGAAATGAGACGTGCTAGGGTATTATTTCAAGATAAGATTGCAGGCATCTTATCGGAAGATGAACATGGTTTTCACTTTCAATATGAGGAATTGTATTTAAAAGATGAAAAATCATTGGCGATAAGTTTAACCCTACCTTTAACGGATATACCCTACGAGAGTAAAATGTTATTTCCCTTTTTTGATGGATTAATACCTGAAGGTTGGTTATTAAATATCGCACAAAAAAATTGGAAGATAAATCCACGTGATCGAATGGGCATTTTACTAAAAACTTGCACAGATTGTATTGGTGCAGTATCCATTATTGAAATAGATGGATGATGGAGAATAGGTGTTTATATTGTTATCAATTGATTGAAGAAACAAGTAATTTGAGTAGTTTAATTTCGTTTCATACATCTTGTAGTAAAAAGTTTTTTGGAGCAACTACTCCACCAATCATCGATTTTGAAGAAAGTCAATTAGCAGATTTAGCGGAGAAAATAATTCAAGGTCAAAAAACAGTAACAGGTGTTCAACCGAAACTTTCACTTGGATTGACATCCAATATAAACCAACCCAAACGTTTAACCATTGTTGGACTGTTAGGTGCATATATTTTAAAACCACAGACAGAAGAATATGTATTCCTTCCAGAAAATGAAGACTTAACAATGCATTTAGCAACGTTAAGTAAACTCCAAACTGTTCCACATACGCTAATTAAGCTAACCTCAGGAAATAAGGCATATCTAACAAAACGAATAGACAGAAAAAATGGGTTGAAAGTGCACATGGAAGATATGTGTCAATTAACAGAACGATTAACAGAACAAAAATACCAAGGTTCATACGAACAGATTGCTAACGTAATTAAAAAGTATTCAATAAATCCTATGTTGGATTTAATCAATTTTTATGAGTTAGTTTTATTTTGTTTTTTAACAGGAAATAATGATATGCATCTAAAAAACTTTTCACTTGTAAATGAAGGGTTTGGTTATACTTTATGTCCTGCTTATGATCTTGTGGCAACACAATTAATTCTGGAAGACGATAACGAAGATCTTGCTTTACACTTGAACGGGAAAAAGAAAAAAATTAAAAAAGATGATTTTATTATAGCAATGAAAGTTGCTGGTATTGAGCAAAAAGTAATTGATAATATTTTTATTAAATTCAATAAATTAATTCAAAATTGGTTTAATTTTATTGAAGTTAGTTTTCTTTCAAAAGAATTAAAAATGAAATACATTGAATTAATTAAAATGAAAGTAACACAAATAGAACTTTAACTACAATTATCCATGAAATCATACTTCACACGTCTCTCGTCTCTCATAACTATTCTCTTATTTCTTTCTTCCTGTTCTTTCTTTCAGGATATACAAATCAAAAATGTAACAGATTTTGCACCAGCATTTCAGGATAAACAACTACTAATTAAAGCAAATGTATCTGTCCAAAATGATAATTTATATGCGATTAAATTAAAGCAGTCAGATTTGACAATCAGTATCGATGATAAAACACTTGGAAATGTTACATTGGCCGAAAAAGTGATTTTTAAACGTAAAAGCGATACAAGTTATCCGGTGAAATTAAAACTGAATTTGGCAGATGGAGCATTATTTACGCTTTTGCGAAACGCATTTAAAAAAGAAGTTACAATAACCATAAAAGGATCAATCAAAGGTTCTGCTTTGGGAATTCCAAAAACGATAACTATTAATGAAACAAAGATCATTGATGGAAATCTATTGAAAGCATTGAATAATTAAATAAAAGGGTATGCAAGATATCTACGAACTAAAAGAACAACTCGCACAAACCATACGTGCCTATCATGCTAAAGGATGGTCGCCAGCAACATCCACCAACTATTCCTTCCGAGAAAATGCGGATGCTGATGTGATTTATGTTTCGCGTTCTGGTATTGACAAATCTCAATTTCACGAAGAGGATTTCATGCGAGTAGCGATGGATGGTCACCCGGTATTGGAAGATCGGGAGATAAAGCCATCTGCAGAAACGTTAATACATTGTGTGTTGTATCGCTTATTCCCTGAAAATACCGTGATATTACATAGTCATTCGGTGTATTCGGTGTTGAATTCTCAAATCTATGAAAATAACATTCCGTTTGAAGGATACGAGATACAAAAAGGTTTTGCAGGACAAACAACCCACGACAACAAAATTCATATACCAATCTTGTCAAATTCGCAAGATATGGTTGAATTTTCTAAATGGATGGAAGCACGAAAAGACGAATTTCAGCACCATGCATTTGTTATTCGCAACCACGGAACTTATGCTTGGGGGAAAAATTTGTTTGAAGCGAAAAGACATTTGGAAACTTTGGAGTATTTGTTGGAAGTGAATTATAAATTGAAAGCGATAAATAAGTAAATTCGATAACGATAATATTTAATTTACCATTAAGAAATTAAGAAGTTGAGGTAATAGTTTAGTCACTCTGTTTCTCAACCCTACACACGCTATTTCGTCCTAAATTTCTTAATGGTGAAAACCCGTCAACCAACTATGAACAACAACATCAAAAGACAAGAATTATTAGTACGTCGCGAAGAATCTCAATTGGGAGGTGGACAAACGCGTATCGACAAGCAACATAGTCAAGGAAAATTAACCGCGCGTGAGCGTATTGAATTGTTATTGGATGAAGGTTCTTTTCAAGAAATTGGGATGTTTATTACGCATCGTTCGACCTATTTTGGCTTGGATGAACAACATTATCCTGGAGATGGGGTAGTAACAGGGTATGGTACCATCCATGGTCGTATGGTCTATCTTTTTTCGCAAGACTTTACCGTACTTGGCGGGTCTTTATCTGAAACACATGCGGAGAAGATTTGTAAAATCATGGATTTAGCATTGAAAAATGGTGCGCCAGTGATCGGTTTGAACGATTCTGGAGGTGCGCGTATCCAAGAAGGGGTTGTTTCCTTAGCTGGTTATGCAGATATTTTTTACCGGAATACACGTGCATCTGGTGTAATTCCACAGATAAGTGTCATCATGGGACCTTGTGCCGGTGGTGCAGTGTATAGTCCAGCATTGACAGACTTTGTTTTCATGGTAGAAGATACTTCCTATATGTTTGTAACGGGTCCCAATGTGGTTAAAACCGTAACGCACGAAGAGGTTACCTCCGAAGATTTAGGTGGTGCTAAAACCCATGCGGAAAAATCAGGGGTAACACACTTTACGTCTGCGAATGATGTTACGACTTTAAGAGAAGTGCGGGACTTCATGACCTATTTACCGCAGAATTATGGCGAATATGCACCAACAACTTCCTTTGAATTTTCTAAAAATAAATTAAACCAAATACAAACTATATTACCAGACAATGCTTCTTTTCCATACGATATCCGCGAGGTGATTGATTGTATTATTGATGATACATCTTTCCGGGAGGTACATGCCGATTTTGCGACAAATATTGTAGTTGGTATGGCGCGTTTGGAAGGTAGAACCATTGGTGTTATTGCCAATCAACCACAATCCATGGCAGGGGTATTAGATATCGACTCTTCTCGAAAAGGCGCACGTTTTGTACGTTTCTGTGATTCATTTAATATTCCATTATTGGTATTGGAAGATGTACCAGGATTTTTACCAGGAACGGATCAAGAATGGAGAGGTATTATTTCGCATGGTGCGAAGTTGCTATATGCATTTTCAGAAGCGACAGTTCCGCGTGTTACTGTAATTACGCGTAAAGCATACGGAGGTGCATACGATGTGATGAACTCTAAAAATATTGGTGCAGATATGAATTTTGCATGGCCAACTGCAGAGATTGCTGTGATGGGAGCAAAAGGTGCAGCAGAAATTATCTTTAAACGTGAAATTTCGAGTGCACCAGATCCACAAGCGAAATGGTTGGAGAAAGAAGCAGAATACGCTGAAATGTTTGCTAATCCGTATCGTGCAGCAGAGCGTGGGTTTGTGGATGAGGTGATTTTACCAGAAGAAACACGTGCAAAATTGATTCATGCTTTTAAAATGTTAGAAAATAAGGCAGAACATTTACCACAGAAAAAACACGGGAATATACCTTTATAAGAAGAAAGATGAAAAGACAAAAGAAGAAAGACTATGTTTGGTCTTTGCTCTTTTGTCTAAAAGTCTTTTGTCTAATGTCTTTTGTCTAACAGTCTAATGTCTCATCTCTAACATGCGTTTTTTATATCTACTAGTTAAAATCTTTGCTCAGTATTCGATTCGAATCTATTTCCCAAGAATTTTAAAAATCAATGCGCCTAAAAAATTCTATGGTAGAACAATCTATGTAAGTAATCACCCTGCTTCCTTTATGGATCCTGTTTTGCTAGGAACGCTTCAAAGACCTATCGTATTCTTCATGACGCGTTCAGATATTTTTACACCAATGATGAAACCAATTTTGTGGTTGGCACAGATGTTACCGATCTACCGACAATTGGATGGGGATGGTGCAGTTGGAAAAAATGCGGAGGTATTTAAAGCAACTTCGAATGTACTTAAAGGTGGTCGTAACTTATTGATTTTCGGAGAAGGGTTTACGGATGATGTATTTATTCGTCGCTTGAAACCAATCAAAAAGGGTCCTGCGCGCATCGGGTTTATTGCTTTAGAGGCAATGAACTGGGAGGAAAAGGTATATGTTTCCATGATCGGAATTAATTACGGTCAGCCGAATTATTTAGGAGGTGATGTGGTGATTGCGAACTCCGAACGTTTTTGTTTGAACGATTACCATGAAGTGTATAAGGAAAATCCTAACAAAGCGATTACAGAAGTTACACGTCGTATTGAAGTAATGTTGAAACCCTTGATTACCCATGTGGAGAATAAAGAGTGGGCAGAATTCCACGAGCAAGTAATGCAAATTCGTCGGGATGGATTACATCCAGAAAATACGGATTTGTCTATTCCTCTTCAGCAACGTTATGAAAATTCAAAACAGTTAGCAGCATGGATTAATCAACAAAACCTTGAAAACGAAGAGCTAATCGCTTTAAAGAAGCAAGCAGATACCTATTTCCGTTTACAAAAACGCTTGGGACTTTCCGAAAAATTCGTATTTGAAAAAGCAAGTACTGGTAAATTAAATGTAAGTAAAGAACTCTTTTATTTAATAACTGCTTTACCAATTGCTTTATTAGGCGCTGCACATTTGCTAGTTCCCTATTTATTGGTAAAGAAATTTACCGAAAAGACTTTCAAACGTCGGGTGTTTTGGTCGTCCGTAAAAATGATGGTCGGCATGTTAGTCATGGCTTTATTTACCTGGCCGATAGTCGTACTTTTAAATGCCTATTTAATACATAACGCTTGGTTAGCCTTGACCTACTTTTTCACGATTCCTTTGTTTGGTTTAGTTGCATATATATGGAAACGTACTTATGTTGATTTTCAAACAAAACGAAAACTCAATAAAATGGATTTGAAAGAGTTTATCCAGAAACGAAAAGCGTTGGAAGAAAAGATTAATTTACTTATCTTTAAATAATAATGGAAAAATTAAACAATATTCATCCAGGAGAGATATTACTTGAAGAGTTTTTAATTCCCTTAGAAATTTCTGCTTATCGTTTAGCGAAAGATACTTTTATTCCTCAAACAAGAATTAGTGAAATAATCAAAGGTAAACGAAGAATTACTGCCGACACTGCATTACGTTTTGCCAAATATTTTGGAACAAGTCCTAAATTTTGGCTGAGTTTACAAGATGATTTTGATTTAGAAGAAGAAGCTTTTCAAAAATCAAACGAATTGAGTAATATCATTCCTTCAACAAAAAGTTCAGCTGCTTAATTAATGATAATCGCCATCAACACTCGTTTCTTGCTTCCTACAAAAATGGAAGGCTTCGGTTGGTTTACCTACGAAGTGGTGAAGCGCATGGTAGAAAATCACCCGGAGCATACCTTTTTGTTTTTCTTTGATCGTGCCTACGACAATCGTTACTTATTTGCACCAAATGTTGTTCCGGTAGTATTACGTCCACCTGCACGACATCCCATATTGTTTATTCTTTGGTTTGAAATAGCAGTCAAACGCGCTTTAAAAAAACACAAAGCAGATGTGTTTTTTTCTCCAGATGGTTATTTGAGTTTACGTAGTCAAGTTCCGCAAGTGAATGTCATCCACGATTTAAATTTTGTACATTACCCGAAAGATTTACCTTGGAGTTCGCGGGTGTATTACAATTATTTCTTCCCGAAATTTGCAAAGAAAGCCAAACATATCGTGACAGTATCTAATTATACCAAACAGGATTTAATCGATACCTATCAAGTTTCTGAAAGTAAAATAACGGTTGCTTGGAATGGAGCGAATAATGTTTTTATACCGCTTTCACAACACGACGTAGAACATGTGCGCGGTAATTTAACCCATGGAAAACCTTACTTCTTATTTGTTGGTTCGATTCATCCACGCAAAAATGTAAAGCGTTTAATAGAATCCTATCTAAATTACCGGGAGAAAGACGCTACATTTGACTTAGTTGTTGTAGGTGAACCAATGTGGAAACACAACCAAGAATTGTTAGCATTACAACACGAAAGTATACATTATACAGGGCATTTATCCATACAAAAATTAGTACGTGTAATGGGAGCAGCAGCTTGTTTTGTATATGTTCCATACTTTGAAGGTTTTGGAATTCCTTTAGTTGAGGCCATGCGCTGTGGTGTGCCGATTATTGCAGGAAATCGCACGTCCATTCCAGAAGTAGTAGGAGATGCTGGTCTATTAGTAGATCCATTTTCCACCGAAGCAATTACAGACGCATTAGTGAAAGTTGCGCAAAACGAGGATTTACGAAATGAATTAGCAAAAAAATCCTTGGAAAGACGTAATTATTTCAGTTGGGATGCTAGTGCGGAAAAAATTTGGGAAGTACTTATTCAACAAGCTTATTTAACTAAATAAGACTGTTTCAAAACTAACTTCCGGTTCTATACACGTATAAATACGCAGATCTTTCTTTTTATTTTTATTCCTAAAAATTTGTTTATATAAATATGAATGTCTATATTCAAAAAAACTTAAAAACAAATCGTTATGAAAAATTTGACACTTACCCTAGCAATACTAATTATTTCAGGTTTCTCTTTTTCCCAAGATAAAGAGGCAAAAAAAGCAATAATTAAAGAAGATAAAGCAGCAATCGCATCCGATAAAGCAGCGCTCAAGGAAGATGACAAAACATTGGCGACTGATCAAGAAGCATTGAAAGCTGAAAAAGACAAAGCTGCGAAAAAAGCATTGACTGAAAAGTTAAAAGCAGACAAAGCTAAATTAAAAGCGGATCAGAAAAAGCTGAAAGAGGATGAAGCGAAGCTAGAAAAAGACAAAGCAATGAAAGTCGAAAAAGCGAAAAAAGAAGAGAAAGAGAAAAAAGAGGAGGTGAAGAAAGAAGAAGAGAAAAAAGAGGATAAACCAGAAGAAAAAAAATAAAATAGCATAAGGACCGTGTAATATCGGTCCTTTTTTTGCGCTATTTTAGCCTTGTGTTTTTAGTATTAATGCTAGTTTGTTAAGTGTTAATAAATTCCAATAACTTTTTAGCATTCAAATAGTTTGCTGTTAAATTTATTTACGTATTTTTGCGTCAAATTTAATGTCTGCCCCTTATTTTCTAGGGAAAGTCTATAATTATTACTTATGTTGAGAATTAAATTTTTATGCTTGTTCTTGTTCGTTTCATTAACAATGCAAGCGCAAGACATCTCAGGAGAACATACATTTCGCAGTATTGATGTAAGAAATGTAGAAATTGTTGCTGAAAATTTTGTTGCAGAAATTGATTTCGGTCCAATTATTAAAGTGGTTTCTGCTAAATCTAATAAAAGACACAAAAGTGCTAGTCTAGCAAAAGATGAGGCATATTTTAATGCGATTGTAGATAATGAGATCGATGTATTAATTGACCCAATCTACGCCGTGCGAAAAAAAGGAAAGTTTTTATTCTTTTTTGGCGGTTATGCCGAAGCAACTGTTGTTGGTTTTGCAGGATACTATAAAAACGTGTTACCAGAAAGTCAAGCAAATTCCATTATAATCGATAATTATTTAAATGATTTTATAGATTTCTCTGTTGCTAATCATTTGAAACCTAAAACGGTAGAAACAGAAACTATTATTGAAGACAAAGATTGTAAGAATTGTAAGGAAAAAACAAAGCTTAAGTTGGTTACAACGAAACAACAATCTGTAATTGATTTGTATGAAAAATCAAAGGTAAATGATTAAGCAAGTGTTGCTATTTATTTTTAGAAAATATCCCTTGAAACCTATGAATCATTTTTACTTCTCTTTGTTAACGCTAATCACACTTTCCCCTTTTGTAAGTTTTTCCCAAGCACATAAAAAAGAAACTTCTTTGGAAAGAATAGAGGATTCGACTTCCAATGTGAAACGTTTTGATGCGGTAAACTATCAAATTCTTGCAGATCAAAAATATTATAAAAATAATCCAGAAGCGAAAAACATAGCAAATCTAACAGCTTTAGACGAACAAATTGGTACAGGAAAAAGCGCGGAACATCTTGCAGATGCGCAAAAAGCTTCTAAAGAAGAAATACCGTATGACCAACGTGCTACTTATACGATGGATAATGAGGTAGCATTAGATACTAAATTAAAAATATCTGCAGAAGATAAAGCTTCCTCAAAAGGAATGGATACCTATACGGATAATAGTAGTTACGAAAAACAGGCGAGCAAACATTCTTCCATAGAACAGGATACGCAAGAAACAACGAAAGTTGAAACTGTCGAAGTAATACCCCTTGTAAAAGAAACTGTCGAAGTAACACAAGAAAAATTAGTTGTAGCTACAGTAAATGAGACAACGATAGTTTCATCACCAACGACTACGGATTCCTTAAAAGTCATTGTTAAACAAACAACCTTTCCATCAACGATTGATTTTAAGGATAATAACAATGTTGTTCCTACAGAAAAACTGGTGCCAGCACCAAAAAAGGTGGAACCAACGCCAGTAGTAATTGAACCAACGCCAGTAGTAATTGAACCAACACCAGTAGTAGTTGAACCAACACCAATTCCTACACCAAAAGAAACCGTTAAATCCACTCCTAATCCTGCAATTAATAGAGAACAACAGGTGATTGATGGATTAATTAATAGTGGTAATTACGATGTGTACGACGATGGTAAATACATCAAAATAGCTAGAAAGAAAAAAATTAAATAAATGGTGTATGCTGAAAAACCCAAGAGTAAGCGTTATTTTAAATTTTACAATATGAATAAATTAGTCAAAAAATCAATGTTAGTAGTTGCTGTAGCAGCTTCTTTGACGTCTTGTAGTACGTACCAACATTCTTACAGATCTATTGAAGTAGATCAAAAAAACAGTGTTACAGCTAAAATCCAAGTGGATGTAGTAGTTACGCCAGATTTTTCTAAAAGAATGAAAGCACAATCTACTAAAAATCACAAAACTCCACAAGGAGCGAAAGATGAGGCTTACTACAATGCAATCGTTGAAAACCAAATTGATGTATTAATCTCACCTATCTATAGTGTTACTGTAAGAGGAGGATCTTGCGAAGCAACAGTTCACGGATATGCTGGTTTTTACAAAGTAATCCCGAAAGAAGAAGAATCAAGTGCTTCTGCTGGAGATGCTAAAAAAGGAGCAAATGGCGCTAACGGAGCTGCTGGAGCTGCAGGTGAATCTAAAAAAGCAGAAGCTGATTTCGATAAAAAAGTAGAAGATTTGAAAAAATTAGCTAAAATTGACGGAGTATTAGCTTCTGAAGAGCAAAAAGTTTACAAAATCAACCAAACATGTGGAGATTGTAAAGCGAGTGAGCCATTATCTTTATTAACAGTTACTACGAATAAATCATCTTTAGTGGATGTATACGAAAAAGTGTTAAATATTGGATCTGGAAACAAAAGTTTAATTTCTTCTAACGGATTAAGCATTAAAGGTTTTTTAGGAAAATCTAAAAAATAATTGATTTTTATCATTTCGAAAGGGGTTGTAATAAACGTAAGTTTAGATCAACCTCTTTTTTAATTTATCAAGCAAAATGAAACATATACTACATTTCTTATTTTTAGTTATTTTATCTACTTCTTTTGGACAAGAACTAGAACATGTTATTGTTAAAGATAAGGAAACAGGTCTTGCTTTAAGTGATGTTAAAATCGAATTTAAAGACAGATTTACAGGTAAAATTATTGTTTCCAATTCGGATGTAAATGGTAGCGTAAAAGCTGTTTTACCGCTTAATCAAAAATACATTGTAACAAGCGAAAAAATAGGCTATGATCCTATTATGTTGGATTATGTTACATCCTCGAAAGGCTTAGTTCCTTTAGAAATGAAAATCAGAAAAACATCGCCAGATATTATGGTGCGTTTAGATAATGTATTGTACGAGTACAATAAGTTTGACTTAAGTAGTGCTGGTAAAAACCAATTAACAATCTTGTACAAGTTTTTGAAAGAAAATCCAAAGTTTTTAGTGGAAATTGATTCCCATACCGATGCAAGAGGGCCAGATGCATACAATATGAGTTTATCTGCAAAACGTAGTTTAAGTTGTTTTAATTATTTGAGAACAAAAAACTTAAAGACAGGAAGATTAGTCATGCAAAATTTTGGCGAAACACAATTATTAAATGATTGTGGCGATGGTACAGAATGTTCGGAAGACCTTCACCAAGTGAATCGTAGAACAGAATTTGTATTGATGTTTCCAAAAGAATAAAACATATTCTAAAAAAATACAAAAGCGGGTTTTTTATCGAACTCGCTTTTTTTTATGTAAAATTTTTAAAAGCACGAAATAAATTTAACGAAATTTTTTCACTAGCTATTTCTCCTACTTGTGCCCAATACGAGTAATATCAAAGTATGTAAAAGTAAGTAAGATCTATTATTAAAGAACTACTAAATTTTTTCGCCAAATTGTTTAAAAAAAAGTTTGGAGTGTATTTGTAAATGTATTATATTGCTTAATTAATTGGTTTTTTGCGTTTTAAATAGCGCATATTGTTTAGCGTAAAAGCTTTAGTAGTATTCTATTTTTAATCCTTAAACCCAGTTAACACCTATTTATCGTGCTATACGCCTAATTTTTTAGACGTATAATTGGTATTATAGCGTGTATAATTGAATTTTTAACAACTAACAATACCAAATGAAAAAAACACTACTAAACACATTAACATTCGTTTCCTTATTCCTTGTAAGCACTGCAAATGCGCAAGTAGGTATTGGTGTACCAGCTGGTGACATCCATCCTTCTGCAGAATTGGAAGTAAAGTCTACGGAAAAAGGGTTCTTACTACCACGTATGACTAAAGCACAACGTATTGCAATAGGATCTCCTGCTACTGGTTTGATTGTCTACCAAACAGATGGGGATGTACCAAATCCAGCAGGTTTGTACTATTTTGATGGTTTGATTTGGAAAAATGGAATCGGAGCACAAGGTGTTCAAGGACTTACAGGACCCCAAGGTTTAGTAGGCCCTGCTGGCGCTAACGGAACAAATGGTTCGCAAGGTTTACCAGGTGCAAAAGGCGATACAGGAGACCAAGGGATACAAGGTATTCAAGGACTTACCGGACCCCAAGGTTTAGTAGGCCCTGCTGGCGCTAACGGAACAAATGGCGCACAAGGTTTACCAGGTGCAAAAGGCGATACAGGAGACCAAGGGATACAAGGTATTCAAGGACTTACCGGACCTCAAGGTCCAATAGGTCCTGCAGGCGCTAATGGAACAAATGGTGCGCAAGGTTTACAAGGTGCAAAAGGTGATACAGGAGACCAAGGTATTCAAGGTATTCAAGGTCCAAAAGGGGAAGTTGGACCAGCTGGTCCAAAAGGAGATCCAGGAACATCAACAGGTGCAACACAATTAACAATTAGTAGTACAGTTGCTAATACTAATAATTTATTGAGTTTTACCAATGCTGTTTCAGGTTCTGCCATTTCTTCGTTGCAAACAAATAACCAATTAAAATTTAACCCTGGCACAGGTACGCTTACTGCACCAGACTTTACAGGAAGATTGACAGGAGATGTTACAGGAAATGCTTCAAGTGCTTCAAAAGTAGCACTTAATAACTCATTTACTACTTCAACTAATTATTTGAGTTTTTCACCTTCTACAAATGGTGTTTCTGACCTTAAAACAAACCCATCATTAACATTTAACCCTGGTACAGGTAATCTTTCTGCACCAGACTTTACAGGAAGATTGACAGGAAATGTTAATGGAAACGCTACAAGTGCTACTCAAGTAGCAGTTACAAACTCATTTTCTACTGGAACTAATTATTTGAGTTTTTCACCTTCTACAAATGGTGTTTCTGACCTTAAAACAAACCCATCATTAACATTTAACCCTGGTACTGGTGTTCTTACTGCACCAGACTTTACTGGAAGATTAACAGGAGATGTTACAGGAAACGCTACAAGTGCTTCAAAAGTAGCAGTTACTAGCACAACTGTACCTGCTGATAGATATTTGTGTTTTACACCGAATACCTCCTCTGGAAATGCTGATCTTCAAATCAATTCACTTTCTCAAGGATTAAAATATAACCCTGGTACTGGTGTTCTTACTGTACCAAGTATTAAAACTCCAACAGGTACTTCTTCACAATATTTAATGGCGGACGGTAGTGTGAGTTCGGCTGCCCCTCAAGGGCAAACAGTATTATTTACACCAACTACCCCTCCAACCAATGGAATGGTTGTTTATAAATACTTTCAAAATAATACAACAGCTACTCTTTACGACGATGGTCAAATCCGTTTACGATTAAACCTGGGGTCTAATAAACTATACTTAACCAATGTCAATAAAAACATCCCAAATATTTTGTCAAATATTGGCACCTTGAGTAGTTCAGGCGCTGCGAGCATGAGTATGGCTGTAGGTAACGGTTATTTTCAGAATTTCGGTACGGCAGCAGTAGCTATGGGTACAGAAATGAATGTTTACAGCAATTTATCTACTTCGAACAATTATGTAATGACCATGTATATTTCAGCACCAGATAATCCTTCCTATGGGTTGTATGTGATTAACATTTATTTTAATGGTCCAACATCTTCGCTAAATTACAGTAACATGACTGTAAACTATTATAAAGATCCAACAGCGGCACCTTAACTTAAAACCTAAAACATTTAAATATAACCTAAAATCTATGAAAAAAAAACTACTAAACACATTAACATTCGTTTCCTTATTCCTTGTAAGCACTGCAAACGCACAGGTAGGAATTGGTGTACCAGCTGGTGACATCCATCCTTCTGCGGAGTTGGAAGTAAAATCTACTAAGAAAGGTTTCTTACCTCCACGCATGACCAATGTAGAACGTAATTCTATTATCTCTCCTGCAACTGGTTTGTTAATTTATCAAACAGATGCGGTTGCTAACAATCCGGCTGGCTTGTACTTTTATGATGGTACAACTTGGAAAAATGGAATAGGAGCACAAGGGGAAGTTGGCCCAAAAGGAGATAAAGGAGAGACGGGTGCTGCAGGAAATATGCCTTCTGGAACTACCTTGGGTGAAATGAAATATTGGGATGGTACAAAATGGGCATCATTGGTAACTAATACTAATGGTCAAATCCTAACCAATTGTGATGGTTTACCTACTTGGACAACGGGAGGTATTTGTCTTGGAAAAATTGCTTCGTTAAACTGCGATGGAGTTTCAGTAAATGGTGCATTGAATCATGATGCAGTATCTAATGTTTCTTGCGTGTTTAGTTATTTAGGCGGAAATGGTGGGGGCTATTCCTCACAAAACATTAGATCTACAGGTGTAACAGGTTTAACTGCTACATTAAGTTCTGGTAAATTTACAAATGGCAATGGTACAGTGACCTATATAATTGGAGGTATACCAAGTGCAAGCGGAACAGCAAGTTTTGAGGTAAATGTTGGAGGTAAAACATGTACATTAACCCTAACAGTTAATACACCAAGCTATATAGTAACGTTAGATCCATTAGGAGGCACAGTCAGTGTAACATCACAAACACTAAAGTATGGTTCCACTTATGGTACCTTACCAATACCAATAAAAGAAGGGTATACTTTTACAGGATGGAGTTTAAATGCAACTATAATTACAGAAACAACAAATGTTTCAACAGCGAGTGATCATACACTTGTTGCGCAATGGCAAGCGAATAGCTATTTAGTTACTTTTGATTCAAATGGAGGTACCGTAAGTACATCATCACAAACACTAAAGTATGGTTCCACTTATGGTACCTTACCAACACCAATAAAAGAAGGATATACTTTTACAGGATGGAGTTTAAATGCTACTAGAATTACAGAAACAACAAATGTTGCAACAGCAAGTAATCATACACTTGTTGCGCAATGGAAACTATTTGAGCCAACTATTTTAGATATAGATGGTAATATATATAATACAGTGTACATAGGCACCCAGCATTGGATGGCAGAAAATTTAAGTGTCTCAAAATACAGCGATGGAACAGCTATACCATACATTACGGATGATACGCAATGGAGACAGGTATTAACAGGTGCTTGGTGTTATTACAATAATGATAAAGAACAAGGTTTTGGAAAGTTATACAATTGGCGTGCAGTGAGTAAAACAACCAATGGCAATAAAAATGTTTGTCCAACAGGTTGGCACGTGCCTACAGACGGTGAATGGACGGTTTTAACAGAGTATTTAGGCGGCGCAAGTGTAGCAGGAGGTAAAATGAAAGTAATGTATACATGGTACTGGCAACACCCAAACATAGACGCTACAAATACATCATTATTTTCGGCGCTTCCGGGCGGGAACCGCTCCTTCCTCTTTGGGAATTACAGCTCCATGAACAACCTCGGTAACTGGTGGAGTTCGACAGAGAGCGATCAAGAAAATGCTTGGTACCGCTACCTGAACTCCAGCAATGGCGTTGCATCCAGAGGCAACTACAATAAGAATCAAGGTTTTTCTGTACGTTGTTTAAAAGATTAACTATATAATAATTAGGGTGTTAATTTTAAAACAAACAATTAAATTTAAACTAAAATCTATGAAAAAAACACTACTAAACACATTAGCCCTAGCTACCTTATTCTTTGCTAGCGCTGCAAATGCACAAGTTGGGGTAGGTGTACCAGCTGGTGACATTCATCCTTCTGCGGAGTTGGAAGTGAAATCTACTACGAAAGGTTTTTTGCCTCCACGTTTGACCTATGCAGAACGTAATTCTATTGCTACTCCTGCAACTGGTTTGTTAATTTATCAAACAGATGCGGTTGCTAATAATCCAGCAGGTTTGTACTTTTATGATGGTATAACTTGGAAAAGTGGATTGGGTGTTGTAGGTGCAAATGGTGCTACCGGACCAGCAGGTACTGCAGGAATAAATGGAACAACTGGTGCTACAGGACCAGCAGGTCCAAAAGGAGATAGAGGTGAAACTGGTTTAACTGGAACTGCAGGTGCTATCGGACCAAAAGGAGATAGAGGTGAAACTGGACCAGCAGGTGCAACTGGTGCTACAGGACCAGCAGGTCCTAAAGGAGATGCAGGAAATGGTTTTAACAATGGAACAGCAAAAAACCAAATAATGTATTGGAATGGAAGCGCATGGGTTACATTAAACCCGGGCTCAGATGATCAATTTTTAAAAATTTCTAATGGAAATTTAATTTGGTCTTTGATAGAAGGATATGGTAAGCCCATTACAGATATAGATGGTAACGTATATAGAACAGTAAATATCGGTAACCAACAATGGATGGCAGAAAACTTAAAAGTAAGTAAATACAACGATGGTACTGACATCCCAAACATCATAGATGCTGCCGAATGGTCAAGCTTAACAACAGGTGCTTGGGCATATTACAACAACAATGAAGCAAATAATGATAAATATGGTAAGTTATACAACTGGTATGCTGTAAGCCCTGACAAAAAAAATGTTTGCCCTACAGGTTGGCACGTACCAACGGATGCTGAATGGACAGTTTTAACAGAGTATTTAGGAGGTGGAACAGTTGCCGGAGGTAGAATGAAAGAAGTAGGCATAACAAGCTGGATTAGCCCGAATACAGACGCAACTAATTCGTCATTATTTACAGGTCTACCTGGAGGTATTCGTGGTGATAATGGATCTTGCTACGTCTTTGGCATAAACGGTTACTGGTGGAGTTCTTCTGAGTACGAGGGTTACACAAACTATGCTTGGAACCGAGGCCTGAGCAAAGAAATTGGAACTGTGTACACAAACTCCTTCGGTAAGAAAGAAGGCTTGTCTGTTAGATGCCTTAAAGATTGACTTCGACTCCGCTCAGTCTGACAATGGCGTTGACAAATTGACTTTTAAAACAAAAAATTAAAACAAACAATTAAATTTTAACTAAAATCTATGAAAAAAAAAGTATTAAACACATTAGCCCTAGCTACCTTATTCTTTGCGAGCACTGCAAATGCACAAGTTGGGGTAGGAGTACCAGCTGGTGACATTCATCCTTCTGCAGAGTTGGAAGTAAAATCTACTACGAAAGGTTTCTTACCTCCACGTATGACCTATGCAGAGCGTAATTCTATTGCTACTCCTGCAGCTGGTTTGTTAATTTATCAAACAGATGCGGTTGCTAACAATCCAGCAGGTTTGTACTTTTATGATGGTACAGCTTGGAAAAATGGATTGGGTGTTGTAGGTGCAACTGGTGCAACAGGACCAGCAGGTGCAAAAGGAGATAGAGGTGAAACTGGTTTAAATGGAGCAGCAGGTGCTATTGGTCCAAAAGGAGATAAAGGTGAAACTGGTATGCAAGGCGAAATCGGTTTAAAAGGAGATACTGGCGCACAAGGTGAAACTGGTGCTGTTGGCCAAAATGGAGACAAAGGAGACCAAGGAATTCAAGGCGCAGTTGGAGCTCAAGGAATTCAAGGCCCACAAGGCCCAGCAGGCGCTACCGGTCCAGCAGGTCCTCAAGGCCCAGCAGGTACACAAGGAGCAGTAGGCCCTCAAGGTCCTGCAGGGATTTCTTTTGGTACAGATGGTCAACCGCTTCACTATATTGGTGAAAACTATGGCGGTGGTACAGTATTTTTTGTGTACGATAATGGACAACATGGTTTAATAGCAGCACCTACCGATCAAAGTACATCCATAAAATGGTGGAACGGAACAGGAAGATATACTGGCTCAAAAGGCGACGGTTTACGCGCAGGCGAAATGAATACTGCTATGATTGTTGCTACACAAGTACCAGATAACCAAACTTTAAATTTTGCTGCAAGAGTTTGCGCGGATTATTCAGTAAGTTTAGGAGGTATAACTTATGGTGACTGGTATTTGCCTTCAAAATATGAGTTGAATCTTTTATATCAGAATAGAGATAAGGTTCCAAATCTAGCTTCAGCTGTCTATTGGAGTAGTACAGAGTTTAACCAAATCGTTGCTTGGTACATCGACTTCTCCAATGGTAATGTTGATTATAACGACTTCAACAAGAGTGCTGCAAACTACTACGTGCGTGCAATTCGTTCTTTTTAGTCTTTTGCTAAAAAAGGATAACTTTTTTAAAAACAAGCAATTAAATAAAAATTAAATTTTTAATTTTAAACTATGAAAAAAATAGTATTCACCCTTGCAATTACGATACTGAGTATTCTTAGTGGTAATGCGCAAACTACAAAAAGTCTTATTTCTGTAGGAAACAACTCCGGTTTTAACATAAAAGCTGGTACAACCGTAAGTGCTAATCAATTAGAGGTAATTCCTACGAATGATTTTAGTGTAACTACGAGTTTAAATTATAACTTAAAGACAGGTAAAACGATCGGAAACGATTTAGTAAATATTGTTAGTGGGTATACTTTTGACACACCAACAAATGCTTTTTCTGGAAGTGTTGGGTTTGTTTACAGTTCGGATGAATTGAACACAACTACTGAAAGTTCTTTGAAGTTATTGTATAACAATGGTGTAAAATGGCTAATCGACAAAACAGGAATCAATGCTTCTAAAAAAGTAACTACTTCACTATCCAACAAAAACTTAAAAGAATTAACGCTTGGAAATTGTGTTACAACACCTTCGATTACACAGATAACAGCTTGTGGTTCATATTCTTGGAATGGAACAGTATATAACAAAACAGGCATATATGAATTTAAAACAACGAGTAAGCAAGGTTGTGATTCTATTGCTAAATTAGATTTAACCATTCCTGCGATAGGAACACTTACATTATTCTCTGCAGGTGGATCAAACGCACAGGTTAAATGTAATAAAACTGCAATTACACCAATTGTCTACACTACTTCTACCGGTACAACAAACGCAACAGTAACAGGTTTACCAGCAGGAGTTACAGGTGCTTGGGCAGCTGGTAAATTCACAATCAGTGGTACACCAACAGTAACAGGTGTGTTTAATTACACGGTTACATCAGTAGGAACATGTGCGACAGCAACTGGTAAAATCACGGTTAATCAAAACACGATGCTACTAACGTCTGCTGTTAATTCAGACAAACAAACATTTTGTATCACTTCTACTAGTATACCTATTACCTATGCTACTGTAGGAGCAACAGGAGCAACCATTACAAATTTACCATTAGGAGTAACTGGTTATTTTGGACCGGCATTAAATACACCAGAAGGAAAAAATCAAGTCAATATCAGCGGAATACCTTCAGTTGCTGGTACGTATAACTATACGGTAACCTTAACAGGTGGATGTGGTGTTACAACTGCAAATGGGGTATATGTAGTTAATCCAAAAAACACGATTACATTAACTTCTGTCGCTGCAACAGCTTTACAAACAAAATGTATCAAAACAGCAATCACAGACATTATCTACACAACAACAACTGCAACTGGTGCAACGGTATCCGGTTTGCCAGCAGGTGTAACAGGCTCTTGGTCAGCTAATAAGTTTATTATTTCTGGAACACCAACTGTTGCTGGAATATTTAATTATACAGTAACTACTGTTGGTGGTTGTTCAGTAGCAACAGCTAAAGGCACAATCAACTCTACGATTAACACCATCGCGCTATCTTCTGCAGCAGGTACAGATGCACAAACAAAATGTATCGGTACAGCGATTGTTCCTGTAACGTATACAACAAGTATTGCAACTGGTGCAACTGTAAGCGGTTTACCAGCAGGTGTAAGTGGCGTTTGGGGAGCTAATAAATTAACGATTAGTGGTACACCAACCGTAGCAGGAAACTTTACTTACACGATTACCTTAACAGGAGGATGTGAAGTAATTACGAAAACTGGTACATTAGTGGTTAGTCCGAATAACACAGTAACTTTAAGTTCAGGATTAAATTCTAACGTAAAAGAGGTGTGTGTTGGAGCAACTCTTGCTCCAATTACATATACTACAACCGGAGCAACCGGAGTAACCTTTACTGGTCTACCAGCAGGTGTAAAAGCTATTTGGGCAGCTAATACAATTACCATTAGTGGCATTCCAACTGCAGCGGGTGTATATCCTTATACAGTAACTGCTACAGGTGGTTGTTCGGTAGTACTTGCAAAAGGTACTATTACGGTGAATGCAATAAATACGATTGCTTTGACTTCTGCAGCAGGTACAGATAAACAAACAATTTGTACAAATGGTTCTATTATTAATATAGGGTATAAAACTACAGGAGCAACAGCTGTTACCGTTGCAAATTTACCAGCAGGTTTAACACAATCGTCATCTGCTGGAGTTGTAACTATTAGTGGAAAACCAACAGCAACTGGTACCTATACAATCACTGCATCTGGTAAATGTGAATCTAAAGTAGCTTCCGGTACTATTACCATAGCACCTTTAAACACTTTGACTTTAACAGCAGGAAATGCTAGTGTAAAAGAAGTGTGTGTTAATGCGGTTCTTTCCGATATTACGTATAATTCAACAGGAGCGACTGGCGCAACTTTTGCAGGTTTACCAGCAGGTGTAACAGGTAAATTTTTGAGTAATGTTATTACTTTAGCAGGTAAACCTACAACAAAAGGAGTATATGCATATACCGTAACTGGTACTGGAGGATGTCCAGGTGTTGCAGCAAAAGGAACGATTACGGTGAATGAACTAAATGCAATTACCTTAACTTCTGTAGCAGCAACAGCTAATCAAACTGTTTGTACAGGTAGTCCAATCACGCAAATCGGGTACAAAATTACAGGAACAACTTCCGTTCAGGTTTCAACTTTACCAGGTTTGTCGCAAACGAACACTGCAGGCGTAATTACAATCAGTGGTACACCAAGTGCATCTGTTAATTATTCCATCACAGCAAATGGTAAATGCCCATCTGTTACAGTTTTAGGTAAAATAACTGTGAATCCAGCTAATACCATTACATTAGAACCTACATCTGCATCCAATGTACAAAATATTTGTGCTAAATCTGCTATTGGTAATATCTTATACAAAACGACTGGAGCTACAAATGCAACATTCACTGGTTTACCATTAGGAGTTAAAGGTACTTGGGTGAATAATTTAGTAACATTGAGCGGTAATCCTTATGTTTCGGGAACTTCTAAATATACGGTAACCTTAACAGGTGGATGTAAAGTAGTAACAGCGACAGGAACTATCACGATTGGAGCTGAGAATAAACTTACCTTGACATCCGCAGCAGCTACAACGAGCCAAACGGTAAAAGTAGGAGTGCCAATTGCGCCTATTACCTATACAACGCTAGGAGCAACAACTGTAAATGTTACAAATTTACCAGCAGGAGTAGGTAGCGCTTGGGCAGCTAATAAATTAACGATAAGTGGAACACCAACAACAGTTGGAAATAAGACTTATAATGTAGAGTTAGTTAGTGTATGTCCTAGGGTAAATGGTACAGGTTTCATCAATGTTACGGGTAGTGGACCAGGAACAGCTTTAAGACCGGTATCTGAATCGAATATTGAGGTTACTTCCTATCCTAACCCATTCAGTACTGCTTTTAGAATGAATGTGGTTTCACAAAGTGAAGAACCAATTGCAGTTCAAATAACAGATATGGTTGGTCGCATCGTTGAGAATCATGTGATCAATAGCTTTGAACTTTCTGAAAAAGAAATAGGTGAGGCATATCCAGTAGGAGTTTACAACATTGTGTTAACACAAGGAAGTGAGACAACTACATTTAGAATTGTGAAACAATAATCATTATTTGAATGATAAATCAAGGTTATTTTAGTGTAAATAACCTTGATTTATAAATTAATACATTAATTTTACAGGCCAAATAGTAAGCTGTAAAGCATTTTTTACATTTTAACCAAAAAACAATAAAAATGAAAAAAAACAATTTAATTAAATCTATTTTAGTTCTTTCTGTGTTGTCTTTAGCAACATTAACAGCGTGTAAAAAAGAAACAGTTACACCTACACCTACAGCTGCACCAGTAGAAGATACTGATTATCAATTTACAGCAACCTTTAATGGTATAACGTATTCCTTTAAAGAAAAAACGTTTAATGAGCAAGGATTAATGGATAACTTAAATTATGGTGCTTTATGTAAAACGTTTCAAGACACTACAGCAATGTTGTTGTGTGGAGTAAACGCAGCGAAAGATGATACATTAGCGATTTATTTTGTGGATAAAACCGGAGTATCTAAATCTTCTTTCGCAATTGGAAACACGACTTTTCCTTTAATAGATCCTCAAGCTGGAGAGCCATCTAAATATGTTATGCTTAAGACGAGCAAAAAACAAGAAATGTATACTTGTTGTCAGTCAGACGATAACCTTACAATTAGTGTAACGAAATCCGATGATTATTCTGCAACAAGCGCAATCAAAGGTACTTTTACAGGAAAACTTTCTTCGTTTAATGCTCAAGTTGTTAAACAATATACTTTGTCTGGTAGTTTTAGAGCTAGAAAGGTCAAAGATTAATTCTAAGAAATTAAGTTTTAAAATAGGCTGTCTCGAAAGGACAGCCTATTTTTTTTGCTAAAATGGAATTTGCACGGTGTAAAATTTGGTAGGTTGCGACACTCGAATAACTAACTTAAATTTTTACATGTTTGAAATTAAAGTATTTCATTCGTTTGAAATGCTCATAAAATAATGTGGGTTGTTTTTATTGCATCTCGAAGTTTATCCTCAATGTTGACTAAAATTGCGTAATCGTCCCAATTGGAAACGGCGATTGCCACCTTGTCCATAATCTCTTCTGTGTTTTTTATGTTCATGCTTTTACCAATAGCCATTAAGTCTTTACGTGTTATATTCTTTCTTTTGCCATTCATACTTAGCGCATGTTGACTTACCCATTCGCTTCCAGGCCTATAAGCATGGCAAACATCGTATGCAGGTGACAATTTCCATGCACCGGATGTATTTATTTCAATTTAATTAAACAATAGATGATGGAATAAACCATCTTTATAGCTAAAGAATGCCATTTGTGCTGGTTTTATACCTCTTAAATATAAATTAAAATCTATTTACGACTATTTAGAAGGAATAATGTGGTAAAATCAGATTAAGCTTATAGGACGATTAATGTAGGTATTACCTGTCGTTGGATTAAATATAACGGTAATCCAAACTTTTGGTATTGATTGCTATTTTTATCCGTTTGGTTCGCAGTAAGGGTGAATTTCATTTTGATAAAAACAAAAAAGGAACCTATTTCTAGATTCCTTTTGTTTTGGTAGCGGGGGCCCGACTCGAACGGACGTCCGTCAGCTGACGGATATGAGCCACTCCTGAATTTGATTTTTACAAAATTGTCTTCCTTTGGAAGATTTTAATTGTTTTTCTCTCCACATAGCTTGACTTTTGGAATCATGAAATTCAAGATAAACTACTATCCAGGGTCTGAATTTAATTGTATGACCTTTTTTAGCAAGTGAATTATGCGAATGAAAACGACTTATTAAATCAGAAGTATATCCAATATACAATTGATCAAATTTTTCGGAATATAAAAGGTAAGTAACAAACATCTATAAAAACAAAAAAGGAACCTATTTCTAGATTCCTTTTGTTTTGGTAGCGGGGGCCCGACTCGAACGGACGACCTTCGGGTTATGAGCCCGACGAGCTACCAACTGCTCCACCCCGCACTATATTCAAATAAAGTAGTAAACTTTAATTGCGGTACAAAGATATAATTTGTTTCTTTGTACTCCAAACTTTATTTAATAAATAATTCACATTCATGTCACATAAAGCAGGATTTGTAAACATCGTAGGTAGTCCAAACGTAGGTAAGTCTACGTTAATGAACCAGTTGGTTGGTGAAAAACTTTCTATTGTTACTTCCAAAGCACAGACTACAAGACACAGAATTCATGGTATTGTTAACGAAGAAGACTACCAAATCGTCTTTTCTGACACTCCTGGAGTGGTAAATGCATCCTATAAATTGCATGAACAGATGATGAGTTACGTAGAATCATCCTTCAAAGACGCAGATATTTTACTTTTTATCACGGATATTTACGAAAGTGAAATGAATCATGCTGCAACTTTAGAGCGTATAAAAAAATTAAAAATTCCAGTTCTTTGCATTGTCAACAAAGTAGATCTTGGAAAACAAGACCAAGTAGAAACCCGTTTGGCGTATTGGAAAGAAAAAGTGCCGAATGCGGAAGTTATCGCAGTTTCTGCCTTACATGGTTTTGGGAAAGACTGGGTGTGGCAACGTATTTTAGAATTATTACCTGTTTCTCCGCCATATTTTGACAAAGATGATTTATCGGATCGACCAGTTCGTTTCTTCGTTTCAGAGATGATCCGCGAGAAAATCTTTTTACATTGTGAGAAAGAAGTTCCGTATTCATGTCAAGTCGAAGTCGATACGTATGAAGTCGAAGAACACATTATTCGTATTCGCGCAGTGATCGTTGTTGAACGCGATTCTCAAAAAGGTATTATCATTGGAAAAGGTGGAATGATGCTAAAACGTATCGGTCGTGAAGCACGAAAAGACATCGAAGGATTTGTAGGGAAACAAGTTTTTCTAGAAACCTTTGTGAAAGTGGATAAGGATTGGAGAGAGTCGGAAGTGAAGTTGAAGAAGTACGGGTATTAGTCCTTCGACAAGCTCAGGAACCAAGTGACGATCCTTCGACATATTTCGGCAGGCTCAATGGAGCAGCTCAGGAACAGGAAAATATAAATAGTAATTAAAAAGTTTGAAGGGAAAATAGATTAGGGTTTTTTGAGGAAAATAAAAAGTTTACTGGAGTAAATGATAAAGTAAATTTTGAAGTTGAACGAAGAAATAGCAATTCATTTTGCCTTCAACAAATAAAGATAATGAGCAATATAATAGCAATCGTAGGTAGACCAAATGTAGGTAAATCTACAATTTTCAATCGATTAACGGAATCGCAAAATGCGATCGTGAAAGAGGTGAGTGGGGTAACACGTGACCGTATTTACGGACGTGGTGAGTGGAATGGCGTACCTTTCTCGGTAATCGATACAGGAGGATATGTACATGGTTCGGAAGATATCTTCGAAGGGGAAATCCGTAAACAAGTAAAATTAGCGATTGAAGAAGCAAACGTGATTCTATTTGTATTGGACGTTACAACCGGTATCGTGGATTTAGACGAGACAGTTGCTGCCATGCTTCGTAAGTCTAAAAAGAAAGTGTTTATCGTTGCAAACAAAGTAGATAGCGCTTTACGTTTTGGAATGTCTGCCGAATTCTGGTCGCTAGGATTAGGAGAAGTATACGATATTTCTGCTTCGAATGGAAGTGGTACCGGAGAGTTATTAGACGATTTAGTAAAAGTATTTGATAAAAACGCTCCGTTTCTAGACGATACCGATACACCGCGTATTGCCATTGTTGGAAAACCAAATGTGGGCAAATCCTCGTTTGTAAACGCGATTACGGGTCAAGACCGAAACATTGTAACCGATATCTCTGGAACGACGCGAGACGCGATTAATACGCGTTATAAAGCCTTTGGATTCGACTTTATCTTGGTAGATACTGCAGGAATTCGTAAAAAAGCGAAAGTAACCGAAGATATTGAATATTATTCTACGCTTCGCGCGGTACGTACCATCGAAAATTCGGACGTTTGTATTTTAATGATTGATGCAACGGAAGGAATTCAAAAGCAAGACTTGGTTATTTATTATATGATTGAGAAAAATCACAAAGGAGTGGTTGTTTTAGTCAATAAATGGGATTTAGTGGAGAAAGACCACATGACCATGAATGAGTATGAGGAGAAAATCCGTGAACAATTGGCACCATACAACGATGTTCCGATCATCTTTACCTCTACGGTAACCAAACAACGTATTCACAAAGCATTGGAAACAGCAATGGAAGTTTATTCCAACCGTATCAAGAAAGTTTCTACTTCGGATTTGAACGACTTGTTATTGCCAATCATTGATGCAACTCCACCTCCATCTGTAAAAAGTAAATACGTGCAAATTAAGTATGTGACACAATTACCAACACATGCGCCAGCATTTGCATTTTTCTGTAATTTACCACAATATGTTGCGGAAAGTTACAAGCGTTTCTTGGAGAATAAAATTCGTGAAAACTTTAACTTTTCTGGGATTCCAATTCGTATATTCTTTAGAAAAAAGTAATCAATTTGAAAATTTGAAAATTGGTTAATTTGAAGATAAATGAACTATTTTAGTAAGAATAACGATACAATTTGTGCACTTTCTACAGCTAATGGGATCGGAGCAATAGCTGTCATCCGAGTTTCTGGTGTGCAAGCATTGGGGATTGTTTCGGCAATTTTTTCGAAGGATTTAAGTGTTGTTGCAACACATACTGCTCATTTTGGTCGCATTCGTAATGGAGAAGAAATTATCGATGAAGTATTGTTGACAGTACTGCATGGCGGAAAGAGTTTTACAGGCGAACCAACCGTAGAGATTGCGTGTCACGGTTCGACTTACATTCAACAACAAATTTTACAATTACTGATAGCAAAGGGATGTCGTACTGCGCAGCCAGGTGAATTCACGATGCGTGCGTTTATGAACGGAAAGATGGATTTGTCGCAAGCAGAAGCGGTGGCAGATTTGATTTCGTCCCAAAGCAAGCGTGCACACCAGGTTGCGATGAACCAATTACGTGGTTCGTTTTCCAATGAATTGCGCGATTTGCGTGAGAAGTTAATTCACTTTGCGAGTTTGGTAGAGTTGGAGTTAGATTTCGCGGAAGAAGACGTAGAATTTGCAGATCGTACAGAATTAAAAGCCTTGGTAAAAGAGGTGTTGACCTATATTCAAAAATTAATTCGTTCGTTTGATTTAGGGAATGCCTTGAAAAATGGTGTTCCAGTGGCTATTGTTGGCGCACCAAATACGGGTAAAAGTACCTTATTGAACCAATTATTGGGCGAAGAACGTGCGATTGTGAGTGATATCGCTGGTACAACACGTGACGTGATTGAAGAAACCTTAAACATCGATGGGATTTTGTTCCGTTTGATCGATACCGCAGGAATTCGTGAGGGATTAAGTGATTCCGACAGCGACAAAATTGAAGCGATTGGTATCGAACGTTCCAAACAAAAAATACAGCAAGCACAATTGGTGTTGGTTCTTGCAGATGCAACACGTAGTGATGTCCAGGAAGTAGCTCAGTGGGCAGGTGAGATTCAAACAAACAATCCCGATAAACATGTGTTGTTGCTTATCAATAAATCCGATGTTAATCAACAAAAAAATCAACTTTTTGTACCTTATTTGTACCTCTCTGCCTTAACAGGCGCAGGAATTTCCGAATTATCTTCGTGGATGGTAGCGCAAATCACCCAAGGTGTGGATATCCAACAAGAAGTGATTGTCACCAATGCGCGTCACGTGGAAGAGTTACAAAAAACGGCGGTGGCTTTACAAGCAGCTTCGGAAGGACTAGAAAATGGAACGACAGGGGATTTTATAGCGATGGATATTCGTCAAGGGATGTACCATTTGGGGAATATTACGGGGGATATATCTACCGATGACTTGTTGGGTAATATATTTAGTAAGTTTTGTATTGGGAAGTAACCACCGCAAAACAACACAAAACAGCACAAACAATTTCTTTGCAAATGTAACATAATCAACACTTTAAAGGCTTTTTATGTTGAAAAGTTAATTGTGTTATATTGTAATTTTTGGATATCCTTGTGGCACAAATGTGGCACACAAAGGTATGTGTGCCACTAGTGTGTCACTAAAATATTCAAAAATGATAGCAAGCATTAAACAACGAAAATTAGCAGGAGGTAAATCAGCATTGTATCTCCATACATTTAACAATGGTAAAAGAGAAAGAAGGTCTTTGGAACTTTCGATTTATACTTTACCAATCAATGCTGACCAAAAAAGAGAAAACAAATTAACGCTCGAACTTGCTGAACGCAAGAGAGCAGAAGCCCTAATAGGTCTTCAGGATAAAAAAGCGGGCATTAGCCGAAAGGACTATAGCAAAGATAATTTTGTAGATTACTTTGAACGTAAAGGGCAGGAGCGTTTTGAATCAAAAGGCAATTTTGGAAATTGGGATGCTAGTTTAAAACACTTTATAAAGTGTTTTGGCAAAATAGTTCGGGTTCAAGAAGTTGACCTTGATTTGGCTAGTAGATTTCGAAATTATTTAGAATTTGAAGCCGAAACTAGACATGGAACACCCTTGTTACAAAATAGCAGGCACACCTATTTTAATAAATTCAAGGCATGCGTTGGACAAGCCTTCCGAGAGAAAGTACTTAAAGATAATATTGCAGAATACATAGAAGGATTTAAGCAAGGAGAAACACACCGAGAGCATTTGACATTTGAAGAATTACAAACTTTGGCAAATACCGAGTGTAGATACCCAATATTGAAAAAAGCCTTTCTATTTTCATGCCTTACTGGAATGCGTTGGTCAGATGTAAATAATCTGCTATGGAATGATATCCGTCATTCGGAAGCAAGAGGACACCAAATTGACTTTAAGCAAAAAAAGACAGGAGGACAGGAATATTTGCCAGTTAGTGAAACTGCACTTGCCTTGTTACCTGAAAAAACTGATTTGAATGAGCGAGTTTTTAAAGGATTAAAATATAGTGCGTATCATAATGTTGCATTATTTCGATGGATGGTAGATGCAGGAATAAAAAAACACATAACATTCCATTGTGCGCGACACACCAATGCGGTTTTATTATTGGAAAACGGAACGGACATTTATACCGTAAGTAAACTCTTAGGTCATAAGTCCATAAACACCACTCAAATTTATGGCCATGTTGTCGATCGTAAGAAAATTGAAGCGGTTAATTCTATTCCAAAACTAAATTTTAAATTTATTATTGACTAAGTTACCCCTCGAAACGAATAGGAATGAGACTAAAGTTGACTTCAAAAGTCAATAATAAGACTTTTTTAATTCCAAAACTAAATATTACTTTTATTATTGACTAAGAGAACCCTCTAAACAACTAGAAATACGGCTAAAGTTGACTTCAAAAGTCAACTTTAGCACATTGTTAATCAGTGTTTTATATTAAAAAAATACTGAAATTTGTAACATGTATTCAGAAGAAAATAAAAGCAAACCCATTTGGCAATTCACGATAGGAGAATTTGAAGCCCATCTTAAAAGGATGGTTTCGACACTTATTGAACAGTCCGTAAAAAGGGCGTTTGAAGAGAGAGCAAGTTTGGTTACGGACTCCTCTTCAGACACCTTCGATATTAAAAAGGCTTCCGAATTAACAGGGTTGAGTCATTCAACCATTTATTCTAAAGTCAGTAGATTTCAAATGCCTTCTTTAACAAGAGGCAGACCCTTGCTATTTAGCAAAAAAGAACTAATGACTTGGTTGTCATCAGGTCGTCCAAAAAATTATTTTAAAAAATAACTCTTTAAAGCAAAAATAATGATTTTAGAATCTTTCGTGATTGATGCGCTCAATCCATTTTTAAGACAGTGCCCTTATTGTGGTCGTGAATTTCTAGCGGACAATATGATCCGAAAATATTGTATTGAATTCGATGGCATATTCGATTATTGTAAAGATCGTTTTAACAAACCTCGATTGCATGAAAAAATTCTTTTTCGAAATGAGATAGTAAAGTTCTTAAGAGAAACCGAAGTACCTGGACCGATAAAAGACCACAAAGAAGTTCAAGAAATGCTCATAATGTTTTTAAGTTCCACTTTTTACAATGTCATTTCTGAATTTGCTATAGGAGGGGAGTTTCTTAAACGTATTGACCTTTGCGTGAAACAGAACAAACTTAAAGTAGGAATTGAGATTAAACTAATCAGTGAATTGGAGGGCGATTATTCTCAACATGTTAATGGATTGTTGGGGCAACTTTCTTACTACGAAAATATTTTTAAAAATAATCTTATCGTTGTCTATGCTGGGGACTTATCTTATAGGACAAGAGCTCAATACGAAAAAGTTACATCCTTACTTAAGGATAAGGGGATAATCGTCGTGAATATCCCTGAAAACTGGGAAGAACTCTAGTAATTCTCAAGTACACCCGATGAGGACACAATTATCCTCGTGATGAAACGAAACTAATCGGGGATTCACGGGGATAATTATTTTATAAAATAATGGGATATTATATTGGTTTTAAAATTATTTATGTGGAAGATTTACCTTTTAGACAAATTTAATAGAACTGCAAGCAAAAACACAAGCCAACGCTTTTGTTGCATATTTAATTTTACCCAAATCGCACCCAAATCCCATCTACCACTTCTAACTCTTGATTGAATATTGATAACTTTTTATCTTAAAAAATGAGATAATAAATACAATAGAGTATATTTGAACTATCAAATAATTTGACAAATGCTTTATGAACAGAATTAAAGAAGTTTTGGAAGAAAAAGGAATTAAGCAAAAATGGCTCGCCGAACAATTAGGTAAAAGCTATAATATGGTTAATTCATACATTCAAAACAGACAACAACCAAGATTAGAAGTATTATTTGAAATTGCGAAAATTTTGGGCGTAGATGCAAAAGAACTTTTAAAAAGCAAAACTAATGTATAAAGAGGCTATAGGTACTGATAATATTTATGTAGTTGAAGAGCCACAATTGGATTTGTTTGCTTATTCAGAAGAAAATAATTTAAAAGATGAGTTTAAAATAGTTTCTAAAAATAAAGAACTCGAATTTGAATCAATAGGAAGAAATACTTTGTTGGGAAAAGGTAATTGTGTTGCCTTTCTGAAATTTGTAAAATCTGCCAGTGTTAATTTGATTTTAACAGACCCTCCATATAATTTAGGAAATTTTATGCATAACAGAAATACTAATCTTGTAAAAATGAGAGAAAATCAATTTGCATATGCAGGTTGGGATAATTTATCTCAAGAAGATTGGGAAATGGAAATGGACGTTTTTTTTAGTGAAAGTAGTAGGATTCTTAAAAAAAGAGGTACGCTACTTTTGTTTATGTCATTGATTAAAATAGAAACAATAATAAAACTTGCTTCAAAGTATAAATTCTATTACAAAACAACAGGAATATGGCATAAAACCAACCCTATGCCTAGAAATATGAATATCCATTTTGTCAATTCTACAGAAGCCTGGGTTTACTTTGTAAAGGACGATACTTCTGGAACATTTAATAATGATGGCAAGTTGGAACACGATTTTATTGAAACATCCTTAACAACAGGTAAAGAGAAACAATTTGGTAAACATCCAACACAAAAACCAACGAAAGTTATTGGTCATTTTATTAAATTATTATCCAACAAAGAAGATGTTGTTTTAGACCCATTTATGGGAAGTGGAACGACAGGTGTATGTTCTCGAAAATTAAAAAGAAAGTTCATTGGTATAGAACTAGACAATAATTATTACGAACTTTCAAAAACAAGAATGCTAAATGAGTAAGTTAAAAGTTGCAGATTTATTTGCTGGCGTTGGTGGATTGTCGCAGGGTTTTATTTCAAAAGGATTTGATATAGAATTTGCAATTGAACACAATAAAGAAATAGCATATTCTTACAAATTGAATCATCCTAATACAACTGTTTATGATGAAGACATTTCCAAAATAGATTTAAAAGTACTCAAAGAAAAGCATCCTAAAATTGATGTTATTGTTGGAGGCCCTCCTTGTCAAGGGTTTTCTCAAAAAGGTAAAAGATTAAGTATTGATGATGAAAGAAATTACCTTTTTAAAAAATTTATTGATACAGTTGAGATATTTAAACCAAAATATTTTGTTTTAGAAAATGTGCCAAATATTTTGACAACAGCAAATGGGTTTTTTAAAGATGAAATTATAAAAGGTTTTGAAAAATTAGGTTACAAAGTCAACGCAAGGACATTAAATGCAGCAGATTTTGGAGTACCTCAAAATAGAAAAAGAGCTTTTTTTATTGGTTCTTTAAATGGAGATTTGTTAGAATTTCCGAAGCCCTACAATTTTAAGACTACTATAAAAGAAGCCATTTATGACCTTCCTTTTCTTGAATCAGGTCAAGGTGAAGAGTTTTTTGAATATGATAAAAAACCTTTGTCAGAGTATCAAAAAAAATTACGAAGTAAATCAAAAGGAATATATAATCATCAATCGACTAAACATTCTGATATAGCAATTGAAAGATTGAAGTTAATCCCAAAAGGAATGGGAAAGGAAGTTTTACCGCCAGAACATAGAACAAAATCAATATATAGTGGGACTTGGTCAAGATTATTAGAAGATGGAGTTGCTGCTACAATTACAACAAGATTCGACACTCCATCATCTGGACTTTTTACACACCCAATTTTAAACAGATGTTTAACAGTTCGTGAAGCGGCAAGGATTCAATCTTTTTCAGATGATTTTATATTCTACGGAACAAAAACAGTACAGATGAAACAAGTTGGAAATGCTGTACCTCCTATGTTAGCATCAGAAATAGCATCAATAATTTTAATTAATAATAATAACTTATGAGACTTCCTCAGCAGATAATTAAAAGAAATTCAATAGACCCCAAATTAGCGGTAGGTTCATCTTTACCGAATCCAAAAGGTCTTTTTTCAATCGTTTTTGTATTGTATCTAGTAAATGATGAAAAAGATCATTTGGACTATTCTATTAAAAATGGAACGGGAATTAATCTTAAACCTAGTTTTATTCCTATGTTAAAATCTTTTTTTTCTGGAATAAATGGTTATAGTGAAGCGGAAATAGAATCATTAGAAACTGATAACCCTTTACTTGAAATGCAAATTGAACCTCTTCAAGTTCCTTTACAATTATTTTGGAAGATTGCAAAAATCAATATTGTTGGTACAGATTCGTCAAGTGGTGAAAGAACTGGCGGAGTTAGATTTCCAAAAGAACTTTTCTTTACAACAAATATGGATATTGTAAAATATTCTATTTCAGATGAAAACGATATGATTTCTAATAATAGTAAAGAACTAATTTACTCTTGGCTATTCAATAAAGCAATTCAACCCTCTTTACAAAATATTGAACTAAAACTTATAAAAACCCTAACGATATTTTCAGAAGAAACATTATTTAAGACTTGGGATAATACAACTGAAATAATATTTCAACAGGAAGGAATCTATCAATCTTTTGATTCAACCAATCCAAAAATAAATATAAAAGGAACTAAAGAAATCAAAGGTACTTTGCGCAATCTGAAATCTGCAATAGACAAAAATCTACATCCTTTTTTAATTACAAATGGTGATGATGTAGAACTTAAAAACACTACTAAAGCAAATATTTTCAGTTACTATAAAAATAAAGTTTCTAACTATCTTGATTTAAGTCCAAAATCTATGGAAATTAAAACTATTGATGGAATAGACGAAGCCAAAATATTTGAATATTTACCTGATAATCAAGAGGTTGTTTTTAGTAAAAGTTTAAGGACAATAATTTTCGAATCATTTAAATATGTAAAAAGCACACTAGATGAAAGTAATGTACTTGCTAATTATGAAATAAAAGATAGCAAAATAGGAGACCGTTCATATAAAGGGTTAACACTCCCTAAGTACTTTAATTTTGAGGTTTTTATAGGTTTGTTTAATGATGAACAAACTATTAATAATTTGAAATCTAGTGGTACAATTAGGTTCATTGATGAAAAAATTAAGACATTAGATTTTGAAAATTCTTATTTTACATCTCAGTGGAATGAATCAAATAATCGAGGTCTCTCTTTGGGCAACTTTAATAATTTCCTAAAAGATGTTTCAAATAATACTCTAGAAATTATTAAAGAGAATGAGGTATTTAAATTAATCAAAAAAAACAGACAGAAAATTAATTCTCAAAACAAAATCTTCTATGGAGCACCAGGAACTGGAAAATCACATAAAGTAAAAGAATTAGTTACAGGTAAAGAGGTTAGAACAGAAAGGGTAACATTCCATCCAGAATATGATTACGCTGCTTTTGTGGGTGGTTATAAGCCAACTATGGACGGAAAAGATATCAGATATGAATTCGTCCCTCAAGCATTTTCTAACATCTATATAAAGGCTTGGAATGATTTAGACAATGATTACTATTTAGTAATTGAAGAAATAAACAGAGGTAATTGTGCTGAAATATTTGGTGATATTTTTCAATTATTAGATAGATCGAATGATTACCATATAACACCATCTAAAGAATTAAAGGAGTATTTAACATCACAATTTTCTGATAATTCAAATATTGATGGTCAAAAACTTATTCTACCTCCGAACCTTAATATTTTGGCAACAATGAATACTTCTGATCAATCTTTATTTCCAATGGATAGTGCATTTAAAAGAAGATGGGATTGGGAGTATATTCCTATAAATGATAGCTTTTCAGACGAAAACAAGTCTTCAAAATTCAAAGTTAAAATATCAGAAACAGAATATTTCTCCTGGCTTTCATTTATTCTTTCCGTTAATTTTTTAATCAAACAAAATGACAATTTGGGAATGGATAAATGTTTAGGAAATTATTTTATAAAACCTACTTCAGATATCATTGACATAGACGTATTTATTAATAAAGTGATTTTCTATTTATGGAATGATGTTTTCAAAGATGAAATGGAAGAAAATAATATCTTCTTAAACAAAACTACATACGAAGACTTTTTCCCTATTCAGTCAGATGGAATTGTAAAATTAAAGGAGATTCTTGAAATCCTTAAAATTGAAATAACTGCGGAATAATGAAAATTCTAATTGAAGGAGAAAGATACCCATTAGAGTTGCTCCAAGATATTTTTGATGACCCCAAATTTTATCATCAGGAAAATCAAGAAGGAACCATTTTATCTGTTGGATATTATCATTCTTATGTAAAGGGAGAATTGGTATATATGCTACCCAAAGTTTTTATGGCTGACAGCCAAGAAACGGTTTTTGGTATTACTAAAACAGACCTTTTAGATTTAGAATATTCAGAAACCTTTAAACATAAAGACGAATATAATTGGATAAGACAAGTTTCGGTTTATTTTTATAATAGTTTGTTGGAGTTCAGAAGAAGAAATAGTTCTACTTCAATAATTCAAAGTTCTCTTTCTTTTAATTTGAATACGAATTTTGGTAAACAAGAATATTCCTATTTAGATTTACTTTTGAGTTTTGTGAATTTTTTCAAGAAAAACAAGAGCATTATTTTATTCAAACACATTGAATTTAAGTCTAAACAAGTTAGAAACCCTAATTGGGAGCGAACTATAAGCAAATCAATACCTTTAATCACCCAAGACAAACAACCAATTTACACTATTTACAGAAACAAGAAGAAAGTTGTAAATAATGAAGAAGAACTTTTGATATACTTTTTTTCAATTTTAAATCGCTTTAATGAGGATCATAATTTATATCTTCAAATAGATAAGTCATACGAAATAATAAAAGGTTCACGGTTTAGATTATTACAAAAAAATGGGTTATCAAAATTGAGAAAAATAAAATATCGCTATTTTAACGACACACTAAAAAAAATGTATCACTTATGTGAAATTTATTTCTCTCAGACGGATACAAGTAGCGTCAATAAAAAGAGAGAGGAATTTATTTCAGTCAATAATTACAATCTAGTTTTTGAAGATATGATTGACAAACTATTTTCTGACCCAATAATTGAAAAGAAAACAGCAGATGGGACAACGTTGAAAAATTTGAAATACAATGATGATGGAAAAATAATTGACCACATTTTTGATTACCAATCACTTTTAGACACGAGTGATATTTTCTATATTGGAGACTCTAAATATTACAAATCGGACAACATAGCTGGTAAAGTTTCTAAATACAAACAGTTTACTTATGCAAAAAATGTTATTCAGTATAACATTGATTTATTAAACGACACAGGAAAATATTACACTGAAAATTTAAGATATAGAGATGATTTAACCGAAGGCTATAATATAACCCCAAATTTTTTCATTTACGGTTATATAAGCGATTACAAGAATTTTGATGAGACAGAATTAAAAGCAAAAGGTGATATTGTTAAATCATTCCATTTTGAGAACAGATTGTTTGATAGAGATACATTGTTTGTTCATCAATATAAAATTAATTTTCTTTACGTTTTAAAATCCTATACTCAATTTGGTAAACAGTCTATTGAAAAATTTAGAACTGAAACCAAGACAATGTTTAGGAATAATTTTGTTGATTTTTTTTCAAAAAAAGACAAATCTCAATTTGAACTTTACGAATATCAAGAAGAAAATATTGAATACTTTATAGAGACAAACTTTAGATTGGTAAATGGAAAGTGTTTTAAAACAATTGATAACAAATTAATACTAGCAAAGTATTACAGTGACACAAATTTAGATACACTATTAAATGATTTTAAACCTTTGAAACTAAAATAAAGCCAAAGAACCAAAGACACAGAAAACAATGGACGACAGTACCTCGTTAGAAAGAACACCAGATTATAATAGTACCAATCCAAAAGGCGGTTTATCTTATTCAGCATATAGTTTTGTGGTTAAAGAAATTTCTGTTCTCCGCATCAAGTTTCATGTCAAAATTCCCGTTCTTCGCCAAGCCCGAAAACGTTAATCATTTTAAACTTATCAACACCCTAAAATATTCCTAAATACCCCTTCAATATCTACCTTTATTCCATGACACATTAGTGGCACACGAACAAAATAGCACCTCTAAAACCCAATGAAATCAAGGGTTGTAGAGATGTTTAAAGATATTGTATTGGGAAGTAAGTAAGTAAGAATTTCCCCAATCTTCCTAAAGTCCATCTAATTGATAAGATTGAGTTGTTCTAGATTCACTGTTATTCTTTTTAACCTTGAAAATGAAATAAAAACAAAGAATGAACAAAACTTCTTCCATTTCTCCACAGGCTCGATGTCCGTTGATGACGGTTTTTTATGTTCTCTAAGGATGATGATTATTTCTTTTTCGTGAAAATCGCATCACTCAAGCCAGTATTGACTTTGTAATCCGTCAACGTTACTGTAATCACCCCTTTTTTATTCGGTTTGGTTTTCTTTTCAGTTGTTGATTTATTGATATCGGCAGCAACACTTTTCGGCAGTTTGAAGGCTTTCACGTCAATCTCGAAAACCAGTTCACTCGGTAAACCATACGTCACATTGTCGCCATACGAATACGTAGTGGTGACGGAACCGTTGCTTTTGGTGGTAATTTGCGATTTCATGATAAGCGAACGTTTTGTGTCTATCCATAATTTTGCAAGTATAATTTCATTGCTTTCCCCATTTGGAATAACGGTAATCAATTTTGTCATGACGTTACCAATTTTGGTTGTATCTCCAGCAACAGCCAAGAAGGATTTCTTGTTAGCCAGAAAGCTATTGATTTCCGTGAATCCTTGTTTGGGGAGGATGACAATCCCCTTCGAAACCACTTTGAACTTATCTTTCTGCTTGAAATAGATAGTCGCTTTAGAGGGTAAGATTTTAATCATAGGAATGTTTGCTTTCAAACGCGCAGTCACCGTGTAATCGTTCACTGTATTCAGCTTCGTTACAACTTTGCTTAGAATATCATTCGCTTCTTGCGCTATAACGCCAAATTGAATTGCGATGATTAAGAGGGTAAGAAATTTTTTCATCATGATGTAATGTCTTTTTTGTTGAATTTGTATACAGCAATTGCTACGAGTACGATGTTGTGAACTACTAGAATTACAATCGATTGAATAATCGAAGAAAAAGGAACAGGATCCTCAAAGAAACTGCGCCAGGATGCCATGTGTGTGGTGAAAAGATAGGGTTTAATATTATCGAATATGGTAACATCCAGACTGCCAATGATGGTAAATAAAATGATGATGGCCATCGTGGAGACAATTGGTCCTATTGAGTTTTCTGCAAATGCAGACAATGCAATGGATAGTGTTGAAACGGTTAAAAGTGACAAGAACGCAACACAGAACCCAAGTCCAAAACGCCATAAAATATCAGCGTCTTTCAAGATGACTAAACCATCACTATTGAGTACAATTAAATCACCCGTTCCAAAAATTTGCCGTGAAACGAACAATGCAAAAAAGCCAAGCCATAATGTCAAAAACAAGGTGTACATTGCACCAGCAATGAATTTCGATAGAACAATGTTCGTGCGCGAAATTGGTTTTGTCGCTAACATTCGAATTGTTCCCATTGCTGCTTCACCGGAGATGAGATCGCCTGTAACTAAAGCCACCAATAAAGGAATGTGTACAATCAACATTTGTAAAATAATGAAGGCGATTAGATTGCCATTCAAAATATCTCCATTGAACGTCAAAGTCTGTTCGAAAGAAGAAGTAACAAATGAAATAATCGACCGTCCATCTGCTTTCATTGCAAAAATGATGATTCCGACAAGCAAGGTCAAAGCGCCGATTCCTAAATAACTTCTAGGTTTCGAAAGTATTTTAATAAACTCGTTGTATGTATTTTTTAGTAACATATTATGCTTGTATGATTTTCATGAAATAATCCTCTAGTTTGCGTGTTGGTTCGATGGCGTGCACACGCATGTTGTTGCTGACCAATAGACGAGCGAGTTCAGGAACCAATTCTTTGATGAACGTAACTTCTAATTCGCTATCTGAATTGATTTTTAAAATCGTTTCTGGATATGCCTTTTGCAAAAGTTCGCCAGTAGCACGTGCATTGTCTACTTCGATGCGCACGAGCAGTTCTTGTGTATTCAACAAATTGCTCACACTGCCTTCCACAATTGAACGACCTTGGTTGATAATCACCATTCTATTGGCTATCAATTCTATTTCCGATAATTGATGCGAAGACAAAAGGATTGTTTTGTTTTGTTCATTTTTGAGTCGTAAAATCAAATTACGAATTTCAACGATTCCTTGCGGATCCAAACCAGTAGTTGGTTCGTCTAAAATGATTAAATCAGGTTTGTGTAAAAGTGTCTGTGCAATGCCTAAACGTTGCTTCATCCCATGAGAGAAACCACCCAATTTGTGTTTGCCACGATCGCCCAAACCAACAAATTCCAGCATTTCTTGAATTTCTTTTTTGGAAACATCCGCTCCAGACACACGTGCAAAGATTTCAAGGTTCTTCTGTGCAGACAAGTATTTATAAAAATCAGGTTTTTCAATGATGCTGCCAATATTCGATAAAATTGCTGACCGATCCGTTTTGAATGACTTCCCAAACAATTTGATTGATCCAGCATCCGGTGTGATTAAGGATAAAAGACAACGAATTGTTGTACTTTTTCCAGCACCGTTCGGACCAAGAAATCCAAACACATCTCCCTTATTCACACTGAAAGAAACGTCCTTCACCGCTTCAAACGTGCCAAAGCGTTTAGCCAAATGTTCAACTTTGATTATTGTTTCACCTTCCATATAAATATTATAAAACTACAGCTATTTTTTAAAAAAATCAATAGGAGAAAAAGCTGGTTTATCTTATCTCACAAGACAAGAACTCAATACAAAAAAGTTAAGCCTTACCCAATAAGAATTTGCGGAAAAAGCAGGGGTAGCACTTACCGTGATACGTAAGATTGAGCAAGGGAAAGAAAATCTTAATCTATCTAAAGAAAATCAATTACTTCTTATGTTTGGTCATGAGGTAGGACCAATAAGTATAAACCATGAGACAAGTAATTAATAAATGATTCTTTTCTTTCTGATGATTTAAAAACGAAATATATCCAGTTGATACAAGATCGAACCGCAATTTTCTTACAATGAAAGTAATTATCTAAGTTTTTTATTCCCCACCATTCACTTCCCGCATCGCCTCCGCAAAAGCTCCACCGATTTAATACGGTCTTTCACGTCAAACACATGCGTAGCAACAATTAATTCATCCACATTGTTGTATTAAAGAATATTCTTGGAAGATTAAAAATCCAGAATTCTCTAAATATTTAAATTTTAATCGTAAATTAGATTAATAAATAATCAAAATATCGATTGAATGACTTCTATAAGACCAAATCCATTTACTTCGTATGATGGTTTAGTTTCACAAATGTTATCCAATTTGTGAGACAGTGTCTCACAAATTAAATAGGTCTCATATTATTAAGTTATTTCCTTTAAAATCAAAAGAAGCAAAACTATATTATGCGCAAAATTGCATATAAACATCAATCTTTAAACGACTTAGAAAAATGACAGAATTAGAAAAAAGCGAAAAATTATACTTCGAACTTTCAGAAATAATTTCTCAAAGTCGACAAAGAGTAGCTGTAATAGTTAATTCTACTCTTACAGAAATGTATTGGACTATTGGTAAACATATTCACAACTATTTCTTAACTAATGGAAGAGCCGATTATGGTAAGTCAATTTTGCAGAAGGTGTCTGCAAAATTGACAAATGAATTTGGAAAGGGTTTTAGACAAAGAAATTTAGCGAATATGATTAAATTCTATGAACTTTTTCCGGATATAAATATTTTGCAGACATTGTCTGCAAAATTGAGTTGGAGTCATTTTGTTGAAAGTTTTTCAGTAAAGGAGCATGTAAAGAGAGAGTTCTATTTACAAATGGCTATTGTGCAACAATGGGATGTAAGAACACTTCGAGAACAGGTAGACAAAATGTTATATGAACGTACGTTGATAGCTAACAAATCTGAAGAAGAAATTTCAGCAGAACTTCAACTATTGAAACAAAATGAAAAATTATCACCTGATTTAGTTTTTAAAAACACCTATGTATTAGACTTTTTTAACCTACCACACCTCTATTCAGAAAGGGACTTGGAAAATGCTCTAATTTCAAACATTCAAGAATTTATTTTAGAATTAGGTGTCGGTTTTGCATTTGTAGATCGTCAAAAAAGAATTTGTATAGATACAACTGATTATCATTTAGACTTACTTTTTTACCACAGAAAATTGAGAAGACTAATTGCAATTGATCTAAAACTAGGGAAATTTAAACCTGAGCATAAAGCCCAAATGGAATTATATCTAAAATGGCTTACCAAAAATGAAATGCAAGAAAATGAAGAAAAACCAATCGGTTTAATTTTATGCAGTGAGGGAAATACGGAACATATCGAATTATTGATGTTAGACGAAAAAGATATAAAAGTTGCTCAATATCTTACCGAATTACCTAGTAAAGAATGGTTCGCTGAAAAATTACATAGAGCAATTGAAATAGCAAAGATGAATTCGATGAATGATAATTAAAACAGAAGAAGCGTAGAATCAAAAAAACACTTCCATTTGGGTTACGAAAACTTAAAACTCCCAATTCAACTCCCCATTCAACTCCCGCATCACCTCCGCAAAAAGCTCCACCGATGTAATACGATCTTTCACGTCAAATACATGCGTAGCAACGATTAATTCATCGACTCCTGTTTGTTCAATAAAGGTATTCACTTTCTTTTTTACCGTTGCTTTACTACCGATAAATGCATATTTGGACATCTGTTGCACTGCAGGATGTTGGATCATGTTTCGAAATTCGTTTGTTATTTTAAAAGGCGGTTCTAATGGACTTCTGTCTCCTGTTAAAATTCCGATTACTCTTGAGTAGTAAGAAGAGGAAAGAAATTCTGCTTCTTCATCCCTATCAGCAATAATGATGGAAATTCCGGCTATTGTATACGATTTAGCTAATGTAGTTGAAGGTCGAAATTGCGTTTGATAAATCTTTAGTGCGTCTAATAATTGTGCACTCGAAAAATGACTTGCAAATGCGTAGGGCAATCCTTTTTCTGCCGCTAAATAGGCACTTGTTGTACTTGAACCTAGAATGTAAAGCGGTACGTCCACTCCTTCTGCCACGTTTGCACGAACGGATTGGTGATTATTATCCACCGAAAAATAGTTTTGAATTTTCTGAACTTCAGCAGGAAATTGCATCGCAGCTTCGTAAAAATCAGAACGTATGGCACTTGCAGTAGCTTGATCTGTTCCAGGTGCTCTCCCCAACCCTAAATCGATTCGGTTTGGATACAACGTGCCTAAGGTGCCAAATTGTTCGGCTACAATAAGTGGAGAATGATTTGGTAACATGATTCCTCCCGAACCTACCCGAATATGTTGTGTTTCCTCTGCAATTTTCCCAATTAAAATAGAAGTAGCGCTACTGCCGATAGCATCCATATTATGGTGTTCGGCCAACCAATATCTTGTGTATCCAGTACGTTCAGCAAGTTTCGCAATTGCCACAGAATCATCAAAGGTTTGACGAAACGATTTCCCTTGTGAAACAACTGCAAGGTCAAGAATGGAATAAGCAATTTCTTTTTTAAGCATAATTCAGAACAATCTAGTGCAAAAGTAATAGAATCCAAAAAGCAAGGGTGAAATAAATTGAAGCAAAACAAAATCATGGATTGAAAATCCAATCCTAGAACTTTGTGTAACTTTGCCGGAAGATAAATAAATCGATTTGGTTATGTCGAAAGCTACTATTATGGAACAGACTAAAATGCTAAGCTACGTTAAAAATGTATTGGAAAATATGCCAACGGATTGGCTAAATCTTACCACACACCGTTTAGATATTTATGATGAAAAATTAGCTAAAACTGAATTTTTAGACCAATTTGAACGTTTATTTAGTGCGAATAATACAACAACTGTTTCCCTTAGTGAATTACGTACTGCGTATGATTACATCCGTTTAGGTCACCCCTTATCGTGTGTGTTGGAATGGGCGATAGCTAAATTGTATGACATCAAAACAGAAAATGTGATCAGTTTTTCTTCTAAAACAACGCCAATTTTAGCTGTTTTAAGAAAGAACTTATTAGCGCATAAAAACACCCAGATTGCCTATGTTGGAGCATTACCTGCGTTTTTTGATGCGGAAATAGTTAAAAACGTGTATGGGTATCATTTTGACTTAGTACAAGTGAACAATGTACAGGAAGTTACTCCGATAGATGGATCTACTATTTTTCTTTCTCAACCAGCTTCGATGTGTCATTTTGAGTTTGTTCCAACGGTTGATTTTTATATCCATATCGATAATCAATTCGGAAGTATTCTACTTGTAAACGGAGACAAAAACGACAACTACGTTTCAGAAATTCAACACGTACGAAGAAGAGAGACGATTGCTATGACTCCGGCAAATACCTTGAAGGTGCTGCAATGTTTAACGAATACGAACGCAACTCAACTAGAAGAAAGCAATTTTGAACAGAATAAATCGATTGTTTTAAATTCCATTAAAGAAATTACCAATACGAATATCAAAGCCTTGGTTGCTTCTAGTGGGCTTTCAACGCAATATGCGATTGTGATGGGATTGATTCACGATGCAGTTGTTAATCACCCTGGAAAAGCCATCAAAATTGTCGTTCCTCCGAATTGTTATGGTGGTACAAATGACCAAGCTAGAAGAGTTGCTGCATGTTTACAAAATGTGGAGGTGTTAGATTTACCAGTGGATGGTGGAAATAACATGGTAGCTTGTATCGATGAGTTATTAGAAAAGATCGCGCAGGAAGATGCTATACCATACATTATCGCGGAGATTCCAACCAATCCGCGTGTTGAAGTTCCAGACTTAAACCAATTAAGAGATGTATTAAGCAAAGAACGTAGAACAGCTAGGGGTGCATTGGCGATTGATCCAGTGTTTATTTTAGACCAAACGTTTTGTCCAAATGTTCACTTTTTAGGAGAAAATAATATCCTGTCAACTGTTCGGACGATTGCCTATGTAAGTGGTTCTAAATTTCCGAGTGGAGGAAAATGTACCGCAGGATATTGCATATCCAACGAGAAAGCAAAAGAGTTGATGGAGAAAATCGAACTTCATTTACATTTATGTGATAATGAAGCTACATCGCTACAAATGGAAATCTTAGCAAAACAATTGCCTTCGATGAATCAACGAATTCAAGATGCGTATATAAATACACGTGAATTTGTGAACTTTATCAGCGAAACATTGCCAGCAGCGAAAATCAATTTTGTTTCGGAAGAATTAGCGCAGCAAGGATTCACACCTTCCGTTTTTTCTTTGGATCTTCCTACAAAAGGAACTACGCACGAAGAAAAAGAGGCGTATAAAAGGGAATTGAATTTGAAGTTGATTAATCGAATGATTACTGAAATCCCAACGGAAAGTAAGTACTGTGTAAGTTATGGACAATTAAAGGGTTGTTATTGGACCATTCCAGCAACTTCCACACAAGGAACAACAAAAGAAGGCGATAAAGATTATATCGCGCGCGTTGCACTTTCACCTTCCTTGGATTTGGAATTGCACAAGAAAGTATTTTTAGATTTCGTGAAAGAAATATAATTGTTTCTCCCCTTGAGAGGAGATTAAGAGGGGTGACAACCTTTGAATTTGATAAAGAGAATTCTAAAGTGTAACAATCTCCAAAAGTAAAAATCCCCTGGCATACCAAAGCTGCCATGTCATAGATTTATGAAAAGAATCTATGGGGTGGAAATCCGAGTGAATTTTATTCGGGGGAAGGTTCGCATGATCCTGGTTTAGTAATTCCATACATCGACGTTGTTTCCAATTTTTTAAAGTCCTTTGAAGCACCAATCACCGTATGCGATTTGGGTTGTGGTGATTTTAATATTGGAAAGGATTTGGTTGAATTTACATCTTATTATCATGCAGTTGACATCGTTCCTGCCTTGATTAAGCTCAACCAAGCGAAATTTCAATTGCCAAATTTAACCTTTCACTGCTTGGATGTGGCGTTGGATGAACTTCCTTCAGGTGATTGTGCTTTGGTACGACAAGTTCTGCAACACGTATCCAATCAAGAAGTACACCAGATTTTGGAGAAATTATCGCACTATCGTTATGTCATCATTACCGAACATATCCCTTCTGGAGATTTTGAACCAAATAAAGACAAAATTTCGGGGCAGGGGATACGCTTAAAACAAAACAGCGGGATAGATGTATTAGCAGCTCCTTTTTATTGGAAGGTGAATGAGGTAAAGCAATTGTTGTCTTTGGAATTAAGTAATGGAAGAGGAAGGATTGTAACTATTTTATATGAAAATCACTAATGCCATAATTAATTCTATTTTCAAAGGGTTTTAGTGTATAATGGAAAAAATATATAGTTTATTTTCCGTTATAGTGGAAAAAGTACTACTTTTTTTGTTTTAGATAGATATTCATAAAACTCAGTAGATCCGCAATGCGTTGTGGCTCTACTTTTTTTATGCAATGCGGATATAATTATGGTTTAGTTTTGTCAAATAACACCCTAATTTCTTCAAATTAACTAATTGATAAAATTATTTTTAGAAAAATTTTATGTAAAATTTTAATGGCTGAAATTGATCTGAAACGTCTGTTAAATCTATGGTTTAGCAAAATATTTTTTTGTAAAGCGCACTAATTTAGCCCACTAAAATAAAAAGATAATAGCAACCATCTGAAATTTGTTGGGTCTATGTTTTCACAGAAACAACCAAAACAAATTATTATGAAAAAATTACTGATATTATTTTGCTTGCTATCGATGAATACAATGGCGCAATATTTAGATGGATCGATTTATGGAGATCAAATGAATTTATTATGTGCCAACCAAGAAGGTTGTGTAAAAGTAAGATTCCAAGCTTGGGGAGAAGCAAAGGGACCATTTACATTTGTATTTGAAGTGAATAACAAAATTGATACAATTAGTACTACTGAAATTTATGATTGTTTTTCTAACAACCCCATCATTGACACGGTTTATCCAAGAAATGAAGTCATTAAATATTACAAGAAAAATGAGATGTTTTCTATGTATGGAAACAATGGTTTTATAAATTTTAACCTAATTAGTATTTCAAATAAAGATACTATTGTTGTACTTAATAAGAAATTTGATACACAAATGTTCCATCAAAATTCAATTTATATGCCAACTATATCTGCATGTTTAGGCGATGAAGTTACCTTGGACCCATCAACTAATTCTCAAAATCAACTTCCTCTAAGATCAATCGTTTGGATTTATAACAACCCAAATCCAAACGCCACAGTTTTAAAAGTTAAAGTAGAAAAATCGGAGGTTATTTATTTTCAAGGAGAGAATATTGGTGGATGTGCTGTAAATGGGGCTGCAACAATAAATATGTACGACAAAATTTTGCAACCAGCTGCAATCATTGATAGTGCGGCGTGCAATAATGGTTCTATCGAACTAAAAAATATCGATTCAACGTACAAGTTCAACTGGGCTACAGGTCAACAAAAAAACAAATTAGAAAATATTATTGCGGGTAATTACAAACTTAATATCTCCGATAAAAATGGTTGCTCAGAATCATTTATATATCATGTACCTAAAAAAGCAAGTTCAGAAGCATGTGGTAAGATAGCAGGGAATGTATATTATGATTTAAATAAAAACTGTGCAAAAGATGTAGACGATAAACCTGGAACTTACAGAACTTTAGTAGCAAATCCTGGTGAATACCTAGCCATTACCAACAAAAAAGGAGAATATGAATTTGCCCTTCCTTTTGGAAATTATACGATAACAGAAATAAATTCAGATAATGATATTGCAAGTTGTATAAAAGAACAAAAAGTAACATTGGATTCGCTAAGTACGCAACAGTTCGATGTGAACTTTTACGATACAGCGCATATTCAATACGATGTAATGTCAGATTTAGTAATAAATGAAGTTCGACCAGGTTTTACATTTAATGTTTACCCAAAATACAGTGATAAATTTGGCGAAGGAGATTTTACTACTGAAAAAACTTGGTTTACTTTTCCTGATTCTATCACAATTCTAACCTGTAATTTTCCGTATACTATTTCAAATGATACCGTATATTTTAAATTAGATTCCACGTATTCAAATCATAACCCAATTATTTTACAAGTAAAAGCGGCACGTAGAATTAAATTAGGTGGTGATGTCACTTTTTGCGCTGGTATTGAAGGAAGTAAAAGTGAGAGTAACACACAAAATAATATTACTTGTATCACTTTAAAAGTGACAGGGTCTTATGACCCAAATGATAAAAAGTTATTTGTAAATGGGATTGAAAAGTCAGGGGATATTTTAGTAAAAGATACCATTTTAGATTACCAAATTCGTTTTCAAAATACAGGAAATGCCGATGCAATTAATATCTATGTTTTGGATACAATTAGTAAAAACTTAGATTTATCTTCGTTTGAATTTATTTCTTCCAGTCATGCCTGCGATGTTATTTACTTGGGAGATAGAGTTTACAAATTTGATTTCCCTAACATTCATTTAATTGATTCCATTACAAACGAACCTTTAAGTCATGGATATATCAAATACAGAATCAAACAAAATAAAGTAAACGTATTAGGTACCGAAATCAAAAATACAGCATACATCTATTTTGATTTTAATGACCCAGTAGTTACGAATACAACCCTAAATACAGTATCTATTGAAACAAAATCATTGGGAATTCATACAAATTCGTTCAATCCACTGAAAGCATATCCAAATCCAGTTAATTCTCAATTAACTATCGAAAATAACGAAGCTATTTTAGGAATAAATATTGTTAGTTTAGATGGTAAAATTATGCAACAAATAACGGATTTAAATGGCTCGACGGTTTATACGATCCATGTAGGTGATTTACAAAATGGTCTTTATGTACTTGAAATTGTAGGTGCTTCTTCTACGCATAACACACGAATAATTAAACAAGATTAATCCTAGAAATTATTTGATAAAACAAGTAGAGCCACAATGCCATATAAACCCAGTAGAGCCACAATGCATTGTGGCTCTACTGGGTTTATATGTTATGATTGTTTATTTATTATGATTTTTCACTTCGCATACCACGCTTCCACCTCTTCAATCAACAAAGCTGGAATTTCTAATTTATTCTTTTTTCTGTAACCGTTCAATTTTTGGTGAACAGCCGTAGGTTTTGCTTCTAACAATTCGTCTACGCTAGCGAAACCTGCTTTTGCCATGTGTTCTGCCCAAGTTCCTGGTACTCCAAGCGATTGGAAAGCTTTCAAATCTGGTCCTGTTTGAAATTTTTCTGGACGCATTTGCGGGAAGAACAATACTTCTTGAATCGATGAATTGTTCGTTAATAACATCACCAAACGGTCTATACCAATTCCCATTCCCGATGTTGGTGGCATACCGTATTCTAAGGCACGTAAGAAATCTTGATCAATAAACATCGCTTCGTCGTCTCCTTTTTCAGACAAACGCAATTGCTCTTCAAAACGCTCACGTTGGTCGATTGGGTCGTTCAACTCCGAATACGCATTTGCTACTTCTTTCCCGTTGATCATCAACTCAAAACGCTCTGTCAATTCAGGATTATCACGATGTTTTTTACACAAAGGCGACATTTCAATTGGGTAATCCGTAATGAACGTTGGTTGGATGTAGTTTCCTTCACATTTTTCCCCAAAGATTTCATCGATTAATTTTCCTTTCCCCATCGATTCAGTTACCTCGATGCCCATTCCTTTTGCAGCCGTACGTAATGCATCTTCGTCTTTTCCATTGATGTCAAATCCAGTGAATTCCAAAATAGAATCACGCATCGAAATACGCTTGAAAGGTGCTTTTAAGGATATTTTATTTGGTCCAACGGTGATTTCTGTGTCGCCACAAACATCTGTTGCTACTTTCTCAATCATTTGTTCGGTGAAATCCATCATCCAGTTGTAGTCTTTGTAGGCTACATAAATTTCCATTACGGTAAACTCTGGATTATGCGTTCTGTCCATTCCTTCGTTACGGAAATCTTTCGCGAATTCATACACACCATCAAATCCACCAACAATCAATCGTTTTAAGTATAATTCATTCGCGATACGTAAGTACAACGGAATGTCTAAGGCATTGTGGTGACTCATAAATGGTCGAGCAGATGCTCCACCTGGAATTGGTTGTAAAATAGGAGTTTCCACTTCTAAATACCCTTTTTCATTGAAGAAATTACGCATCGAAGTCATTGCTTTCGTACGTTTGATGAACGTATCTTTTACATGTGGGTTTACCACTAAATCTACATACCGTTGTCTGTAACGCAATTCTGGATCGGTAAATGCATCGTGTGTATTTCCATCTGCATCCGTTTTTGGAAGCGGAAGTGGTTTCAATGCTTTCGATAACAAGGTAAATTCTTGCACGTGTACCGAAATTTCACCTACTTGTGTTTTGAATACATATCCTTTTACCCCTACGAAATCTCCTAGGTCTAACAATTTCTTAAATACATCGTTGTATAAGGTTTTATCTTCACCAGGACACAATTCATCGCGGTTGAAGTATACTTGTACACGACCAGTACTGTCTAATAATTCCGCAAAAGAAGCTTTCCCCATGATACGTTGACTCATCAAACGACCAGCGATACAAACCGTTTTACCGTCTTCGAAGTTTTCAGAAATAGCACTTGCTGTGTCTGTTACCGGATATAAATCTGCAGGATATGGATTGATTCCTAACGCGCGTAATTTGTCTAATTTATCTCTACGTTGAATTTCTTGTTCTGAAAGTTCGATTGCACTCATGGGTTTTTTGCTAAAAATTTGGAGCAAAGATAATCTTTTTCAGGCTTTTTTCTGCAACCATTTGGGCAATAATATCGAACCTAGGATGAGGTAGGGGAAATACGAGATGAGTCGCCAAATAACTGCTAGTGCAACAATTAACAAAATAGAGGAACTAAACTCGCCCATGAGTTCTCCAAAAGCGAATTCTGCGATACCACTTGCACCAGGAGTAGGACTGATTAACATGAAAATCCAAAGTACCAATTGTTTGCCTAAAATAAAGATGTGGTTAAAAAACGAAATGGGTAAGAACGCCGCCAATACACAGTTAATCACCAAATAACGACAGGTCCAAGATAGGATTGTAGCACCAAAACTTCCGACCCAAAAACGCTTGTTTTCTTGTTTCATTTCTTGGGATGTCCATTGAAGATCATGCTGTAATTGGAGCATTTTCCCTTGAAATTTTCGCAAAAATGGGAGCTGACATAATTTGTATAATAGTTGTCCAATTGCTTTTGGATATAGAAATACACTCATAAATAACAATACACACACCAAGGCAATAATTCCAAATCCACCCCAAAATACCAAGGCAATACTTTTGTCGACCCAGGTTGCATTTGGAAAGAGCATGTCGGAAGAAATAAAGCAAAACACAAAAGGTATAAGTAGGATGAAAAACAGGTTGTCTAACAATGCTGTTATCATAACGATGGATGTCGAGCGACCCAAATTGATTTTTTCTTTATTGAGAATAAACATCGCAACGGTAGCGCCCCCAACCACTCCAGGAGAAAGGGCAGAGGCAAATTCCCACAATAAAATGACATTAAATGCTTTTTTCCAAGTCAGTTTTTTTTTGGTTAAAATTCTTATGCGCAACATATAGAAGAAGTCACGCCCAACCATGCATAGCATCGCTAGAAAAATCCAAAAAATAGAAGCAGGATTCCAAGAGATTTCGGTAAGAATATCGCTTAATTCTTCTTGTTTGTATGTGCCATTTATACAGGGATAAAACTCCTTTGTATCCGCATAATCGATTTGATGGTTGTGATTTACATCTTTCCAGCAGTGCGTTGCATGTTGCTTGGATGCAATAAAGTGTGTTTGATTCAAACTATGGAATAACAAATATCCGGTGATGCTCAAACCAAAGAGAATGGCAAGGTAAATTTTCCAAGATGCGAACGCGGAATTCATGGGGTAAAAGTAAGGAAATAGTTGAAATGAGCAGAGACATAAAAGAGGAAACAAAAAAGAAAAAAGACTAGATTGATCGTTTTTGCAACGATTATACCAGTTGCGTCAAAATCCTAAAAATAAATGTCCCAAAGACTCTGCCATTCGTGACATTAACGAATTTATACTGCTAAAAAAAGGCTATCGTTTCGGATAGCCTTTATATTTTACAGGAATATTTAATTATATCTTATAATTATTTTCCATGGAATTTATGAAATTTTCGAATTCGTTTTCAAGTTTATCAAATCCATTAGAGAAGTATGTTTCTAAATCTATTTTTGATCCATCATCAAAAACGATTCGTATACTTGTGTCTTCTTTATTTTCTGTTTTTTGAACAGCAACGCCATTTTCCCAAACAGTATATGTTTCCGTATAAGGTTTCATGTACATTTCACCGCTACCAATTTTCGCGTTTTTGTCTGTGTAAAATATAGAAGTAATTAGATATTTATTGATTAAACTAGTCCATTCACTATCATTATTAATATTGTCAGAACCACCTTTCGCTTTAATAGCATCTGTAAATGCTTGAACATCTGCTGAAGACTCAAGTTTAACATTTAAGATTTGAAAATAGGCACTCATGGAAGTCACTAATTTGTTGGCATCCTCGGTTTTTGTAATGTTATCCTCTAAATTTTCTAGATTAGATTTTAGAAAATCACCTTTGAATGTGCAACCCATCGCAACAACAATTTTATCTAGGTGCGTAAATGAGAATTTGGAACTTACCTCACTAGCGGAAGAAGTCATTGCAAGACCAAAATTGAAATTTTCTACTTTAAGGTTCGAAGTAATAGCTGTTGGAATCCCCTCGGAGTCATAATTTGCATTAAAACCAAAGGTTAAATAATTCGTATTGTCTATATCTAATTTTGCAGTTAGTGAAGAAGGCATGTTTCCTTTTAATTCAGTTGCAGCAGCGTTTCCTGTATAGGGTGTGTAATCTATCGTATATGTTGCATTGTTACCACTATTTTGTTTTGTTGCAGGAAACTTAAAAATAAGACTATTACTTGTAGTTTTATCCCATTTTTTTTCGCTTTCATTCCAAGAATAAATTCCCTTGTTATTATTAAATAAAGATTCTACACTTGTATCGCTGCTTAACGATTTAGTTTGTTTCATTGCAGAATAAATGAACTCATGATTACCAGTCTCTTTGAATTTAGTTAAAGCGTTAACCATAATGATTGGCATTAGAGTAGAAGCCTTTGTACTTTCCATAGGGTCATTAATATCTACTAATTCAGAAAAATAAATTAGATTATCAATAACCTTCATGTTTTTAGCTTCATCTATCTCTTTCATTGCATCCAAACCTGTCTGTTGCAGATTTGATTTGTTTTGTTCAGGAGTATAAGTTATTGCTGCGCCATTACCATTATTTGTAGTTGGATTTACGGCCTCCTTTTTACAGGATGAAAGTGCTGACACTAAAGTCAAACAAGAAGCTAAATAGATTAGTTTTTTCATAAAATTGGTTATTTTTATTTTTTTCAAATTTATGTATATTTTGTTATTATACAATAGCTTATATTTATTTTTTTATTCACTAATATCACCTCCCTTTCTTCAAGTCCAACACCACCTCAATATCCCAATTCGGACGCACAGTAATCGTCTCATTCCACCAGCGTGTTTCTTCTGCTTGCTTCTTAAGCGTCAAACTACCAGTGTCCCAGCGACCATTTTTGTTTGCATCCAAAATAAATCGAAAACGGTAATCGCCTTTGTCTAAATATCCGAAGGTGTAAGATTGTTCATTGGTTTGTTTAATATGTGAGACAATTAATTTTGTTCCTTGAAAAAGTTCGACGATGGTTCCATCTGGCAATGAATCCAATTTGGCAAGTATATTTCCAATTTGTTTTTCTTCTACTTGGTTTATTGGAAGTTCTGTTTTATAATTTCCGGTAAAGTTTTTGAATTGTACGGATTGATTTAATAATTTAATTTTTAGATTTTTGTACTCATTTTTAGGCAATTGAAGCGTGATGGAATTTTCGGTGTTTTTGCTTACTTGGAATTTCAATGGAAGCGTATCGTTCGCATATACTTGGATAGAATCTGTATTGTAAGTGCTTACTAAATCGGAAAAACAGAGTACAATTGCTTGGTTTGGAAGTTGTTTTGCATTTAACCACATGCGTGGTGATTTTTGCTTTTCTTTCAAAGGTAAACGGATATAAGCACTATCCTTCGAACTCGCTGTTTGAATGTGCAATGGAAGCGTATCTAATTGTTGTAAGTCGGTAAACAAGCTCAAAGAATCGGTTCCGTGTGCTTGCACAAAAGGTTTAATTTCCTTGTCTTTCAAAAAAAATCGTGCGCTTTGTAGTTCGTTTGTTGCACCGAGTATGATTTGATTCGGACCAACAAAACTAGCCGAACGAATCAAGCGTTTAGGTGCTGGGGGAAACACTAAAATTGGAATGCTATCTTTTGTGTTTTGGGTAATAGTTACAGCTTGTTTCGTGAATCCAAGGTTTTCAAAGGCCTGTGGAATCATATCTTTACTTTTATCATTAAATGCGATCACGTGGTATTTTCCTGGTTTTAAATAGGAGAAAGTAAATGCACCTTGTTCATCGGTGGTGGTAAAATAGTTGGCTTTTTGACTATAATTGCTTGCTGTATCTGCTAACAAACAAACATTTAATTTAGCTAAAGGCAAACGGCTTAAAGCATCTTTTACTACCCCGGTATAACTTAAAGAATCGATCCAATTTCCAGTAGAAAATACATACGTCATTAGGGTATCATTTCCTTCATGGATGTCCTGGATAGTTTTATTGAAATAGAGTGCGTAAGTTGTCTCTTTTTGGAGTTCTCCTTTGATTTTGACGATTAATTCTTTGTCCTTAGCAACAGTTTCTAATTTTACATGCGCTGGAACAATAAATAATGTGGTATTTGGATCATTTAATTTGTAAAACTCGTTCAGTTGGAAGTGAATTTCATTCGACTGAAAATTAGTCGACATTGGGTTTGGGGTACACGTAATTACTTGTGGAGCACGTGTGTCTTTCGGACCACCATCAATGGAACCTTGGAGCGCACAACCAAAGGTAATACTACCTAATAGGATTAAAAATACGAACTTAACCAATTGCATAATTTTTCTAAATATATAAGATCTGTTGAATTAAAATCAGCTAGTTTGTCGCTATCCACATCCAGTACGGCAACTACCTTATTTTCCTTCATAATTGGAATTACGACTTCACTTTTGGAAGTATTGCTACACGCGATATGTCCTGGAAATGCATCGACATCTGGAACTAATTGTGAATTTGCTTTTTCCCATGCAGTACCACATACACCTTTCCCTTTTGCTATGCGCATACAGGCGACCGTTCCTTGAAATGGACCAAGCATTAAATGTTCCGCTTCTACGATATAAAATCCAACCCAAAAATATCCAAATTGTTGTTTCAAAGCAGCAGCGGTATTCGATAGCACGGCAATCAGGTTATTCTCATTCCCTACCAATGCTTGTATTTGCGGAAGCAAAGAAGTGTATTGTTCTTCACGTGTAGTTCCAATAAGGGAGAAGTGTTCTGCCATGAAACAAAGATAAAGTTTATTCCTAGAACACACTATATTTTCTTACCTTTGACGCTCCAATTTATGGCATATCGGAGATGCATTCTACCTATGAAAAATCACATTTTCAAGCATATTTAGAAGAATTATTAGCAATTCCTTCTTCGGATATTTTGGTACATTGCCCCCGTGAGCATCAACAACTGGTATTTATAGAGAAACAGTTAGTATCGCCGATTTCCTTCTCCTTAACACCAGCATGGAAACGTTTATTTGCATTTGCTTCCTCGGTACAAAAGTCTGCGGATACGCATACGCTTTGTTTAGCATTGGATACAATATCATTAAACGAGAAGCAACAAACGCCAGTTTGGCTGGTACCATTGCGTTATCGTAATGTTAAAAACACACATACGCTCGAAATTTCGTTTGAACTAGAAGATGCTTTCCTGAATCCATATTTGTCGCTTGAATTTAAAAAAATGCACAATCTATCTTTGGAAAATTCAGATCTGGATACATTTGAGGCTAAAAATGAATACGTTTACCAATGTTTAATCGCACATAATTATCCAATTTCAGAAGTATCGATTATTGGAAATTTCCATCACCATCGCTTTTTGTTGGTGAAAGAATTGGAAGAACTGCAAACACAAGTTCCCAGCGAATTAGTTCAATCCTTACTTGGAGAAGAAAGCGCTACATCCTTCCGGAATATTACATTGGATCCCGGAAATATTACTCCTTTAGATCGGGATCAACAATCTGTAATTCAACAACTTGCGTCGCATAATTTAGTGGTGGAAGGTCCTCCAGGAACAGGGAAATCGGAACTGATAACAAATATTTTAGGAAAACGTCTAACGTCAAATGCAAGTCAATTAGTTGTTTCAGAAAAGAAAACGGCCTTGGATGTAATCGCAAAAAAATTAGCGAAAAACGGATTAGATCCTTACATATTTGTACTCACTAGTGAAACGCGTGCAAAAGATTTGGTTTCGCAGCTGATAAGTACCTGGAAATTATTGGAAAACAACCTAGAAGAGGTTCGTCCACCAATGTATGTCGGACAACAAAAAAGGGCAAACCTGCAACTTTTATTGGATAAATTAACCGCCAAGGAACTGATTGGTGGGATTTCATATAGTGCGTTTTTGGGAATGCTTACTGGTAAAGATCTCGAATCGGTACCATACGTTTCCAATGTCCCATCCCTTAAAGATTGGTTGCAGGAAATAGAAGTAATTAAGGAATTTTACGCACAACAACCCAGGACACATGCCTTGAAGTCATTTCAAAAGACCTGTTTCGATTCAAGCGTTCGTTTGGATGAGGTAATCGCTTCATTTATAATGGATAGTACTTTTTTATACGCTACATTTGGTGTCACGTGTATCGCGGAAGTGGAAGAACTACTTTCAGAGGTAATTTATGCGCAAATCATCGAGAATGAAGTTGTTAAAAAACAATATAGACTTTTTGAAAAAGATCCATTGCGAAAAAAGTTCAAGAAACTGTACCTAGAAATTCAAAAAAAGCAGAAAGAACAAAGATTGTTAGAACCTGAAATGGCTTTATGGAAACTGTTTCCAACGGAATTACAATTAAAAACATGGGAAACTAATCTAACTACTGGTTCTTGGTGGACCCGCAGAATAACTAGAAAACAAATTTTATTAAATCTCCAAGATACCACCCTACCAGTTTTGGAGCTTCTTCAGAGCGCAAAAAAATACCTACAAGTAACTGCAGAATTAACTAAATTGGAAATGGATTGTTTGAATTTAGGGGTTCAACCGATAACTTCCGAATTAGAAAGTATCTATGCATGGGTCATCCAATGGGAAAGTAGTGAAAGTTCAAAACTAAAAAGAGCCGCAAAACATTCGGTCGAATACCGTGTTCAATTAGTAGAGCATAACCACCGAATTAAACAATTTATTCAAAAAGCACGTACGTATTTTATACTTTCTCCTGAAGCATCTTTAATAGATTTTGGTCAACATATCCGCGATAATTATACAAATTTACTTTCTTTTTCAGGGTATTTGAAGCAACTTTCTTCGGCGATGTATGGCTCCATACAATTCGCTCATTCTTTTGAAACACTAGAAAAGATTGTCTTAAAAGCACACCTTATTCAATTAGAGAACTTATTTCCTGTTTTACGCACTTTTTCAGGAGAGGAATTAGGACGAAAATTGGATACAATTATTCAAAGTGAACACGAAGATAATCAAGCGTTTGTTTCTTTTATTCATGCGCACCGAGCAGCGCGTTTTCATGCGTTTCATCGTATCCTACAAACACCGAGCAACAAATTAGTTCCAAGTGATAAAGAATTAAAGGCACGGTTAAAAAAAGGAAAGTCCTTGTTAGTCAAAGAATTCGCTAAAACGAGACATACCAACTCCATACGCGAACTACTAAATTCAGACGCTAAAGCATGGATAGAACTTTTAATACCAATTTGGTTATGTACACCCGGACAGGTGGCTAAATCGTTTCCAATGGCATCTTCATTCTTTGAATTAGTGATTTTTGATGAGGCGAGTCAATTACCCTTAACGCATGCATTAGGAGCATTACAAAGAAGTGCGCGCTCATTGGTATGTGGAGATAGCAAACAGATGGCGCCAGGTAGTTATTTTTCTAAAAAGTCGGAGCAAATAGATCTATTGCATCATGCTTCGTATTATTGGAAAACTGCAACGTTAACACACCATTACCGAAGTCAGCATCCGGCGTTGATTGCATTTTCAAATAAACATTTTTATCAAAACAAATTACTCGCCTATCCAACAGCTTTAAGAAATGAGTATCCGATTCGATTACACTTTTGTCCCGAAGGAGTATTTGTCCAGCGTAAAAATGAGGTAGAAGCAGAGAAAATTGCCAGGGCAATTGAAAAACAATTATTGATTGCATCCGATTCGATTGGGGTAGTGGCATTCTCTCAGGAACAATTAAGTTGTATTTGGGAATATTTGTCATCCGAAGCGCAAGAAAAAATAAGTGAAAACTTGGACACCGGAAAAGGATTTTTCAAAACATTAGAACAAGTGCAGGGGGAAGAATGCGAACATCTATTCATTTCTATTGCTTACGGAAAAAATGAAGCCGGTAAATTTCAATTGCGTATGGGTCCACTTAATCGTCGCAATGGTTACCGACGACTCAATGTATTATTCACTCGTGCGCAAAAAATGATACACCTGTTTACTTCCGTTAAAGCAAGTGATTTTCCAATTACGGATAATGAATCCATCCAATTGTTACGTTTATACTTACAAGATGCAGCGCAAACCAAAGTAGAAAACGTGCAGGATTTTCCCTATGCGTTGACGCCAAGTTTTGAGAAAGATAAGCAGATAAAATTTGATTCGATTTATGATACGTTGAATCAAGCAGATGAATTATTAAATTTTCATCAGGTGATGCAAAATCGGGGTTGGTTGATTTGGTATTAATGTTAGTTTAATCATTGTAAATCATTTGTTTACGCTTTATTTAAAATATTTTTAAAATAATTCTGTATTTCTAATTCAAAATGCAAAGAATTAAATACATTTGATGTCCAATTCTTATATTTTTTGAAATGAGTTCAGAGCATAAAACCAAACTTACCGCTGCAGGTGTATTGATAACCATCGGGATAGTTTTTGGTGACATAGGTACCTCTCCATTGTATGTTTTTCAAGCAATTACAAGTCAAGGTAAAAATTTATCCGAAGGCTTAGTTTTAGGAGGTTTATCCGCAGTAATTTGGACACTTTTACTACTAGCAACCATCAAATATGTGTACTTCGCGCTTAATGCGGATAACAAAGGAGAAGGTGGGATTTTCGCGCTTTATGCTCTTTTAAAAGATAAGAAAGCCAAATGGATAATCGTTCCGACCTTGATTGGTTGTGCATCCTTAATGGCGGATGGATTTATTACGCCAGCCATTTCGATTTCATCCGCAGTGGAAGGTTTAGCAAATATTAATCCGGATCTGCCAATTATGCAAATTATCATTGGAATTATCTTTGCACTTTTTGCGATTCAACAGTTTGGAACAGTGATTATTGGTAAGGTATTTGGTCCAATTATGTTGGTTTGGTTTGGATTCTTATTGTATTTAGGCTTAACGCATTTATCTGCAAATCCGACGGTGTTAAAAGCACTAAACCCTTGGTGGGCTTATAATTTAATTGTGAATGTTCCTGGTGGATTTTGGGTTTTAGGCGCTGTTTTCTTATGTACCACAGGAGCGGAAGCACTATACTCCGATTTAGGACACTGTGGCAAAGGAAATATTCGTATTAGTTGGGGAATGATGAGTATTGTTTTGGTAATTCATTATTTGGGACAAGCTGCTTTGGCTTTAACTCCTGGATTTCATTTGTTACCAAATCAAACTATTTTCTATGCAATGGTACCGAAAGACATGCTGATTTTTGCGGTGACGATAGCAACTGCTGCTACTATCATTGCTTCTCAGGCTTTAATCACTGGTATTTTTACGCTAATGAATGAGGCCATTAAATTGAAATTGTGGACAAACTTAAAAGTGAAATATCCAACAGATCACCAAGGACAAATATACATTCCATTCATCAATGGTGTTTTGTTAGTTGGTTGTTTACTAGTACTATGGAAATTCCCAACGTCTTCCCAAATGGAAGCTTCCTATGGATTGGCAATCACCATTAATATGATTATGACATCGGTATTACTTATTTTAATGTTGTATATCCGTTATCCAAAATCAAAGGCTATTTTCACCTTAATTTTTGCTGTTTTCTTTGTGGTTGAAGGTGTCTTTTTATTCTCAAATATTCACAAAATTCCTGAAGGTGGTTGGTTTACCTTAGTATTAGCAATTTTATTTTTCTCTGCACTTTATTTGTTTTACAAAGCAAGACAACTACGTGCAAACATTACGGAATATATCCCAATGTCGCGTGTTGTGAATAAACTGGAGAAAGTACGTTTGGATGATAAAATCCCATATGAGGCAACGAACCTTGTTTATCCTACTCGTAGTGTGAGTCCTGCGAAACTAGATTCTACCGTTTATTATTCTCTATTTAAAAAACGCCCACGTAGAGCAGATATTGTTTGGTTTTTACATGTGGAGATAAAAGCAGATCCTTGGGGAGTTGATTATTCTGTTAATGAAATTATAGACAAACATTGCTACCACGTTTCTTTACAACTTGGATTCAAAGAAGAACACCGAATTGAGTATATGATTCGAAAAATTCACGATCACATGGTACAAAAAGGCGAGATTGAAGGCAAAAGTATCTTCGATTGTGTCCGAGATGATATGGAAAATCCAGATTTTAAATTTGTTGTTTTAAGTTCCCGTGTAGCAACAGATAATAAGCTTACCACCTTCCAAATTATTTGTGTGAAAGCATATCGCTTCATTAAGTCTACCGGTTTAAAAGCAGCAGAAGATTTTGGATTAGACAAAACAAACGTAATGGAAGAATATGTTCCAATTAATGTTACCAAACAATACCAACAAGAAATGCACGAAGAATTTGAAAATTATTCGTCTAAGTTCTAATTTTAAACGTTCCTAATTAATAAAATGGTTAACCAAGATCAAATAAAAGAATTACATACACGTATACAAGCAATTTCCAATTACCTAAAAATTACAGAAAAAAAGGTACAACTGCAGGAAGCAGAATTAAAATCACAAGATCCTTCTTTTTGGGATGACCCTAAAAAAGCAGAAACGGAAATGAAAAATATCCGTTCGCTTAAATATTGGATTACAACCTACGAAGAACTCGCGTCAGCCGCGGAAGATTTAGAGGTGTTATTAGATTTTTTTAAAGATGGGGAGGCTACTGAACCAGAATTAGATGCATCACATTCCGATTTAAAAACGAAAGTGGAAGAATTGGAATTGAAGAACATGCTTTCCGGGGAAGAAGACCAATTAAGCGCGGTACTTCAAATTACTTCTGGTGCTGGAGGAACTGAAAGTTGTGATTGGGCTTCTATGTTAATGCGTATGTACATGATGTGGGGACAAAAAAACGGCTATAAACTGAAAGAATTAAACTACCAAGAAGGAGATGTTGCTGGTATTAAAACGGTAACCATTGAGTTTGAAGGTGATTTTGCGTTTGGCTATTTGAAAGGTGAAAATGGGGTGCATCGTTTGGTACGTATTTCTCCTTTTGATTCAAACGCTAAACGTCATACATCCTTTGCTTCGGTGTATGTGTATCCATTGGTAGACGATACGATTGAAATTTATATAAATCCTGCAGATATTAGTTTTGAAACCATGCGTGCGAGTGGTGCCGGTGGACAAAATGTAAATAAGGTAGAAACGGCGGTTCGATTACGTCACGCGCCTTCAGGTATAATCATTGAAAACTCGGAATCTCGTTCGCAATTAGCCAACAAAGAAAAAGCAATGCAATTATTACGTTCGCAATTATACGAGTTAGAATTACGCGCACGTATGGAGAAACGGAATGAAATTGAGGCAAACAAAAAGAAAATCGAATGGGGTTCTCAAATTCGAAACTATGTCATGCATCCCTATAAATTAGTCAAAGACGTACGTACAGGTTATGAATCTGGAAATGTGGAAGCAATTATGGATGGTGAAATTAATGAGTTCTTGAAGTCGTATTTGATGACGTACGGGAATTAATTTTATCGAATAATAAATCCTAATACCTTTTCTATAAATTCATCTGGTTGTTCGGAATGTACCCAATGGCCAGCGTTCTCTATCGTTTCAAGTGTTGCATCCGGAAATATTTCTTCAATAGCATCCCAATCTTCATCGAGTATATAGTTCGACATGGCACCACGCAAAAATAGGGTAGGTGTCCAAACTTCTATGTTCGGTATTGGTGCCAAGATTTCTTCCATTTCGCGTTCGAGCACATCTACATTCATGCGCCATGCCAATTTCCCTTTTTCCACCCAATATAAATTTTTGAGTAGAAATTGTCGAACACCATACGAATCGACAAAAGGGATCATCGCTTGTTCCGCTACTGAACGAGAAGAAATAGTAGTTAAATCGAGGGATTTAATGCCTTTGATAATTTCATTGTGGTGCATTGGATATTGCTTGATTCCAATATCGACAATAACCATTTTTTCCAAACGAGTTGGGTATTTTTGGGAATAATACATGGCTGTTTTACCTCCCATTGAATGACCAATTAACGTGAATTGATCTATTCCAAGATGAATAATTAAACGTTCTAAATCGTCTGCTAAATGTTCATACGTGAAATCTTCTGACCAAGGCGAATGTCCATGATTACGTTGATCTACCAAAATTACGCGATAATATTCTCCTAATTTTTTAGCGTGTGTTTGCCAATTATCGGATGTACCGAAAAGTCCATGAAGGATAACTAAAGGTTTACCCTCGCCTAATTCTTTATAGTGTAATAGCATATTCTAATTCATCCTTCATTTAACCAAATTTCGCCCTGTCATTTCAAGCGGAGTAGCAATCCCTAACCGACCCAAAATGGTTGGTGCAACATCTGCTAAAATCCCATTCTCTAACTGGACATCATCTCTGGTAACTAATACAACCGGAACAGGATTTAAGGAGTGCGCAGTATTTGGTGTCCCATCCGCATTAAGCGCAAAATCTGCATTCCCATGGTCTGCTATGACTAAAAATTCATACCCTAATGCTTTTCCTGTAGTTATTACTTCCCCCAAACAAGTATCTACTGTTTCGACTGCTTTTTGAATCGCGCTGTAAACGCCTGTATGACCTACCATGTCTGGATTTGCAAAGTTCAAACAAAAGAAATTTGGCTTGTCGTTTTGCATACTCGCAATGATTTTAGCTTTCACTTCAGGAGCACTCATTTCAGGTTGTAAATCGTAGGTTGCAACCTTTGGAGAATTGACCAAAATACGTGTTTCTTTTGGAAATACTTCCTCGCGACCTCCACTGAAAAAGAAGGTTACGTGTGGGTATTTTTCGGTTTCCGCAATACGTACTTGTGTACGATCTACTTTTGTAAGTACTTCTCCTAGTGTGTTTACTAAATTATCTTTTTCATAAATTACGCGCACATTTTCAAACGTAGCGTCGTAACTTGTCATCGTATATAAATGAAGGTTTAATTTCTTCATTTCAAATTCTGGAAAATCTTTTTGGGTCAATGTGGATACAATTTCACGCGGTCTGTCTGTTCTAAAATTGAACGAAATAATAACATCGCCTTCTTGGATTTTAGCAATTGGCTGTCCGTTTTTAGTAATATATGCTGGTTCGATGAATTCGTCCGTTACATTGTTAGCGTAAGAATTTTGAATCGCTTCTTCGGCAGAATTTACGGCTGTTCCTTTTCCTAAAACCAGTAAGTCATATGCTTTTTTCACGCGTTCCCAACGATTGTCGCGGTCCATGGCAAAATAACGTCCAACAACAGAAGCAATTTTCCCAGTTGTTTTTGCAAGTTCTTGTTCTAATTCTTGGATGAAATGTAAACCGCTTTTAGGATCACAATCTCTACCGTCTGTAAAAGCATGAATGAATACATTGTCAACACCCTGTTGCTTTGCCATTTCACATAAGGCATAAATATGTGCTTGCGAACTATGCACACCTCCTTTGGAAACTAATCCAATCAAATGTATGGGAACATTCTTTTCCTTTGCAGTTTTAAACGCGTCTAATAAGGCTTCTAATTGGAAAAATTCTTTATCGCGAATGGATTTATTGATTCGGGTTAATTCTTGGTAAACAATACGTCCAGCACCGATATTTAAATGTCCTACTTCCGAATTACCCATCTGACCTTCAGGAAGTCCTACGTTTTCTCCACACGTTAATAAAGTAGCGGAAGGATAGTTTGCTAATAAACCATCCATTATCGGAGTATTTGCATTGTATATTGCGTCGGATTTCGATTTGTCTCCAATTCCCCAACCATCTAAAATAATCAGTCCAATATTCTTTGTCATAGTGTTATTTCAAAAATTGCACCCTTCGGGCTATTTTGTTTGTATTCAATTTTACCACCTATTATTTTAGCATATTCAGCAGCAATAAATAAACCAAGTCCAGTTCCTTTTTGCGAACGTGTTTCTTCGTTTTCTAATCGTACAAATTTATGAAAGATATCTGCTTGATTTTCTGGTGCTATACCAGGTCCGGAATCTTTCGTTCCAAATTTACTATTTTGTTTATCTCTGTATAAAAATAAGATCAATTTTTGGTGTGTTCCAGCATATTTATAGGCATTCTCAATAAGGTTGGTCACAATGGTTTTGAGCATAAATGCATCCGTTTCAATGGAAATTTTTTCTTGTAGATCTAATACAATCCATTCTTTATCCAGACGTGTATTGTATTGTTTTGCAAGTTCGGTAAATACGGTATTCAAGTTGATCCATTCTTTGTGTGGGACAATTGTCTGATTTTCTAAGCGGGAAGCAGTTAAAATCGCTTCTACCATTTCTTCTAAGCGTTGATTTTCCAGTAGGGCTTTTTGCAATAATTCATTGCGTTTTTCTAACTCAAAATCACGCTTCATCAAGGTTTGTAAATACAACTTTGTGGAAGCCAGGGGAGTTTTGAGTTCGTGGGTAACGGACAACAAGAAATTACTTTGACGTTCATTGAGTTGTTGATCGCGCCTAATCGCTGTGCGAATTCTCCACAAACCAACAAAAAGGATCATGAAAAACACCAATCCTTCCCCGGTAATCATAATTACCTTTTTTGTAATTATTGCATCTGTTTTACCGAGTTCTTGCGTGAGTTGAATTAAATGATACCCCCACCATGCAAACTGCAAAGCTACATAGGCAGCAAGTACATAAAAGATGACAGCGGTTTGTTTTTTCATGGATAATTTATTCTTCCGTCGCTCGTCCCACGTCGCTCGTTTCTTAATACGCTCTAACGTTCTTACCTTCTACGTAGTTCATAAACGCTTTGTTTACAACCTTATTACCACCTGGTGTTGGATAATCTCCCGTAAAGTACCAATCTCCTAAGTTTTTAGGACAAGCTATATGCAGATTCTCTACGGTTTGGTATACGATTTCCACTTCAGCTTGGATATTTGCTGGAGTCAATAATTCCGCAATTTTAGCAGAAACTTGTTCGTTTGTAAAAGGGGCGTAAATTTCTTTAACGTAATTTTTAATTTGCTCTTTTGGTAGATTTGTTTGCTCTTGACATTTTTTATAAACGTCTTGAATGATATGCGCTTGTTTGTTGTCTTTCAATAATTGTATTGCCGCTTCAAATGCAATAAAATCACCCATGATGGCCATATCAATACCATAACAATCTGGGAAACGAATTTGTGGTGCAGAAGATACTACAACAATTTTCTTAGGACCTAAACGATCTAAAATCTTTAAAATACTTTGTTTTAAGGTTGTTCCACGTACAATACTGTCATCGATAATCACCAAGTTGTCTTTACCGCGTTTTACGGAACCATAGGTAATATCATACACACTGGAAACCATCTCATCGCGTTGATCGTCTTGCGTAATAAAGGTTCTTAATTTCGCATCTTTTATCGCAATCTTCTCAATACGTGCACGTTTGAATAAGATTTCTTTCAGTTGTTCTTCGCTTGGTTTACCCTCAATGGCTGCTAATGCTTTGTATTTTACATCGTTTAAATGATTTTCCAAGCCTTTGATCATTCCGTAAAAGGAAGTCTCAGCAGTATTTGGAATAAAAGAGAAAACAGAGTTATCTAAATCGTAATTGATGGTTTTTAGAACTTGAGGGACAACTAAATCTCCTAAATTTTTACGCTCTTCGTAGATTTCCGCATCGTTTCCACGAGAGAAATAAATACGCTCAAACGAACAACTTTTATTAATCGTTGGTTCGTTGATTTTAACTTCTGAAATTTGCCCTTCTTTTTTGATAATTAAGGCATGTCCAGGTGTTAATTCTTTGATATCTTCTTGTTGTAAATTGAATGCTGTTTGAATTACAGGACGTTCAGATGCTACAACACAAACTTCATCGTTCTCGAACCAGTATGCTGGACGTATTCCTGCTGGATCACGTAATACAAATGCATCTCCATGTCCAAATAAACCAGCCATCGCATACCCACCATCCCAATCACTGGAAGCACGTTTCAAGATGCGTTCGATGTTTAGGTTTTTAGCAATCGTATCGTAAATATCTTTTTTAGCATATCCTTTAGATTCTAAATCACGATAGATTTCATCGTTTTCTTCATCCAAATAATGCCCAATTTTTTCTAGTACAGTAACGGTATCCGATTTTTCTTTTGGGTGTTGACCAATTTCTACCAATACGTCAAATAATTCATCAACATTGGTAAGGTTGAAGTTACCCGCAACTACCAAGTTACGCGTAATCCAATTGTTTTGACGTAAGAAAGGGTGACAGCTTTCGATGCTATTTCTTCCAAAGGTTCCGTAACGTAAGTGACCTAAGAACAATTCTCCTGTAAATCCAGCATTTTCTTTCAAATACTGCACATCTTTTAATTTAGAGGGATCTTGTTCTTCGAGTGCTTTAAAGCGACCATTGATATAATCAAAAATGTCTTGTGTAGGTTTGCTGTGTACCGAACGTTGACGAGAAATATAACGCTGACCTGGTTTCATATCAAACTTGATATTCGCAACTCCCGCACCATCTTGACCACGGTTGCTTTGTTTTTCCATCAACAAATGCAGTTTACTTAATGCGTAAAAAGGCGTTCCGTATTTTTCTAAATAGAATTCAAGAGGCTTTTTTAATCGGATAAGTGCGATACCACACTCGTGTTTGATAGGATCACTCATAGGTTTACGTTAGTAAATTATGGTGCAAAGTTAAATTTTTAATCGGGTTTTAGGGTATGAATGTTTTGTTAAAATCAAAAAATATTGACCCTTAAATTCTCTTTTTTCTAAAACACTTCATATCTTTGTTTAAGAAGTAATTGCTTATAATTTATTTCATTTATCATGAAAAATTCAAATTACATTGTTATTCAACAGCCAACTAATTTAGATAAATTAGAAGCATTAAAATCTTTTTTGAAAGCATTAAAAATTAAAGTTGAATTTTCTAATACGGAATTTGATATTCCGGATGACGATAAAAAAATGGTAATTGATCGTATCAAAAATAGTAAATCAGAAAAATTATTGGATTGGGATACTGTTAAAAATAATTTTAATGATATTTAAATTCAAAATAGAACCTGAAGTTTACAATGAAATAAAGGAAGAGATCATTATTCGAAGTATAATAAATACGTATAAAAATCCAGACACTACTTGGATTTCCTGAAGCTTATTTTTTATCTTTAATAATTCGCAACAACTCTTTTTTAAATTGATTTTCAGCTTGATATAGTTGTGCTACTTTCTTCATAGAAAGAATTTTAGTGTATTTATTATAGTATTCTTTTTGTAGGTCTAATTCTTTTTGTTTGGTTATGAATACCTCTTCCATATAGGCAGTAATCTCCTTATCCGTTGGTGTTCCATTTTTACTTTTGATTTCGTCGTACTCCGATTTTTTCGCCTTGCGCAGTGTTTCAATTTTTTGGTTGTATTCATTATACAACGGCCAAAATAATTGCGCTTCTTTTGCTGTTAAGTTTAACTTATTCGTTAAAAAAGCAATTTTCATTGTTTCCACTTTGTCATTTTTCGTTTCTGTTTGCGAAAAAGAAAAGCTTGTGAAAAACACAAATAAAAGGATAATTAAATTTTTCATAGGTTAAAGTTATATTTCTTCACGTAATAATTGTTCATCAATATCTTGATTTATGATATATTCTTCTAAGTTCACTTCAGAAGTGGATGTTTCATTGTTAGAAGTTACGAGTTCTTCTGCTAATAAGGTTTCATCAAATTCTTGTTCCAAATTTTCTTTTATATAGGCAGTAGCTTCTTGCTTGGTGATGGAAGTAGTATCTTCTGGCGATTTACTTAAAAAGAACAACACACATAGCATAGTAGCAACACCTAAAGTGCTAAAAATCCAAACAGGAGCAAAGCTGCGTGACTTTGTTTTCTTTTGCGCAATTATTCGGTCCTGAATTATGGATGGTAAGTCGTCAAAATACCCTTCCGGCGCTGTAAATGCATCCTTTTTAGGGAGTTGACTTAAGTGGGGCGCTATGTTTTTTAATTCTTCCATGATTTCTTATAAATTGGACACATTTCCTTTCGAAAGGTTTAATGACCAAGTAAATTTTCTTCTATTTTTTTAGCTGCGATATGGTACGATGCTTTCAATGCTCCTACGGAAGTCCCTAGTACGCGTGACATTTCTTCATAGGGCATTTCATCATAGTACCTCAAGTTAAATACAATCCGTTGTTTTTCAGGTAAGGTTAATAATGCTTTTTGTAATTTTTTTTCAATTTCGTCTCCAGAAAAATGTTCACCAGCATCAATTTTATCTGACATTTCCTTTTCAATATTGTGTATTGGAATAAAAAATTTCGTTCTTTTTTTCTTTAAAAATGTGAGGGATTCATTTACAGAAATTCGATAAATCCACGTATATAATTCAGAATCTTCGTTGAATTTCTCTAAACCTTTCCAAACTTTGATAAAAATATTTTGTACCACATCATTTGCATCATCATGATCAATAACGATTCTGCGCACATGTGCATAAATTTTCTTTTGATATTTTCTGACTAACAAATTGAAAGCATACGAACTTTGATCCGTACGAAGCATTTCCAGTAATTCTTTATCGCTGTACGTAGCCATACTTTTTGTTAATCTACAAATAAGACTTCTTTAATTTTAAAAAGTTTAATCGACTATTTTATTTTAATAGTATAATATTTTGAGCTTAATCCAGCCCAAATACCTAATGCATCTCCTGTAATTGTGGAAGGAGGTTCACTACTAGAAACACCAAATGGATTGCTTGCTAACGCTATTTGACCTTCTATTTTTTTCCAATAATTGTATTGTTTTTCTTCGATAGCGCAAAATTTTATAGAAACAGAATCACCATCGATAAAATAACTATGGTTGTCTTTGCTTAGTAAAGGGGAGAACGATCGCACAATTTCATATGTAAATGATTTGCCATCAAAACTAAAATCACTAAATGTGGATAAATAGGAAGGGTAAAAGTTTAAATCTTTTCCAATTCGTTTTACGTAAACCCTATAAAAATTCGCCTTTTTTGAGGGATCGGTAAATTGTATATCAATGAATTTTTGGTTAATGTTATTCTTTAGTTGTATAATAGAATAAGAATCGATCTGAACAGGTTCGACAATTGTCGTGGAAGAAGTATATGTTTTACCGGACAATTCAACTTTCAAGGTATATGTTTTACCAATTTCTCCCAATAAGGAAGAACCTTCGTAATAATATGCAGGAAAATAATTAGCGTTGTAACGTAATGTCAGTACCTCTTCGATTCCCTCGCAACTCACCGTAACCTTTGCTAAACTCGCAATTAATTCTGCAATGTTTGCACTATCTATTTTTTCAAAATAAGGACTCGATTTCGTTAAAAAAACGATTGGGTATTTCCCTTGTTCGATATACCCCTCAACCACTAATTGTTTTTCTGTTTGTGGATAATCGATCTTAATTTCTTTGGTGCAAGAAAAAAACGTAACGAGCAATAAAGTCACTAATAACAAAGAAAATAAGTAACTATTTAAGCGCATTAGAAACAAAATTTATAGGAAATGGAAGGTAATACGGTGAATAAGGATACTTGTTTTACTTTTGTCTCAATGGAAAACTTTGTCAAGTCTCCTGTTGTTTCGAAATACATATAAAACGGATTTTGTCTTCCGTACACATTATAAATAGAGAAATTTAAAGAGGATTCTTTCTTTTCCGTTTTTTTGAATTGGTAAGTCATGGATATATCTGCACGGTGATAAGGAGGAATTCGATAGGAGTTTTTAGGACTGTAGGTATTTACAATGTTTCCCTGTAAAAAATAACGGGATAAAGGAATAGTCATCGCATTACCAGTTTTATAGATAAATATACAAGAAAAACTAATTTTGGAAGATAATTCATAATTAAATACAAGCGAAATGTCATGTCTACGGTCATTTTTAGCATAAAAGGTCTTGCCATTTTCAATATCATTAAAATTTCGCGTGGATTTAGATAAGGTATAACCAATCCATCCGGTGGTTTTACCCATTGTTTTTTTAGCGAAAAATTCGATTCCATAGGATTGCCCTTTACCAAAATAAAAGTTGTCATCGTAGTTAGATTGTAGTTTTATCAAACTCAACACACCTTCTTTATATTCAATGAGATTATTCATTTTTTTATAATAAACTTCCACAGAGGTTTCCACATTCTTTTTTGGAAATTGTTTGTAATATCCAATCGAAAATTGCCTTCCCATTTGTGGTTTTATAATCGAACTACTTGGAACCCAAACGTCAGTTGGTAATGATATAGAGGAGACAGGTGCTAAATGTATGTATTGATAATTTTGGGAAAACCCAGCTTTTATAGATGCATTCGGTGAAACTGTATAACATGCAGAAATACGAGGTTCTGGGTTAAAGAAATTAGATACAATTGCACTTGATCCATAATAGGCAGAATCTTTTAAACCATATCCTTTTGAATAATCATAGCGCGTAAATGGCCCTAATTGCATAAACGAACTTATTCTTAATCCTGCGGATATTTCTATTTTAGGATGGATTTTGAATTCGTTGCTGATATAAAATGCTGCTTCGTTTGAATTTAATTTTTTTAAGTCCGAGTAGTTAAATTTTGCTTCACCTCCATTCGCCTGAAAATTATTTGGACTAACTATATGGTAAGTATTATCTACTCCGATACGCCAAGTTGATCGTTTTGAATAATTCCATAAATATTCTATTTTAGAAACATAATCTTTCGTGGAAGACAACAAGTTAAACGAATAACTGTAAATTGAAGCACCAAAATTCATTTGGTAATTTGTAACTCCTTGTGTGATACTCAAACTTGCTTTTTCATTAATGGTATGTATAAGCTTCGCTGAAAGTAATTTTGTTCCCCAATTAATTTCATTGGAGAAGGTTTTATCTTTCGTGTCATTATACAAAAAATAATCAGCCCCCATAAAACCGGTCAGATAAAGTTTGTTTTTAGCATTTATGCGATGAAAGTATTTGAAATTAATATCGTAGAAATAATAATTAGACTGAAAATTTGAATTATTTCCGATAAAAATATTTTGTAGTAAATCAACATAAGTCCTTCGCATGGAAAACAATAGTGAGCTTGTGTCTTTTTTGATAGGTCCCTGAAAAGTTAATGTTGCTGCCAATATTCCAATATTTCCATCTACTTTCCAACGCTTTAAATTTCCATTTTCGGTAGTAATTGCAATGACAGAAGATATTCTTCCTCCAAAATTTGCGGGCATTCCACCTTTATGAATATCTATCTTTTGAATGGTATTTGTATTAAATACCGAGAAAAAACCAAATAAATGGGAAACATTATAGATCGGAATATCATCGAGTGTAATTAAATTTTGATCGATTCCACCTCCTCGAACATAAATTCCGTTTCCGTCCCCAGAAGATTGAATTCCTGGCAATAATTGTAGGGCTTTAAAGGGATCTCTTTCCCCTAAAAAAAGTGGTAATTTTTCTAGTTCTTTTTTGGTCAGTGAGAGTCCACCAACTTCGGTTTCTAAAATTCCTGTATTTTTTGTTTTAACAATTGCATTTTCTAATTCTTTATTTTCCAGAATGTTGAGACTATCCTTTTCTTGTCCTTGTACTTCGCTAAAAGAGAAAGAAATGTACAGTGAAAGAAAGAAATGTTTCCACATAGAAAAGACGAATTACTTGTTTTGCATATATTCTTCATTACGCTTTCTATCTTCTTCAGAGCCAAAATTTTCACAGCCACCTTTGGAATGTTTTTCAAACAAATAAATGAATTTCAGTTTAAAAATTACTGGTAAATAATCACTTGAAAACCAATTGGTACGCGCACTACCTTTATTCCAAGCATACATACCAATTATTGGAAGTTGCATGGTAGGAATAATATAACTTCCTCTTTTTAATTTTAACCCAATCCCTAAATTATAATGGAGTTGTGCAAAAAAGTTTCCAGAAAATGCTTGTGTATTTATTTTTAAGGCTGCTAATTCTTGATCTGTTTTATCAAAAGAAGAATTTTTCATTACTCGGTAATCTAGATTTATTCCTAATCCATTATCAATCATAATGCTTGTTTTAGGAATGTAAAAGGTATGGTGAAAGGTAAGTCGACCAGTCACATTTCCTAAATAGAAAGAACCGTAGGAAACTTGCTTTTCCGATTTTTCCGCGGAATTATACACGATGGTATTTTCAGAACCTCCATATAGGTTAAACCCAATCCCCCAATCGGTGTATTTGATTAAATTTCCCCATTTGAATTTTGGTTTTTTCAGGTTAAATGCAACGGTGCCAATCTCCGCAAAAAAACCGTATTTTCCTTTTGGTTGAAATTTGTAGTCTGTTCGTTCATCGATAAAAAGACTACTAGTATCTGTAAAGGTATAGGTAGTTCCAAAGGAGAATGTTAGTCCTTTATTACTCAGATTGCGATAATCTTTTGGTCCACCAAAAAAGTCTTTTCTACTTTTTTTTTGCGCGATTACCGAACCAAAGCAAAGTAGGGAAAATACAATTAGTAGAAAAGACTTCATGCGCTATTAGTTTACTAATGACAATAATTTTTCCATCACTTCTGGCGCATCCCAATTTTCGTGAATCTTATCCATTTTCAAGATTTCACCCATGATTACATCTTGTGCTTTTCCATTTCTAATCGCTTGACTATAAGGAATATGACTAAATGTAACTTGCGAATACAATGGAATCCATTTTTCTGGATATAATTTACTAAATTTTGCTTCTATTTTCTTTTGCAATAGGAAGTTAGGATCTGCTGTCAAATCACGCATTTCTACATAATTTTGTAAGGCTAAATCTAAAATTGCATTTCCTTCAGGAACTCTTCTTTCGGAGAAACGTCCTAATAATCCATCCCAATTTCCGTTTGCTTCTTCATGCATTTCGTGGAAAACCGTACAATCTTCAAAAGCACAATTCATTCCTTGTCCGTAGAAAGGTACAATTGCGTGCGCTGCATCTCCAATTAAAACAACATCTTCTTTATAGTTCCAAGGCGAACAACGTACCATGATTAATGTGGAAGTTTGATTACTAAAATAGTCATCTAACAAAGTGGGCATCATTGCAACAGCATCTGGGAAGGTTTTATCAAAGAAAGCAGAAACTTGTTCTCTCGTTTCTAAACTTTCAAAAGAAACTTCTCCCTTCATTGGGAAGAATAAAGTACAAGTAAAACTTCCATCCAAATTAGCCAATGCAATCATCATAAATTCTCCGCGAGGCCAGATATGCAGACAATTTTTGTCTAATTTATGCGTTCCGTCTTCATTTGCAGGAATAACTAATTCTTTGTATCCATGGTCCAAATATTTTTGAGAATAATCGAACATTGTACTTTTTTGCATACGCATACGTACTGCTGAAAATGCGCCATCAGTAGCAAATACTTTATCTACTTGGTGATTTTCGCGTTCCCCTGTCTCAGAATTGTCAAAGGTCAAGGTGTTTGTAGCTAAATCGATATCGTTACATTTTCGATTGAAATAGTAAGAAATGGAAGGATATTGGTCTGCCAAATTCATTAATTTTTGGTTCAATCCACCACGTGATACTGAATAGATTGCTTCGTCTTCTTTTCCGTAAGGTTGGTAGGTCAAAGTACCATCCAATGCATGCATGCAACGCTTGTACATTGGGATTGCTATTTCGCGAATATCGTCTGCAATACCTGCCAATTCTAGAGCTTTCCAACCTCTATGCGACAATGCTAAATTGATCGATCTTCCTGCAATCAATTTTGCCTTACGTAAATCTGTTCGTCGTTCAAAAACAGATACTTCATATCCTTTTTTCGCCATTAATATGGCTTGTAAACTTCCTGCTAAACCGGCTCCTACTACTGCTATTTTTTTCATATTAATACGATATTGTACAGATGTTACATGTAACATCTTATGTTTTATTTTTTATGCCAATTCCACAATTGCATCCGCCAAATGTTTACCGAAATAATAAACATCTTCAAACGAATTATATAATGGAACTGGTGCTAAACGAATTACATTAGGTTCTCTCCAATCAGCAACAACTCCTGCTTCGCTTAATTTATCGAAAATGGCTTTTCCTTTTCCGTGAACTAACATGGATAATTGTGCACCACGTTGCGCTTTATTTCTTGGAGTGATAATTTCTAAAGTGCACAATTCTTTATGTGTTGAAGAAATTTCATCGATGATAAATTCTAAATAAGCGGTTAATTGATCGCGTTTTGCACACAATTTTTCCATTCCAACCTCATCAAAAATATCTAAGGAAGCTAAATGTGCTGCCATCCCTAATACTGGCGCATTACTCAATTGCCATCCTTCCGCTCCTGGCATAGGTTGAAAACCTGGTTCCATTAAGAAACGTACCGATTTATCATGTCCCCACCATCCTGCAAAGCGAGGTAATTCAGGTCTGTTAGCATGTCTTTCGTGCACATACATACCAGAAACACCACCTGGTGATGAATTTAAATATTTATAGGAACACCAAGCTGCGAAGTCAACCCCCCAATCGTGGAGTTTAAGGTGGATATTTCCTGCTGCGTGTGCTAAGTCGAATCCAGCAATTGCTCCTACAGCGTGCGCTGCTTTCGTGATTTTTTGCATGTCAAACAATTGACCAGAATAGTAGTTGACACCACCAATCATCACCAATGCTAATTCATCACCAACTTCTGCGATTTTTGCTAGTATATCTTCTTCGTGGATTACATGTTCTCCTTCTCTTGGTGCAATCTCGATCAAGTCCGTAGCTAAATCCAAGCCATGGAATTTAATTTGCGATTCCAAAGCATATTGGTCACTTGGGAATGCTTTTGCTTCACAAATGATTTTTTTACGTTTCCCTTGTGGTGTAAAAAAAGACACCATTAACAAGTGTAAATTTGTTGTCAATGAATGTGTTACAACTACCTCTCCTGGCAATGCACCAACCACTTTTGCGATTTTTTCGGTTAAATTCTCGTGGTAACTAAACCAAGGTCTTTTTCCATGAAAATGTCCTTCCACACCCCATTTTGCCCAATCGTCTAACTCTTGTTGGATGTAAGAACCAACCGTTTTAGGTTGTAATCCCAAGGAATTTCCTGTGAAATAACGAACTTGATTTTCGTGAAATGTTGGTAAAAAGAAACGATCTCTGTACGCTCGTAATGAATCGTTTGCGTCTTGTTGTTGCGCGTATGAAAGTGTATTTTCCATGTTGAAAATAATAGTTGTAATACAATTAAAAGGATTAATCTTAATTAATCGGTCTCAAAGATACAATTAACTTCATAAAACGCTAAATTTACATCCACAATTTCAAATCATTTATCCTATGAAAACAACAACTTCCGAAGCCTTATTTACTACTGCAAAAAATTATTTTCCTGGTGGTGTAAATTCCCCTGTACGTGCTTTTAAATCGGTGGATGGATCGCCCTTGTTTATCAAAAAAGGAGATGGCTGCCGTATATGGGATGAAGATGATAACGAGTTTATCGATTTTTGTTGTAGTTGGGGTCCACTGATTTTAGGACATAATCATCCTGCGGTGTATGATAAAGTGGTTGCAACAATGCAAAATGGATCTAGTTTTGGTGCACCAACGCGTTTGGAAAATGAGTTAGCAGAATTAATCTTATCCCGCAATCCTTTCATTGAAAAAATGCGATTTGTCAGTTCTGGAACAGAAGCGGTGATGTCAGCATTACGATTGGCGCGCGGATATACTGGAAAAGATAAAGTAATCAAATTTGAAGGATGTTACCACGGACACGTAGATGCTATGTTGGTAAAAGCGGGAAGTGGTTTAGTTACGTTCGGTGCTTCTTCAAGTGCTGGTGTTCCAGAAAGTTTTGCGCAAGAAACAATTGTCCTTCCTTTGAACGATATTGAAGCATTAAAAACCTGTATTGCCAATTACAAAAACGAAATTGCGTGTGCGATTATCGAACCAATTCCAGCAAATAACGGTTTGTTATTACAAGAAAAAACGTTCTTATTAGCTTTACGTGATATTTGTACAGAAAACGGAATATTATTGTTTTTTGATGAGGTAATCTCTGGTTTCCGAGTAGCATTTTCTGGCGCTGCAGAATATTATGGTATCAAACCGGACCTTGTTACCTATGGTAAAATCATAGGTGGTGGTTTACCTGTTGGTGCTTATGGTGCAAGCAAAGAAATTATGGCGCGTGTTTCTCCAGATGGGGATGTGTATCAAGCAGGAACTTTATCTGGAAATCCAGTGGCAATGGCTGCGGGAATTGCGCAGTTAACCGAGTGCTCTAAACCAGGTTTTTATGAGGAATTAGAAAAACGTACGGTTGATTTTATTGCACCGATCAATGCACACGCGAAAGCGAAAAATTATGCTTTTGAAATTCATACAATTGGATCTATTTTCTGGTTGTCCTTTGCTGGAAATAAAACCATTCGTCGTGCAGATGACATCGACCCAGATATGACTGGTTTCAGACATTTACACCATGCTTTATTGGAAGTGGGAGTTTATTTAGGTCCAAGTGGTTATGAAGTAGGATTTGTATCACAAGCACATACGCCTGAGATTTTGGCTGAAGTTGTGGTAAAGTTTTGTAAAGCGTTAGATGTTATCTATAAGTAGAAGATTTATTTGCGCAGAGTAAAATAGAGTTCTGTTACTTAGATGGTGGAATTAGAGGTCGCAGAGATTTTCTAACTCTGTTAGAAAACAAAAACGCTACATTTTGAAGCAGTCAAAAAAAATCTCTGCGTACTCAGAAACGCAAATTCGTCAAAAATCTCAACTACCTCTGCGAAAACAAACTGTAAATTTCATACATGTTTATTTTTATACGGATAAATTTTATATATTAGTACGTACAAATAAACGATTATGGACACAAAACTCACACTCAAACTAGATAAATTCGTTGTGGAAGGAGCAAAAGAATATGCCTCATCCCATAAGAAAAGTTTATCTCGACTAATAGAATCCTATTTAAAGTCTTTGCTGAGTAATGAAAATCAGCATAATGAGGATGATTTTGAAATTACGCCATTTGTAAAAAGTCTAAAATCAGATATCAAAATTCCAACAGATTATGACGACAAAAAAGGTTATGGCGATTATTTATCCGAAAAATATAAATAATGGACACTCTATTTTTGGATACTAATGTTGTTATTGATTTATTAGGCGAAAGAGAAGAATTTTACGATTCAATTGCCAAAATAGTCTCTCTCGCTGATAAAGGTAAAATCAAAATTACAGTTTCTGCGTTGACTTATTCTACCGTTTTTTATGTCTTGTCTCGTTTTGAATCCAAAGAAATTGTAAAAGAAAAAATACGAAAATTTAAGACCATTGCTAAAACAGCAGATTTAACAGATAAAATTATCGATAAAGGATTGTCATCCAAATTTGGGGATTTTGAAGATGCATTGCAATATTTTTGTGCACTTAAAACAGGAAGTTCGATTATAATCACGAGAAATGAAAAAGATTTTAAGTCATCTGAAATTCCAGTTTTTAACCCGGATGAATATTTAAGTAAACTTCGTGCAAACTCTTAACGATAAAAAGCTAAAATTTTATCTGCCAAAACATCGCTAAGTTTATAATAACTTTCTTTCGTCCAACCTCCAACATGTGGGGTTAGGATGACCTTTTCAGATGCAATTAATGTTTGAAAAATAGATAAGCGTTCACTGTCTGAAAAATTTTCAAAACTCGCTTTTTCAAATTCTAACACATCCAAACCAGCACCCTTTACTTGACTAGTAGAAATAGCTTTTAATAATGCTTGGGTATCTACGATTTTTCCTCTTGAAAGGTTTAGTAGGTAAATAGGTTTTCCAAGCGCTGTAAAAAAAGCATCATTTACCCAATAGCGTGTTTCTTCGTTTTGAGGAATATGAAAACTGATGACATCTGCTTCCTGGTAGAGTTGTTCTAAAGAGACTTGGGTAATAAAATCATCTGCAATAGTAGGTAAGTATTTATCGTATACGAGTACCTTACACTCAAATCCTCGGAGTTTTTTGGCAAACGCACGACCATTATTTCCATAACCAATAATGCCGACGGTTTTGTTATCTAATTCTTCTCCACGATTTCCCTCGCGATCCCAAATACCTTGTCGAACTTGTTTGTCTCCTGGGATAAACTTATTCAGCAAAGCCAATAACATTCCTAAAGCATGTTCTCCAACTGCATTCCGATTTCCTTCTGGTGCATTAAAAAGTTGAATATTTCGTTCATCACAATAAGACGCGTCAATGTTTTCCATTCCTGCGCCAGAACGTGCAATGAATTGTAATTTTTTAGCAAATTTTAAGAATGATTCGTGCATTGGAAAACGCGAACGAATAACAATACCAATAGCATCTTCAACCAAGGAATGACATGTTTCTAAGTCGGATTTGGTGGCATCCACGCATTGAAATCCTTCGTTCGTTAATCGTTCTTCCAGTATCGGATGAACCGTATCTAAAAACACTACTTTCATTATGGACGTAGTTCTTGACCTTTAGCGTAGTTTTTTTCTAGAATAATTTTACCGGTCACATCAAACATGCGAAATTTACCTTCCTTCAAACCATTTTTATATTCAGATTCCGAAACTTTTTCACCCCTACGACCAAATTGAGTCATTAATCCATCTAATTTCCCATCCTTGTAATTAGTGATAACAGCAGGCATGACACCTCCTGGAAGGTAATCCACCCATTTACCATCTTTTTCATCGTTGATATAATGACCTTCTTCTGTTAAGGCAAAATCTTTCATGGAATAAGATGCATGGTAACCATGTCGAACACTTTCTTTCACTTTTCTACCTTTCGAAAAACCATAGTCAATTGGTGCGTCTTTTTCAATGATTTTGTAGGTATTGATGTCTTCTACTTTTCCGTTATCATAGTATTTCGTCCATTTACCTACTTTATATCCTTCTTTGTAAAAACCTGTTAATGTTACAGTTCCATCCATTGCCCAGGAAAACCATTGCCCATGTAATAATCCATTGTCAAAAGTAGATTGGTTTTTTAATGTGGAATTTGGCCAAAAGTTTTTCCAGATTCCTTCTTCTTTTCCTTTTACATATTTACCAGACATCAACAATGCTCCATCCTCATACCAGGTTTCCCACAAGCCATCTTTCAAGTCGTTTGCGTAGGTTCCAACTTTAAATAATTTTTTGTTCTCATAGTAATATTCCCATTTACCTTCTCGTTTTTCTTGTTTGTAAAAAGCTTTGTACGAAACTTCTCCAGTTGGGTAATAGTAGGTCCAATCGCCATCTTGTAGGTTGTTTACAAAAGTTCCTTCCATGTCTTTTCCACCTTTGTTGGTGTACCAAAACCATTTACCTTCTTTTTTTCCAGCTTTATAATTTCCAGTAACATTTAAAACTTTGGTGTCATAATAGTAGGAATAAACACCATCCAATAAACCGTTTTTGTAGTTACTGATTTTTTCTAAATCTCCTGTATAGTAGAAATATTTCCATTCGCCATCTTTGCGTTCTTGTTTGAAAAATCCGCTTAAAAATAAGTACCCATTGATACTGCGTTCTTCAAAAACACCATCGCGTAATCCTTCTTTATAATTGTATATTTCTTTTTCTTTTCCGTTTGGATAATAGGTTGTTTTGTTACCTGTTCCATTTTTAATTGTTCGTGTATGCAGTGAATCATCTTTCCAAAAATCTTTCACCATACAGAGAGTATCTATGTATTCTTCTACTGCTTGTTCTCTACCATCCATGTAGTACCTTCTCCAAATTCCGAAAGGTTTTCCATTCTTATATTTACCTTCAACAATAAGGGTTCCATTTTCCACCCATTCGCGGTAAATAGAATCTTGTTTATCGAGTTTGAAATATCCCTCTTGGCGTGGTTTTCCATTCGCATATTTTAAGAAAACTTGACCGTGTAATTTTTCACGGTAATAATTTCGAATTTCTTCGTTGTCCCCGAATTCATTGAAATATTCCCATTTTCCATGTTTATCGCGTGTTTCTCCTAAAATATCTTTGTAATAGGCACCCGTAGATTGTAGTTTGGTTTTTTTAAAATCCCAGTACAATTTATCTTTTTCCGTTAAATTTTCTTTTTTAACTATTTGCGCCTTAGCGACAAACGCACAGACGATTAAGAGAATAAAAAGGATGTTTTTCATAAAATGGAATTAAAAATTTTTTAATATACCTTGAAGTAATAAAACCACTCCAAATAAAAACAGAATAGCACCGGTAATGCGATTAAGTGATCCTAGTAATTGATCTGTAATAAACGGACGTAATTTTTTAGCGCCCATGATTTTAAGCACATCGATGGAGAAAAAGGTGATTAATAACACCCCGATGAACAAAATATTGTCAATCCAACTATCAGCACCATGCTCGGTTCCTAATGCCATAACACTAAACCAATAGAAAATCACCATTGGATTTACCAAGTTTAACATCAAGCCTTTTAAAAATTGAATTATATAGTCTTTGGAGGTATTACTAGAATTATCTATTTCTTCTTGGCTTTGAATTTTAGATTTTTTGAAGAAAGAAATAATACCATAAATGATAAATAACCCTCCACTTATCGCTTTTAGTAGTTCGGTATGTTTTCCAGAGACTAGTTTTGCGACTTCCCCATAAAAAATATAGGCAATAACAATGTAAAATAAATCGCTTAAAAATATTCCTAAATCAAATGCTAATGCAGCGCGTACACCTTTTTTTATACTCGTTTCTAATAGTAAAAAAAAGGCAGGACCTATCATTAAACTTAAGATAACTCCTGTAAAAACAGCTTTTAGTATTAATTCCATCGTTTAATGTTTGGCGTAAAGTTAATAGTTTCGACGCTCTCTTCCTAACGTCTTGATTGTCCCAAAAGTGATAAAATAGTTGGTGAAATTTTCACCTTCCACATTCGAGAATCGTACTTTAGGTTCTATAAAAATCGACATCTGATTGCTTTGTAGCATTTTAGGAAGTTTAACTAATTCAAAAAATATTTTTTCATAGTTGATTTTTCGGGAGATATACGTCCCTAGTTGTAAAATGTGGGTGGTTTTACCTTGTCCAATGGTGTTACCAAATTCTTTTGCGTATTTATCGTATGATTGATAAATATCACCGCCATAAGAGGTAGTTTTTGCAGTTGTAAACCAATCATCCCCTTTTAAATATGCCTGTGCCCAAATCTCAAAGCTCCATTTTTTTCGATGAAATGAAATTTCTTGATAAAGTTCTAGGAAGTTAGATCCTAAAGGATGTGCAATCGGAAGTCCTTGATTACCCATTACACCCCCAGAAAATTTTTGAGAATAGGTATATGGTCTTACCAGATTTAATTCAGTTCGGTAAAATAAGTTTGTAGTTGAATCAATTTGTTTCCATCCTTTAATACCAAGTTGAATACCAAATTTGTTTGCCCACCATTTGTTACGTTTTAAGATTGCAGAAAGTAGAAAATCGTCAATTAATACTTGTCCATATAACATTGTGTTTTTATGGGTGAAAGAAATATTTAATCCTAATAATACATTGTCACTAGACCCCATATTGTATTCTTGTGGTCTGTAAAACACCAATGGATTTAGGTACTCAACTTCAAAACCACGATTATATAGGGTATCTTTCATTTGATAAACTACATTCTCAAATAAACCGATGTTCCATTTTTTAGTTGGTTTAAAACTTAAATAGTGTGTAGCATTTCCTTTCGGTACAAAATGGGTTCCTTCTTTTTCTCTCCAAACTTGTTGTATGAAATGATATTCAAATTTTTTAAATTTACCCAAAAGTGAAATGAAAGGAGAAGCAAACCCTTGATTTCCAAAAAACAAGGACCGATCTCCCTCTCCAATAAATAACTTATCCAAACCTGCAGATAAGGTTAGGATTCGATTAGGCTTAAAAAGTATTCTCCCTCTTAAATCGCCGTAAATGGAATAGGAAGTGACAGGGTTTACTGTTTTTATAGGAGTGTAAAAAAACGATTTTGTCTGAAATGTTGAATTATAAGGAATAGGAGATTGATTTGCTATTCCAACGCGATAGTCTAACATGTAGGAAAATCTATCCCGAAAGTTACCATTCAAAGTAAATGTCAAACCATTTTGTAATTTAAAATCGGAAGTATGATTATCAAAACCATTAAAAGCGAATTGTATATCTGGCAGTATTCTAAATTGAGTATGGCTACTATCTTTTAGTAACAAAGAATCTATTTGGTAAAATTGTAAGTTCTTTACGGTAGTCTGCGTGTTTGAATTCAACCAAAAACGCTCTACTTGCGCAGTTTGTTGCGCATGAACAATTCCTGTTAATAATAATATATATAAAAGTATAATCCGCATTAAAAATCAAAATATTCGTTCGTAATTGCTGTTCTTATACCGAGCATCAAACATTGGTAGGTAATATCCATTGAATGGAAATCACTCGCTCTTCCTTGATAAGACATAAACAATGTTGCATTATATAAATTATTCATACGATATCCCAATTCAAGGTTGTGTAAAATTGTATTTCCTTGTGGATTTGTGTTTTGTAATGGATCAAGCACAAAAATGGAATTCGAAAGAAATTGTTGCTTTAAATCTCCTCCTTGGGTAAAGTAGAAATTTGTTTTTGCATTTAAATAGAACCTAGAATAGGTATATCCCAGTTTTATGAATAATTCTTTAAAATTATTTCCTTTTGGATGTGCAGAAGGAAGATTATAATTACTATAAGCTAATTTCGCGCGATTTGCAGCATAAAAATGACGTGGTACTTGATTCCATTCGCATTGAATCTGAAAGTTTTTAACACCAAATGCATCAAAACAGTAAAACCCAAGCTGACCAGCACCTAACCATGTGCTATTAAATTTATCTACGACAAGTTGGCCATACACGCGTACTTTTGTAAATGCAAGATCGACGTTTAACCCTGTAATTCCATTTAGAATGGATGTATTTCCTAGTATTAGGTCGTTTTGTAATAATGGTAATGGTATTAATTGTCGTGCATCTAATGGGTGCATTAACATAGAATCACCGCGTAATTGATTTCCACCAGTGAACAAACTAATAGATATTGATTCTTTTGGTTTGAAGGTTAAGTAGCTTGCCGCAAATAATTTGGTTTCGTAGTTGGATTCTACTGCCCAAGTCATAGGCTTTCGATACAAATTCAATTGTTTACGATACAACACCTGATAGTCGAAATAACGATTTATCTTCCATTTGAAGCGTAAACTTGGTGCAATGCTACTATTGTCTGAAAGTAATAAGGAACGGTAGCCAGAACCAATAAAATGTTGATTATTACCAAATTCTACTTGAAATTTCGGACGAAAGTTAATATGTATATTTCCAGAGGAAAACGCATAATCATAGCCATTTACTTTAAATGGTTTCGTTCTACTAGCCCCAGGTATCATTGCATTTTGCGTGCTGTAGATACCAAATGATTTGATATAGTTTTCTCCTTGTTGGCTAAAATATGCATTTTCATATTCTTGAAAACTTGCTTGATTTTCACAAAAAGAAAAATTAAATCCAATTTTATTTAAAATATCTCCCTCTACATAAACACCTCGTGTATTACGATAAACAGGCCAATAGTTAGAGTCTAAAGTTCCAACTCTGCCTTTTGAATAGTTAATTAAAGGAGTAATGGAAAGTGTAAAATCTTGTTTCTTTAATTCAATAGGAAAACGCTTGAATAAATAGTTTTCTAAATCGGTGTAAATTGCTGCGGAATCTCTATTTAAATGTGCTACATTTAATTGGTTTGCATTAGCAGGAAAAAAAGTTTCTATGGATTTATTTTTTGATAAATAAATAAATTTGTCTTTAAAGTAAGATTGATTTAATAAAATTCTATTTTGTCCGTAGACAGCAGAAAAACAACAAATAAAAACAATTATAACGCTAAATTTCATACAATTGCATTGAGTTTATAATGAATACTCGCTTTTGTTTGTGCAAGGAAAAAAGGGTTGTAAAGTTCTTCTTTGTTATAGATTAGTGGTTTACCAGTTTGAACATTCACAATGGTTCCTCCTAAGGCTTCTAAAATCGCTTGACCTGCTGCAATATCCCATTCCATGGTAGGCGCAAAACGCGGATAAATATCTGCATTACCCGCTGCTAAATCGAAAAACTTTAAAGCGCTTCCTTTTTCTATATAGGTTATTGCGCCATATTTATTTCTTAATTGCTCTACAAATTCAGCGGTTTTTGGAGAATGAAAGCTGCGGGATGAAATTAAAACTAAAGGTTGATTTATGACAGAATTCTCCTGTTGCTCTTTCCATCCAGCTATTTTACCAGCTTCGTCAAATAAAGCAATATGTACACCAGTATCTTTCCCGCCAATTAATATTTTTCGTTGAACAGGGGATACGATAATCCCAAAAACTGGTTTACCATTTACAATGTGTGCGATATTTATTACGAATTCCCCGTTTTTTTTGATGAATTCTTTCGTCCCATCTAAAGGATCAACACACCAATTTTCTGTCCAATTTTTTCGGATTGAAAAATCTGTATTTAGGATTTCTTCCCCAATGATTGGGATATTCGTTTCTTTTAATCGCGAATTAATGAAGTCGGAAGAAGCTTTGTCAGCTTCGGTGACGGGACTTCCATCTGACTTGTTTTCACTTGTAAAACCAGTATTATAGAATTGCATGACTACAAAAGAAGCGTCAATAGCGGCTTGTATTGCAATAAGATAATTTTTTGGCAATGAATTCATCTACCAACAAAATTAACAAATAAGAAGAACTATTTAGGTATATCTATTTGTTATTAATCCACTTTTTCCGGGTATAACTCTTTTGAACAGAAAAATAACCCAATGCACCGTTGGAGAAAATAGGATCTGGATTCGAAGGTGTAGCACTTTGTCTACCACCTTGATTTAATACTAAATTAAATAAATAGCGATATACCTTATACTCAATATTTACAAGTGTTAATTCTATTTCTACAGAGTCTTTTAGTGTAGTAATACCATTCTTTTCAATTTTGAATTTTGGCATTTCATTTACTACTGTGTCAGGAGAGAATTCATTTAATTCAAATATCGGTTTACGTGTAAAAGTAACCCCATCTAAATTTTGGTCGTCATCTACCAAAATTTTATTGATTTTATCACCATCTTTTTTAGCTTTAAACTGATACCAATTCGGTATACCTGCTGGAGTCTCATTTCTTATTGGAGCGATGGAATAGTTATATCTTCCAAATGACTTTTGTTTAAACACCCCGATCGAGTCTAAAGGAATCGGATGCGTTGGGCAAGTGCTTGAAGCAGAATAAACGATATTATCTACTTTAACGAATAACGCGTATGATTTATTTTGCGTTAAAAATCCGGGACGAATTTTCAGTTCATATTTTCCATCCCCTTTGTAATTATTAGGTGTTGATTTGATCGTATCTTTTCCATCAGTCAAAGTGATACTAGCGTTATCTACTGCCAATCCACTTATTTCAGTGTCAAAATTTACAGTTCGTCGAATATATATATACTGTGTACTACTATCTATTTGATTCAAGGAATCCACCTCGATTGCAGCTTCAATGATAATTTTCGGATCATCTTTGTTCAAATCCAAAGTTATTACTTTCTCACAAGAAAAAAGCATTATTAATAAGCCAAAAAGTCCTATAAAATAGTGCGTCGAATTCATTTTTAATTTCATATTACTTAAATTTAAAGTTGTAGGTAATTGCAGGAATCCATCTAAATAAAGAGGTTTGAACCGCTTCGGTAATGTTTGGATTTCCTTCTTTTTCTCGGAATGCAATAGTGTATGCGTTTTCTCTTCCGTATGCGTTGTATATGGAGAAATTCCAACTGCTCTCATAGGTGTCTGTGTTTTTTCTTATCCAATTTACACCCAAATCTAAACGATGGTAATTTGGCATTCTTCCACCATTTCGTGTGGTATATAAAAATTGAGTTTGACCTTCAATTGTATACTTTCCGGAAGGGAAGGTGACAGCGTTTCCTGTGTAAAAAACAAATAAAGCGGAAATTGATAATTTTGGTGTTAGATCATAAATAGTTACAACGGATACGTCATGTGTTCTATCTTGTTTAGCATTATACCATGCACCATCATTTATTCCTTCGATTTTTCTTTCAGATTTTGATAAACAGTAAGACACCCATCCATTAAACTTCCCCTTCTTTTTCTTCAAAATCATTTCTAAACCATATGCTCTACCTAGACCATAAAGTAATTCTCCTTCCAAGACTTGATTTGCTTGTGTATTTGCACCATTACGATAATCAATTTGATTTTGTAAATACTTATAGTAAATCTCTGCATTAAATTCGTAGGTGTTTTCTTTAAAGTTTTTAAACCATCCAAAAGCTACTTGATCCGCTATTTCTGGTTTTGTATTTATCGTAGAACCTAATATTACATCCGTTGGAGAGGAGGTGGTTGCATTGGATACCAAGTGAATATTTTGTGCATTTCGTGCATAGGCTAGTTTAAAACTTTGATCTTCTCTGTAAGAATAACTCATAGAAAGTCTAGGTTCAAATACAGGGTAGGTTTTAACGAGTTCATTATTTAGCTTGATTTCAGAACTTTTAACTTTTCCATTTTCATACGTATACATTTCTTGTCCATTACCTAATACGGAGAATGTAGAAAGTCTCACACCATAGTTTACAGAGAACTTTTCACTTACCTCCCAGTCGTTTAGAACAAAAAGCGCGCCTTCAAGTGATTTAGCAGGATTAAGTTGAACAATGCCAGTAGTCACACCTTTTGAACCAATCAACTGTCCCGGAGTGATATTGTGGTTTATAACATTAAAACCAAATTTGATTTTATTCTTTGCATTAGCAAAATATTGAAATTCCTGTTTTAAGTTATAATCTAATACCTTCGATTTAATCGTAAAATCTACCTGTTCTGCTGTAATTGCGATTTTGTAATCGTACGAACTATAAATTACAGAAGTATTTGAGAATAATTTTGGAGATATGATATGGTTCCAACGAACTGTTCCTGTTGCATTTCCCCAATCGATACCAAAACTTGATCCGAAGCCTAGCACATCTCTACCAAAATATCCAGAAAGGTATATTTTATCTTTTTGGCTGAATTTATAGTTCAATTTTGTGTTTAAATCGTAAAAATAGAGCGTATTATCTTTGAAATCTTTGCTTGCTTTTAAAAACAAATCTGCGTAAGTTCTTCTACCTGTAATCAAGAATGAAGATTTATCTTTCACTAAAGGTCCTTCGATATTTAATTTAGAAGAAATTAATCCTAATCCTCCACTTACATTATATCGTTGGTTATTTCCCTCATTCATTTTAATATCAAGTACAGAAGATAATCTACCACCCAAATTTGCAGGTTGATTTCCTTTGTATAAGGTAGCATCTTTAATGGCATCAGAATTAAATGTAGAGAAAAAACCAAGTAGGTGAGAAGCATTATATACTGGCGCTTCGTCTAATAAAATTAAATTTTGATCTGAACCTCCACCACGCACATAATATCCGGAATTTCCTTCTCCAGCACTTTTTACACCAGGTAATAATTGCAGGGTTTTGATGATGTCTTTTTCACCAAATAATACTGGGATTTTTGCAATTGCTTTTGGGTCTAAACGTTCAACCCCCATCGTAGAACCGCGCACATTATCTTGTTTATTGATAGTCACTTTCGCAGTTTCCAGTTCTTTTGTTTTTTCAGAAGGAGATTCCATTACAAAATTCAAGGATACATTTTCTTTTAAGTCAATCTCTTTTTCTTGGAGTATATACCCAATATAGGTTACAACAAGGATATATTTTCCTTCCGGAATCGTTATAGAGTAAAAACCGTATTCATTGGTTGCAACTAAATAGGATTGATCTTTCACTCGCACTTTTACACCAATCAAAGCTTCTCCTTTGTTTTGTTCTGTAATGGTACCACTAATTGTGAATTTATTTTGTGCGAAGCTCATTATAGAGATGCTTAACAGCACAAAAAGAACTAAATAACGTTTCATTTTTAATTTTTTAGGCTAATTTATATATCCTTTTTTAAATCGAAATTTCTTTTTCGATGAATGTCGAATTTTACCCTTTAAGTAAAGGATAATATAAGTCGAATTTGAAATTAGTTTAGAATCATTCTAAAGAACTATTCGCCATCTAATTCTTTGAGAATTTGATTTACATCTTCTTCTGTACTAGTTAATTTGGATTTACAAATTTTGATTAATTGCGCAGCGCGTTTTACTTTAATCGATAATTCATCCACGGAAATTCCGCCTTCTTCAATTTCTTGAACGATTAATTGCAATTCTTCAAATGCTGCTGTGTAGGTAATTTCCTCACTCATTTTCATTATTTTTTAGGTGTGTAACTTCTGCTTCTATGCTTGTATTTAGTGTGATAATTTTCAATTTGTCACCAAGGGAGACTGGATTACTTTCGGAAACCACTTTCCCTGCAAATAAGGTGATCGAATAACCTCTTTTCAGAACCTGCACTGGATCAACCAAATGTATGTTCCGTTCGATTACTTTTAATTTATCCAGCTCTTTATCTATACGTTTAGGAAATGTTTGTTTTAGAAAAATGGATAAGTCTTCGAGGCGGGATTGTTGTGAAAATTGAAAATTAGCATGATTTTTTTTGAGTGTCTGTATAGAATGGTTTAATAGGTATTTTTTTTCGTGATGTAGTTTATTTGAACCATGTTTTAATTTTTCTTGCTTACTAAAAAGGTATTTTTTTTCTTCGTGAAATCGGATGTTAGAATTTAATTGCAAACTCCTTGATGTATCTTTAAGTTGGTGGTTAAATGCAACTAATAAGTTACTTGTTTCTCCTTTAAATACGCGAATTTCTTGCGTTAATCCTTCTTGTGCTGTTTTTAAAGTTTGTTTACTCTCCTGTAAAATAATGCGTTGTGCATCTTTAACGGGTACTGAAAAATTATGAAATGCTTGGAGTAAAAAATCAGCCAACTCGGTGGGAGTAATCGCATTACGATAAGCAACCATTTCGGATACGGTAGTGTTTGTAGAATGTCCAATTCCAGTCAATACCGGCAATGGAAAAGTAGCAATTGCTTTAGCTAATGCATAATTATTGTAACACGAAAGTCCTATTTCTCCACCACCACCACGAATGATGGTCACTACATCAAAATGCTGTTTTACTTTTTCGATTTTTTTTAGTTGTGTTTGAATTGCTTCGATTGCCGGGTCGCCATTTAATTGTGCGGTAAACAACATGAAAAAGTAGTTATATCCCCAGGTATTATTTTTAATAACGCTGTAGAAATCGGAAAGACCTTTACTTGATTCCACCGAAATGACAGCGATACGCTTAGGTAATAATGGAAATGCCAACGCTTTGTTTGCATTAATAATCCCTTCTTTACTTAATTGCTTCAACGTTTCTTCCCGTTCTTTGTGTAATTCCCCCAATGCAAAAGTTGGATCGATATCTAGGATGTCCAAAGACATGCCATATAAGGGATGAAAGGAAATTTTAACTTGAAAAAGAAGGGTCATACCGTCGCGCAAAGGTTCCTTTACAATTTCACTGAAATTTTTGGAAATGCGATCGTAGTTTGTTTTCCAAATTTGCCCACGCATATCCGCAACTAATTTACCATCTTCTTTGTGTACCAGTTCCGGATAACAATGTCCTTTGATGGTGTAGTTGAGTTTGTGCATCTCCGCTTTTACCCAATACAAGCGGTTATAACGTTCTGAAATAGCCTTTTGGATGGAATTAGCGACTTGCTTTAAAGTATATATTTCGTTTTCTTCCGGCATACTAAGTAAAGTTATTCATTTTTTTGATAGTCCTATTCAGAATACTATCTAAAAAATTATACCTTTGTTTTTTAAATATAAATAGAACAACAATGAGTATTCCAGCAGAATTAAAATACACGAAAGATCACGAGTGGGTTCGTGTAGAAGGTAATGTAGCTACAGTAGGTATTACAGCATTTGCACAAGGTGAATTAGGTGATATCGTTTATGTAGAGGTTGAAACAGAAGGTGAAGAACTTGGAAAAGAAGAAATCTTCGGTACTGTTGAAGCAGTTAAAACAGTTTCTGACTTGTATTTACCATTGTCTGGGAAAATTATTGAATTCAATACAGCATTAGAAGCTACTCCAGAAGTAGTAAATTCTGATCCTTACGGAGATGGTTGGATGATTAAATTGGAATTTTCAGATACTTCTGAATTAGATTCTTTATTGTCAGCTGCGGATTACGAAGCGTTGATAGGATAAGATAAGTGACGAGCGACGAAGCGACGAGTGAAGATATTACTCGAGGTTTTAGAGTTTTAGACATACAAAAAAGAGGTTTTTCAAATGAAAAACCTCTTTTTTAGTTTTACTAATTTCTTCACATCATTCAAAAGGGAAAAAGTTATGTGAAATTTCTTACTCATTAAAATCTATTCAAATTTATAAATGCAAATCAAAAACAATTATCTTTGAGATACTATGCTTAAGTTAATTGAAGATAAAATAACCGAAATAATTTCGCTTTGCAAATCGCATCATGTAATTTCTATTGCCTTATTTGGTTCTGCAGCTAAAGGTTTAACGCATGTTAATAGTGATGTCGATTTTTTAGTTCAATTTTCAGATGAACTACCTGTCCTTGATTATGCCGATAATTACTTTAGTTTATTAGAAAGGTTAGAGAAAATTGTAGGGAAAAAGGTAGATTTAATTTCTGTCAAATCTTTAAAAAATCAAATTCTAATTGAAGATATTGAGCGTTCAAAAGTAGTTTTATATGCAGCATAAAATATTGAAATACTTGCTGGATATTGAAAGTGTCATTCTTGAAATTGAAGCAATAAAAATTAAATCCGAAAACAATTTCACGAATTTTAAATCAGACATCATATTACAACGCGCTATCGAAAGAGATTTAGAAATAATTGGAGAAGCTATTCGTAAAATATTGGAAATAAATCCAACTATTCAAATTTCTGCTTCTAAAAATATCATTGGATTACGAAATATTATTTCTCATGCTTACGATTCTATTGAGCCAGAAATGATCTGGGGAATTATTCAAAAAAATATTCCTGTACTATCCGATGAAATTAAAATGATGAAATCTAAATAATTCAGATTTATACAGCTAGAGTTGATACTCTTTTCAATGATTAAAACTTCTTTTACAATCATCAAAAATCGTCATTCTTCACTTCGTCACGCTTAACTCGTCTCTCCCTTACGCTTGATCCAATTTTCTTACCATGGTCAAAATCGTAGCAATCGCAACCGTCTCTCCGGTCTCATCATATACATCCACTAAGAATTTCACAATTCCTTTCGCAATGTCATCCTCCGAACGTTTTTCTTGATCCACTTTTTCTTTTACGGTAAATCGTACACCAATGGTTGCCCCAGGATACACAGGTTTCGTGAAGCGTGCTTCTTCTAATCCGTAGTTCAATAATACCGGACCTTTTTTAGGATCCACAAACAGTCCTGCTGCTTTGGATAACACAAAATATCCATGTGCTACGCGTCGCTCAAAAATGGTTCCTTCCAAAGAAGTAGCATCCATGTGGGCATAGAAATTATCCCCTGACACATTCGCGAAATTCACTATGTCTGCATCGGATACCGTATGTTTATGTGTAAACACCGTTTCTCCAACTACTAATTCTTCAAAATGTTTTCTGAAGACGTGTGGATTTGCTTCCGGCATTTCAGCGCCAACTTGGAATTGTTGGGTAATGTGTGTGATCGTTGTTGGATGGCCTTGAATAGCAGTACGTTGCATGTAATGTAATACACCACGTTTTCCACCCATTTCTTCACCGCCTCCCGCACGACCAGGACCACCATGTGTCAATAATGGCATTGGCGAACCATGACCTGTACTTTCTTTGGCACAGTCTTTATTCAGAACTAATATACGACCGTGCATACTAGCAGCACCTACCACATAATCTGTTGCTTCTTGATTATCCGGAGTTACAATGGAAGAAACCAAGGAACCTTTACCCATACGCGCTAACTCAATCGCTTCGTCGATGTCTTTATATGGCATAACCGTTGATACTGGTCCAAATGCTTCGATGTTATGTACATCTGTTTTATTAAATGGATCGTTATTCACAAATAAAATAGGGGAGAAAAAAGCTCCGTTTACACAGTTATTTCCTACAACATCTACATGATCTACGTTTCCGTAAACAATCTCTTGGGATTTCGCTAATTGAAGTACATTTTGGCGAACACGATCCACTTGTGTTTGTGTTGCTAGAGAACCCATACGCACTCCCTCCTCACTTGGGTCACCCACTTTCGTAGTTGCCAAACGCGCAGAAATTTGTTTCGATACTTCTTCTACCAGATTTTCCGGAACGATAATACGACGAACTGCCGTACATTTTTGTCCTGCTTTAATGGTAATTTCTTTGGTTGTTTCTTTGATGAATAAATCAAATTCCACAGTTCCAGGAACAGCATGTTTACCCAATACCGTTGCATTCAAGGAATCTGCTTCTAAGTTAAATGGAATACTACGTTCACTGAATTGAGGTAAGGATTTTAATACTTTCCCTGTATGCGCGCTTCCGGTGAATGTTACTACATCTTCACTATCTACGAAGTCCAGAATTCCTCTTCCAAGACCACATACTAATTGTAAACTTCCTTCAGGCAATAACTTGGAATTAATAATATCTTTAACCATTAATTCGGTTACAAAACAGGTAAACTCGGATGGTTTAACTACACAAGGAACACCCGCCATTAAGTTTACTGCTATTTTTTCCAACATCCCCCAGATTGGGAAGTTGAACGCGTTGATATGTACCGCTACTCCTTGTTTTGGCACCATGATATGATGACCGATAAACGTTCCGTTTTTAGAAAGTGGAGCTGCTGTCCCATCTACATAATATGGTAAATCTGGAAATTGTTTACGCAAAGAAGCATTTGCAAATACGTTTCCAATTCCTCCTTCTATGTCAATCCAGGAATCCACACGCGTAGCACCAGTCAAGGCACTTAATGCATAGTAAGACTCTTTTTTGTCCATTAAAAACAAAGCCAATGCTTTCAACATACGACCGCGTTCTTGAAAGGTCATTTTACGCAATACTTTTCCTCCAACTTCTCTTCCGTATGCTAAAATTTGGTTGTAATCCAATCCTGCGCTGGAAGTTTCACCAATTACATCACCTGTTAAAGCATTGTATAAGGTTGTTTCTGAACCTGCTCCTGCGGTCCATTGACCCATTACGTAATTTTTTACCTGTATCATAGTATGACTTCTATAAATTGCTTTTTTTCGTTCAACTGCAAAATTGTACAATCGCGTTATTATTTATCAAAGTTACAAATCCTTTACATTCGTCCATGAAAGTTGTTCAATTTCGTTTGGGAAACTTTCGTTTTCATTTCCAGCGTAAAGTAAAACACCTCCATCTTGTCTAAATACTTTTTGAAACCATTTCAGGTTTTTGTGGTGTTCTTTCTGAATTTTTACAGCTGATTTTATTTCAATAGGAATTAAATTTCCTTCATTTTCAATGAGAACATCCACTTCGTTTCCAGTGGAATCTCTGTAAAAATAGACTTCCCCAAATTGCTCTTTGTTTTTTCTATTTTTGATGATTTCGGAAACGATAAAATTCTCGAAAATTGCACCATAATAGTTACTTTTTTGTAATCCTTCGACCGAATAAATACCAAGTAAATGACAAACGATACCCGTGTCGTAAAAATAAATTTTGGACGATTTGATTAAACGTTTATTGAAATTATTGAAATAGGGAGGAAGGCGATATAGAATGTAACTGCTTTCAAGTACACTTAGCCAAGCATCTAACGTTTTATGTTCTACGCCCAATTCTTTTGCTATCGAACTCATGTTAAGTAATTGAGAGGTTCTACTCGCGCAGATTTTTAGGAACTTTGAAAACAAAAGTATATCCCCAATATTACGTATCAAGCGAACATCTCGTTCCAAATAGGTACGTATATAATTGGTAATCCATCGCGATGCGCTTGATTTCTTAAGGATTATGTCAGGATAAAAACCTTCAAGTATTTGTTTGTAGAGTGATTCATTTTGGATATTACTTGCCTCTAACTCCGAAAGACTGAAAGGTAATAACTCAATATAACCAACTCGACCAGCTAAGGATTGAGAAATGTTTTGTTGCATCAAAAAATTGTTGCTTCCCGATAAGATAAATTGACCCATTTCATCGGATGAATCTACAATGCCTTGTAAGTAATTAAATAATTCTGGAATGCGCTGAACTTCATCAAAAATTGCACCTTTTGGGTATTTTGCTAAAAATGCTTTCGGATTCGTTTTTGCAAATAGTAGGACATCAGGATCTTCTAGATTGACATATGCCTTTTCTATAAATAATTGCTTGCATAAGGTTGTTTTACCTGACTGTCTAGGCCCAATAACACACACTATTTTGAACTCTTTTGCAGTCTCAAAAGTTTCTTCTGTTAACGCTCTACCGATGTATGTAACACTCATAAATCCTGATTTATTTGAAACAAATATACAAATCAACTACCAAAATTACAAATTTTTGTATTTTTGGTAATCAACTACCAAAATTTACATTTTTTGCATTTTTGGTAATCTAATAATTTTAAATCCCCAACATCACTATGTCACTAAGTTTACCCTTAGGTGAGTTTACCTTGAGCTTGTCGATAGGATGGGTCACTATTTTATTATCTTTACACTCTACAAATTCATTCATTTATGAGCAAGGAAAAATTTACCGTTACCGCAGCATTACCTTACGCCAACGGCCCCCTTCATTTAGGACACGTGGCAGGAGTATACTTACCAGCAGATATTTTCGTGCGTTTTTTACGTATGAATGAGCACGATGTGGCTTTTATATGTGGAAGTGATGAACATGGAGCTGCAATTACATTACGTGCTAAAAAAGAAGGGATTACTCCGCAAGAAATCGTAGATAAATACAACAAGGTAATCGGAGATTCTTTCCAGCAATTTGGAATTTCATTTGATATTTTTCACCGCACTTCTGCTGAAATTCATCATAAAACTGCGCAAGATTTCTTTTTGAAATTAGAAGAGAATGGTAAGTTTATTGAAGAAACAACGGAACAATATTACGACGAAGATTACAACCAGTTTTTAGCAGATCGTTACATTGTTGGGGAATGTCCGAATTGCCATAATGAAAATGCGTATGGTGACCAATGTGAAAAATGTGGATCTGCTTTAAGTCCTACGGATTTAATTAATCCTCTTTCAACGTTAAGCGGTAAAAAACCAATCTTAAAATCGACTTCTCACTGGTTCTTACCAATGGATCGTCACGAAGAATGGTTAACTTCTTGGATACAAGATGGAATATTAGATGGGAAACAACAACACGACCCAAAAACATGGAGAAACCAGGTGATTGGTCAATGTATGTCGTGGATAAAAGGAGGATTGAAACCAAGAGCCATGACCCGCGACCTAGATTGGGGAGTGAAAGTACCTTTGAAAGGTGCTGATGGTAAAGTATTATATGTTTGGTTAGATGCACCAATCGGGTATATTTCTGCTACAAAACAGTGGGCTTTAGACAATAATAAAGATTGGAAAGATTACTGGACTGGCGATCGTAAATTGGTACATTTCATTGGAAAAGATAACATCGTTTTTCATGCAATTATTTTCCCGATTTTATTGAAAGACCATGGGGATTTAATTTTGCCAGATAATGTTCCTGCCTATGAATTTTTAAATTTAGAAGGAGATAAATTTTCTACATCGCGTAATTGGGCAGTATGGTTACACGAATATTTAGAACGTTATCCTACAAAAATTGACGAATTAAAATATACACTAACTGCAATTGCTCCAGAAAGTAAAGACAGTGAATTTACCTGGAAAGAATTTCAAGCACGTGTAAATAATGAACTTGCAGACATCCTTGGAAATTTTGTGAATCGTGCTTTAGTATTGACTCAAAAATACTACGAAGGAATTGTTCCAGCATGTGGGGAACTTACCGAAGAAGATCAACGTGTACTAGATACCATTGCTGCTTTTCCAGAAAAAATTGCAACATTAATTTATGCATATAAAATTCGGGAAGCACAATCGGAAGTAATGAATTTAGCGCGCTTAGGGAATAAATATTTAGCGGATAGTGAACCCTGGAAATTAGTGAAAACAGATCCAAAAAGGGTAGAGACGATCTTACATATTGCACTTCAAATTACGGCTAATTTAAGTTTCTTATTGGAGCCATTTTTACCAGCAACAGCAACAAAATTACGTTCTTTCTTAAATGTGGAACTACCAATTTGGGGTGAAATCGGTCAAAAAACCACGTTAGTAGCTGGACATAAAGTAAATACGCCAGAAATTTTATTCCCAAAAATTGAAGATATTTTTGTGGAGGCAGAAGTTGAATTTTTAAAGCAAAGTCAAGCAACTCCAGTGGAAGTGCAAGCTGCTCCGCAAAAACCAAATGTTTCTTTCGATGATTTTACTAAGTTAGATATTCGTTTAGGTAAAATTTTAGAAGCAGAAAAAGTACCAAAAGCAGATAAATTATTGAAATTAACTGTCGATACAGGCGTGGATGTTCGTACAATTGTATCTGGTATTGCCAATTTTTACAACCCAGAGGAAGTAGTTGGTAAAACGGTTTCTGTGTTAATTAATTTAGAACCACGTAAAATTCGTGGGGTAGAATCTGCGGGAATGATCTTAATGGCTGAAAATGCAGCAGGAGAATTGAGTTTTGTTTCTCCTGAAAAAGTGTTTGATGCGGGTGGCGAAATTCGTTAATACGTAGATTGTTTCTAAATTAGTTTACTAGGTAAATGGAAGCAACAACATGCGTAAGTTTACGTCTTAAAAGCGAGAGAAAAATGTAAATCAATGTTTGAAATTATAATTTATTAATTTCGAATGGATTAAGTTTTTTCTCTATTTACTTAACATGTATCTAAATGAAAAAAAAATTAATTGTAAGTTTTTCATTGTTGCTTGGAACATTTTTTTCGCAAGCACAAACTAAAACAATAGCTTATCAAGAATTAAAATCTGCTTCAGGTGCTCTTTCAGGTTCCGGAATATTTTTTGGAGCATCGATGACTACGGATTCAATCACAGTAACATTTGCAGGTCCATCTTCGAAATGGATTGCAGTAGGATTCGGAACTAAAATGAGTGGTTCGGACGCATTAATTTACACTGCATCTGGAGGTTCGCAAGATTGGTGGGATTATTTTATGGGAAGTACGAGTAGTAGTTCTGTCGTAAAAGATGTGCAGCAAGATTGGAAGATTAAATCGAATAATGTTTCTGGATCGACAAGAACCTTAATAGCGTCTAGAAAGTTAAATACTGGGGATGTAAAAGATGCAGTATTTAATTACAACGCAACATCTATCAATCTGATTTGGGCGAGAGGATCCGGGTCCTCTTTCAATTTAGCGGACCATGGAGGCTCCAATCGAGCATATGGAATTGCGTTAAATTGGGTAACTCCAGATATTTCAGCAGATATCGTTGAAATTTCAGATAATCAATTTATTAAACTTACTAATTCATCTATTACTATTTCTGTAAATGATGCGGATTATAACTATCAAATTTCAGATTTACAAGGAAATATAATCAAAGAAAAAAATAAAGCACAAGGTGAATTAACAATTAATATTTCTGAATTCAAACCTGCAGTTTATATTTTAACTTTTGGGAGTAATGGTAAATTCGTACAACGAAAATTTGTGGTACAATAAGCACTTTTAGATGTATAAATTAATTGTATTATTCCTTATTGTTGCTTTTGTTCATTTAGATGGATTTACACAAGATATTTACGATGCGTGTAGAAAAGGCAATTTGGAGTTAATAAAGCAATTATCTAAAGTAAATCCGGACACAATCAATACGCCAAATAAAAGTGGTTATACTCCACTAATAATCGCAGGATACAGGAATCAGCTAGAAGCAGTAAAAGTACTACTTGATTTAGGTGCGAACGTAAATGCTGTTTCAGAAGATGGAACTGTATTGACAGCTGCGTGTTATAAATCGAATACAGCATTGGTTAAAATTCTTTTGGAACAGCATGCGGATGTAAATGTTAAAAATAATGCAGGAACAACCCCGCTGATGTTTGCGATAATGGCTGAAAATGAAGAAATAGTAAAACTATTAATTGAGAATAAGGCGGATACGCAAACGATGGATAATTCGCGTAAGTCTGCAGTAGATTTCGCAAAGGATTGCGATAGTAAAGTAATAAAAAAATTAATAGTCAAATAACCAATTAGTAATCAATATCCTTGAAAATAAAGTAAACCAAGCCTGGTTTATTCTACTATAAAAGGGATTTTTATTAAATTAATAAGGTAATTTTAAATAAAAATAAATGAAAAAAATCGCTATTTTGGGTGTTTTCTGCTTGATGTTAGTCCATCAACTAAATGCGCAAACAGATACCACAAAGCTATCGGAAGACGACCTTTTGTTGCAAGAATTAGGTGCAAACGACATCAAACAAAGTTTATTACCAGAGGGAATGGGACTTATTCGCCGTTCGCTATGGGGAGAAAAAGGAGCAATGCGTAAGTTTAACTATTTTGAATTGACGACTGAAAAACGTGAACGTGAGTTAATCGTTCGTAGACGTATGCTTCAAACACATCAAGCACTTGGTTTTGTTGCTTTAGGAGGAATGGTAGGTTCCTGTATTACGGGTCAAATTATGATTAATACAAGGAATGGGGATACCCAAGAACTTGTTAAATCACTTCATAAAGCTGCGATTACTACTACGATGATAGCTTATGGCGCAACTGCATTAATGCAATTGTTAGCTCCGCCACCAGTTATCATCCGAAAAAATAAAGGATGGAGTAATATGAAAGCGCATCGCACCCTTGCATATTTACATTTTTCGGGTATGGTTCTTACTCCTTTGGCAGGAAGATTGATGTATGGTAATTTAAGTCAATCTGCGAATGCTAGCGATAAATTAAGAAACTTTCACCAAGTATCCGGTTATATAACGACTACGCTATTTGCAGGTGCGGTAATCGTAATGAAATTCTAATTACTTAATCAAACTTTTAACTTTCTAACTTCAACTTTTATGAAAAAATCAATCATTTATTCACTATTTCTAGGACTGACTTTAATGTTATGTTCCTTTGACAATGTTAAACTAACACTTAACAAAACGGATTCTTTTATTCGTTACACGCTAGATCATCCAGCGCATACATCCATAGGAACTAGCAAAGACTTTTTTGGAAATTGTTATTATGATAATTCTACGAATAAAATCGTGAAAATCGTTATTGCAGCTCCAGTTGCGTCGTTTGATTCTCAAAACTCAAGCCGTGACTCACATGCCTTAGAAGTATTAGAAGGTATAAAACACCCAAAAGTTTCATTTGTAAGTAAAGCAATTAAAGAAGAAGCTGGAGACCTTACAATAGTAGGCGAATTAAATTTCCACGGGATTAAAAAGGACATTACAATTAAAGCAAAACAAATTGCATCCGATAAAAAAATTATTCTTTCAGGATCTTTTAATGTAAGTTTGGATAAATTCAACGTAGAAAAACCATCCATGGTAGGTGTATCTGTAGATGATAATTTGGTAATGGATTTTAAAACTGTTTTTGACATTTAATGCCATTGAAACATTCTATTTGGAGGGCACATCTTGCCTTATTATTAGTAAATATGTTATACGGAGCTGGTCATATCCTTGCAAAAGGGGTTATGCCAGCTTTTTTAACGCCCACAACTTTTATTTTCTTTCGCATTGCAGGAGCAACCTTACTTTTTTGGATTATTAAAGCATTCTTACCCAAAGAACGTATACAACGCAAAGACATAGGACTTTTCATGTTGTGTGCTTTGTTTGGTGTTACAATAAATCAACTCTTTTTCTTTCATGGTTTAAGTTTATCTTCTTCGATAAATTCTGGAATAATTATGACTACTAATCCAATATTAGTAACCGTTATCGCCTATTTTTTACTCAAAGAAAAAATTACTACTACAAAAGTTACTGGTATTATTTTAGGGGCAACAGGAGCAATTTTATTGTCTTTAGCTGGGAATACTGGCAAAGGAGATTCTACACTTGGAGATTTGTTTTTATTTATAAACGCAGCGAGTTATGCTGTTTATTTAGTAATTGCCAAACCATTAATGCAACGATATAGTCCATTTACGGTAATTACCTATGTGTTTACTTTTGGATTGTTTTATATGTTAATTTATCCACCAACGTATATCGAAATAGTACAAATAGATTTTAGCGTAATACAACCGGTTATTTGGGTTAAAATCACATACATTGTTATTGGAGTTACTTTTTTTACTTATCTCTTGACCATGTATGGACTTAAATATGTAGGTCCATCAATTGCCAGTGCATACATCTATACACAGCCCGTCTTGGTTATGTTGTTTGCCTATCTTTTTTCCTTACTAGGTGTTGCGGATGATTATACCAATACAATTACCGTTGAGAAAATAGGGTATATGGTTATGATATTTGTTGGAGTTTGGATTACAGCATATTATGGTAAAAAAAAATAGGAACGAATTTTCGCTCCTATTTATATATAATTTTTCTTAACGTATCCTCATTTATTAATCGTACTTCAATTTTCCTTTCATTTTCTTGAAAATCTTGATTTTAGGAAGATTGATTTTGATTGTTTTCTTCTTCTTCATTTCCCCGTTTGTTTTTGTAAACTTACGGTATGTAAAAGGGTTTTCAGGAATAGTACGCGCATATCCGATTGACAACTCATGGTTTGACCCTGTATTAAAGTGTTTCGTTAATGCAGCATTGTTATACGTATATACAAATCTCCACCCTAAATCTAAAAATATACCTGCGCTCGCTACGATTGTATTATCAGTTCTGTATCCAGCTCCTAACCAAATCAACTGATTCAATAAAAAGTTCATATCAGCACTTACATTTAAAGGTGCTCCAACGATGCTTCGAATAGATACTGTTGGGTAGAAAACATAGAATCCATTATCCCAACGGAATTTATAACCCGTAGAAATAAATAAGTTATTACTTTTTAAATCTAAAATACTGTGTTTTCTAGTATCTATTGCAGAGGTTGGAAGTCTGTTACCCATTAGTCCAGGTAGACTAACATTAAGATCAAAATCTGGCGTTACCATCGCAAATCCAAAACCTAAATTAACCCCAAATTTATTAATTCCAGGTTGTGTTAATGTTGGATCGTCTAATTGTTTGTAATATAAATTTGTAGCATTTAAAGTATTCTGCGTAAATCCTAATCGGAATCCATACGAAAAAGACATTCCTCCATTACTGCGTGTAAAATGTTTATATGCAAAATTTCCTGCAACCTCCATTTGATTATATCCGCTGAAATTATCATTAACAGCAAAACCAGAAAACCCTAAATGTGGACGATAATTATAGTGCGATACAACTGCAAAATTATTCGCAGAGTTATCTTGACTCGTATAATCATAATGCGCAAGGAAAACAGTACCAAATTTAGTAAACACATCCATGTTAGCAGGATTTAAAAATCCTGGATTTAACATATATTGATTATAGAATTGACGGGTTTGAGAAAAACCGACGAAACTAGTCAACAGAAAAAGTACGACACCAAAAAATTTCATCGTTTCAAAATTATTTTTCCATTAATATAGGTTGGCTTGTCTTCGAATTTATACTCTAATTGGAAGAAGTACGCTCCCTCTGGTAAATTTTTCCCAAAAACACACAAGGGTTGGTTACACAATCCTATAAATGTTTTGTTTTCCCCATCATTTGGATTATTGGAATAAGGTGAAGCATAAAAGACTAGATCTCCCCAACGATTAAAAACAGAAAATTTGTTATCTCGGTATTTTTCTAAATTTTCAATGATATAGCAATCATTGATAGAATCACCATTTGGACTAAAATAATTGTAGCTTAGTGTATCCATGAAATCACTTGCTTTACAAGAGAAAACAGGTGCGAGAACTACAAAAAATATAAAAAGTATGCTTACTTTCATTTGGAGCAAGAAATATTTGGTCACAAAGTTGTGTTTTTTTTTTTTGTTATCCAATGAAATTGCCATAAAGTATACTTTCAAATGCATAAAAAAAGGTTGTTCTATCAAAAGAACAACCCTACTATGCTTATTCTAAGATTAAAAATTATTTTTCTATTATTTCAATAGCTGTAATTTTATCACCTTCTTTGATTTGGTCGATTACTTCCAAACCTTCATATACTTTTCCAAAACACGTATGGTTTCTATCTAAATGGGAAGTTTGTCTTCTGCTATGACAAACAAAAAATTGAGATCCTCCTGTATTTCTTCCAGCATGTGCCATGGATAATACACCACGATCATGGTATTGATTATCTCCTGTTAATTCACAGTCAATTTTATATCCAGGACCACCAACCCCTGTTCCTTTTGGGCAACCACCTTGTATAACGAAATCTGGAATCACACGGTGAAATGTTAATCCGTTGTAAAAACCTTCTTTTGCTAATTTCACAAAGTTAGCAACCGTTTTTGGTGCATCATTTTCATAAAAAGATACTTTCATATCTCCTTTTACTGTTTTAATTATTGCTTCCATAGTAATATTTTGAATTGCAAAGTTACGTTTTTTAATTTTCTGTACATTTGTTCTATGCAAAAACATACCATACATCGTGAAAAAACACACCAATTTTCACGGTTATCAACGAAATTAACCTACCAACAGGAGGATCTGACAGCATTGCTTACGGCACCTTTTTCCTTGGAGAATTTGGGGTTACAAATGCATAGAAAACAAGCAAACTATTCCATACACAACCGACAAGTGCTTGTACGTGAGTTAAAAAAACAATTTACAAACCTAGCTGAAGAGTCTCCTGTTTTTAGAAATATTCAAAAATTAGAAAGCGAAAATACATTTACAATAACGACAGGTCATCAATTAAATATAGGTACTGGTCCTGCTTATGTCATTTATAAAATCATTCACTGTATCCGTTTAACGGAAGAGTTAAAAAAAGCCTATCCTACTTTTGATTTTGTCCCTGTATTTTGGTTGGCAACGGAAGACCATGATATCGAAGAAGTAAATCACACGACAATTTTTGCTAAAAAAATTAGTTGGAATGAAAATCAAGGAGGGGCAGTTGGCAAGTACAATTTACATCATTGGGAAGAAATGAAGGCTGAAATAGCTGCTTTTTTTCAAAATTATCCAGAAAGTGAAATTCACCAATTGCTTCAAAAATATACAGGAAAAAATGTTGCGGATGCTACCCAACAATTCTACCATGCCTTATTTGAAAAAGAGGGTGTAATTGTCCTGGAACCAAATGTCCAAGGCTTAAAAGCCTTGTTTTTAGAAACCATGCAACGGGAAGTACAAACACCTTTTGTGGAAGCAAGTGTGCATACAGCAAATCAAACCATTGAACAATTAGGTTTTTCGCAACAAGCATTTGCACGTCCTATTAATTTATTTCGTTTGTCGGAAGGTAAACGGGAACGCTTGTTGGAAGTAAATAATCCAGAAGTATTAAAAGAAATGCTAGAAAATCCAGATCATTTCTCCCCAAATGTACTGTTAAGACCAGCTTTTCAAGAAACGATACTTCCAAATTTAGTATACGTAGGCGGTGGTGGAGAAATCAGTTACTGGATCCAGCAAAAAGGAATTTTTGAAACAATTGGGTTAGAATTTCCATTGTTAAGTGTTCGTAATTCTATTCAAATAGTAGAAGCTTCGCAGCTAAAAAAATGGGAGAAATTAGGTTTTAGTTGGGAAGATATTTTCACTCCTTTACAAGAGCTTCAGCGTCAATTTATCCAAGCGAATTCTGGAGAAGCATTAAATTTTACATCATTAGATCTTGCGGTAGAAAAATTACACGGAGTATTACATGATCACGCATCGCTTTTTGATCAAAACACGGAAAAATATGTCGATGCAGAATCTACCAAAATAACAAAGCAATTGGAGGCGATTAAAGCAAAATTTATCAAACAACGAAAAAGTCAATTAGACCTTGCAATGAAGCAATTGGAAGATTTAAAAGCAAAGATGTTACCAAATAATGCTTTGCAAGAACGTACCGAAAGTTTTTTCAGTTTTTGTAAAGATGGTGCTATCCAATCAAAAATTCAACTACTAAAAAGTGTTATGGACCCCTTTGAAAATGATTTGATTGTGTTACTTTTAGACTAAAATATACGAAAACCACGTTTTTTACGTTCTCCTTTACTTATGCGTTTTTTCTTTGTTTCACTCTTCGTTTTTTTAGCTTATTCCATATCCGCACAGGTAAATGGAATCGTGGAGGGTACGTGTGTAGAAAAAAGAGACAAAGCATTGGAAAATGTAAAAGTCCGATACAACAATCAATATTTTTATACAGATTCTTTAGGGCATTTTGAGTTTTTTGCACCTGTTGACCAAGAAATTACGCTTATTTTTTCCTATGATTCTATCAGTATAAATAAATCCATTTTTGTTTCCCCTAAACAACGTACACAAGTTGGAAAAATCAAATTTCCAATTACAGTAATGAATTCAGTTTTTTTAAAATCGGATAAAGGGGATAATAATATCTTCAAATTACCTTCTTTAGATTTGCAGAAAATTGCTTCGAATTCGGTAGAAAGAACCTTAATCTATTCGACTGCTGCAAGTTCTAATAACGAGTTGACTTCCAATTATAACGTACGAGGGGGTAGTTACGATGAAAACTTGGTGTATGTAAATGGGTTTTTAATCAATCGTCCTTTTTTAACGCGTTCTGGGCAACAAGAGGGCTTGAGTTTTTTATACTCCTCCTTGGTGAAGGATATTCGATTTAGTGGAGGAGGGTTTGATGCAAAATACGGCGATAAATTAAGTTCCGTATTAGATATAACCTACATCACACCAGATTCCACGAATGCTTCGGTAATGATGTCGTTAATGGGTGTTGAAGCCCATGTAGCCCAAAAAGTTAATACTAAATTCAATTATTTGGTTGGAGCACGTTATCGCGCGAATGGTTATTTATTAAATGCTTTGCCAACGCAAGGTTCGTATAACCCTGTTTTTTATGATGGGCAATTTCTTCTAAATTATGCGATTACTCCAAAACTTATCTGGAGTACTTTGGGACACCTTTCGTCCAATAATTACCGTTTTGCACCAACAACCCAAGAAACCGATTTTGGAACAGTCAATGAAGCGTATCGTTTAAAGATTTATTTTGATGGACAGGAACAAACAAAGTTTGAAACTATGACAGGTGGGACAGCACTGAAATATAAACCCAATGATAAAACAAATTTAGATTTTTACGCGAGTGTCTTTCAAACGAATGAGAAAGAATATTTTGATGTACAAGGACAATATTATATCAATTTATTAGAGACAAACCCAGGTAAAAAGAACTTTGGAGATTCGATAGCATCCATCGGGGTTGGAAGTTATCTTACGCATGCACGTAATAATTTACAAGCAACGATTGTAAATTTATATCATAATGGTGCACATCAATTGACGGATAAACAACGCTTATTATGGGGTGTAAATTACCAAAAAGATGTTTTCAAAGATGTTTTGAGTGAATGGAAAAATGTCGATTCTGCGGGATACACGATTCCAAACACGAAAAATCCAGATTTTAATTTGTCGTATGCACTAAAAAGTAAATTAGCCTTACAAACACAACGAATCAGTGGATTTTTACAACATAGTTTCGAATGGGGCAAGACAAACACCAATTTTCCGGTGAAAGCAAGCTGTTTTATCAAAGATTCGCTAGGTAAAAAGACCTTTATTACGCTTAGAGATACCCTGACAGCTGCGTCCCGTCGTTTTTTGTTGACAAGCGGTGTACGTTTTGGTTATACGGAAGTTAATCAAGAACAATATGTTACTCCGCGCGTTTCCTTGATCTTTTTTCCAAGAACGTATTTCTACTCCAATAATAAAGTGATGCGTCGTAATGCGCAAGTTCGTTTGGCTGCTGGCTTATATTATCAACCACCATTTTATCGAGAGTTTAGAACCCTTGATGGACAGTTAAATTTGCAAGTAGTTTCTCAAAAATCTGCGCACATCATTACCGGTTATGATTTTAATTTTTCCATGTGGAATAGAAAGACACCTTTCAAATTTGCAATGGAAGCATATTACAAATATTTCTGGAATGTAAACCCCTATGAAATAGATAATGTTCGAACAAGATATTATGCTAATAATGATGCTGTAGCTTATGCCTATGGTGCGGATATAAATATCCATGGTGAATTTATTGAGGGAGTGCAATCCTTTTTTAAAATAGGTTACCTTAAAACGATGGAGAATCTCTTACGCGATGCATATACGGTTTACCGCAATAAAAATGGGGAAACAATTATTCCAGGATATACGATAGATGAAAAGAAAGTGGATAGTACGGTGTATTATCCTGGATATATTCCGAGACCTACCGATCAACGGATTAACTTTGCGATTTTATTTCAAGATAAAATGCCTTCATATGAGATGTTAACCGCCCAAATGGGATTTAATTTTGGGACTAGTTTGCCGTATGGTCCACCAGATTTTCAACGCTATAAAGATACCCTACGGCAGAAATTCTATGCACGAGTAGATTTAGGACTTTCGTACGATTTATTACAAAAAACACATGTACTAAAAATCAAGACGAAACATGGTTTTTCAGATGCGATTTTATCGCTGGAGGTATTTAATCTATTAGGAATTAACAATGTGCTTTCTCAGCAGTGGGTGCAAGATGTTACCGGTAAAACCTATGCCATTCCAAACTACTTAACCCAAAGACGTTTCAATCTGAAATTGATTTTGAGAATGTAATCAAAAATTAATCTGATTCACTAGGCGATTTCAATAATTTACGGCAAATTTGCACCATATTATTGGCCCATGAGAACGAAATACATTGATTTAATTGATCAAACCTTTGATTTTCCGCAAGATGAATTTAACTTGCAAGACGATCGTTTAATCTTTCACGGAATTGATTTGATGCGATTAATTGAACAATATGGTACGCCATTGAAATTTAATTACCTACCGCAAATTTCGTATAACATTCAACGGGCAAAAGGATGGTTCCGTGAGGCAATGAATAATATGGGATACGGTGGAAATTATTATTACTCCTACTGTACTAAAAGTTCGCATTTTTCATTTGTTTTAGATGAGGTATTACAAAACGATGTGCACATCGAAACCTCCTCTGCCTTTGATATCGATATCGTTCGAAAATTATACGATACGGAGAAATTAAGTCCTGGGAGATATATTATTTGCAATGGCTATAAACCAAAAAAATATATTGACAACATCACGAAATTGATGGCAGAAACGGATTTAAAAGTAATCCCTGTCATTGATAATGTGCAAGAAGTTACCGATCTTATTGATAGTACAGCAGATTTATCGAAGGACATCCAAATTGGTATTCGTGTAGCTTCGGAGGAAGAACCTAAGTTTGAGTTTTATACCTCACGACTAGGTGTGCGTTACCGAGAGATTTTGCCTTTATACAAAACCATTGTGCAGGAAAATCCGCGTGTAAAAATTAAAATGTTACATTTTTTCATTAACACTGGAATAAACGACACTGCCTATTATTGGAACGAATTAACCAAATTATTACGCGTTTATTGTGATCTAAAAAAGGTATGTCCTGAATTGGATTCGTTAAACATTGGAGGAGGTTTCCCGATTAAAAAATCCTTACAATTTGATTTTGATTATGCTTACATGGTCAAAGAAATCTTAACACAGGTGAAGCGTGTTTGTTCGGATAACAACATCCCAGAGCCACACATTTTCACTGAATTTGGTTCGTTTACAGTTGGAGAAAGTGGTGGCGCAATCTTTAATATATTACAACAAAAGAAACAAAACGATAGAGAGCGTTGGAACATGATAGATTCTTCTTTTATGACCAACCTTCCAGACACTTGGGCAATCAATCAGCGATTTATCATGTTGCCAATCAACCGTTGGAACGATGATTACGAACGTGTATTGTTGGGAGGATTAACCTGTGATAGCGACGATTACTATAATTCAGAGCAACATTCAAATGCAATTTATCTCCCGAAATTCAGTAAAACGAAACCGCTATATATTGGTTTTTTTAATACTGGGGCTTACCAAGAAACAATTGGTGGTTTTGGTGGATTGAAACATTGTTTGATACCGGAACCGAAACATGTCTTGATTCGTCGCGATGAAAATGGAAAGATTAAAACAGAACTTTTCTCCGAAGAACAAACTGCTGCTGACTATTTGAAGATATTAGGGTATTGATTTTTAAAATTTTCACCATTAAGAAGTTTAGAAATTAAGCGAAAATTATTTTAGTTTCATTTTAAGATCCTTGGTCTTTCAAAAAAATAGATACATAATTTAGATTTCTAAAGAACTCTCAAAGCAAAGCGTCTTAATGAATTCTACCTGTTTATCATCCAATCCAACCTAAACTTCTTAATTTCTCAATGGTTCAAAAATTTCACATCATATTTTTTTAACTTTGTACAACTTATTTTACCATCATGATAAAACTACAAAACTTCATCAACGGAAATTACATTGCACCTATTAGCGATGCATATATTGATAATTATGAACCTGCTACAGGTCAAGTATATTCTTTAATTCCAGATTCTGACGAACGCGATGTAGAATTAGCAGTAGAAGCAGCAGAAAATGCATTTCCGATTTGGTCTAACATGTCCAACGAAGAACGCAGTAAAATATTAGTGAAATTATCAGAAGGGATTGAAGCACGTATGGAGGAATTTGTACAAGCGGAATCGAGAGATAATGGCAAACCAGTTTCATTAGCCGGACATGTAGATATTCCAAGAGCGGTTTCGAATTTTCATTTTTTCGCAACAGCGATCACCCATTTTGCCTCTGAATCGCACCACATGCAAGGGGAAGGAATCAATTATACCTTACGTAAACCGATTGGTATTGTTGGATGTATTTCTCCATGGAATCTTCCTTTATATTTATTTTCTTGGAAAATTGCACCTGCATTAGCTGCTGGAAATTGTGTTATAGCTAAACCATCTGAAATTACGCCGTATACTGCCTATTTATTGGGTCAAGTTGCAAAAGATGCTGGAATGCCTGCAGGTGTATTAAACATTTTACATGGTTTAGGAGCAAAGGTTGGTGATGCCATCGTAAAACATAAAAAAATTAAAGCAATTTCGTTTACGGGTGGTACAAAAACAGGAGAGTATTTAGCCAGAACAGCAGCACCAATGTTTAAGAAATTATCCCTAGAACTTGGTGGTAAAAATCCAGTCGTGATATTTGCAGATTGTGATTTTGAGGAAATGTTAAGTACTACAATTCGTTCTTCCTTCTCCAACCAAGGTCAAATTTGTTTGTGTGGTTCCCGAATTTTTGTGGAACGCGCAATCTATGAGAAATTTAAAACCGCTTTTGTCGAAAAAGTGAATAAAGCGATTGTTTCCAATCCAACAGACCCTAAAGCAAACATGGGAGCATTGGTTTCATTACCGCATTTAGAAAAAGTACTTTCCTATGTTGAACTAGCCAAAGAAGAAGGCGGAAAAGTTTTAACCGGTGGGACACGTGTACATTTAGAAGCGCCTTACGACAACGGATATTATATGCGTCCGACAGTAATTGAAGGTTTAGCGTATGATTGCAGAACAAACCAAGAAGAAATTTTTGGACCAGTTGTTACTTTGACTCCATTTGACACCGAAGAAGAAGCTTTAATGATGGCAAATTCCACAGAATATGGTTTACAAACTACACTATGGACAAATGACTTAAAACGTGCTCACCGTTTTGCAGATCAAGCGCAATCTGGAATTGTATGGATTAATTGTTGGATGGTACGCGATTTGAGAACTCCTTTCGGTGGTGTGAAATCTTCTGGAGTTGGGAGAGAAGGCGGATGGGAAGCTCTACGATTCTTCACAGAACCTAAAAACGTATTTGTAAAATACTAAAAATCTAAATTTTAGATTAAAAATAGATGTTCACAATTACATCATTTGTATCGTATCAGCAAAATTAGCTACGTCTAAAGACTTAAATTAATAAAAAAAGTTTTTTTTGATTTAAGCACATATCTATTTTTACGTTAATAACACTATATTTGCCTAGTTTTAGTATACGTTATACTTGAAATCGTAAGTGATGATCCTGGCAATTGCAAATCATAAGGGAGGTACTGGAAAAACTACTACCGCAATCAATCTAGGTGCAGCATTAGCACTGAAATGCAAGCGCGTGCTTCTTGTTGATCTCGACCCCCAAGGTAATCTTTCTTATTCTTTTGGTTTTGATGAAGAGCAAGAAGATATTTCGTATGTATTAAGCAATGAAAAGAAATTTGAAGAAGTGGTAATCCATCAGGAAAAAATGGATATTTTACCAGCTACCATGCGACTCTCAGATATCGAGTTGTCTATGTATAGTGTGGATGATCGCGAATTTTTACTGAAAAACCTATTAGATACTATCAAAGACAAATATGATTATATACTGATAGATTGTTCCCCAGCAAGGTCTTTATTGACTGTAAATGCATTAACCGCTGCAGATTATGTGATGTCTACAATTTTACTAGATGTATTAAGTATTCAAGGATTAATGCACATTGTTCGAACAATTCAGGAAATAAAAATGGTGCTAAACGAAAAATTGGAATTTTTAGGTGTGCTTGGTGTGAATATCGATTTACGAAAAAAACTTTCGAAAGAAGTGATCGATTTTGTGAAAGCAAATTATGATTTTTCTTTTTTTAAAACGTCTATTCGTGGAAATGTTAAAGTGGCGGAAGCTCCTTCACACGGACAAAGTGTTGTAGCTTATTCTCCGAATTCCAATGGCGCAAAAGAATACATTTTACTAGCAGAAGAAATTATAGAATTTAACAAGTAATACCATGGCTTTAGGTAAAAATATGAAAGTGGATAGGTTAATTCCTTTAAAAAAGGAAGATAAAGCCCTTGAAGCGATACCACCGGTAGCACAGGAAGAAATAACACCAGCTGTTTCGGTTAGTTTAGATGAATTTTTCGAGAACCTAACTTCCAATGAAGCAGTTAAAGAGACAGAAGTTACGCTAGAAAATACGGAAAGTTCAGAACCTTCAACAATATACACGGACGTTGTTTTGGAAGATTTAACCTTAAATTTCAAACCTTCCCGTAGAAAAACACAACGAAGAATGATTATTTCCCTAGAAGGAAATTTAACTATTAAACATGTCGAATTACTCTATTCTAAAGTACATTCGGTTTTTGAAAACTATGATATTGCTGAAATTAATCTAACGAACATTTCAGATATTGATATAACAGTAATTCAATTATTTCATGCGATTAGGGTTCATTTTTATCCACTAAACAAGTTTATTGCGATTCAAGCAGATTTGTCTCGAGAAGACAGAAAATTATTAAACACCTGTGGTTTTACCGAATTTCAATCCTGATATTTTCCCAAAATAGATAATTATGGCAAAAACAATACTTATAGCAGACGATTCAGAAAGTATCCGTGTAGTTGTTGGTTTAGCACTTCGCGAGGCTGGATTTACAGTTATTGTTGCTAAAGATGGGAAAGATGCACTGGATTTATTAAAGCAAAATGAACAAGTCAGTTTAATTATTTCTGATTTAAATATGCCGATATTGGACGGGATATTATTTCTGAAAGAGGTTCGGAAATTGGATAAATTTAAATACCTTCCTTTCTTAATTTTAACCACAGAGTCCCAAGATTCCAAAAAAACGGAAGCTAAAAACGCTGGAGCAACCGGTTGGATTATTAAACCTTTTGTGAAAGAGAAATTAATTGCTGTCGTTAATAAAGTGATACGCTAATGGAAGAAATGAAAGCCACCTTCATTCAAGAAGCGAATGAACTTCTTGAAAATTTGGAATCTTCCTTGTTATCCCTGGAAGATAACCCAAATGATAAATCGAACATTGAGCAGGTTTTCCGGGTTATGCATACCTTAAAAGGAAATAGCAGTATGTTTGGTCTTGCTAAAATCGCCGAATTTGTACATGATTTAGAGACAATTTATGATAAAATTCGTCAAGGAGAAATGCAACTTACGCGCGAAATTCTAAATACGACGCTAGCTTCTTTTGATCATCTTAATTTGATTATTATCGATTCGGAATTAGAAGACCCTACCAATAAAGAAAACCACGATCAACTGATTTATCAAATCCATCAGTTTATTCAGAAAAAATCTGCAGCACCAGCTACTACCGAGAATAGTAAGCAACAAACTGTAAATGGTTCGGAACATATGCAGGATGAGGTAGAAAATGGGGTTAAAACATACCATGTTTATTTCGAACCAAAACCAGAATTTTTATTGGATGGTTCGAATCCTTTATTATTATTAGCTGAAATTGCACAATTAGGAAAAACATTAATTATTCCACATTTTAAAAAATTGGAATCTATCGATGATTTTAAACCGACCAATTGTGTTACGTATTGGGATGTTTTTGTAGAAACAAATTGTTCCAAAGCGATTTTAAATGAAGTGTTTGTATTCGCAGAATCCAATGCAATTATTGAAATAAAACCTTATTTATATACGGATTTAATTGCGAATACGGAATTTTCGGAATTCGTTCAAGCTACAATCTTTAAAGATGTAAAATTAGATGCTGCAGAATTAACATCCTTAATCGAGAGAGTAGGAAAAAAAGTAGAGATACTTCAGCAGCCTGCAGTAAAATCTGTATCCGATGCTAATGAAGCGCTTAAAACCGCTAAAGTAGAAACCAAAGAAAAAGTAATTTCTAGTATTCGCGTTTCTTCGGATAAGCTAGATGAATTAATGAACCTTGTGAGTGAGTTAGTAACCACCCAAGCTTCATTGACACTCTACAATCAAAAAAATGAAACTCCGGAGTTAGAAATTATCTCTGAAAATATTGAGAAATTATCGCGAAGACTAAGAGATATTGCGTTTGGTATGACATTAGTTCCTATAAACAATATGTTTAGTCGTTTTCAACGATTGGTGCGTGATGTTTCCATGTCTTTAAACAAAGAAGTACAGTTTGTGACAGAAGGAGGGGAAACAGAATTAGATAAGTCAATCATCGAAACATTAACAGATCCTTTAATGCATATTATCCGTAACAGTTTAGACCATGGTTTAGAATTGCCGGAAAATCGAGAAGCATTGGATAAACCGCGCAAAGGTACGGTAAAATTAAAGGCTTTTTATTCTGGAGTTTTTGTGTATGTCCAAATCATAGACGATGGAAAAGGAATTGATGTGGATGTAATTCGTGAAAAAGCAATTAGTAAAGGATTCTTGAAACCGGATGATGTATTGTCCGAAAAGGAAATTTTTGACTTTATATTTTACCCAGGTTTTTCTACTGCTGCGGTGGTAACGGATATTTCCGGAAGAGGAGTGGGAATGGATGTTGTAAAACGTAACATCTCCGAATTGAAGGGCTCTATCATTGTCGATTCAAAAGTAAATATCGGAACAACATTAACCATTAAATTACCTTTGAGTCTATCGATTATAGATGGATTACTCGTTGAGGTTGCAAATGTATTCTACATTATTCCTTTATCGGTTGTAGACAAATGTTATGAGGTAGAAAACAAAGAAATGATTGGTAATTTCAACCAATTATTAGTATTAGATAATCAACAGATACCATTTATCAATATCCACAAAGAGTTTGGATATGATGAAATTTCAGACGATGAAAGTTCACAGATAATTGTAGTGAGTGATTTAGATCGTCGAGTAGGTATCAGTGTAGATTGCATTATAGGAGAATATCAAGCAGTTGTTAAACCAATTGGGAAGTATTATAGAAATCAAGATTTTATCTCTGGAGCTACAATTCTAGGAGATGGCTCTATCGCTTTAGTGATGGATACCCATAAAATTATTGATTTATATACGGAACATGCTAAAGTAGAAATAAGATCATGAAAAGTGAACAAATGAATGGAAACGTATTGAATGGTGAAACTAAATCGTTTTTATCGTTCAAATTAGACGGTGAAAACTTCACGATTCCTGTAATGAAAATTATGGAAATTTTAGAAGTTCCTAAAATCACCAAGGTGCCACAGTCTCCCAATTTTTTAGTTGGGGTGATTAACTTAAGAGGTGCTGTATTACCAGTAATTGATACCCGTATTAAATTTGGTATGACACCTATCGAGTTTACCATAAATACATGTATATTAGTACTCAGTATTGAAGTGAATGAAGAGGTAATCGAAGTAGGTGCTTTAGTGGATTCAGTATCAGAAGTATTTGAGTTAAATACCAATGAAATAAAACAAACGCCAACTTTAGCTTCACGTTATCGCTCGGATTATGTGCAAGGAATGATTCAAGAAAACGATCATTTTATCATGATGTTAGATGTAGATAAAGTTTTTTCATCTAATGATTTAGACTCTATTAATATCGCAAGTGAAGCGAATGTAAAATTAGAAGAAACGCATACAAAAGAGTAATTTTACTCTTTTGGAAGTATACGTAAAAAGTACGCCTATACTTTAATTAGATGAATAATATAAACAGTAGTTAGCATAATATTAAAAACAAAATAAAATAAAAAAATATGTTTGGTGGATTAAGTAAAAAAGAAACAGGATTGCTAGTAGAATTTTTGAAAAAGATAAATGTAGGGAAACAAATTGATTTAATATCTGTAAATTCAATAGATAACGATGCTATTGTAAAAGAATTAAATACACTCATTTCTGATATTAATGCAGTCAAAAATTGGGGAAAGAAAAGTGTGGGAAATCATTTTGAAGAATCTCTTGAATTAAAAATAAATGACCAAGATTTAGTAACTGTATTGAAAGAGATTGAAGCAAGTTATTTAAGTTTGAAATCTGAATCAGAACAACAATTGAGAGAGATCGAAACACGAACAAAATTAGTAGATGAATTATGTATTGTTTCCGAAGTAGATTTGAAAGGATTTATTACCTATGTAAATGACAAACATTGTGAAGTTTCGCAATATACGCGCGAGCAATTGATTGGTTCCAACCAAAACATTGTGCGTCACCCAGACATGGCCAAAGAAGTATATAAAGAATTATGGGCAACAATTGGTAGAGGTCAGATTTTCCGTGGTCCAATTAAAAATCGTAAAAAAGATGGAACACCTTATTATGTAGATGGTATTTTTGCTCCAGTTTTGGGTCCAAATGGTAAACCTGTAAAATATTTAGGTGTTCGTTATGAAAATACAATCGAAACCTTTGAAAAACAAGCTGCAGCGGGCATTGTAAATGCAATTAATACTTCCTACGCATTTATTGAATTTAACACAAAAGGTAATATCATTACAGCAAATGATAATTTTCTAACAACGATGGGGTATACCTTACCTGAAATTGTTGGTAAACACCATAAATTATTCGTAGACCCATCCGAGTCAAATTCTTCTAATTATTTAAAATTTTGGGATGATCTGGCATTGGGACTTGCACAAAATGCACTTTTCAAAAGATTTACAAAATCCGGGAAAGAAGTGTGGCTTCAAGCGGTTTATTCGCCAGTAAAAGATGAACTTGGAAGGGTGCATAAAGTAGTTAAGATTGCGACAGATGTAACTACTGCAACAAATGCTGGACTAGCTACGCAAGCGGCAACAAAAGAAGTAATGCGCGTTCTTGAGGCACTATCCAATGGTGATTTATCCCAAAAGTTTAGTGTGCTTTCTGAAGCCGAGTTAAAACAAATGGGAGATGCACTGAATGATACCATTGATTTATTAATCACACAAAAAGAAGGAGAGATTGAAACACAAAAAGCTGCATCGGAAGTTAGTAGAGTCATTAATGCGCTTGCAGAAGGAGATTTAACCCAACGTTACGAAATTTCTTCGAAAGGTGAATTGAAACGAATGGGTGATGCATTGAACAAGACAATTGATGTATTGAATGATTTAATTAGTAAAGTCATGGAAAATACATTAAATATATCTTCAGCAAGTACTCAAATTTCAAATTCTGCACAACAATTATCAGAAGGAGCAACGAATCAAGCAAGTTCAGTGGAAGAGATATCTTCTTCAATGGAGGAAATGACGGCAAATATTCAACAGAATACAAGTAACTCAAGACAAACAGAGAAAATAGCCTCTAAAGCAGCGATTGACATCAACGAAAGTAAAGAATCTGTTAATGAAACAGAGTCTTCCATGAAGTTAATTGCTTCTAAAATTTCAATTATTGGTGAGATTTCGAGACAAACAAATTTGTTAGCATTGAATGCTGCAGTAGAAGCTGCTCGAGCAGGAGAACATGGTAGAGGTTTCGCTGTCGTTGCTGCAGAGGTAAGAAAATTAGCAGAGAGATCTCAATTGGCTGCGACAGAAATTGATGAAATTTCTGCAAAAAGTGTTCACGTTGCTCAAAAATCTGGTCAGATGTTAAACGATGTTGTCCCAAATATTCAAAAAACATCCGATTTAGTGATGGAAATTACAGCTTCTTCGAATGAACAAAGTTCTGGTTCTGAACAAATCAATAGTGCCATTCAAAATTTAAATTTAGTGGTGCAAGAAAATGCAGCTACAGCAGAGGAAATGGCTGCTGGAGCAGAGGAATTAAGTGCGCAAGCAGAGAATTTACAAGATGCAATTTCGTTTTTTAAAATCGAAGGGATGCAACAGTTTACAACTAAAAGTAAACCTCAATTAAAACAAAGATTTGCTAAATCATCTTTTAGTTCCACTCGAGAAGAAGTTAAACCGATTACTAAAACTACTTCGAAAAGTAGTGCAAGTGGAATCGACATAAATCTTGGATTCCCGGACAGTTTGGACAATGAATTTATGGAATTTTAAGTTACTTTTTAATATTAATATAATATTGAAAAATTTTAATTAACTGAATTTAAATTAATTTAGTAGCAAAATAAGTATGTACCTACTCTAAAATCATATTAATTGTGGTTAAATTAAAAATAAAATTCATGAAAATTAAAAATATCCTTATACTTTTAATAGGTTTTAATTTATTTAGTTGTTCAAATTCTTTAGATGATTTAGAAAAAAAATCAAGAAAAAAAATTGTAACAATTAAAGGGAGTGATACTGTTTTACCAATAGTAGAAGCAGAAGTTAGTATTTTTAAAACAGCTTTTGAAAACATTTCTCTTTCAATTGCTGGTGGAGGAACCGGTGATGGAATTAAGGCATTAATCAACGGCGAAACTGATATTGCAATGGCATCTAGGGATTTAAAAGACGAAGAAAAACTCGAATTAAAAAATAAAAATAAAACAATTATCAAAAAAATAATTGCCTACGATGCATTAATGATAATTGTAAATCCAAACAATCCTGTTTCAAAATTAACCAGAGAACAAATTGAATTAATTTATACTGGTAAAATTACAAATTGGAGTGAAGTTGGCGGTCAAAATTTAACAATAGAAATATACACTCGTGAAACTACTTCAGGAACAAATTCTTACTTTAAAGAACAAGTCTTAGACGATAAAGAATATAGTAATAATATTTTAAGCACTTTTGTGAATGAAGCAATTGTTCAATCTGTTGAAATTTCAAAAGGTGCAATTGGATATATAGGATTAGGTTTTAAAAGTCCAAAAATTAAAGCTCTTTCGGTTTCTTTTGATCAGGGTAAAACATACGTTTACCCATCTTTGAGTTCAATTATGAATAAATCCTATCCAATTTCTCGACCTTTATTTTTCATGTATGAAAATACGAATGTTGAAAAAGCAAAAGAAATTTCTGATTTTACATTATCTGATGAAGGTCAAAAAATAATTGAAGAACTTGGTTATATCCCACTTTAATTCATATTTACAAACTCATTTAACCCAATTATTTCATTTTTCATGAAATTTTCGGGTTAATTCTTTTTTCATTAACCAATTTCAGTATCATTTGATAAAGGCCAAACCTTTGTTGCCCCAACTTTAAAAACTACAAGTAATAATACATACCCAATTTCTCGACCTCTATTTTATCTCTCCAAAATCTAAACAGAGTTGTTCAAGAAAACGCATCTACAGCACAAGAAATGGCATTTGGTTCAGAACAATTAAAAGCAGAAGAGCTTCAAAATGCTGTTTCCTTTTTTTAAATTAATGAGAATGAAGTAAAAAGTAAAAAAACAAAGTAAATAAAAATATTTATGCTAGTCTTGAAAACTAACTAGATAACATTTAATTTAACAAATAGTAATATTAAATAATAGATTTAATTCTTTTAAAATAATATTTTTGTTCAACACATCTACTCTATACTAAGTCAATTTTAAATAATAAATTAAAATACATGAAAAGTATTTTAAAGTTGCCCATTAGAAAACAGTTAATTATTGGATATTCAGTAACAATTGGATTGTTAGTAATCATGTCTGTTGTTGTAATTTCACTATTAAAATCAATTGACAACCAAGAAGAAGATGTTAAAAAAAGTATGGATCTAAAGGAAGCTTTAAATTCAGCTAAACTTTCCATGGCAATTGAAAAAAACATTGTCATGGAATTTGCTTCAACTTCTAATGAAAAAGATCTTAAAATCTGGACAACAATAAATGATTCTGCAATAGTAAAATTAGATTTAAACTTGGCCAAAATTTATTCCATTTCAACTTCAGACGAATGGGGCTCGGATTTTGAAAAAGAAAAAGAGATTTTATCTGAATCTTCAAACATTTTAATTGATTCATATAAAAGAAACTTAATTCCTTTGATGGAAAAAATTAAACTTTCAGCAAAATCAAAACTAGCTATCAATAGATTGAGTAATTCATATACTTTAAAAACCGCTAAAATTAGATTAAACTATATTGAAACAGAACAACTTGATAAACTATTTGATAAAAATATCGATGTATTAACTGAATTTTTAGAAAAAATCGATCAGAATAATACCTCAATTGCCTTTGTTTCTAACCAAAAAATGAACTCACTATCAAATGGAGCAAATAGTACTATTTGGATATTAAGTGTTTTAAGTATATTAATTTCTATTGCTTTTGGTTCAACGATTGTCAAAAGACTTCAAACCATTTTAGGTGAAGACCCTATGATAGTTGCGGGATTTGTAGATCAAGTTGCAATCGGTAATCTTTCAATTGAAATACCTAAAAAAAACGGTCAAGAAAATCAAGGATTATTAAAATCTGTAGAACTAATGATTGCTGGACTTTCAAAAGCATCCAATTTTGCTAAAGAAATAGGTCGAGGAAATTTAAACGAGCATTTTGAATTGTTAGATGAAAAAGATGAACTTGGCAATTCATTAATTGAAATGAAAAATAATCTAGTTCAAGCTGCAAGTTATGTTGATCAAGTTGCTGTAGGAAATTTGTCTATTGAAATTCCTAAAAAAGATGGTCAAGAAAATATAGGTATTTTAAAATCAGTTGAAGACATGATTTCTAGTTTATCTCGAGCAGCAAATTTTGCAAAAGAAATTGGAAAAGGAAATTTGAGTGAAGAATTAAAATTAAACAATCAAAATGATGAATTAGGAAATTCCCTAATCGAAATGAAAGCTAATTTATTGGAAGCCAAAGAGAAAACAGAAGCTGCCCAAAGAGAAATCGATGCTCGAGTTAAATTAATGGACAAATTGTGTTTGGTTTCTGAAGTTGATTTATCAGGAAATATTTCTTACGTAAATGATAATTATATCGATGTTTCTCAATATAGAAAAGATGAGTTAATAGGGAAAAATCAAAATATTGTAAGACATGAAGATACTTCAAGAGACACATTTACTAATTTATGGAATACTGTACTAAATGGTGAAGTATTCTCCTCAGCTCTAAAAAACAAGAAAAAAGACGACACACCTTATTATGTTGATGGAGTATTTGCACCAGTATTAGATGCTGATGGGAAACCATTTAAATTTATTGGTGTCTGCTATGAAAACACTTCAGATATACTAGCTAAACAAGCTGCGGAGGGCATTATTAATGCAATAAATACAACCTATTCATACACAGAATTTGATCCTAATGGCATTATTTTATCAGCAAACGATAATTTTATTTCAACTATGGAATACTCTAAATTAGAAGTAATCGGAAAACATCATAAATTATTTGTTGATAAAATAACTTCAGAATCAGATAATTACACAAATTTTTGGAAAGATCTAAAAGGTGGCCATTCTAAAAATGATATATATAAAAGAATTACTAAATCAGGAAAAGTAAAATGGTTTGTTGAAACTTACTCGCCTGTAAAAGATGATCAAGATAGAATTGTAAAAATCGTATCAATTTCGTCAGATTTAACAGAGTCAACAGAAGCTTCCATAGATACACAAATAGCAGCTGATGAAGTTTCTAGAGTTTTAAAAGCATTATCAAAAGGTGACTTAACTCAAAAATACATGATTGAATCAAAAGGAAAACTTCAAATTATGGGAGCTTCTTTAAATAGAACAATCGACATTTTAAGTGATTTAATTGCTAAAGTGATTTCAAATTCTGATAAAATAGCATCAGCAAGTGTTGAAATGGCAACTTCTGCTCAAAATCTATCGGAAGGAGCAACAGATCAAGCAAGTTCAGTGGAAGAAATCTCCTCTTCAATGGAACAAATTACTGCCAATATTCAACAAAATACAAGTAATTCAAGATTAACTGAAAAAATTTCAACAAAAGCAGCAGTAGATATTTTAGAAAGTAAAGATTCAGTTTCTGAGACAGTAAACTCAATGAAAACAATTGCAACCAAAATTTCTATAATTGGGGAGATTTCAAGACAAACAAATCTTCTAGCATTAAATGCAGCTGTTGAAGCAGCAAGAGCAGGTGAACACGGAAGAGGCTTCTCCATTGTTGCAGCAGAAGTAAGAAAACTTGCTGAAAGAAGTCAATTGGCAGCTACTGAAATAGATGAGGTATCTAATCGAAGTGTAGATATTGCTCAAAAATCAGGAATTTTACTGAATGAAGTGGTACCAAATATTCAAAAAACGTCTGATTTAGTTCAAGAAATTACGGCTTCAAGTATCGAACAAAGTTCTGGAGCTGATCAAATCAATAATACGATTCAAAATCTAAACAAAGTGGTGCAAGATAATGCTGCAACAGCTGAAGAAATGGCTGCTGGAGCAGATGAGCTAAGTGTTCAAGCTGAAGAACTACAAAAAGCAGTTTCATTTTTTAATATAGATGGTGGTAAGTTATCGAAAATTGAAAAAAGTGTCTTAAAAAAGACAGAAAAACATTGATTAACAACAAAATATCAACTGTTTTTAATGAAAAACTAAAAACAATCAATATCAATTTAGATGATGAAAAAATAGATTCAAATGATTTTATAGAATTTTAATATTACTAAATACTTTCTACCGTTTAAAAAAAAATTAATAAAAAAATAGAGTAGAAAACCATATATTCGCTTTGTTGATTTTTTAGAAACTCCTATGAAAAAGTATTTATTTTCTATCTTATTTGGGTGGTAAAGATGAGATAGACGAAGAATTTATAGGGTTTTAATGGTTTACAAATGATATTAGTTAAAAAAAATATCCGAAAATAAAGTAGAAATATGTCTGATAATCAAATAGCTCCTTTAAATGATGCAGATTTCACGAAATTGAGCAATTTTATTTATGTGAATTACGGGATTAAACTGCCTATTTCTAAAAAGATAATGTTACAATCTCGCTTAGCTTCGCGTTTAAAGATAAATGGTATAAAGTCCTATGCAGATTATACTAAATATGTATTGTCAGGTGAGGCTAGCGAAAGTGAGATTGTTAACATGATTGATTTAGTTTCTACCAATAAAACGGATTTTTACCGAGAGTCAGCGCATTTTGATTTCATGAAGGAAGTAGTTCTGCCTGACTTTTTAGTTGCGGATTCGCGTCAACCATTAAAAATTTGGAGTTCAGCAAGTTCATCTGGAGAAGAAGCATATACCATTGCAATGGTTATTAGTGAGTTTATTGAAAATAACCGAAAAATTGATTTTGAGATATTAGGAACGGATATTTCTGCGCGTATTTTAGAAAAAGCAAAATTGGGAATATATCCATTAGATCGCGTGGATGTAATTCCTTTATCGCAGAAAAAAAAATACTTACTTCGAAGTAAAGATCAAGAAAATCCGATGGTTCGAATTGTTCCAAGTTTGAGAGCAAAAGCACGATTTCAACGCTTAAATTTAATGGATACGAGTTATAACGTTCCGAAAGATTTTGACATTATTTTTTGTAGAAATGTTTTAATTTATTTTGACAGAGAAACACAAGAAAAAGTCATTAATAAATTATGCATGCATTTAAAACCAGGAGGGTATTTTTTCTTGGGACATTCCGAATCTATTTCAGGAATTGATGTTCCTTTAAAGCCTTTAAAACCAACCATGTTTGTGAAAATATAATTTAGGTCATAATTTTTACAAAATAACTTGCCTATTTTTGGGCATTGTTTAACAATAAAAACAAGAATAACGATGATGAAGTCACCAAAATTAACGGACGAAGAGTTACTTATTGAAATTAAAAGAAGGCTGGATGAAAATGCTGCTAATTTGATTGAGGAACGAAAACTAACTGCAGAATTAAATGCGGTGAATGAAAAGTTAATTGCTTCTGAAAAATTAAAAAGTAATTTTTTATCGAATATTCGTAACGAAATAAATAATCCAATTTCCTCTGT